>NZ_CP162495.1:1367230-2734460 GCF_040939125.1 Clostridium sp. BJN0013
GACTATAAAAAATCTGCATAAAGGGGAACTGGATGTATATATATCTAAATTAAAAAGTAAAGATGAAATAATGAATGAAATAGAGGACTTCACTAACAAGACTATAAAATCAATATTTGAATCTATTAAAGATACATTAGATCCTGACGAGGAAAAGGATCTTAATAAAGCTCAAAACTAAAGAACACTATTAGAGTTCATTTATCCGAAGGCTGTAAGTAGCTAATATTTTTTACTTTCTTCAAAGTGAGAAATAAGCACTGCCATGCTTCTGGATAAGTTTTTCTAAGGTTCAGATGGAGAAAAAGCCTTCCTCATGTGCAAACTTCACCTGAACCTAAGAATCACTTGATTTTAATAGTGTTTTTATTGTGAATTGTAAGTGTTTTAAAATTTAGGATCTTATATCAATGAATAACCCTTCTAATTAATAAGGAGGATATATGAAAGCATGAACAAAAATATATTGAAAAATTTTGCAGTCAGAAGCAGAAAAGAACTTGTGGAAAAAGTTAAAATAAAAGCTGCAAAGCAAGGTATAAAAAAGGAACATATTGAAAACTTGGATACAATTAGGCATTCTGAGAAAATAATATGCAGTGAACGGGAAAAGTTGCAGAGAGAAATGATCATTAATAGAATAGAAACTTTAAATAAAAATGGAGACGAAGGTTATAACATAGTTATTGAGGAAATTGCCTGTTCCTGGTTTAATAGATTTATTGCCTTAAGATTTATGGAAGTTAATAAATACATACCTGAAACTTTTATTATAAAAGATAATGAATACAATTCAATTCAGGAGATTAATGGAATAGATTTTTCTATGGATATGGGAAAAATTCAGGGCATGAAATTAAATAGGGATGTAGAAGGTATATTCAGGTATGTCATATTATCAAGATGTAATGCTTTAAATAAAGTTCTACCTTTTATATTTGAAGAATGGGCAGATTACACAGAATTGTTATTTCCAGAAGATCTCTTAAGTGGAAAAAATTTTGTATTCAAACTTATCCACATAATACCAGAAGAATTATGGCATCATGTGGAAATTATAGGATGGCTTTATGAATATTACATATCTAAAGAACAAAATAGAATAATAAGCTCAAAAAAGAAATACACAAAAAAAGAAATACCTTATGCGACTCAACTGTTTACTCCAGACTGGATAGTAAAATATATGGTTCAAAATTCGCTGGGAAGATATTGGATAGAGGCTCATCCAGAGCAGAAGGATCTTAAGAAAAGCTGGGAATTTTATGTAGAAAATTTGGAATTACAGCAAGAATTAAAACCGTATACAGATAGAAATTTAAAGATTGTAGACATAAAATGTTTTGATCCTGCCTGTGGGTGTGGACATGTACTGGTGTATATGTTCCGATTATTACATCAGATATATAAAAAATGTGGATACGATGAAAATGAAATACCAGAAATAATTATAGAAAATAATCTTTATGGACTTGATATACATGATAGAGCCTGCGAGCTTGCTTGTTTTGTTATTGTCATGGAAGGAATGAAATATGACAAATATCTCCTTGAAAAAATGAAAAGAAAAGCTATAAAATTTAATATAACATCTATAAAGGAAACCAACAATTTTAGTAATGAGGATATAGAGTATGTATTAGGTGATGATTATAATACACATTATAATATTATGAAAAATTTTATAGATCAATTTAAAGATGCAAAGATATATGGCTCTCTTATAGAATTAAGGGAGTTTAAAGAGGATATTCTATTAAATAGACTAGAATATATAAAAAATATAAGGGAAAGTAACTTACTTAAGGAAAAAAGAAGAAAAGAAATTATTGGAGAGCTGTCAAAATTAATAAAACAGGCTCGCATAATGGGGTATACATATGATATTTTAGTAACAAATCCTCCTTATATCAGTAATAAATATTTACCTGAACTTCTGGCAAAGTATATTGGAAAAAATTATCCAGAGGCGAAAAGTGATATATTTTCTGCATTTATGATATATGGCTTTTCAAAAGTAAAATATAATGGACAATTGGCATTTATGACTCCTTTTGTATGGATGTTCATACAGTCTTATCAAAAGTTGAGAGAAGAGATAATTGACCATAAAAGTATAACCAGTCTAATCCAATTGGAATACTCTGGATTTCAGGAGGCTACAGTACCTATATGTACATTTACTTTAAGAAATTATAAAGTTAATATTCAGGGCAGTTATATTAAATTGTCAGACTTTAAAGGCCCTAGTAATCAACCTGTTAAAGCTAAAGAAGCCATAGATAATCCACATGTAAATTATAGATTTACCTTAAATCAAGACAAAATGAAAAGTATTCCAGGCAGCAGATTTGGATACTGGCTTACCAACAGAGAAATTGAAATACTCAATAAAGCAAAGATGGTAGGAAATGTAGCTTTTCCATGCACTGGCATGCAAACGGGAAATAATAATAAGTATATAAGATATTGGTTTGAAGTAAAATATAAACTTATTAATTTTACTGGAGAAAGTGATAGTATAAAATATTGGATACCCTATCAAATGGGAGGGGAAGCCCGAAAATGGTATGGTAATATTTCCGAGGTAATCTACTGGAAAAACAATGGGGAGGAAGTAAGAGCGGAGGAAGGTTCTCTCATAAGAAATGAAAAATTTTTCTTTAAGAAGGGTATAAGCTGGAAAAGGATAACTTCTGGAAATAATACCATAAGAGTTCTAAATAAGGGATTCATTTTTGATCAATCTGCAGATTCCATATTTGTAAAGAGTGAAGAGGATTATAACTATATATTAGCTTTTTTTAATACTAGGATAATGATAAATATATTTAAATTTATATCACCTACTTTAAATCTTACTGCCGGAACAGTTAAGCAAATTCCAATCTATATTGAAAAGAATATAGATATAAAAAGAAGAATCAATGAACTTTGCGAAGAATGTATAAGTATATCAAAAATGGATTGGGATTTTTTTGAGACATCCTGGAATTTTAGAAAACATCCTTTTATATTGATGCACAGTAAAAACATGGATAGGGATAAAAAAGATATACCCAGTAATTATGATTTACAGGCTAAGTATTATATATGCCATGCATTTAATCTCTGGGAATCATTTGCAAATAATCAGTTCAACAAGTTGAAACATAATGAGGAAGAGCTAAACAAAATATTTATCAGTATTTATGGCCTGCAGGATGAATTGACACCGGAAGTTTGGGATAAAGACATTACTATTAGAAGAGCAGATAAAAAAAGAGATATTAAATCGTTCATTTCCTATGCAATGGGATGTATGTTTGGAAGATATTCTATTGATAAAGAGGGTATTATATGTTTTGATAGGGGAACATATGGCCTTTATGGTGATAAAAATACAAATTTTATAAGGTATTTGCCAGATAAGGATAATATTATTCCTGTACTTTGTCACAGCTATTTTAAAAATGATATAGTATGTAGGTTTATACAGTTTGTATATGTAACTTTTGGGGAAAGAACTTTATGTGAAAATCTAAACTTCATATCAGAAACCCTTGGGAAAAAGGAAGGTGAAACAGATGAAGATACCCTGAGAAGATATTTTATGAATGATTTTTTTAAGGACCATATTCAAGTATATAAAAAAAGGCCTATATATTGGTTATTTACATCAGGGAAATATAAAGCGTTCAATTGTTTGGTTTATGTACACAGGTACCATAAGGGAATTTTATCTATAATGAGGGACTGTTATGTAAATAAGATACAGGATAAAATATATAAAGACATACAATTTTTATCCCATAAAATAGAAGATTCTTGTGAAAGAGAAAAGAAGGCTATAAGTAAAAAACTAGAGATTCTTTATAAACAACAGGATGAATTGAATATATATGATGAAATATTGATAAGTAAGGCTAACAAGAACATAGAATTAGAGTTAGACTTAGGCATAAGTGCTAATTACAAAAAATTTTTACCCCTTGTGAAAACCCTAGAAAAATAAGTATATAATAATTTTCAACTTAGCATTAGGAGGTTTGGTATGCAAATTAGAATAGAAAAGGATTTACTGGGAGAGAAAGAAATAGATGATTCTTCTTATTTTGGAATCAATACCAAAAGGGCTCTTGAGAATTTTAATTTAGGAGGAAAAACCGTAAATTTAAATTTAATAAAAGAAATTGCACTTATAAAGAAAGCAGCTGCCATAGTAAATGAAGATTTAAAAGAACTTCCTAAAGATAAAGCAGAGGCTATAATTAAAGCCAGTGAAGAGGTTATAGAAGGAAAGTTTGATAGCCAGTTTTACCTTAGTGCATTTCAAGGGGGAGCCGGAACGTCTACAAATATGAATGTAAATGAGGTTATAGCTAACAGAGCTATAGAAATACTGGGAGGGAAAAAAGGAAATTATAATTTAGTGCACCCATTAAATGATGTAAATATGTCGCAGTCAACTAATGATGTTTATCCCACGGCTTTAAGAATTGCAGCTATAAAACTTATAAGAAAATTAAGCAGCTGTCTTGCAGAGCTGCAGGAAGAGCTTCAGATAAAGGAAAATGAATTTTCAGATATAATAAAGCTTGGAAGAACCCAGCTTATGGATGCGTTGCCTATGATGGTAGGACAGGGATTTGGAGCTTATGCAAAAGCAATAGCCAGAGACAGATGGAGAATATATAAGGTGGAAGAAAGGTTGAGAGAAGTTAATATAGGAGGTACTGCCATAGGTACAGGACTTAATGCCAGCAATAAATTTGTATATGAGATAACAGATGTGCTTCAGGATTTAACGGGTCTTGGAATTGCAAGGTCAGATTATCCAATGGATGTAACTCAAAATTGTGACATATTTGTGGAAGTTTCAGGATTATTGAAATCTTTGGCAGTTAATCTATTGAAAATTTCAAATGATTTAAGAATTTTAAATTCAGGACCTGTAGGGGGGATTGGAGAAATTGTGCTTCCTAAAGTACAATCCGGTTCTACCATTATGCCAGGCAAAGTTAATCCGGTTATAGCAGAAATGACTGCCCAGGTAAGTATGAAGGTAATATCAAATGATATCGCCATCACCATGGCAAGCAGTTCAGGACAACTGGAACTAAATGCATTTACCCCTTTAATTGCAGAAGGTTTACTGGAGTCATTGGAACTTTTAGAAAAGACAGTTATAATATTTAGAGAAAAGTGCATCAAAGGAATTAAGGTAAATGAAGAAAATTGCAAAAAAAATCTTGAGGCATCTACTGCTCTGGTAACAGCTCTTGTGCATTACATAGGATATGACAGGGCTGGAAAACTGGCAGAAAAGGCTTTAAAAGAGCATAAAACAATAAGAGAAGTTTTATATCAAGAGGAAGTACTTCCAAGGGAAAAGATAGATGAAATAATAAATCCATATCAACTTACAAAGCCTGGAATACCGGGAATATGAGTCTTTTAAACAATTAAGGGTTGAGGGTTAAGAATTAAGAGTTTAGGATAATTTTCTTTTGTAAACTTTAGAAAATCTAAAAATTTTTCCTTAACTTTTTAATCTTCACTTTTAACTCTTAATCATTAAAAAGGAGGTGAATTTAGTGAGAGTCTGAAACTTATAGTGAATTTCTCTCGCTAAAGATAACAAATGAGTTTAAATGAAGCCCCCCGTTCCGTTAGAGTACATATAGCTCTTTTTGGAAGGAGAAATGCAGGTAAATCAAGTATTATAAATGCCATAACAGGGCAGGATATAGCTATTGTATCTAGTGTGAAGGGCACTACTACGGATCCGGTCTATAAATCAATAGAAATTCTTCCCATAGGTCCCTGTGTCATAATAGATACAGCAGGACTTGACGATAGTGGACACCTTGGAGAATTGAGAAAGAAAAAAACTCTGGAAGTTTTGAATAAGACAGATATATCACTGGTAATAATAGATTCAACTGTAGGGATTACAGAGTATGACAGATATATAATTGATGAAATTAAGAGTAAAAAAATTCCTCTTATAGGGATTTTAAATAAGTGGGATATATCCAATATAGATGAGAAAGATATTAAAAATATAAAGGAGGAATTGGATATTCCTCTTATGGCTGTATCTGCTGTTACAGGAAAGGGAATAAGAGAATTAAAAAATCAGATATCCGGTATATTGCCTAAGGAAGAGGATAAATTCAAGATAATTGGGGATTTGATAAGTCCTGGAGATTTTGTGATACTGGTTACTCCTATAGACAAGGCCGCACCTAAGGGGAGACTTATATTACCCCAGCAGCAAACCATAAGGGATGTACTTGAAAGTGATGCTATTGCAGTGGTCACCAAGGAATATGAACTTAGAGAAACATTGGAAAGCTTAGGTAAAAAACCTAAAATAGTAATTACAGATTCCCAGGCATTTTTAAAAGTGGCTGCAGATACACCAAAGGATATTTTGATGACTTCTTTTTCTATATTATTTGCCAGATTTAAAGGTGACTTAATAGAACTTATAAAGGGGGTTAAAGCTGTAAAGAAATTGAAAGACGGAGATAAGGTATTAATAGCAGAAGGGTGTACTCATCACAGACAGTCTGATGATATAGGAAAAGTAAAAATACCAAGGTGGATAAGGCAGATTACAGGTAAAAAAATAGATTTTGAGTTCTCCTCTGGGGTATCTTTTACAGATGACATAAAGAGATATTCTCTTATAGTTCACTGTGGAGGATGTATGCTAAATAAATCTGCAATGCTGCATAGAATTAATACTGCCAAGGAGTTTAAAGTACCTATAGTTAATTATGGTATACTTATTGCCTATGTTCAGGGTATACTGGACAGAGCTTTGACGCCATTTCCAAGGGCTAAAATGATATGGGATGAAGTGGAAGAACATTAATTTTTATAATTGATATCTTAAATTAAATCTGATAAAATGTAATTAATATTATAAAAGGGCAAGGTATGTAATTAATGAAGATAAACTAATTCAGCTTTAGGAGAATTAAATTTAAATTTTACGGGCTAAGTAAGCCTTTTATTCTGCTGGATTAGTTTAAATGAAATAACACACTATAAGTATGATAACAGTACTATAAATTTAGGTATAGTATACTATTTATGTACCTGTTTTTCATTTATCTTTCCAGCATTTTGCAAAGGAGAGATTTTTTTATGCTTATTTTAGAAGCTAGGAATTTAAAAAAATATTATGGGAATAGGCTTATTCTATCTTTAAAGAATTTAAAGGTAGAAAGTGGAGATAAGATAGGAATTGTAGGTAGAAATGGTGCAGGGAAAAGTACTCTTTTAAATGTCTTAGCAGGGAATGCAAAAGAAGATGGGGGGATCATTTACAGGCACTGTTCTATATCATATATTAAACAATTTTCAAATGAGAATATAACAGCTGATGGAAAAATATTAAAAGAGTTTAAAGTAGAGAAAAAAATTGACAAAAGCAATGTAAGTGGAGGGGAATATACCAAGCTCAATATCGCAGCTGCATTAAGTAAGGAGGGGGAACTGCTTCTGGCAGATGAACCTACTTCCAATTTGGATTATGATGGTATTAAGCTTTTACAAAAAAAATTATCTAATATAGAAACATTTATGTTAATAAGTCATGACAGGGATTTTATGGATTCACTTTGCAATAAAATTGTTGAAATAGAAAATGGAAAACTTTCTTTCTATGAAGGAAATTACTCCTCTTATGTTAAACAAAAATCTATAGAGATGAAAAGCATGCAAAATGAATATACTCAATATATAAGTGAGAAGTCAAGGCTTCAGAAAGCTATTTCCGAGAGAGAAAACAAATCAAAATCTATGAAAAAAACTCCAAAGAGAATGGGAAATTCAGAAGCAAGACTTCACAAGAGAGAAACCTATGGAAAAAGAAAAAAAGTAGAAGGGGCAGCAAAAACTATGAAAACCCGTCTGGAGAAACTGGAGATTAAGGAAAAACCGGATAAAATTCCAGAAATAAAATTTGATTTTTCACTGACTGATCCTCCTAGAAATAAAATAGTGATATCTGGAAATAAAATATGTTTTAGCTATGACAGTAATGTTGTTTTAAATAATACTGATTTTAAAATATACAATGGAAGTAAAACTGCCTTGGTTGGAAATAATGGTTCGGGAAAAACTACATTGCTAAATCTTATAGATAGTCACTTTGATCCAATATATACTGTACCTAAGGCGGTAATAGGCTACTTCTGTCAGAGATTTGAAAATTTAGACTATAATAAGACCTTAATTGAAAATGTAATGGAAGATTCCATTCAAAGTGAAAGCTTTGTAAGGACAATTCTGGCAAGATTATTGTTTTTTGGTGATGATGTATACAAAAAAGTATCTGTACTAAGTGGAGGAGAAAGGATAAAAGTTTCTTTTGCAAAATTATTTGTTTCAAGAGCCAATGTATTACTTCTTGATGAGCCTACAAATTATCTTGACATGCAGTCTATTGAGGCTCTTGAAAGCATTCTTAAAACCTATGAAGGTACAGCTGTATTTGTATCCCATGACAGCAAATTTATAAATTCAGTGGCAGACAGATTAATGTTATTAGAAGGTGGAAAAATAACAGAATTTAATGGGAATTTGAAAGAATTTAAGGAGCAGCAAAAACTGAAAAATAACAATAGCTATCATGGAATGGAGAAGTCAATTTTAGAGATGAGACTTACTGAAATTATTTCTAAAATGTCACTGCCAAATTGTGATAGAGAAGTCCTTGAATTGGAATATAAAAGCATTTTAAAGAAATTAAACAAAAACACGTGAAAATGGAGATAATATGAATATTACTATAATTGCCGTAGGAAAATTGAAAGAGAAATATATTAAAGATGCAGTGGAGGAGTATTCCAAAAGGCTCTCTCGGTACTGCAAATTAAATATAGTGGAAGTACAAGATGAAAAGACTCCCGATAATGCTTCTGAAAGTGAAGAAAATATTATAAGGGAAAAGGAAGGCATGAGAATACTTAAGTATATAAATGACAATATGTATGTAGTGGCTCTTGATTTAAAGGGAAATATGATGGGTTCTGAAGAGTTTTCAAATCTTATAGGGCATTTAGGGCTTTCAGGAAAAAGCAATATTACCTTTATAATTGGAGGTTCACTTGGCATTTCCAGTAAAATTTTAAAAAGGGCTCATTATAAACTGTGTTTTTCAAAAATGACTTTTCCACATCAACTTTTTAGAATGATGCTCCTTGAGCAGATTTATAGGGGGTTTAGGATAATGAGAGGAGAACCGTACCACAAATAACGGAGGTTTTTTGAGTAATAGGTTGATATGAGCGGGATTGGGAGATTGACTTGAGGTTAATATTGATAAAAATTTTATGAATATATGATTTTAAATTGTAAAATGTGTTATAATATAAATACAAAGAAAGGAAATAAAAACAGGATGCTGTCAACATACTGTAGTATACAATCTAGTTGTTTAGGCAACTGGTATTACTAAATTTTTTAAACAAAAATAGTAGCAGCCACTTGCCGGTAGGAGCTACTATTTTTTCTATAAGTAAAACTATTAATGTTAATAGTGATATTAAGAATAAACCACTTTGAAATAGTAACATTAAAATGCTGTTACTCATTTGTATCACCTCCCTTCAAAAAGGGATGGGCGATACCAGTAGCCCACAGGCAACCTATTTAATTGTACTAGTAAATTATAGCATGTATGATGTTTTAATCCTATAGCTGGTATTATCTGTTTCTTTAAAAATATATATTATAGAAATATAAAAGCATTTGTTGATGTAGAGTCGGATCAGGAAATGCTTTATTTTTTATATTTGGAGGATGGTAACATGAAAATTATCAAAACACTGAAAGATATTGAGCTGTTAAAGGATAAGTCATAAATAGATAGGGAAGTGTTTCAGGAAATTGAGGAATATTTCAAAAATATATACAATCATAGGCAAACTGGAAGGAAAGATACATTTGAAAGCATAGCTAATGCTGCTATTTATCCTATATTATCTATATAAATTTGTAAAGAAAAGTTATTCGGAGGTTCAGGACATTATGAAAAAAAATGATATAATTTATTTATAAATTAATTCAAAAAAATAACCAACTGTTAAGTAAAGACCGTTTATATAATTTTACAGTTAAATAGTAATTTGGGAGGAGATTAAAATGGTTTTATTAGTAGTTGATACACAAAAGTTAATAACCAATGAAAAATTATATAAATTTGATATGTTTGTATCTAATGTTAAGAAAATAATACATGAGGCTAGGTAAACAATATTGAAGTAATATATGTGCGTCATGATGGTGGAATAGGAAATAAATTAACAAAAGGAACTGATGGTTTTGAAATATATGAAAAGTTTCAACCGATGAATGATGAAAAGATATTTGATAAAAAGGTCAATAGTGCTTTTAAAGAAACAGGATTATTAGAATATTTAATAGATAAGGGTGAAAAAGATATAATCATTATAGGACTTCAAACAGATTATTGTATTGATGCTACTATAAAATGCGGATTTGAACATGGATTTAATATTATAGTTCCAGCATATGCAAATGCAACAGTTAATAATAAATTTATGTCAGCAGAAGAAAGCTATAAATATTACAATGAATTTATGTGGAATGGCAGATATGCAGAATGTATTTCATTGGATGAAACGATTAAAAGAATGAAATAGTTAAATTCCAATTTGAGTAAAAAGATTTTAAGTATTTATATTTAACAAGGAGGATTTTTATGAAAGAATACATAGTAGATAACATGAACAACAAGATTAGGTATCATGATTTACCTGGTAAAGACACGCCAATATTATTTATTCATGGATTGGGTTGTGCTGGCTCATTTGATTATCCTGAAGTAGCATCACAAACTTGTTTAATAAATCACAGACGAATATTAATAGATTTGCTTGGCAGTGGGTTTAGTGATAAACCAGACAATTATTTATATACTGTAAAAGAACATGCGAAATATTTGTATAATTTTGTACAAGACCTAAAGCTTTATAGGCTTATTATTTTTGCACATAGTTTAGGTGGGGCTATTGCACTTGAACTTGCTAATAGATGTAAAGAGAATATTGAAACAATTATTCTTAGTGAAGCTAATTTGGATAAAAGTAGCCAGGGTTCATCAAGTTATGAATTTGAAACCTATAAAGAAGAAGATTTTGTAAATGGAATATTTGATGAAGTTGTCAATGAAAATTCTAGTGAAAATTCTATATGGGCATCCGCATTATCAGTTTGTTCTTCCACAGCAATTAGTAGAATTTCAAAGTCAGCGGTTGCTGGAGCGGAGCCGTCATGGCGTGAAATATTATATTCGTTGCCATGTAAAAGAACATTCATTTTTGGTGAAAAATCTTTGCCGGACGATGACCAAACTGAGTTGGAGAAGCACATGATAAATATTGAAATTGTAAAATCAGCAGGACATTCTATGGCTTGGGAAAATCCGAAGGGATTAGCAGAAGCAATAAAAAAAGGTATTCTTTATGCACGAGGATTGTAGACTTTAGAAATTGGTCAATTACGAGTGGAATATAATCTATTTTATTTCGTATTGATAAGGACGGTGTTTCTAATGAGTAAAAATTTACAATAAGGTCCAAACCCAAATGTGATATATCCAAATGAAGTAATAGAGAGTGTTTGTTATATTAAAAACGTAATTACTCGTCCCAATATTATTATTGGAGATTATACTTACTATGATGATCTTAGTGGACCAGAAAACTTTGAAAAACACGTTTGAGGATTTGCCAATTAAGGGTGATGCTGTTATTGGTAATGATGTTTGGATAGGACAAAATGTTACTATTATGCCTGGAATTCATATAGGTGATGGGGCAATTGTTGCAGCAAACTCAGTGGTTACTTATATTATGTCTATTATGTCCAATTCGGATTACAATAATATAGCTTCTCATTTTGGTAAAAGCAAGGTACAATTGCAAAATGGAGAGGTATTTATACGCACCTACAATATAATGGGAAAGATGGGAAGTAAATATTTTATAGATGACAAGGAATATTTGACTCTGATTGTCGGTGATAAAAATTTAAAGTTTAAAATAAAGGATGAAATAAGTGGAGGAGTAATTTCTTTAAAACTTCTTTAGAAATATTCCACATAAAAAAACACTCCTTCATGTTAATAATTGTAAATTTGTTATCTAAAATTATTGCCTTGAAAGAGTAGCTTTTGTTCACTTTACACAAAATTTTTTAAAGGCTCTTTTCTATTTTACAAGTTTATTCATATCTTCGGCTATATTTTTAAGCTCATTTATATTTGCTTCAATTTCTTCACATGTAGAAGCATTTTGAGAAATTGTTTCAGCTACAGTGTGATATTGTAATATTGTGTTTTTAGTTATATTTGATATTTCTTTATTGAATTTAACAGCATTTTTAGTTTGTAAAAATAAAGTATTGGATGCTTCATTTATATCAATGATATTGCTGCTAAATGATTTTAAATGATTATTCATATCATTTATTCTACTTACAGTTTGATTTATAATGCTGTTTCCTTCCTGAGATTTTTTGTTATTGCCCTTCATCTGATCCTGTACTATGTTAATCTTATTCTTTAATTTACTTACTATTGTACTTGCCTGATCCAAAGATTGTTTTGTGTCTTCAGAAAGTTTTCTAATTTCATCCGCTACTACTGCAAAACCTTTACCATATTCACCTGCTCTTGCTGCCTCGATTGAAGCATTTAAAGCAAGAAGATTAGTTTGCTCAGATATATTTCCGATAAGATTCAATATTTCATCAACTTTAGCAGATTTCTCTTCAAGATCTTTAGTTGACTCAAATGTATTTGCTATTTCATCTTTTATATTTGAAATAATTGAAAGAGTATCATTCAATGATTTTTGATTATCTTCTGTAATTCCTATAAGATTATTTATTTTATTTTTGCTGTCTTTAATCTTATCAACAACAACTTCATTAGTATTTAACAAAGTATGGAGTATATCTTCATTGTTATTTGATTTATCAAGCATTTCATCTGAATTCTGAGATGCGAGGCTTGTTGCATCTGAAACTTCAACAAGAGAACTTGTCTGTTCTGCAATAGCAGCACTTAAATTTTCACTAGATGATAAGACAGTATTTGAAATCTCAGATATTCTTTTAAATAACTTAAGCAATTTTTCATTTTCTTCTCTAATTTCAGCTTCTTTTTCACTAATTGATTTCAAGAGCTTTGATGCCATGTAGACCATTATAAAAAGAAGTACAAAAGTAATAACCACAGTAACCATAGTCATATATATTTCTGCACTTGCCAATTTTTCATACTTAAGAATAGATGGATTATGAATAAATACTATTACAATACATAAAGCACTTAATACTACTGAAGCTATTATCATTTTAAGATCGAAAAACAGAGCTCCGAGGATAACAAAAAAGATAACTATTAACCACACAGAATTCAAATGCATAGTAAAATTAAGATATAAATATTGAAAATACGTTATTGTTAAAACTAAGATTTTAGTTACATTTAAAGCTTTTGGGTCAATACTGTCGCAAGCAACTACCCATTTATAGCACTTATAAAATACTGCTCCATAAATAGCAACAAGTATTCCAAGTACAATCAAGGTATTTGAAGTTATTTCGTCGTTTATACCAATTAATTTCATAACAGAAAAACATATAAAAGACATAATGCAACATACCATGTAAATTATTAGAACTATTTTTAAAGACTTCTTATTAAAGATTTTTTGAAAACTTTCTTTATATTCCATTTAGTACCCCCATTATATAATTTTTATTTAAAATCTTGTTTAATATTTGAATAATATAACTATGCCTTGTGATCCTGCAGCAAATGTCCAAATCATTATATAGTCTCCTCTTTTTACCTTACCTTTTTCTATTGCTTCATAAAGTGCTATGAAGGGACTGCTTGTACCTGTGTATCCATATTTATCTCCAATATACAAGCTTTTTTCCTCAGATATATCCATAGCTTCTCTTATTTTATATATATTTTTAACTGCAAGCTGTGAAAAACAGAACATACTTATATCATCCTTTGTAATTCCATTTCGTTTAATCATTTTTTCCATAATTCTAACAGCATTTGAAATAAACTTCTCACTGCTAAAAGGAAGCCACTTAAGATAAAGTTCATCCAAATTTTTTGATTTCAAAAAACTTGAAAACCCACGGCTTGGATAAAGAACCTTGTCCACTATATCTGTGTTCACATAATATTCATTATCAATTAAGCCACAGTCCTCATCAACCTTTTCTAAAATCATTGCGCATGCTGCATAACCGTAATTACCATAACATAGCTCATTATCATGATTTATAATAGCATTATCGTCATCGCAGCCAATTATAAGAACTCTTTTTGCACGTTTTGATGACATAAGATAATTTGACATATTTTCAAGGGCAACAGCCATACCTGCACAATTTGCATTGACATCAAGGCACATTACATTAGCACTCATATTTAATTCTTTATGTATTAAAATTGACGTTGCAGGTGATATATATTCTGGCAATATGGAGGAATATATAATTGCATCAATGTCTTTTCCTTCAAGATTAGCTTTTTTTAACACGGATTTTCCTGCCTTTATAGTTAGTTGAAGGGCTGACTCACCATCATCTAGCATATATCTTTTATCTCTTCCCATTACATCTGCAAGTAGGTGTTTAATATCCTTGTCTTGTTTTCTAAAGTATTCAAGATAAAAATCATTTGAAATAACTTTTGATCCATGGCATACATCAATATAACTTAATTTTACTCCCAATTTATGTCCTCCCTAAAATAGCACTTTATCACTTTATAAATTAAAAGTGCCCATTATTTACTATTAATAATAGGCACCAAAATATACATGATTTTTTATAGTTAGATAAACTTTGGCAACCTGGCAATCATAGAAAAATAATTTTCTTAAGACCCATAGCTTTGCGACCCTACCTTTCGATAAGTGTGCTATTATCAATATTTATATAAACTATATTACGCCCAAATTTTACAAAATTCAATAGAAATATTTTATTTTTGTAATTTGTATGACGTAATTAGTGTAAATATGTAATTTATAGTAAAATATAATTTTACTATAAGATAAAAAAAGGCTGTTTTTTTATAGAATTTAAATTGTCTCATTCGTAATTTAGTTGTAGTATGTGATGCTGAGTAAATCATTTGTTACAAAATTGATAAATCGAATAGAAATATGATAGAGTATAAATCTGGTGGAGGAGAATAAACTACCTTGAAATAGTAACATTAGACTAGGGTTACTAACAGAAAATATTTGTCTATGAATAACCTTAGCTTTATATAGAACCATTACACAATCTTATTGGTTTAACTCTAATAACATAAGATGATGTGTTTATGTATAATAGCTCAATATTTTGAAAGTAAGTTTAAAACTTAATAGTTTTAGGTTTTTCTGTAAAGGAATATATGGTGGCAGTTGCACTTTTTAGGTAAAGTACTTCACAATTTCCATCGTCAGCAGCATACATATTTTTAAGATTTGGATATTCATCAAGCATATGTTGTCTAGCTTCAACTCTGTCATCCTGTACAGCAGTGGCTGTAATACGTATCCAAGTTCCATCTTTACCCATAGCACAGATCTCAACTTTAGGATTCTTTTTCATTTGTGCAAATACCTTTTTGACGTTTCCAGTCTGAATGTAAAGATTTCCTTCAAAGATAGCTATTGTACCAAAAGGTCGAACCCTTGGTTGATCGCCTTCAGATGTTGCTAGGTAATAGGTACCGATATCTTTTAGATATTGATAAACTTCATTCATTTTAATTACTCCTTTCAATTTGTATGATATAATCATTTTAACTCTTGTATTTAAAATAACAAGTATGATTTTTGCATAATTTTAGTATTAAATTAGGGTGTGTCTGAAAACTAAATATTGCGAAAGAACCGAGTTTTAGGTAAAATAAGATAAAAAACTTGGAGGGTGCAAATATGTCACAGAAGCGTTATGAAATATCAGATGAATAATGGGATCAAATAAAAAACTTAATTCCAATAGCAAAAACAGGACGACCTCCAAAAGACAACCGACTTATATTTAATGCCATACTATGGATTGCAAGAAGTGGTGCAGCATGGCGTGATTTACCAGAACGCTTCGGTTCATGGAAAACTGTATACAGTCGTTTTTGTAAGTGGCGTAACGATGGTACTTTATTAACAATTTTTAAAGAGTTAACCTCAGATGCAGATTATGAAAATTTAAGCATTGATTCAACATGTATAAAAGCCCACCAGCACAGTGCTGGTGCTAAAAAGGGGCTGTAAACAGCGAAACAAAACAGCATATTGGACTGAGTCGCGGCGGACATACAACAAAAATTCATGCAGTTGTTGATGGACTTGGCAATCCAATCCATTTTCAATTATCATCTGGCAATCTACACGACAGTACACAGGCCGTAGATGTTCTTTCCAACGTTGATATAGAAGGCAGCAATATCCTGGCAGATAAGGCATATGGCACAAATGAAATTAGAGAATATATTACTTCAAAGAAATCCTCATATACTATTCCACCAAAATCAAATGTAAGAGAACCATGGAATTGTGACTGGTGGCTGTACAAGGAACGTCATTTAGTTGAATGTTTCTTTAACAAAATCAAACATTTTAGAAGAATTGCAACTCGTTATGACAAGCTTGCTGATTCTTTCCTTGCTTTTGTTTATATTGCTGCTATTTTTATTTTATCTAAGTAATTTATTGTTGCATTGTTTTCAGACACACTCTAATACTAAAAGAGTAGATATGATGGAGAATAAAGGTAGCCTTTTTGAAAAAGGTTCTTGAAGGTGTTTATAATAAAAATTATAGATTAGAGAGATAGTAGTACAATGAGGTGAAGTATTTGAAACAAATAGAAATATTGATTGTGGAGGATGATAATGATATTAATAAAATATTGGAATTAATTGTGAAAGAACAAGGATACAAAGCAACTTGCTGTTTTTCTGGTACAGAGGCTCAATTAAGGCTTCAACAACAATCCTTTAATCTAATTTTGTTGGATATCATGCTGCCAGGACTAACTGGGGAGGAATTACTGAGGGAAATTAGAAAACAGTCATCTGTTCCGGTTATTGTTATTTCTGCAAAAAATATGATTGAAGACAGGGTGAACTTGCTAAAATTAGGTGCGGATGATTATATGGTTAAACCCTTTGCACGTGAAGAAGTTGCTGCACGAATTGAAGTTCAACTACGTAAAAATTATTTACAATACACAGAGAATTGTTTAAATTGGAAAGAACTTACTTTGGATGAAAGTCAGCATAGGGTAATGGTTAAAAAGTTGGAATTAAATCTCACCAATGTTGAGTTCGATATTTTAAAAATTATGTTGAAGCATCCCAAACAAGTATTCTCCAAATTTATCAGGGAAATGACAATAGTATCAGTGTTCATATATCCAATATTCGTAAAAAAATTTCTGCTATTACCAATGAAGAATATATCAAAACTATTTGAGGAATTGGTTTTTCACTAGTTTAGGTATCATCTTTATGATTTCTTTATAATTTGCTTAAGGCTTCTTAAAAAACAGTTTGTAAACTAAGAAGTGTAAAGGAGGACTGAAGATGAAAACACCAATTTTAAAAATAACTAATTTAGAGAAAAGGTATAAAAACCAGGTTGCCTTGGAGAGTACTGACTTTGAACTATATAAAGGGGAAATATGTGCTATTATCGGAAAAAATGGTGCTGGTAAATCAACTTTATTTAAGATGATTGCTGAGGAAATATTTCCCACAAAAGGTGAGATTACTTTGTTTGGCGAACCCTATGGAAAGCATAATGCCCGCAGGAGAATGGGTGTCATGATTGAAACTGATGTGTTTTTTGATAACTTTAATGCCCACCAAAATTTAGAGTACTATCGCTTGCTGCGTGGAATTCCTGAAAAGGCAGTAATTGAGAAGGTATTAAATAGGGTAGGTCTTGCACAACATAATCGGAAGAAATTCTCCCAATATTCATTAGGGATGAAACAGCGGTTATCATTGGTATTGGCTTTATTGTCTTCACCGGATTTTTTGCTTTTAGATGAGCCAACCAATGGTCTGGATGCTGAAGGAATGGTTGAAATGCGTCAACTGTTTCTTAAATTAAATCAAGAACATCAAATTACAATTTTGATTTCAAGTCATATTTTATCACAGCTTCAATCAATTGCCACACGTTTTGTTTTTTTAAATAAAGGTAAAGTTGTTCAAGATTTATCCCGGAAAGAATTATTGGAAATGAGTCAGCAGTTTATTTTCCTTCGTGTCAATGATGCTAAGAAAGCTTGCTTTATATTAGAAAATCATTTTGTAGATATGGACTATAGGGTTTTAGCCGGTGAGCAGTTGGAGATTTATAATTATATTGCACAACGTCAAAAAATTAATAGGCTCTTAAATGAAGGTAATGTGGATATTTTAGAAATGACGGTTAAAAGTAAGAACTTAGAAGAATATTTCTTAGGTCTGGTAGGAGGTGATGAGAATGTTGAATCTAATTAGAAGTGAATTCTACCGCTTAATACGTTCAAAGCTATACTACGGACTTATTATAGTTAGTACTTTTCTTGTCATGGCTGCCGCAGGGGTATTACAGCATTTTAGATTTAAAGAACCAACTTTTCCCTATGGCACAAGAATGTTCTATTATAGCAATGTACTCGGTATGACTACCTTAATTATTACTTTATGCTTATTGGTTATTTTAATATTAACACGAAAAAGTAAGACAAAAATGAGTGCGGCAGTTTCCTTTGGACATTCTCGCCAGGCTGTTTTCTGGTCAAAATTGATTACTTTATCTTTTGGGGTAGTTATTATGGGCACTATTATTTTATCAGTTACTATTTTAAGTGGTAATGTTATTTTTGATTTGGCAAATAATTCAACTCTAGGTCAATTTTTAATTGCCTTTAGCAATATATTTCCCATTGTTGCTTCTAGTTTTATTCTAGGGTATGTTTTGGCCGTTAATGGGGTTTCAGAAATTTTAAATCTGCTTATTTTGTTATTTATTTATCGAATTTTAGGCGTCTCAATCAATACTTTAGTGGGCAGAGTAAGTGCCTTAAAGACCATTTCTAAATGGACACCTACTACCTTGTTTGATAATAATTTAGTCCATTATATGTCCAATAATGTTTATTTCGATGTGAAGTGTTGGGTGCTGGGATTGATGATTATTTTTATAAGCTTGATTATTGGACAGACAATTTTCAAAAAAAAGGATTTAGCCTAATGGAAGGAGGAGAGTTATGATTTATATTGTGTGTATACTGTCAGTTGTAACTATCCTCTGTCTGATAAAATATTATTTTACTAAAATAAATATCCATGCATTAATTGCACAAACTAACAGATTGAATAGGCTTATTTCTGAAAGTAATGAACAAATTAAGGTGTTTGCCCCTGATAAAACAACAGAGAAGCTGGCTATTGAAATTAATCATTTAGTTGATTGCTATAAGGCATTACAATTGAAAAATGTTAAAGAAAAGCAGCAGTACAAAAAAATCTTAGCTAACTTTTCTCACGACTTACGGACACCACTAACCTCCATTATGGGATATATTGACATAACTTTGCATTTAGAACTATCGGAAAAAGACAAAGAAAAATATTTAGAGACTGTGCAATATAAATTGAAAACCTTAAACAATCTGGTGGATTCATTATATGATTTATCTTTAATTGATGCCAAGGAGTATCCGGTGCAGTTAAACCCGCACTCATTATTTCAGCTGCTGTGTGATAGTTTATTACTGTTTTATCAAGACTTTGAAGATAAAGGCATTTTATTACAGTTGAGTCTTGATGAAAAAGTTCCGTTGGTGTTATTGGATGAAAAAATTACCAATAGGGTATTGTTGAATTTACTCCAAAATGTTATACGTTATGCTAAATCATACTGCAAAGTTGATTTGGGAGTAACGGATGAGTATGTTAATATCAGCATCAGCAACGATTGTGAGTCCTTAAGTGAGGAAGATGTATTACAACTTTTTAACTGTACATACAAGGCTGATATTAATCGTTCTAAGTACTCTTCAGGTTTAGGTTTGGCCATTGCCAAAGAGCTGATGGAATTACAACTAAGTACTGTAAATGCAGATTATCATGATAATACTTTGACATTTATATTATGTTTTAAACGTTAATATGATTTGGTTACAGAAGATGGAATCAATTATTGAAAATACCAAAACTGAAATGGAAAAATAAATAACAATAAATATATGTATTTTTTAATATATTTTTTAACGTTCACGTTAAAATGAAATGTAACTGGAGGATTGATTGTTATGAACCAGCATGCAGATGTAAATATACATAAAGAGGTTAAGATGAGCAGATTTTTAACTGTACTAATGTCAATTGCCTGTGGAGTTAGTGTAGCTAATTTATATTATTCTCAACCTTTACTGGAAGAACTTTCTAGATTTTTTAACGTATCATCATCTATGATTGGGATTTCGGCTATGCTGATTCAAATTGGCTATGCGCTAGGACTGATTTTCCTGGTTCCATTGGGAGACATTAAAGAACGTAGAGGCTTAATTATTAAAATGTTATTTTGTTCAGCAATATCACTGATTTCTCTTTCATTTGCTTCAAACATATATTGGTTATTGGTTAGTTCTCTATTGGTTGGACTAACTTCTATTATTCCAATGTTGATTGTGCCTTTAGCTGCACATCTGGCAAATCCAGTAGAAAGAGGTAAGGTGATTGGAAATGTAATGAGTGGCCTTTTAATCGGCATTTTAATATCCCGTGTTTTTAGTGGAATTATAGGTTCAGCTTTAGGATGGCAGGTTGTTTATAGAATAGCTGCCGGGATGATGGGATTACTAATTATAATATTTAATTTATGGCTTCCCAAATCTGTTTCAGATACTTCTATGGGTTATGGAAAATTACTCAAATCTTTAATTGGATTACTGAAAAATCAGTCAGTTTTAAGGGAATCTTCGTTAATTGGCGCAATGATGTTTGGGACTTTCAGCATATTTTGGGCTACACTATCTTTTTTACTTAAATCACCAGCCTACAACTTAGGAGCTCAAGCTGCTGGAATGTTTGGATTAGTGGGAGTTTTATGAGCTTTGGCAGCTTCAATAGTGGGACGAATTGCTGATAAAAAAAGTCCTCAATTTACTTTAACTATAGCTATAATACTTTCATTTTTGTCATATATTTGTTTTTTAATTTTTGGATATCAAATATGGGGACTTGTCATTGGAGTAATCCTATTGGATTTAGGTACTCAATCTGGCCAAATTTCAAATCAGCACGCATAAATGCTTTAGATGCTGCGGCTCGCAGTCGTAATAATGCTGTATATATGACATTTTACTTTTGTGGTGGGGCATTAGGGTCGTTACTGGGCACATTTCTATGGGGATTGTCTGGATGGACTGGAGTATGCATCATCGGAATAATTTTTCAAATAATTGCAGCGTCAACTCATGTTTTGAGCATAAAACGCAGATAAAAGATTTTTCCAACTGACTTTTAAAATAAAAGTATTTCAAGCCCTTTAAATGCAATGGTTTGAGGTAGCTTTCTTATGATGATTTTCGAAAATGAAAAACGGTTGGAAAAATTTCGAACAAACTCTTTATTACCAATGCATTTAGGGTTATAATAAAAATAAAGAATGGCTAATTTACATTAGTTGAACCTTAACAAGGATTGTATTTAAATCCATTTTTATGTGCAATAGATGATAAATATATATATAGTTGAACCTTAACAAGGATTGTATGATGATAAGTCGGAAATAATGGCAGCAGTAATCTATACCTATAAAGGAGAAAAGGGAAAAGACAAAAGATATGTATACAAACTGCCAGAACTTGAAGAGGATATAATTGTATGTAATTTCAGAACTGTGGATGTTGAAAAAATAACACTAGAAAGTATAAAGGATGAAAATCCTTTGAAATTGGTATTTAAAATGGACAAAAAATTATTGAATACAGGTGTAACAAATGAAGAAATATATAATACAAAAATAGAACTGTCAGGGGAACTTAAAGACTATGGATAAAGTAAAAAACAATGAACAAGTGAAGGCATTAGTAGATTTCTTAGAATATTTGTTTTTAATTGAAGAGCCAGAGCTAGGAAACAAATATGAGAAATTTAAAAAATCACAGGGAGGTGTGTTCATTTTAGGGTATGGCATATTTCTTAGTAAATAATGATGCTAATTAATTAGTGGGATAGAGATTTATGAATACATGGATATAATTTAAAAGTTAGGTTTAAAATATTCATAAGGAGCTGCTATATTGTATATAGAGAAAGTTACTGTGAAGAATTTCACAGTATTTGAAAACTTAGAAATAGATTTTTGCAGGGGAATAAATATTTTAATTGGAGAAAATGGTACAGGCAAAACACATTTGATGAAGTTGATGTATGCACCTCTTGCAAAAAGAAACAGTAGATCCATGGTATTTTGGGAGGATGTATTCACTCATAATACTGGAGTTCAAACAGTACCAGATTATTTTAGAAGGAATAAGCATCAAAAATTTTTCATAAAAATTTTATTTAATGGGGATAAGTCATATGAAAATAAAGATGGTATATTAAGTCAAAAATTTTATGATGTGAGTACAGTATTTATTCCTGCTGTGGAGATGCTGTCACATTCAAAAGGCTTTTTAGCCTTAGAACGCGAGAGAAGTATTCCTTTTGATAGAACATTGATTGACATAATTGCTAAAGCAGAGTTAGGAGAGAGTAAAAAAGTATCGGATTTAAATAAGAACATTTTAGAAACACTATCCGATGTCATTGATGGAAAAGTAATCTATGAAAATGATACATTCTTTATATTGAAAAAGAATGGCCTAAAGGTTGAATTTTCAATGGAAGCAGAAGGTATTAAAATATAGGGTAGATTAGGAGCTGGAATTATATATAAGTTTTTTACCGTAATTGAGAAAGGAATAAAACTAATGTTAAACGGCGAGATAAAAAGTAAAATTGATAAACTATGGAATAATTTCTGGTCGAGGGGGAATCTCCAATCCATTGACTGTAATAGAGCAGATATCCTATCTTCTGTTTATTAAAAGACTGGATGATATTGATAATTCAAAGGAAAAATGGCAAATAGAGTTGGTAAACCCTATACTTCAATATTTCCGGAAGAATTGATGAAGTGGAGTGATTTTAAACATTTGGATGTAGGTAAAATGTTTGATATGGTATCACTAAAGGTCTTTCCATTTATAAAAGATATGGGGGGCCAGGATTCCAGCTTCACAGCAGAAATGAAGGATGCTGTATTTATGATATCCAAGCCTTCGCTGCTTCAAGAATCAATAAGAATTATTGATGGAATAAATATGGAGGATGCAGATACCAAAGGTGATCTTTATGAATATTTGATTTCTAAACTTTCGGTATCAGGAGTAAATGGCCAGTTTGGAACATCAAGACATATTATAAGAATGATGGTAGAACTAGTAGATCCTACAGCAGAGGATAGGATATGTGATCCTGCCTGTGGAACAGCAGGATTTTTGATAAATTCAAAGGAGTCATATCCATGCCCTCGGGAGTATTTAAGCCCTATGCGGGAGTCTCCACAGCAATACTTATGTTTACAAAAGGTGGAGAAACAAACAGGGTATGGTTTTACGATATGACAGCAGATGGATTTTCACTGGATGACAAGAGAAATCCAATAGATAACAGCGATATACTGGATATAATAGAAAGTTGGAAAAAAGTAAAAAAAGACAACGTACTAGAACCTGATAAAGAAGATAAATGGTTCTGGGTAGAAAAAGAAGAAATTGTAGCTAATGATTATGATCTGTCCATAAATAAATATAAGGAAATAGAATATGAAGAAGTGGAATACGAAAAACCACAGGTGATTTTGGAAAAGATTGAAGCTTTGGAAAGAGAAATATTAAGTGACATAGCTGATTTAAAAGGAATGGTGAAGTAGTATGAAGGAGAGGAGATTGCCTGAGAGGTGGAAAGAAATAAATCTCAAAGATTATATAATAGCACTGGAATCTGGAAAAAGACCTAAAGGTGGAGCTGTGGATAATGGTGTACCTAGTTTGGGAGGAGAACATATAAATGGTTGGGGGGGATTTAATATAGAACCTAATAAATTTGCAGATATTGTATGTAGAGTAGAGGCATTTAAGGTAAAAAATAATAAAAGTCAAATACAATTAGAAAATCTATTTAATTCCCTTATGCAAAAAGCTTTTAGAGAGGAATTAGAATTTAATTAGCCAGTGGAAATTTCACTGGCTAATTATAGTATTTTAAACTGGAGAGATATTAATGGATAAGCTTATAAAACGACATGATTTGTTTGTAAATTAATTCATATAAATTTAGGCAAATGTGTCAAGCAGCATACTAAAATTTTTTAAATATTGTAACAGAATTCAGTTTCAAGAGTCTTATGTATGAGAGCGAGGTGAAACTGTGACTGATTTTGAAGTTATATACTCTCAATATTTTGCTGATGTCTATAAATATGCTCTGTCACTATGCCGTAATGAAACTTTGGCAGAGGAAATAACCCAGGAAACGTTTTTTAAAGCTTTGAAAAGTATAGACAAGTTTAAAGGAGACTGTAAAATGCGAGTTTGGCTGTGCCAAATAGCAAAAAATACTTATTTTTCTATATATCAAAAAAATAAACATATTACAGATGAATCTCATGAAGAAAATGAAGGCGAGTGTATTGAACAAAAGTTAATAGATAGTGAAATAGCATGGGAAATACATAAAATACTTCATTTTCTAGATGAACCATATAAAGAGGTTTTCACTTTACGGGTATTTGGTGAATTACCTTTTTTACGAATTGCTGAGCTTTTTGGAAAAACAGAAAGTTGGGCAAGAGTCACATTTCATCGTGCGAAGATTAAACTCAAGGGGAGGTTAAAATGAAAATTTCCTGTGAAATAGTTAAAGACTTACTACCACTCTACCATGATAATATTTGCAGTAAGGAAAGTCGTACCATTGTCGAGGAACACTTACTAGAGTGTGATACCTGCAAAAAATATCTTGATGATATGAATAGTAATTTCATTAAAACTAATGCCGAGAAATCAGCAGAGCAAGTAAAATCTGATATATTAAAAGGAATAAAAAAGAAGCTGCTCAGAAAAAATGTTATGATATCAGCTGTTTCAGTTATATGTGCAATAGCTGTATTATTAGGAGGATTTTTACTTATCTTTCACTACCAGATGCCAATTCCCTATGAAAATGGACTAGTAAGTGTGAAAATGGGAGATAATGGAATGCTTGATATTTATTTTAACGGAGATGATTACTACTGTTCACATGAATGGAACGCCACAATTGAAAAGGATGGTATAAAGCAGTATGTTGCATATATTTATTATACAGATACTATATGGACAAAGTATTTTTCTAAGCCACAAAAGGATAAGAAATATAAATATTCAATTAACAATAGTATGTTTTTTAATTATGATAACGGCAATGAATTTATAGAGGCAAAAAAAGAGATATCAGCGGTGTATTATCTAGATTACTCACATATTCCAAAACTATCTACGAAAGAACTACAAAAGAATTCCTCAAAGGCAGTTCTTCTTTGGAAAAAGTAGACACATAAAGCATTTAAATTCCAATCGCTATAATATTACCACGAGGAAAGATAGAATATTTGAACTATATACAGATGGTATAATAAATAAGAACATACTATTTGAAAGAGTGGATAAAATAATTAAAGATATAAATAAGCTTTCATATATAAGTTCCATACAATATGTATTGTATGGAACTTGTTTTGTATTAATATTAATTATACATTGTCGATTAAAGTGTAAAAGAGCTATCAACAGGGATAGGAGACAAGAATATACAATTTCATAATGGAGCTGTTAAGTTAACGGTACACGATAATTAAAGGAATGCCATACTCCAAAATTATCACGTACATTTATACCTCTTTGACCCCCCGATGATGCATCAGTATAATATGGATAACTTTTTCCAGAAGTGTAATGTCCACTATAATTTCCAGAAAAGGCTACATTTACAGCATTAAAACGTATTTGTCTCTCAGTTACTGTAGCGGTAGTAGTTGTTTGTGCAGAATTTCTATAATTTGATTCGTGAGTTTTTTGGACGGTACTTTCATTTTTTAAAACATCAATATCGTCTTGCATGGCAGATGTGGTTTTTTCACAATTTTCGGATTCTGAATTTGATGGAGGTATGCATAGATGTTGACCAACTCTTAAATAGTTTGGATCAATACCTGGATTTGCGTCCAAAATGCTTTCTACACTGACATTGTATTCTCGTGAAATTTTATATAGAGTATCTCCTGGTTGAATTATTCTAGAAGTATAATTTGGAGGACAGGCAGGTATACATATAATCTGGCCTACCTTGAGATAATATGGATTTATTCCAGGATTTGATGCAATAATTCTTTGAATGCTGACTTCTAATCTTCGTGAAATATTATATAATGTATCTCCAGGTTGTATTACATAAGGATAATGATTTGCAGGGCATTGTCTATAATAGTTATATGGCATAGGGAAAATCCTTTCTATATTGATTGTTTATTAGAATTAAACATACACCATATTATATGTTTTAAAAGGACATTTAGTTATTAAATAATATTTTAAAGAGGTAGGAGATCAGAATAACCAGCATGTTACTAATTAAATAGTTGAACATGCTGGTTTTATTCGTTGTTAATTATTTGCCGCTGGCACCGTAATTTGACAATACCCTGGCACTAGGATCATTTACGTCACAGCCTTCCCATTCTTTATTTGGCATCCAAAAGTCCATTATCATTTCTGCTTGTCCCAAATAGTATTTTTCAAAAATTTCTCTGTATAACAATGATTCTTTTGTGAATGGTCTAGCATGATATTCATAGTTTTTACATGTTTCTTCAAATTCTTCATCACTATAGCAGGTTTCTGCATATTCCTTTAAATAATCCACCATAGAATGCCCTACAGCATCACTAAATGCCGCCTTTTCACGGTATAAGATATCATGTGGCAGATAATCCCCTTCAAATGAACGTCTTAAGAGATATTTACCCATATTGTATTTGTTCAATTTCTTTTCAGGGTCTATGGACATAACATACTCTACGAAATCCAAATCTCCAAAAGGTACTCTTGCTTCTAGGGAATTTGAGCTTATGCAGCGGTCTGCACGAAGTACATCATACATATGAAGTTCCCGGATTCTCTTTTGTGATTCCTTTTGAAATTCTTCTGCATTTGGAGCAAAATCAGTATATTTATAGCCGAATAATTCGTCGGAAATTTCACCGGTCAGAAGTACTCTTATATCGGAAATTTCATGTATTTTCTTACAGATTAAATACATTCCCATGCTTGCTCTTATTGTGGTAATATCGTATGTGCCAAGAATTTTAATAACCTCATCCAGTGACTGGAGTACTTCTTCTTTTGTCATATAAACAACAGTATGATCGCTGTGAATATAATCTGCAACTTCCTTT
The DNA here is from genome assembly GCF_040939125.1 of Clostridium sp. BJN0013. NCBI lineage: Bacteria > Bacillati > Bacillota > Clostridia > Eubacteriales > Clostridiaceae > Clostridium > Clostridium sp. BJN0013. The sequence continues at coordinate 1,394,833 of NZ_CP162495.1, forward strand.
GCATATTTTAAGTCAATGGCATCCTCAGTCATACCTATGGAAAATGTTCTAATTGTTTTTTTAGGATTCATTTTCTGGGCAATTGCACATACCAGTGAACTATCTAATCCACCGCTTAACAAAAAGCCCACAGGAGCATCAGCATCCATACGTTTTTCTACAGCAGCTGTCAATTTATCATGAATTTTATTGAAAATAACCTCCAGGGCATCTTTGCGATAGTCACCCTTTGTTTCGGCTATATCACAATAGCATGTAAATTTACCATCAGCGTAATAATGTCCAGGTGGAAAGGGTGTAATCTTGTCGGTAAGACCAATTAAGTTTTTTGCTTCACTTGCAAATATTATTTTACCCGATTCAGAATAGCCATAAAATAGAGGGCGAATTCCAATTGGATCTCGAGCTGCAATGTAACTGTCCTTTTTGCCATCGTAGATAACAGTTGCAAATTCTGCATCTAATTTTGAAAACATATCTAGTCCGTATTCATAATACATGGGAAGTAATATTTCACAATCACTATCAGAAATAAACTTATGGCCTTTTTTTATTAATTCATTTTTGATTTCACGGAAGCCGTAAATTTCACCATTGCAGATAGCTGCATCCATTTTTCTGGTAAATGGCTGCATTCCACTAAAACTTAAATCCATAATGGAAAGTCTTTGAAATCCCAAAATACCAGATGGCAAAGTAAGAATTTCCATCATATCCGGTCCTCTGGACTCTGTTCTTTGAAGTGCCTCTGCAAATCTTCCATGTTTCATGTCTGTTCCTGTATAACACATGATTGTACACATATTAATATTCCTCCTAGTGTAATAAAGTTAATAAATATTTCATTTAAATTTTATTTATAAAGCTGAAACTGGGATTTTCTCTGGTTCAGAAGTTTTGTTAAAATATATAATAATTACTGAGATTTTAATGTTCCCATGATAGTGTAGTCAGCTGACTTTTTGTAAATTGTTTTAAATATAAAAACAGCATCAATTCGTCTTAATAATAGGACGAATTGACGCTTATCCGTGGTGCCACCTAATTTACCATAATATATTGGTCTCTTTCCAGCTACTACTGGTATCCAAATAACGCATGGAATACGGCGCTCCTACTTTACTTGAACCTGTCTCAAAAGTTTAGAATGAATACTGTCCATAAATATTTCGGTTTGCAACTTCGGAGTGTTATTCAAAAAAACCCTGCCGCTGGGTTCACACTATCCCCAGTTCACTGTTGGTGGAATATTTTTCTTACTCGTCTCCATCATCGCTTTTCTTTGATGAATTTAATTCTAAACTGTATATATGTTTTTGTCAATACTTTTTTATAAGTAAAATTATTAATATTAATAGCAGAACGAATATATAAAACAAAATTCGTTTAAAATACACGCTTTTTTTGATAAAATAATAAAAGTAGAGATTTTAAACCTATGGAAAATAATTGTTATTTTATCACAGTTTTTTATCATCTATTAAATTAAACCAGTTATTAATAGGTTCTATAATTGAACTTATACATCCATCTTGGAAAGGAGATTTAAGATTGGCACTTTCAACGAGTTCTAAAAAGGACTTTGTACCTCCCACCCTGCATATTTTTATATAGTCTTCCCAGGCAGATTTTCTATTATCCATTGCTTTTTTCCAGAATTGAAGGGCACATATTTGTGCCAGAGTGTAATCTATATAGTAAAAAGGTACATTGAATATATGGGATTGTTGAAACCACCATCCTCCATTTTCCAGAAAATCACAGCCAGTATAATTTTTATGGGGCAGATATTTTTTCTCTATGGTTCTCCAGGTTCTTTTTCTATCTTCAGGAGTTGCCTCTGGGTTTTCGTACACATAGTGTTGAAATTCATCTACTGTAACTCCGTAAGGTATAAATTTCACAGCACTTTCAAGATGGGCAAATCTGTATTTGTCTGCATCTTCATGGAAAAACAGGTTCATCCAGGGCCAGGTGAAAAACTCCATACTCATTGAATGTATTTCACAGCTTTCATAAGTTGGAAATATGCACTCTGGAATTTCAATCCATCTGGATAGATAAGTTTGAAAAGCATGACCGGCTTCATGTGTTAAAACATCTACATCCCCTGAAGTTCCGTTGAAATTTGAAAATATAAAAGGTGATTTATAATCCGGTATATAGGTGCAGTATCCACCTCCGGCCTTATTCTCTTTAGTTACCAGATCTAATAGTTCCTTTTCCACCATAAAGTTGAAAAATTCTCTAGTCTCTGCAGATAATTCAGAGTACATTTTACTGGCATTTGAAACTATCCATTCTGGACTGCCTTTTGGTTTGGCATTTCCAGTTGTAAATTCAAATTTTTCATCATAGTAGGTGAGAGTGTCAAGTCCCAGTCTATCTAGCTGCCTGTCATATAGCTTTGAAGCAGCAGGTACAAGGTACTTTTCCACCTGTTTTCTAAATTTAGCCACCATTTCAGGAGTGTAGTCACTTCTCTTCATTCTTATATAACCAAGTTCCACAAAGTTTTTAAAGCCTAATTTTTGAGCTATCTTGGTTCTCACCTTTACCAGATTATCATATATTTTGTCAATTTCATCTTCATGCTCTTCAAAAAATTTATATTTGGCATCTGAAGCATTTTTTCTTATTTGTCTGTCTTTACTTTGTATAAAAGGGGTGAGGCCAGATAAATTTCTTGTTTCACCCATAAAGGGAATTTTTGCAGAAGCCAGCAATTTGGTATATTCCGATGACAATTTATTTTCAAGTTGAAGCTCCTCTATGACTTCCGGTGAAAAAGCTTTTAGGGAAAATTCAGCAAGGGTAAAAAATTGTGTGCCCAGTTTTTCTTCCAGTTCTTTTCTGAAATTTGATTGAACTAGTTCCTTGTAAAATGTAAAGTCCAGTTCATCATATAGAGGGGAATGTTCATCCCAATAGCTTCTCTCTTCGTCATAATATTTATCTTTTGTATTTATACTGTGTCTTATTTGAGCTAGGGTTCCCATGGTCTGTAGGTGGTTTCTTATACCATTTATATGATTTATGCATTCAAATTGTTTTTCACAGCTGCGAGCAGATTTCAGTTTATCCACAAGAGAATTAATGGACTTTTTGATTTCATCGTAGTTAGGTCTTTCATATTTGAATTCATTAAACTTCATGTGATATACCTCCAATATGTTTAAATTTACTAATATTATAATATAAATGGATTAATTTTCAAAATAAATAATTTCATATTTTAATTGACAATCAACGAAATATTAATTAAAATAGTCTTGTTGAACGAATTATTCATTCATGAAAGGAAAGATAAAAACATGGATAATAGATTAATGGCAATTGATAATATAGCTACTGAGTTATTTATCAATCACGGCTATTCAAGAACTAAAGTAAGTTATATTGCAAAAAAAACAGGTATTTCAGTTGGGGCAATTTATAATTTATTTGAAAATAAACAAGCTATTCTTAAATTCATTATAAAAAATTCTATAGATCCAAATCACATAAATTCTATTTCTAGACTTCCCATAAAAGAATCTGACTTTAATAATTTAGAAACAGATGTAAAACTTTTTTTTGAAAAAAATAAATCTAACTTTGAATCCAACATACATAATGATACTTATTCTTTTGAAGAGATGCTGTCAGATATTTTTGACTTTGTTAATAGATATGGAAGAATTTTTTTAATATATGAAAATAATAGAGATATTTGTAACAACCTTTTTTTAATATATATTAATGGTAGAAATAGTTTTTTTAATAGTATTTTTTCATACATACAGCTTCTTGAAAAAAATAAAAAAATTAGAACTTTAAAATATCCAGAATATGATACAAGGCTCATAATTGAAACAGTGGCTTGGTGGCTGACGTATGGACATATATATGGTTATAACAAGTTAATCTTCTAAAAATTTCAATAAATACTTTCATAAAGTGCTGCTTAGTTCTAATTTTCATAGTATTTTCATCCTGATAATATACTGCATTAACCTTATATAGTTATATATTAATATAATTCAATATTATGGACATATAAAGGTATAGACTATTACCCTGGATTAACCGACACTATAAATATCCAAATTATTACTATAATGTTTGGTTATAATTACTTCTCATGTAGAATAAAATCAAAATTAAGCCTGTACTTTTTTCTATAATCATTGTAGCATCTCTTAAACCATTTCAAACCCGCCCTAAACAGACTGTATACCCTTATTGTCTTTTTATTCTTGTTAATCCTTACAGCTCCCAGCTCTTTATTTTTCTTATTCTTTGTGCAGATTTTTCCTAATATTATAAGCCAAGTATAGGCTATGGAAAGACATAAATATAAGTTCTTAAAATAAGTTATTCCTTTTGACCAGCTATCCTCCATATTAAATCCATTGCTCTTTAAATCTCTGAATGCTTCCTCAATATCAAATCTTTTTTGATATTCATTTATAGCTTTTTGGGGCTTCATGTTTGTTGCAATATACCATACATCATTATCTTCTGCTAAGGCAACTCCCAGATTGCATTCATATTTTTCCTCTGTTAACAGCACTTTCTCAAAGGATTTTCGCTTATTTGCTTTTATCTTTATGTCACTCAATTTTTTGATTCCAGGCTTGTTTGAAATTCTAACATTTGTAGTTGATATACATCTTATTGCATATTTCCATTTTAATTCTTCATCAATAAACTTAAACAATTCAACACTTCTAAAGCCTCTATCAGCTAAAAGAATTACATCAAAATTATAAGGGGATAAGAGTTCATGAACCACTTTTAATCCTTCATAGACATGCTCAAATTCTTTGTTTTTCTTATCTTGATACTCAAATATTTTATGCCACAATGGAATCACTCTGTTATCAACCCTTAGTGAAAATTGAAGAATAGTAAATACATCCTCTTTTGTGGTATGGTCAAAAATTATATGAACCTTTCCTGAATGATTCTTATATTTCTTCAGAAGAGTCCTTGCAAAATGGTATTGAACTATATCAGTATTTATTTTATCATTTGTTAAGAATCTGAAAATCCTTTTTACTTTACTTGCTTCAGTTGCCTCACTGAAGTCGCTCTTTAATTCTTGTGCAATTTTTGATAGCACAACTGATCCTGAGTCTATAATTCCTATTATAATTGCTACTAAAATTCTTAATCTAGGTGCTGTCAAAAAAATCATAGATTCTAGGCTTTTTTTCAGTTCTGTGATAATATATTCTTGAGTATTTAACATACTTGTTAACCGCCTTCCTATTTATATTGGTTGCAACTATATTTTATAGGGTTTTAAGGCGGTTTTCTATATAATTTTATCCTGCAAATGTTTTATACATTAATTTACATTAAACTGTCCATACGTCAGGGCTTGGTGGGGAATGCATATTAAATATGATGCTTTTGAAAGGGATGATAGAATTACTTCAAATATCGCAAAAACTGTTGCTTCAGAAGCTTTGGTAAATGCCTATAGAGTTTAATTTATAGTAGATAATAGCCCGTGTTTTAAGGCAAAATTGAACGAATAATTCATTCGTAAATTTTAGAATAAAAATACATACCTTAGGTGAATAAGTTGAAAATTGATTTCATGAAAGCCGAAGAGATTAATACTAGCTATCTTTATAGAAAGAAGATGTATATATAGTAATGAAATAAATAATGAAAGGAATAATAAAATGGAAATGAATGGTAATAATTTAGCCAAATCTAAAAAAGAACGTTTAGTGTATTTGGATAATTTAAAAGTAGCTCTGATTTTACTTGTAATAGCTCACCATGCGGGGCAAGCTTATGGTTATCAAAATGATTGGCCAATACTAAATTCTCAACGCTCTATAATCTTAGAACCTTTTTTTGATGTAAATGGAGCCTTTTTTATGGGATTTTTCTTCTTTATTTCTGCTTACTTTTTTCCAGCTTCTATGGATGGAAGAGGAGTTTTTTCTTTTTTAAAGAGTCGATTTTTTCGTTTAGGAATTCCATTTATATTTATAGTAATTGTGGTTTTTGGTCCCATAACATATTTTGTGGATAGTATAGATATGCCTTTTGGAAAATATATGCTACTCGAATATATAGGAAAAGGTGACTTTGAAGTTGGACATCTTTGGTTTATAGCTCTATTATTATTTTTTGCTTTTTGCTATTCTATTATCAGACTAATTAATCTAAAATTAAGAATGAATAGTCAAAAAACTCTGGTTAATCCACCAGGTAATAAATCGTTATTAATGTTATCTATTATCTTAATAATTTTGAATTATGTCATTAGAATATGGTTTCCTATCGGAAGATGGATAGATATTTTTTCTTTTATGCCAGTGGAAATGGGACGTTTACCTCAATATATTATTTTCTTTATTCTGGGAATTTTTGCTTATCGTCATAACTGGATTAACATAATCCCCACTAAGACAGGTGTAACCTGGTTTATTATAGGAATTATAGCGGCACTAATACACTATATAAATTTATTAATTGGGTTATTTACTTTTGATATTTGGCCTATTCTAGAAGGATTTATTGGGGTAGGATTAATAGTAGGTTTATTAGTTATTAGTAGAGAATATTGGAATAAACGTGGCAAATTTATGAAATTTATGTCCGATAATGCTTTTACAGTTTATCTAATCCATATTTTTATTATTTATATATTACAGTTTATTATAGAAGATATGTTATTTGGACCTTTAGACAAATTTTTTATTGTCTTCTTTATAGGCTCATTATTGAGTTTTATATTAAGTTATTGTATACGCAAGATACCTTTTTTAAAGAAATTTCTATAGATTGGCTATAAAGTAAAGAGTAAGTGAGTTTTTACAAGATTTATCCGAAGGCTACCATTACTAACACCCCTAGCTTCTTCAAAGTAAGGATGAACACTGCTATATGCCTAGATAAGTTCTGGAGCAAAGAAAATTATTTACTTGACAGCGGTTTTGATAAAGTTTATTGTATAAATGCAGCATATGCTGTATTACATATTATAGAAAGAAGGGAAAAGAATGAAAAATCCTATAGTTACAATTGAAATGAAAAATGGGAAACTGATGAAAATAGAACTTTATCCAGATGTTGCACCTAATACAGTAAATAATTTTATATCGCTAGCAGAAAAAGGATTTTATAATGGTACAATTTTTCACAGGGTTATACCAGGATTTATGATTCAAGGAGGAGACCCTGAAGGTACAGGAATGGGAGGACCAGGTTACTCAATTAAAGGTGAATTTTCATCTAATAACTTTAAAAACAATTTAAAGCATGAAAAAGGGGTAATCTCCATGGCTAGAACTATGGCTCCTGATTCTGCAGGTTCACAGTTTTTTATAATGGCAGATAATGCACCTCACCTTGACGGACAGTATGCTGCTTTCGGGAAAGTTACAGAGGGCATTGAAGAAGTAGATGAAATAGTATCACAGAAAAGAGATTATGATGATAAACCTTATGAAGATCAAAAGATGAAAAGTGTAACTGTAGAAACTTTTGGCGAAAAATATGATGAACCTCAAAAAGTAGAGGATTAAATATATAAGATAATATTGTTGTGAAAAGCTTCAAAAAATAGTAGTTCTCAATTATCCATTGAGACTATTATTTTTTATGTATTAATAATTTTTGAAGGGGAAAATAGTATAAGATGAAAAGTATACCAAATATCATATCCATATTTAGAATGTTATTATCTGTAATTTTATTGTTTCTAAAACCATTTACTCTTTTATTTTGGATTGTATATTCTTTGTGTGGATTTAGTGATATTATTGATGGATATATTGCAAGAAAAACTAATTCAACAAGTAAGCTGGGAAGCTTACTTGATAGTATTGGAGATATTGTGTTTATGAGTTCTGCAATTATTGTTTTTTTGCCGATAATATGGATTCCAATAAAAATGTTAATATAGATAATATGGATTTGTTTTATTAGAATTATTTCATTGTTGATAGTCTATCTTAAATATCATACCTTTGCTATTCTTCATACATATGCCAATAAAATAACAGGATTGTTCTTGTTTTTCTTTCCATATTTATATAAATTTATCAATATAAATATTATAGGATATGTGATTTGTGTTACTGCAAGTATAGCTGCCATTGAGGAACTAATAATACATATGACATCAAGAGAATTATCAAGAGATATTATAGGAATATTCTCGAAGTTTTAAGATTATGACGTAAAAGCAAATTATTGTAAAGTATTTTGTGCTTTAAAATTGTTATATATTGGAGAATTAAAAAATTATGCTGAAGTGTTATTAATGAAACATGTTAAAACAATGTTACTTCAACAATATTGCTTCTATAATAATTTCTTCTGCATTATTTATAGCATTTACGTTTGTAATTTAAGAATTTAAATAAAAATAGCACAAAAATAGAAAATATACAAATATTTATCTAGACCACACTGGTCTATGATGTTATAATAACATTGTAGACCGGTGTGGTCTATAATGTTTTACAACTTTTATCTGGAAAGAAGGTAAATAATATGTTTTCAAAATTTCTAAGTCTGGAGCCTGAAAAGCAGCAGTATATTATTAATGCAGCTATGAAAGAGTTTGCACAGAAGGGTTTTAAAAATGCATCAACAAATGAGATTGTAAAAGCAGCAAATATAGGAAAAGGAATGCTATTTCACTATTTTAACAGCAAAAAAGATTTGTATTTATATCTTTATGACTATTCTGTAAAAATATTTATTAAAGATTTAGTTGAAAAAACTGATTTAAAGGAAAAAGATATTTTCAATAGATTGCGGCAGAGAGCTTTATTAGAGATAGAAATAATTAATAAGTATCCAGATATGTTTGATTTTATTATGTCTGCAAGTATTGAAGAATCTGATGATGTAAAAAGTGATCTGGAGCTTAGAAATAAAAAAATGATGAATAATCGACTCGACAGATATTTTAAAGACTTCGATACATCAAAATTTAAGGAAGATATTGATTTAAAGCAGGCTGTTAAAGTTATTACATGGACCTTGGAGGGTATATCAGGTATATCAACGGAAGAATATAAAAAATTGAAATCTCTTTCTCTAACTCAGTCTTACTATGAAGAAATATTAGAAAAGATGGATTCCTATATAAAGCTATTAAAAAAATGCTTTTATAAATAATAAAGGGGAGATTTGTATGTCAAAAATGGTAGTTGATTTCAAACAGTTAAATCAGGAAAATCAGTCCTTTGCAGGAGGAAAAGGTTCCATGCTTGCTAGGATGTACCAGAGTGGATACTCTGTACCAGAAGGTTTTATAGTTTTATCTGAAGCTTTTGAGGATGAAAAACTTAAGAATGGAGCTTTGAATGATATACAATATAATTCAGATAAAATAACAAAGAATAATGAAGAATCACTATTTGCAGTAAGGTCTTCTGCATTGAGTGAGGATTCTGCACAAGCTTCTTTTGCAGGTGAATTTGAAACGGTCCTTAATGTTAAAAAAGAAGATGTTCTTCAGGCCATAATAACAGTTTTCAAATCAAGAGAGTCTGAGAGAGTAAAAGTATATAGTAGCTTTCAAGGTATGGAGGATTCACATAAAATAGCTGTAGTAGTACAGGTCATGGTGCAGTCTGAAATTTCAGGAGTTTTGTTTACTGCTGATCCAATAACAGGTAGTATGACACATATGTTAGGCAATTATGTCCACGGCCTTGGTGAATTACTTGTATCTGGAGAGGCTAATGCACATTCTTTTAAAATTATAAGACCTAAAGGTAAATATTACGGCCCAGATGAGTTTATAAAATATTCGAAAAGACTGTATAAGTATGCTTTAAAATTAGAAAGTGATTTTAAAGGACCTCAAGATATGGAATGGGCTGTTGCAAATGGGGAATTATATATACTTCAGGCGAGGCCAATTACAACTTTAAATATAGGAAATCTGGATACTTATGAAATAAATTATTCTTTGTCTGGAGATTATCTTTGGAGTAATTCAAATGTGGCAGAAGCAATGTCTGATGTAGCTACACCTTTAACTTGGTCTATACTTAAGGCGCAGGATGAAGAAATTAGTGTAGTACCAGGATATTATCTCTGGGGTAATATTTGTGGAAGGATGTATTCAAATATTAGCCAGTTATCATCGGCAGCCTCTGTAATTGGGAGCAATGGTGGTGTTGAAAAGATGAGTGATATATTTGGAAATATACCCGTTGGAATGAGTATTCCTATTTATCCATTTTCAAAATTGGGTTATATCAAGGAAATGCTGCCTAGGGTAAGAAACTTTTTAATAAATACCAGAAAAGCATCAAAAAACATGGCTAAATTTCTTCATAATACACCAAGTTGGTGTAAAAGGACAGCATCATCAATTAGATTAACAAGAGCGGAGAATGAACTGCTTGATTTATGGAAAAAAGAAATTCAACCATATAGTTCTAGAATGTTATGGGTTTCTGTTAAGGGGGGGCAAAAAATGGTGGTTGTGGTCAATAAACTCAGTAATGAACTAGAAAAGTTAACAGGTACTGAAGATGTTAGTGCGCTTTTATCTAATCTAAGAGGAAACTCAGAATTTGCAAGTCTTGGACCTGTTTTGGGTATATCAAATATAATTAAAGGGAAAATGAGTGTTGAAGAATATCTTTCAAAGTATGGCCATCGTGGACCTCATGAACTTGAATTATCTATACCTGATCCTGCAGAAGAGGAAGGCCTGATTGAAAAACAGGTAGAGGATTTTAAAAAATTTAATATAGATGTAGAAGGGCTTCTAAAGAAACAACAGCTTCAATATGAAGAAGCGTGGAAAAGGTTTAAAGACCAATTCCCTTCAAAAATAAAGTTAATTGAAAAACAGATGAAAAAGGCATGGAAAGCCGCACATATTAGAGAGGCAACTCGTGCAGAGTATGTAAGAGTATATAGGATTAACCGTGTTTTTGTGAAAAGGATAGGAGAACTTACAGAAATAGGTGAGGATATATTTTATCTTTATATTGATGAAGTTTTAAATCTACTTTCTGGAAATAAGAGAGCTTTAAAGAATATTGCTGCACGAAAGCTAAACTACGAAAAATATAAAGCATTACCAGTCTATCCATCAATTATAAGAGGACGTTTTAACCCTTTCCAATGGGTTAAAGATCCAAATAGAAGAGTGGATTATTATGATCCTTCATTAGCTATTGTAGCAGATAGTTCTGAAGAGCTTAAAGGTTTTGCTGGAGCAACAGGTAGGATAGAAGGGAATGTCCGTGTTTTAGCTAATCCTGAAGAGGGTGAAAATTTACTTCCAGGTGAAATATTGGTTACATCAACCACTAATATAGGCTGGACACCTATTTTTCCTAAAGTTGCAGCCATAATCACTGATATAGGAGCACCTTTATCACATGCTGCTATAGTGGCCAGAGAACTTGGTATTCCTGCTGTTGTAGGATGTGGCAATGCTACCACAAAGCTCAAAACCGGAGATAAAGTTATAGTTGATGGTGGAAAGGGAACTGTACAAGTATTTAAATAGAATATTTTTAACTTCTCATAAGTCATCAGAACCTTGTCCTTATTAATGAGTATTATATAGTAGTAATATAGAAAATTTAAATACTATTAAATTTGGGGATGAGGCTATGGATTATAAATTAAAGGGAAAAGTAAAAACTTCATTACAGAAGAAATTTAATAGAGAAGCTAAAAAAGAAGGAATAATACTGGACCTAAGCGATTTACACTATATATTGGATCTTGATGAAAAAAATGAGGCATATCTTTTAATTATTGACTTAAAAAAGGTTTATTTTGATAATCCTGAAAACAGCTTAAGCTTAAATGATATTGACTATATAGTAATTAGTGGAGATTTTGTTGAACGTGGTGATTCAGAAGCATCTTTTGAGAAGGCATTTCATTTTATAGATATATTAAGCAAACAGCTTAACGTACCATATAAAAATATAATTATAGTACCTGGAAACCATGACTTGAGTTGGACTATTACTATGAATAGTTATCATTTAGCCATTGGTACTCCAAGTCCTAAAGATAAAGTAGTTACTAATGTTGGAAAGGACTTATTTTACTTAAAAAGAAATAGTGGAGAATGGTATAAAAAATTTACAAACTATAGTAAATATCTATACCAAAGGTTATATGAAGTTCCTTTTCCAGATAACCCTAAGGAGCAGATTGAAGTTGTACTGGGAGATTTTATAGATAATAAAAAAGTAGCATTTTTCATGATAAATACTTCAGCTCAAATTGATCACTTTAATCGTAAAATAACTTATTTTGATACGGAAGGTTTAATAAAAGCTTCAAGACAACTGCCCCAAAATAATATAATAAAAATAGCAGTAGGACACCATCCTGTAAATATTATAAGTGGCTATGGAGATAATATTCCTTTTGCCAATATACTGCAAAATGAGAATTTTAAAATTTATCTGCATGGTCATGTTCATAGAAGTATAAGCTTGGACTATTTAAATCCTCAAAATATAAATCCTAACATGATTATGATTGGGGCTGGAGCTTTAAGTGTTGGGAGAAATGGCTTATGGCCAGGTGTTCCTGGAAGATATAATGTGATAAAAATATCTAAAATAGATATACCCAATAAAATACTTGTATCTGTAAACACTCGTCAACGAGAATATGTAGGGAACTACTGGCAGCCAGCGTATATATACTATAAAAATAGTGGTAAAAGGTTAACTAATATATGGAGCAATATTATATAAAGATGTACTTAAGATCAAGTGATTGAGAGGTTCAGGTGGAATTTACTATAGATAAATACTTTTTTCCATTTGAACCTTTAATCCATTGAAGGCCTGCTTTACAGATTACATTAGAAACAGTACCATTATATAGTTATATAGTCTCTAACAGGGATTTAGATATTTGTTAGCAAGGTAGTGCCTTATATGGTATAATAGAACCGATAAATTACTGGGTTAGATATCAAATCTAGCTATGCAAGAGATATCTTAATCTAAAAGGAAAGGGAAAAAATGATAGATATAACTAAAGAATTACAACAGTATAATTTAGAAGATATTGACGTTTGCTTTGAAAGTGACATTTCAGAACTTTTAAGTGCTTTTAATAAAACCTTTGAAAAAATTGGCAAGCAACAGTATAAATCTACAGCGGATATTGAGGAAATTTTAGAAATTATAGATGAAATTAAAGAAGATAATGAATCACTGAAATCTCTTAGAAATAATGTAAAATCAACAGATGAAGAAAATAAAACTCTTATAAAAACACTTATAGAAGTTGCTGATTTATTTGAAGATATATATGTATACAGTAGAAAATCATCAAATGAAGCTTTAAGAGAACAGATGAATCTTCAGTGGAACAATCTGGAGCAGATTCTGTTAACTTGTGGATTAAAACGTTTTGGAAAGAAGGAAGATGTGTTTAATAGTCGGTTGCATATACCAAAAGAAACTAGGGAAAATAGGGATATAAACCAAATACAAATATTAGAGATCATAAAAAGTGGGTATATATATAAAGGAGAGATGATTAGAAAAGCTGAAGTTGTTGTAAATGGCATTGAGACATCTGTTAATAATTAGATTTGTACATTATAATTCATATTTGTATAGTTTAAAGATAAAATAAAGAAGGTGAGAAATAAGATGAGCAAAATTATAGGCATTGATCTTGGAACATCTACTTCAGAAGTGGCAGTACTTGAAAATGGAAAACCATTTGTTATAAAGAATAAAGAAGGTAAATTGATTACACCATCAGTTGTGGGAATTTCAGATAGTGGAGCAATTATTGTAGGTGAATATGCAAAAGAACAATTATTAGTAAAGCCTGATGAGACTGTAATGGAAGTAAAACGTCTTATGGGAACTGACAAGAAAGTGAGCATGGGTGATAATGAATATACCCCTCAACAGATATCCGCGCATATACTAGAATATTTAAAGTCATGTGCTGAAGATTACATAGGAGAACAAATAGAAAGAGCTGTAATTACTGTTCCAGCATATTTTACTGACGAACAAAGAAGGGCAACAGTAGAAGCAGGAGGGATAGCTGGCTTTAAAGTGGAAAGAATTATAAATGAGCCTACAGCAGCAGCTTTGGCATATGGAATTGAACATATGGAAGATGAGAAACATATATTGGTTTATGACCTTGGAGGAGGGACCTTAGATGTTACCCTCCTTGAAATGTTTGAAGGTGTTCTTGAAGTTAAGGCAAGCAGCGGAAATAATAAGCTAGGTGGAAAAGATTTTGATGAAAAACTTATGGATATGCTAATTAAAGATTTTGAAAAAGAAGAAGGTGTAGACCTTAAAAAAGATTTAAGAGCTGTAGCAAGAATAAAAGAAGCGGCGGAAAATTGTAAAATTGTATTAAGTACAAAAAATGAATATGATATAAACTTGCCATTTATAGCTGAAAAAAATGGTGAACCAATTGGGTTAGTGAGAAAAGTTACCAAAGGCCAATTTGAAGAACTTATATGGGAGCTTGTGAAATCAACAGAAGAACCAATAAATGTAGTATTAAAAGATGCCGAGCTTTTAAAAACAGATATAGATATAGTGCTTTTAGTTGGAGGGTCAACTAGAATTCCCCTTGTAAAGGAATTTTTGCAGGAAACCCTTGATAAAGAACCAAAGACATTAGTTGATCCTGACATGGCAGTAGTAATGGGGGCGGCCATTCAAGCCGGAATAATAAATAATGAATTGTCACAAGATAAGGATATCTTAATTACTGATGTATGTCCTTATACTTTAGGGATTGAAACACTGGGCTTTCTAGGGGGAATTCCGGTTGCAGATGTTTATGATATTATAATACCAAGAAATCTAACCATTCCTGTGATTAAAGAAAAAATATACGGTACTGTTGTAGAAAATCAGGAAAAAGTTGAAATTAAGATTTATCAAGGTGACCGTAAAAAGGCATCTATGAATAATTTTCTTGGCAATTTTACCCTTAGTGGTATTCCTGCCAATAGAGCTTTTGAAGAAAAAATAAAAGTAAAGTTCATGTATGATATAAATGGAATACTTCAAGTGGGAGCACAGATAGTAAGCACAGGTAAGCAAGCCAGTATATCAATTGAAACAACAGGTGTAAAGTTAGAAGAAGAAATGGATTTAAATCTATGGAAAAAATCTACTAAGGCTAGAAAATTTAAGGGAATTATAAAACGTGCAGAAAATATGCTTGATGAATATTTTGAAAGCGAAGAATATGATGAACTTGATGAAATAGTAAGAGAACTAAAAAAAGCTATAATAAAAGAAGATGATGATGAAAAAATACAGGAACTAGAGGAAAAACTTTCAGATATTCTTTTTGATATGGAGGAATAACAAATGACATTAGAAGATATGTGGAAGGTTTATTATAATAAAGGGTTGATTTTATTTAGAAAAAATGATCTCACAGGTGCATTGGAAGCGCTCAGGAAGTCTGTAGAGTTCAGTATGGATAACTGGAAGTGTTATAATCTTATGGGATTATGTCTTTATAAGATTGGGAAGTTTACAAAATGCAAAAATGTATGGAAAAGAAGTGTTGAAATATATAGTCAGAAGGATAATCCAGCAGTAAATTATTTGAATTCTATGGAAGAAGTATCTTTTAAAAATATATGTGAGAAATATAACAAAGCATATAACCTTTCTTTAAACAAAGATTATAAAGAAGCCCTAAACACGCTTTCACGTGCTGACGTAGAAAAATATCCCATAGTTGTTATTAAAAATTTTTGCGGGTTATGCAGCTATGCTGTAGGAAATAAAAATAAGGCAATTCAGGAGTGGAAGGAAGTATTAAAAATTGATACTTCCAACAAACAGGCTCTGTTGTATTTATCAGAAGTTTGTGAAGTAAAAAAAGAATCAAAAGGATTATTAGCACGGTTAAAGGAACTTTTAATAACTAATTGAGGAGATAAATTAAATGAATACCTATTATGATATTTTAGAAATAGACCAAGACGCTAGTTCTGCACAAATAAAAAAATCTTATTTTAAAATGGTTAGAAAATACCCACCAGAAAGATTTTCAGAAAAATTTATGGAAATTCGAAAGGCCTATGAAATATTAAGTAATGAAAAAACTAGGGAAGAATATGATAGTTTTATTAATATACCTGGTACTGCTAGGGAAAAATTTAATGATGCAAATGAATTCTTTAAAGAAGGTAAAAATCAAAAGGCTATAAATCTCTTGGAGGAATTACATAAAGAGTTTCCAGATATATTGGTAATACAAAGTCTTCTTGGGGAGGTATGTATTCAAAATAACAATAATGGTAAGGCCATAAAGATTTTTGAAAAACTTGTCAAAGCAGAACCTGATAATGCAAGTTTTGCTGGATATCTGGCTAAGTCATATCTGATGAGAGGATGGCATAAAAAAGCAGTTATAAGCTTTAAAAAGGCTATAGAACTAGATGAGGATAATTTTTCTTTATGGATGGGCCTCAGCGAGGCATACATGGAAGGAAACAACATTGAAGAAGCTAAGGAAGTTCTTTATGGACTCATTGAAAGAAAAGAAAATGAAGATTTTATTATAAGTGCCTATCTTGCTATTTTTATTATAGATTTAAAAGAAGGTAATTTTGAAAGTATGAAAAAAAATCTTGAAAAATTATCAGATGAAGCAATTAAACAAGAAGACGAAAAAGAACATATAGCATGGATACTGCTTATGGTCTCCAGACAAATGGTTGAAGCACAACTGTTTGATCCTGCTGGGGAGATATTAGAAAAGGCAGAAAAAATTTCACCGGGTAATGAAGAAATAAGAAAACTTAAACTAAAGGTAGATAGATTCCATAAAGTTGAAGAGGAACTTTTAAGTTTGGAAGAAGATGAGTTTTACGATGAAGGTTTTGTGAGCTTTATAGTCAGTAGAATATTGCCTGAAGAGTCAATGGGTTTAGAACTTTATATTCGGGGGATGGAACATGAATTTTTAATGCATATAAATAAATATAGAAAATATGTTATAGCACTTTCAAAAAAATATTTTAATTTATATGGGGAGTTAAAAGATTTCTTTGAAAAGGCGTTTAATAATAGAGAAAGAAATAAAATGATTAAAGAACATGAAAAATATTTTAAAAGTCACAAGGGTATGCTTGAAATGGCTCTTGGAGGCATAGGATCTAAAAATTTATTTAATAATTTAGGAGATGATGAGGATTATGATCCCTGGCAAGGGATTCAAGATACTTATATAAGAGAAGAACCCAAGATAGGAAGAAATGATCCTTGTCCTTGTGGTAGTGGTAAAAAGTACAAAAAATGCTGTGGAAAGTAAATAGAAAAATTTATCAGCATGTACGAACTCTATCTGAACCTAAAAATAACTTGATTTTAAGGATAGGTTGTAAGTATAACCAGCATGTTAATTAATATATGCATGCTGGCTTAGTTATTGTTCATTATTTACAACTATCATTGTAATTTGATAATCCTAGTACTAGGATTATTTACATCACAGCCTTCCCACTCTTTGTTTGGCATCCAAAAGTCTATTATCATTTTGCCTGTCCTGGATAGTATTTTTCGAAAATTTATCTGTATAACAATGATTCTTTTGTGATTCCTTATTAGAGAATACTTTTTAAAAACTAGCACTTTAGATTTTATTGACATTAATCATTTAATTGTATATAATAAACATATGAATAAACACTCATATGTTTATACGTTCATAGAGAAATACAATAAGCTATGGGAAATAAAAATGATTTTGACTAGGGATTAATTCATATATTACAAAAAATTGAACTATTATGGGGGAGGGGAAAATGGATAAAACAGTTAAAAATCCTAGTAGAAGTAATATAAAATTAGCAACTAAAGATATTAGTAAAATTAGTACTAATATTAGAACGAAAGAATCTAATTCCAATGTGAAAAAAGAGTTCATATTAGAAGGATTGGATTGTGCTAACTGTGCTGCAAAAATAGAAAAAGAATCTAATAATATAAAGGGTGTAAAATCTGCTGTTGTGGATTTTGTGAACACAAAGCTTATTTTGGAGATAGAGAATCCATCTAAGCAAAGTGACATTATTCTCAAAGTTAAAGAAATTGTTAAAAGAATAGAACCAGACGTTAATGTTATTGAGATCGAAAGTAAAATTTATGAACGTAAAGAAGAGCACGGAGAAAACAGCAAGGAGAAAATGGTTATATTGGTTGTTGGTGCAGCAATTTTTGGAATAGCAACTGCTTTTAAATTTTCAAATGTCATAGAACTGATAATGTATTTAATAAC
This sequence comes from Clostridium sp. BJN0013, assembly GCF_040939125.1. Taxonomy (NCBI): domain Bacteria; kingdom Bacillati; phylum Bacillota; class Clostridia; order Eubacteriales; family Clostridiaceae; genus Clostridium; species Clostridium sp. BJN0013. The sequence goes on from NZ_CP162495.1 coordinate 1,413,100, forward strand.
CTATGTGCTTGTGGGGGGAGAAGTAGTTTTAAGAGCATTGAAAAATATAAGCAGGGGTCAAATATTTGATGAGAACTTTTTAATGAGTACAGCAACTATTGGAGCTTTTGCTATCGGCCAATATCCAGAGGGCGTAGCAGTTATGCTTTTTTACCAGTTAGGAGAGCTGCTTCAGGGAATAGCTGTTAACCGTTCGAGAAAGTCCATTACGGATCTTATGGATATAAGACCTGACTTTGCTAATTTAAAGATAGGTGATGATATTAAAAAAGTATCACCAGAAGAGGTCAGTGTAGGTAATATCATATTGGTGAAACCAGGAGAAAAAGTACCACTAGACGGTGAAGTAATTGAAGGAAATTCAATGGTAGATACTTCTGCTTTAACTGGCGAGTCTGTTCCAAGAACAGTGAGGGCGGGAGATAGTATACTGGGAGGAGTTATTAACAAAAATGGATTGCTTTCTATTAAAGTAGAAAAGGAATTTGGAGATTCTACTATTGCAAAGATACTTGACTTAGTTCAAAATGCAAGTAGTAAAAAAGCGCCAACTGAAAATTTTATTACAAAGTTTGCCAGATATTATACCCCTATTGTTGTTTTTTCAGCTGTAGCCTTAGCTGTACTACCTCCATTATTTATTGAAAGTGCTACTTTCTCACAGTGGATATATAGAGCATTAGCATTCTTGGTAGTATCTTGTCCTTGTGCTTTAGTGGTATCTATACCTCTTGGTTTCTTTGGAGGAATAGGTGGGGCTTCAAAGAATGGGATACTTGTCAAAGGTGGGAATTACCTTGAGGCTTTAAATAGTGTTGAGGGTGTAATATTTGATAAAACGGGGACACTTACAAAAGGTGTATTTAGGGTAACGGAGGTAAAATCACAAAACAATATTTCAAAAGATGAACTTATAGCTTATGCGGCCTATGCAGAAAGTTATTCTAACCATCCAATAGCAACTTCTATATTAAACGCTTATGGAAAGGAAATAGTTAAGGATTCAATAGAAAACTATGAAGAAATATCAGGTCATGGCGTGAAAGTTGTGATTCAAGGTAGAGAAGTGTTAGCGGGTAATTATAAACTGATGAATAAAGAAAATATAATTTATGAACAGGTTGAAACAGTGGGTACAGCAGTTCATGTTGCTGTGGATAAAGTATATGCAGGATATATAATAATATCTGATGAAGTTAAGGAAGATTCAGCAAAAGCGGTTAAGGCCTTAAAGGATATAGGTATTAAGAGAATAGTTATGCTCACTGGCGATAATAAAACAGTTGGGACTAAAGTTGCAAAACGGTTAGGATTAGATGAAGTTTATACTGAACTTCTTCCAGACGAAAAAGTTGAAAAGATAGAATTATTTGATAAAGAAAAATCACCAAAAGGCAAATTAATATTTGTAGGGGATGGTATAAATGATGCTCCTGTCTTAGCCAGAGCGGATATAGGTATAGCAATGGGAGGAATAGGATCTGATGCTGCAATTGAAGCTGCTGACGTAGTTATAATGACCGATGAGCCTTCAAAAATTGCTTCAGCCATAAAAATAGCCAGGAAAACGAGACACATCGTAATGCAAAATATAATCTTTGCATTAAGTATTAAAATAATCTTATTGGTACTTATAGCATTGGGCTTAGGTACCATGTGGGAAGCTGTATTTGGCGATGTGGGAGTAACTTTACTTGCGGTGCTGAATTCCATGAGAGCTATGAAGACGGTTAATATTTAATATAGTTATATTTTGTGCAGTCATTAACATTGTGACTGCACTTTTTTAGTATGGAAAATCACAAATAATTTTAAAAAATCATGTAAAAATTTTATGTATTATCTTTCTTTAGATAAATAGTTTGGACCTAATTGATAATTTTTAAATCATTTGGGAATTTATAAACGTTATATAATATAGAGGATGTTTTTTGAGGGATATTTAGGAGGATAAAACTTGATTCGGGAATATAATATATTACCAAAAATTGAAAATGACAATACAACTTGTTTGGAAGATTTGATTAATCTTTATTATCCAGATGTATTTCGATACTGCCTTTGGCATACACCAAATCGTCAAGTGGCAGAAGATGCTACTCAGGAAACATTTTTAAAGACCATTCGCTATTTTAAAAAATATATTCATTGTGGAAAATTTAAATCTTATATCTATAAGGTGGCGTCAAATGTATGTATTGATATTTGGCGCAAAAAGGGAATGGAATCTCTGCCTGAAAATCTGGCATATATGGAAAATGGATTTGCACAAACTGAATCTGATTTGGACTTGAAGTGTCTGGTGGAAAATTTGCCTGAAAAATATAGAGAAATTGTATTATTAAGATTTGCACAGGATTTATCCATGAGAGAAATTGCAGAAATAGAAAATATACCACTTAGGACTGTACAATCGCGTTTACGGGCGGCACTGAAACAAATTAAGAAAAATGTTAGGAAAGGAGAATGGGCACGTGAATAAAAAGCTATGTTCGGATTTAAAAAAGGTTCTTAATACATACCCAATATATTCACAGAATCATGTTAATGAGACTATCAACGTAGTGTGTAAAGAATATGAAAATTATAAAGGAAGACAGAGAATTGGTTATATTCAATTTTTATTTCGTCAAATTTTATTTATGGGTAGAAAAGTATGGATGTATCAGGGAGTAATATTGATTTTCATGTTTTTGCTGCTAAATATAATTTTTGATGGAGATTTTCAATATATTGTGAATCGTCATATTCCGGATCTGCTTTGTTTTTATGCAGTTTTTATTACTATAACTGGTTTACCATTTCTCCATAGATCAAGACAATACAGGATGTATGAAGTGGAATTAGCTGCATGTATGTCAATATCTAAATTAGTATCAAGCAGACTAATTATTGTTGCCATTGGGGACAGTGTTTTTTTGATTACTATTGCCCTTATTATGTTGAATAAAGTGAATATTTCCACTATTTTTATAATATTTTATTTACTATTGCCATTCTTAGTATGCTGTTGTGGTTGTATTTTTATTCTCGGCTGTAATTATAAGCAATATGGTGTATTTATTTGTGAAATTTTCTGTTTGCTTGTATTACCTCTACAGGCCTTATTCCATACATTAGTACCACAGGCCTACTATCGAACATCCTTAATCGGATGGATTGTACTTAGTATTTTTTTTGCAGTAATTCTTGCCTTTCAAGTATATCAATTAATAATAAAATCAAACAAGATATATGATTATTCTGTCGTTTAATAAATTTAATTTCTAGATTGGAGTGATAACCATGGAACTTGAAATTTGTAATTTGACCAAGCAATATAAAGATAAAATTGCTGTTAACAATGTAAGTCTGAATATATCCCCTGGCGTATGGGGACTTCTTGGTGCAAATGGTGCTGGAAAGACTACTTTAATAAGAATGATTGCTGGTATTATGGTACCAACCTCAGGAAGGATACTATATGATGGAATTGAAATTGGTGTACTCAAGGGAGCCTATCGTGATATTTTAGGTTATCTACCCCAGGATTTTGGTTTCTATCCTGAATTTACAGTGATGGATTATCTGAAATATATTGCAGCTTTAAAAGGCCTTACTAAAGATGATACAAAAGCAAAAATAGATGAATTGCTTCAAATACTTACTCTTACTGAAGTCAGAAAAAAGAAAATTTCTAAACTTTCTGGAGGAATGAAGAGACGGGTAGGTATCGCACAAGCCCTTTTGAATGATCCGGAAGTTTTAATATTAGATGAACCAACCAGTGGTCTTGATCCAGGAGAACGTGTGAAATTTCGCAAACTTATTTCTGAGTTTGCCCAGAATAGAATTGTGTTGATTTCTACCCATATTGTTTCCGATGTGGAATATATTGCTACCTGCAATGCCATTATGAAAGATGGAGAAATCATTTCTACGGGGACTACTGAAGAACTTGTAAAAACTGTCGAAGGCAAGGTATGGGAGAGCATAATATCACCCAGACAACTTACCCATTATGAAAAAATTGCCCGCATTGTGAATGTACTAAATGAGGAAGATGGAAATCTTTCTATCAGGTATTTGTCAAATACACCAGATGTACCTGATTCAAAACATGCTGTTCCACGGCTTGAGGATTTGTATTTATGGCTTTTCCCTCAAGATGGAACAGGAAAGGAGAAAATTTGATATGAGCATTTTTTATTTGGAATTGAAGAGGGTGTTAAGAACCCGTTCAACATGGATTTTGCTGTTGGCAGCCATTTTATTGACTGGAATTATGGCATACTTTCCCATATCATATGTCCATTATACTTATGTGAATAAAAATGGAAAACAGGTATCGATTTCTGGAATAAAAGCTATAGAAGCCCAAAAAGGACTTATGGTACAGGGAAAGATTACACCAGATAAAATACATAAAGCAGTTGAAAATTATCAGGAAGTCACAAAGAAATATGGAAGTATTTATAGCGACAATATCCCTCAAGATATCTACAATGAAAAAATACTTCCGGTTCAATATATAATATATCGGTTGGAGAGTGTATATGCGGATCCAAATACAAAGGCACCTGCAGATTTAAGTAAGATTTCTCCCGAAGAAGCTGCGGCAAATTTCTATAAAAAATATACTGAACAGATAAAAGGGAGAGTTTTGGATCCTGTATCACAAAAGAAGGCACTTTCCATGTATGAAAAAGTAGATAAACCTTTTAAATTCATATATGGCTATGGCAGCAGTGATGCCGGAAGCTATCTTATTATGTTGATTTTTCTTTTAGTAATTATATGCACATTTATTACTGCTCCAATATTCTCTGCAGAATATCAGACAGGGGCAGACAGTATATTAAGGTGTACTAAATATGGCAAAGCAAAACTTTCTGTATATAAGGTAATTTCTGCTATTTTAATTTGCAGCATAACTTTTGCAATTTGTATTTCCGTATTTAGTATTATTGAAAACAGGGTGTTTGGATGGGATAGTCTAAGGACATCACTTCAAAGTATAGGAGATATCTATCTGCCTGCTGTAAGTGTTGGTGAAACTGAAATTATTACAGCAGGAGCGGGCATGTTGACGCTTATTGCAGTTGTCAGCTTTACACTGTTTTTATCTGCAAGATGTAAGAATACAGCTAATTCAATTATAATAAGTATTGTATTTTGTATATTGCCCCATATACTTTCTTCTATTTCCGGAAGCAATATTATGAATTGGATTAGAATGATTCTGCCATCCGGGGGTACAGGTCTTGGAAATAGTTTTGGCTGTGAACTTGTGGGACTTACCTTTCTTAAATTAGGCTCTTTTAGTTTATGGGCACCATATGTAGTAATTGGTGCAGCAATTATTTCCATTCCCTTGTTTGTAGCCCTTACAATTTTGTCCTATTGCAAACATGAATTGGTTTAATATTCATTTTGAAATTAATAAATTTGGTAGTAGATCGGCTCTTATAAGCAAACTCCACCTGAACCTAAGAATCACTTGATAGCCGTGATATAATAAAAGTAAATAAATATGGATAAGACTGGAGGAAGCTATTTATGATAAGAAGGGCAGAGGAACAAGATATTCCTTTTTTACTAGATATATATAATGAGGCCATATTAAATGGTACAGCAACTTTTGATTTAGAACCTAAAACTTTAGAAGATAGAAAGCAATGGTTTTATGATCATATTGGAACACATCCTTTATTGGTGTATGAAAAACATGGAAAAGCTATTGCATATGCAAGCTTGTCTACTTATAGAGAGAAAAAAGCATATGATGGAAGTGTGGAGTTTTCTATCTATATTCATAAAGACTATAGAGGAGTTGGGATCGGGAAACAGTTAATGGAAGCAATTCTTAAGCTTGCGAAAGAAATTGATGGAATTCATACAATCATATCTATTATAACTGCAGGCAATGAAGTTAGTGATAGGCTTCACGAAAAATTTGGATTTACCTACTGTGGGAAAATTAAAGAAGCAGGGTATAAATTTGGACAATATTTTGATATTAATGTTTATCAGATTATGGTATAAGTATTAAGCTATTCTGTTGCTTATGATAATTTCTTTTTCTTCTTTAAAAAAAGTTTATCGAGATAATCTGTGAGGAGTATAATTCAGCAATTTATATGTAAAACTATATATAGGAGATGATAGCTTTGGATAAAAATAGAGTGAAAGAAATACTTGAATCTAAAGGAATTATAGAAGTAAAGTATAAAAATAATCCTGTGTGGCTTGAAAGTATAAGTACGGATAAAGATGACAAGATACAGGTTAAGGATTTAAATACGAATGAACACTTTAGTGTAAATATTGTAGATTTAAAAGAATAATGTTATCTTGACCTTTAATGTTTTTATAATTCATTCCATAAAGACTTGTACTCTTATGGTAGAAAATGTAAGAAATTTAAGCTTAGTAGGTTAAAATTGGAAAGTAATATTTGATATGTAAAATACCCACTAAATAGTAGTGGGTATTTTGTATCAAACGTTTCTAAGGGGTTTTTGTAGACTTCACAAATATAAATTTGTAGGCTTGTACCGATATAAAGGGTATAGAAGACATTAGGTATATAATACCAAGTTGATTTAGGGTAAGTTCTTTAATTTCAAATATATTCCTCAATAAAGGTATAAGCAGCACTGAATTTAAAAGTACTAGTCCTAACCCAAAGGCAATCCATACGTATTTATTGGAAAATATGCCAATTCTAAAAATTGACTCTTTAGATCTGCAGTTGAATCCATGGAATAGTCTTGATAGGCATAATGTGGAAAATGCCATGGTACTTGCAAGTATTTTGTCTCCCGTATTTAATCCTATATAGAAGGCAGTTATAGTACATGCAGCAATAATTAGGCCTTCAGTCAATATTTCCTTTCCAAAAGTTTTTGTCAGAATAGGGGTATTTATATTTCTGGGCTTTTCTTTCATAACGTTATTTTTATAAGGTTCCAGCCCCAGGGCAATTGCAGGAAGACTATCTGTAATAAGGTTTATGAATAACAAGTGAACTGCAGTAAACGGCATTGGCAAAGCTGCTAGAGAAGTATATAGTACTGCCAGTATTCCTGCTGTATTTCCAGATAGTAAAAATTTAATGGAGTTTTTTATATTGTTATATATATTCCTTCCGTTTGAAACTGATTTTACTATGGTGGCAAAATTATCATCTGTTAAAACCATAGAAGCTGCATCCTTGGATACTTCCGTGCCTGTTATACCCATTGCTATTCCGATATTTGCCTGTTTGAGGGCAGGAGCGTCATTTACACCGTCTCCTGTCATGGCAACTATATTTCCCCTATCCTGCCATGCCCTTACTATTTTGATTTTGTGTTCTGGAGATACTCTGGCGTAAACAGATATTTTTTCCACTCTTTTTTTAAGTTCCCCTTCACTTAAATGATCCAGTTTATATCCTTCCACAGCTTCACTTTCATCTTTTAAAATGCCGATTTCCCTGGCAATGGCAGAAGCTGTTATTTTATGATCTCCAGTTATCATCACTGGCTTGATTCCTGCTCTTATACAGTCTGAAATAGCTTCAGCAGATTCTTCTCTAGGTGGATCCATCATGGCTATCAATGCCACAAAAATCAAATCATCTTCTTCTTTAAAAGTTATTTTGGTTTTATCAGTATCTATTTTTTTATAGGCTGTGGCCAGTACTCTCAAACCGGTTCTGGAGAAATCTTTATTTGCATTTTCTATTTTCAATTTATCTTCCATTGTTATATTCTTTATTTTACTTGAAGTTTGTATTTTTGAAACTCTGTTTATCAGTACGTCTAAAGCTCCTTTTGTTACCATTAAAATTTTGTCATCTACTCTATGAACTGTACTCATTAATTTTCTTTCTGAATCAAAAGGAATCTCGTCTATTCTAGGGTATTTTTCCCTGGATGACAATTCATCTATATTATAGGCTTTACCTAAATTCACCAGTGCAACTTCGGTAGGATCCCCTATTTCGTCTTTTCTGGATGAGGATGCATCGTTGCACAATATGCTCATCAGTACAGCTTTTTTCTCTATATCATTGTTCATATCTAAATCTTTGGAATTCAATGTTTTATAGTCCACATATAATTTTTTTACAGTCATTTTATTTTGTGTCAGGGTTCCTGTTTTATCTGAACATATTACGGAAACACTTCCCAGTCCCTCTACAGCCTTGAGTTTTTTTATAATGGCGTTTTCTTTGGTCATTTTTTGAGTACCCAGGGCAAGAACTATGGTGACAATGGAGCTTAAAGCTTCAGGAATGGCTGCTACTGCCAGCGCTACTGAAAACATTATGGAGTCTATGATTGAGTATCCTCTAAATACATCTAAAATGAAGATTAAAGCACATATGATAAGTATGATGGTTGAAAGCTTTTTGCTGAAATTGTCCAAATTTACCTGAAGGGGTGTTTTTTTCTCTTCAGTATTTTTCAAAAGGGAAGCTACATTTCCAAGTTCCGTATTCATACCTATACTGGTTACAACCATAACTGCCCTTCCGTAGGTTACAAGGCTGCCGGAAAAAAGCATATTTTTTCTATCTCCAATAGGTACATTTTCCTCTTCTATTGTATTTGTTGTTTTTGACACATTTTCTGATTCTCCTGTAAGTGAACTTTCATTTACCTGAATGCTGTAATTTTCTATTATTCTGCCATCTGCACTTACATAGTCTCCTGCTTCTAGATACAGTATATCTCCTACTACAACTTCCCTAGAAGGTATTTCTACCTGTATTCCATTTCTCAGCACTTTTGCTCTAGGGGAAGAGAGAGATTCCAAACTATCCAGTGATTTTTCAGCTTTAACCTGCTGTATGGTACCTAAAATTGAATTGAGAATTATAACTGCAAATATGACTAGAGCACTTTCAACATTGCTTAAAAATATTGAAACGGTGGCAGCTACTATTAGTATGATTATCAGTAAATCCTTAAACTGTTCCAAAAAAACTTGAAATATACTTTTTTTATTTTTTTCATATAGTTCATTGTATCCATATTCCTGGTGCTTTTTTTCTACTTCTGAATCCTTTAATCCATTGAGAGAAATTTTTAAAATATCCAAAACTTCTGAAATAGATTGTTGATAAAAATTTTTCAATGAAATCACCTGCCCTATAAAATAAATAAAGACTTTCAATATAATTCTGGATAAAATCCAAAACTATATTAAAAGTCTTATAACCAATAAATTGGTATATAATGCCAGATTGGAGAATCAATCGTAATGTTGACATTATATTTTCAATTACTCCCTTTTAATATACTGTTTTACATATTTAATATAACATTATAATATAGTATTTTTAACCATATGTCAATATTTTTATGTGGTATATTTAGAAGAATTTATTCAGGCGCGTAGCAGTGCTTATCTCCTAATTTGAAGAAGATGGGAGTATTTAGCAATGGTAGTGTTCGGATAAATATATTTTTTACTCATTTTCCGATTTTAGAGAGTCAGTCATTGAAATTCTGTTGATTTTCTTCCTGTTTAGAGCTTTGGATAATTCATAGGTCAGATATATTATGATAAACCCTAGAATGATGTATATATAGTTTATAGTTACAGGGAATGAAATGCTCATATCTTTGGCGGCAGAATTAAATAATGAGTTCAAAAATACAAGAATCAGTGGTATTCCCAGAATATAACCTGCAAAAACCATAAGTGAAGAACTATTTAATATGAGAGAGTAAATCTCTTTTTTTCTATATCCCAATATTTTAAGCAGTCCTATATTTTTTCTGTTCTCTTCTATGATTAAAGAAGTTACTACATATATAACTATGAGCCCTATTATGAAAGATATAACTGATATGGAGCCTATGGTTAATTTAAGGGGTTGTATCATTGCATTAAAAGATTTTTTTATGTCCTCTACTGAAGCAGTAGTAAGTAACTTGTCTTCTGGAATTTTCAGTTTATTTGAACTCCAAAGGCCCATATAACTGTGAGGCGGATAGCCAAACATATGGTCAAATTTTTCTATTGGCATATATACATATTGCCCCAAATAAGTTTCTGCGATGTCATCTATTTTTATATTGTATTCTTTTGAATCAAGCTTGTTTATAACATTTATGGTATCATTTGGACTTAATCCAAGTTTGTCTGCAAGGGGTTTTGTAATAATAACTTTATCCGTATCCAAATTATTTCCTGCACTATCTTTCAATGAAACGTATTTCGAATTGGGGCTTATTCCGTATAGAGTGATATTCATCTTGTTGTCATATTTCAAATTTAAGGGTATTTCGCAAAAGGCTTCACCTGCTGCAGGTTCTCCACTTTGGATAGAATTAAAAATGTAGGCATAATTGTATTTAAATGATTCATTGAAAGCATCCTTCATAAGATAGTCCATAGAACTTTTGGTGGCAAATCCAAAGAGGAGAAACATTGTTGCAAATATAACACCCAATAAAAGAAATATACTTCGGGGTATGTTTCTAAGCTGTTCCCTGATCTTGAACTTGGTGGAAAATTTTAATCTGTCAAGTTTTAATTTTCTTTCCATAAAACCTACCTTATTTTTCCCGTAGTTGTTTCTTATCAGCTGTATGGGAGAATATTTGAGGGTGGATCTTATTACAAAATAGCTGCAGGTTCCTAGAAAAATTACAGGTAGAAGGATACTTGATACTATATATTTTGCAGTAAAGTCCATGGAGTCCATAGGCATATTAAAATACTGGAGCATTAAATTGACCATGGGTTTTGAGAAGATGGCTCCAAGTACGGTTCCAATTAATCCACCTGTAAATGCAATGGACAGGGGATACATAAGGTAGTGTTTTGTGATTTCCCATTTATTATATCCAAGAGAATAAAGGGTTCCTATAATTGTAGATTCCTTTTTTAACATCCTCCACATGACAGTTCCTGTGAGTATACAAGTTAGGAGTAATAAGGCAATTGGCATGGAGGAACTTATTTGATCTATGCTGTTGAGCTTTGCACTTACGTAGGTTACTCTTGGATTTTCACTGGTATTTGTCCACTGAAGTACAATTATATTTTGACTTTTTAAGTAGTTTTTAAACTGCAGTATTTTAGAATCCACATTCCCTTCACTGCCATTAAATTTTATACTGTAGAAATTGTTTCCGCTTTTAAAACTGCTAAAATCATTCTTACTTATTACCCCTATTCCAAAACTATTTGGATCATTTATCAGATCCGTTTCTGATTTCAGAGGATATATATAGTTTGGAAGTGACATAAAGCCTGATATCTTAAAGGATTTCTCATAGATTTTTATGTGGTCATTGATATTGAGATTATTTGCCTTTGCATAAGCAGGATCAATCAGAATATCATTTCCATTTAAGTTTTTTCCCTCAATGATTGCGGGAATGTTTATTTTTGTATTTTCACTGAATATCCTGAGAATGTTGTTATTTGATATTGTATAATCAACTGTTCTGGTCTCTTCTATGTCCATGTTGAATTTTGTCTTAAGAGAATCTAGATTGTTCAATCTTTTATTCAAAATGAAATCAGCATCTTCCTGGTTGTAATTTTTTTCAAAAGAAGAGGATATACTTGATATATTGCTGGAAAGCAAGTTGAACATAGTAAATAGAACACAGCTTAAAATGATAAGCAGCAGAGAACCTATATATTGTGACTTGTTTTCCATCATGGTTCTTTTGATTTTCTTATTTATGACCATTACCACTCAATCCTTTCTGCAGAAACTATGTTTTTATTTATCTTGTTTTCCACAATTTTCCCACTTCTCAATTTATAAATTCTATTGGCCATGGAACTTATAGCCTCATTATGGGTTATCATGAGTATGGTTGTACCAAAATTTCTGTTGATTCTTTGAAGCAGTTTCAATATTTCCCTTGAAGTTAAAAAATCCAATGCCCCCGTAGGCTCGTCACATAAAAGAAGGGATGGATTTTTAACTATAGCTCTTGCAATCGCGGTTCTCTGCTGCTCACCTCCGCTGAGTTCATTCGGGAATCTGTATTTTTTATCAAGCATATCTACATCCTTTAATATCTCATCTGTGGACAATGGATGTTTGCTTATATTTGAAACAACTTCAATATTTTCACCTACAGTGAGGTGGGGTATAAGATTATAAAATTGAAATATAAATCCTATTTTCTTTCTTCTATATTCAGTAAGCCTTTTATCCGAAAGTTTGGTGACTTCTGTGTTATCTACTATAACTGATCCGTGATCACAGAAATCCAGCCCGCCTATTATATTGAGCAGGGTGGATTTACCGGAGCCTGAAGGACCAAGAATTGCACCAATTTCTCCACTGTCAAGGGACAAATTTACATTGTCTAAAACAGGAGTAACTATATCACCTGTTTTATAGCTTTTCTTTAAATTATTAACCTGCATGAACATTTTATTTTTCCCCCATTCCATTTTTTAAAAGCTCAATCATGGACTTAATTTCTTTCTCATTTATTTCAAAATCTTCATCTACAATATCTCTTCCTTTTTTCCTTGAGTTTCTCATCATGTGTTCTTTAAATCCCATGGATACTGCTGTAATGAATATGGAAAGCATATTGTCATCTATGTCTTTTCTTATAGAACCATTTTTTTTACCATTTTGGATTAATTTTAGTGTATATTCATTTAAAATATCCATCATATAGGACATGGATTCATCAGTTAAATTTTTATATTTTCCAAGGAATACATCCTGGACAAATATTATAAGTTTTCTTTCCTCTCTCATCTGAACCCACAGGGATTTAGAATTTTTATAGAATAAATCAAAAATATTTATATCTTTATTATCAGAGATAAAATAGTTGCCATATTTTTTACCGATAAAATCTGTAGACCATTTTACTGAAAAGAAAAATAGTTCTTTTTTATTGTTGAAATACTGGTATATGCTACCTTTTGATATATTGGCGTTTTTAGCTATATTACCTACATTTGCTTTTTCAAAACCTCGCTCTGAAAATTCATTTACAGCAGAACGCATTATGCTTTCTTTCTTTTTTTCTTCCAAATTTAAAAATGTTTTTTTTGGCATTACACTATACCTCCATATAATGTGACTAAGAAGTCATATGACTTCTTAGTCACATTATAATACTTAATTCTATATAAGTCAAACTGTAATAAATCTTTAAAGTATATAATCTCCATCAAAGTATATTGACAATCATAGTAATTTGATATATATTGTAATTGGGCAATCAAAGAAATACAATGGGAGGTGATAAGATGGACTTAAAAACACCATCAGATCTGCTGCGGGGACATACAGATACTATTGTTTTATCCATTTTAATTAAAGGAGACAGTTATGGGTATAAAATTCATAAAGCAATTATGGAAAAGGCTGAGAATCAGTTTGAATTAAAAGAAGCAACTTTGTATTCAAGTTATAGAAGGCTGGAGCAGGGTGGGTATATTACTGCTTATTGGGGAGATGAATCCCAGGGAGGGCGCCGTAAATACTACAGAATTACTGGAAAGGGAAAGGAACTGTACAGACAAAATAAAGAAGATTGGGAATTTTCGCAGAGAATACTCAATAAATTGTTGGAGGGGGAATGATAAATGGATATGAAAGTACAGGTTTATATAGATAGATTATTTCAAGATTATGAAGATACTGCAGAACTTAAGGATTTTAAGGAAGAAATTGCAATCAATTTGCAGGAGCGTATTAAAGAATTTAAAAGCAAGGGTGATTCTCCTGATCAGGCCTTTGATAAGGCATCAGCTGAACTAGGTGATATTACTGAGATTGCAGATCAGATCAGCCGCCAGAAGAGAAAGGAGGTAATTGACAAGATGTATGTACATTCAAAAATACCAATTGATAAAAAACATGCTGCAGGGTATGTAATTGCAGGTGCTATTGCACTATTTGCAATAATTTCTGCATTTACCGCTTATTTCAGCACAGGTGATATATCTACGGGAGTATCTGTTTTATCGGTATTTATTTCAATCTCCACAGCTATGTTTGTATTTTTGGGTCTTACCCAGGAAACGGACAGTGATTTTCCTATGAAGTGGAAGCGTGCTCTGGTATATGGAATTTCATCAGCTGCAATTGCCTTTGGAGTTTGTATTTCGGCCACGTTGTATTTTATGAAAGGAATGGTGCTTGAATCTGTATCCGGAAGTCTTATACCTTTTGTAATCCCGGGACTTTGTGTGCTGGTGTTTCTACTGCTTACTGAAAAGGATAGACATAAACCCTGGGTACTGGAAAGAGAAAAAGTGTGGAGGGAAAATTATGCTAAAGTCTACAAAGATCCCAAAGTTATGGAACAAAGGGGGCTTTTGTCTGGAGCACTTTGGTTATTTGCAGCAGCGCTTTTTGTAGTGTTTGGCTTTGTAATTGGATTTAAATACTCCTGGGTAGTATTTTTGTTTGCAGTTGCCGGGGAGGTGCTTATAGAATTCTGGATGAGTTCAAGAAGTAAAAGTGGAAAATAAAATATAGCTTTCTAGCTTTCTATGATAAAATTAAGATATCATAGAAAGCTATTTATTATGAAAAAGAATACATAAAGAATTGCAGCGGGGGAGAGAAAAAACTGTGGAAAAACAATTAACTAAAATTAATCCTAAATTACTTTTATTAGTGGGAGTACTTGGAGTATCTTTTTCGTCCATATTTATAAAATACTCAAATGCTCCCAGCCTGGTTATAGCTACTTACCGTTTGGGGTGGACAGTTCTCATTCTGTTGCCTTTAATAGGAATGAAATTTCGTGATGAAATTCTAAAACTAAAAAAGGATGATATTTTATGGAATGTACTAAGTGGATTTTTCCTTGCGGTTCATTTTTCCCTATGGTTTGAGTCTTTAAAATTTACATCAGTTGCCAGTTCAACAGTACTGGTAAGTACGGAAGTTATTTTTTCTGCCCTTGGATTTGTGCTTATATTTAAAGGTAGAATAAATAAGAGTGGAGTACTTGCAATTATAATTACTTTTTTAGGCAGTGTAGTGATTGCAGCGAATGATTATGGCGGTGGAAAAAATGTATTGTATGGAGATGCTCTGGCGCTGCTTGGAGCTGTTATGGTTGCAGTATACACATTAATTGGTAGAAAACAAAGGGATCATCTTAGCACCACGGTATACACATTTGTAACCTATAGTGCATGTTTTATTACACTTATTATATTTGATTTTATAAGTCATACGCCAATTTATGGGTATGGAATCAATGAAATCATTCTTGGACTTTTACTTGGCATTTCCTGTACATTACTAGGCCATAGTGTATTTAGCTGGTGTCTTAAGTATCTAAGTCCCTCTTATGTATCTTCAGCCAAATTGTTAGAACCGGTATTTGCTTCCATACTGGCCATATTTATTTATGGGGAAATCCCACAGATTTCACAAGTTATAGGAAGTATAATTGTCATTGGTGGAGTGTACATGTATTCAAGGTATGAATAGGTACAAATTTAATAAACACCTTGAAATAGGGAAGAGTGGGTTTTGAAAAATTCATTTGTAGAGGCGAAAACATTGGACAAAACTAAACAAAAAATTATGAATGCCACAATGTCACTTGTCAAGGATAAAGGCTATGTTGCGACTACTACTAAAGATATTGCAAGTCTGGCACAGGTAAACGAGTGTACCATTTTTAGAAAATTTAAAACTAAAAAAGATATTATACTTTGTGCCATGAAAGAAAAAGAATATTATCCAAATGACTTACTATTTTACTATGATATTTGAATCGTAAAGTATAATTGAGTCATAAAAGGTGTGCCATAGGTGAATTTAATGGCAACATCCCTTTATAAGTAGTGGTAGTTCACGTAATTGTTTTAAATTCATATCCTTGAGTCCTTAAATATTCTATAATTTGAGGTAATGCTTTAGCCGTTTCTTCTTTGCCATAAGTATCATGCATTAAAATAATTACTTTTTCTTTTGTTCCCACACTTTCCTTTACATACTCTAAAAGCTCTTCTGAATTTTTCTTTCTACCTTCTGCGTCAAAGTCATAGGCATTCCAATCTATACTATACATATTTTTTTCTTTTAATTTTTCATTGAATTCACTCAAATTAGGATCATTGTAATATACCCTTGACATATATCCTCCGGGAAGCCTTAATATTCTTGTATTGAAGCCTTGTCCAACAATATTTCTTATATCGGTATCAGTTTGTTCAACTTCTCCCATACAATAATCTACATCAAGCCTATTTCCAGGATATAATTTTCTCATGTTATGAGAATAAGTATGGTTTCCAATAGCATGTCCCTCTTCGAATATTTGTTTTACCAGTTCTTTGCTTCTTTCATTTGTTTCTATATTTTGTCCTATTAAAAAGAAGGTAGCTTTTACGCCATAATTTTTTAGTGTATTTAATATCTGCGGTGTTACAGAAGTAGATGGACCATCATCAAAAGTAAGAAATGCTATTTTTTCACCATCACTTTCAAACTTATTGTCCAGTATATCTTTTACTTTTTGTGCATCATAAGTATATTGTTTCCCATCATTGGATACATTGCCACTATTATAATTTTCCACACTACTAGATAAATTAACCTTATTATTATTTATACTATTGCCTTTATTTCCAGCTGCATTTTCTTCATTATTAGGCTCTTTATTATTATTGGATTGATTATTATTTTCATTATCCTTTTTAAAAGATTGATTTTTATGAGCTTTATTTCCAGTCAATTCGACAGCAGATATTACTTTATTATTGCTTATCTTAGGGGTATGAAAATAATTATAACTCTTATATGATATAATAAAAATTGCAATTGCCCCCAACAAAAACAGACATCTATTTCTTAAAATTTTAATACGTTTATTTCTTCTATTTTTTTTTGTCATTCTTCTTATCTCCTATACCATATGAAACCATAATGTGTATAAAAACCCTTATATAATTTATATTACAACATATTTCTTAATTTTAGTTAACAAAAATATAACAAAAATATAAACTATTTTATACTAACGCGGCAATTAACTAATAATCCCATCTTCTTCAAAGTTGGAGATAAGCACTGCTGCGCCTTGGATAAGTTCTTTCCCTAAAGGATAACGTATTCTAAGTGCTAAAGATACTAAGAATACTGTTAATAAGGTTTAGATAGAGAAAAGCATTTTTCTATAACAAACTCCATCTGAACCTCTGAATCACTTGATATTTAACACTGTAGTTCAGGGATTTGGAAGTGCGGAAAAAGTGAGTTAGATATTTGGAGAGCCCATAGACTGGACTCCTGGATTACCACTTAAAGCTGATGGATAGGAGTGTAATTATAAAAAAGATATTATTAAAAATGCAATAAGTGCTGTAAATAATGCAATGGCAATGAAAGCACGGGCAGAAGAGCCATAGGAAAGAACTTTATTTTTAATCTGGTAAATTGTTGATATTAGGCCTCCAATTATTACAATCAACAGTAAGTCCCAGTTTGATGCTATGAACGAACTACTTAAATGTAGTCCCCTTATAAAGGCATCTATGAGAATTGCAAACAACATAAATCTGCCGGTATAAGCATCTCCGCGATATACAATAGCTTTTGTTCTCTCATCTACAATACCGTAAATAGGAGTACCTTTATTCTCTTTGTTGCTTTTTTTAAACATTTTTTATTCCTCCTCTAAGTAGAATAAATCTTTAAAATTTTTTTGTAGACATTTTGAAAGAATGAGTGCTAATTTAGCACTGGGGCAGTATTGGCCTGTTTCTATAGAACTTATTGTTTGACGGCTTACTCCAGCCATACTGGCAAGTTGACCTTGAGAAATATTAAGTTCAGCACGGGCAACCTTTAAACGATTATTCAATTTTATATTAGTGTTCAAAGTAACACCTCCATCAGTTAGATGGTACCATATGATAATATTTATGTCAAGTATACTTATTAAAATGACAAGTATGCCTATAAATAATTGTATTCAAAATACTATAACTTACAGATAGATAGTAATATATTGTATAAAATGATATAATACACTTATAATTCAATTGTAAGAAATAAGTTATTAGGGAGAATATTATGAAAATAGAATTGGTGAGAACTAAAAGTGAAATAATAGCCTTTTTATTACCTACTTCTTATGATATCAATTATAAATGAATTGGCTTATGGTAATTTTATTGAAAATGTAAAAAAGATTATAGGCATTTTAGGGCTGCTTCCTTTTAGTGTACTGTTTAGTATTCTCATATCCTTTGTAATTTTTTTGTTTTTGTCTATATGAGAATTTGGAGGAAATATTGCTATATTAAACATGCTTAGAATAAATAAAAATGAGGAGATTAGTGTGAAAATTAATGCTTTATTTAATAGGGAAAATATAAAAAATACAACTTTTGTCATAGTGGGGTGTTTAGTGTCGGCTATTGGGGTAAATATGTTTTTGGTCACTGCAAAGTTACTTAGTGGAGGTGTATCAGGTATAGCTATTTTAATACAATATGCCTTTCATATTCCTGCAGGATATACTGTACTAATGGCTAATATACCTTTGTTGGTTTTAAGTTACAGAAAATTGAACAGAAGATTTACCATATACAGCATAATTGGAACTTTTTCATTATCAGTGTTCTTAATACTGACCCAAAATTTAAGCAGTATTTTTAAAATACAGGATACACTGCTGTTTTCTGTATATGGAGGAGTGTTAACTGGAATCGGAGCTGGATTGGCGTACTCAAACCACGGCTCAGAAGGTGGTATGAATATAATAGTAATGCTAGTTAAAAAGAAATATGATAATTTTGATGTAGGACAATTAGGTTTCATTGTAAATTGTGTAATTGTATCTTTAGGGATGATGATAAATGGAATAATTATTGCATTATATACATTAATGAGCATGTATATAGCAGCTTTTGTTACAGATAAGATAATTCATGGATTATCAAGAAAAAAAGTATTACTTATAATTACAGATAAGGAGGATGAAGTTTTTGAATATATAACTACTTTCGTGCATCCTGGAGCTACAATACTAAATGGTAGGGCACTTGCCGGCAGGGAAAGAAAAGTTATATACTGCATAGTACATATATCAAGACTGCCGCAGTTTAAGTACTGGGTACAGAAAATAGATAAGAATGCTTTAATTTCAATAATAAATGCTTCAGAAGTAGATGGTAAAGGATTTAATTCGAGTATTTTATAATTAAGTGGCAGTGCCGATAGCAACTATATCTGATATGAATCATTTTAGTATGATTTTAAGAAACATATTCTTTTGTATATTTAATAAATTAAAATTATATACCATAATGGGAATATCAATTTCAATGTTCCCATTATGGTATTATTTTTCCCATATTTAAATTCTGTAGCTATCTTAGATACAAGTAAATTCAATATTTGTGTATCTGGGTAGGTGACAGAAGAATAGCTGCAAAGGGAGAGATACCTTTTGATGTAACTACTGACAAACTTACAAATGAAGTGGAAGCTAAGGAAAGCGGTATATTGAGAGAAATGTTGGTTAAAGAAGGAGAAACGGTAAAATGTCTTAATGTGGGATGCATACCGACTAAAGTACTTCTTCATTCTGCTGAAGTGTTTACTGACATTAAAAATAGCACTGATAGTATTGGTGACCATAGGAAGGCGTCCTAATATAAAAGATTTAAATGTAGAATCCAACTATAGGAGAAACTTTTAAAGAAGTTGTACTAGTTGTTCAGAAAAGAGCATTTAGTATGATAAATTAAAGTTTAACCTTCTAAGCCTTGATAATTTTCATTAAGGCTTAGAATAATTTTATGCTAAACTTAAAAGTGAATTAATATAAGGGAAGTGGTGAAAATGAAGGTTGTTTGTCTTGGAGATAGTTTAACCTATGGTTATGGCGTGAGAAGAGGTGAAGTATGGACTGCTTTGTTGAAGAAAAAATTTAAAATTGAAGTTTTAAATAAAGGCATATCTGGAGATACTTCAGCAGGTATGCTCTCAAGATTATACAGTGATGTCATACTTGAAAAACCATCCTATGCAATAATTATGGGAGGAACAAATGATTTTATATGGAACTTATCAGTAGGGCAGGTTATGGCAAATATAATATCCATGGTTTTTCAAATTATGCATAACAATATAAAACCTTTAATTGGTCTGTCTGTGCCTATTTGTGTCAAAACTGCCGTAGACAGGTGGGGCTTTGTAGGTGATTTTGAAAATATAAATATGGATTTAAAGGGACTTAACAATTCTTTAAAAAATTTTTGTAAAAATTATAATATAAAAATTATTGATTTCTATAGTGAATTTGTTGAGAAAAATGGCAATGTAAAAGAAGAATATTATATTGATGGCCTTCATTTAAATTCAGAAGGAAATAAAAAAATGGCTGATATGATTTTTATATAAAGAATAATGATATAATTATTATGTATTTATGTAAATATTAAATTTTCGGAGGAATAAAATTGAAATTCGATAAGCTAGTTGCACCTGTAGTTAAATGGGTTGGCGGTAAAAGGCAGTTGTTACCTGAACTTGAAAAATACATACCTGAAAATATTTCAACTTATTATGAACCTTTTGTTGGCGGAGGAGCAGTTTTATTTCATATTCAGCCTGAAAAAGCTGTTGTAAGTGACATAAATGAAGAACTGATTAATTTATATATGGTTATAAAGAACAATGTTGAAGAATTGATTGAGGATTTGAAGAAACATAAAAATACATCTGATTATTTTTATATGATTAGAGAATTGGATAGAAAAGCAGATATTTATTCCAAACTTACAAAAGTGGAAAGGGCTTCAAGAATTCATTATCTGAATAAAACATGTTATAATGGATTGTTTAGAGTTAATATACTTGGACAATTCAATTCTCCTTTTGGAAATTATAAAAATCCTAATATAATTAACGAGATAACCATAAGGGCTGTGAACAAATATCTGAATGAAGCAGAAATTGAATTAAAGTGTTGTGATTATGGAGAGATTTTAGGAGATATTACAAAAGGAGCCTTTGTATACCTTGATCCTCCCTATGATCCAGTATCAAGTAGTGCCAATTTTACTGGATATGTTAAAGGAAGATTTAATAAGGATGAGCAATCCAGGTTAAAATCGGTGTGCGATAAATTAACTTCTAAAGGAGTTAGATTTCTGCTTTCTAATTCTTCAACAGATTTTATTCTAAATTTATATAAGGATTATAATATTGAAATAATACAAGCAAAACGTTCTGTTAATTCCAATGGAAACAAAAGAGGAAAAGTTGATGAAGTTTTGGTAAGAAATTATGATTGATGTATAGTAGCTAAGTTATCTTTATTATGTAAAATATTATTTTTGAAATCCATCCAGATTAATTTTTTACCATTGGGAAGTTGGTATTTAAGGTAAATTCTCACAAATAGGCTATATATGCCATAAGAAAGTAGAGCTCTGCTATAATATTCTTAAACTCTCACCATATTTTAAGAAAATTTAACCAAATATGAGTTTTTTAATTTTTGATATATTGGGATTAATACCCAATATTTTATTGATGAAATAGCAGAGATTATGAGCTAAAATTTTGTTTGTTATTCTGCTTGTTAATACCCACATGGATTTGGCAAATACCCTTTGTATATTTAGCTGGCTGGATAATTGAGAGAAAGTTATTTCAATCCTCTGTCTGGCTTTAAATATCGCTTGCCTGAACTCTTTTAGAAATTGATTTTTTTCCGAATTTTAGTCCTAAAGCAAATTTACCTCCAAATATATACTCTATCACCTATTATAGCTGATAGAGATAAAGTATAGGTTAATTCTCATACTGTGGTTCTATTGTCAACACTGGCAGGGATAAAATAAAATCGGTAAGGTATCTGTCAAATGTTGTCAGAGCATGTAGCTTAAATCTATAGTATGTTTCTTTCCTAGAGACACAGCTGGCATAGGGGCCTATGTTCTAAAAGTTTTATGGAAATGAGCTCTTCTAAACTCACATACGGGGATTGGCATACTATCAATTATTCTGTACTTATTTTGTACGATTGTTCATAGATATAATTAAGAAATTGAGTAATTTCTTCACGAATTTGCTCCATAACCTTATAAAGAGATTTTCTTGTTCTTGTACAGAAATTAGGAAATAAATCCTATGGATTTCTAGTACAAAAGCTGAACCATGATTTTTCAGAATCTATGGTGATAAGTTCACCAAGCAGTGATAGAGTAATTATCTCACTGTCACTCATATGAATAAATTCGATAAAAAAATACACCAAAATATTGACCAGAATATATTACATTGGACTTTTGCCTATCTTCCTTAAAATTCTTAATAACTAGAGGGGACTTACATTAATACTTATTAATACTTATTTTCCTCCTCTAAGTTTTTAAACAACTGAAAATACATATAGCCAATAAGTGTCATGGCTATATGGAAAGTTATACAATTACATTTTGTATCTTAAAATTCTCGAAGAAATAATGAAGAAATAATTATGAGAATGACAATAATGTTATTCATAACGTATATCTCTTATTAACGTGATATAAGACAACTAATCTATTCCTAAATCCATGCTTGTTATATAGATTTAAGAATATTTTAACTATGCAAATACATCTTGATTAGTAAATTTAAAATGAGCTATAGTATAGCAAACTATAGTCCATGCTATCAAAACAAATATAGAAATTTTAACGTTGATAAAAGCTATACCGGTAAATCTATTAATATTTCCTGTAAGAAGCATTACACCATTACTATATGTTGTGAATAAAAATGGCAATATTTTTAGCATGAAACTGGATTGGGGTGTATTTCCTGAATTTGTAAGCATCAAGAAATTAGTAAATGTTAATATTGTTACAACTACAAAATTAACGGATATGGATACTGCACTGCTCTTAAAAAAAACAGATATTAAAGTTGATAAAGATGCACATGCTATAATGAATAAAATTTGAAGCAGCAAAACTTCAACAATGAATTGCCACATTGGTATAATATGCGAACTACCACCTTTTTCAATAATATTTTGAACTCCATCCATATGTTTAAAATTAAAACCTACAGCTATTGGTGACAATAAATTTCCAAATTTGAATGTAATACCAATAATTACAAAAGATAAAAATTCACAAATAAGTAATGATAATACTATAGATATTATAGACGCAATAAATTTTGAAAACAAGATTTTTCCCCTAGAAATTGGTTTTGTAAGCAATACTTTTATTGTTGGTGGATTATTTTCACCAGAAACTATATCGGAACAACCTAAAACCACTATTAATGATAAAAATAACATATTTAAAAATGAAAAAATTTCAGATATATATTTTGTAGCATTAAATGTATAATTATAATCATTAGGATTAATGTCATGATTAATATAATATTTATCCATATCTATCTTAGAATTTATTGAGTTTATATGAGTAATGTTATTTTTAGGTATCTTATTTTTTAGTTTTTCTAAATCAAGTACATTTTTATGTAAGATATTTTTCCAATCATCACCTTGTGCAGTATTAAGACTTTTTAAATTATTTATAGTAATCTTAAGCTCTTCTATTTCATTGGATGTATTTTGTCTTTCTTTAGTAGACAAATTTTTATTTGTTAATTTTATATTAGGGTGTGTCTGAAAACAATGCAACAATAAATTACTTAGATAAAATAAAAATAGCAGCAATATAAACAAAAGCAAGGAAAGAATCAGCAAGCTTGTCATAACGAGTTGCAATTCTTCTAAAATGTTTGATTTTGTTAAAGAAACATTCAACTAAATGACGTTCCTTGTACAGCCACCAGTCACAATTCCATGGTTCTCTTACATTTGATTTTGGTGGAATAGTATATGAGGATTTCTTTGAAGTAATATATTCTCTAATTTCATTTGTGCCATATGCCTTATCTGCCAGGATATTGCTGCCTTCTATATCAACGTTGGAAAGAACATCTACGGCCTGTGTACTGTCGTGTAGATTGCCAGATGATAATTGAAAATGGATTGGATTGCCAAGTCCATCAACAACTGCATGAATTTTTGTTGTATGTCCGCCGCGACTCAGTCCAATATGCTGTTTTGTTTCGCTGTTTACAGCCCCTTTTTAGCACCAGCACTGTGCTGGTGGGCTTTTATACATGTTGAATCAATGCTTAAATTTTCATAATCTGCATCTGAGGTTAACTCTTTAAAAATTGTTAATAAAGTACCATCGTTACGCCACTTACAAAAACGACTGTATACAGTTTTCCATGAACCGAAGCGTTCTGGTAAATCACGCCATGCTGCACCACTTCTTGCAATCCATAGTATGGCATTAAATATAAGTCGGTTGTCTTTTGGAGGTCGTCCTGTTTTTGCTATTGGAATTAAGTTTTTTATTTGATCCCATTATTCATCTGATATTTCATAACGCTTCTGTGACATATTTGCACCCTCCAAGTTTTTTATCTTATTTTACCTAAAACTCGGTTCTTTCGCAATATTTAGTTTTCAGACACACCCTAGTAAAATTCTTTTTTTCTTTAGTAATTTTTGTAGCTCATTTATTATTAAATTAAAGATCATTTACTTTTCCTCCTTCAATTATATCTATAAATTTTTTTTCTAAGGATATAGAGTTGTTATCCAAAATATCTATTGATTTGATCTCACCATCATTAATAAAAGCAACTTTCGTACAAATATTTTGTATTTCTGAAAGCATATGGGATGAAATCAGTATTGCTGTACCATTTTTAGCTATTTTTTTTATTGCATCTCTAAATTGCATGATACCAATTGGGTCTAAACCATTTGTAGGTTCATCAAGTATAAGAAGTTTAGGATTTGATAGAAGTGCTTGTGCAAGACCTAGTCGTTGTTTCATTCCTAGTGAATATTTTTTTACTTTCTTGTTTATATGATTTTTTAAGCCTGTAATGTTTATAATTCTTTCTATCTGATCTTTAGCTATATTTTTATACATTCTGGAAATTTGTATAAGATTTTCTTTGCCAGTCATATAATCATATAAATCAGGATTTTCTACTATGGAGCCAACATATTTAAGAGCATTTTCTATATCGTTTTGTACATTATATCCCATTATAGATATCATTCCTTGAGTAGGTTTTATAAGGCCAACTATCATTCTTATAATTGTAGTTTTTCCAGCTCCATTTTTACCTAATAGACCTAAGATTTCACCTTCATCTATATTTAAATTTATTTTCTTTATTATATTATTTTTACCAATATTCTTTTTTAAGTTTTTAATTTCTAATATATTCATTTATATATCCATTCCTTTCACTTCGCTCAAGGCATAAAATGAAATGAAAAAATTTTGCTTCGAGCGAATATTTTTATTATAATGTCATAGGGAATCGGCACACTACAAATCACGAGGAGGTGAATGGGCTATCTTGTCTATCAGATAACCGCTAAGTATTGGATTTCTGTATACAACGTCTTAGAAAAAGACTGTTCCATTGTTCTTGCACATCCTAAATATGTTAACGCTATTCATGGTAAAAAAACTGATAGAAAAAATGCCAAATGGATTGCTGATCTGTTTAAGCATGATCTTGTTTAAAGTTCTAAAAGAATTCTAGATAAGATACTTGAAAATTTTCTACACACTTCTTTTGATTTGGAACCTTATTGATGGTTATATTACACCACTTGAGAATTTGGAATTCCAGAAAGCAGAGTTAGAAGAACTGATTCTTGTGCTCACCAGTCCCTATCAACAAGAACTCGACTTAATCCTAATCACTCCATATCAACGATTTTAAATTATCTTTTGTTTATTTATATCTTTATTCTAACACATATATTTTTGAGGAAATACACCAGATTGACTCCTTAAGTTTGGACAAAATCCAGATAAATTTACAAATATCTTAGGATACCACTTTTATAAAAGTTTTTATTATAATATATACTCTAATTGCCCTTGTGTAACTTTAAAGATGTAGAGCCATATACTCTACCTATTTTAAATTTATGATAATTTAAAATAACAGGTGGCATTTTTGACTTCAAGTTTAGCAAATGCAATTTTAATAGATTTCAAAATTTCGCGATAATTATTTTCATTTTTACTTTGAGTTATTCTTATATGATCAATTGTTTTTGCAAAATTAAAGTACACTTTTAATACCTTTTTTATAAATCAACACAAAAGATTTAATTAATAAAAATAATAAAAGAATTAAGCCTATGTTAGGAATTAGTAGATTATTGTTTATTATTAAATATAATATATTTTTTTTACTTGTATAATATTTGAATTGATTAAATTGGTTAATATTTTTTTTAATATTAAGTTACTGCTTGGAAGCATATAATAACCTATCCACAGTAATATTGATAAAGAGAAAAGTAAAACAGAAGTAAGTTTATTTTCATATATGTTTCTAATATTAGAAAAAATGATTTTGTTAAATAGCTTTGTAAATATTACAGAAACTACAGTGCATAAAATAAATGGTATAAATAAATTTGATATATATGTAATTAAAAATCCAAACAATGCTAATGAAAGTGGTTTATGAAATGGACTACCAAATAATAGTATTCCAATAAACATTACAAATGTTGCAAGCAGTTTTAGAATTATATATAATAATATATTGCATATGATAATGTTTTTTATAGCATTTTTAGTATTACTTATTTTTATATTTATATATAAGTAAGAAAAAATAGTATTAATTAAAGGGACTCCTAGCAAAAAATAGTTAGAATTCGTATTTTTATTTAGAATGCATATAAAGAAGAATGTAGAAATTAAAGAAATTAAAATCATATTACAAATAAGTTTAATCATATTCTTAATATTAAATTTGTAATATTTATTTTTAGAAGGTAGATTTAATTTTAGATCATTGCCTATTAAATTAGAATCACCAAAACTATCAATGGCTAGATTAATAGCTGTTTTTTTATCATAGCCTTTTTCTAAATATTCATTTTCTAGCAATAAAAGATGCGACTCTATTTCATCTCTTAATTCAAGTTTATCATTTTCATTTATACCTCTTTTATCAATAATATCTTCTATAAATTGTTCAAATTTTAACATGACTAATTCAATCCTCCATACAATTATTTATTAACTTAGTTATGTTATTCCATTGGGTTAATTTTTCTTGTAGTACTCTTTGGCCTAAAGTTGTAATTGAATAATATTTTCGTTTACCAGTTAAATTGTTGTTTTCCCAATATGACTTAATTAAGTCTTTAGATTCTAATCTTTTTAAAGCAGGATATAGTGTACCTTCCCCTATAGAGTAAGTCATATTACTCTTCTTTTTAATAATTTTTGAGATCTTATATCCATATAAATTTTCTTTACTTATTAAAATAAGGATAAGTATATCAATACTACCTTTCATGATTTCTTTATTCATAATTATTATACCTCGTAATACTACTATAATTTTAACATAATATTACTACTAGTATAATTAAATGTCAATAATATAAAATTGTTATTTGAAGAAAAAACAGAAATAAATCTTATATAATTGTTCCGGGAGATTTTAGGACTACAGCCAGTAATAGTGGTAATAATGATTATGTTTACTGGGGTGAAGGTGGCTTTAGCTGGGCTATTCCTTATATTACAGGCATGGCGGCTTTGGCATGGCAGATTAATCCCAATATTACTTTTAACCAGATAATAGATAAACTGGTATCAACAAAAACTGTAACTGAAGAGGGAAGGTATATAATTGATCCTGAAAAATTCATTGAAAATGTAATTAAAACTACAAAGTGATATTATAAAAATACTACAGAATCATATTAATATTCTGTAGTATTTTAATCTAATTGTTTAGAGAATTGGTACTGGTGTTTAATTGTTTACTAAAATATGCAGAATAAATATCTCTGGCTATATAGGCAGAACCGGAACCCATACCTCCATCAAATACCACTACATATACGGCTATTTCAGGCTTATCTAAAGGTGCATAACCTACATACTCTGCATAGTCCGTTCTTCCAATTTGAGTTTGGTGTTCCTGACTGATTATAGTTGCAGTACCTGTCTTTCCAGCAGTTTTTATAGGAAAATCTGCAAAGGCTTTAGATGCAGTACCCTTTTCATTAACTGCCTCCATTCCAGCTTTAACAGCCTCTATATTTTCAGCCTTAACCCCTGTTTTTTCAAGAATCTCCGGTTTAACCTGTTCAATAACATTTCCATCAGAATCTAAAAATTTATCTACAAGGTGAAGCTTGTATCTGGTTCCTCCATTTGCCAGGGTGGCAATATAATTTGCTATCTGAAGGGGGGTAAACTGGTTTAAACCCTGTCCTATAGCTGCATTTTCTATATTGGCAGGTACATCCAGCTGGGCATTGGCATCTGAAACAGTTATGTAGTATATAGCTTGAATTAAACCATCCATATCTTTATCACTGATATCTTTTTTATTATTTGGATCTTCTAATGTCAGTTTTGAGAATAATTCTTTGTATTTTTCTTTGTCAAAGGCATTCTTTCCACCTTTTATAGAATTCTTTATTAAATTTTTTATTTCATTTTTTAATGATTTAACCTTGTCAGAATCACTGTCATTATCGTATAAATCTATTTTAACTATGTTGCTGCCCTGGTCATCTACTCCATTTTTAAGTACCGACATGGTATTTGCAAGATAATTCCTAGCAAAAGTATTTTCATTAGATTGAGTATTATATACTTGACCATAATTTTCTGAAATTTCTATGCCTGTAGCAGGTTTTTCTTCACTTCCTGAAGGTATGCCAAGTCCAAACTTCCAGGCATATTTAGCCAGGGTATCATCTCCAAAAGCTTCTCTAATAAGTCTTGCCACCTCCATAAAATAAGGGTTACTTGATTTTTGTATGGCAGTTGTAAGGTTCACCCAATAATTAGGTCCATCCAATTTAAATTCTACAGGTCTCCCACCTTGATTATAAGTACCATTATCGTAATAACTAGAATAAGGTGTTATAACTCCACTTTCCAGTCCGGCAATGGCAGTCATAGGTTTAAAAGTAGAACCTGGAGGTATTAGAGACTGGGTGGCATAATTATAAAAAGGCTTTGGGTATATGTCATATAGATCCTGTCTTATGGTAGTGTTGTTTTTTATGCTTTTATCAATAGGAAAAAGTATATTTAACACTTCATCCTCACTTTTTCCAGCATAATTAGCTGTGATATTTCTTTTCCTTATGTATTCTCTTCCAAATTCCTCTAAATTGGGATTGAAATATTGGTTGTATTGTTCTGTAGAAAGTTTTCCAGGAGTTGAGAAATCATTAGGATCATATCCTGGTCTGCTGGCCAGGGCTATTATACCTCCTGTATTTACATTAATAGCTACAGCTGCCCCTCTGGTTGCATTTGTGGTATCAGCCCTTTCCTGGTCATAGGCGTTTTGTCTTAATTCTTCCATTCTCTCATCCAGTGATTTTTCTGCCGCTGCTTGCACATCCTTGTCTATGGTAAGCTGTAGAGTTTGTCCCGGATAGGAATCCCTGCTGCCAAGTTCTTCAAGTACCCTTCCATTTTTATTAAGTTTTACTATTCTGCCGCCTTTGGAGCCTTTTAGTCTGTCCTCAAAAGCTGCCTCAAGTCCTCCCTGACCCACATAATCACTGCTTATATCATAGCCCTTGTCTTCATATTTTTCATAATTGGAGGCTATTTTTGATATATATCCCAGAAAAGCAGAACCTAGCTCTCCATTTGGATAGGATCTTATAGGCTGGGTGTTTACATCTATGCCTGGAAGTTCATTTAGCATTTGTAAAAACTTAAAAGCAGTATCCTTGCTTATACTTGCTATCGTTACTGGTTTATAGCCTGAAAAACTCTGCTTATTTAAAGTATTTCTTATAGTCATAAATCTTCTTTGCTCTTCCAGTGAATATCCACTGGGAATTTTATATTTTTTTAAAAGTTCTTTAAAGGTGTCCTCTGCAGATATCTTTAAAAGTTCTTTGTTGACCTGACTCTCCAAATCATCCTCTGAAATATCCTCATTTTTACTCTTGATTTTTTTCTCTATGGAATCATTTAATCCACTGTCTCTTTTAAATCTTATCTCTAGAGTATTCCGGGCGTTTTCATCCTCACTTCTAAATTCAAATTTAAAGGGATTTATCTTAAGTTCAAAATCGTCCTGCTGGTTTTCTCCGTTTTCGTCCAATATTTTAAATACTTTATCCATGGTAGAAAAAAATGTTTTATCACTTTCGTCTGTCTGATTATATACAAGCATGTAACCTAGTCTACTTTTGGCGAGCTTATTTCCATTACAGTCTAAAATATCCCCCCTTGGAGCGGTCTCAGGTATTTCTCTTATAGACTTATTGTTTGACTGTTCCTTATATTCCTTGCCCTGTACCACCTGGAGGAAAAAAAGCCTTGCAGCCATAGTTGTAAAGATCAATAACATAATTATTATAATAGTAGTATACCTTGTAACTTTAAAGTGTTTTTTCTCTTTCATAAATATCATCTCCATTTGCAAATAGTCAGTTTAATAGCAGCATATAAATGGGAATAATTAGCATGCTAGAAACAGTTGTTATTACTATATTTATTGATGCATATTCATAATCTGCATTATAGTTTTTTGAAACTATAGCAGTGTTGGTCATAACTGGCATGGCAGCCTGTATAACGAATACCTTTTTCATAAGTGAAGGAGTACCTGAAAAAATACACAGTATATAAGCTACCATAGGTGAAATAAGAAATCTTCCCAAAAATACTACTAACATGTCAATACTAAATTTAAATTGTTTCAAGTCAACAGAATAAATGGTTATCCCTATAAATAACATGGCCAATGGAGTGGTTAAATTGCCAAAATATCTAAAGGTATCCATAATAAACTTTGGCAGATGAACATCCAACAAAACAAGTATAACTGCCATTATAAAGCTCAAAAGGGGTGCCGATATAATTCTCTTTAGTGTATCAAGAGAAAATATATTTGCATTTCCAGATTGTCCATCTCTGCTGATTTCATAGGAACCGATAGTCCAAAAAAAAGCAGTATTTGCTATGTAATATAGTAAAACATCAGGTATGCTTTGTTCTCCAAATAAAGATATATTTACTGGAAGCCCGATAAATATAGAATTAGATACAAAAAACATGGATCTGAAAGTACCTATTCGTCCTCTTTTAACTTTGATAACTTTAGAAATTACTACGGCAATTAAATAACAGATTGCCATGGATGTAAATGGAGCAAATAGCCCCCTGCTAAGGGTAATCAATTTATGTTTATCAAAGTTTTCATTAAATTGAGATATCATAAGGCAAGGAATAGCTAGATTGCATACTATTTTTGAAAAAAGTTTAGAGGTTTTTTCATTAAACCATCCTTTATGAGATAAAAAAAATCCTGTGGAAATCATTAAAACAATGCTAAATACACTTCCTAAAGCATTTAAAATTATCACTTTGTATCCCCCTATTTGATGCTGAATCAACTTTGTAGAATTCCATATCTAACTTTAGTTTGTACAATCCATTTTTAAAATACTTTACTGTGTGTTGTTGAAATTATGTAAACACATCAAAATTAAGGAATTTAAAATTATTGCTCTGTTTTTGCAAAGGATTATTCTGGCTAAAGTTTATAGTTAAATTATTTAATTCTAAGTAGTGACAGTATGCCTCTAAATACTATTATACTGATTTTCATTACAAATTTAAATATGGTAAATGGAATACTTTTCATATATTAAATATTTATAGAATCTTTATATAGACCGTACAATCTTAACAACAGTTTTATATTCAAGATGATTATAATAAATCATAGCAGTAAAAGATAAAAATTTACTCATAGAGGTGTTAAAAATGAGCTTGAAATTAAGTAACTTACTAGACAATTTAACGGGTAAAAGATTAAAAACTGAGGAGATAACACAGGAAAAGTTTACTGTATTTTGGGGACTGCCTATAATGTCCAGCGATGCAATTTCTTCAGTGGCATATGCTGGTGAAGAAATATTATGGAAGCTTATTCCTATTATCGGTATAATGTCATATAAGTATATGCTTTATGTGTCATTATGTATTATATTTTTAATGTTTATGCTTACATTTTCATATAGACAAACTATTGATGCCTATCCAGAAGGTGGTGGATCCTATATCGTAGCAAAGGATAATTTTGGAAAAAATGCAGGGCTTGTAGCAGGAGCCTCTTTAATTATAGATTATATATTGACTGTAGCTGTAAGTGCCTCTGCAAGTACTGCGGCTATAACTTCTGCTATACCTGCCTTACTCTCTCATAAAGTAACCATAACTTTGATACTTATAATATTTTTGGTTATTGGAAATTTAAGAGGTATAAGAGAATCTTCAAAATTATTTGGTATTCCCACATATTTATTTATATTTTCAATATTATTTATGATTTTATGGGGAATAATTAAAGTACACTTTGGAGGATATGTTCCAAAGCCTGTTTATAATATACCTGCTGTTTCAGGAGAAGTAACTTGGTTTTTGCTTTTAAATGCTTTTGCAGCAGGATGTACAGCATTGACAGGTATAGAAGCTGTCAGCAATGGTGTGCCAAGTTTTAAAGAACCTTCCCAGAAACATGCCAAGATTGTATTATTGCTTTTGTCATTGGTAGTACTTATGGTTTTTGGAGGTATTTCATATTTGACCACACTTTATCATGCTGTTCCTAATTCAAAAGTAACTGTAATTGCACAGATTTCCCAGCAAATATTTGGGGGGAATATTATGTTTTATGTAATTCAATGTACTACTGCAATTATACTTATCATGGCTGGCAATACTGCTTTTACCGGATTGCCACTTTTACTGGCATTTATAGCCAAAGATGGGTATGCTCCAAGACAGTTCACAAAGAGAGGTAAAAGACTTAGCTATTCCAATGGTATAATAGTATTAGGAGTGCTATCTTGTATATTAGTTATAATGTTTAAAGGAGATACTCATTTCCTATTACCCCTTTATGCAGTGGGAGTATTTATATCATTTACATTGTCTCAATTTGGTATGTTTACAAGATGGGTCAGAAATAAAGGGCGAGGATGGAAACATAGGGCTATTATAAATGGATTAGGAGGACTGTTAACTTTTATTACAACTATTATTATAGGAGTAACTAGATTTAAACATGGTGCATGGATAGTTTTTATACTTATACCTGCAATAGTTTATATAATGTTGAAGATAAATGAACATTATAGAGAAGTCGCAAGACAATTAAAATTGTCTGCAGGTGAAATGCCTAAAAAAGTTGATTTTTTAGATCAGAAAAAACATGTAATAGTTCCTATAGATACTTTAAATAAATCATTTTTAAAGGCTTTAAATTATGCCAGGACAATATCTAAAAATATAATAATATTTCATGTTTCTATAGATGATGAAAGTACTAATAAGCTTTTAAAAAAATGGGATGAGTATGATATTGATATACCTATAGTAGTAAAGAAATCTTCTTATAGAAACGTTATAGGACCGCTTATTAAATTTATAGAATCAGAGGAATATTATGCAGGATCTGAAGATACGGTAACTGTTGTAATTCCACAATTTGTAATTACCAAATGGTGGGGTAACATACTTCACAATCAAACTGCATTATTAATTAAAACTATGCTTCTTAAGAGAAGAAATATAGCTATAGTTACCATACCTTATATAATAGATGAATATTAAATGGTTATAATTTAATTTAAGGGTAGCATTAGTTCAAAATTAACTCATAGGAGGAAGTGAAATAATGTCAAAAAAGCAGATTACTTTAATGCCGATCTCTGAACAGATACTGGCCTGCATCAGTCCATCTCCGTCTTCGGCAAGAGTAATACGAACTGCTGCAAAAATGGCAAAAAATTATCATTCGAAATGGATAGTTTTATATGTAGATTCTATAAAATCTCAAAGATTGAGCAATGAAGAAAAGAAAAGATTAAATTCCTATTTCAATTTGGTAGAACAACTGGGCGGGGAAATGGTTACAATATATGGAGATAGCATAGATAAACAGATAATACAATATGCTGAATTCAGAAATGTTACTAAAATAATAATAGGAAAAAATCATAAAAAGTTCAGCAACATATCTCATTTTTATACAAGAGATCTGGTAGATAAGCTTATGAGTTCCAATGACTATATTGATGTCTACATTATACCAAGTCCATTTTATAAAGAGGAGAAGAATAATTTTATCCGAGAATTCAGTAATGAAATAATATCATTCAAAGAAATCATTGAAACCATAATAATTATGGCAACTGTAACGTTAATTGCAAAATTGTTTAATTATATGGGTTTTACCGATGTAAATGAAATCATGATTTTTATTTTAGGTGTTATAGTGGTATATATAAAGACAACTGGATACTTGATGGGTATAATATCTTCTATAGGTGGGGTACTGATATTTAATTATTTATTTGTACAGCCAAAGGGTTCATTTCAGTTTTATGATAAAAATTATATAACTACATTTGCCATGATGCTGACAGTTTCATTTATAGTTGGTGGTCTTACCGATAGAATACAAAAGGAGGCCTATAACTCCTACACAAGGGAAAAGAGAACTGAAATACTGTATATGGCCAGCAGTAAATTATTAAGTGCGGTAGGAAACTTTGACGTTATTTCCACAGGTATAAAGTATATTTCTAGATTAATCAATAGAAGTGTAATAGGGTATTTGTGGGAAAATGGCAAGCCTTCTACTCCCTTAATATATAACCATGATAAAATTGATAGTAAAAATATATTTTTAAATAAGGATGAAATAGCTTATTGGACTTTTTTAAATGGAAAGGACTCGGGAAAAGGTACAGATATTTTTTGTCAATCTGATGTGTATTACACACCTATAAAGGTGCATAATAAAGTATTAGGAGTAATCGGAATTTCCTGCTGCCAGGGAATTATCGACAGGGAACAAAAATTCATTGTTCAAACTATTGTAGGGCAGATGGCTGTGGCTCTGGATAGAGAAATTCTTTCAAGTCAACAGGAGGCTTCTAAAGTTCAGATTGAAAGAGAAAGACTTAGGAGCAATCTTTTAAGATCAGTTTCTCATGATTTAAGAAGTCCTCTGGCAGGTATAAAGGGTTCTGTAAGTACAATTTTAGAAAATGGGCAATTTATAGATGAGAATACAAAAAAAGATTTATTGATTGGCATCTATGATGATACGGAGTGGTTGATTAGATTAGTTGAAAATCTATTGAGTATGACAAGATTTGATGAAGGAAATGTAAATATAGCTAAGAATATGGAATTGGTGGAGGAAGTGGTATCCGAAGCAGTTCAGAGAAGTTCTAAATGCTTTAAATATCATAGGGTAAAAATAAATATTCCTGAAAAGATTATAATGGTTTCTATGGATGGGAGTTTAATTGAACAGGTACTTATAAATCTTTTTGACAATGCTGTTAAATTTTCTCCAAAACATTCACTTGTAGAAATAAAGGTTTACGAGGAAAGTGAAGATGTAATTTTTGAAGTGATTGATAATGGCAAGGGGATATCAGAGGAAATATTACCTTATATATTTGACAGATTTTTTACAAATGGAAGTAAGGTATCTGATTCCAGAAGAGGAGTAGGTCTAGGACTTGCCATTTGTAAGTCCATAGTGGAATTACATGGAGGGAAGATTACGGCTCATAACAGAAAGGAAGGGGGAGCTGTTTTTAAATTTAACATTCCAAAAGAAAAAAGGAAGGAAATTAATTATGAAAGATAAGCCTTACATTCTTATAGTTGAAGATGATAAACCTATAAGAAATTTTATAGCAGCAGCTTTATCATCACAAGGATATAAATATATTGAAACCGACAAAGGAAAAGAGGCTGTTGCACTTTCCATGTCAAATAATCCGGATATTATCATATTGGATTTGGGTCTTCCGGATATTGATGGAATTGAGGTTATATCAAGAATAAGAAAATTATCAAATGTTCCAATTATAATCGTATCTGCCAGGGAAAAAGAAAGGCAAAAAGTTGAGGCCCTTGATGAAGGTGCTGATGATTATTTAACCAAACCCTTTGGAATAGGGGAACTTCTAGCTAGAATTCGTGTATCCTTAAGACATGGTATGTCAAATAGAAATGAGGATATAGTAATTCATACTTTTAAGGTTAAACAGCTTTTTATTGATTTTGATAAAAGGCGTGTAACTGTAAATAATAATGAAATACATTTAACTCCTATAGAGTATAAAATAATGGAGTTGCTCTGCAGGTATTCAGGCAAGGTATTGACTCATAATTTTATTATCAGGGAAATTTGGGGAACATCCTTTGGAAATGAGACTCAGTCACTTAGAGTTTTTATGGCCAATTTAAGGAGAAAAATAGAAAGGGATCCTTCTCAACCTGAGTATATATATACAGAGGTCGGAGTAGGATATAGGTTTGTTGAGGAATAAAATTGTGGATAACAAATCATAATAGTCAATTTTTATAAAATCAAAAAGAAAAAATAAGTATTCTAAATAATATTAGAGCTGTTTTCTGGAATTTGTCTGTTTAAATATAAATAAAAAATTAAAAAGGTACCAATAACAATGAAAAGAACTTCGTAAGGTTAGTTCGAAAGGTTGTTTTTAAGAACTTTGCAAGTCAATTTAATATCTTCAGGATTTGTTCTGCAGCATCCCCCTATAAGTCTGGCACCTTTATCAAACCAGCTTTTGGCACTACAGCTGAAAGTTTCACTAGAAGAATCTCCATACCAGGTTCTAGTAATACTATCATATTCTTCACCTGAATTTGGATAGACTACTATGGGTTTGGTAGAATTTTTTAAAATCTGTTCAATCAATGAATCTATGTATTTAGGCGGGGTACAGTTAACTCCAAGAGCAGCTACTTTATCATAGGAATCTAAATATCTGGCACACTCGGCTATTGGGGTTCCGTCACTTATATTCAATTGATCTTTGGCACTAAAACTTATCCAGGCATAAACCGAAGGAAATTCTTTAAGTAGTTTTAAAATAGCCTTGGCTTCTACAAGGCTTGGAATTGTTTCACAGGCCAGAATATCAACTCCTTCTTCTAGTAACAGTTTCATCCTTGGTCTGTGGAATTCAATTAATTCTTTTTCGCCAATATTGTAATGTCCTATATATTCAGAACCATCTGCAAGATAGGCTCCATAGGGACCTATTGAACCTGCAATTAACGGTTTTGGTCTGTTCATTCTATTCGAAGGATTTTTCCAGAATCTATCTCTTGCTCTTTTGGCTACTTTTACAGAAAGTTTGATAAGTTCTATTGCTTCGTCTTCTTTAAAACCTTTTTCCATAAAACCACAAATAGTAGCCTGATAACTTGAGGTAATAGCACAATCCGCTCCTGACATAAAATAGTCATAATGTACATCCTCTATTATTTTTGGGTTCTCACCAAGTATTTTTGCTGACCATAGGGAATCATTTATATTGCAGCCTCTTCTTTCAAGCTCTGTGGCCAGGGCACCATCTAAAATAATAACTTGAAAATCTTTTAAAATATTTTCTACTGGATTCATATTGTATCTCCTTTTTTTTAATTTCTAAATTTTCATGTGTTCTTTTTCAATATCAGTTATCTCTGCATCAGTATTATGTTCTATAAAAGTTATAATATTTTCCATGGTAGAATGTATTTGAGGTGTAGTTGCACATATTCCTGCAATACCTATAACTATAGTTTTATGAATATCCTGTTGAGCTATTTCTGATACGGATATATTGAATTTATTTTTTAGTTTTTGAGTTATACTTCTTACAATCATTCTCTTTTCTTTTAATGACTGTACCCAGGATGCCCTTAAAGTAATTTTCATAAGTAAAATTTTCATATTTTATCTTCTCCATATCAAGTGATTCTTAGGTTCAGGTAGAGTTTGCTTACAAGAAATACTTATCTCCCGCTTTGAAAAATGTGGGAATATTAGACAATTGCCGCACTCGGATAAATTTAAGAATAACTTGATTATAAATATTATTTTGTTTTAACAAAGTTATATCATGTATAGATAAATTATACAACTATTTAATTAAGGATTTTATCCGAAGATGGTAATTATAACATCCTATAATCCCTTGATATATTTAAAAAATAAGTAATATGTAAAGTTACAGTAAAAAGGGTATTTACTTTTTATTTAGGTAAATACCCTTAAAAATTTGATAATTTTGCTTGCAATTTTCTATCTTTTAAACAATTTTAAATTCAGATGAATCTTCTGTATATTTAAAATGTAAAAGCTTATGAGCAAGTCCATGTCCTGGCTTACCAAAATAAGTATTATACATTTTTATTATTGCAGTATTTTCATGTGATTTTCTCTTTGGCAAATGGTTATCCTGATTATATAATACAGAGGCTCTTAAGGTTTTGTAATCTACAAGTTCTCTATTGAGCGAATTTAAATGAGGCTGTCCACCGCCATTTATACAACCACCCGGGCAGGCCATAACTTCTATAAAATGATATTGTTTTTCTTCCGTTTTTCCAGAATCCATAAAATCAAATAAATTTGCGGCACCGTTAATTACAGCAATATTATAGGTGTTTCCGGAGATTTCAACAGAAGATTCCTTTATACCTTTTAATCCTCTAACTTCAGTATATTCTATATCTTTAAGATCCACATTTTCTGCAAAATCTTTTGCAGTTCTAAGAGCAGCTTCCATAACTCCACCAGTGGTACCAAATATGACACCAGCTCCACTGTATTCACCCATAGCAGGATCAGCTTCACTATCTTCAAGAGGCGCAAATTTAATTTTTGCAGCTTTTATCATTTTAGCAAGTTCTCTTGTAGTTAGTACAGCATCTATACAGCGCATACCATCAACTTCCATATCAATGAGATCTGCTTCATATTTTTTGTCATTGCAAGGCATTATTGCAACAGTGTATACATCTTTTGGATCTATACCGGATATAGATGGATAATAAGTCTTAGTTGCAGTCCCAAATATTTGCTGAGGTGATTTTGCAGATGAAAGATTTTCAAGTAATTCAGGGTAATAATTCTGAGCCTGTCTTACCCAGGCAGGGCAGCAGGATGTAAACATTGGAAAAGGGCCTCCATTTTTTATCCTTTCCAAAAGTTCTGTAGCTTCTTCCATTATAGTCATGTCGGCTCCGAAATTTATATCAAATATTTTGTCAAAATTAAGCATTCTTAAAGCAGTATAAATTTTACCTGTTACATCTTTGCCAAATCCCATGTTAAATAATTCACCAATAGCAGCCCTAACAGAAGGTGCCATGGCAACTATTACATGTTTTTTAGGATCTTTTAGGGCTTCTTGTACCCTGGATATATGAGGTTTTTCAGTTAAAGCACCCACAGGGCATGCAATAACACATTGTCCACATAATAGACAATTTGAATTGTCAAAGCAAGGGTTATTTTCAATTCCAACAGTTCTTTTACCATCTTTTTTTATAAATTGCATTACAGAAGTACCAGAATGTACCTTACATGCTGCTACACATCTACCACACAATATACATTTAGTTCTATCTAATACAAGTGCACTGCTTCTTGAGTCTATATATTGCTCTCTATCTTCTGGTAAGAATGGTTTTGAAGCTTTTGCTTTGGTCTTGATTACAAGTTTTAAAAACTCACAATCTTCTCTTCTTGGGCATGGCCCACATTTGAATTCATGGGTATCTAAAAGTGAGGATATTCTCTTTTTAATTCTTTCCTGCACAGCTTCTGATTTAGTATCAATAACCATACCTTCTTTAATTTTTGTGGCACAGGCTACTATAATTTTACCATTTGCGTCTACAAGACAGACTCCGCATTTACCAAGGCTCATGCAATCCTTTAGATAACATAGTGTAGGTATATCTACATTGTTGTCTCTTGCTACCTGTAATATAGTTGAGTTTTCTTTTGCCATTATTTCTTTACCATCTAAAATAACTGTAATCATTTAAATACTCCTTTTAAATATTTTCCTTAAATACTGTATTTAAAATTTAATATGAATTCTTAAGAATAATTATCATAAATTAAGTTAGTATTAATATTAACAATAGAAACCGTTTTCTGAAAATTCCAATGATAAAAATTTAACATTTCAAATTACAAAATATTTTTAAACCTATCTGGCTGATTTTAAATATACATACAGTATTTAATAGGTATTTTATGATTTTATTTATTCATTTTCAAGCAAATCATCTGTAAAATCATTCAATAAATATTCTGATTTAAGCCTAAAATGAAATTTATTTCTTATATTAACTAAATTATATCATCTTATGGGGGTTATGTAAATTTAAAATTGGCTTATTATTTTTATAATATTATGGTAGAAAATATAATAAATTAGAAATATATAGCAAAATCTTTGTGTATAATTAAATAAATTACAGTAAGAAAGAGCAAGTATATTAAGTTATTTATCTGTAATTCGTAATTTGAAATAAATATAAAAGTTTTAAATGAAAGAATGCGGATTTTAGAGTATTTTTAATATAATATTTATGCAAAAATATATGAATATTTAATTTTATACGATTAAAATATTAAAATAGAAATTTTCTGGTATAATTGAGAATGAAGCCAATCAATTCTTATCCCTATATTAAAGAATTAGGGGTGTTAGCAGAATGCTAGCTTTCGGTTAGAAAATACTTATGGAAAACTATGATTGAATATGATGGGAGTGAAAGTTATATATGAATAAAAATTGGGAAAAGAACATAATACTTTTTTTGGCTAGTCAGACTATATCCCTTTTTGGAACATCTTTAGTTCAATATGCAATTATATGGTTTATTACATTAAAAACACAGTCTGGAGTTATGATGACCATATCAATTGTCAGTGGTTTTCTCCCTACATTTTTTCTTTCTCCTTTTGCAGGGGTGTGGGCTGATAGGTACAGTAGAAAAATATTGATTATTTTATCGGATTCTTTTATTGCAATATCAACGTTTGTACTGGCGATATTATTTCTCTTGGGATATGATGAAGTGTGGCTGCTCTTTGTTATATCTGCCATAAGGGCTCTTGGAACGGCCGTTCAAACTCCAGCAATAGGTGCATTTATTCCTCAGCTTGTACCTGAAAATAAACTCACCAAAGTTAATGCCACAAATGGAAGTATACAATCAATTGTTATGTTGATATCTCCTATGATTAGCGGAGCGCTTCTTACTATAGCTACAATAGAGGTAATATTTTTTATAGATGTTGTAACTGCAGCTATAGCAATTTTTATGTTAATTTTATTTTTACACGTTCCTGCTCATAATAAGGCATTAAAAAAGCAGACCAATGGTTATTTTATAGATATGAAAAAGGGAATTATGTATATCAAAAATCATGAGTATATTAAGAAATTCTTTTTATTTTGTATGGTATTTTTCTTTTTATCGGCTCCAGCTGCATTTTTAACCCCACTGCAGGTATCACGAAGTTTTGGAAATGATGTATGGAGGTTAACTTCAATTGAAATTGCTTTTTCCAGTGGTATGATATTAGGAGGAGTTATTATGGCTTATTGGGGAGGATTTAAAAATAGGATTTATACAATGGCATTGTCAAGTTTTCTCATAGGAATATGTACTTTTTTACTTGGAGTTACACCTAATTTTATATTATATTTGTTTTTTATGGGTTTAGTTGGAATAGCTATTCCGCTGTTTAATACACCTTCTATGGTATTATTGCAGGAGAAAGTACAAGAGGATTTTTTAGGCAGGGTATTTGGAGTGCTGACTATGATATCCAGCTCCATGATGCCCCTTGGAATGCTTATATTTGGACCAATGTCAGATATTATTAAAATAGAATGGTTACTTATAGGAACGGGCATATTTATGTTTATTCAAAGTTTTTTCTTAATAAGTAGTAAAATATTAATAGAAAATGGAGAATCAAATTTAAAAACTGAATAATAATTAAAAAAATCCCACTTAATATTAAGTAATGATTTGGTGGGATTTATAAAAGTAAAATAAAGATGTTAACTATATTCTAACTTTATTGATGTATTAAATACTTTCTGGAATAGATGCGATTTTTTGTCGAATTTATTTATAATTTTATCAATGCTTTTACCACTGATGGATAGCTTTAGAATTCTATTTTCAAAGTAAATTTTTTCTAAGGATGTTTTTAGTTTATGGGTATGGTCTAATACATCGGCAACTCTCAATAAAGCAATTAATTGCAGTATTTTTAGTTGAACTTTATGAGAATAAACTTTTATACTGGGGTCAATTGATTTACCATGTCCACTTGCAATAAGGGCAATAAGGATCTTTTTGTCATCCGGTATTTTGTATAGTATTGGCTCCGTTAAAATAAGCTGTTTGGTGTGTTTATGATGTGATTTCTTACTAATAAAATATCCTATATCATGAAAAAGTGCACTATAATACAATATATATCTATGTTCTTTTGTAAGTTCATAATATTCATTTATATGATCGAATAATTTTAAAGCATAGTGCGTTACTTTCAGTTGGTGTAAAGCAATATCATGTACATTATATTTGTTTAAAATTAAAATTTGTTCTGATTTACTTAAATAGCTTTCAATAATTTCCATACTTTTCTCCCGATATAACCACAATTTCATTTTTAAATTATATGAAATACCGGAGAAAAGTATTCAATATTATTGTATTCCAACAATTAATTTCTTATCAAAAATTTTTTCGAAATCAGATGCTGCTTCTAATTGAAAGGTTGTTTCGGATAAAACTGTAGTATTTATGATCACTTCTTTTTTTAATACGGTGCAGTCAATTTTATTAATATTGCCATTTGTAGATTTATGAAGATTTCTAGAGATTTTTAATAGAACTGAAAGTTTTTCAATTATCTCAATATCTTCCTTTTTCTTTTACCCAGATAAGTTCTGTACTGCTTCCTCCCATATCCACCAAAAGACCATCAGAAAAATCTATACTATTTACGGTACCCAGATAAGCATAATAAGCTTCTTCTTTACCCGATAATACACGTATGTTTATATCCAGTTCATTTTTAACTCTATTTAAAAATTCTATCTGATTAGCTGCTTTACGTACGGCTTCTGTGGCAACTGGTATAATGCGTTCTACCTTTTTATATGTACACAGGTGCTTAAAAGAAGACAAGGCAGATATTGCTTTATTCATTCTTGTAAGGTTAAGCTCTCCTTTTAAATTCATATCTTTCCCAAGATCTATGGCTTTTTTTGCTTCTTCTATTATATTAAAGGAGCCATTTTTATGAATTTGGGCTATTACTAAACGTATAGAATTGGATCCTATATCAATAATTCCTATTTTAAGCATCAATTTTATCTCCTTTTCATATATAACTTTTATGTGTTAATATAGAGTATATCATATAAAGAATAATAAGATAACATTTGAATTTTTCATAATAAAATATATAAGTATAGTTTTAAAGTGTCAAATCAATGTAATATTATAATAGGTTTTGTAAATTTAATGAAGGATTATAATGTTAGATATTATAAGGCTGTTTCTACCAGTGGAATTAGAGAAGCTGAAAATAAGCAATATGTAGTAGAAAAAATCAGACTCAGGGTTGGAATTGATGTACAAGCTATTACTGCTGCAGAAGAACGGTTTTTTATGCTTAAGGCCATTAGAAAACATTTTTTAAAGTCCAACTTTAAAATTTTAAAAAATACTTTAATTGTAAATGTTACTTCTGGTGGATTGGAAATGTTGATTTATAAAAAGAATCAGCTTAAATTTGCTGAATATGAAAAATTGGGTGCACTACGGCTTAAAGAAAATCTATGGGAATTAGAGAAAAAGACATTACATTTTTCAA
Source organism: Clostridium sp. BJN0013 (assembly GCF_040939125.1). Taxonomy (NCBI): domain Bacteria; kingdom Bacillati; phylum Bacillota; class Clostridia; order Eubacteriales; family Clostridiaceae; genus Clostridium; species Clostridium sp. BJN0013. The sequence goes on from NZ_CP162495.1 coordinate 1,456,898, forward strand.
AGGTTATGGAACAACACATTGAAAGTAAGCTTTATTTATTAAAAGATGTTATAGCAAAATATCAAACAGAGTATTTTATTGGACTAGGGGGAGAGTTAAAAACTATTATTAAAATAATACGAGGTTTAAAGAAATCAAATGGTAAAAGTTTTACTGAGGATTTTATTTTGAAGGAAAGTTTCCTGGAATTATATGATGAAATTAAAGATATGAGTGAAGATGAACTTTTATTTACCTATAATTTATCTAAGAAAAAAGTAGAACTTTTAATGCCTTCTATTTCAATATTTTACTACTTTTTTAAAATTACCAATTGTACAATTAATTATAACATTATTATACATTTAAATCTAATTTTTATCTAAATTTTCAATTTAAATTATTTTCTTAAAAAATATTTTGACAATTCCCATATTATTTTGCTTTAAAATGATAACTATTTTACTTTAAATCTAAAATAAAGGATATTTTTACATAAAAATCAAACTAAATGTTTATTTTGTTTAAAAATTTGTGAAAATTATTTTTTACAGATGAGATATGATGATACTGGAATTTAGAATTGAAAATTGCTTTTTCTCATTCAAATACATCAGAGTATTATTTTAAATCCATGAAAAAGATAATAGATATATTTTGAGTTGATAGTAATAAAAAATATTATAAATTTTAGGTGTATTCCATTAAACTAATATTAAATGGAGTACACCTATTTATCACAGCCCCAGTCCTTCTTTACAATATCCATATTTAAACCATTGGCAGGTGCTGCATATATTTTTAAAGTTTTTAAAGTTTATTTCTTTATAAAGAGTATTTAAAATATATTTGTAAGTGTAAATTTGATTTAGATTTAATTCCAATAGATTTAACACCTTTTTATCAAGAAATTTAATTTTAAATTCATAATGGCATAATTTTTCTACTGTATTGTTGGGACAGCAGAAACAAATTTCATCTGCATTTGCTACAACTTTTATTTTGATGGAAATATCTTTTTTTAGCTGGGAAATTATTTTGTCCATATTTTGGGTGAAATCTGTACTATAGCCATAACCTCTGTATCCTTGAATACATAATAGATGATGAGCTCTCAGTGTTAACATTTTATAAGATGGGTTTTCACAAGAGCTACCCTTATTCTACCCCCCAATAAATAAGATAATGCAATTTTTATAATATCCAATGGTATAAAGGGAAGGGCACCTAGTACTATAGCTTTTTTAATTGTAATATTCGTTATAAATGAAAGTTGGACTACTCCCATTCCATAGCAAAGCAGTAAAGAAGCAATTAATATTGCGGCTGAATGTATAAATGATAAATTTTTATCTGATATTTTTCCTACCATAAAAGCTATTATAGGATAGGATATAAGATATCCGCCTGATGGTCCCAATACCACATTTAATCCTCCTTGAAAATTAACGAAAATAGGAATTCCCACTGCACCTAAAAGTACATATGTAATTTGAGATAGTGCACCAAGTCTACTTCCTAGGATTATTGCGGATATGTAGACTGCCATTACTTGAAAAGTAATTGGCACGGGACTAAAAGGAAGTGGAATGGAAATTTGGGCTAAAATAGCTGTCAAAGCTGTAAAAATAGCTACTATAGTAATATCTCTTATTTTTAAATTCATTTTTTTACTCCTTTCAAATATTGTTAACTAAATCATAAAAAACATTGACAATTTAATTATAATAATCAGATAATAAATTGTCAACATATAATATATCGTGGTTTACAATGTATATAGAAAATATCTTATTTCAGTTCTGATAAAATCTAAAAGTAATAGGACATGGAAAGATCCTTTATCTATTTTTGTCATCTTTGTATGACAATATATAATCAGTAGGATATAATAGAAATTATGTACAAGAGAGTAATTTAAAAGATAAAGACTATAGAGGTGATTATATTTTTATGAATAGACTATTAGAACAAATTGAATATGTTAATGGTAAATTTCCAGAAAAACAGCTAAGAGAGATAATAAATAGAAAGGAAGAATTTATTCCAGAATTACTTGAAATATTAGAAACTGTTAAATATAATTATGAAGAAATTGTAGAAAAACCCGGGTATTTTTTACATATATATGCAAGTTATTTATTAGCACAATTTAAAGAAAAACAGAGTTTTTTACTAATTATAGATTTAGTCAGTTTACCTGGCGAAATTACATATAACATTTTTGGCGATGTGATTACAGAAGATCTACATAGAATTCTGGCATCTGTTTGTAATGGAAATATTGAACCAATCAAAAAATTATTGGAAGATGAAAATGTTAATGAGTACGTAAAAATTGCTGCCATTAAAACATTTTCAGTATTATGGGTAGAAGGTGTTATATCCAAAGGTGAAATAGTTGAATACTATAGAAGCTTATTTAAAGAAAAATTGAAAAGAGAATGTTCTGTTGTTTGGGGTAGTTTGGTAAGTAACTGCTGTGAAATATGCCCGGATGAATTATATGAGGAAATTAAAGAAGCTTATAAGGATAATTTAATAGAGACTTTCTATATATCTTTAGAAGAAGTAAAAGAAAATTTTAATATTGAAGATGATGAAAGAATTTTAAACTTAAAAATGAGAGGATATGAGTTTATCAGGGATACCATTAAAGATTTGAAATATTGGCCATGTTTTCGGCAGAATATTAAATCTCAATCACAAAATGCAACCCATATTCAAAGGAAAATTCCAGATAAAAAGAAGAAAAAAAGAAAGCAGATAAAAGCTTCTAAGAAACAGCAGAGAAGAAATAAATAGAATATTTAATTGATGGACATATTCCTAAATAAGGATATATGTCCTTTTTCAATAATTTGATGAATTATTGAAAAGTGTGTAATTTATCAGAGTTTTAATCTTTTAAGGCTTAGTGAGTTTAATAAAACAGATATGGAGCTAAATGACATAGCTACAGCACCTATTACAGAATTCAAATGTCCTGTTACTGCAATTGGTATGGCAATTATGTTATAGATAAAAGCCCAAAATAAATTTTGTTTTATTTTTCTCATAGTTATTCTGGAAAGTTCTATTGCCTCCGGTAGAGCTCTTAAATCTTCTTTTAAAAGTACTATGTCACCACTTTCAATGGCAGCGTCAGTACCTGATCCCACGGCAAATCCTATATCTGCTGTAGCAAGAGCAGGGGAATCGTTTATGCCGTCTCCCACCATGGCTACCACTTTTCCTTTGCCTTTTAATTTGGAAATTTCCTGAGTTTTGTTTTCTGGCTGTACATCTGCTATTATATTTTTTATACCAAGCTTATTTGCAACCGATAGGGCTGTATTTTTATTATCTCCTGTGATCATATAAATTTCTATATTCTTTTTGTTAAGAGATTTAATGGCATCTGCTGAAGTATCCTTTATTTTATCTTGCATAGCAATAGCTCCGGCTAAAATATTGTTAACTGCTATTAGCACAGATGTTTTTCCCTGTTTTTGGAGTTTACTTAAGTTATCTTTAAGTTCCCATAAATCCACTGAATTTTCCGTTAAAAAGGTTTCATTTCCTATAAGGACCCTTTTGTTATCCACAAGTGCAGTTACACCTTTACCTGGAAAATACTTAAAATAATCCAGAGTACTTATTTCATCTTCATAATTATATTTTCCATATTTGTATATAGCTTCTCCAAGAGGATGCTCAGAAGGTTTTTCAGCTGATGCAGCTAAAATCATCAAATCTTTTTCTTCGATAATATTTAAAGATGAAATTTGTTTTTTATTAAATGAAATAATATCGGTAACATGAAGTTTTCCTGTGGTTAAAGTTCCCGTTTTGTCAAATACCACAGTATTGATTTTACAGCATTGTTCTAGTTTTTCACCATTTTTAATTAATACTCCATTTTCTGCTCCTTTTCCCATTCCTACCATTAATGCAGCAGGAGTAGCAAGACCCAGCGCACATGGACAGGATACTACCAAAACTGAAACAGCATGAATTATAGCAATGTCTATAATAAATATCTGCTGATCGAAAATCACAAAATACCATATAACAAATGTAAGGGCTGATACAGCGAGTACAGCAGGTATAAATAATCCTGATACCTTATCTGCAATTTTTTGAATGGGAGCCTTGCTTTCCTGGGCTTCTTCGACTAACTTTATTATGTTTGAGAATACAGTATCATCACCAACTTTAGTAGCCTTAAAAGTAAAAGTACCATTTTTGTTTATAGAAGCACCTGTTACCAAATCATCTTTTTTCTTTTCAACAGGTATGCTTTCTCCCGTAAGCATTGATTCGTCAACATAAGAGTAACCTGTAAGTACAATGCCGTCTACAGGTATTTTTTCACCTGGTTTTACCATTAGAATGTCACCTATGGATACTTTTTCAATAGGAACTGCATGTTCAATATTGGTTTTTAGTATTCTGGCTGTTTTGGGCTGGAGCCTGTTTAGGGCTTTTATGGAAGTAGCTGTTTTACTTTTTGCAATGGATTCCAGATATCTTCCAAGAAGTACAAGGGTAATTATAGTAACAGAGGATTCAAAATATAAATTTACCATTCCTAAAGTATATGTTACAGTTTCAAAAAGTGCAATGTATAAGCTGTAAAAATATGCAGCGGTAGTTCCTATGACAACCAATAAGTCCATGGTAAATGCTTTAGCCTTTAATGCGTAAAAGGAACTCTTGTAAAATCTAAAACCTATTATGAATTGGACTATAGTGGCCAGTGTAAGCTGAAATTTCCAGTTATGTAGCTGTGAAGACTTAAATCTTAAAGTTTCCATAGTGTTTCCCCACTTATTAGCTGAATTAGGGTCAAAAGTATTGTGGCAGAATCCTGTAGTACCAAGTATCATGCCTAGTATTAATGGAATACTTAAAATAGCGGATATTATAAATAAATTTCTAAGCTTGTTTCTCTCAATTTCCTGTCTTGTAAGGCCTTTATCTGTATTTTTTTCATTTTCCTCTCCCACAGAAAAACCCAATAATTCTATTTTTCGTTTTATGTCCTCTAAGTTTATTTTATCACTATCGTACTCAAATCTTGCTTTTTCAGTAGCATAGCTTACATTTATTTTATCTATACCTTCAATTTCAGAAACAGCACATTCTATTGTAGTAGAACATAATGTACAAGTCATACCGTAAACTTTTAATGAAGCATTTTTAATCATTCTATCACATCCTTATAATTTAAGATAAAGTAATTCAGAGGTTCAGGTGGAGCCTGCCATAGAGAAATGCTTGTCTTCATCTGAACCTTGGGAGAACTTATGGAGGCGCGTAGACCTGCTTATTTCCCACTTTAAAGAAGATAGGAGTATTAGCTAATTGCCGCGTTTGGATAAAATTAAAGACCAATAATCTATAGTAATAGATTATTGGTCTCCAGATTTCTGGTCAACAAAGTATAATTTCTTGTATTCTAGCATGATGGCAAGCTTCTGTCAACGATTTGCAATAATTTAAAGATATTTAGATGAATTAACTAAATATTAACAATGTCTACATGTAATCTACATATTTTATTCATTGACATATGATTTTGTAGCTAACTAGAAAGCTAGAGGCTGAAACTTTCTTTAATTATAAAAAGAAGGTTTTGACCTTTTTTATTTAAAATTTAAAGGAGAATAAATTATGAAAAGCAAAAAATTAGTGTATTTAGTACTTTTGGCAGATCTGACAGCTTCAGCTTTAGGAAATTCTATAAATTCAACTGTTACGGAGGAAATATCCGCAAACAGTGAGGAAATCAGTGCATCAGCTTCCAGTCTTTTAGTTAGAAGGAAAGTAATATTTTACAGCAGTTTGTCTTAAAGTAAAAAAATATAACATTATAAGCCCTATATGGAATTTAATCTTATAGGGTTTTTATTGTAAATTTTTTATCCGATGATAATATAGTTGACAAATTCGTACTACGGGTATAGTATAGTAATAAAGACTACATTTGTAGTATGAAAGGAGGGAAAAATGTTGGGTAAAACACCGAAAATATCTGATTCAGAATGGGAGGTAATGAAAGTATTATGGAAAAAATCACCTCTTACCTCTAGTGAGATAATTGAAATTTTAAAAGAATATATTTCTTGGAATCCAAAAACCATTCATACTCTCATTAGTAGATTGGTAAAAAAGGATGCCATTGAAGTAAAAAAAGATGCCCCTTTTTATTTATATTATCCCAAGGTATCTCAAGATGAATGTAGAAAAATGGAAACAAGATCTTTTATTAAAAAAGTTTATAATGGCTCAATTCATCTATTAATTTCTAATTTCATTAAAAATGAAAAATTATCGGATGAGGAAATAGAGGAATTAAAACAAATACTGGATAAAAAAAATAGTAGAAGGAGATGATTTATATGAATCTTTCTTCTATATTTAAAATGATTATTTTATCATCTGTTATAGGAAGTGTAATTGCAATTATCATTCTTATAGTAAAAAGGATGTTTAAAAAAAGGCTTAATGCTTTCTGGCAATATTATATATGGTTCTTGCTTATTGTAAGATTAATTATACCTGCTGGATTTGAAACTCCTTTAAGTAAATTTAATAAGATAGAATTTGCTGCTGAGAAAATTCAAGTACATTCAAATTCATCTAAAACTACCGATGATTTGGAAAGTGCGAGTAAAATTAATTTACAAAATGGCAGTAAAGTTTCAGGGTTAAAATTAAATGAAGAGGGCAGCTTAAAAGAAACAGTATCTAAAGATTTTAACTATTATTTTAATATAGCGGGTATAATTTGGGCATCAGGTGCTGTCTTTTCTTTTCTTATTGTGTTATTTATAAATGGAATATTTGTATTTAAAATAAATAAACAACCTTTTTGTAAGGATGAGGATACACTTAGAACACTTGAGGAATGTAAATCTATTATGAATATTTCAAGATCTATACCAATAATTTGTGATAGATATGTAAATGTGCCCTCACTTTTTGGAAATATAAAACCTAAAATTTTAATTAGTACAGAGTTAATATTTAAGCTTTCTGTTGAAGAAAAAAAGTATATTTTTTTACATGAACTCTCCCATTTTAAGAGAAAAGATATTTTTATAAGCTGGATAATGTTGTTTTGTGGAATACTTAACTGGTTCAATCCTATAATATGGCTTTCCCTCCACAGAATGTGGGAGGATTGTGAATTAGCTTGTGATGCTTATGTACTATCTTATTTAAAAGAAATGGAACAAAGAGAATATGGTAGAACAATTATCAATTTGGTGAAACTTGTATCAGATATTAAGTATATTCCTGGAACTACAGGAATAGTTAGTAGTAATTCAAATATGAAGAGGAGGATAATTATGATAAAAAAATTCAAAAAAAGTCCATATAAATGGGCAATAGCTGCAATTTGTATTTTAATAGCCCTATGCATGACTGGTATAACCAATTCACCTATTAAAGCCGAAGCTTTAAAAAATGTAGGAGAACCACTGGAAGAACAACAAGATAATATAAATTATGTAAATATAGTAAAGGGATTTTTACCTGCAAATTCACAAATTGTAACTTCTGGTAATACAAAGGAAGAAGACAATGTTTTATTAAAGGATTTAGATAATGATGGTCAAAAGGAAATTATAACTGCTTATAAATTATCAGGACAACCAATTAGTGCAGATGAAAAAATAAATTTACTTGTTCTTAAAAGAGTAGGGAAAAAATGGTTTAAAGCTTTAGATGAATCTGGACAGGGCTTTAAGTTGGATTTAGTATTAACTGCAGATATGGATGGAGATGGAAGAGAAGAAGTGCTTTTAAGTAGAAGAATTGGGGGAACTGTAGGAGAGATTTTTGTGTATCAATGGAATAATAATATGTTGAGTAAAGTTTCAGGTGAGAGTTTATATTATTCTAAGCTAGATATAGTAGATGTTCCAGGTAAAAATATGAAAGATATAGCTGTATGGCAGCATGATACTGGGGATGCTTACATGATAGATATTTTAAAGTGGAATGGAAAAACCTTTGTTCCAGAAAAAGTTGATTGTCCTAATTATTTTAAACAGTCAGTGGTACCTTATTATGAGCAAAAGGTAAAGGAAATGCCAGGAGCCGGCTTTTATTGGTACTACCTGGCAGAGGCACAATTAAAGTCAGGGGATAAAAAGGGAGCCCTGAAGTCCGCAGAAAAAGGATTAAAGTTAGATACAGGATATCCTCCAAAAGAATATTTTAATGAGATTGAGGAAAAGGCTTCTAAATAATTATCTATTAAATTTAATAACACTCTTTTATTATATAGCAACTCTTTTTTATACTTTTAGCTTCTTTTTTTATGGATGCTGTTTTTTCGCCAATGGTCTCAATACTGGAGAAGTTTCCTATATTACCATAGATGCCTGCAATAGATAGGGAAGGAAGTGTAAATATATCCTTATTTCCTTTCCTGTCTATATGTTTAATATATCCGTTAGCTTTATCTTTTTCATTTAAAAAATCCAATATACCTGTATCGAATTTTTTAATAATATTTTCACATAATTGTAAACAGCTATCCAAAGAATTTTCTATTATAGAGAAGAAATCATCCCCTCCAATATGGCCTACAAAGCTATTATGCGGAAACAAACCTCCTATTTCTGATCTTATTACCTCAGATGTAAATTTAATTACTTTATCTCCATTTTCAAATCCATAGGTATCATTATAGACTTTGAAATTATCTAAATCAAAATATAAAACGCAGCATTTCTTATTAAGGGAAAGAATATCCCTAAGTTTATTTTCTATAATTGAATTACCAGGTAATTCTGTTAAGGGATTAAGCTGTTTTGCATAATTATATTCCAGCATTGTAGTATAGTTAAGGAGTGTCTTTATGGTGACAATTCCGTAATATTTATTATTTTTAGTTACAATGACATAGTCATATATATTGTCAATTTTTCGTTCCATGGCAATTTTAGAAACCTGGTTTACAGGGATATAGTAATCTACTATTATAGGATTGGAATCCATAACTAAAGATATGGGACGTCTGGAAAAAATAGCAGCACCATATTGAGTTGCAAACACTGAATCTAAAGAATGTTTCATTATAAGTCCCACAGGAAATTTATCATTTACAATACATGCCCCTGTGATATTATTATTATGAAAATACTCTTTTATAATTTTACAAGTAGTATTTGTATTAAATGGTTTGTCTAAACGTGTAATCTTACCTATGTAATTGTTTGAAGAAGAAATAAACCTGGCATTTTTCATTTTATGACAAGATAAAATAGTATTTTTTACATAATCAGGTATATCTAAAAATGCTCCTGCAGGCGGGCTGATAAAATACCCTTGTCCTGCATAAACTTCAAGGTTAATTAATGTTTTAAGTTCTTCTTCACTTTCTATACCTTCAGCAATTAGTTTCATATTAGTTACTTTAGATAATCGTACAAAACATTCTATTAATGCTTGTTTAAAAGTATCTTTATGGATATTTCTAATTAAATCCATATCAATTTTTATATAATGTGGATGTATCTCACTTAGCATTTTAAGACCTGAGTAGCCAGAACCAGTATCATCAATGGCAATTTTGTATTCTTGATCTATATAATTATTAAGTACAGATCTGAAATTTTTATAATCTTCTATGGAAGTTTTTTCAGTTATTTCAAAAATTATTATTTCAGAAGATATATTATTTTTTGAAAGGAATTCTTTTGTAAATCCACGCTTGAATTTTTCATCTTTAAAAATGTATGGATCCACATTGATAAAGAGAAATTTGTCATCCGGAATATCCGATGCTCTCTCAATAGCTTTTGTTCTACATAAAAGTTCTAGCTCCCAAGTTCTGTTATGAAGATTGGCAACGGAAAATAATTTGTCAGGGTTTTGCAGTAAGGAGTTTCTAGGACCACGACTTAATGCTTCATATCCAATAATACTTCCATCTGTTAAGGATGCAATGGGCTGATATACAGTAGAAATATCTGCATTTTCAATTATCTTTAATAGTTCATGAAATTCTTTATTATGGAGATTATTTAATGATTTACATGACATTATACATGCCCCCGAATTATTATATTATTAAAATAAAGTGAAAAAATAAGTAAATAGATTCTTATGACATAAATATATCATAAGAATCTTATGTATAATTCGTAATGATGTAAATTATATGTTAAAAGATTTTAATGTAATAGAAGTGTAAAGTTATGTATAATCCTGTCGAGAACATAATATTTAAAAATTCAGCAATAAAAGGCTATAAAATAATTAATTGGAGGCTTGAATGTCAATTCCGAAGATGAATTAGGGCATATGGCTCAAGACCTAAATAAATGGAGAATATAAGTTTACAAGTTTCTGAATCAACACATATAGATTATTATAAAAATAATGCTGTTGTTTAGATATCCTTAAAGAAGTATTTGAACGGCAACATTTATTTTTTACTCTTTTTAATTAACGATTAATTTGGTTAATGTAAAGCATTATATAAGTTTATATTCTGCTAAGCATAGTTACTCCAGCTACAGCCCCCCAATCCATTAGAGTAAGAGCTTGGGTTCCAAAGTAAGGATTTAAAAATGGTATGTATATGGTACCCAACAACATAGCTATAGAAGAAGCAGTTGCAATACTAGTACACCTATTAGGCAACTTTGATTTATTTCTTCTACAATCATAAACATTAGCAAGCTGAGAACATACTAAACTGGAAAAGGCTAAAGTTCTTGCCTTATTTAATCCAGCACCTAATAATATGGAACCTTCAAATATTGCGAAAGTGGTTAAACCTATTCCAATACCTCTTCTAACAATCTGTGATCCTAGTTTCTTATCAATTAATGGTTCATATCTTTTTACAGGTGGATTATCCATAACTTCTTCACTGGAGGGTTCTGTTGCCAGTGTAGAACCTAGAATACTTTCTGAAATTACATTTATCCATAATATTTGTATGGATATAAGTGGCAAAATTCCTCCTACAGTTGAAGCTAATGCAATAGCTATTACTTCACCTATGCTGCCTGCCAATAAATATCTCATTGAATTTTTTATATTGTTATTTACAGTTCTTCCTTCTTCAATAGCGTTTACTATAGTACAAAAATCATCATCAACAAGGGTTATAGATGCAACGTCTTTTGCCACATCACTTCCATTGCTTCCCATGGCTATACCTACATTGGCTTCTTTTATGGCTGGCGCATCATTTACTCCGTCACCGGCCATGGCAACCACATATCCAAAACGCTTGAAAGCCTTTACAATTCTATGTTTTTGCTGTGGTGATGTTCTGGCAAAAATTTGTATTTTTTGAATTTTAGAATCTAGTTCTTCCTCAGTCATATTCTCCAGTTCATTTCCTGATATGACCAATCCGTCGGTTAATAGACCCAGTTCTCTCCCTATAGCAGATGCAGTATTTTTATGATCCCCCGTAATCATTACAACTTTAATTCCGGCATTATGACATTTTTGTATGCACTTTTCAACGCCTTCCCTTGGAGGATCTTCCATTCCTACCAGCCCGAGAAAGACGAAATTATTATCAATATCTTCAGAAGATCTATTACCTACTTTTTTGTATGCAAAAGCTAAAACTCTAAGAGCATTTTCACCCATTTCATCACATACAGATAATAATTTTTCTTTATCCGTTGATGTTAGCAATCTTTCAACTCCATCATCATATATTGTTTTACACTTTTCTATAATGCAATCTAAAGAGCCTTTACAATATGCTATTTTTTCATCTGGGTTTTCCACTACTACTGTCATAAACCGTCTACAGCTGTCAAAAGGAATTTCTTTTAGTCGTTGATTGACTCCTCTTATTGCATATTCATCTAAGTCCAGCTTATGTGCAGCGGTTATTAGTGCTCCTTCTGTTGGATCTCTTTCTATGATCCATTTATTTTCTTTATTTACTAAAGAAGCATTATTACAAACTACTCCTGCAGTTAACAATTTTTCTAAACTAGTCTTTTTTGTTGGGTCACCTTCAATAAGATTAATTTCTCCTTTTGGACTATATCCTGAACCGGTTACATCGTATAAACATTTATCTGTATAAATTCTCTTTACTGTCATCTCATTCATGGTGAGTGTTCCTGTTTTATCACAGCAAATTACATTAGTAGAGCCTAAAGTTTCTATTGAATTTAACCTTCTTACAATTGCATTGTGCTTGCTCATTCTCTGTACTCCCAGGGCCATTGAAACAGTTACAATAGCTGGAAGACTTTCAGGCAATGCCCCCATGGAGAAGCTTACGGACATGGTTAATACTTGAGCCAAACTTCTGCCTGCCAGCAGTGCGCCAAAACCGATAACAGCACAGGAAATTAAACATATCTTAGTTAATTTTGTAGTGAAATTTTGTATTTTTAATTGGAGAGGAGTAGCCTCCGATTTTATGTTTTGAAGTATTGCTTCAATTTTCCCAATTTCAGTATTCATTCCTGTAGCTACTACAACTGCTTTTCCTCTTCCACATATTACATCAGTACCCATAAATAACATATTATGTCTACTTCCCAGTTCAGTATATTTATTACAGGTATCTACGGACTTAACTACAGCAGTGGATTCGCCAGTTAGTGAAGCTTCTGTAGTTTTTAAATCATTACATTCAATTATCCTGGCATCAGCAGGAATTTTGTCTCCTGCTTCCAGTAGGATAACATCACCAGATACTAAATGTTTAGCATTTATATATCTCTCTTTACCATTTCTGAGTACCCTAGTTTTATGTACAATCATATCTTTTAAAGAATATAAGGATTTTTCTGCCTTATATTGCTGGGCTGTTCCAAGTATGGTTTCTATAAGTACTATACCAAGTACAGCTATGGCATCAGGTATTTGGCCTAAAAAAAATGAAATAGCACTAACACCTAAAAATAACTTTATTGAAAATTCATTTAAATTTTTCATAAATTTAGATAGTAAAGAACTTTTCTTTTTTTCTGATAGAACATTTAAGCCTAATTCTTTAATCTTTTCTTTTGCAGTTTTATTGGTTAAACCAGATTGGAAATTTGTTTTAAGTATATTTTCTATTTGGCTTTTATCCATAGTATGCCACATTGTTAAGCCGTCAACTGGTGTATTTTTGCCCGATGGGGGAGTTCTAATATCTTCAAAGGCAATAGACTCTGACATTTCTCCATCAGTTCTATTGATTCTGATTACATTAGAGTTATATTTTATTTTTGACTTTCTTATATAAATGTTAATTTGGCTTTCTATATGGCTTTCTGATACCATGTTTTCATCAAATATTATAAGTACTTTGCCTGTTATGGGATTAGCTTTTGCTTCAGCTACTCCTTTAATAGACATAATGAAATTAGTTATTTTTTTTGACATGTTTTCATTTCTGTATACAGATTTGACAGGTATTCTTATCCTTTTATATAAAATGTGGTCATCTAATTTTTTGATATTTGCCCTATTGTTAAACATATAAAACACTCTCCATCATCTTTCTTTAAAATTAATCTAATACATATCTAAATAAGTTTCCCCAAGATTCTCCCAACTATTCCCTAATATTTTAAATTTATTTAACATAGATTTTATATTGCTTTTACCTTATTAGCGTAAAATAAAAATCAACAATCAAATTCCACCTGAATCTAAAGAATTATTTGATATAAAATTATTGAAATAAAAGGAGATAATTATGATAGATTCAAGTATTTATTTTGAATATTATGTAAGTGAATTTGAAAAAGTTTATATTTTGTTAATAGAAAAAGAGTTAGACATTTTTTTTTCTAAATGCTTAAAATCAGCTGAAACTTATTCGGTAGTTATAGCTAATAAGCCCTTATTACATAATAAAGAGATGTTCCAGCAATTGGTATTATCTTCTGAAACCATTAAAAATTTTTCAAAAAACATAATATTAAAAATCAATGAGCAATTTAAGAATAATGTGAATGATTTACATATAAATTATGAATGTATAAATTCATTTGATTTCAATAGGTGCAATAATTTTCTTGAAAATACTATTAAGAATTTCACAACTACTCAAATAGTGACAAAAGTCAGTGAAAAAATTATGGATTTTACAATCTCATGTATGTTTGATGTATTATTTTCTGACATAGTGATAAATAACTTATGTGAAAAAATAATTTCCGGCAAAGAAATATTGCACAAAAATAATCTTCAAAATCAAGTAAAGAAACAAGAGGGATTAATTTATAAACAAATAGAAGGATTTTTAATTAATACAAAAGTAAATTTAAGAAACCAGTTAATTAAAGTATTTATTACATCCATAAACAGCATTGAGAATATGGAAGAGTTAGTTTCAATTGCATAATAAATTGTAAAGAGCCTTTTGCAGTAGTCAAAGGCTTCTTTGTGAATAGTATACAAATTATAAGAAAATTAATATTATATCTAATCCATCCTTTTTGTCATATTCTTTTTATGTCTGCTCATCTCTATTCCTCCAAGAACTATATGTGCTAATCCAAAACCAACTGCTCCAGCAGCAACCAACGGTACTATTTCCATAGCTGTTAAAGCAGCTCCAGTAGCTGTAACTGCTGTTCCCAGAAAGGTTGGAATTGCTCCTCTGCGAACTTTCATATTAAATTCCTCCACACTAATTATTTAAAATTTTATATTATATATAATGCCATTCATTATATTAATTTATGCCTAAAATATTTTATAAAATTATGAATTATTACAGATATATGCTGTGGTTAAAATTACCTTGTTCAGGTATAGAAAAAAAAAATCCGAGCATAATAAAATGTATATAATTTAAGGAGGTTGTAATCAAATGGATAATAATGGGACACATTCAATGGAAGGAAAAAATGTAAATGGTAACAGTTCAACAGAAAAAATTGAAGAGCTGCAGAAGAAAATGCAGCAGGAACTTGTCGATTTACAGCAAAGGTATAGTAAAATAAACGAGAAAGTAGAGGAACTGCAAAATGATAAACTGGATATAAAAAATAGTATTAAAGTTATGAACGATAATTTTGGTCATATGAGTAAAAATGTTGAAAATATATTATCTAAGCTTGATAATATTAATACAAAGAATAAAAAATTAAATGATGATCATATTGAAGATGATAGAATTGATATTTCAATGAAAAAAATGATATTTAATCCTCTAAGAAAACTGGCAGTGGGAACTAT
This sequence comes from Clostridium sp. BJN0013, assembly GCF_040939125.1. Lineage (NCBI taxonomy): Bacteria > Bacillati > Bacillota > Clostridia > Eubacteriales > Clostridiaceae > Clostridium > Clostridium sp. BJN0013. Next base: position 1,472,051 of record NZ_CP162495.1, read on the forward strand.
AGCTTCAATTCTTGCAGTAACAGATAAAGTAACTGAACTAACCTGTGGAGCTAAAGAAGGATTAGAGGATATAGTAGCGGAGGTACAGTATCAACGCAGGAAAAAACACATGGCTAACATGGATGAACCTGAAAGTGTAAAATGATCAATTTAAATTATAACAGGATAAAAATTATATCCTCCTTACCGGGAAGGCTTAGAGCTAATGTATCTGATCTCTTTAGAAATGATAAAATAGCATTTAATATAAAAATTATACTGATCAGATCAAAGGGTATATTTTCTGTTAAACCAAGTAAAGTGACTGGAAATGTTCTTATTAATTATGATACTGCCCATATATCTGAAAATGAAATTATAATTATTTTAGACGGATGTTTGAATATTAAAGATAAATTAGAGATTGCTGGAGATGTAAATAATGGTTCATTATATAAAATAATATTCCATACATTAAATCCTCTATCATTATTCGGAAAAAAACGAGGTAAAGAAATATATGAAAATGAATATATAAGTTCTAAGAAAATAATAAATATTTCATTAATTATGTCAGGTATTACGCTTTTAGTTACTAATAGTATATCTAAAGCTTTTTCAGTGCTTATTTTAGGCTATCCAGGAATTTTATTTTCTATAGCTTTAGTTTCATATTATTATGCATCATCCAAGCTAAAATATAATGGTATATATTTTAAAGATTACCATTATATTTATTCAATGGGCAATATGAATACTTTATTGATAGATAGCAGCTTATTTTTAAATGAGTTTTATAAGCACAATAGCTCATTATCACATTTAGACAGAATGAATTTTGAGAAACTTGTAATATTAAGGCAATTAGAGAATCCTGTTTCTGATAGAATGAAATCAATTATAGAAGATATACGCTTGTTAGGAATTAACAATATATCCATAATTGGAAATTGTAAAAATGTTGTTATAAACTATATTAGTTATTATTTAGGAATAGATATATTAGATTATGAGGTTTTGAAATATAATGCTAACTATGATTTTAATAATAAAACAAAAGGAAAAAAAGCTTTTCTGGTTACAAATGAATTTTTAGAGGAGTTTGAGGAATATTTATACCATGATCTGGTTATATGTGTATATAAGAATTATGCTACTATGATGGATATGTTAAAAGGTAATATTAACTTTGAATGTAATCATATGGATAAGTTACCTTCAATAATAGAACTAAGTTATTTTTGCAGTGAAATAGATGTTCAAACTAAGAATGTTGCTGTAACACTGAATATAATTGGAATGTTACTATCAATTATGGATTATTTAAATCCATTAAAAACTATAATATTTTATAGTTTTAATATTTTGATTTCAATTTTAACTTTAAAATTTAGATTAAAACTTTATAATATCGAAAAAAAATAATAATTTATCATATATAAAGCACAAGTTATACTTATATCATATTTTTATAAATTAATATACTAAAATATTGTTCATAAGGGGTTAGTGTATGAAAGATAATAAGGATAATTCAGCTAATTTAGTATTATTAAATAATAATTTAGATAAAGTAAAAGAAGTATTACAAGATTTGTTGATTTCTAGTTTAGAGGAGATTAAAAATAATCCATCCTCTGAAGAGAAAATATTAACATTGTGGTGTAATTCCATAAAAAGTTTTAATGACTTCTTTTTTCAAGAATTTGAAAGGACAAATAATAAGAAGTTGTATAAACGTATAATGAGGTTAGTAATGTTTAAACATTGATAATTATAAATTTTAAAAGCACTTATTTATAGAGTGGAATGAAATTCAATAGCACTTTAATCAATGAAAGAATAAAATTGTAATAATTGCCCATGGAGGATTTTAATTATGGTAAACAAAAAATTTTTATATGGCTTTGCAGCTGGTTTAGTTAGCTATAGATTTTATCACAACGTAAAAAACAATATAAGACCTATGGCCATGAAAATGATAAGAAATACTCTGGCAATTAGAGAAAATGCAAGAAGTTTTATTGATGAAATAAAAATAGAAGTGCAAAGGCAAAATAATGATATATGTAATACAGTTTCTGAAATAGATAGACAAAAGGATTTTAAATTTTTAGAAGAACAAAGGCATGCATTGGATAAAATGTCTGAGTTAAAAAAACAGTTAGAAAGTATATCTGATAAAGTTGATAATTTTTAGCTTTAAAAAGGAGGCTGTATTTTAAAATTGAAAGAAGTAAATATATTACCTGGGCGTATTAGATTTAAAACTAATAAAATCTATAGAAACAAAGTATTAGCTAAATATACGGATATATATATTGGAAATATATATGGAGTAAAATATAGTAATGTAAGCTGTAATACTGGAAGTATTCTTATAGTATATGATGAAGCAAAGACAAATATGAAATTAATTAAACATAGTATAGAACAAGTTTTATCATCTAAAATAAATTATGATTCTAAAAGTCTGGATTCTTATAATTCATATTATGAGATTAAGCAAAAAACAAATAAAGTTAAGGCTAAACTTGTATGGTCTGGTTTAGTCTATTTGTTATTTAGAATCAAAAATTCTATATTTGGGAAATCTTTCATTGGCAGCAGTATAAGGGCATTAGGGACAGCTTCTGTAATTACTATTGTAGCGGGATATCCTTTTCTTAAAAATGTTTATAAGAAGTTTACAAAACATATTTATTTAAATTCAGAATTCATCTTAAAATTAGCGGCTATGTGTCTTACTGTTTTAAGAGAAAGTACAGAAGGTTTATTATTAATTGCTTTAATTGATTTTAACAATTACATAAAATTATCTGCTGACTTAAAATGTCAGAAATTATTAAAACATAATATGGTTACCCCTCCTAATACCGCATGGATTATCACAAGTACTGGTGATGAGATATTAACTTCAATTCATTCAGTACAGTTAAACGATATTATATATATCCACAAGGGTGAACTAGTTCCAGTGGAAGGAGAAGTTTTAGATGGCAGTAGTTTCATTAGCAATTTTTATCGCACAGGCCAACCCACTGTATTTCCTATAAGTAAAGGAAATACAGTATACCAGGGTACTGTAGTTTTATCTGGTAATTTAAAAGTTCGCATAACAAAAATTCCTCAGGTGTTAAATAAAGATGATATCTCTTTTGAACAATTAAATTTAAATAAGAGAGTAGTTAAATTTCAAGATAGAATTGTAGTTATTGCTGCTTTATTAGGAATTACATGTTATATATTTACAAGAGATATATTGAATGTTTTATCAATAATATTGGTCTTGTGCCCTGAATCATCTGAATTAGCTTTAAATACTGGAATAAAAAATTATATTCATTTATTGAGTAAGTATAATATATACCTTAGAAATCCCAACACCTTTGAGAAAATTATAGATACTAACAGTATAGTTTTCGATAAAACAGGTACATTAACTTATGGAAATATGGAGATTATAGATATACAGTCTTTTGATAAAAACTATACTGATGAAGCTATACTTAAAATATGTTCATCCTGTGAAGCACCTAATTATCATCCTATATCTAACACTTTCAAAAGTCAGTTACAAAAATCACATAATATAGATAAAATGCAGGCAGCTGAGGATTCCTTAGTAGAAAATGTAAAAAATTCCATATTGATACCGTCAAAAGGAGTAAAAGCCGTATACAATAATCATACAGTTCTAATAGGAAATGATGAATTTTTCATGGAAAATAACATAGCTTTAGATGAAGTACTAGATAAATACTTACATTATAAAAATAAGCTATACACGCCTATTCTCATCAGCTTAGATGGCAAACTTACAGGCATAATCATAATGCGGGAAAGTATACGGCATAGTTCTTACGAATTAATTCCTAAGATTAAACTTAAGGGGATAACAAATTTATCTTTATTGACAAGTGATAGTTATGACAGAGGTAAATATGTTTCTGATATATTAGATATAAATAATATCTATGGTGATTGTAATGATGAAGAAAAGCTAAAGATTATAGAAAAGCAGAAAATATATAATACAGTTATGATGGTAGGAGATGGTTTAAATGATGTATCTGCAATGAGGGCTGCAGATGTAAGTGTGAGCTTTGCAGATTCATTCTGTGATCAAATCAAGTTAAATTCAGATTGTATAATATTTGAAGATAATATGGTTAGATTGAATGATTTAATTACGTTGTCTAAAAGTTCTTATAAAATAATAGATATGAATATTAAAATAGCAAATTTATATAATATTACGTTTGGTGCTCTTGCATTAATGGGAGGATTCAGTGTATTTGCTGCGAAATCAATAAATACAATAAATTCCATTTTAGTTTTAATTCTTAATGAAAGAATTAAATGGATTTTTCTCAAAACTTAATTATTAATAGTATTTTAGTGAATTTTAATTACATATATTTAAAAATGTACCTTTATGATATTATGTAGTAAGTGTTTAGACTAAAGAAGGTGCAATATAAGTGATAGATATTAATTGGAAACCGAATAAAAATTCTTCTAGAACTTTGTATAGACAAATTGTAGATTATATAATCAGTGAAATATCCAGTGGAAACTTTGCCATAGGTACTAAAATTCCTTCTCAAAGAAAACTTGCAGAGATATTTGAAGTAAATAGAAGTACTATAGTTGAAGCTTTGGATGAGTTAAAAGGCAGGGGACTTATTGAAGGCAATAAAGGAGGTGGTACTACAATAATAAATAATACATGGTCCTTACTTTCCTCAAAACCAGAATTGAATTGGAAGAATTATATTGAAGGAAGTATTCATAAGCCGAATCTCCGTACCATTCAAATGGTTAATAAGCTGGAATATGAAGAAAATATAATTAGACTTGGAACCGGGGAACCAGGTCCTGATTTATTTCCCAGGCATATGATGAATAAAGTTTTAAATAGATGTTTAAATAGAATTACTTCATTAGGGTATCTTGAGGCAAAAGGGTTGTTGGAATTAAGGCAGGTAATTAGTAAATACATAAAAAAATATGGCATACAGATACCACCTTCTTCCATACTTATTGTTTCTGGAGCACTTCAAGCATTACAGCTTATATCACTAGCTCTTTTACCTCCAGGATCTAAAATATTGGTAGAAGATCCCTCCTATTTAAAGTCTTTGCATATATTTCAGTCTCTTGGAATGAATCTGACTGGTTTGAAAATGGATGGTGAAGGAATTATTCCTGAGGAAATACAAAAAAATGTAGGAAAGAATGCTGCTAAAATGTTATACACCATTCCTACATTTAATAATCCGACAGGAATTGTAATGAGTGAAAAAAGACGTATGAAAATTTTAAAATGCTGCGGAGATTTAAGAATTCCCATTGTAGAAGATGATGTCTATAGAGAATTGTGGATAGAAAAATCTCCTCCCATGCCTCTTAAAAGTAGAGATAAAAATGGTAATGTATTGTATCTTGGGAGTATTTCAAAATGTCTTGCTCCCGGTTTTAGAATTGGATGGGTTGCAGGTCCTGAAAGTGTAATAGAAAGACTAGCGGATATAAAAATGCAAACTGATTATGGTTCTAGCTCTATATCTCAGATGATGTTAACGGAGTGGATAAGCAGTGGATTATATGAGGAACATCTTAAAGAATTCAGGAGAAAACTTAAATTTCGTAGGGATAAAACTATAGAAATTCTAAAGGATAACTTTAAAGACATAGCCTCCTGGAATATTCCTCAAGGCGGATTTTACATATGGCTTAAATTAAACTCCAATATATCTATAAATAAATTATTCCAAGAATCAATAAAAGAAAAAATTCTTATTAATCCCGGAAGCATGTATAGTTTTTCTAATAATCAAAATTTAAGAATATCTTATTCCTATGCTTCAATTGACCAAATGGAAATGGGACTTAAAAAACTATCCCATATAATTAGAAAATTAGAAAAAGAACAAAATAGTTGTTAAATCAAGTGATTTTAAGATTTAACAACTATTTTTGTGTGTTTGGTTGGCATAAGTTTTATTTTCTTGGATGGAGATAACAGATGGCATTACTATTATAATTTGTAATAGGTCTCTGTTAAGACACTAAAAAAATCAATTCAACAAGGGGAAGATAACTATGATGAAATATTTAATACAAGGATTTATACTTGGCATTAGCTATGTGGCACCTATAGGAATGCAAAATTTATATGTGATAAATACAGCTGTAGCTATGAGCAGAAGGAGAGCTTATGAAACAGCATTTATTACTATATTTTTTGACATAACCTTATCTGTTGCAAGTTTTTTTGGAATAGGTATACTTATAGATAATTTTTATTTTTTAAAGCTATTGATTTTTCTTTTGGGAACCATTGTTATTATCTATATAGGAATATCACTTATTAAGTCCAAGCCTCAACTGTCAAAGGATAACATAAATATAGACATGTCCTTATGTAAATTGGCAGCAGCCTGTTTTACAGTAACCTGGCTTAACCCTCAGGCTATAATAGATGGCTCACTGCTGCTGGGGGGCTTTAGGGCATCCATGCCTTTATATGCCTGTAAATTTTTTATTGCCGGAGTATGCATGGCATCCTTTATATGGTTTATTTTTCTTGCTACAGTTTTTTCAATTTTAAAAAATAATCTCAATGAAAATATATTTGGAAAAATAAATATAATTTGCGGCAGTGTGGTTATTTTTTATGGAGTAAAATTGGGACACAATTTTTTAAAACTTATACTTCATTCATAGATTATATTTAGATAAACAGCTGCATATTTGAATTAACGGCATCTTTTAAGTAATCTTTTGCTTCGATTATTTCAACTTCAGGAAGAAGTTCCTCCTTTTTAAATCCCATAATTTCTACTGAAAGCTTACAACCATAAAATTTTACTCCTTTTTTTAGGGCTCCTTTTAAAAAAGCTGTGATGCTTGGAGTATCCTCTTCTTTCATCATGGCCTTAAGCATTTCCTTCCCTATGCCGCTAAAATTCATTTTAGATAATGGCAGCTCTTCAATGCCATTTGGCGTCATCATGGAAAACATTTTTTCATAAACAGTTTTATTTTCACAAGGAGGGGCTTTAGGATCACGTACAAGGAGAAGCCCCCAAAAACCAAAAAATATTGATACGTCTATGTCTATTTCTCTGGCGGCATTAGCTATAATCAGTCCAGCAAGAGCTTTGTCATAATCTCCACTAAATATAAGTAGATTCAATTTTTTGTTCAAATGAAACACCCCTTAATTTTATAAAATATAGTAGTTTACACATCATATAAAATTAGTTTGAGTCTTATGAAAAATTTTATTCAAGAATTAATTTATGTAACTGTCTTATTGGTTATATATTGCATAATATTTGATTTTCTAATATTATTATAGAAAAGTGTAAATATTATTTATGGAGGTGATTCTTTGAGTTTAAAAGGATTTTATTTACTGCCTCATCCTCCCATTGTAATTCCAGAGATAGGAAAAGGGCAGGAAAAAAAGATTAGTAATACCGGTGATAGCTTTCATATAATAGGAAAAGAGATTGCCAAAAAAGCTCCAGATACCATTATACTTGTGACTCCCCATGGTGTCATGTTTAAAGATGCTATTGCCTTAAGTTATGAAGATGAAATATCAGGGGATTTAAAGAATTTTGGAGCCTGGGATATTTCTAGGAAATTGCATGTTAACAAGTCTCTTACCAGTAAAATATATGAACTTGCATATAAAGATCATATACCTGTTGTAATGGCCACCAATTCTCTTTTAAATAAATATAATACTTCTATTTATTTAGATCATGGAGCTATGGTTCCTCTGTATTTTATTGATAAATACTATAAGGACTATAAACTTGTACACATAACTTATGCACCTTTAGGTGATATTAATCTATATAAGTTTGGCATGTATATAGATAAAGCAGTGGAAGAGTCAGGAGAAGAAGTTGTATTTATAGCAAGTGGAGACTTATCCCATAAATTAAAAGAAGAAGGACCTTATGGGTACAGTCCTTTTGGGGAAAAGTTCGATAGGGAGTTTCTTGAAAATTTAAAAAATGGAGATGTTAAGGACATTTTTAATATGGATAGGGAGAATATAGTTAATGCAGCAGAGTGTGGGAGAAATTCTGTTTTAACCTTACTGGGAGCTTTAGATAAGAGTAAATTTAATGGGGAACTTTTAAGTTATGAGGGAACTTTTGGAGTAGGTTATGGAGTAATGAGGTTTAATGTATTATCAGAGGATACCTCAAAATTAAAGCAATTAGAATTACTTCAAAGTCATGCCTTGGAAAAGAGAAAAGAGGAAAGCAATCCCTATGTAAGACTTGCAAGAGAAAGTGTTGAGTTTTATTTAAATAGGGGAAGAGTGCCTAAAAAAATTCCAGATTATATAACAGATGAAATGAAACATACCAAAAGGGGAGTATTTGTATCTTTAAAAAAATATGGAGATTTAAGAGGATGTATAGGTACCATATTTCCTGCCACAAATAATGTAGCGGAAGAAATCATACGCAATGCTGTTGAAGCTGCTTTTAATGATCCAAGATTTTATAAAGTGGAAAAGGAGGAGCTTTTGGATATTGTCTTTTCAGTAGATGTTTTAACAGAACCTGAACCCTCTTGCAAAGAAGAATTGGATCCGGAGCAATATGGTGTCATTGTGAGAAAAGAAAGAAAAACAGGACTTTTACTTCCCAATTTAGAAAGTGTAGATACAGTGGAAAAGCAACTCTTAATTGCCCTGGAAAAGGCAGGTATAAAACCTGAGGAGGAATATACAATAGAAAGATTTAAAGTAGTTCGATATAAAGAACATTGAAAAGAAGGTAGATATTATGAAAATGGAAGCTTTATTTTATGAAAAACTTAAAGACAAAGTTCATTGTTTTTTATGTCCTCATAATTGTGTAATTAAAGAAGGGGATTTTGGAAAGTGTAATGTGAGAGTCCATGAAAGAGGAAAACTTTTTACTATAAATTATGGGGAAATCACCTCTGGGGCACTGGATCCTATAGAGAAAAAGCCTCTTCGTTACTTTAAACCACACAGCTATATTTTTTCAGTAGGGAGTTTTGGATGTAATTTTACCTGTGATTTTTGTCAAAATTATACTATATCCCAGTTTAGAGCTAAAAGTAAATTTGTGTCCGAAAAGAATTTAATAAATACTGCAGTGGAATTGAAAAATAATATAGGAGTGGCCTTTACTTATAATGAGCCTACAATATGGTATGAATATGTGTATAATTGTGCTAAACTTTTAAAAGAAAAAAAGTCTGATTCGGCAGTAGTACTTGTTACTAATGGATATATAAATGAAGAACCTCTTGTTCAGCTTATTCCCTATGTAGATGCCATGAATATTGATTTGAAAAGTTTTAATGAAGGGTATTATAAAAATCTCTGCGGGGGAAGTTTAAAGCCGGTACTAAAAACTATTGAAAAAGCTGCAGGAGTTTGTCATGTGGAAATTACTACCTTGCTGGTGAGCGGGAAAAATGATGATTTAAAGGAAGTGGAAAATATTTCGAAATTCTTAAGTTCCATAGATAATAATATACCTCTTCATCTCTCCAGATATTTTCCAAGATATAAACTTAAAAATTCTCCTACGGATATAAACTTTATAAAAAAGGCAGAAGCTGTGGCCAGGAAATATCTTAATAGAGTAATTTTAGGAAATGTATATTAAAAATTGTGTATTATGAATTGTGAACTGTGAATTGTCAATATGGTATAATGTTCTCTGTATAACCATTTAATATATGAATCAAGGAAGGTGAAAATTAATGAAGATACTAGCTTATAGTTATAGAGCTGATGAAACCATGTATTTTCAGGAGTTCAGTAAAAAGTATAAAGTTGAAGTGGTATTATGTAATGATGCTCCTAATATGAAAAATGCAGAACTGGCTAGGGGGTTTCAATGTGTGAGCATAGTTACTACTCCCATTTCAGGAGAACTGGTAGAAAAATTTCATGAAATGGGAGTAAAATTTATATCCACAAGAACTATTGGATATGATCATATAGATATTGAAAAGGCCAGACAATTAGATATGCATGTAGGAAATGTAACTTATTCTCCAAGCAGTGTAGCAGATCATACTGTTATGGTAATTTTAATGACAATACGGAAGATGAAAGCTATTATGGAATGTGCCAGTGTACAGGATTATTCCTTAAAAGGTGTACAGGGGAGAGAACTTCATAATTTAACTGTGGGTGTTATTGGTACGGGGAAAATTGGACAAAGGGTAATTAGAAATTTAAGTGGATTTGGTTGTAAAATAATAGCCCATAGTTCTCATGAAAATGAAGATGTAAAAAAATATGCTACCTATGTTTCATTGGAAGAACTCTTAAAAAATAGCAATATCATTACATTACATATTCCCGCTAGGAAAAATAATTATCACATCATTGATAAAAATTCTATAGATATGATGAAAGATGGAGTATTTATTATTAATACAGCCCGGGGCTCTCTTATTAATACCGATGATTTGATAGAAGGTATTGAACAGAAAAAAATTGCAGGAGCGGCTTTAGATGTTATTGAACATGAATCCAATCTGTACTACAATAATTTGAAATGTGAAATACTGGATAATAGACAATTGGCAATTTTAAAATCCTATCCTAATGTAATTATTACACCTCATACGGCCTTTTATACAGATCAGTCTGTGAGTGATATGATAGAAAACTCTATTTTAAGTTGTATCTTATTTATTGAAGGAAAAGAAAATCCCTGGCAAGTTGTATAAGGAGGGCGCAACCTCCTTTAATTTTAATATTTATAAAATAAAAAATAGCAAAATCAACTGCTATTATATTGAATTTCTATTCAAATATGTTATAATACAATATATACAAAACACACAATTATACCATATGACTACTATACCATATTACAAATCATATGTCAAGTATTTTGTTTAATTTTTTAAGGGGTGATAATTATGAACCTGCTTGAAATGTTTAATTCTCTCAATAACATTGAAAAATCAAAGGATATAACTGAACTTTTAAAATTAAATAAACATCTAAAAAAACAAAATCTTTTTCTCAAAGAATGGGATGTAAAAGATATTATAGAAACAAGAAATATTACTTTAAAAGCTCAGGGCAGACTGGAACTTAATATGAATATTTTAAAAGATATTATAAGAGAGCTCGCATATTCTCCTTATGTAAATCAGCATAATTTAGTTGAAAATATTAATGATATCTATGAAATATTCCATTATATAAAAAATCACACATCAGACTTTCTTGAAGATGAAGAAATATTTAAAGCTATAATGTTCCTTTTTAATAAAGTTTATAATGGTTCCACAGAACTTATGAAAGGAAAGGGTATCGAAAGAATTGTAAATAATTTTAGAAGTGGTAGAGAACTTACTGATATGGAAGATGAGGAGGGAGATGAGTATTGAAGACTTTGCCCAAAAGTATGGAAGCAGGTGTTCTTTTAATTTTTAAAGAATTAGTTATAAGGTATACAAAAGGAGAAAGCAGTTCTATAAAGGAGGACAATGCCATTAATATTCTCAATTCCATATACTATTCCATAAATGCCTATATACAAAATTATGGAGGACAAAATAGATGTTATACTTTAATCTATGAAATAGATGTTAAATTTATATATAAAGAAGGTGTTGAACTTGTTAAAAAACATACTGAAGAGTGTAGGGAGTTCTATAAAAATATAAAAGAAAATAAACTTAATATTCCTCTAGAGATTTATAATGATACAATAGATAACTTAGGCGATTTTTTCAATAATTATGATGAGATTTTTGCAGCTTATGATATACCCTGCAGCGTCGATTATCCACTTATGTTTGATAATATGAATTTAACAGGTATTTTTTATATAAAGCAGTATCTTGAAAAATTAAAAATAGAAACTGATTTTTGTAATTTTTTCAAACAATCTTCCATTAGAAAAGTACTCAGGGATTATGGCAAAAAATATAAAATAAATATTATAAAATCTCCAATTAATGTATTTCAGGTGCTCTTAGATCAATCTATTTTTGTGATTTTATGTGGAAACAATGAAATTACTCTTGAAATTTCACCACATGACAGGGAAGTAATGAAAAGAAGTTTACTTGAAAAAAATAGAGAGGAATTAAAAAGTATCTTAAAGGAAATCTTTAAAGGGGTAATCGTTAAATTTAATATTAGAGATAAAAAGCTTATAGAGTATATAAAAAGATATAAAAGTTCATTTATAGTACGATTTTTAAATGCTTACGATAATGGAAATCTGTCAAATATGATTATTATAGAAAAGGAAGAATCTAAAGAAGATAAAATTATCTTTAAAAAAGGCAGCAAAATGAGTAATTATAAGTTCGCTTCTATTGTAGAGGAGGTAATGGAATGTAGATATATTGAGGATAAAATTAATATTATATCTTCGAATTTAAAGTCATTTGAAGACTATATAGATCTTTTGGATTCCGAGTGCCTATTTGGCAGTGAATATATAGAAGTATTCAAGACACTAGGAGATATGCCTCTGGCTGTACTTGGTAGAACAGTATTTTATGATGATTTAAACTACAATTCTCTGAATTTATCCTGTGAGAAATTAACTAAATATAAGGATAATATGGAATCAGAATGGCAGAATTATTTCATTGAATTTTTATTGAGTTTACCAGAGAAAAGGATAAAAAATGTGGAAAATTTAATAGTTAAAATAGATTTAGAGGAAAATTTAATTTAAAAATGTATTGACAAAGGAAAAATAATTGCTAAAATAAAATTAGCACTCAAGTATTATAAGTGCTAACAAAAATGTACTTAAATACCTTTAAAATAAGGTTATATCAAAATTACAAAATGTATCTATGTAATAATATAGTAATGATGAAAAATACAGTATTAATTACATAGATTTTATGTGATCTATATATTATTAAAGTTTTAAGCCATATATTTTACATATTAAAGAAAGGAAATGATAAAATGACTACAAAACAGTTTAAAGCAGAATCAAAGAGGCTGCTTGACTTGGTTATTAACTCTATTTATACCAATAAAGAGATATTTTTAAGAGAACTTATATCCAATGCCAGTGATGCAATTGATAAAAGTTATTACCGTTCGCTTGTTGATGAAAATGTTACTTTTAACAGAGATGATTTTTATATTAGAATTACTGCAGATAAAGAAAACAGAACACTTACAATTTTTGATACAGGAATAGGTATGACAGAAGAAGAACTTGAAAATAATCTGGGTACTATTGCAAAAAGTGGTTCTTTTGCCTTTAAAAATGAAAATGAATTGAAAGAAGGAGTGGATATTATAGGTCAATTTGGAGTTGGCTTTTATTCTGCTTTTATGGTATCTGATTTAGTTACGGTAAAAAGTCGTGCCATTAATTCAGATAAGGCATATAAATGGGAATCAAAAGGGGTAGAAGGTTACACTATTGAAAGCTGTGAAAAAGAAGATGTGGGAACTGAAGTCATATTAAAAATTAAACAAGACACAGAAGATGAAAAGTACAGTGAATTTTTAGATGAATATAAAATAAAATCTTTAATAAAGAAATACTCTGATTTTATAAAATATCCTATTAAAATGATGGTAAAGAAAAGTAAATTGAAAGAAGGCAGCGACAAGGATTATGAAGACTATTTTGAAGATGAAACTTTAAACAGCATGGTGCCTATCTGGAGAAAAAATAAAAATGAATTAAAACCTGAGGATTATGAGCAGTTTTACATGGATAAACATTTTGGCTATGAAAAACCTCTTAAAACAATTCATGCCAGTGTAGAAGGGGTAACAAGTTATAATACCTTGCTTTTTATTCCTGCAAGAGCACCTTATGATTTTTATACAAAGGAATTTCAAAAGGGATTGGAACTTTATTCAAATGGTGTACTGATAATGGAAAAGTGTGCTGATTTATTACCAGATTATTTTAGTTTTGTGCAAGGGCTGGTTGATTCTGCCGATCTTTCCCTTAATATTTCAAGAGAACTTCTGCAGCATGACAGACAGCTTAAATTTATTGCTAAAAAAATAAAAGAAAAGATTAAAAGTGAACTTTTACTTATGCTGAAAAATGATAGGGAAAAGTATAATGAGTTTTATAAAAACTTTGGAAGACAGCTTAAATATGGTGTTTATTCTGATTTTGGAATGAATAAAGATGTACTTAAGGATTTATTAATGTTCTACTCTTCCACAGAGAAAAAACTTGTAAGTCTTGATGAATATATATCCCGTATGAAAAATGAGCAGAAATTTATATATTATGCATCGGGAGAAAGTATAGAAAAAATTGATAAATTGCCTCAAACTGAACTGGTTAAAGATAAGGGCTTTGAAATATTATATTTTACTGATGATGTAGATGAATTTGCTATTAAAATGCTTGTAAAATATGATGAAAAAGAATTTAAATCTGTTTCCAGTAAGGATTTAGGTTTTGAATCCGATGAAAAAGAAAGTGATAAAGAAACAGAAGAAAATAAGGAACTATTTGATTTTATGAAAGAAGCTTTAAAGGATAAAGTAAAAGAAGTAAAGGCATCCAAACGTTTGAAGACCCATCCTGTTTGTCTTGCAAGCAGTGGAGAACTTTCTATTGAAATGGAGAAAGTGCTTAATATGACGCCGGAAAATCAAAATATTAAAGCGGATAAAATTTTGGAGATAAATACAAATCATGAAATGTTTAATGCTGTTAAACAGGCTTTTACAGAGGACAAAGATAAATTAAAAATGCTTTCCAATGTTTTGTATAATCAGGCATTGTTAATTGAGGGGCTTTCTGTAGATGATCCTGTACAGTTTGCAAATGATGTGTGTTCTTTAATTAAATAAAAAGATTTAAATAACATAAAAAGAGAGAATCTTGAAATACAGATTCTCTTTTTGCACGTAATTTGATTTATAGTCATTATTGTATTTCTTAATTTTTTATGCTACTATAGATGTTATTAATCAATAGCTGAATAAGTTTATACAAATTTTGAAGTATTTACATATGTATTTAATTCCTATAAACTCAGCAAGTATATCATAAAGCATCTTTAAAAAATTATCAGTTATTTTTAGATATCTTATAGGTAGCTCTGGAGCTTGTAGGTAAAGGAGAGAGCTAATAATGAATCGGTTTTATGGCAATATTTTGACTTTTGGGCATTTTACTGCAGATTTTTATCAGGGTGCATTACCTGCACTGCTTCCTTTTTTGGTTTCGGACAAACACTTTAGTTATGTGGCTGCTGCTTTTTTAATTTTTTCAGCTAATATAAGTTCCTCTATAATACAGCCTTTATTTGGAATATGTTCAGATAGAATTTCTGTACCATGGACATTGCCTTTTGGAGTATTATTGGCAGGAATCAGTTTTGGCATGTCGGGAATTGTGGATAATTACTGGATTATGGCTGTCTTTATAGCACTAAGTGGTGTTGGAATAGCTTCTTTTTTATAAATGTCAGCAATGTTTTTATAGCAACTGTGCTGTTAATTCCAATAGGTCTTTCTCTTTATGCACCCTATAGTCCCATGGTAGTATTAGGGCAAAAGTATTTGCCAAACCATATGGGGCTGGCCTCAGGAGTTACCCTAGGATTGGCAGTTACCATGGGAGGAGTAATTTCACCTGTACTTGGGTGGATATCAGATAATTATGGAATTCATGCAGCAGTATCTAGCCTGACTATATTACCAATTATTGCAGTATTTTTAACACTTACTCTTACTATACCTAAGGTGGATTTAAATAGAGACAATGTAAATGAGGCAAAATTCAATATGACCAGGTAAAATATTTTAGAAGATTAGATATCTGCTTTGGCATTATTAAAATTAGAAGTTTGGGATAAAAGCATTCCTGACAGCATTAGAAAACAGCCTAAATATTCCTTTAATTGTAAATGCTCATTTAAAAGTATCATACCTCCAAGGGTTGCGAAAACAGATTCCATGCTGAGTATTATTGCTGCATGGGAAGGTCTGGCATGTTTTTGTCCTATTATTTGTAAGGTATAAGCTATTCCTACGGAAAATATTCCACCATAAAGTATAGGTATAAGAGCTTCATATACACTGGAAATAGTTGTTTTTTCAAAAATAAGTGATACTATCATGCTAAGTATAGAGCAGGTTAGGGTTTGTACAAAAGATAATCTTAATGCATCTACCTTTTTTATAAAGTAATCTATAGCTAATATATGTAATGCCCAGAAAAATGCACCTATAATTTCCAATAAATCCCCTTGACTTATGGAAAAATTTTCATTGATGGTTAAAAAGTATAAACCAATGGCAGTTATAATTACACTGACCCAGATAGTTAAGGGTATATTTCTTTTAAAAAAAATGCTTATAATAGGTACAAATACCATATATAATCCTGTTATAAATGCAGCTTTTCCGGCAGAAGTGTAATTTAGTCCTATCTGTTGAAGAGAAGCTCCAAAAAAAAGTACACATCCAGTTATGATTCCTGCAATTATGAAGTTATATTGTTTATGGTAATTATTTGTATTTTGTTTCGGAGTTTTATTAAAATATAATAACAGAGGAATTAAAGAAATGCCTCCCAGTGCAAATCTAATTCCATTGAAAGCAAAAGGTCCTATGTATTCTGCACCAACCTTTTGAGCTACGAAGGCTAGTCCCCATATGGCTGCTGTTATTAAAAGAAGTATGTTGGATTTTAATTCTTGTTTTTTCATTCAATAATTCACCTACCTGATTTAAAGTATTTTATATTTAAGCAACATTATAATGATATCACAATAGTTTCTTTAATTACAATGTATTTATCGGAATGCTGTAAGTAGCTAATGCTCCTACCTTCTTCAAAGTGGGAGATAAGCACTGCTACACATATGGATAAATTCTTTCCCTAAAGGATAACGTATTCTAAGTGCTAAAGACACTAAGAATACTGTTAATAAGGTTCAGGTGGAGAAGAGGCGTTTCTCATGTGAAAACTCCACATGAACCTAAGAATTACTTGATCTTTAATTGAAATTGCTATTAATTTTACAAATATTTAAAGAAGGTGTAATAAAATGGATATAAATTCAATTGAAATAAAAAAGGAAATAGACAGGGTTTTTAATCTTCAGGTAAATAATAAATGGAAATTAAGAAGAAGTAGTGCCAGGGACAGAATTAAAAAATTAAAGATGCTAAAGAGCTATATAATAAATTATATGGAAGAGATTGAAAAGGCACTGTATGATGATTTTAAAAAGCCAGAAGAAGAGGTGCTTTCGACAGAAATTTATCCTGTTATATCGGAGATTAAGCATGCCATAAAAAATTTACATAAATGGATGAAAGACAAAAAAGTAAAGACTCCTATTGCTTATTTTGGAGCTGTATGCAAAATAAGATATGAATCAAAAGGTGTTTCTCTAATAATTTCCCCTTGGAATTTTCCATTTCAACTGGCTGTATCACCACTTGTCTCTGCCATTGCAGCAGGAAATTGTGTAATATTAAAACCTTCAGAGTACGCACCTTTTACCGCAGAATGTATAAAAAAAATACTTTCTTGTATGTTTGAAGAGAACGAAGTAGCTGTATTTCAAGGAGACTATAGAATTTCTAAGATGCTTCTGGAAAAACCTTTTGAAAATATATTTTTTACGGGAAGTCCTCCTGTGGGAAAAATGGTTATGGAAGCTGCCTCTAAAAATCTTGCCACTGTTACATTGGAACTGGGAGGAAAATCTCCAGTAATAATTCATCCATCTGCAGATTTGGATGAAGCTGCCAGAAGGATAGTCTGGGGCAAATGTCTAAATGCAGGTCAAATATGTGTAGCCCCTGATTATTTACTAATCCCACAAGATAAGGAAGAAGTATTTGTTGAACTGACAATTAAATATATTATTCAGTATTATGGTACTTTGGAAAAAGATATGGAGAATTTAAAATATTCTAGAATAATTACAAGAGGACATTTTTTAAGAATAAAAGAACTTGTAGAAGAGGCTGTACATAAAGGGGCAAAAATAAGATATGGGGGACATTTTAATGAATGTGACAATTTTATATATCCCACCATAATTACTGATGTAGATTTGACTTCTAAAATATTGGAAGAGGAAATATTTGGCCCTGTATTACCCATTATAGCCTATAAATCTATTGATGAAGCTATAGAGTATATAAACTCTAAACCCAAACCTTTAGTTATCTACATATTTAGCAGGGATAAAAAAACAGTAAATTATTTATTGGATCATACTGAATCTGGAGATGCGGTAATAAATGATGTAGTAGTGCATGCGGCTAATATCAATTTACCTTTTGGTGGATTCAACAACAGTGGCATGGGAAAATCTCATGGATATTATGGTTTTATGGCATTTACCCATGAACGTTCCTATATGAAGCAAGGTAAAATTTCTACTCTATCAATTGTGTATCCGCCTTTTGGTATTAAAACTAAAGAAATTATTAAAAAATTTATAAAATATTTTTGAAGAATAATTATGTAACTATTCTTGTGATTTTAGAAAAAGTGTATATTATAAAGGAAGTATTTGTTTTACAATAAATATTAAAGCAGCTATTTTTTGAGTATACCTAATATAAGAAAGAGAGGATATTTTTATGAAAAACATAAAAAATATATCTGTTATAGGACTAGGAGCCATTGGATGTGCATATAACAGCAAATTATATGATATGAATTCAGAAGGAATAAAGGTTATAGCAGGGGGAGAAAGGGCAGATAGATATAAAAAAAATGGATTTGTAATTAATGATAAAAAGTATGATTTTACATATGTATCTCCCCAGGAAAAATGTGAGCCGGCAGATTTAATCATTGTTTCAGTAAAGGCAAATGAACTGGACCAGGCTATTGTAGATATGAAGAATCATGTGGGAAAAGATACAATTATTATTTCCCTCATGAATGGTATTACCAGCGAAGAAGTTATAGGGAAGCAGTATGGCATGGATAAGATACTTTATGCATTATGTATTGCCATTGATGCCAATCGTAAGGGAAATAATATTCATTTTTCAAGCTATGGCAGTATAATTTTTGGGGAAAAGACAAATGTAACTTATAGTGAAAAGGTACAAGCTGTGGAAGAACTTTTCCGAAAAGCTGGCATTTCCTATGAAATTCCCTGTGATATGATGCATTCACTATGGTGGAAATTTATGATAAATGTAGGTATAAATCAAGCATCAGCAGTACTTAAAGGTAACTATGGAGTATTTCAAAGGGTAAAAGAGGCCAGAGATCTTATGGAATCCGCTATGTGGGAGGTAGTAAAATTATCTAAAAAAGTGGGGGTTAATCTGAATAAAAGTGATATTGACAAATGGTATAAAGTACTAGATACTATGAATCCTGACAGTAAGACTTCAATGTTTGAAGATATTACATATGGAAGAAAAACAGAAGTGGATATGTTTGCAGGAACTGTTTGTAAATTGGGAGAAAAATATGGAATAGATACTCCTGTTAATAAAACACTTTTAAACATAATAAAAGTAGTAGAAAATAATAAAGTTTATCTCAATAATTGATATAATGTAGGAAACAATATTAATCAAATATTACGTACAATTAGGAAAGTTGGTGGAAAAATGAAAAAGACTAGAATAGTTGTTGTGGACGATTCTCCATTTTCAATTGCAATGATTAAAGACATGCTCCTTGAAAATGGCTTTGATGTTGTGGGAGAGGCAACTTCATTAGAAGAAACAATTGAAGTAGTAAGTAAATTTAAACCAGATATTGTAACTATGGATATGACTATGCCTGGAGCAGATGGTATTGAATGCACCAGAGCAATTCATAATATAGATCCAAATATAAATGTTATAATAATAAGTTCTATGATGGATGATGAAATAGTAAAAAAAGCAAGAAAAAATCATGTTTCTGGATATATTCAAAAACCGGCAGATCCAGAGGAGCTTTCTTTATTGATAAATAGAATAATGGCAGATGAAGAGCTTTTCAAGGAACTGGAAACTATATATTATAAAGCATATAAAGAAGCTTTTATGGATATATTCAATAAACTAGTAAAGTCCATTCCTGAATTTGAAAAGGAAGACAGATCAAATGTAGAACATGTATCTAAGGGAATATCTATTGTAATGGGCATTATAGGAAAATATTCTGGTAGAATGTTACTTGACATGTCTTATGATACTGCAGAAAGTTTTTGTACATTTATGTTAAAAAGAAAACCTAAAAGTTCAGAGGAAATGTTAAATATTATGGGAGAATTGTCCAATATGATAGCAGGGAATGCATCTTCTGTAATAAATAGGACCAATAAATTAATGGGATTAAGGGTAGCACCTCCTACTATATTTTATGGAAATTCTATAAATATATCTAAAGCAGAATTAGATACTACTACCTCTTCCACAGCTAAAACAGACTTTGGAGATATTTATATAAATATAGGCTTTCAAAGGAGGTCGGGAGAATGGATGTCAGGTATATAAATCCATTTATAGATTCATTTATAGATATAATGCCTCAGCTAGGTATAAGTGATATAAAAAAAGGTAAACTTAGTGTTAAGAATAAGACCATAGATAGTATTGGAGTCTTAATTATAATTGGAATAGTGGGAGATCTCAAAGGAAATATTATATATGGAGCTACCATGGAAAGTGCAAAAAATATTGCCTCTAAGATGATGATGGGAATGCCTATTGAAGAATTAAATGAAATGGCTCAAAGTGCTATTTCTGAGATGACTAATATGGTAACTGCAAAAGCCTGTACCCTATTCTGTGAAGAAGGTGTTAATATAGAGATATCCACACCCACTTTAATGTATGGCAAATTTAAAGCCACTGCTGGCAGTGACAAGGTATTATGTATTCAGTTATTTGTAGATGGTCTTCCCTTTGAAATTAACATTTCAATAGAAAAAATAATTGATCAAGTGCAGCCTTCGGGCAAATTAAAAACATCCTGTTGTAAAAAGTTAACAGGATGTTTTTAAAAAGTTATACTTATGAAGATAGTTGTCAAATTTAAATAATTCTTACTACAGTGCCTACTGGAACTATATTAAATAGTTCAATTACATTTTTATTATACATTCGTATACATCCGTTGGATACAGCACCACCTATAGAACTGGGGTTATTTGTACCGTGTATTCCTATACCTCTGGCACTTAATCCCATCCAGCGGGCACCATAGGGGCCACCGGGATTAACCTGTTTATTTATTATTCTAAATGTTCCTGCTGGTGTAGGAGTCCGACTTTTGCCCACAGCTACAGGATATGTTTTGTATACTCTGCCATTTTTATATAAAGTAAGTCTGCGGGCAGCCCTGTTGATTGTAATATTATATGTGGGGTTGGGGCTGCGAGATAAAAAATAATCTGTAAAAGGGCAAAAATACATATAATCCTCCAGAAAATTAATTGTTCTTAATTTATTAATATGTAAAAATAAGAATAATGTTAATTATTAATATGTTTTCATGTTTTTTAATGGTGTATACCACTTAAGTTTAGGTCTATTAATTCTAGTATAATTGCTAAAGATAAAAAACAGTATATTGATATTCTCCTCTTAAGTTAAAAATATTGATTCATTAATATTATATATAATAAACTTCTTTTATACATAGTGTAAGAAAGTAATTCGTTTCTGAAATTATAGATTTGGAATCTTTCTAAATTTGTAATTACAATATAATACAAGAATAAAATATTACACAAGGTATTATTTTTTTGATGTTACATAATTTGGGAGTTAGACTGTACAAGATAGATAAAAGTTATTGGAGGTATAAATAATAGTTAATTGACAGCATATATTAAATGCTATAGTATATACCTATATTTGAAAATATAAGATGTATTAGCTTTTTTATTTAAATAGAGTTTTGTTGACCAGAAAGTTGGAGACGGTTTTATATAGTAATTAAGTAGCTATATATAATTTGATTCCAGCTTTTTGCAATTATCTCAACTTATTTATGCTAAAAATTGCTTGTTAATATCTGTTAAGTAAGGTTAATATATTTTCTATCAACTGACATGAATAGATTATTTGGGAGGTATAAAATGTTAAATAGTCAGATTAAAGCTAAAAAAGTATTTTTGTTAGGACTAGATGGTGCAGATCCAATGCTAGTTAAAAAATATATAGATGAAGGTAAATTACCCAATTTTAATAAAATAATATCTAGTGGTGTTACAACAAAAGATTACTCTATGAGAAGTGTATTGCCGGCAATTACTCCTCCTAACTGGGCATCTTTAGCTACGGGAGCATTTCCGAATACTCATGGTATAACTTGTTTTTGGAATCACACTCTTGGGAATCCTCTAGATCAATTGGAGTACGGATTTGATTCAGGATTGTTAAAAGCGGAAACTATATGGGAATCTTATGCAAGGCAAGGCAAAAAAAGTATATTATTTAATTATCCTACAGCATGGCCGCCTAAAACCAAAAATGATATTTATATAGATGGTACGAGTATTTATACAAATTTAAGGGGATATGTGGATTATGAAAAGGTATATAACTGTATTGAAGGAAATTTTCCTATAAAAGAGATACCTCATGTGCTGGATAATACCGGTACTGACTGCAGAGTTGAAGGTGAAGTATCCTCTATAAAAGCAGGCATAAGCAAGTCCGAATATGATGGTTATGGATATACTCCACCTGATATTGTGACTTCGGAAGAAGATGGTGAATCATCTGCAGATGTTCCAAATGCAGACAAGATAACTACTCCAATCAAGCCTGCCATCGGATGGAAATATGCCCCTAGTAAATCAAAAGAAGTTATTTTACCAGTCAATAATGGTATGACAAGACGGTATGGATTAATAATAGCAGAGGATGGTAGAAACTATAATGAAATAAAAATATATGTTAGTAAACAGGATAAGAATCCAATTGGAGAGGCAAAGGTAAATCAGTGGAGCCACTGGATTTATGACAACTATAGGATTAATGGTAAAATCACTAAAGTAGCTTATAAAATAAGAATAATTGATTTAAAAAACGATGGAAGCAGGTTAACTTTTTATTATTCATTTGCACTTGATTTATATAATAAAAAATATTTTTATCCATTAAATCTTTATGTTCAATGTGTGAATTTCGTGATTAAAAAATCTTATGTTTTTCGAGAGTTATAAAGCTGTATTCTATATTATCTTCATTATGTTTTTCACATTCAATTACAGTATAGTCTTCCATGTTAAATTGAGGAAAGTAGGTGTCACCTTTTTTCTTAGAAATTACTTTAGTTAAATATAATTTAGTACAATAGGGAAGCAGCTGGGTGTAAATTTCTCCTCCTCCTATTACAAAAGCGTCCTCTTCAGAATGTACATACTTTAGAACATCTTTAATATTATGTACTACCAGTGCATTTTCATCTTTAATACTATAGTTATGGTCTCTCGTAATAACAATATGTTTTCTATTTGGAAGTATACCTGGTAGGGATTCAAAAGTTTTTCTTCCCATTATAATTGTTTTACCATAGGTGATTTTTTTAAATCTTTTCAGATCTCTTGATATGTGCCATATAAGCTTATTGTTACATCCTATTACATAATTTTCATTAAGGGCTACAATTATACTAAGCATTATATAGCTACCTCCATGCTAATTTTTTCATGATGTTTATAGTCTATAAGTTTTATGTCGTCTATGGAAAAGTCATAAAAATTTTTAATCTCTGGATTTATCCATAATTTTGGGGCATCATAGGCTTTATCCTTTCTTGTAAGCTGTAATTTCATACCTTCAACCTGATTTTCATAAATATGGGCGTTATTTATAACATGGGTAAAAAGTCCAGGCTTAAGCCCTGTTACACGGGCAATTAAATGAACAAGAACTGCATATTGACACATGTTAAAAGGAACACCGATTGGAAAATCTCCGCTTCTTTGTACCAACATGCAGTTCAATGTATCTTCTTTTACATCCCAAAGAGTTTCATAACAACAAGGGTATAATGCCATATCTGGGAGGTCTTCTATATTCCACAAAGATATAATCATTCTTCTACTTTGAGGATCTGTCCTTAGGATATTTATTAAATTGTCAATTTGTTTGAATTTTGCGACCTGATAACCGTAAGCTTTTCCTATGGTACCATCTTCTCTCATCCATTCATCCCAAATGTGTACATTTTGTTCCTGCAGTTTTCTTACGTCATTTGATTGTTCCTTGTATATCCACAGAAGTTCTTTTACTGCTGTTTTAAAGGCTACAAATTTTGTAGTGAGTATGGGAAACTCCGAGGATAAATCAAATTGCATAATTTGATGGGGAAGTTTAAATGTGGGAATACCTGTCCTGTTTTGATCATGATATCCATTTTCTAAAATATTTTTTACAATATGTAAATACTGTTTATCTGCAATACTCATTTTTATACCTCCATTCGATTTGATATTAAATCACACATATTATATCATAAATTTTTAAAAAGATAAAACCAAATTGAACACTTCATGGTCTAACAAGTGAAAGTTATTACCGGTTATAACTTGATAAATTGTTTGGAGGACTATAGATGAATGTTGAGACATTAGTTAAAAGTGCAAAAAGTGGTGATGAAAATGCTTTTTATGAACTTATGAAAATTAATAAAGAGATTCTGTACAAAACTGCCTATCTTTATACAAAAAATAAACACGATTCATTAGAAATATTAGATGAAACTGTTTATAAAGCTTATGTATCAATTCTCTATACTAAACTCTACCTAAACCTTTGAATCGCTTGATCTCTAAATTTGACATCTAACAACTTGTTATATATAATAAAGTTGTTAGATGTCAAAAGTACAGAAAGGAGAATGTCTTATAAATTTTGAAAGTAAACAAATTTATGCAGCAATTTTTGATATGGATGGAACTATGTTTGATACTGAAAGACTGAGAATTAATATGTTAAAGTCATCATCTAAACTTATATATGGAGAAAGCATGACAGACAAGCTTCTTCTGGATTCTCTAGGAGCTAGTGCAAAAACGGCAGAAGAACTTGCAAAAAAACAATATGGAGAGAGTTATCCTTATAAGGAGATAAGAAAAAAAGCTGATGAATACGAAGTGAGATATATAAGACATAATGGTGTACCTGTTAAAGAAGGATTATATGATGTACTGGAAAGATTGAAGAAAAGCGGGATTTTAATTGCTCTTGCAACTTCAAGCAGAAGGGTCATAGCAGAAGAATATCTTTTAAGTGCAAGAGTGATGAGATTTTTTGATGTTATTGTATGTGGTAACGAGGTTACAAAAGGGAAACCTGATCCAGAAATATTTTTAAAAGCAGCAGATGAATTAAATTGTCATCCATCACATTGTCTTATATTTGAAGACTCTCAAAATGGTCTGATCGCAGCAGCAGATTCAGGAGGAATCCCTATATTTATAAAAGATATAAAGGAGCCTAAAAAACACATAAAAAATCGTGCTTTTAAAGCATATAATAGTATGGTAGAATTTCACGAAGATCTGGTTAAATTTACACCCAAAATGTCCATGCCCAAACTAAATGAACATTTTCCACAAAGTTTTGGGTATGTAAAAGCAGGAATTCACGGTTTTGGCGCAATAGGAGGAGGATATCTTACACAGATTTTTTCCCATTGGGATGGCTATACCAGGCCTAAGGAAATAATTGGAGCAACTAAAAAAGTTGTAATTAAAGAGTTAATAAATTCATTAGGAAAATTTAATGTGAAGTATGAAAGCAGGGCATATTTTCAAAGTATAAGCAACGTTCATATTATTGATATGGATGATGAAACGGAAATGATAAAGATGTATACGGAGTCTCAAATCATTGGTCTTGCTATTCCAGAAACGGCAGTGAAGTCCCAGTCTGAAATTATAGCTAAGGGTCTCATTGAACGCTATAGTAAAAATAACACCAATCTTACAATACTTGTGGTACTAAACAAAATAAAAGGAGCAAAATTTATTAGAAAAAATGTTAAAAATGCTCTTAAGAAGTTAGTGGGTGAAGAAAAAGCAGAAGAAACAATATCTAGAACATATTTCTGTGAGACTGTTGTAAATAGAATGGTTTCTGCAATACCTGAAAAAACACTACTTACACAAATTCAAAAAAAATTATCAGATCTTAAAAGGACTATTTCTTATTTTCAACCGGATATTACAGAGCTCTTCAAATACTTTCAAGAGGGTGAAAATATTTTAGTTAATCATAAAAAAACAGTAAAAAAAATTGATGAAAAAACTCTGTTAAAGGTTGGAGATATATCAAAAAAATTATCTATTATGTCTCAATTTGATAAATATATTTCAAGATTTAATATAACTTTATTTAGCAGTGAACCATATATTCCGTTGTATGCAAGTAATGAAAGTCCTTTACTTGAAAGATTAAGGCAGGTTAAAGTTGTAGATAATATTGAAAAAATGCAGCAGATAAAAAATAGACTTTCAAATGGTCCTCATGCAATAATAGCATGGTATTCTGCTTTACTTGGCTACAAAACAATTGGACAGGGAATGGGGGATAAAAAAGTACTTTCATTGGTGAGGAGTATTATTGAAAAAGAAATTAAACCTTCTCTTATTAAAGATAATTCTGAATTATCTCAATATATTGATGAATTTATTTCGAATTTCATTAAAAGATGTAGGAGTTCTTTTAAGGATAATTGTATTCGTGTGGGACGTGATCCTATGAGAAAATTACAGTGTGGAGAAAGAATTTTTGGAACTATCACTCTGGCACAAAAGTTTAACATACCTACTCCTATGATTGAATTTGGTGCAGCTTGTGCTATTCTTTACTCTGTTTTACTTATAAATCCAAAGGATAAAGAATGTAGGAAAATCAAGGAGATATATAATAAGAATCATTCTGTAGAGGATGTTCTTACTTATGATGGTGAATATAATGGTGCAAGATATCATGGCTTGAATTTACAAAAAGATAAAGATTTAATCAGGAGAATAAAAATACAATTTAATAATCTTATATTGTCTGAAGATATAATAAGTTACCATCATGTAGAAATAGATAATCAGCTAAGTCTTTAAAAATATTCTATTAAGTTATTGTAATAAGGTGTGCTTTGCTGATTATTTATTTCAAAGCATTTTAACGAAAATATACCTTTATTCTCTTTCCAAAGGAAATGTCATACAGTGGGGACCTCCACCTCCTTTTAATATTTCAACCAGGTCAACTTCAATGGTTTGTAAACCAAGTACTCTTAGTTTGTGGTTTACATCCTTGTTGCTTACAAAAGTTAATACTTTGTTATTTCCAAGACATTGAAGATTACAGTAATGTTTAAAAACTCCTTCCTGGGGAATATCAATTAAGGTAAATTTCCGTTTTTCCAGCATTCTTAGAAAGTTATAAGGTAGAGCTTCTTTGCATATTACAGCTACCTTTTCTGCTACTATGTTAAAGCACATGTCAAGATGCAGATTTTGTCTTAATGCAGGTACGGAAATTAATTCATAACCTAATTCCTGTACATGGGTTTTGATATTTTCAAATCCATGCCAATCTGTTCTTGCAATTATACCCTGGGCCATTACATAGTCATCTAAAAACCAGAAATCCCCACCTTCAAAGGCACCTGCAGTACACCTGGCAACACAGGGGATGCCAAGTTCTTTCATTTTTTTTTCATAGATTAAGGATTCACCTTTGCGAACAGGTTCTCTAAATTTACCCATTATGTAGCCTTCGGATATACAAGCTCCAAAATCCCTGGAAAATACCTGGTAAGGTAAGTTAGAATCTGGCTCCATTAAAATTACCTCTACTCCATTTTCTCTATAAGCCTGCACAATTTCTGCATGTTCTCTTAAACAAATATCCCTATTGGATTTTTCACCTTTTTCCATCCATTTTTCTGTTATTACATTAATGGGTTCAAATTGAAAATATGTGGGAGGACATAGCAGTACTTTTTTTAAGGTATTGGTTGAGTTTTTTACATAATTTTTCTTCATAATCATTGCCCCTTTTATGATATATTTGATTACAATAATTATAAAGTTTTGTGTTACACAAATGTCAATATTAAATTGTCAAGTGATTGTTATACCAAGGTTATCATAATCAAATAGTTACTTGATGGGAACTTGAATTTCAAAACACTCTTCTTCAATAATATCTGTTACTGTAATATCTACCTGGGCTATTTCTATAAGGTCACCATCTATAATATAGTGGTTATCATTAATAAATTGCAGGAGCTTTTTTATACTTTTTTCTCTATCCCAGGGTTTACCGCTATTATATACACAGACATATCTACCGCTTTTTATTTTTTTGGTGTTCTTTTTATTGATTTTGTTGTTTTCATCTGTAAACACGAAAATATCACTAGAATTATTGAATTTAAAGCATTCAATATCTTTTCTGGATATAATAAATCCTAGTCTGTTGCTGGCTAAAATAGGTGAAATTTCTTCTAGGGCATTTTCAAGATGAAGAAATCCATAGCTTAATTCTATTGCATTATTAATAGATTTGCCAAAAGTAATAATCTCCCTTTCAGGTATTTGTTTAATTATGATTTCTTTCATTTTGGACTCGGTAATAACATTTTTTAAAAATTCTATTTTTTTAGAAAGGGTTCTTTCTAATAATTGCAAATCTTTTATTTTTTGTTTTAATTCCTCATGTCTATTTACAAGCATGGAAAGAGACTTGGTTACATGTCTGTTGTCAAAATATTCTTTTATTTCTTTAAGGCTCATGCCAAGTTGACGTAACTCCTTGATTGTACCTAATTTTTCATATTGAAGCACTGAGTAATACCTATAACCGGTTTTAGGATCTACATAAGTGGGTTTAAAAAGTCCTATTCTATCATAATGTCTTAAAGTTTCAGTATTTACATTTCTAAGCCTTGCAAGGCCTGTAATGGATATTCTATCTTTTATTTTAATCACCTCTATTCATAAGCTTAATGCAGCTATATCTATTTTTCAATAGAAATTAAAATGAATTGTTTGTTAAGGATCTAAATGGTAAAATCGGTGAATTAGTTGATATTTATAGCTTATTATGATAATATTAATTAATAAATTTTTATTTCAAGGAGGAAGAAATAAATGGAACCAGACCCAGGACCGGTCAATTTAACATTACAATTAACATTGATTGTATTGCTTACTCTATTAAATGCTTTTTTTGCTTCTGCAGAAATGGCAATTGTATCACTTAATAAAACTAGAATAAAACTTTTAGCAGAGCAGAGTAATAAAAAAGCACAGCTATTGGAAAAGCTATTGAAGGAACCGACTAAGTTTTTATCTACTATACAAGTAGGAATCACCCTTGCAGGATTTTTTTCGAGTGCATCGGCGGCAACCGGTATTTCATATAAAATTGGTAGTTATTTAAGTAAACTTAATGTTCCTTATGGTCAAGAGATATCATTGGTTGCAGTAACAATTATT
The DNA here is from genome assembly GCF_040939125.1 of Clostridium sp. BJN0013. Classification (NCBI taxonomy): domain Bacteria; kingdom Bacillati; phylum Bacillota; class Clostridia; order Eubacteriales; family Clostridiaceae; genus Clostridium; species Clostridium sp. BJN0013. The sequence continues at coordinate 1,501,490 of NZ_CP162495.1, forward strand.
TTATCTTATATTATGTTGGTTTTTGGAGAATTATTTCCTAAAAGGATAGCATTGCAAAAGTCAGAGGAAATTGCAATGCTTTCAATAAAACCAATTTTATTTGTATCAAAAATAACAGGACCTTTTGTAAAATTGCTTTCAGTATCTACTAATCTTTTGATAAGGATTACAGGGATGAATAGTAATAAATTAGAAGAAAAAGTTTCAGTAGAAGAGATTAGGTCCTTGGTAGAAATAGGACAAGAAAATGGAGTTATTAATTCCACTGAAAAAGAAATGATCAATAGTATATTTGAATTTGATGATAAATTAGCAGAAGAAGTAATGACACCTAGAACGGAAGTATACTTAATAAATATAGATAAGCCTTTAAATGAATATATGGATGAGCTGCTTCAAAAAAGGTATTCAAGGATTCCGGTATTTGAAGGTGATAGTGATAATATTATAGGCATACTTTATATGAAGGATTTTACAATTGAAGCCCGTAAGGTGGGTTTTGAAAATGTAGATATAAGAAGTATAATTCATCCTGCATATTTTGTACCTGAAAGAAAAAATATAGATGAACTATTTAAAGAGCTTCAGAGTTATAGAAAACATATGGCCATATTAATAGATGAATATGGAGGATTTTCAGGAATAGTAACCATAGAAGATTTAATTGAAGAAGTAATGGGAAACATAAATGATGAATATGACGAGGATGAGCCCTGTGTAAAAAAAATTGACAATAAAACCTTCATGGTAAAAGGAAATATTTCTATAGATGAATTGAATGAGAATTTACATCTAAATCTGAATGAGGATTCTGAAGATTACGATACACTGGGTGGATTATTAATTAAAATTATAGGGCGTATACCAGAGGATGGAGAACAACCTGTACTCAAATATGAGAATATTACATTTGACATAGAGGAAGTGAAAGAAAAAAGAATAGAAAAGGTCAAACTTCATATGGAAGAATAATCAAGTGAGTTAGCTTTCGAATAAACTTACTAAACACAGAAAGTTTTAAATAGTTTTCTGTGTTTTTATTGATTTTAATATATACGAGTCTGGATAAGTTCTTCTAAGGTTCAGATGGAGAAAAAAGAATTACTTATGAATAAACTCCACCTGAACTTAAGAATCACTTGATTATAAGCAGCGCTATTCAATACAATCCAGTGATTGAGAAATATCAGAAATCAAGTCTTCTTTGTCTTCAATGCCACAGCTGATACGGATTAATTCTGCTGGAACTCCAGCTTCCCTTAACTCTTCATCATTCATCTGGCGGTGTGTACTTGTTGCAGGATTCAGGCAGCAGCTACGGGCATCTGCTACGTGGGTTTCGATAGCTACAAGCTTAAGATTCTTCATAAAGATTTCAGCTTCCTTACGTCCACCTTTTAAGCCAAAGGAAACGACACCACAGGAACCATTTGGCAGATATTTCTGTGCAATCTTATGGTATTTGTCGCCTGGAAGACCGCAGTAATTAACGTAGGCAACCTTTGGATGATTTTGAAGGAATTCTGCAATAGCCTGTCCATTTTCACAATGACGGGGCATACGGACATGAAGGCTTTCAAGTCCTAGATTTAAGATGAATGCATGTTGTGGGGATTGAATAGAACCAAAGTCACGCATCAGTTGAGCAGTACATTTGGTAATGAAAGCTCCTTCCTTGCCAAATTTTTGGGCATAGGTAATACCATGATAACTGTCATCTGGTGTACAAAGCCCCGGGAATTTATCAGCATGAGCCATCCAATCAAAATTTCCAGAGTCTACAATGACTCCTCCCACAGCGGCACCATGTCCATCCATGTATTTTGTAGTAGAATGGGTAACAATGTCAGCACCCCATTCAAAAGGGCGACAATTAATAGGTGTTGCAAAAGTATTATCTACGATAAGTGGAACACCATGTGCATGGGCGGCATTTGCAAATTTTTCGATATCCAGTACGGTAAGGGCAGGATTGGCAATCGTTTCACCAAAAACTGCCTTTGTATTAGGCTGGAAGGCAGCATTTAATTCTTCTTCTGTACAATCAGGAGAAACAAATGTGGTGGTAATACCCATTTTTGACATGGTTACAGAAATTAGGTTGAAAGTACCTCCATAAATGCTGGAGGAAGCAACAATATGGTCTCCACAGTTACAAATATTAAACAGGGCAAAGAAATTGGCAGCTTGTCCTGAAGAGGTCAACATTGCAGCAGTGCCTCCTTCCATATCGGCAATTTTGGCAGCAACATAGTCATTTGTCGGATTCTGCAGTCTGCTGTAAAAATAGCCAGTAGCTTCAAGGTCAAATAGTTTTCCCATATCTTCACTGGTATTGTATTTGAAAGTTGTACTTTGGATAATGGGAACTTGACGTGATTCCCCATTTCCAGGTCTATAACCAGCTTGTACGCATTTTGTGTTTATCTTATAATTTTTCATCTCATTATGTCCTTTCTGAAAATAATAATATAATCATTATAATTTTAATATTGTGTTAATTCAAGAGAAAAATCCATAGGTCAATGTAGTTATTAGTATCAGAAATTGCTTTTATAATTAGTGTACATGTTGCAGGGGTGATGGTATTATATTTATAACATTAACATTAAGATGAATTAAAAGAAGGTGAGAAATGTTATGACACTGCAGCAGCTAAAGTATGCAATAGAAATTGCCAATTGTGGTTCTTTTAACGAAGCTGCAAAGCGACTTTTTATATCCCAGCCTAGTCTTTCTAAAGCTATAAAGGAGTTGGAGATAGAACTTGGAATTGATATTTTTGAAAGAACCAACAGAGGAATTAGTATATCTATAGATGGAGCGGAATTTTTAGGATATGCCCGTCAAATTATAGAGCAGACAGAAGTATTGGAGAATAGATATCATGGGGAAAGATTTAAAGCCTTGCATTTTTCCATTTCAACCCAGCACTATGCTTTTGTGGTGGATGCCTTTATAAAACTTATGAAAAATAATTATAATTCAAAATATGAATTTACCTTAAAAGAAACTAAAACTTATGAGATTATTGAAGATGTAAAAACATTGAAAAGCGACATAGGTATATTGTATACAAATGATTTAAATTCAAAGGTTATGAATAAACTTTTTAGTGACAGTAATATTAAATTTACACCCTTATTTAATGTAACACCCCATATTTTTGTGGGTAAGAATCATCCCTTGCTGAATAAAAAAGTTGTCACAATGGAGGATTTGAGTCCTTTCCCATTTATATCCTTCGATCAGGGAGAAAAAAATTCATTGAATTTTTCAGAGGAAATTTTGAATTTTTCTAGTACAAATAAAAGTATTACAGTTAATGACAGGGCAACATTATCTAATCTATTGACAGGCAGTAATGGATATACTGTAGGAACAGGAGTGTTAGTGTCTAACTTTAATGGAGATAAAATTCAATCCATTCCCATTGAAAGTGATCAGATAGTTACAATTGGGTGGATTGCCCATAAAAATATAAGGCTGAGTGAAATTGCAACCAAGTATATAGAAATCTTAAATTATGATATTGCAACTAAATATTTGGAATTTAATTATTGTTTGCTATAGCAAAAAGGAGGAAGTTATGATTAATCAAGTTATAGGAAGAAAAAGAGACATTCCCCCATATAGATATGATATTGTAGGAAGTTTTTTGCGTCCAGAAGAAATAAGATTGGCCCGCAGGCAGTATGAAAGAAAGGAAATTTCAAAGGAAGAACTTAAAGCAGTGGAAGATATAGAAATTGCAAAGCTTGTAAAAAAGCAAAAAGAAATAGGACTGAGAGCTGTTACTGATGGGGAGTTTAGACGGGCCTGGTGGCATTTGGATTTTTTCTTGGGAGTTAAAGGAACTGAAAAGATTAAAATAAATCAGAGCAGTAATTATTATAACAAACTTATGAAAGCCGAAACATTTCGCGTTATTGACAATATAAAGTTTGAAGATCATCCTATGATTGAGCACTTTAAATATTTAAAATGCATTACAGAAGGTTGCATTCCTAAATTTTCAATACCTTCTCCTGCACTTTTTCATTTTGTAGAAAGTTATAATTCAAATAGATTTTATAAAGATAATGAAAGATTTCTCAGTGATATTATTGAGGTGTATAAACATGCCATAAAAGCCTTTTATGATGCTGGATGTAGATATCTTCAGCTGGATGATACTACCTGGGGTACATTATGCAGTGAAGTTCATAGAAGGCGGTATATGAAATTAGGTGTAGATCCAGATAAACTGGCAAAGGATTATGTACGATTGATTAATGAATCAATTTCATGCCATCCTAAGGATATGACAATTGCACTTCACATATGTAGAGGTAATTTTCATTCTATGTGGTTTGCAGCTGGTGGATATGAACCTGTTTCCAAAGAACTTTTTTCAAATGCCAAAGTAGATGCCTTTTTCCTCGAATATGATAATGAACGATCAGGTGATTTTTCTCCATTAAGGTTTATTAAAGATCAAATAGTAGTATTAGGACTTGTTACTACGAAACATGGAGGTCTTGAAAGTAAAAAGGAATTAAAAACTCGTATCTTTGAAGCCTGCAAGTACATAAATATAGATAGACTTTGTTTAAGTACACAGTGTGGTTTTGCATCTACAGAAGAGGGCAACCTTCTTACTGAAGAAGAACAGTGGAATAAAATAAAACTTGTAAAGGAAATTGCAGAGGAAGTTTGGAAATAGTAAAATAATCAATTATTATAGAGATTTATTTTGTTATAATAAATGTAGAGAGGAAGTTTAAAATGAATATTACAATTAGGACAGTAAATATAAATGATTTAGATTCAGTGGCAAAAGTGGAGGCAAAGTGTTTTCCGCGAGCAGAAGCAGCTACTAAATTATCCTTAAAAAGGCGTATTGAAACATTTCCAGAAAGTTTTTTTGTAGCAGAAATCAACAATAAAATAATTGGATTCATAAATGGATGTGTGATAAATGGAACTGTTATTTATGATAAACTCTATGAAGATTCTACATTACATGTGCCAGAGGGAGACTATCAGACCATTTTTGGACTTGATATGATGCCAGATTATCGTCATAAGGGAATTGCCACGCAGTTGATGAATTATACGATAAAATCGTCAAAATTATCAGGACGTAAAGGGATTATATTAACTTGTAAAGAGAATCTCATTGAGTATTATAAAAAATTTGGGTATAAAAATAAAGGAGTATCAAAATCAGTACATGGAGGGGCTAAATGGTATGATATGATTTTAGAATTTAGTGAAAAATAAGTACCGTTATCTTAGGTACTTATTTTTCTAATATATTTTACTTTTTTAATGAAATTTTCTTTATGTAGGGCACTCTTTTAAATATCTAAAAGTACATATAGAATTAATTACTTGTCATTATATTGCCAGTATTGTGACAAGTTTGAATTGTTCTACTAAATTTTTCTGATTTTGGCAATCTGATCTCAAGAACCCCACTTTGTAAAGTAGCTTCTACAGCTTCTGCTCTTACACTGGTGGAGAGAGGAACTGTTCTATTCAATACCAATTGATTATCTCCATTTAACAAGGTTCCTGAAATGGTTAATGAATCATTGCTAACATTGAGATTTAAATCATTTACTGGTGCATCTGATACATATGCTGATATCATAATGTCACTGGATGTTTCTGAGATATCTATTGTAGGCTGAACCATAATGCTTCTTATAACTGGATGATGGTAAATCATATTATTAAAATTTCCACTTCCCATTTGAATACCCTGGTATGATAAAGTACATGGTGTCGTAATCATTTGATGAGGACTGGCTCCGCAGTTTATCATTTGAGTTTCCATGGCATGCGGAGTATTATAAAAATTGTTTACTCCAGATTGCATGGGAAGTCCGTAGTTAAAAGCAGTACATGAATTTAAATGGCTTGATGACATTGGAACAAATTTTAGCTGTTGTGCATTAACTCCCTGTTGATTTAAAGTATTAGTGTTCATTTGTATCATAGTATACCTCCTAAATTTTCTTAATTTTTACAGTAATTATTATTGCATATTAAGAGAAAAATTATTCAGAAATAAAAATTTATACATGTAATATAAAACTTTATTCTTAAAGGATTAATTTACTATTGACAAAATGGCTAAAAAAGTATATCATTAACTACAAATTTAAATGAAAATTTCTTATCGAGAGTAGTGGAGGGACTGGCCCTATGATACTCGGCAACCTGAATATTTTTTATATATCAATGGTGCTAATTCCAGCAGGTTAAACCTGAAAGATGAGAGAAACGGTTAATATAGCTTTCTATAGTTTCTCTATAGGAAGTTTTTTTATTTGATTGGCTAGACAAACTGGAGGTCAAATTTTATCTATTATAGAGTTTTTTAAGTGTAATCTCTATGATATGTAGAATTTGGCCTCTTCTTCATTATATAGTACTTTATGAAAGTATATCTAAATTAGGAAAAGAGGAGATTTTCATGAGTGAAAAATTTAAAATAGGAACAAAAGCAGTACAAGGAGGATATTCGCCTAAGTCAGGTGATCCCAGGGTAGTTTCAATAGTTCAAAGTACATCATATAAATATGACAGTTTTGATGAAGTGGCAAATGTAGCAGCAGTGAGTGCAGATGTAACAGCATTAAATAAACAAGGAGGATATCTGTATACAAGAGTAGGAAATCCAACGGTGACAGCACTTGAAAAAAAATATGTAGAATTACAAGGTGGTGTTGAAGCAATTGCTACTGCATCGGGACAATCAGCAGTAGTTTATTCCATAATAAATATTGCAAATTCAGGAGATCACATTATTGCAAATTCAAATCTATATGGAGGTACATATAATCTTTTTAATACAATTATACCTAAGTTAGGGATTAATGTATCCTTTATGGATCCTGTGGCTTCTGAAGAAGAAATTTTAGCGGCAGCAACAGAAAAGACTAAACTGATATTTGGGGAAACCATAGGAAATCCAGGACTTAATGTATTAGATTTTGACAAATTTTCTTCTGTGGCAACAAAATTGGATATACCATTTATTGTTGATAATACTATAGCAACACCTTATCTTATAAATCCATTTGAATATGGAGCAAATATAGTGGTTCATTCTACTACTAAATACTCAGATGGGCATGCAGTATCCCTTGGAGGAATAATTATTGATGGAGGAAACTTTAATTGGGCAAATGGAAAATTTCCTGATTATACCACTCCAACTGGTCCCTATGATGTGGTATTTGTCAATGAATTTGGAAAACGTGCTTTTTCAGGAAAATTAAGAACCAATTTAGTTGAAGAATTTGGTGCGGCGCCAGCTCCATTTAATGCATTTTTAACAAATCTGGGATTGGAAACTTTACATTTAAGAATGGAAAGACATTCATACAATGCTTTAAATTTAGCTAAATACCTTTCAAATCATCCTAAAATTCAATGGGTCAGATATCCCTATCTGGAATGGGATCCAGAATATGAAAGAGCAAAAAAATATTTAAATGGAGGAGCAAGTGGAATTTTAACTTTTGGGGTAAAGGGGGGAATTGAAGCGGCAAAAACTTTAGGAGAAAATTTAAAATTAGCTTCCATAGTTGTTAATTTAGGTGATGTAAGAACCTATGTAATCCATCCTGCAAGTACAACCCATTTGGCATTATCGGAAGAACAACAAAGAGAGGCAGGAGTGACGCCTGAATTAATCAGGGTGTCTGTAGGAATTGAAGATATTGAAGATATAATAGCAGATTTTCAGCAGGCTTTAGATAGAGTCTGAAATAGGTAATTTTAAAAATACAGAGGTGTAATATATATGGGTATAAATAATATAGAAGTAACTCCAACTGTGAAATCAAATACTGTATATATATCTGAAACATTTTTTTATAAGGATGCTCAGGGGGTGGATATTTTTACTGAAAAGTGGTATCCAACTAAAGGTAAGGATATATATGGCGTTATACAAGTGGCCCATGGTATGGGAGAAACTACTGATTATTATAGAGAATTTAGCCAGGAGATGGTTAAAGCTGGTTTTATTGTATATATTAATGAGGGACGTGGACATGGTAGAACAGCAGGAGACATAAATGAACCATCCTATGCAGAAAATGCAGGATATATGGGAGAAGATGGAATAAACTGGATGGTTGAAGATATAAAATTATTGACGGATATTATAAAAAGGCAGAACCCGGCATTGCCAAATTTTCTCTTGGGCCACAGTTTAGGTTCAGTTTTAGCTCAAATATATGCCTATAAATACGGCAGTGAAGTAAATGGAATCATATATTCTGGGACTACAGGCCCAATTCACATAAAAAAAATAGCAGAATTAATTGAAACAGCAAGTAAAGAGGCAAAAAAGATTGGAAGAAAGGCTGTGAGTATTGAGGCTTCAAATATATTTTTTGAGCATTTTAATGATGAATTTCAACCGTCTAAAACAGATTATGATTGGCTGACAAGTGATTCTAAAATGCTTGAAGATACATTAAGTTCTCCTTATGCCGCAGTAGAATATAAGGTTGGCTATTTTGAGGATTTATTTAATTCTTTAAAGGATATACACAAGCCTTCTATTATCGAAAAAATACCTAAGGACTTACCTATATTTTCAATATCGGGGAGTAAAGATCCCTTTGGAGATAATGGAAAAGGTATAAAGGAACTGTTTAAAATATATAAGCAATATGGTATTAAAGATGCAACTTATAAAATATATGAAAATGGACGGCATGAAATGCTCAGAGAGGTAAATAGAGATGAAGTAATAAAAGATCTGCATAATTGGCTATATAATCATATATAATTTAAAAAATAGTATTTACACAGTTTACCGGTAAACCGGAGGCTACATCCCTAAAAAGATGTAGCCTTTTTATGTAAAATTAATTTCAATAAATTTTTAAGGGGGTTTTTTTAGTGTCAGAAGAAAATTTAAAATTTGATACCATAAAGGTAAGAGGAGGTTATAATTCTGAGGAACATAATCTTTCTGTATCAGTTCCAATTTATGAAACTGCGGCATTTGATTTAGGAAATACAGAAAGGGCAGGAAGATTGTTCTCATTTTCAGAACTGGGATTTATCTATTCAAGACTTAGCAATCCTACAGTTGAAGTATTAGAAAAAAGAGTAGCTGCTTTAGATGGAGCAGCCGGTGCCATTGCATTAAGTTCCGGGATGGCTGCTATAACTTATACACTTCTTAATGTAGCTGAACACGGAGGCAGAATACTTACAACTCCTTATCTTTATGGAGGAACATTGGATGGTTTTAAAAAGTTATATCCTAAATTTGGCATTGAAATAGATAAGTTTGATGATTTCAATAATCCAGAAGCTCTTGCAAAACAAATAAAGCCGGATACTAAGGCTATATTTGCAGAAAGCATAAGTAATCCAAATGCCGCTGTAGCAGATATAGAAAAAATTGCGGAGGTAGCCCATAAATATGATATACCACTTGTTGTAGATAATACATTAGCTACACCATACCTTCTTAATCCAATAAAATATGGTGCTGATATTGTAATTTATTCAGCTACAAAAGCACTTAATGGCCACGGAAATGTAATTGCTGGAATTATACTGGAAAGTGGTAAATTTAATTGGGGAAATGGTAAATTTCCACAATTTTTGGAACCGTATTATACTTTAAGAGATCATGAAGGTAGAGCGAGGAATTTCATTGAGGTATTTCCAGATTTTCCATTTATCACGAGAATAAGACTTAATTATTTGAATTATTTTGGTGCATCCCTGAGCCCCTTTGATGCTTATCTGGTGTTATTAGGCCTGGAAACTTTATCTGAAAGAATAGAAAAGCAGCTGTCAAATACTAAAAAAATAATTAGCTATTTACAAGAGAACAATAATGTTCAGTGGATAAAATATCCTTCATTAGATAATAATCCCTATAAAGAACTCAGCAAAAAATACTTGCCCAAAGGAGCTGGAGCTGTATTTTCCTTTGGACTTAAAGGCACAGATGATCAAATAAATAAATTTTTAAATTCAATAAAATTATTTAGGGTGTGTCTGAAAACTAAATATTGCGAAAGAACCGAGTTTTAGGTAAAATAAGATAAAAAACTTGGAGGGTGCAAATATGTCACAGAAGCGTTATGAAATATCAGATGAACAATGGGATCAAATAAAAAACTTAATTCCAATAGCAAAAACAGGACGACCTCCAAAAGACAACCGACTTATATTTAATGCCATACTATGGATTGCAAGAAGTGGTGCAGCATGGCGTGATTTACCAGAACGCTTCGGTTCATGGAAAACTGTATACAGTCGTTTTTGTAAGTGGCGTAACGATGGTACTTTATTAACAATTTTTAAAGAGTTAACCTCAGATGCAGATTATGAAAATTTAAGCATTGATTCAACATGTATAAAAGCCCACCAGCACAGTGCTGGTGCTAAAAAGGGGCTGTAAACAGCGAAACAAAACAGCATATTGGACTGAGTCGCGGCGGACATACAACAAAAATTCATGCAGTTGTTGATGGACTTGGCAATCCAATCCATTTTCAATTATCATCTGGCAATCTACACGACAGTACACAGGCCGTAGATGTTCTTTCCAACGTTGATATAGAAGGCAGCAATATCCTGGCAGATAAGGCATATGGCACAAATGAAATTAGAGAATATATTACTTCAAAGAAATCCTCATATACTATTCCACCAAAATCAAATGTAAGAGAACCATGGAATTGTGACTGGTGGCTGTACAAGGAACGTCATTTAGTTGAATGTTTCTTTAACAAAATCAAACATTTTAGAAGAATTGCAACTCGTTATGACAAGCTTGCTGATTCTTTCCTTGCTTTTGTTTATATTGCTGCTATTTTTATTTTATCTAAGTAATTTATTGTTGCATTGTTTTCAGACACACTCTAGTTATCATACCAATATAGGTGATTCCAGATCCTTGATTGTAAATTCACCTAAGACAACTCACGGTGAACTTACTCCAGAGGAAAAAGAATTCTCACGTATAGAATCCAATACAATAAGGCTTTCCATAGGACTTGAAGATGCAGAAGATCTTATTTGGGATTTGGAGCAGGCATTTGAGAAAACCTTCTCGGAAAGGCCTCAGGAAGTATTAAAATAGAAAGATGAGGGGATTATCATGAAAAGATTTAAAAGTTTGGCTGCTATTTTTTTAATTGCAGCTTCTATTCCAGTTTTTACTGCATGTGGGCAAAATAGCTCTTCTACTGAATCTACAGGAAAATATAAATATGGAAAACTTCAAATTCAGGCTCTTGGAGGAGGAGTTTGTGGTGCTCCAGCTTATATAGCCAAAGAAAAAGGATTTTTTGCCAAAGAAGGATTTGATGTAACTCTTGTAAGTGGAACATTTGAAGAACAAAAAACCGGACTTGCAAGTGGTGAGTTTACTGTTACCAATGGTGATTTTCAATTTTTCCCTTCAGTTCAACAAGGCCTTGATATTAAAGTTATAGGTGGGCTGCATAAAGGTTGTATTAAATTGGTTGTACCTCCTAATTCCCCTATAAAAACTGCAAATGATTTGAAGGGAAAGAGAATAGGGGTGGATGAAATAGGAGGAACTCCAATGGCTATTACTACTCTTGTACTGGCTAATGCAGGAATTGATCCAACCAAAGATGTTAAATGGGTACCTTATCCACTTGATCAATTGACAAAGGCTGTAGATAAAGGCGATGTGGATGCTTTTGCTGCATGGGATCCATTTGCTACACTAGCTGAACGAGATAATAACTATAAAGTTATAACGGATATTGCACAGGATCCATTGTTTAAAGGAAAATCATGTTGTTTTTTATATGCATCTAATAAAGAAATCAAAGAGAATCCGGAAAAAATTGCAGCTCTTGTAAGAGCATATAAAGCAGCAGATGACTGGATAGCAAAGAATCCAGAAGAAGCTGCCAAAATTGAAGTTGATAAAAAATATGTATCAACCACGGATGTAAAACTTGTTACTGAACTTATAAAAAATTATGATTTTCAATATACTACGGATGCTGCAAAAGAAGATGTTAAATATTTTGTAGGACAGTTAAATAAAACTGGATTCTTAAAAAAGGATACAGATCCCGAAAAATTTGCCAATGATGTATATTATGATGCATCAGGCAAGTAAGGTATCGGCATATTTTCACATATATAGTAGGAAGGAGAATTAAAGTGAGCATTTTAAGTGAATTGGTGAATTCAAAGGCTGTATCCAAATCAAAAATTTTACCAGAGGGCACTGATAAAATAAATGTAGTAAAAGCACCTGATACAGTAAACTGGAAACCCAAATCAAAAGTTTGGACAGTTTTACAAATTATTGCTTTTATTGTGGCTTTAATTGAAAATTTTGCACTGCCTACAGTGCAGGCAGTTAATGTATTACCCTATAGAATTATGCTGATACTTTTTATAGTTTATCTGGGAGTAATATATATTCTATCCTTTTCAAATGAAAAACTAAGAGCAAAATTTAATCATAAAGCCCAATTTTATTTTGCTATAGGAATTGGATTTACAACATGGGATATATTGTCTACTAAAACTAATATACTGCCTCTGCCATTTTTCCCTGGACCAGCTCAGATAATTCAAGTAATTGTTGAAGATTGGAGCACACTCTTGATGAGTACTGCTTATTCCATGAGACTTTTAGTTATAGGTTTTATAGTAGGGACATTTTTAGGATTGGTAACAGGAATTCTAATGGGATGGTACAGACAGTGGTATTATTGGTTTTTCCCTGTACTTAAAGTCATAGGAGTAGTTCCCGCAGTAGCATGGATACCTTTAGTAATGGTAATATTTCCGTCAACTTTGGTTTCAGAGGCAGCTTTAATTGTACTTTGTGTGTGGTTTCCAGTAGCTTTTATGGCCTCTGGAGGTATAGAAAATATACCTAAATCCTATTTTGAAGCAGCTAAAACTCTTGGAGCAGATGAAAAATTCTTAATATTTAAAATAGCTATACCCGGTGCTATGCCATCCATATTTACAGGTATTTATACAGCTACAGGACTTTCATTTACTACACTTGTGGTTTCTGAAATGGTAGGAGCAAAGGCAGGACTGGGGTGGTATATAAACTGGGCTAAAGGCTGGTCGAATTATGCAAAAGTTTATGCGGCCATAGTCATAATGGCAGTAGTTTTTTCTATTGTATTGGCAATTATATTTAAAATTAGAGATAAGGTACTTATATGGCAAAGGGGGCTGTTAAAATGACAAGATCTCCAGTTGCAAATAATGCGGCTGTCGAAATAAAAAATGTAGATAGAACTTATATAGATGTAAATGGCAATTTAGTTGAAGCTTTGCGTAATGTAAATTTAAGTATTAGAGCAGGAGAGTTTATTTCATTTATAGGATCATCCGGGTGTGGCAAGACAACGCTTATGAGACTTATAGCAGGTCTTGATAAGCCTCAATCTGGAGAATTGTTTTTAGATGATAAAAAGATAGAAAGCACTAATTTTGAAAGAGGATATGTATTTCAACAGGCAAATTTATTTCCCTGGGAAACCATTGAAGATAATATTGCAGCAGGACTTAAAGCCAGAAAGATTTATAGAGAACATAAAAGCGAAGTTCAAGAATATATAAAACTTACAGGACTTCAGGGATTTGAAAAATCATATCCTCACCAGGTTTCTGGAGGAATGGCTCAAAGAGCTTCTCTTGCCCGTGCACTTATAAATAATCCCAAAGTATTGCTTCTTGACGAACCTTTAGGTGCATTGGATGCTTTTACGAGAATGGATTTACAGGATAAATTAATAGAACTCTGGCAAAAAAGAGGAACAACCATGGTACTTGTTACCCATGATGTAGATGAGGCAATTTATCTCAGTGATAGAATAGTAATTATGACTCCACGTCCGGGAAAAATAGAGGATGTGGTAGAAGTAAAAATTAACAGGCCTAGAAATAGAAATGAATCTGAATTCATTGAAATCAGAAAACAAATACTTGAAAAGTTACATTTAGCCAATAAACATTAAAATGAATTATATAATTAAGATGTAAGGTGAGCATTATTAATTGAGAAAATGCTCACCTAAATTTTAGTCCAATGAGAAAAGTTAATATGAACCCTTCAATTATTTTACCTATGTCAGGTTATCAAGATTTACCTTTAAATGAAGTTCCGCAGTTATTGCAGGTTATAGTTATTTTCCCCTTTTTTTTAGGCACTCTCAATTTTTGAGCACAATTTGGACATCTGAATATTTTATAGGGATTACGTGGATTATTTGAATTTATAAAATTTTTCATTTTATAAATTAAAGGCGAAATAAAATTTTCATAAGCCTGTAATTCTCTGAACCTTTTATATTTGTTTTTTGAAATACACCTCCAGCTGCTGTATATTATAAATACAAGGCCTAATGTGTAGGCAGGTCTCACCAGGAGAATTACAAGTCCAATGATATAAAGGTGTTTAGAAAGTTTATCCATACCGTAGCTGTCTCTAAAATAATAGGAAATTTTATTTAAAAATTTGTTCAAAGCTATCACCTCTAGAAATAAAATTTTAGAACTGAATAAGTTTACATAATAAAATAATCTGTTTTTAGATAATTATACAATATAATCTTCACTTTTGCATTATTTTAAATTATTATATTTGAATTTATTTTTTAAAAATAATATCATTAATAGATAGAATAAATTTTAGGAGTGCATGTATTTGAAATTTATGAAAAAATATATAAATAAGTACTGGAAAGGATTTTGTCTTGCTATATTTTTTCTTTCTATTGAGGCATTGTGTGATTTAATGCAGCCTACTATAATGTCCAAAATAGTCGATATAGGTGTGGCAAACAAGCAGATGGACTATGTAATTCAAAAAGGTTTGATAATGCTTCTGATTACGGCCGTGGGAGCACTGGGAGCTTCAGGACGTAATATATTGTCTGGAAGGGTATCTCAAAAATTTAGTGCAGAATTGAGAGCAGATTTATTTGAAAAAATTCAAAGTTTTTCTTTTGAAAGCATCGATAAATTCGAAAGCAGTTCCCTTATAACACGTCTTACCAATGATGTAACTCAAGTTCAAAATTTTGTGAATGGACTTATGAGAATATTTGTAAAATCACCTCTTGTGTGTATTGGAAGTATTATTATGGCATCAAGGCTTGATTTACATCTTGCAATAATACTTTTTATTGTAATACCAATTGTAGCTGTATTTATATTTTTAAATATGAATATAGGATATCCATATTTTATAAAGGTCCAACTGGCTTTAGATAGGGTAAATTCTGTAATAAGGGAGTATTTATCCGGTGTAAGGGTAGTGAAAGCCTTCAACAGGTTTGATTATGAAAATGAAAGGTTCAAAGAGGCAAATGAGGAATTAGGAAGATTATCTGTACTTGCAATGCGTGTAATGGCTGTATTTTCTCCTACTAGGAGTCTAGTTATAAATATAGGAATAGTATGTGTTCTGTGGATTGGAGGGAAATATGTCAATAGTGGCAGTATGCAGGTGGGACAAATAATTGCATTTACAAATTATATGACTCAAATATTATATTCAATTATGATGATATCTGCAGTTTTTAATATGTTTGTAAGATCTAAAGCTTCTGCAATACGTATTTTTGAAATAATTGAGGAAGAAAGCAGTATTAATTTTAATGAAGGTATTTCAAATTTGAAACAAAGTGGAAGAATAGATTTTGAAGATGTGAGCTTTTCCTATGCAAACGGCCATGAAGTTATCCATAATATTAGTTTTACCTGCATGCCAGGGGAAACATTAGGTATTATTGGAGCCACAGGTTCAGGCAAAAGCAGCCTTGTAAACTTAATTCCAGGATTTTATGATGCAACTTCTGGAAGAGTAAAGGTTGATGGAGCAGATGTAAAGGATATAAATAAAAGAATTTTAAGAGAAAAAATAGCCCTTGTACCCCAGAAGACAATGCTGTTTACAGGAAGTGTTCTGGAAAATATAAGATGGGGTAAAGAGAATGCTTCACTGGAAGAGATAAAAAAGGCAGCTGAAATTGCAGAAGCAGATGAGTTTATCTCTGGATTTCCGGAGCAATACAATACAAAACTTGGACAGGGAGGAGTCAATTTTTCAGGAGGCCAAAAACAGAGGGTTTCCATAGCTCGTGCATTAATTAAAAAACCTGAAATACTCATACTTGATGATTGTACAAGTGCTGTAGATGCAGCAACGGAAGCTAAGATAAGAGAAAAGCTGAAAAAGTATTCTAATAATTTAACTTGTATAATAATTGCCCAGAAAATATCATCTGTAATATCTGCAGACAATATAATTGTGCTGGATGAAGGAAAATTGGTGGGTATGGGAAGACATGATGAACTTATAAAAAACTGTGAAGTTTATAAAGATATTTTTCTGTCTCAAGTTGGAAAGGAGGTAATTTAGTATATGGATGGGAAGGAGAAATATAATAAGAGTGATATAAAAATGCCTTTAGGATCGAGAAGAGGAGTAAGAGGAAGAGGAAGAGGAAGAGGAAGTATCGGTCCTGTGGAAAAACCAAAAAACTTTAAGAAAACCTTATTTAGACTTTGGAAGTATTTCGGAAGTGAAAGAAGACTTTTAGTCATAATATTCACGTCTGTAATAATAGATTCTATCATAGGGCTTCTTGGACCTTATCTCATAGGAAAGTCTATTGATGCTATGTCAGAATTGAAAGGAAAAGTGGATTTTGATATACTATCTGTAGTGGTTATATTACTTTTATTTACATATATATTAGATGGTATTTTGACTTTTTTGCAGGGATGGCTTATGGCTGGTACTGCTCAGAAAATAGTGATGAATCTTAGAAAAAGTTTATTTGACAAGCTTCAAAAATTGCCAATTTCTTTTTTTGATACTAATACTCATGGAGAGATAATGAGTAGATTAACCAATGATATAGAAAATGTAAGCTCTACTATATCGCAATCCACTACTCAGCTTATGTCAGCAGTAGTGACAGTTTTAGGATCTTTTATTATGATGCTCATTTTAAGTCCTATTTTGACTTTTGTAAGCCTTATTACAGTGCCTATGGTATTTTCCCTTACTAAAAATATAGCAAAGAATACCAGTGTATTATTTAAAAAACAACAGGTAGAACTTGGAAAGCTCAATGGACATATAGAGGAGAATATATCCGGCATCCATGTGGTAAAGGCTTTTAACCATGAACAGAAGGCCATAGAAGAATTTAAGAAAATAAATGACAGTTTAAGTCAGGTGGGATTGAAAGCTCAAATTTGGTCCGGATTTTTAATGCCTATTATGAATGTAATAAACAACATAGGTTTTGCTGCTGTAGCCGGTGTAGGGGGGGTTTTGGCTGTAAAAGATATTATAACCGTAGGAATTGTAGCCAGTTTTTTAAGTTATTCTAGACAATTTGCAAGACCATTAAACGATATAGCCAGCATATTTAATACACTTCAGTCTGCTGTTGCCGGTGCCGAGAGAGTATTTGATATATTGGATGAAAAAGAGGAGAGGGAGGATAATACTGAAGCTATAACTCTTGAAAATACAAGTGGTCAGGTTGATTTTCAAAATGTAAATTTTAGTTATAGAAAGGACGTTCCAATACTAAATAATATAAATTTTAAGATTAATCAGGGTACAAGTGTTGCCCTTGTTGGACCTACAGGAGCGGGAAAAACAACTATTGTAAACTTGCTTGCCAGGTTTTATGATGTGTCCAGTGGAAAAATTTTAATTGATGGAATAGACATAAGGAATTATACAAGAGATAGTCTCAGAAAGTGTTTTGGCATAGTTCTTCAGGATACCTATCTTTTTACAGGCACAATACTTGAAAATATTAAATATGGTAGATTGGACGCGGATTTTTTACAGGTTAAGGAGGCAGCAGAGGCAGCAGGTGCAGATCAGTTTATTGAGAAATTTCCTCATAAATATGATACTATGCTTCAGGAAGGAGGAAGTAATTTAAGCCAGGGAGAGAGGCAGCTCATAGCTATAGCAAGGGCCATACTTTCAGAGCCTTCCATACTTATTTTAGATGAAGCTACAAGCAATGTGGATACGAGAACAGAACTTAAAATACAAGAAGCTATGCGTAAACTTATATGGAGAAGAACCAGTTTTATAATTGCCCATAGACTAAGTACCATTAGAGATTCAGACATTATAATGGTAATAGACGGAGGGACGATAGCGGAGGCTGGAAATCACAATGAGCTAATGCAGAGAAAAGGAATATATTATAACATGTACTCTAATCAGATAACTAATAATTGAATAAGGTATCTCAAAGTTAACAAGTCAAATATGTCTAAAGGATGTGAGTAAAATATGTTAATAAAAATGATCAAAAATGTTAATTAATTTGTAACTCAACCGTAATATAGTTACTTTAAACTGATTGTTAAAAAGATTTTTAAGATGCCAAACATATATGGAGGTGATAAAGTGTTTAAAAAGATATGTAAGTTTATGATAACAGGCATGTTAGTTATTTTACTATTCTCCAGTGAAAGTTGTTATGCTGCAGGAGAATATAGAATTTGGAATAATAGCATTTCTACTGTAAGTAGTAATAAAATTTGGACCATTACTTTTAATAGAGATATTGATTTAGACTCTGCAAAAAATTCTATAAAAATATATGAACAGGACACTAGTACACCTTTAGAAGTTAATATTATAAATACTTCCCAAGATACAGTACAGGTTTCTCCGGCAAATTCGTACGTAGAAGGGAAAGACTATGTTCTAGTAATAGATAGCAGTCTAAAATCTATTGATGGTAAGGTATTAAACCAAGGAGTAAAATATAATTTTACAGTGGAGAAGAACAGTTCTCAGAGTCCAGCTGATATAGAAAGCTATTCACAATACTATAATGTCATAAAGAGTGCATTAGACAACTATGAAGATACTTTAATTTTAAATATAAGTAATTATGATAAAGACACATATAGTTTAGATGTTATAAACAAAATATTAATTGCTTATCCTAATCTAAGGGCAAGATATTTAAGTGCAGCAAGCAACATTGAATACACAAGTCCCACAAAAGTTACTATAAATTTTAAATATGCAGATACAAAGGAAAATTTAATAAAAAAAGAAGAAGTCGTGCAGGAAAAGGTTGATAAAATAGTCAGTACTCTAATTACTTCTGACATGAAAGATTATGAAAAGGAACTGGTACTTCATGACTATGTAGTGAATAATACTAAATATGATGAAAGGGCATATGTGGGTAATATACCGGAAGACTCCTATACAGCCTATGGGGTTTTGATAGATGGAGTTGGAGTGTGTCAGGGCTATGCAGATGCTATAGATAGACTGCTTATAGCAGCAGGTGTAGAGTGTAAGATGGTAATAGGAGATGCAAATAATGGGACTGAATGGATTGGACATGCATGGAATATAGTAAAAATACAAGGGGAGTATTATCAGTTAGATTCTACCTGGGATGATCCTGTTACTAGTGATGGTTCGAATAGGCTTTCTTACTCCTATTTTAACATAACCGATGATCAGATTGCCAAAAATCATAGGTGGAATACAGATGATTATCCTGAATGTACCAGCACCGAATACAGTTTTGACAACCTTGATGTAATAGAGAAGGATGCTTATGATAATGATATAAAAGTTGTTGATAATTATAATGATTTTTATAGTGCAGTAGAAGAGGCATTATCATAAGGGGAAAAGTCTGTAAGTGTAAAAATATTAAATTATGATTCAAGTCAGTATAATATATCACAGACTTTAAACAGAATATGCAGGAAGTATAACATTTCAGATGGAGTTACTATAACTACTTATTCAGATGAAATTTCAGGTGCAAAATATGTAAGTATAGTGAAATCCTAGCTGCTTTTTAACGTACAGTATCAAATCTAATAATATTTACAATGAAGATTGCTAAAATTATAGTGATGATTACAAATTTTTTTAAAATTCTTATTGACAAGTAAAAAAAAGAAGTATATATTAAAGCTATAGTTAAAAGTTAATAATATGCTTTCGGGGCAGGGTGAAATTCCCGATCGGCGGTATAGTCCGCGAGCTGATTATCAGCAGGAACTGGTTAGATTCCAGTACCGACAGTAAAAGTCTGGATGGAGAAAGTGGAAGGTTTTTGTATATACTTTATTGTATATGTTAAATTGCTTTTGTTGTGTTTATTATCCCCCTGAAGGTTTTTGAGGGGGTTTTTTGCATGGGAGAAATATTAGAGACAGTGATAAGTATAGAACTTATTTAGAGGGCATGGCAGTTTATCTTCCATATTGAAGAAGCTGGGTACTGGCAATGTTAGCTTGCACATAAAAATCTATAAAGTCAGTATGAGTTTTACGTCTTGACTTGTAAAATTCATATTAAGAGTAATAATATTTTTTATAAAGTGGAGGAATTCAATTTTATGAATTATGACAATAAAGATGAACATTATATGAAAATTGCTTTAGATTTGGCATTAAAAGGAGAAGGTTTTGTGAATCCAAATCCACAGGTGGGGGCTGTTATAGTAAAAGAGGGTAAAATAGTAGGAAAGGGTTATCACAAATTTTATGGAGGACCTCATGCAGAGGTATATGCATTGAAAGAAGCAGGAGATAAAGCAGTAGACGGGCAGATATATGTAACTTTGGAGCCTTGTTCCCATTATGGAAAAACTCCACCTTGTGCAGAAGCTATAGCAAAAGCAGGGATAAAAAAAGTAGTGGTTGCATTAAAGGATCCCAATCCACTAGTATCAGGCCGGGGGATAAAGTTTTTAAGGGATAGGGGAATAGAAGTGGTTACAGGCGTTTTAGAAAAAGAAGCCTTAAATATAAATGAAATATTTATAAAATATATCAGTGAAAAGCTTCCTTTTGTCATATTAAAATCTGCAATAACTTTAGATGGTAAAATAGCAACTGTTACAGGACAGTCAAAGTGGATAACCTGTGAAGAATCCAGAAATCTTGTTCATCACATAAGAAATAGAGTTATGGCAATTGGGGTGGGTATAGGTACCATACTTTCGGATAATCCTCTTTTAACTACAAGACTTGAGAAAAAATGTAAAAGCCCTATAGCTGTAATTTTGGATTCCAAGTTAAGGATACCTCTGGGCTGTAAGATTTTTGATACGCTTAAATATAGGAAAATCATAATAGCTTGCACAGAGGAACATGATATGCTTAAAAAGCATGAAATCGAAAAAATGGGAGTAGATGTAATTATTTGTCCTAAAGATGAATTTGGTCATATAAATTTAAAGATTTTAATAGAAAAGTTAGGGGATATTGGCATAGATAGTTTACTTATAGAAGGAGGGGGCACATTGAATTTTTCCGCCTTAAATTCAGGAATTGTAGATAAAATTGTTTATTTTATAGCACCTAAAATTATAGGTGGATTAGAGGCCAAAACTTCCGTAGAGGGAAAAGGTATTGAAGATTTAAACAATGCAGTTAAATTAAAAAATATTAGTTATTCAAAATCAGGGGAGGATATGGTAGTTCAAGGATATGTAGAAAAATAATTTAAAGATGGGGAGGGGAATATTTGTTTACAGGTTTAGTAGAGGAAATTGGACAAGTGATGGGAATAAAAAATGGAGAAAATTCTTCTAAAATAACTATCTCTTCCAGGAAAGTTTTAGAAGAAGTCAAATTAGGAGACAGTATAGCTGTAAATGGAGCCTGCCTTACAGTAACAAGTTTTACAGGAAATTCTTTTACAGTAGATGTAATGGCTGAAACACTAAGAAAAAGTAACTTAAAACTTTTAAAAAGAAACAGTAGTGTAAATTTAGAAAGAGCAGTTATGATAGGTGAAAGACTGGGAGGACATATAGTAACAGGCCATATAGATGGAATTTGCAAAGTAAAGGATATAAAAAAAGAAGATATAGCCACCTGGCTTATTATAAAACCTCCTTTGGAATTATTGAAATATATGGTTTCAAAAGGCTCCATATCTTTAGATGGAGTAAGCCTTACTATAGCAGAGGTGTATGAAGACTGTATTAGTGTATCATTAATCCCGCATACTAAAGCACAAACTATTCTTCAATATAAAAGTGTGGGGGATGAAATAAATGTAGAATGTGATTTAATAGGAAAATATATTGAAAATTTTATTTTAAGAAGAGAGAAAAAGCCCTCAAAAAATTCCAATATAACAGAAGAATTGTTAAAAGAAAATGGATTTTTTTAAAACAAAAATTAAATTTGTGTTGTGATTAAAGTAACATAATTAATAAAATGTAAATATAGTTTATTCTAATGGCATTTTTAAAAGAGGAGTTGAAAATAATGAGTAATAAATTTAATAGTATTGAAGAGGCTCTGGAAGATCTTAAACAGGGTAAAATGATTCTAGTAACTGATGATGAAGATAGGGAAAATGAAGGAGATTTAATTTGTGCCGCAGAATTTGCCACTCAGGAAAATGTGAATTTTATGGCAACACATGCAAAAGGACTTATTTGTATGCCTATGAGTAGTAAAATGATTTCTAAGTTAAACCTTCCACAGATGGTTTCAGATAATACAGACAACCATGAAACAGCCTTTACGGTATCTATTGACCATATAAGTACAACTACGGGTATTTCAGCTGCAGAACGTTCCATAACTGCATTAAAATGTGTAGAAGAAGATGCAAGGCCTGAGGATTTCAGAAGACCTGGTCACATGTTCCCATTGCGTGCAAAAGAGTATGGAGTTTTGGAACGTAATGGACACACGGAAGCTACTGTTGATTTAATGAAATTGGCAAATCTAAAAGAATGTGGACTTTGCTGTGAAATAATGAGAGATGACGGTACTATGATGAGAACTTCCGAGTTAATGGAATTTGCAAGAAAACATCAACTGAAATTTATTTCAATTAAGTCTCTACAAGAGTATAGAAAACAAAAAGAAAAACTCATAGAACAGGTGGTACATACAAAGTTGCCAACCAAATATGGAGAATTTACAGCTTATGGATATATAAACAAAATAAATGGAGAACATCATATTGCACTTGTAAAAGGTGATATCTCAAAGGGAAACTCAGTTTTGTGCAGGGTACATTCTGAATGTTTGACAGGAGATACCTTTGGATCAGTTCGATGCGATTGTGGACAGCAATATGCGAGGGCCATGACTCAAATTGAAGAAGAAGGACAGGGTATCCTTTTATATATGAATCAAGAAGGTCGAGGTATAGGTATAATTAATAAATTAAAGGCCTATGCACTGCAGGATAAAGGATTGGATACTGTTGAAGCAAATATTGCACTGGGTTTTGAGGAGGACTTAAGAGATTATTATGCTGCCGCACAAATTTTAAAAGATTTAGGTGTGGAAAATATACGACTTATGACAAATAACCCGGATAAAATGGATCAGTTATCCAAGTATGGTATAAATATTACAGAAAGAGTACCAATCCAAATGAAGGCATCTGCCTATGATACTTTTTACCTTAAAACAAAACAGAAAAAAATGGGACATATTTTAAATTATTAATATATTAAAGGAGCATAAAAAGATGAAAGTTTATGAAGGAAAGTTAAATGCAGAGGGTTTGAAATTTGGAATAGTTGTGGGAAGGTTTAATGAATTTATAGTGTCCAAATTATTGTCTGGAGCCTTAGACTGTTTAAAAAGACATGGAGCAGAAGAGGATAATATAGATATAACATGGGTGCCTGGAGCATTTGAAATACCTATGATTTCAAAGAAAATGGCTTTTTCACAAAAATATGATGCAGTGATATGTTTAGGAGCTGTAATTAGAGGGTCTACACCTCATTTTGATTATGTATCCAGTGAAGTTTCAAAGGGTATAGCTAATGTCTCACTGGAAAGTAATATTCCAGTTATATTTAGTGTACTTACTACAGACAATATAGAGCAAGCTATAGAAAGGGCAGGAACTAAAAGTGGAAACAAAGGGTATGACGGAGCTATGGCTGCCATAGAAATGGCTAATTTAATCAAAGAGTTAGAATAGAAAATATATTTAAAATAGGTTATTGGAAGGTGTGCCCTTTTTAATAATCTATTTTTATATTATATGAAATATTTTATGTGACTATTGACAATTGAAATAAACAGATATATTATTATATGTATATGATAATGATTTTCATTATTGATTATTTCAGGAGCTTGAGGAGATGATAAGAATGAGTAAAGTAAATATTATTTATTGGACAGGAACAGGTAATACAGAAGCCATGGCTAAATTAATAGAGGAGGGTGCTAAGGAAAAAGAAGGAAAAAGGCGGAGAAGTTAAGCTTTTACATGTTTCAGAAGCTAGTGTTGATGATGTAAAGAATGCAGATGTGGTATTATTAGGTTCCCCGGCTATGGGTGCAGAGGTTATTGAAGAAAGTGAAATGGAACCTTTTGTAGAATCTATTGCATCTTCCGTATCTGGAAAAAAAGTAGGATTATTTGGCTCTTATGGATGGGGCGACGGAGAATGGATGAGAAACTGGGTAGAAAGAATGGAAGGATATGGAGCTAATCTATTAAACGAAGGGTTAATTGTACAGGAAGCACCAGAGGAAAGTTCAGAAGAGGAATGCAGAAATTTTGGACGGGAAGCAGCTAGCTAATATTAGAGAGGTATATTTAAGATAGCTAAATAGTTAAATTTTTATAATATTAAATTTAAAAATTGGATATATGATAATACCTATAGGATTCTGAGTTTAAATATATTTTTGCAGCATATATTTTTTATCTTGGAATCCTAGTATTATATTAAAGGAGCTGGTAGAATGTGAAAAGTTTAAATCAAGAGTTTATTAAGTTTATTTACAATGCAGATGAAAAAGAGTATATGATGAGTCTTATAACCTATGCGTTATCTCCTACCATTGCAGGATACAAACCATCTTCTATAATTACTATATCCAATAAGTATAAAAATATGTATAATCTATGGTGCAGATATGGAAGTGAATATTTGAAAAATATAAATTTAAAGGTATTTGAAATTCATAGAAAGGAAAATGCAATAATACTTTTATTTTATAATGAAAAAATGCTCTCTGAAGTATTGTGTTATGAAGATAATGCTGAGTTTTTAAGTAAATTTGGATATCATAATTCCATGCCTTTAATTGATAAGTTGAATCTTCTTAAAAACAGATATGAATATAATTTTTGCCCTCATGAAATGGGAATTTTTTTAGGTATACCTGTTAAGGATGTAGAAGATTTTATAAATTGCAGTGAAAAAAATGTGTATGTTGTGGCTACTGGAAGGTTTACAATGACCGAGAAAATGCACTTAAGATTTTTGAAAATTATAATAAATCAAAGTATGATTTTTTAAAATTACTTCAAAAAGACATAGGGCTTACAAAAGCAGTAGAAATATTATCTTCTTAAATGTACCTAATATTTTTAGAATTTGGTACTTTTTATATTGATAAATGTAGTATATTATATTTATTAGTATATTAAAAAGGAGATTTTAAATATGAAGTGTAGAATATTTGCAAGTAAATTGTTAGTATTATTTATGATTTTATCTATGGTATTAGTAGGGGGTGTAAATAAAGTACAGGCAGATGCCTATAAAGTAGTTACTTTAGGAGGAGACCTTACAGAGCAGCAAAAAAATGACATGCTGAAATATTTTAAAGTTAATAAACAGGAAGTTAATGTAATAGAAGTAAATATAGATGAGGAAAAAAAGTATTTGGGAGATGTGGCAAGTAGTGAACAGATAGGAACTAAATCCATATCCTGTGCTTATGTAGAACCAACTTCCAGTGGAGGTCTTCAAGTATCCACCAATAATATATATTGGGTCAGCAGCAGTATGATAAAGAATGCTCTTATAACTGCAGGAATAAAAAATGCTAATGTTAAAGCGGCTGCTCCTTTCAACGTATCTGGAACTGCAGCTCTTACAGGCATTTTAAAAGGCTTTGAAAACAGTACGGCAGGTAATAAAATTGATGAAGAAACTAAAAAGGTTGCAAATGATGAACTGGTAACTACAGGAAATCTGGGAGATAAAATAGGGAAAGATGAAGCTGCAGGTTTGATAAATGAAATAAAAACTGAGGTAGTTAAAGAAAATCCTAAAACAGAAGGAGAAATAAAAAACATAGTGCAAAATGTGGTTAACAATTATAATTTTAATTTATCCTCTGAAGATGTGGATAAAATAGTATCTCTAATGAGTAAAATAAATGGTTTGAACTTAAATTTTTCTGATTTGAAAGATCAATTAAACAGTGTGGCAAGTCAATTGAAAGGAAGTATATCTTCTGAGGAAGCTAAAGGATTTTTTGCTAAAATTATAGAAGCCATTAAAAATTTTTTCAGCGGTTTATTTTAGAATTTGATGAGGTGAAATTCATGGATTATGAAAATTTTAAAATAGAAACTTTTATACCTGAAAATTATGTGAATAAATTGAGAGAAAGTTTAAATAATATAGGGGTACTCAATGTAGGTGAAAATTACGATAATTGCATGTCAGTTTCTAAAGTTACAGGATACTGGAGACCCCTTCAGGGAGCAGATCCTTTTCAAGGCACTATAAATGAAGTAAGTAAAGAAGAGGAATGCAAGGTGGAATTTTGCTGTAAAAGTAAAATAGTATATAAAGCTGTAAGTACAATAAAAAAAGTTCACCCCTATGAAGAACCTGTAATAAATATAATACCTCTTATTGAAATATCTGACGAATAGAAGCTTGAAACTTTTGAAATGAAATGGTTAAAAAATGCAAGGAAATTTTTATTATGAACCCCTTATATAGGAATATATGGAGGGGTTTATACATTATATTGTGATTATGCACAAATATGCGGTATAATAAAGTAATATAGCAAATCAATTTGTAATTAATGTGTATTTGTATCGGGGAAGGGGTAGTTGCTTATGAAAGAAAAAGGATCTAAAAGGCATGAACTAAAAAACGACAAGTTAAGCTGGAGTTTTTTTAGTTCTTATTTATGGTTTTTAGGCATAATTGTAATTTCTATAATTATAATAGGAACTGTATGTTTTTATAATACAAAAAAGGAACTTACAAATTTAGGGGAAACTGCTATAAAAAATAGAATTCAAATGGGTATTGTAATGATGGAAGCACTGGAAAAACAAGTTCAAAAAGGAAAGCTTACCAGGGTGGAAGCTCAAGAAGTATTTAAAAGTAAAATGTTAAATCCAAAACAGTCTGATGGAAAAACAAGGGGACTTAATTCAAATTTAGAATTAAATATAGAAGCCTATATGTATGCCATCAATAGTAAGGGAGTTGAGATGATGCACCCTTACAAAGAAGGAGAGGATATATCAAGTATTAAGGATTCAGATGGAAACAGTTTGGTACAGCTTATAATGGATGAAGCTAAGAATCCTAAAAGTGGAGGAATAGTACATTTCAACTGGAAAAATCCAGGAGAAACCCGAGAAAGACCTAAAATAAATGCTGTAGCTTATTTTGAACCCTGGGATTGGTACATAAATGTAGGATGTTATGATGAAGATTTTTATAGACCTCTATATAAAATTTTAATAATCACAGTTACAATATCTGTAATTATAATATTGGTTTCTGTACTATTTATAGGCCTCCTTATGAAAAACAAGGTAAAACCTTTAAGTGAAATAATAAATTCTATGAAAATGGCATCTAAAGGTAATATGTCTGTAAAAGTTAATATAAAGAATAAAGATGAAATAGCAATTATAGGACAAATATTTAATGAAATGATAGATGAGATAAAAAATGTTCTTGTAAAGATAAAAAATACCTCTGCTGTAATAGATGAAAAGGTAGTCAGCATAGCTTCCTTTACTGAGGTTACTTCTGAAAATTCAAGCAGCATAAAAGACGCAATGGAACAGGTATCTTCAGCTATAAGTGATTCTGCAAAAGACATGCAAAATAGTATTGAAAGCATGAGTATTTTGTCAGAAAATATAAATGTAGTGAAAAAAAACAGTATTACCATGAAAGAAGATGTATTTAAAGCTAGTCAGTTAAATTCAAATATTATAAATATACTTACTGAACTTGAGAATAAAAGTAAGGAAAATATAGAAGCTTCCAGGAAAACCAACAGTAATATAAAAAAATTATTAAACAAATCCAATGATATAGTAAGTATAGTAGAGACCATAGAAGGAATTTCAAATGAGATAAATTTGCTTTCTTTAAATGCGTCTATAGAATCCGCCAGAGCAGGAGAGGCCGGACGGGGATTTGCTGTGGTGGCAGAACAAATTAAAGAACTATCGGATAAAACCTTTGAATCTGTAAAACAGATTAATATACTTATAAAGGAACTTATAGATACAGTTAATATTTCTGCAGGTAGTGTGGAGACTTCAAGTAAAGTAATAGAATCTCAGGTTGATACTATAAATGAAACAAAACAGACATTAGGCAAGGTGATTGATTTTATGGAAAATATGCCAAAGGTAATTGAAAAAAATGTATCCCAGATAGAAGAAGTTTATAAAAATAAGGATGTGGTTAGTTCTTCAATGGATTCCATACTTTCAGTTACACAGGAAATAGCTGCATCTTCTGAAGAAATAACAGCCTCTACCCTTGAAGTAAGAGAAAAAATGAAAAATGTTAAAAATCTTACAGCAGATTTGGAACAAGTTTCCGGCGAGTTAAAACAAAAAGTGAACAAATTTTTATTGTAATAAAAGTTATTTATCTATTGACAGTAAATTTAATTTATAATATACTGACAGGTATATAGTTGATTATAAAGACTAAGATGGAGATTAGTAAATGTGTTTGTATTTTAAAGAGATTGGGGAAAGGTGGGAACCCATAAATGGTACACATTGAACTCACTTCGGAGTTGCAGGCTGAAATTTCAGTAGGCTGTGCCGGCAATATGTCGTTATTTGATTAAGAAAAAATTTGGGTGGTACCGCGACAGACTTCTCGCCCCATGAGGAGTCTGTTTTTATATTTAAAAAGAAAAAATTTGTAAATTGTGCATTGTGCATTGTAAAAACTATGATAGGGAATAGTAGACATGTGAATTGAATTTAAAAGCGAGTGAGGATAGGTGAAAGCCCATAAATCATACAGGTTGAACTCGCCCTGGAGTTATAAGCTGAAATTTTAGTAAGCTCTATCGGTTTATGCCGTTATTTAATTGAGAAAAAATTTGGGTGGCACCGCGACAGACTTCTCGCCCCATAGAGAAGTCTGTTTTTTTATATTTAAAACTGTAAACTAAATTGTGAATTATAAAAAGGGAGGAATTTTTATGACAAAGAAAATATATATATTTGATACTACATTAAGGGATGGAGAACAGACGCCTAAAGTGAGTCTGAATATAAATGATAAACTTACCATTGCAAAACAACTTCAAAAATTGTCTGTAGATATTATAGAAGCTGGCTTTCCTAAAGCTTCACATGGAGACTTTGAGGCAGTTAAGGCTATTGCTGAAAATATACAGGGACCCGTCATAGTGGGACTTGCGAGAGCTTCAAAAGAGGATATAGATTGTGCCTGGGAAGCTCTCAAAGGTTCCTTAAAACCCAGAATTCATATTTTTCTTGCCACATCAGATATTCACATGGAGCATAAGTTAAAAATGAAACCAGAAGAAGTTTTAAAAAGGTCGGCAGATATGGTAAGATATGCTAAGGGATTATGTCCTAGTATAGAATTTTCACCAGAAGATGCCACAAGGACCAGACCTGAATTTCTATATAAAGTTTTAGAAGCTGTTATAGAAGCAGGTGCAGATATAGTAAATATACCAGATACAGTAGGGTATACTACTCCTTTAGAGTATGGTGCATTTATTAAAGGAATTAAAGAAAATGTAAAAAATATTGATAGGGCCATTATAAGTGTACACTGTCATAACGATTTAGGCTTGGCTGTGGCAAATTCTCTGGAAGCTATTGAAAATGGTGCAGAGCAAATTGAATGTGCCATAAATGGACTTGGAGAAAGGGCAGGCAATGCAGCCCTTGAAGAAATTGTAATGGCAATCAGTACAAGAGCGGATAGTTTTAACTGTCATACAGATATTGTAACAGAGGAGATAACTAAAACCAGCAGTATAGTAAGCCATGTAACAGGCATGCAAGTTCAAGGAAATAAGGCAATAGTGGGAGCTAATGCTTTTGCCCATGAATCTGGCATACACCAACATGGAGTATTAAATTGCAGAGAGACCTATGAAATTATGACACCGGAGTCCGTAGGACTTAAGAAAAATTTTATAGTTTTAGGCAAACATTCTGGTAGACATGCTTTTGTAGAACATTTACATGAAATGGGATATAAAGATTTAAGTGTAGAAAAAACAGATGAAATTTTTAAAAAATTTAAAGAGCTGGCAGATAAGAAAAAGCATATATCAGATGAGGATATAGAAAGCCTTGTAAAAAATGAAATATTTCATGTTCCAGAAGTATTTAAGTTAAAGTATTATCAGGTTTTTACAGGAAACACTGTAGTGTCTACTTCTACTGTGGAGATTGAATGTAACGGAAAAAAAATAAGTGAAGCTTCTTGTGGAGATGGACCTGTAGACGCTACATTTAAAGCTATTGAAAAGGCTACTGGCATAGACGTTACTTTAAATGATTACTTTATAAAAGCTGTAGGGAGTGGAAAAGATGCAATGGGAGAAGTTACTGTAAGAATTGAAAAGGAAGGTAAAATATTTTCAGCAAAAGGTATAAGTACGGATATCGTAGAAGCCAGCGGTATAGCTTTTATAAATGCTGTAAATAAATTATATTATGAAAATTACTCAAAGAACTTACCGAAAACCCCAGTCAATCAGTAAATATTATATAAAATAAACATTAATATAAAATTTTGATAGGAGTGATTTATGTGGCAATGACCATGACGCAAAAAATACTAGCTTCCCATGCAGGGCTGGATAGTGTAAAAGCGGGAGAATTAATAAAAGTAAAATTGGATTTAGTACTTGGAAATGATATAACTACTCCGGTAGCTATAAATGAATTTAATAAAATTGGAAGCAATAAAGTTTTTCACAAGGAAAAGGTTGCAATTGTTCCAGATCATTTTACTCCTAATAAGGATATAAAATCAGCAGAACAGTGCAAGTTTGTAAGAGAATTTGCCAAAGACATGGATATCAAAAATTATTTTGAAATAGGTCAGATGGGAATTGAGCACGCATTGATTCCTGAAAAAGGATTGGCAGTGTGTGGAGATGTAATAATAGGGGCAGACTCACACACCTGCACTTATGGTGCTTTAGGAGCTTTTTCCACAGGAGTGGGCAGTACAGATATGGCTGCAGGAATGGCCACTGGAGAAGCCTGGTTTAAAGTGCCTGAGGCTATAAAATTTGTACTTGAGGGAAAATTAAATCCCTGGGTAAGTGGGAAAGATATTATTCTCCACATTATTGGAATGATAGGAGTAGACGGAGCTCTTTATAATTCCATGGAATTTACGGGAGAAGGAGTAAAAGAATTATCCATGGATGATCGATTTACCATATCTAACATGGCTATTGAAGCAGGTGCTAAAAATGGAATTTTCCCGGTAGATGAAAAAGCTATAGAATATGTAAAAGAGCATTCAAATAGAAGTTATACTATATACGAAGCAGATGAGGATGCAGAATATAGTAAAGTTATAGAAATAGATTTATCTAAAATTCGTCCTACGGTAGCATTTCCGCATATACCTGAAAATACCAGAGCTATTGATGAGGTTGGAGATGTAAAAATAGATCAAGTGGTTATAGGCTCCTGTACCAATGGAAGAATAGGAGATCTTAGATCTGCGGCTAAAGTTTTAAAAGGGAAAAAGGTAAACCCTAATGTAAGGACTATTATATTCCCTGCAACACAAAAGATATATCTTCAAGCCATGAAAGAAGGACTTTTAGAGATATTCATAGAAGCAGGGGCTGTGGTAAGCACACCCACTTGTGGCCCATGTCTTGGAGGACACATGGGTATACTTGCAAAAGGAGAAAGGGCTGTAGCCACTACAAATAGAAATTTTATAGGAAGAATGGGACATGTAGAAAGTGAAGTTTATTTAGCAAGTCCAGCAGTAGCAGCAGCTTCTGCTGTAACGGGAAAGATTTCATCACCAGAGGAGGTAGTAAAATGATAAAGGGAAAGACTATTAAATATGGAGACAATATTGATACAGATGTTATAATTCCGGCTAGATATTTAAATACCAGTGATGAAAAGGAACTTGCTTCTCACTGTATGGAAGATTTGGATAAAGATTTTTCAAAGAAAATAAATAAAGGAGATATAATTATAGCAGGCAAAAATTTTGGATGTGGCTCTTCAAGAGAACATGCCCCCATAGCCATTAAGGCAGCGGGAATTAGCTGTGTAATAGCAGAGACTTTTGCCAGAATATTTTTTAGAAATTCTATAAATATTGGGCTTCCTATAATGGAATGCAGGGAAGCTGCAAGGGATATAGAAGAAAATGATGAGATATCTATTGATGTAAATTCAGGAGTAATTACCAATATAACCAAAAATAAAACCTATAAGGCAGCACCTTTTCCAGAATTCATGCAGAAGATAATAGAATCTCAAGGACTTATAAACTATATAAAAAAAGAGGTGGAAAACAAGTGAAAGTAGCTATTATACCAGGAGATGGAGTTGGAAAAGAGATAATTACTCAGGGAAAGAAAGTTTTAAAAGCTGTAGCCAGCAAGTATAAATTTGATCTCCAATATGAAGAAGTACTTTTAGGAGGCAGTGCCATAGATGAAAAAGGGACACCACTGCCAGAGGATACTATAAAAGTTTGTAAAAATAGTGATGCAGTACTTTTAGGAGCAGTAGGAGGACCTAAATGGGATAAACTACCTGGAAATTTGAGACCTGAGGCGGGACTTCTGGGCATAAGAAAAACCCTTGGGGTATTTGCTAATTTAAGACCTGCCATATTGTTTCCACAGCTTAAATCTGCTTCAAATTTGAAGTCAGAGGTACTGGGAGAAGGTCTTGATATAATGATAGTTAGAGAATTAACCGGAGGAGCATATTTTGGAGAAAAAAATAGGGTGAATATAGAAGGAGGTCAAAAAGCCTGGGATACTATTAGCTATTCCAGTTTTGAAATAGATAGAATTGCCAGGAAATCCTTTGAAATTGCTAAAAAAAGGGACAAAAAACTTACTTTAGTAGATAAAGCCAATGTGCTTGAAAGCTCTAAGCTGTGGAGGGAAATTGTAAGTGAAATTGCAAAAGAATATAAAGATATAGAATTAAATTATATGTATGTAGATAATGCTGCCATGCAGCTTATTAAAAATCCTAGGCAGTTTGATGTAATTCTAACGGAGAATATGTTTGGAGATATTTTAAGCGATGAGGCTTCAATGCTTACAGGTTCCCTTGGAATGCTGCCGTCTGCCAGTGTAAGGGAAGATTCTTTTGGATTGTATGAACCTATACATGGCTCTGCACCAGATATTGCAGGGCAGAACAAGGCCAATCCTATTGGTACATTGATGAGTGTAGCTATGATGCTTAAATATAGTTTTAATATGGAAGCACCTTCGCAAGATATAGAAAATTCTATATCAAAGGTTTTAAAAGAAGGCTATAGAACCTTAGATATAGCTACAGAAGGTTCAAAAATTGTAGGGACAGAGGAAATGGGAGATTTGGTAGTTAAAAATCTATAACTTATATTATTAATGAAAGAACTGTATAAAAACATAAATAAATCTTTTTATACAGTTCCCATTATTTATACGCTCAGTTTATAGCTGTATTCACCATTTTCTTTTACACTATAAAAGTCAGAGTAATCTATGTCAAAAATATTTTTATGAATATGACTTATATCTATTTTATTCTTTATAAGATGTCCAAGTACTCCAGAGTAAGATATATCACCTACTAACAGTGCGCCTGTAATTATACCATTTTTGTGTATTATTTTCTTGTAAACGCCTTCCCATTCTAGAGTATTTATGGTATAAGAGTCATCGGGAGTATTGACTTTTCCAAGGGATACGCAGGGAACCCCCAGTAAATTCATAGAATTTTTCATGCCAAAATTATCATCCAATTCTTTTTTTATAGATGCCATGTTGTAAGCAGCGATTATACCTTGTTTTACTGCTATGGGCCATATTGGTGCAGTGAAGGTCACATCTCCTGCTGCATATATGTCATCTACTGTGGTTTTACAGTGCTTATCTATTAAAATTCCCTTTTCAACTTTTATATCTGTATTTTTTATAAAGTCTATATTGGGACGCACACCAGCAGCTGCAATTATCATGTCACAATCTATAGAAGATGAATTTGACAACACTGCTTTTTGAACATAACCATTTTTATCCAGAATCACTTCTTCCAATTTGGTTAAGGTAAAAATATCCACATTTTTTTCTTTCAAAAGTTTTTCGTATATAGAGGATGCCTTATTGTCAAGCTGAAGGGGAAGAATTTTATCTCCCATTTCCACCAGAGATATTTTAATACCTTTTTCCATAATACCTAAAAGTGCGTC
The DNA here is from genome assembly GCF_040939125.1 of Clostridium sp. BJN0013. Classification (NCBI taxonomy): domain Bacteria; kingdom Bacillati; phylum Bacillota; class Clostridia; order Eubacteriales; family Clostridiaceae; genus Clostridium; species Clostridium sp. BJN0013. The sequence continues at coordinate 1,536,010 of NZ_CP162495.1, forward strand.
TATTCCAACTAATCCTGCACCAAGTATTACTGCACTTTTGGACTCTTTGGCTCTTTCTTTTATAGAAATCACATCTTCAAAATTTCTAAGACAGTATACACCCTTTCCTTCCCTTAAATTTTTGACAGGAGGAACAAAAGAAGAGGCTCCGGAAGCTATGAGAAGCTTGTCATATTTAAAGTTCCTTGTATCTTTCAAGTGTACTTTTTTACTTAAACTGTCTATATGGTCAACTTCAGCACCTTTTATCCAATTTATGTTGTATTTTTGGAAGAAGTCATCTTCTATAAAGTTTATGGTGTTTAAATTTCTGCTTCCATCAAGTACCTTGTGGAGCATACATCTTGAATAGACACTTTTGTCTTTTGATATAATTGTTATGCGGGAGTTACCGTCCAGTTTTCTCAAGGTTTTGGCAGCATTTATTCCAGCGGCACTGGCTCCTATTATCACATATTTGTTGGGGTGCAGTTTTTTTATTAAATTCTTCATAAAAGCCCTTCCTCCTTTTCTATATAAATTGCTCCTGTAGGACAATTTTCAACACATCTTGGAGTATCTCTATCACCGCACAAGTCGCATTTCACCACTTTACTCTTTGTTTTAGTATCTGGTTTTAGGACTCCATATGGACAGGACATGACGCACATGAAGCAGCTGGCACATTTGTCTTCATCATAGGAAACCAGGCCGGTTTCAGTATCCTTGGTCATAGCTCCGCTCATACAGGTTATCACACATTCAGCATCATCACAGTGGCGGCAAAATATAGGAAGTTTATTTCCATGTTCATCTTTGGATATATGATTTCTGCTTTCAAGAGAAATGTCTTCAAGATCCAGATTGAAGAAGGATTTACCATTTTTATTGTGTTCTGCCATACAGGCCAAAGTGCAATTTAAGCATCCAGTACATAAGTCTTTATTTATCATTATCCTTTTCATAAAAACCACCCTTTAAATTTTAATTAAGACCTAAATTTTTTCTTCTTTCAAGTATGGCTTCTTCTAATTTATCCGCAGCTTTTACTATATCGTCCTCCACTATAAGTTTTCCACCTGTAAGGTTTACCATATCTTCACAGAGAACTTTTGTAACAACTTTACTTCCTCCTATGAATGGGGATATGGCAAGATGAAGAGGAAGCCCAAGTGCAAGTCCGAAACTTCCATCTGCAAGAGCTTGTTCTTCAAGCCACTGAGGTGCTGAAAGAACTAGTGGAAGCTGAGGAATATCTATATTCAAGTACTCTGCCAATTTCTTTGCCACAATTTCAAGTCTTCCAATGGCAAGACAAGGACCAAAATTTAATACAGGTGGTATACCAAGGCTTTTACATACTTCTTTCAAACTGTCTCCTGCAAGTTCTGCAGCACTAGGTGACATAAGCCCTACATTTTCAAGACCACCGCTGGAGCACCCTGCAGAGAGCACAATTATATTTCTCTTTATAAGTTCTTTTGTAAGTTCTACTGTAAATACATCGTGGCCTTTGGCGGTTAGATTTGAGCAACCTACTATTCCAGCTACACCTTTTATTTTCCCGGAGGCTATGAGATCTACAAGAGGTTTCCAGCTGCCTCCTAAAAATTCTCTAAGAGAAGTTTCACTTACACCGGTTATTGCATCGTCAAAACCATGATTTTTAGGAATATTAATTTTAATTTTAGGTCTTCTTTCCTTATAGCTTTCAATTGCTTCTTCTATAATATGACTGCTTATTTTTTCTCTATCTTTGTAGGAGTATTCTATATATTCTGCGTTGGATTTTTTACTTACATCGTCAAGACATATCATTTTAACCAGGAACTTATCGGTTATTGGTTCAATACCGGGAAGAGTACAGTTAAACTCTGATACTATGGCATCTATACCTCCTGTAGCTATTAGAGCTTCACTTGTAAAATTATTTCCGGCATGACCTGAAAAAACTTCAGTATAGTGTTTGCCTCTCAATTGTAAATCCTGTCCCACACAAGTACAGCCTACTAATCTAAAGCCTTTGGCACCAACTGCCTGAGCTTTTTTGATAACTTCAGGTTCAATAAGTTTATCCTGAAGATGGGCAATCATGGAATGCTGATGACCTGTTATCATCAAGTTTATATAATCAGGGTCTACTACTTTAAAACCAACCTTTGCAGGTCTTATTTCAGGTTCACCTAAAATAATGTCGTTTAGTAAATTGGTAAGGGTAAGACCGTAAATTCCAGTGGATATTCCAAGTTTTAAACAGGTTAAAAGCATGTTGACAGGATCACTATTTAGATTTGTGGAAGTCTCTACTATGCCATCAAAAACTTCTGATTTTGCGCCTCCAGGCATTATATTCAATTCTTCCCAGTTTTTAAGTCTAGGTGCATAGGCTATTTTGTTTATAACCTCCATTTTTTCGAATTTTGGTTTATATAAATCTTTCAATATTTCATCCGCTACTAAGACAGCTTTTTTGTGGAGGTCAGGTTCTGTTATACCTAGTTTTTCTGCCAGATTATTTAAGGCATTTATTCCTTTTATTTCCCCACGGGTTTCTCCAAGGGATTTCACATTCCTAGCTGTATTTTCTACTATATGAATATAACAGCCACTTCCTGCAGCTACAGCCCGTAGAAAATTTCTGGCAACTATGGTATCTGCATTAGCACCACATATGCCTTTTGGAGATGTAGGTGTTATTCTACAGGGACCGTTGGCACACAGTTTACAGCATACTCCCAGTTGTCCAAAACCACATTTGATTTTCTGACTGTCCACTCTGTGGTGTGAAGTTTGTACATTATCTAGAGAACTTATAAAATTTTCTAATACTTTATCTGCTGATTCACAAATTTTGTTATTTGACATAATAAAACCTCCTAGTTATATTCTTATAATAATACTTATTATTCGATATATATGATTTATAAATATAATTTATCCATAAATTTAATATAAAGCTTTTAAAAATTTTTGTCAATAATAAATATGAAGAAAAAAAGAAGTTTTAAGAATAATCTTTATTGATATAATATATTTTTGCGTTAATTTTCTAATGAGATTTTAATCTTTTACTAATTTTGTTTTAATCATTAATCTTTATCATATAACTATAAAAAAGTATTTGCAGATAAGAAAAGATTAATATCATAGTAAAAATGAATTGGAGGAATTTAAAATGTCAATTAGTATTGAACAGATTGACCTATTGAGGAAAAGAGCTAATGTAGGATATAAAGAAGCAAAAGAAGCACTGGAAAAATGTAATGGGGATATAGTTGAAGCACTTTCCTATCTTGAAGAACAAGATAAGATTAAACCGGAAAAGGAATGTACTGGCAATTCAGATTTTATGGGAAAAGTAAAAAGATTAATTACTAGGGCCAATAAAATAAAATTTGTAATATCAAAGGATAAAAAGACCATATTGAATATACCATCTACTTTAGCAGCAATATTTGTTATAGTGGCAATGCCAGTGGCGGTAGTATTCCTTATAATTGCCCTAGTTACAGGTTGTAAAATAAGATTTCATAGAGAAAATGGAGAAGATTTAAATATCAATAGTAAAATAGACAAGGTTACAAATGTAGTCACAGATGTCAAAGATAAAATAACAAAAGAATTTAATAATGCCTAAACAGGGGCCTGCTTGTGATTTTTCATAAAGCAGGCTTTAAATTTTATCCGAACGCTGTAATTAGCTAACACCCCAGCTTCTTCAAAGTGGGGAATAAGCACTGCTACGCGCCTGGATAAGTTCTTCCCCTAAAGGATAACGTATTCTAAGTGCTAAAGACACTAAGAATACTGTTAATAAGGTTCAGGTGGAGAAAAGTATTTCTCATGAGCAAACTCCACCTGAACCTAAGAATCACTTGATAGTATAATAAATTTAGCATACACTAAGTATAATAAATTGTGCATTATGAACTGTGAATTGTGAACTGAAAAGGGGTGTATATAATGGCTGGTAAAAGAATTCTTATTGTTGAAGATGAAGTGAAAATAGCCAGATTTGTTCAGCTGGAACTTGAACATGAAGGGTATATGGTTGATCAGACTGGAGATGGAAGAGTGGGATTGGAAAAAGCCCTAAAAGGAGGCTATGACCTTATAATACTTGATGTTATGCTTCCCTCCCTCAATGGAATGGAAGTACTTAGAAGACTTAGGCAAACCTCGGAAATTCCCGTTATCATGCTTACTGCAAAGGATGAGATTATGGATAAGGTTATGGGACTTGATATAGGTGCAGAGGATTATATGACAAAACCCTTTGCTATAGAGGAACTTCTTGCAAGAATTAGGGTGGTGTTTAAACATAAAAGCAATAATAATGTAGAAATTAATAATATTATTAACGCAGGTAGGCTGCAAATGGATATTGGCAGACATATTGTTACATATGAAAACGCAGGAATAGATTTAACGAAAAAGGAATTTGATCTTTTAAAATATTTAATGGTGAATAAAAATATTGCACTTTCCAGGGAAAATATCCTAGAAAAAGTCTGGGGATATGATTATTTAGGAGATACAAATATAGTAGATGTGTATATTCGTTATTTAAGAAGTAAAATTGATGATAAATTCAACAAAAAGTATATATATACCATTCGTGGAGTGGGGTATCAATTTAGGTATGAATAATAGAAAATCTCTGTATAAAATACTGTTTAAAATCATAAAAATACTATTTTCATTTTCAAAGATGATTTTTAAATTTTTATATGATCTTATAGAAGATATTGCTTGGAATATTTTAGAAAAATTTAGATTTTCATTAACTTTTAAAATTACAATAACTTATGTATTTAGTTTCATCATGGTTTTCTCACTAATAGGAGTCTGTATAATGGCCAGCTTTAAATACTACATGGATAAGGGAATAAATGCTGATTATATGTCAATTTTAGGAGGTATTATATTTATATCCAATGTTATAGGATTATTTATTATTAGCATTGTAGGTTCAAAAGCCAGTAAAAAATTTTTATCTCCGTTAAAAAGTATGACAGATACTGTAAGGGAGATATCTATAAATGCTCTGGATAAACGTCTTAATGTAAAGGGTTCAAAAAATGAATTAAAGGACCTTGCAAAAACTTTTAATGAAATGCTGGACAGAATTGAAAGTTCTGTGGAACAGCAAAATCAATTTGTATCCGATGCATCCCACGAATTGAGAACCCCTATCTCTGTAATTCAAGGATATGCGAACCTTCTGCACCGCTGGGGAAAGGATGACAGGGAAGTTCTGCAGGAATCCATTGCTGCAATTAAAAGTGAATCAGAAAATATGAAACAACTGATAGAAAAGCTTTTATTTCTTGCACGAGGAGATAAAAATGCCCAAAAAGTTGAAAAAGAAGACTTTATACTCAGTGAACTTATTGATGAATTAGTAAGAGAGACAAAATTAGTTCATAAAAATCATCATATAGGAAGCGATTATAATGAAAAATTTAATGTATATGCAGACAGGAAGCTTATTAAAGAAGCTTTGAGAATATTTGTTGACAATAGTATCAAATATACACCTGAAGGAGGAACTATTAAGTTGGACTGTTATTTGAGATATAATACAGCTGTTATAACCATAGGAGATACGGGTATAGGTATTTCTGAAGAGGACATTCCCCATATATTTGAGAGATTTTATAGAGCGGATAAGTCTAGAACAAAATCCAGCGGCGGAACAGGACTTGGGCTTTCTATTGCAAAATGGATACTTGATGAGCACAATGGAAAAATAGATGTTTGGAGTAAATTGGATATAGGAACAGTCATAAAGATCATAATTCCTGTAAAATCAAGTAATTCTTAGGTCCAGATGGAGTTTGCTTATGAGAAATACTTTTCTCCATCAACTATTCCGTTAATTGTATATTTATGATATCATAAACAATATATACATTTTTTTAAATTAAGGGGGGAGCAAAATTGATGATAGCTGATATTACCATTCCTAAATCAACAAATTCTATAAAATCCTTAATATTGCGATACCTTGGGACTTTAGTTCTGTCTTTTTTTGTTGCAGTATTTATGCATAATACCTGGGTTAAGTATCTAGATATATATCATACAATCTTAGAGTTAATCTGTGTATTCATAGCTCTGGCAATATTCTTCTCTGTATGGTTCCTATACAACCGCAATTCTGTAAACTGTAGTATATTGGGTTTTGGTTATCTGGCAATTGGTATTATTGACATTTTACATACCTTTTATTTCCTAAAGCTAAACTTAACCTCCAGTTCATATTTCGATCTTTCTACAAAATTTTGGATATTAGGCAGACTCACTGAAGCTATAGTCTTATTATTGTCAGTGCAGTTGGGTTCACTGAAATTAAATAAATGGACAAGCTTACTTGTTGTTTTAGGTATAACCTTAAGTATATCTTATTTTGTGATTATTTATGGGGCTTATTTGCCTGTATTATTAACTTCCCATGGAGTTACACCTATAAAGATAATGTTGGAGTATGGAATTATTTGTTTATATATAATAAGCCTATATAAAATAAAAGATAAAATAGACTGTAGGGGAGTAATAACATATAAATATATTTTTATATCATTACTTATGAGTATTTCCTCAGAATTTTGTTTTACCTTATATACTTCGGTAAATTCGATTTCATGGACTATTGGTCATATCTTAAAAATTACCTCTTACTGCTTTCTTTTTAAAGGCATTTTTATTAGTACAATAGTTTATCCCTATGAACAATTGGAAGCTGGAAATAAAAATTTAGAGGAAACAAGCAAAAAGCTAAAATACACCAGTGAAACTTTAAGCGATCTACTAGATGCGCTTCCAATAGCGGTAAAGGAACATGATCTTAGTGGAAAAGTAAGATATGTTAATAAAAAGTTTGAAGAATTATTTGGCTGTGGAAGGGATGAACTATATGGAATTACAGAAGAAGAACTTTTAAAAAAGTTTCCAAGGATTGAAGGAGATGAAAGGCAGTTTTCTCATAAGATGATTCATTGTGGAAAAGATACAAAAAGCATAGTGAGAACTTATAGAAATTTAAAAGGTGACAACATTAAGCTTTCAGTAAATTCCGAAAGGGTTAGAAATGGTGTTTTAATATTTTTTAGTGACACAAAAAAGGAACAGGAACTTGAAAATCTACATATACAAACTGAAACTATACTTGAAGCTGTAGACAAGTGTATATTGATGGTAGATAAAAATGAAAAGGTTATTCTTTGCAATAGAGCACTGGAAGAAGTTTTGGAAACAGATAGAAAATATATTCTGGGCATGGATATAAATAAATTTAAAGAATCAATACAGTTTCAGTTTAAAGAAAATTCTAGCTCGTTTTCAAAAGATTATATAAAAAGGCCACTTTATGAGGTATCTTTAGTTTCTTTAAAAGGTATCAAAAAGTATATGTTGCTTTATTGCACTGCTATTAGAAATGTTGATGGAGAGCTAATTGGAAGTATAAATGTAAGTACAGATATAACTCCATTAAAGAAAGAACAGCAGAAGCTAATGCGGCAGGAAAAACTTGCATTGCTTGGACAAATGGGTGCGGCAATTGTACACGAAACTCGAAACTTTCTTACGACAATTAAAGGAAGAAGTCAATTAATAGGCTCATTGACAAAAAAAGAAGATGTTAAGAAGCATGCACTAAAAATCAATGAAGAAGTTGATGAAGTGAACAGAATCGTTAGTGAATTTTTGTTTCTGTCAAAGCCAAGAAAAACTGAGATGACAGAAGTTTCTATGATTGATATATTTCGGTCTATAAAAAGCATGGTTAAGTCATCCTCTCTTGTAAAAGGTATTGATGTTGATTTTCAGTTATGCAAGGAAGAACGTTATGTTATGTGTGATGAATCAGAATTAAAACAGGTAATATTGAATATTTGTAAAAATGCTGCAGATGCAATGACTGGTAAAAGTAACGCAAATCTGATAATTGAAACCGGTTTCAATAAATCCACAAATGAGATGTTCATTAGAATAACTGATAACGGAGAAGGTATATCCCAGGAGAATTTAGAGAAAATAGGTAAGCCATTTTTCACTACAAAGAAAAATGGTACGGGTTTAGGTTTAAATGTATCTTACAAAATAATAAAAGAACATAAAGGAAAAATAGAAGTACAAAGCAAGTTGGGAGAAGGAACAACTTTTTCCATTATACTGCCCGCTATAGATGACGAGGAATAAGTTGGAGTGGTAAAAAGAGTTACATCTTATCTGACATATAATGTTTGTTGAACTGCATTAGCAAACATTATACGTCATCTTCAGCATAAATTGTAGAAATTAGGGGGGGAAATCTAATAATTTGTTCAGGTTTCTTAAAATAAATTTGCATGTTCCAAATATTATTTATATAATAATTTTAAAGTTGTATGCCTTCTTTTAATTGGTAGAGGGTATTTTTTCTTAGAACAGCACAGGTATTTGAAGGAGGAATTTTGTGGGAGATAAAATAAGCAGTGTTTATGATGTTAATTCATTAACTTCATTAGAAAAACTTGAACCAGTACGTGTTAGGCCAGGTATGTATATAGGATCTACCGGCAGCAAAGGTCTTCACCATTGCATATGGGAAATACTAGACAATTCCATAGATGAAGTTTCCAATGGATTTGGAGATAAGGTATGTGTAACACTAAATGAGGATGGAAGTGTATCTGTAATAGATAATGGCAGGGGGATACCTACAGGAATTCATCCTGTAACCAAAAAAAATGGAGTTGAAATGGTATTTACATCCCTTCACACAGGAGGTAAATTTAATAATGATATATATAAGACTTCTGGAGGACTCCATGGAGTTGGAGGAGCAGTAGTAAATGCCCTTTCCAGCTGGATGGAAGTGGAAGTTAAACAAAATGGACATATATATAAACAAAGATTTGAATATACCTATGATAAAACACTTAAAAAAAATATGCCTGGGACGCCTGTAACAGATCTTAAAATAATAGGAAATACGAATGAGACAGGAACTAGGGTTACATTTATGCCGGATAATAAAGTATTTTCTACAATAGATTTTAAATTGGATGTAATAGAGGAAAGATTGAAAGAACTGGCTTTTCAGAATAAAGGTATAACCTTAAAATTTATACATTGGGAAGAAAAAAATAAAGTTGAAAAAGAATATCACTCAGAGAGAGGACTTTTGGATTTTATAGAATATTTAAATGAAAGTAAAACCCCTCTTCACAAAGATCCTATATTATTTCAAGGAGAGAGAAGTGTTGAAGGTATAAAAATGAAAGGGGAAGTGTGTATTCAGTTTACGGATTCTACTACATATCACATAGCAAGCTATGTAAATAATATTCCTACTACAGAATCGGGGACTCATGAGAGTGGGTTTAAAACAGGTATGACCAGAGCCTTTAAAGAGTGGGCTAAAAAATTAAATTTATCAAAGGAAAAAGATAGAGAATTTGAAGGAGAAGACTTAAGAGAGGGAATGACAGCCATAGTTAAGGTAAGTATAAATAATCCTGTATTTGAAGGTCAGACTAAAACAAAGCTTGGAAATAGCGAGGCGTATACTATAATGAATGATCTTTCTTATATCAAGCTTTCAGAGTGGATAGAAGATAATAAAAATACTGCAGCTATTATAATAAATAATGCCCTTCATGCTGCCGCAAGGAGAGAAAAAATAAAAAAGATAAATGATGCAGAAAAGAAGAAGGTAGGTAGAGGGGCGGCACCTCTTGCGGGTAAAATTGCAGTATGTACTTTAAAGGATCCTTTAAAATGTGAATTTATAGTGGTGGAAGGAGATTCTGCGGGAGGATCTGCAAAGCAGGCAAGGGATAGAAGATTTCAGACCATAATGCCCTCCAAGGGAAAAATAATGAATACAGAAAAACAAAAGCTGGAAAATGTTCTAGGCAGTGAAGAGCTAAAAATATTTAATACTGCCATAGGTACGGGAATACTGAAAAATTATAATGAAAAGGATCTTAAATATGACAAAATTATAATATTAAGTGATGCGGATGTGGATGGATACCATATAAGAGCTCTTTGGATGACTTATATATATAGATACATGAGAGAACTTATTTTAAATGGACACCTTTATATAGCATTACCTCCCCTTTATAAGGTGTATAAACAGGCAAAAGGCAAAGAGGTAGTCAAGTATGCCTACAGTGATGATCAGCTCCTGCAGGCAAAAAAGGAAATCGGTTCTAAAGCTTTGATACAGAGATACAAAGGTTTGGGGGAAATGAATTCGGATCAGCTGTGGGATACTACTTTAAATCCCGAAAGCAGGACACTTCAGCAGATAACCGTAGATGATGTGGTAAAGGCAGAAAAGATGGTATCTTTACTTATGGGAGACGTGGTAGCACCTAGAAAAAAATATATGTACAAATATGCAGAATTTTAGACAATTCACAAAGCACAATTCAAAATTCACAATGCACAGTTCACAATTGGTGAAATTTTGCCCAAGGCAAAGTCGATTTAATTAGTTTTTCAGCATATGCTGAGAAACTTCTATAATTGTGAATCATGAACTGTAAATTGTGAATTGAAAAGAGGAGGATTTTCTTGGCAAAAAATACATCAATTCCAAAAGATAATAATATAATAAAAATTCCAATAGAGGAAGCAATGCCGGATAACTATATTCCCTATGCTGTGGAAGTGGCAAAAGACAGGGCACTTCCCGATGTAAGAGATGGATTAAAACCTGTACATAGAAGAATAATATATGGAGCATATATGTTAAAGGCATTTCCAGACAGACCCTATTATAAATCTGCAAGGATAGTGGGAGATATACTTGGAAAATATCATCCACATGGAGATACCTCTGTTTATGATGCCATGGTAATACTGGCTCAGAATTTTACAACCAAAATGCCTATTATAGACGGCCACGGCAATTGGGGAAGTCAGGATGGAGATAGTGCTGCAGCCATGCGTTATACAGAAGCAAGGCTCACACCTATTGCCATGGAAATGGTGAGAGATATAGAAAAAGATGTAGTAAATATGGTAGATAATTATTCAGGTTCTGAAAAAGAACCGGAAGTACTTCCTGCCAGGTATCCTAATTTACTTGTAAATGGAGCTTTCGGGATAGCAGTGGGACTTGCAACTAATATTCCACCTCATAATTTAAAAGAAGTAATAGAAGCTGCCTGTGCTTATATTGACTGTGAGGATATAAGTACGGAAGAGCTTATGGAGTACATTAAAGGACCTGATTTACCCACGGGGGGAATAATTATAGGGAGAAAATCCCTGGTTTCCGCCTATACCACAGGAGAGGGTAGGGCTACTTTGAGGGCTAAAACTTCCATAGAAAAATTGGATAATGGCAGACTTGGAATAGTTATAACAGAATTTCCCTACAGGAGAAGTAAGGCCAGGTTACTTCAGACTATTTCAGAGATGACAGCAGATAAAAGGCACATGAAAGCCCTGGAACCTATATCCGATATAAGAGATGAGTCTGATAGAAATGGTATAAGAGCGGTAATAGAATTAAAGAAATCTACAGATAAAAATTTAGCTGAAAAAGTTTTAAAATACTTGTTGAAAAAAACGGATCTGCAGTGCAATATATTTTTTAATATGGTGGCTCTGGCGGATGGAAAGCCTGTTACCTTGGGATTAAAGTCTATGTTGAAATACTATATAGAATATCAGAAACAAATTATAAAAAGAAGAACTGAAAAGGAATTAGAAGGGGCAAAAGCCAGATTTCATATTGTAGAAGGATTTATAAAAGCCATTGGACTTATGGATGAAATTATAAAGACTATCAGAAGTTCAAAATCAAAAAAAGATGCTAATTCAAATCTTATGGAAAAGTTCAAATTTACCAGGGAACAGTCAGAGGCTATTTTGGAACTTATGCTTTATAGACTTACAGGACTTGAAATAGTATCTTTTGAAAAGGAACATAGGGAACTTTTAAAAACTATAAAAAAACTTACAAAAATATTGGATAGTGAAAAGGAAATTTTAAAAGTTATAAAAAAGGAACTGAAAGAAATTGCAGAAAAATATGGAGATGAAAGAAAAACTCTTATTATTGAAGAGGAAGAAGAGGCAAAAATAGATGTGGAAGAAATTTTAGTAGATGAGGATATAGTTATTACCATGTCCAAGGAAGCATTTATAAAGAGAATTTCTTTGAAAAGTTACAATCGTTCTAGCCGGGAAGTTAAGGATATAGAATATAGAGAGGGAGATTTTAATAAATATATTATAAATTCCAGTACAAAAGATACAATTATGTTTTTTACTGACAAAGGAAATATGTATAAAATAAAGGGAATTGATATTCCAGAATTTAAGTGGAGAGAAAAAGGAGAAAAACTGGAGAATATAATAAAAGGTATTGATCTTTCAGAAGAAAATATTGTGGCAGTTTATGGTATAGAGGATTTTAATTTACCACAGGATTTAATATTTTTCACTAACATGGCAGGTATAAAGAGAACTGAAATGAATGCATTTGTTACAAAGTATACAAAACTTATGGCATTGAGGCTAAAAAGGGGAGAAGAACTTATAGATGTAAAACTTGTAGATAGAAGTAAGACTATAGACTTTATTAGGGCAGAAACAAAAGTTGGACTTAAATTTACTGTAAAAGTACCAGAGCTCGATTTAGAAGATAGAAGTATAGTTACCACAGAACTTTTTTCTTTGGTTAAAGAGGATAAGGTAATAAAAATGGATTTTTCAGAAAAGCCTGAGTGCAAAACATTTCATATAAATGTAAATAAATCAGGGATAATTAAAACTTCAAATAGCAGCAGAGCTTTTAAAGGTGTATTTACAAATTCCTCAAGCACTATATTGATATTTACAGCTTGTGGAAAAGTTTTTTCCATGCCTTCTTTTATGTTTGGAGAAATTGAAAATAATAGAATAAACATTGAAAAATTAATGGGAATAAGTGCTTCAAATATATTAAAAATGATTTCTGTGGAAAATTTTAATCATGGATATATTTATTTTTTTACTAAATATGGTATGATAAAAAAGACAGAACTTAATGAGTTTAAAGATATAAATGGATGGAGTATGATACATAAATTCAAAAACAATGAAGATTTTCTTGTAAATGTAGAGTATGGTGAAGAAAAAAATGAAATACTTTTGATAACTGAAAAAGGCATGGCTATAAAATTTCAGGGGGATTCCATAAATTCTATGGGAAAATCAGCCTCTGGAGTAACAGCTATAAATTTAAAGGAAGAAGATAGTGTAATATACTCTGTAATTATGGAAGAAAAAATAAATTACAAGTTAAATTTAACTTCTGTAAAAGGAAATAAAAAACAAATAAAATCAAAAGATATTGCCCTGCAGAATAGGGGAGGTAAAGGTTCAAATATTATGCTTGTAGTTATGGAGGATAGAATTTTGGAGGTTAAACCGGTATAAAATTATTTTTAATTAAGAGTTAAGAATGAATAGTTAAGAGTAAAAGAGAGATTTTTTTAACTTTGTTAAAAAAATTAACCATAACTCTTAACTAATAACTATAAAAAGAGGTGTTCTTATAATGAAAAAAGTTATAATTTTACTTGCTGAAGGTTTTGAGGAAATAGAAGCTTTAACTTGTGTAGATGTTCTAAGAAGAGGAAATATAGAATGTAAAATTTGTTCTATAAATTCTAAAGAAGATGTAAAAGGGGCACATGGTATAATAGTGAAAGTAGATAGTTTATTGAAAAATATAAATGAAGATGAATACCATGCAGTTATACTCCCGGGAGGTATGCCAGGAGCAGTAAATTTAAGGGACAATGAAAAAGTCATAGAGATTGTAAGAAAGTTTGATAGAGAAAATAAAATAATAGCTGCAATATGTGCAGCACCTATAGTTTTAAAAAAGGCGGGAATAATTTATAACAGAAAAGTAACTTCTTATCCTGGATTTGAAGAGGAACTTCAAGCTTATAATTACAGTGAAGAAATTGTAGTTCAAGAAGGAAATTTAATAACAAGCAGAGGGCCTGCTACAGCCGTATATTTTACTTTTAAAATTTTAGAAAACCTTGTTGATAAAAATATTGTAGAAAATTTAAAGAAAGATTTGCTTTTAGATTTAGTTAAGAATGAATAGTTAGGAGTAAAGGATAAATTTTTTTTAACTTTGTTAAAAAAATTTAAATGTATATTTTAAGATTTTCTGAAGTTTTAATGAAAGAAAATCAACCATAACTCTTGACTTTTAACTCATAACTCTTAACTTTTAAGGCAGGTGAAACAGTGGAGAAGTATGTATTTGATAATGGACTAAAGTTAATATATGAGCATAGGCCTGGGAAAGTATCTTCTGTTTGTATAGGATTTGGTGCAGGAGCTTTAGAAGAAGGGGAATATTTTTCGAAAGGTACTGCCCATGCACTGGAGCATGTTATATCAAAGGGTACTAAAAAGAGAAGTGAGGATGATATAAATATCCAGCTTGACAGGATATTTGGATTTGAAAATGCCATGACAAATTACCCCTATACCATTTATTATGGAACTTGCTTTTCAGAAGATCTGCATAAAGGAATTGAATTATACAGCGATATGATTTTAAATGCTTCTTTTCCAAAGACGGGTTTTAAAGAAGAAATGAATATAATATTTCAGGAATTAAAAGAATGGAAGGATAATGCCTACCAGTACTGTGAAGATTTGCTTTTTAAAAATTCATTTAAGTTAAGGCGCATAAGAGAAACTATAATAGGAAGTGAACACAGTATTAAAAATATAACTTTAGATGAAATAAAGAGATTTTATCATAAATTTTATGTGCCTGAAAACTGTGTTATATGTATTTGTTCTTCTCTGGAGTTTAATTATATATGTGATCTTTTAGAGAATTATTTTGGACATTGGAAAAAAAGTCATGAGAAAAGTTTTATGGAATTTGATAAAAATTCAAACGTACTATATGAAAAAAATAAAAAAGGTATATTTGTAGAGAATGTGCCGGGTATAAAAGGGGTAAAAATACAATATATATTTGATATTCATCATTTGAATTTCAGAGAAACTAGGGTCCTTTCTGTATTTAATACTATTTTTGGTCAGGGAGGGGGAAGTTTGCTTTTCAATGAGATAAGAACTTGTCAGGGTCTTGCCTATGAAGTGGGAAGCAGTATAAAAAATGAAAGGGGAATAAAGCTTTTTTCTATAAAAATAGGAACCTCTGTGGAAAATATAGATAAAGTCATATCTACAGTAAACAATGTGGTACATAAGGTTAAGTATTCTACTTTGTATTTTGAAAACCAGGAAATAAAACATAAAATTAAAAGCATAAAACTAAAAGATGAAATTAAAAGAGAAAAATCTATTGAGTTCTGCAAGGAAAGTGTTATAAAAGAACTTATGAATGAGAATTATTTTCTGGACGAAAGAGAAGAAGCATGTAAAATTAAACCTGAGCATATAAATGAGATTGCCAATAAGTTTATGAATGAGCCTTCCATACAGATTTTGAGGGGATAGTGTTATAAAAGTATTTTTTGCAACTGGAAGGGGTGGTGGAATATTTGAAGAGAAAATGGATGCTTAAAAGGTGTAATAAAGATGTGAAGTGTATTTCAAAAAAAGCAGGAATAAGTGAAGTTATGGCAACTATTCTTGCAAATAGAGGGATTGTAGAAGAAAAAGAAATAAAAGATTTTCTAAACCCCTCCATAGAAAATTTAAAAAATCCCATGCTTATGAAAGATATGGAAAAAGGTACGGATATAATATATAAAGCCATAATAGATAATAAAAACATAGCCATATATGGTGATTATGATGTGGATGGAGTAATGAGTACTTATATATTATACTGTGGACTTTTAAAATGTGGGGCAAAAGTCAAATATCACATACCAGATAGAATAGAAGAAGGTTATGGAATAAATATAAAAAGTATAGAAAAATTAAAAGAAGAAGGATTTGAAGTTATAATAACCTGTGACAATGGTATTTCTGCACTGAATCAGGTTAAAAGAGCTAAAGAACTTGGCATTACTGTGGTGATTACAGATCACCATCATATATTTTTTGAAGACTTGCAAAATGGGGAAAAAAAATATTTAATACCTGAAGCAGATGCAGTTATAGACCCTAAACAGGAGGACTGCACATACCCTTTTAAACATCTATGTGGTGCAGGGGTGGCTTTTAAATTTATTCAGGTACTTTATAAAAAATTTAATTTAGATAAAGAGAAGTGTTATGAATTCATTCAATATGTTGCCATAGGAACTATATGTGATGTGGTAGATTTAATAGATGAAAACAGGATCATAGTTAAAAAGGGTCTTGATATGATAAATAATACCCAGAATTTGGGGCTAAAAGCACTTATAGAGGAAACCTCCCTAAAGGGTAGAAATATTACTTCCTACCACGTAGGTTTTATTATAGGGCCTTGTATAAATGCCACAGGGAGACTTAAAAGTGCAGCTTTGGCCCTGGAACTTTTGCTGTGTAAAGATGCAGAAAGGGCTCGTAAACTTGCAAAAAAGCTTCATGAGTTAAATACACAGAGACAGGATATGACAGTTAAAAGTTTAAATAACATAATAACTAAAGTGGAAAATTCAAATTTGAAAAGAGATAAGGTACTTGTAGTATATGAAAAAGAAACTCACGAAAGTATAGCAGGAATAGTGGCAGGAAGACTTAAAGACAGATATAATGTACCTTCTATAGTAATAACTTCTGGGAAAAATATATCAAAAGGTTCAGGTAGATCTATTGAAGGGTATAATATGTTTGAAGAACTTGTAAAATGCAAAGAACTGATGGAAAAGTTTGGGGGACATCCTTTGGCAGCGGGATTATCCATAGTGGAAAAAAATATAGATACATTGAGAAAGGATTTAAATAAAAATTGTAATCTCACGGAGGAGGATTTAATACCTAAAATCAGGATAGATAAAAAACTTCCTCTTGAAAATATATCTTTTGATATGCTGAAAGATATAAAAAGATTGGAACCTTTTGGAAAAGGTAATTCCACACCTTTATTTGGAGAAAAAAATGTAGATGTATTTAAAGTTTATTTTATAGGAAAGGATAAAAGTGTATTAAAATTATTTTGCAGATTAAAAAGTAGTTTAAAGAAGATTGATGCAATAGCTTTTGATGGGGGAGAAAAATTTAAAAAATTAATACTTGAAGTTTACGGTAGTGAACATGCAAGTAAAATTTTTAATAATGATTTTACCAATTTAAAAATGGATTTTATATTTTTACCCAGCATTAATGAATTTAATGGTGTTAAAAATCTTCAACTTGTGATAAAAGATTTTAGACTGACTTCAAAAAATAAATAAAAAAAAGGTAGACTTAAATAAGTTTTTGATTTAACATAAAATTACCTAATATGCAGTTGACATGAGACAATTAAAAGTGTACAGTAACACTTGACACTTTAAAATAATAACTTTAAAATTTTTTATAATGGAATTTTATTAAGATTATTATGCATTAGATTTCCAAGGAAAAATCACAGAATTTTCTGTATGTACGAAAATTGTCAAATTAAACTTGCAAGTTGTAAGATTTCCCTTAAATTTTAAAAGTATAAACTGGAAGATTATTGCACATCCTAACTGTTTAAAAACAGGGTCAAGCACTGCAAACCATAAATTGTGAACTGTGCATTGTGAATCGTGCGTTGTGCATTGTATTAAGGGGGAATCGTGTTTTGAAAAAAATAATATTAACTGGAGGTGGATCTGCAGGTCATGTTACACCAAATCTGTCACTGCTTCCAAAGTTAAAAGAATTAGGCTATGAAATACAATATATAGGCACAGAAAGTGGTATTGAAAGAGAAATAATAGAAAGTGAAAAAATAAAATATCATGTAATTTCCAGTGGAAAGCTTAGGAGATATTTTGATGTAAAAAATTTTACAGATCCCTTTAGGGTAATTAAAGGAATATTTCAAGCTATATTCATAATGAGAAAGGAAAAACCCAATATTGTGTTTTCAAAGGGAGGTTTTGTCTCAGTACCGGTAGTTTTTGCTGCATATATAAATGGCATTCCTGTTATTGCACACGAATCTGATATAACTCCAGGACTTGCAAATAAACTGTCTTCACCTTATTGCACCAAGGTCTGTGTTACTTTTCCTGAATCTCTAAAATCCATAAAAGGTGATAATGCTGTACTTACAGGTACACCCATAAGACAGGAACTTTTAGATGGAAGCAGAATAATAGGGAGAAGAATGTGTGGCTTTGAAAATGACAAACCGGTGCTGCTCATAATAGGGGGAAGCTTAGGGTCAAAATTTATAAATAATACAGTGAGAAATTGTTTAAATGAATTGTTAAAAATTTATAATATAATTCATATATGCGGAAAGGGAAATCTAGAAAAAAAACTTACAAAAAGGACTGGCTATGTACAATTTGAATATGTAAGTGAAGAAATGCCACATATAATGAATGCAGCAGATATAGTAATATCAAGAGCCGGGGCAAATGTCATATTTGAACTTCTAGCCCTCAAAAAACCTAATTTACTTATACCACTGTCTAGAAAATCCAGCAGAGGAGACCAGATCTTAAATGCCGCATCTTTTGAAAAAAGTGGTTACAGTATGGTACTGCAGGAGGAGGATATGACCACGGAGCTGCTTTTGGACAAATTAAAAAAATTAGATATGTCAAAACATACTTATATAAACAAAATGAAGGCAAGTGCTGCCCAAGATGCAACAAATAAAATTATAAATTTAATAGAAAAATACAGTTAATTAAAAATATTTAGTATAAATAAAATAAATAGTATGTACATATCACAATAAATGTTATATTATAAAGTAATATACATCATATATGATATATTATTTTATAATAGGTTGATAAAATATAAAAAAAAATGATATATTATTAAAAAAATAAAACTTATTTTTATACAGATATTTGTTACTTAAATATTGTTTTGATTTAGTTTATAAAAATGCAGTTGTTTTATACTGCAATATTAATTTATAAAAAATTCATATTGTATATCAAATATTGAAAAGGAGAGGAATTTTTATGAGTAAAATGAAAACTATGGATGGAAATACCGCAGCAGCTTATATATCCTATGCATTCACTGATGTAGCGGCTATTTATCCAATAACTCCATCATCCCCTATGGCAGAACATGTTGATGAATGGGTTGCCCAAGGAAAAAAGAATATTTTTGGACAACAGGTAAAAGTTATGGAAATGCAATCAGAAGCGGGAGCTGCAGGAGCTGTACACGGATCTCTGCAGGGAGGAGCACTTACTACTACCTACACTGCATCTCAAGGACTGTTGCTTATGGTACCTAACATGTATAAAATTGCCGGAGAGTTATTGCCGGGTGTATTTCAGGTGTCTGCAAGAGCCATAGCTGCAAGCTCTCTTAACATATTTGGAGATCATCAGGATGTTATGGCTACAAGACAGACTGGATTTGCACTACTTGCTGAAAGTTCAGTACAACAAGTTATGGATCTTGCCGCAGTAGCACACTTATCTGCAATAAAGGGAAGAGTTCCATTTGTAAACTTTTTTGATGGGTTCAGAACTTCACATGAAATTCAAAAGATTGAAGTATTGGAATATGAGGATTTGGCAAAATTAGTTGACTACAAAGCTGTGAATGATTTTAGAAGAAGAGCTTTAAATCCTGATCATCCAGTAACTCGTGGTACAGCTCAAAATCCTGATATATACTTCCAGGGAAGAGAAGTTTCCAATAAATACTATGAGGCACTTCCTGAAATAGTTGAAGACTATATGAAAGAAGTAACTAAACTTACTGGAAGAGAATACCATACATTTAACTACTATGGAGCAAAAGATGCAGAGAGAGTTATAGTGGCAATGGGATCTGTTTGTGAAACCATAGAAGAAGTAATAGATTATTTAGTGGCAAAAGGAGAAAAAGTTGGACTGGTTACAGTTCATTTATATAGACCATTTTCAATAAAATATTTTCTTAACCAAATGCCAAAGACCGTTAAAAAGATTGCAGTACTTGATAGAACAAAAGAGCCGGGTTCAACTGGAGAACCTCTATATTTAGATGTTAAAAATGCATTCTATGGAAAAGAAGGACAGCCAGTAATAGTTGGAGGAAGATATGGTCTTGGATCGAAAGATACGCTTCCATCACATGTTCTTTCAGTATTTGAAAACTTAAAATTAGACAGTCCAAAAGATAGATTTACAATAAGCATAGTTGATGATGTTACAAATACATCTTTAGGGGTGACAGAAGATATAAACACAACGCCAGAGGGAACTACAGCTTGTAAATTCTGGGGACTTGGATCCGACGGTACTGTTGGAGCAAACAAAAGTGCTATAAAAATCATAGGAGACCATACAGACATGTATGCTCAAGGATACTTTGCCTATGACTCTAAAAAATCCGGAGGTATAACAGTTTCACATTTAAGATTTGGTAAATCTCAAATAAAATCACCATATCTTATAGATAAAGCTGATTTTATTGCAGTTCATAATAAATCCTATGTTCATAAATATAATGTGCTGGAAGGACTTAAAAAAGGAGGTAAATTCCTGCTTAATACTACCTGGACGGAAAAAGAACTGGAAAGTGAATTACCAGCTTCCATGAAAAAATATATGGCAGACAATGATATCGAATTCTATATATTGGATGCAATTAAAATAGCTGAAGAAATTGGTCTTGGCGGAAGAATAAACATGATATGTCAGGCAGCCTTCTTTAAACTTGCAAATATAATACCTGTAGAGGATGCTGTAAAATACTTGAAAGATGCTGTTGAAAGTTCCTACAGTAAAAAAGGACAAAAAGTTGTAGATATGAATAATGCAGCTATAGACAAGGGAGTTAATGCCCTGGTTAAGGTTAATATTCCAGCTTCATGGAAAGATGCCAAAGAAGGTCAAGCTGCAGCTACACTTGAAGTACCGGAATTCATATCAAAGATAGTTTATCCAATGAATAGACAGGATGGAGATAAGCTTCCTGTAAGTACTTTTGTTGGAATGGAAGATGGTACATTCCCACAGGGTACAGCAGCTTATGAAAAGAGAGGAATAGCTATAAATGTTCCAGAATGGCAGTCAGATAAATGTATACAATGTAATCAATGCTCTTTTGTATGTCCTCATGCAGCTATAAGACCTGTTCTTACAAATGCAGAGGAATTAGCTAAAGCACCAGCAGGTTTTGAATCCAAGGCTGCTTCAGGAGCAAAAGGATTGCATTTTACCATAGCTGTTTCACCTCTTGATTGTACAGGATGTGGAAACTGTGCAGATATATGTCCTGCAAAGGAAAAAGCTCTTGTTATGAAACCTATAGATACACAGTTAAATAAAACAGATGCATGGGATTATGCAATGTCTGTATCCTACAAGGAAAACCCTATTAATAAATTCAGTGTAAAGGGAAGCCAGTTTGAAAAACCTCTTCTTGAGTTCTCAGGGGCTTGTGCAGGATGTGGAGAAACTCCATATATCAAGCTTGTAACTCAATTATTTGGTGACACAATGATGGTAGCCAACGCTACAGGATGTTCATCAATTTGGGGTGCATCAGCTCCAGCTACTCCTTATACAACAAATCACAGAGGGCATGGACCATCTTGGGCTAATTCCTTATTTGAAGACAATGCTGAATATGGACTTGGGATGTTCCTTGCAGTTAAACAGGTAAGGGATAAAATTGCATCAAATATGAAAGAGGCATTAAAAGGTAATTTAAGTGCAGAACTTAAGGCTGCTTTTGAAGACTGGCTTGAAAATATGGATAATGGAAAAGGTACCCGGGAAAGAGTAGATAAAATAATAGAATTGCTTGAAAATGAAAAGAATAAAAATGATATATTAAATGAAATTTATGAAAATAAGGATTTCCTAATTAAGAGATCTCACTGGATGTTCGGCGGAGACGGATGGGCTTATGATATAGGTTATGGCGGATTGGATCACGTTTTGGCATCTGGGGAAGATGTAAATGTACTTGTAGTTGATACAGAAGTTTATTCAAATACAGGTGGACAATCTTCGAAAGCAACTCCTACAGCTGCAGTGGCTAAATTTGCTGCCAGTGGTAAGAAGACTAAAAAGAAAGACCTTGGAATGATGGCTATGACTTATGGCTATGTTTATGTAGCACAAATTGCCATGGGAGCAGATAAGAATCAGACATTAAAAGCTATTCAGGAAGCAGAAGCTTACAAGGGACCATCACTTATAATAGCTTATGCTCCATGTATAAACCACGGATTAAAAGGTGGAATGGGCAAAAGCCAGAGCGAAGCTAAAAAGGCTGTAGAATGTGGATATTGGGCATTATACAGATATAATCCAGAATTGAAAGAACAGGGTAAAAAATCCTTTAGTTTGGATTCTAAAAAACCAACTGCAGACTTTAGGGAATTCCTAATGGGTGAGGTTAGATATTCTTCCCTTGCTAAACAATTCCCAGAAACGGCAGAACAATTATTTGAAAAGACTAAAAAAGATGCCTTTGACAGAATTGCAGGCTATGAAAAACTGTCAAATGAAATATAATAAATAAAAGATACCAGGTAAGACCTGGTATCTTTTCTCTTAATTTTTAACTAAAAAAATATTTTTTTTAAAAATACTTTTATTATAGTGCAATTAAGGTTAAAATTAGAACATAATAGTAAAAGGAGGTGAAGATTCCTGATGGACTATGCGGCAAAAGTTATTCTAGTTTTTAACATAAATGTGTCAAAAAGTAAATCAGGTATACTTTATGGATAGTGAAAATTTAAATAACTGCGGTTCTAAAGAAGAAGAAAATTGTGGTTGTGAGGATCATGTACATGGCCAAGAGCATGATTGTGATTGTGGCTGCGATTGTGGAGAATATGAAAATCTCATAGTGGACCTGGAAGATGAAAATGGAAATTTAGTTTCTTGTGAAATAATTGATGAATTTGAATATAAAGATAATCAGTATGTTTTAGTTCAAAATCCTGAAAATAATTCTGTATATTTATTTAAAATAGAAATGGGAGATACTGGAGAAGAACTTGTTATACCAGAAGATGAAGAATTTGAAGAGGCATCTGCCTACTATGCAGAGTTAATAGAAAAATCAGAGGATTAATCTAAAAAATCAAAGACCGCAGACAATTTTATTGTTTGCAGTCTTTATTTATTTCCATTTTAGTATTTTGATATGAGGGTGATTTCTCTTATAATTTATAAGATAGGGATTGCCCACCATGTTAAAAAGAGGTAAGTCGGATAGTGAATCTGAAAACATATAGGAGTTTTTAAAGTCAACCTCTATATTATCTTCTTTTAAAGATTCCATAAGTCTTTTTACTTTTTCTTCCCCTTTACAGTTTTCACCTAAAATTTTTTTGCTGTGTTTTCCATCCAATACAGTAAATCTGGTGCCTATTACTTTATCTACTTCTTTTATTTCATATAGTTCATTTAAATAGAACTCTGCAGAGGCAGATATAAGGTATATTTTATATCCTCTTTTTTTCAGTTTTTTTATAGTATTAAGTGCATCTTCATAGATTATTTTACTTAATCTTTTTTCATAGAATTCTTTTACTAACAATTTCATATCATTTTCACTTATTCCATTTATAAATGCAATGAAATTTTCCTTGGCCTTCGCCGCAGGAAATAGTTTTATTAAGTATAAAATAGAAGAAAAAATACTAAAAGGTGCATATATTATAAGTTTTGGCCTTTTCTTTACCATAAATAGGTAAAATTCCATTAGAGTTTCTCTTTTGGTTAGAGTAAAATCCACATCAAATATAGCCAGTTTTTCCAAACAAATCACTCCTTATCTATGATATGATATCATAATTTAAAAATATTTTAAAATATAACTTATATTTTTTACCTGCAGTGTATTTTAAATAAATAATATCGATAAAATAAATAGGAAACTATAGGGCAAAATTATATGTGAATTTAAGAATCACTTGATATTTTATATAGTGCTAGGTAAAATATAAACAGTTTATCAGGATAATGAAGGAAAATTTCTTTAGATAATGATAAAATAAATTTGAATAATGTTAATATTTAGTTAAATTTAATTTAAAGAGGGGATCGTAGTGAAAGAATGTTTAAGTGAATTTTTTTTATATAAGGATGAAATAAAAAAGAAGGAAGAATTTGAAGACAATATATTAAATAAAGGAAAATCCATATATGAAGTTATAAGGATAATAGATGGCAAACCTTTATTTTTAGAGCCTCATTTAAAACGTATGGAAAATTCTTGTAAAATAACTGGTTTAAAGATCTGGCTTACAGGAGATGAGATTAAAAGCAGAATAAAAAAGTTGGTGGAAGTGAATAAGGTTTATATTGGAAATATAAAAATTATTTTTAATTTTTCTCGTGAAAATGTATTTGTGGCATATTTTTCAAAACATTTTTATCCACCTCAAAAATATTATAAAACAGGGGTAGATACTATCTTTTTTCATGGGGAAAGAGAAGATCCCAATGCTAAAGTAATAAATACTGCATTCAGGGAAAAAGTCAATGAAAAAATTAAAGAAAATAATGTGTTTGAAGCAATACTTGTAGATAACAGCGGAAATATCACAGAGGGAAGCAAATCCAATATATTCATGATAAAAGGGGAAAAAGTAATAACTGCCCCGGTGGGAGATGTACTCCCTGGAGTTACAAGAAATATTATAATCAAAATTTGCAGTGATATAGGTTTTGAAGTTATGGAGAAAAAAATAAATTATAAACAAATAGAAAAATTTGATGCTCTTTTTATATCAGGTACTTCTCCTAAGGTATTACCTATAAAAAAGGTAGAAAATATAAAATTTCATTCTTCTGAAAATAAGGTACTTATAAGTATAATGGAAGCATATAACCATGAAATGGAAAGTGATATAAAAAGCTTTATATATTCTTAACTAAAGACCAGCTAGTAAAAGTCAATAGTTAATTTAAAAAATTTATTTACTAAATTTAAGAGCAAAAAAGAGCATGGCAAACAAACCATAAAAAAATACGAACTATGGCAAATTTTTACTAAAACTAAATTGGAAATAATTTATCCAATTTGGACCATAATTAATTTGTCTAAGTGGTTAAGAAACTGATCTTGAAAAATTAGTAACATACATTTGGTTGTGCAGTTTTGGTTCACGAATTTCATAAGGCTTTTGATCTCTAAGAACTGCAAATATGTACTTTACAAGTTTGTGCATAATTGCACAAAGAGCAACTTTCTTCTTCTTACCATTTAAGTTTTTATTGCGATACTGGTAAAGAACACTGTTAATTGGTTTACCAGTTTTGGATTTTCTTATTGATGCAAGAGCAGCAGCATAAAGTGCTCTTCTACCAAAGCGTGTACCACGCTTGGACATTTTATTTTGGTCACTATTAAATTTCCCGGATTGACTAACTGAAGGGTCAATTCCAAAGAAAGCAACCATTTCTTTTGGATGCTTGAACCTTGTAGGATCGCCTATTTCACTCATTATGGTTACAGCTGTAATAAAGCCTATACCTTTGAAAGAAAGAAGCAATGCTATGTTGTTCTTAAATGAAGCAGGTGTTGAGTCATTTTTAACTGCTGATTCTATTTCATTTACTAGAGTTTCAATTTGTTCATTAATGATGTTTAAAAGCTTTATATTTATGCCTATAGTTACTTTAAAGGAATTATTGGTTATTCCTATTTGTACAGCACTTAGTGCAGCGTTTAAAAGTTTGTTATATGTGTTTGTACACCAGTCAATTGATTTACAAGAATTTTCCTTTAGTAAAGCAATTAAATCATCTTTTGGTGCATCAACAATTGCTTTAGGGGATGAAAATTTACTTAAAACTGCTAATGAAGTAACACCAGCTACGTCAGAAAAAACATTATGATATCCAGGAAAAAACGTTCTAAGATCAGAAGATAACTTTTTCTTGAACTGGGAACGGTTATCTATAAGGCTGTAGTAATCACGACAAAGTGATCTTACAGCAAATATTGGGATATCTAAATAATCAGACATTTTTATATTTTGAAATTTTGCTATGTTTGCAATAGTTAAGGCATCCATTTTATCATTTTTCACTTTTCTTATTCCTAAATTTTTGTTACTATTAGTAATAAGAGGATTTATAACGAAAGTTTCTAATTCGTTATTCTTTAGGAAGTGGAAAAGAGTTAAATGGTAAACACCAGTTGATTCCATGAAAAGTGATGGTTTCATGGAGAACTCTTTTTCCACTTTTCTCATTTCTTTGAGAAGATAAGAGAAACCATCAGAAGTGTGCATTATCTTGAAAGCCTTTCTATAAACTGCTCCATCAGGGGCTAGTATTGCAACCATAGAATAATCAGCAGAAACATCGATACCTACTACAGGTAAATTAAAAAATTTTGACATTGTAAATATCTCCTTTTCATATATTTTTGAAGATAGAACAGAGTATCCATACCTAACAGTGAGCTAACAACCTCGTTTGTGACACGAGTAATTCTTCCGCAAGGGAAGAAACTCAACCAGCTAAACATCTAATCTCACTGATGGAATGATACGCTTTTTCACGGGTATAGGAACTCCGAAGGAGTCCTCCCAGGAGGAATACATCTAACCTCTATTCAGAAGATATTATACAATGATTTAACTATTAATCAAGTTACCCTTGTGGAAGATACACTCTTATTATTTTTAGACTTACTAAAGGATATTGCAATTTCCAGAACGGAACTTGAGATGTACGAACAATAATTAATTTATATTTATAAATATCCGTTAGTAGAGATGATCTAATCTCTATTGATTGGTACAACTATATTATACGAGGAGGAAAAATATGAAAAAAGTATTTCAGGGAACCTCACTGGAAAATTGTCTGCAGCTTGCAAGATATGAACTAAATATACCGGAAGATAAGTTTGGGTATAAAGTACTTGAAAATAAAAAATCTTTTTTTAGAAGAAAAGTAACAATAGAAGTGACTTATGATGACATGGGAGAAGGAATTTCTAAAGAACAAGAGGGACATGAAGTAAATAAAAATCAAGGTACTGTAAAAGTTGTAGAGGGCAGAATAATCGTAAAGGACCCTTTAAAAGAGGAGAAACCAGCTGTAATAGTAAAAGGAGATCATATGTCCATTTTTGTGGATGGAGATGAAATAAAAAGGGAATGTGAAGTTTTAAGCAGCAGTAATATAGAAGTGATTTTGGAAGAAAATGAGCCCAAAAGGGAACTGAAAATAGATATTTCAGAAGATGCCATGGAGGCCTATGCAGGAATTGCTTACACATCTAGAAATGTTTATGCACTGAAAGATACCAGAGAAAGTAATAGATTGAATTTGGATACTTATGTAGTGGAAACCGTAGAACCACCTAAATATACTGCAAATGACATAAAAAATGAACTTGCTAATAATAAAATTGTTTATGGCATAATGGAAGAAAATTTTAAGGATGTTTTAGAAAGCGGAAAAAGAGTATTAATAGCAAAAGGGAAAAAAGCTGTGGATGGACAAGATGATGTTATAGATATCAATTTTCAAGATTCTGTGGACTTGAAAGAAGATATGGAAGGAAATGTAGATTTCAAGAGTATAGGCATTATAAGTACTGTAAAAAAAGGTGATATTATTGCTGAAAGGCATAGAGGATTTGAAGGAGAAAATGGATTTGATGTAAAGGGGAAAACTTTAAAATTTAGAAAAGCTAAACATAAGAAACTTGCTGCAGGACAGGGATGCATGCTTAAAGATGAAGATAAAGTTGAAGCAGTCATAGAAGGAAAGCCTTTTATAAAAAATGGTACTTTTTATATACATCAGGTTCATGAAATTAGTAAAGATGTGGATTTAAGTACGGGGAATATAAAGTTTACAGGAGATATAATAGTACAAGGTAACGTAAGAGAAGGGATGGAAATTGAATGTGGAGGCAACCTTATTATATATAAAGAAGTGGAAAGGGCTAAGATTAAAGCCAGGGGAGATATTTTAATCAATGGCAGTATTGTAGGATCAGACATATATGGAGGGGGAGATTGTGTAAATAAAATTAAATCCATAGATCACCTTGTAGAATTTAATATAAACTTAGGAGAGATGATTGAAGCTATAACAGAAATAAAAACGTATGATTTACTTGGCAAGAATAAAAAAGATGGGGAGATAATAAAAATATTATTGGAAAATAAATTTAAGGGCCTTTTAAAACTTGGAATAAACATAATTGCAGATTTAAATATAGATCCTGATGAATGTGAACAAAATTTAGGAAAGGAAATAGTGAAAATTATAAGGACAAGGTTTATGGGTATGGGACCAATAAGTATAACAAACTACTCAGAGTTAAGTTGTCTAAAAGAGAAAATTGAAGCTGAAATTGAACATTTAAGTAATTGTCTGGCCCTTCCTGTAAATTTAACTATAGCCTATTGTCAGGATTCCCACATAGAAAGTTCAGGCAGTGTGATAATTACTGGAAAAGGGGAGTATATATCTGAAATTACTGC
This sequence comes from Clostridium sp. BJN0013, assembly GCF_040939125.1. Lineage (NCBI taxonomy): Bacteria > Bacillati > Bacillota > Clostridia > Eubacteriales > Clostridiaceae > Clostridium > Clostridium sp. BJN0013. Next base: position 1,564,511 of record NZ_CP162495.1, read on the forward strand.
AAATGAGTCCATTGAGTTTTTACAGGAAAGAAGTGTGGCAAGGGGTGGAACTTTAAAAGCAAAAAAAGAAATTAAATGTAAAATTGTAGGTAGTATGGCAGGGGTATCTACAATACTTCATGTAGAAGATGAAGGGCACATATGGGCTGATGTAGCATATCACAATACTGTAATTAAAGTGGGAAAGAAGAAAGTGATGTTAGATACTCCAAGTAAAAATTTGCATGCTTATTCTGATAAAGGCAATATTGTTGTAGACAAATTTCTTCTCTAAAAGCCTATTATAAATACATCAAATTATGCTATAATTGTGTAATAAATTGAATTAAATGCTAGTTTTAAATATTATTTAAGGAGGATATTTAAATGAGCCAGGAAGAAATAAAAGTATTAATATTTAGTATAAATGAGGAATATTATGCTACGGATATTATGGAAATAGAGAGAATTTTAGGATATGAAGAAACTACAAAATTACCGGATTCTCCTGATTTTGTAGATGGAGTTATAAATTATGAGGGAAATATACTTCCTGTAATATCCCTTACCAAAAAATTTGGATTTAGTGGGGAAGAGAAGAGGGACGAGTCTAAGATTATAATTACAAAACAAGATGGGAATAAAATAGGCATAATAGTTGATGTAGTATCTGAGGTAAGGGATGTAAATGTGGACAATATTGAAGCTCCTCCGGATATAGTAGCTGGAATATCTAAAAGATATATTAAGGGACTTATTAAAATAAATGATAAAATAATAATATTTTTAAATCTTTCTAAAATATTAACAGAGGAAGAGAAGGAACTTATATAATTTAATAGGCAATTGCGAAACTCACTGATAAAAATGAATTGAGGAGTAGGGGGAATTTCAAAAAAGATAATTAGAAGATTAAAGGTGATTTTCCTGATTTGTAATGGCTAAATAGAAAAAAAGGGTGCAAGAAATAGAACCATGATTAATTCTAAAATTTAAAAATAGCTGATATTTATGCAATTAATGGTTTTAGACTTCTGATATATTCATGCTTGTGTATTTTATTGGCTATAACAACTGTTATTAGCTGGGTTATGCCTGAAAGAAGTAAGTCAGCATGAAGAGTTTTTTCATTTTGTGTTCTACGGTTTGCAATGCAATAGCTGTTTTTAAAATGTCCAATGCTTTTTTCAACAGTAGAACGAATTTTATAAGTATAATTCCAATCTTGGGAACCACGAGTTGTTCCTGGGTATGCACGCAAATTTTTTTCTGGATAAATGTAGAACATTCTGCCACAAGATGATTTAGTACAAGGATCTTCACAAAGAGTTTTTCGTTTACTCTTTTTCGTTTCTTTATTATAAATCCATTTCATTTTAGGGCAAACGAATTTCATTGTTGGAATTTCTGAGCGTAAGTGTGATTTGCTGCCTTCTTGCTTCATGGGTAGTGAATGATCATGAGGGCAGCATGGAATACCATCTTCATTCAAAGGACAATCGGATTCTTCTGGTGCAAGCTTAGTTTTTAGTGGAATATATGCTTTTTCAAACTTTAGTTCTTGAAAAAGATATTGATAAATTTCAATACTATCAAAAGCAGCGTCACCTAAAAAAGTTTTAGGATTTATCAAAGGATGTTTTTCAAAAAAATCCTTAAGGACAGGTATAAGTGCTTTAGAATCAGCAAGGGACTTATCTTCATCAGGAGAATTGGATTTTTTCTCAACAACGATATCTGGATGAGTTTTAAGGAAATCTTGGTTGTAAAATGAAATATCTCTCACAATACCAAGGCCGTTGGTTACAATGCCAAATTTAAAAGCGTAACAAAAATGACCGTTAATGTACATCTGCTGGATGGCTGGATTAGCTGCAGCATGAGAAGGCATAGCCCTGTAAGCAGCTTTATAAGGGTCATAAGAATCATCCAGACCATGTGTCTTCTTAAAAGCTTTAAGTTGTTTTATGATGCGGTTAGCATATTTAGGGTTGTTTTCAGTGACGAAAGCTTCAATACCAGAAGTATCAAAGATAGTCATAGAAGCAAGGTTCTTATCAATTTGTTGACATATTGGCTCAGTAATATTAACAAGATTATGGAACATTGATTGTAAGTCCAAAATAAAATCTTGTCTAAAGCGTGTGAATTTAGAAGCATCAGGAACTTTGGTGAAACCGCAAAAATCCCTCAACTCTTTTGAATATTTAAGAAAAATAATCAAAAGGGAATCTGTAGGAATAGAAAAAATACGCTGCAAAATCAAAGCACGAAGCATGGCATAAAGTGTATATTTACGAGGTCTTCCAGTAGAAGCATAAAAATGATTTATAAAAGAAACTGGAACTAAATCATCCAGATCAATAGTATCTTCAAGTAAAGAAAGAAACTGGGGCTTGTTGTTTTCAAATTTTTCTTTGCAATCAGAAAAAACTTCTGCCAAAGAAAGCTGTTTATATGGTATCATAAGTATATAACTCCTTTCTGAGGTATATGGTGATTTTGTTTCTTGGCAATTCAATTTTACCATAAATCAGTGAGGAGTTATTCTATTTTACAACAAAAAATATACCGCATTTATGCGGGTTATAGCGTTTCGCAAACCCTATTATAATTTAAAATTGAAAGGTGCAATATTTATGGAGATAAAAGAGATAAAGGTAGGAATAGCAGATATGAATACTGCCGGCTCCCCCCATAGACTTATAACTATAGGCCTGGGTTCCTGTGTTGGTATAGCTTTGTATGATAAGATGAGGGGCATAGGCGGACTAGCACATATAATGCTGCCGGACAGCACACAATTCAGTAATATAAAAAATCCTATAAAATTTGCAGATTTAGCTGTCCCTCTTTTAATAAAAGATTTAGAAAAATTAGGAGCAAATAGGAGAAATTTAAAAGCTAAAATAGCAGGTGGAGCATCTATGTTTAATTTTTCAGATAAGAGTATGATTATGGATATAGGCAATAGAAATAGTGCTGCGGTGAAGAAAATATTAGAAGAATGTTCTGTTTCTATATTATCCCATGATCTGGGAGGTAATAAAGGAAGGACTATGATATTTGATACCTATGATGGCGGGGTGAAAATACGTACTGTAGGAAAGGGAATAAAGGAAATTTAAAAATTTAATGGAGTGATAATAGTTTGAAAAAGATTAAAGTTTTAGTAGTAGATGATTCAGCACTTATGAGAAGAATCATCTCAGACATGATAAAAGAGGACAGTTCTATAGAAGTAATAGGTACTGCCAGAAATGGACAAGATCTTATGGATAAATTTTCTTCAAATTTTTATAAAACCATGCCAGATGTGATAACCATGGATGTAGAAATGCCCAAAATGGATGGTATAACTGCACTTGGGGAACTTAAAAAGAAAAACATAGATATACCTGTAATAATTTTAAGCAGTATTTCAAAAGAAGGTACAGAGCTCACTATGGAATGTTTAGGAGCAGGAGCCTTTGATTTTTTACCTAAACCCTCTGGAACCATATCCCTTGATATAGATAAAGTAAAAGTTGAATTGATACAAAAAATTAAAGTGGCTTATTTTAGTACATCTAATCAAAGTAACCACACTGAGGCTAATAGTACAGCTAAAAATAAAAGTTATAAAGAAGTTGCTTCAGCGTATATTGCAGATGGAAATACTAAAAAGGTGAGAGAAAATAAATTTCAAGCGGGAAGAATAGATGCCATAGTAATGGGGGCATCTACAGGAGGACCTAAAGCACTTACTTCAGTTATAACAGAGTTCCCCGAAGACATAGGAGTACCTGTATTTGTGGTACAGCATATGCCTGTAGGTTTTACTAAAGCTTTTGCAGAAAGATTGAATTTAAGTTCTCGTGTAAAAGTAGTAGAAGCACAAGATGGGATGAACACTGAAAGAAATGTTGTATACATAGCTCCTGGTGGATATCATATGGAAGTATGGAATGATAAAAAAATTCATTTAAATAAAGAACCCGCAATTTGGGGAGTTAGACCTGCGGTAGATAAGCTATTTATGTCTGCTTCAAAGGCATATAAGGAAAATATTATTAGCGTAGTTTTGACGGGAATGGGAAAAGATGGTGCAGAAGGAACTGTAGAAATTAAAAAAAATGGGGGTGTTACCATATCCCAAGATGAGTCTACCTGTACCATTTATGGTATGCCAAAGGTTGCATATGAAACGGGAAAAGTAGATTTAGTTTTGGCGCTAGATGACATAGCAAAAGAAGTGTTGAAAATAATAACATCTGGTAGGAGGTAGACTTTATGGATATGGCTTATTTTGAGCAGTGGGTTTTAAAAGAGTTTAATATAAACCTGTCAGCCTATAAATCAAATCAATTGCACAGAAGGATAAACAGTTTAATGTCTAGAGTGGGAGTAAGCAGCATAGATGAATATGTACTGCTTTTAAAAAGAGATAGTGCACAAAGACAAAAATTTTTAGATTTTATTACAATAAATGTATCTGAGTTTTTTAGAAATCCGGATATATTTGAGGAACTTAAAGTTATACTAAAACAAGAATTGCTTCCTAAAAGCAATTCTTTAAAGATATGGAGTGCAGCTTGTTCAATTGGGGCAGAACCTTATTCCATAGCTATATATTTAGATGAATTATCCAGAGGCGCAAGGCATAAAATATTGGCTACAGATATAGATAATACTATAATTGAAAGGGCTAAAAAAGGTGAATATACCGCATCCGAAGTAAAAAACGTAAAGAAGGAGTATTTAAGTAAATATTTTACCTTGAAAGATGGTAAATATATTATAAATTCTCAGATAAAGAGTTTAGTTAATTTTAAAAAGCACGACTTAATATTAGAGGGTTATGAAAGTAATTTTGATTTAATAGTATGCAGGAATGTGGTAATATATTTTAATCAGGATATAAAGAACAGCATATATAAAAAATTTAGCCAATCCTTGAAAAAAGGTGGGTTATTGTTTGTTGGAGCTACTGAAAGTATATATAATTTTAAGGATTATGGCTTTGAGAAGGCTTCTACCTTTATATACAGAAAGCTATAGGGAGGGAAAGAAATGGATACGTCACAGTATATGTCTATGTTTTTAGAAGAAGCAATGGACAATCTACAGATTTTAAATGAATCATTACTTCAACTTGAACAAGAACCTCACAACATAGACAAGGTAAATGAAATTTTTAGAGTTGCACATACATTAAAAGGAATGGCAGCTACCATGGGATTTAATGAAGTAGGGGAACTAACCCATAAAATGGAAGATGTGTTGTCCAGGTTTAGAGATGGCAAACTAAAGGTTACTCAAGATGTGGTGACAGTTTTATTTAAATGTCTGGATACCCTTGAGCAGATGATAAAAAATATAGAAGATGGTGTGGAAGAGGAAGTTCCTATAAAGGGTATCATAGAGGAATTGGAAAATATAGCTAGTTTAAAGGGCGATAATAAAAAGGAAGAATTAAAACAGGATATACAGGAAGAAAAACAAAGTGACAGTGCAAGGAGTACTAAAAACATACAGGTGGAATTAAATGAATATGATATAAATGTAGTTAAACAGGCACAGGATAAAGGATTTAATTCCTATCAGATAAGGGTAACCATTAGTGAAAATACCCTGCTAAAATCTGCCAGAGTATTTCTTATATTCAAGAGCCTTGAGGAAATGGGGGAGATAATTAAATCTGTTCCAAATACAGAAGATTTGGAAAATGAAAACTTTGATTTTGAAGTGGACCTCACCTTTGTTACCACGAGTGACGAAAACAAAGTATATGAAACCTTGATGAATATATCTGAAGTGGAAAAAGTATTCATAGAAAAAATAGATATAAAAGCAGAAAAAATAAAAAAGATGCAGATTAAAGATAAACAAAGTGAGCAAATAAAGTCTGTAATTCAAAATCAGGCTTCAGCCAGGGTAGAAGATATAAAACCAAAGCCTGCCCTTGTACCTGACAAAGACAAGGAAAGTAAAAAAACTGCAAAAAAAGAACCCCATAAAAAAATGCATCAGTCTGTGAGAGTGGATTTAGAGAGACTGGATAAATTTATGAATATGGTATCGGAGCTTGTTATAAATAGAACAAGACTTGAACAGATAAGCAGTAATTATAAATTAAATGAACTGAATGAAACCCTGGAGCAGGTAGCCAGAACCACTTCAGATCTTCAGGATCTGGTTATGAAAATCAGAATGCTGCCTCTTGATACTGTATTTAATAGATTTCCAAGGATGATAAGAGATTTATCTGTAGAACTTGACAAAGAAATGGAACTTGTAATTGAAGGGGCGGATACAGAACTTGATAGAACTGTAATAGATGAAATAGGAGAACCTTTAATTCATCTCATTAGAAACGCAGCAGATCATGGTATAGAATCAAAAGAGGAGAGAATATCAAAAGGCAAAGATCCTGTTGGAAAAATAAGTCTTATTGCTTATCAAGAGGGTACCAATGCAGTAATAAAAGTTGTAGATGATGGAAGTGGAATACCTGTGGACAAAGTAAGAGAAAAGGCTGAAAATATGGGTATAAACACCGATGGAATGTCAGACAATGATGTGAAAAACCTTATATTTTTGCAGGGATTCAGCACCAATACTGAGGTAACGGATATTTCAGGCAGGGGAGTAGGTATGGATGTAGTTAAGACAAAAATATCCGCCCTTGGAGGAACTGTGGATGTGGTAAGTGAAAAGGATGAAGGTTCTGCCTTTGTAATAAGACTTCCTCTTACGCTTCAGATAATACAGGTACTGTTGGTAGGTGTAGGAGATGAGACTATGGCCATATCCTTAAGTTATGTAGACAGAGTTATAGACTATAAAGAGGACTTGATAAAAATGACCAACAACAAAGAGGTCATAATATACAATGGAAATGTAATATCTCTTGTAAGATTATATGATAAGCTAGGAGTTGAAAAATCCAAAAACAATAAAAATTATATAGTAATAGTTAAAGTAGGGGAAAAAACTGTGGGACTTATGGTGGATTCACTGCTTGGACAAAGAGAAATTGTTATAAAACCTCTTGGAAAGACATTACAAAATTTAAAGGAATACATGGGAGCAACAATACTTGGAGATGGTCTTGTAACCTTGATATTGGATGTTGCTGCTCTGGTATAAGGAGGATATATATGGACTACAAAAGCCTTACATCCATGCAGCTTGATGCACTAAGAGAAGTTGTAAATATAGGTACGGGAAATGCAGCTACAGCCTTATCTCAGCTTATAAACAAAAAAGTTGATATTACGGTACCTGATGTAAACATAGTGCCTTTTAATGATATTTTTACCAGCATTGAGGGAGATGAAATAGTTGTAGGAGTAATTGTAAGAACTTTGGGAGATGCACCTGGAAATATATTATTCATATTTGAAAAGGAAACTGCCCTTGAGCTTATCTCCATGTTGATGGGTTATAAAGAGGAATATTTAAATGATATGGGAAACTCAGTGCTCTGTGAGGTGGGTAATATAACATCCAGTTCTTACATGAATGCCATATCCAAACTTACAGGACTGTACCTTATACCTTCAGTACCTGCGGTTACATGTGATATGCTGGGAGCGATACTTTCAACTACATTTATAGAATCTGGACAGTTTGATGAATATGTTCTGGATATAGAAACGTTGTTTATACAAAATAATTCTAAAATAAGCGGACATTTTTATTATGTACCTATGCCTGGTTCGCTGGAGAAAATTTTTAATGCTTTAGGAATATGATAATATTAGTAGTAAATAGTTTGGAGGGAAAAAAATGGCTAAAATATTAATTGTGGATGACGCTGCATTTATGAGAATGATGATAAAGGATATACTGGAGAAAAATGGTTTTGAAGTAGTGGGAGAGGCAAACAATGGCATAAAAGCTGTGGAGTTATATAAGAAGGAAACTCCCGATGTGGTTACTATGGATATAACAATGCCTGATATGGATGGTATTGAAGCTGTAAAGCAAATAAGGGCTATTGACGCCAATGCAAAGATAATAATGTGTTCTGCCATGGGACAACAGACTATGGTCATGGATGCCATAAAAGCAGGGGCTAGGGATTTTATAGTAAAACCATTCCAGCCAGACAGGGTACTGGAAGCCATAAATAAAGTTGTAGCTTCTTAAAAATTAAAGTAGAATTTTAAAATTAAAATTTTTGAATTTATATAAAGGTAGCATGGTTTATGACGAAAACATTAAATGTGGATAAAATTTTTATTAAAATTTAATGTAGTGCAGATGAATATTTGTGTGATTTGAACAAAAGAAGTTAAACCTGCTATTTTATGTATAATGATATTTGTATACATAATCTTGTGTATCTCTATAAAGGGAGGTGTAAATATGCAGGTTGTTATATTCGGATTAAATAATGAGCAATTTGCGGTAGAAACAGCCAAAGTTCAGAGTATAAACGATGCTATGGAAATAACTAAAGTTCCTAAGGCACCAACTTATATAAAAGGACTTATAAACTTAAGGGGAAATGTAATATCTCTTTTAGATATAAATTTTTTAATGGATATTCCTAAAAATGACAAAAGTGAGGGAAATGTAATAATACTTGAAATGGAAGATGAACTGGTAGGAATAAGTGTAGATCAAGTAGATGAAGTTTTAGATTTAGAAGATAGTATTGTGGAAAAGGAAAATGATGAGAAAAAGCAGGCCTATATAAAAGGAATAATAAATTTAAATGATAGAATAGTTACCTTGATTGATATAGATAAGCTTCTTTCAGATTAAATTGACCTTTGCATTTATTAGTTTCATATACTTGAAATTTTCTCAAGAAATGGGGGAAGAAAATGGCAGATGTATTATCGCAGAATGAGATAGACGCCCTCCTGGCCGCTCTTTCCACAGGGGAACTTACCCCGGATGAGGTGCCACAGGAAGAGGAACAGCAGAAGATAAAACCCTATGATTTTAGGAGTCCCCAAAAATTTTCCAAGGATCATATAAGAACACTGGAACTTATTCATGACAATTATGCCAGAATAATTTCCAATTATTTAACTGCACAGGTTAGAAGCAATGTAAAAGTAAAAGTGGAATCCGTGCAGCAGATAACCTATGAAGAGTTTATCCATTCTGTGCCAAACCCTACTATTTTGACCATATTTAAAATGCCGCCTTTAAGTGGAACTGTACTATTTGAAATAAATCCTCAATTTGTGTTTGAAATTATAGATTTACTTTTAGGTGGAAGTGGAACAGGAAAATATAAGGCTAGAGAATTTACAGATATAGATAAGAATATTATAAAAGTGGTAAATGAAGGACTCATATCAAATTTGAAATTGGCCTGGGAAGATGTAATGGAAGTGGAAACAGAAGTGGAGGGAATAGAGACAAATCCTGCACTGAATCAGACCCTTGCACCGAATGATCCTATTGCCCTTATAAGTTTTTCTGTGGAACTGGGTAAAAGTACTACTTTCATAAATATATGTATTCCTTATTTAAGTATAGAAAAAGTACTTGATAAATTAGTGGTTCAGTATTGGTTTCAAGATGGAGATGAAGAAGTGAGGCTTGAATCCAGAGAAAAGCTTAGAGAGAGATTAAACGTAGTAGGAGTTCATCTTACAGCAGTTCTCGGAACTGTAGAAATAACAGTAAATGAATTTTTGAATTTGAATATAGGAGATGTACTGACATTAAAGGAAAAGACTACAGATCCTGTGAAACTGATGCTGGAAGATAAGGTGTACTACTATGGAAAACCTGGCATAATAGGAAAGAATATGGGGGTTGAAATATTGGATACTATAGATAAGGATGTGGAAAATTATGAGTAATGGCTTTCTTTCACAAGAAGAAATAGATGCGCTTTTAAATGGGGGACAAGAAGATGAAAACACTTCTCCATCAGAAGTAGCAGCAGAAGGTGGAGATACGTCAGAATTGTCAGATGTAGAGAAAGATTTACTTGGTGAAATAGGTAATATATCCATGGGTTCTGCCTCCACAGCACTTTCTACAATAATAAACCAACAGGTAAATATAACTACTCCAGTGGTAACTTTGACTACCTTGCAAAAATTAAAAGATGAATTTGAAATTCCAAATGTGGCCCTGGAAGTTAAATATACAGCAGGCATAATCGGGGAAAATCTCCTGGTTATGAAGGTTACAGATGCCTATGTAATAGCAAATCTCATGATGGGTGGAGACGGGAAGATTGAAGGGGAAGTTAAGGAGCTTGGTGAGATAGAAACCAGTGCGGTATCTGAAGCTATGAATCAGATGATAGGGTCTGCAGCTACTTCCATGGCAACCATGTTTATGAGAGAAATAAATATTTCTCCTCCTGTATCCAATATATGGGATGATAGTACAGAACCTTTATCCAAGGAGATAGCAGAGGATGAAACTATTGTAAAAGTATCTTTTTCTCTTAAAATTGGAGAACTGGTGGATAGTCATATAATGCAATTATTCCCGATGGATACGGCTAAAAAAATAATTTCCATAATGATGGGAAAAGAAGAAGAGGAAAATGCAGAGGCTTCTAAAGCAGCTGAACCTGTTAAAGATGAAAGTACTCAATCACCTCCCCCATCTAAAACTGTGGATAATTCGCCATCGGTTAGCTCGCAGCCACAGAGGGAAGTTTCAAATAATATATATGAAAAACCTATAGAAACCAGTGTAAATAAACAGCCCGTAAAGGTGCAGAAGGCAGTATTTCAGTCTTTGGATTCTACTCCTTCAAAAAGTAATATACCAAGAAATATAGATTTGATATTGGATGTACCTCTTGAAATATCTGTAGTTCTTGGAAGGACTAAAAAGAGTATCAAAGATATTTTAAATCTTGGTACAGGCTCTCTGGTGGAGTTGGACAAATTAACGGAAGAACCAGTGGAAATATTGGTAAATGGAAAAAAAGTGGCCTATGGAGAAGTAATCGTAATAGATGAAAATTTCGGGGTGAGAATAAAGGGCATTGTAAGCAGTAAAGATAGAATTAGTTCTCTTAAATAGAGGACATGGGATCTCATTTCAGCAGAGGTAATACTCTGCTTTTAATTTTTTATATTATTAAATTTACAGCTTCATTAAAGTGGGAAGATAAAGGGATTTTGGTATAAAATTAACTTATTTATCTTCTAATAAAAGTATAAATATTAGATTTATATACCCGATAATATTAATAATTATTACAGAAGAACATGTAAAGCTGTTAAGTTTAAGGAGTGTATTTTATATGAAGGTTAATGGAATCAGTTTGAATAAAATATTGAATATCTATGAAAAAAGTAAAAGAGAATATGGAACAACCAAGATTGAAGGGCAAAAAGATTCCATTGAAATTTCATCTCTTGGAAAAAGTTTAAGTTCTTATATCCAGGGAGATGAAACCATAAACTCTAAGGAAAAGGTAGAAGATATTAAAAAAGCTGTGGAAAATGGCACTTATAATGTGGATAGGAAATTAGTTGCAGCTAAAATTATAGAAACTATGAAGGAAAAACTGTAATAATGCTCTGCAAGGGAGGTAAATCAGTGTGCTTTTAGAATTAAAGCATATAATGGAAGAGGAATACATTGTCTTAAAAAAGCTTTTGGAAGCCTTAATAGAACAGAACAGATATCTTGTAAGAAGGGAAGCCTTTAATTTAGATAAAATAGTAAAAGTACTGGAAGAGAGAAGCAAAACCGTGGCCCTTCTTGAAATGAAGAGAAGAAAGCTCACTAAAAACAGGCCTATGAGGGAAATAATAGAAGAAGCAAAAGATGAAAACTTAAAACAAATTTATGAAGACATAGTAGAAGTACTCCAAAAAATGCAATTTCAAAAAGATACAAATGAAGCACTTATAAAGCACGGCATGATTTTTACCCATCAGATGTTAAGAGCTCTTAATCCAAATATGGAGGCAAAAACCTACAATTCCATTGGAAGGAGCAGATGAATTGCTAATAATTAAGAGTTAATGGTTAAGAGTTTATGATGATTTTCTTTCGTTGAAACTCCAGAAAATCTGAGATAATAGTTTTAAATTTTTCGCAGCGAAGTGCAGAAAAATTATCCTTCACTTTTCACTCTTCATTTTTAACTTTTAACTGAAAAAGATAAGGAGATGATTAAATGCCGGGGTTGTTTTCAATATTTAATACGGCAAAAAGTGGACTCTTTGCCCAGCAGACCTCAATAAATGTTACTTCCCATAACATAGCAAATGCAGAAACAGAAGGATATACAAGACAGAGAGCTACTCTTGTTACCACCACACCCTATACCATGCCTTCCATGAATGCGGCAACTATTGCAGGCCAGCTGGGAACAGGAGTAACAGTAGCATCCATAGATAGAATAAGGGATAGTTTTTTAGATTACCAGATAAGAGTGGAAAATGCAATTAATGGCCATTATACGGCCAGAGATGAATATTTAAGTCAGGTGGAAAATATACTTAGTGAACCAACAGAAAGTGGTATATCCTCTCTTATGAGTAAATTTTTCAATTCCTGGCAGAACCTTTCATCCTCTTCTCAAAACAGCAGTACTGTAGCACAGCAGGCTTATCAGCTTACCAATGATTTAAACAGTGTTTATGCAAAGTTTACCAGTCTTAAAGATAATACTCATAGTGAAACAAAAACTGCAGTAGTGGATATAAATGGTATGCTCAGTCAGATTTCGGAGTTAAACCAGAAGATAAAGGATGTAAAGATGTCTGGAAACAACCCAAATGATCTTATGGACAAAAGGGATTTGCTTTTGGATCAACTAAGTGAGAAGTTTGGTATAAATATAGATGAAAAAAAATATGGTGGAATAAATGTAACGACTTCCAACAGTTCCATATACGATAAGGATGTAAATGATAATGGTACTGCCCCACTAATTTCAGAGGGGGGCTCGCCCCTTAACATAGTTCAGGCAAATGATTCGGATGATATAAATGTGGCCACCTTTTCCTATGTAAGCAGTATAAATAAAAAGACAGATGCTGATACAACCACCGGAAAAGCCACCTATGAAGTATCTTATTATAAAAAGGGAGATACTCTTTCAGATGATAATAAAGTTACCATGTATGTAAGCATGACTGAAGAGGAAGCAGAACTGTTAAATACAAGCAGGGTACTTTGGGCCAATAATGAAGGAACTGTCTATAAAGTAAAAGATGGAAAAGATGCTTCGGGAAATGATGCCAAAGTAATTGACGGCAATTTAAGTAGTACCAGTACAACACTGGACAGTCCTGTAAGTTTTGAACAGCTTGCACTGTTTACGCCGCCTTCTGGAGAATTGAAAGGTTACATGTCAATTCAAAATAATATAACAGAATATCAGGATGAGCTTAACAGATTGGCCAAATCCCTGGCTGTTTCAGTAAATGCCATAATAAGTCAGAGCAGTACCTGGGTGGCAGATAACAGCGGCTCCCCTGAAGGGGGAATTAACAATTTCTTTGTAAATGGAGATACCGATGGAAATAATTCTGAAGAGGACGAAAACAATATAACTGCAGATAATATAACTGTAAATATAGAGATATTAAATGACTCTTCCAAGATAAAAACAGATACAAAATACGATTCAAATGGAAATTCCCTGGGTACTAACACAGATGGCAACAGGGCACTGGCTATAGCACAGCTGGCAAACACCCTTATGAATATTCAAGGTGTTACAGAGAGTTCCACAAGAGAAGATCTTATAGGAGATTTTTTTGCTACAGACAGTGATTTAAACGATGTATACTCTATAGAGGATATGAATGGTGGATCTACATTGGATAATTATTTTAACAATCTGGTGAATAAAGTAGGTATGCATGAGGAAGAAGCTAAAAATCAGGTAGAACATGAGGCTACCCAGCTTGCCAGCTTTACTCAGTCCAAAGAGTCTGCATCAGGAGTTTCAATGGACGAGGAAATGACAAACCTTATACAGTTTCAGCACTGTTATCAAGCCAATGCAAAAGTAATATCCACGGTAGATGAACTTCTGGATGTGGTGATAAATGGACTTAAGAGATAATTGAATGAAAAAGGAGGAAAAGTTTTGAGAATAACAAATAAATACCTTACAAATAGCTTTCTTTCAGATATGCAGGTAAACATGAATAATTTAAATAAAATACAACAGCAGCTGTCTTCTACTAAAAATTTTTCCAAGCCCTCTGATGATCCTTTAAATGTACAGAAGTCAATGCAGCTTCAGACTTCCATAACTGCCAATAGTCAATATGGCACAAATATAAAAACGGCACTGACCTGGATGGAGAATACAGATACCAGCCTAGGTCAGATTGGAACTGTCCTTACTAAAATAAGAGATAATTTAGTAAAAGCAGGGGATGCAGCATATGGACAGGATGACAGGGATAAAATCAATGATGAAGTAAATCAGCAGATATCTCAATTGGCACAGCTTTTTAATACAAATGTGGGTGGGGAATATATATTTGGAGGTACTCAAGGGCTGTCGAAACCTGTAACTACGGAATCATATAATATAACACGAAAAGTAACAGATGATGATGGTAATACAATTACTGAGACCTATGAAGGCTGTATTTCTCTAAAGTATGCAGATAAGGATGGAAATGTATTGGAAGCACTTCCACAGGTGGTATCAGATGATTTTAATGTAGATAACTGGACAGGAAAGTCTATAACATTCAATGTAAATGGAACGGATTATTCTGTGACTTTAAATGCTTCAGATAAAACCATAGATGAGGTGGTAAAGGATTTAAATGATAAAATACAAGGTAGTTCAGATCTTAAGGATAAGATAAATGCAGTAAAAACCAATGATGGAAATATAAAATTTTTAGCTGTGGATGAAAGTGACACCATAAAAATTACTACAGATATATCAGATATGACATCTAGTTCTGGAAAACAACTTTCAAATATGGCCATGGACAATATAGCTTCTGATAAAAATATAGAGGTATCCCAGGGAGTGGTTCTCAGTTACAATGCCACAGCAGTAGAAGTGATGAAGTACGGAGAAGGACAGGAGGACGATATAAGGGCACTTATGGACAGAATAGTGCACCATCTAGCTGGACAGGTAGAATCTAATACGGATGAAAGTGGCAATGCTGTAGATGAAAGTACAGCAGGTGCCATACTGGGTTCTGATGGGAAGTATTATATATGGAAAGATGACGCCAGTGCAGCAAAAGAAAAGCTTACAAATGAGGATCTTACTAATATAGATGCGGCTTCCAAACAGGTACTTAAAGTTCGTTCTGAAATAGGGGCAAAAGAAAAAAGGATGGAAGATTTAAGTGATCAAAATGATTCTACGAAATTAAGTTTAACTGAAACTCTTTCTAAAATAGAGGATATAGATGTAACAGAGAAAACCGTAGAGTACTCTACTATGATTACAGTATATATAGCGTGCCTTCAAACCAGTGCAAAAATAATGCAGACTACCCTTATGGATTATCTTAATTAATAGCAGCTTTTGAAAAAGGAGAGGGACTATGAAGTTAAATACAAAATACCATGGTATATTAGAGTACAGTGAAAAAGATATTGTAGTTTTTAAAAAAGGTATTCCGGGTTTTGAACATTTAAAAAAATTCATACTGGTTCCTGCAGAGGAAAATAACTTATTCTATATACTTCATTCTGTTGAAGATAGTAATATTGGAATTGTAGTAGCGTCCCCTTTTGATATATTAAGAGACTATGAATTTGATTTAAATGAAGATAAGGCAGCTGAATTAAAAATAAAAAATGAGGAAGATATATTCGTAGTAAATACAGTTACTTTAAATTCTGTATTAGAGAATATAACTATTAATTTAAAAGCTCCCATAGTAATAAATATAAAAGAGCGTATTGGGGAACAATTAATACTGGATAAGGTGGAATATCCTATAAAATACCCACTTTTTAAGGGGGAGGTCAGTTGTTAGTTATAAGCAGAAAAAAAGGAGAATCTGTACTCATAGGGGAAGATATAGAAATAACAGTTACAAAAATAGAAGAAGGTACTGTTAAGCTTTCCATATCTGCACCTAGAAGTGTTACCATACTTAGAAAAGAACTTTACAGAGAAATAGAAGAGGAAAATAAAAATTCAGCAGCTTCAGATATAAGTATATTGAAAAAATTAAAAGGTAAAAAGTAAATTTAAAGAGGTGTTTGGCATGGAAGTTAGAGATATGGGTCAGGGAAGACAGGTATCTTTTGATACATCCACCAGTGGAAATATAGAAATTTCTACTGGTACGATTTCGGTAAGTAATAATGTAGTTAATATTAAATCACAAATTCAAAATGCTGAAGGAAAAAATATAGACTCAAAAGATACAAAAAAAGCTGTAGATAAGCTAAATAGATTATTAGAGGATACACCTACTCATTTGGAATATGAAGTTTATGGAAAATTAAACAGTGTTATGATAAAAGTAGTAGACGATAATACCAAAGAAGTAATAAAAGAAATACCACCAAAAAAGATAGTGGATATGGTAGATAAACTCTGTGAACTGGCAGGACTTTTTATGGACAACAAAGTGTAATAATTATTCGGAGTTAGGAGTTAATAATTAATAATGAAGAGTTAAGGATATTTTTCTTCGAAAAATTAACCATTAATTATAATCATTAACTATTAATTTTTAATTGAATTAAGCGGGGTGATTCTAATGGAATTTAGACTAAATAAAGTAGACCCGGAAGTTCGTCAAAGAGTTAAAGATACTACAAGTGCAGGGAAAGTCCATAATAAAAGAGGAATTTTTATAAACAAAGATTACAGAGACAGAGGAAAGGACAGACAGGGGGATTTTAGTTCTGAACTTAACAAGTATAAACAGGGGAAAAATAAAAAAACTATTTTAGTAAAAGCTGTTAAGACAGAAGAAGTACAGGTAGATGCTTTTAAGGAACAAAAAGATAACATTTCAAAAGATAGGGGAAGAGGGACTATTTTGGATGTGAAAAAATAGTTTTAAAAGTTAAGAGTTGAGAATTAAGAGTTAATGAAGGAATTCTTTAACAAAGTCAAAAAATTTCAACCTATACTATTCATTCTTAATTATAGACTATTAACTCAAAAAAGGAGGGCGTTTAGAATATGTATACAGCTAATGCTTACAGTACCTATAAAACCAACAGTATAAATTATGCATCCAAAGATCAGCTGCTTTTAATGCTGGTGGATGGAGCAGTTAAGTTTGTAAAAATAGGAAAACAGGCTTTAATAGATAGGGATGTAAAAAAAGCCCATGAGAACATAATTAAAACTCAAAATATATTCTACGAACTTATGGCTACACTGGATATTTCAAAAGCAGGAGATTGGGGACAATCTCTTATGAGCGTATATGATTTTATAGTAAGAAGACTTATAGATGCAAATATAAAAAAGGATATAGCAATATTAGATGAGGTAATTCCACTAATAGAAAATGTAAAGGACACATGGGAAGAGGCTTATAAAATTTCAAAAACAGGTACCATTAAGAAATAATTGACATTCGAATAAGTGAATAATTAAGAGTGAAGAGTATATAGTGATTGAAGATTTTCGGCGGCACCCGAGAATTCTCATTACTATTAACTTTCTTAAAAATTGTGAATTGAAAAAGGAGGTAATTTATATGGCAACTAGTACAACTAGCAGTGTACCAGTGGGATCAACTGGTGCAGGTGGGGGAAATACATTGAGAATTACAGGACTTAATACAGGACTTGATATAGATGCAATGGTAGAAAAAATGCTGACAGCAGATCAAACTAAAGTTGATCAGGCAAAGCAGGCTCAGCAGCTTATAAAATGGAGGCAGGAAGCTTATCAGAGTATTATAACAGATGTAAAGGAGTTACAAAGCACGTATTTTGACATAACAAATAGTACAAATTATCTACTGTCTTCAAATAGTTATAATAATATGACGGCAAATAGTTCTGATGCAGCTATAGTAAGTGGAAAAGCATCATCTACAGCAGTGGCTGGCACATATAAGATAAAGGTGATACAGCTTGCATCTTCAGCTACTGTAGAAAGTACGAGTAAAGTACAAACTACAGATGGAAAAGATGCATTAAGTTCTACTAAGTTAAATGATCTGGGCATTAATTCTGGAAGTATTTCAATTAGTTTAACTTATAATGATGGTAATTCTACAGAGGATAAGATCGCTTCAGTTAATTTTAGTGTAACGAGTTCATCTACTATTCAAGATCTGGCAGATGCAATAAAAAATCAAACAGGAGGGGTTGTTACAGCTAAGTTTAATGAGATTACAGGAAAATTTTCTATTCAGACTGCGGCTACCGGTGAAAAATCTACTATTAAAATTGATGGTACTTTATCAAGTGATTTGAGTAAGCTTGGAATAACATCTTCAGATATGAATGTTGTAAAAAATGGAAAAGATGCACAGGTACAAATAAAAGAACCGGGTTCAAGTAGTTACAGCGATACTTTAACTAAGAGTTCCAATAATTTTACTGTAAATGGAGTGACTTATAATCTCGTAGATGTAACTTCGGATGATAATGCTGTCAGCATATCAGTTACCCAGGATACTTCGAAGGTACACGACTTGATTTCAAGCTTTATAGATAAATACAATAATTTAGTAGGAGAAATACAAGATAAACTGAATGAAAAGAAAGATTATGATTATAAACCACTTACGGACTCACAAAAGGAGGAAATGAGTGATACAGATATAACCAATTGGGAAAATAAAGCTAAGCAAGGTATACTTAGAAATGATGATAATCTGCAGCAGCTTTTAAATGATCTTACAAGTGCCTTTAATACTCCGGTTGTAGACAGCAGTGGAAAAAGTATATCATCATTTTATTTTGGAAGTATAGGTTCCAATGCTCTTGGAATTGATACATCAGATGATTACAGTCAAGGGGCTAAACTTTCTATAACTGATGATCAGCAGTTTACAGATATTATTACCAATCATATAGATGATATAATGAAGCTTTTTACAACTATATCTGATAGTACGGATGCTGCAACAAAATTTAATGAATCCGGAATATTTGAGAGGATAAATCAGATTATAAATAACAATGTAGGTGTAATAGGTACTACACTAAATAGTGGTACGCTTACAAAATATGCAAATCTACAAGATGATTATAGTGTAACAGGAGGAAGTGGAACAGGAACTCTTCCAGATCAGATATACCAGAAGCAGCTTCTTATAAATACTTTAACGGAAAGAATGAATGCCGATCAGACCAAATATTATAATCAGTTTACACAGTTGGAAGTGGCTATGGAACAGTTAAATGCACAGCAATCAACTTTGTCACTATATCTTGGTTAATTGGTAATTTAGTTAAGTCAGTTAAGAGTGTAGAGTTAATAGTTAAAAGTAAATGAAGAAATATTTTGATTCTATCAAAATATTTCCACCATTACTATATACTATACACTCTTCACTATTAACTTAAATAATTAGTTTGAATAATTGGCTGAGAGAGGGGAATGACTGTTATGAAAAGGACAGTTGAAGAAGTATTAATGAATTATAGAAAGTGTACAGAAAGGATTATACAACTGCTTGAAAAAGATGATATTGAATCTCTTCAAAGTGAATTGGAGAAAAGACAGGATACTTTAAATGAACTTATTTCTTACGCTGATAAAAAAGATGAGACCAGGGAAATTTATAAAAAACTTAATATAAAGAAAATTGAAAATGAAGCTAGGGAGCTTATGAAGCAGAAAGCACTATTTATAAAAGAAAAACTAAAAAATATATCCAAAAATAAAACCGCCAGCGGTGCCTACGGCAATATAGGAAATTCCCCGAAAATATTCAGTAAAAAAATATAAAAAAGTATAAAGGCACACAATGCAAAGTCGATAATGAAAGTAGTTGAGAGATTATAGATGAAAGTTAAAAGTGTATAGTTAAGAGTGAAAAGTAAGTGAAAAGTAAATGAAGAAATTTTTTAACAGAGTTAAAAAATTTCCACCATAATTGTATACTATTGACTATAAATTCTCCACTAAAAAGTTCACTAAAGAATAAAATCCAACTGACTAAATGATAATTTTTTTACTAATAATTCTAAATACAATTATTATTTAGGAGGCTGATAAGTTGAAAGAAAGTCTGGTTTATAATAAAGCTTTTAAATTTTCCATAAATATAGTTAAACTATATAAGTACTTATGTGAAGAAAAAAGAGAATACATTCTTTCAAAACAACTCTTAAGATCAGGAACCAGTATAGGTGCAAATATTAAAGAAGGTCTATTTTCACAAAGTAAAAGGGATTTTTTGTGAAAAATGAATATTGCTTTAAAAGAGTGTTCTGAAGCTTCATATTGGTTGGAACTATTATCTGCAACCAGATATATTGATCCTTTAAAGTACAAACCATTATTAGATGATTGCATTGAGTTAAATAAGATGTTAATTGCGATTGTCAAAACTACGAAGGAAAAACTTAATATGAGTTAAAAGTGTATAGTGAAGAGTTAAGAGTAAATGAAGAAATTTTTTAATAAAATTAAAAAATTCCAACCATTACTATATACTATTAACTGTACATTCTTAACTAAATGAATTCGTTAGTAATCTTCAATTAAGTTATAATCTATAAATTAGCTATAACTTAAAAAGAAGTCACTATAAATAAAATTCGGACAAGGATGTCCAATACAAAAATCAAGGAGGAATAAGTATGATAATAAATCACAATCTTATGGCAAACAATGCACTGAGAAATATGAATATCAATTCAAATAATGCTTCAAAAGCAATGGAAAAACTTTCTTCTGGTCTTAGAATAAACAGAGCAGGAGACGATGCAGCAGGCCTTGCAATATCTGAAAAAATGAGAGGACAAATTAATGGTCTGAATCAGGCATCCAGCAATTCACAGGATGCAATATCTCTTATCCAAACTGCTGAAGGTGCATTAAATGAAACTCACAGCATACTTCAGAGAATGAGAACACTTGCTGTACAATCAGCTACTGATACCAATACAGATGATGACAGAGCCAAGATACAATCAGAAGTTGACGAGCTTGCAAAGGAAATCACAAGAATTTCAAATACTACAGAATTCAATACTCAGAATTTGCTTGCAGGAGGATTGAATGATACTTTCCATATAGGTGCAAATAAAGGACAAAATATTAATTTGTCAATAGGTGCTATGGATGCTAAAACTCTTGGTGTAGCAGGAGATCTTGAGTTATATAAATTAGATGCTACTAACGCAGCTGGAATTTCAGGGATATCAAACCCAAGCACAAATTTAGATGGTTATAAAATAACTACTGTAGCAGCAACTGCAGCAACTGCATCCACTGATATAACAGGTGGAGCAATTACTCAAAGTAATGCAAGTGGAGGAGCTTTATCAGTAACAGGTGGAAGTTATAATGGTACTACTAATTTAACTATTACTGTAAAAGGTACTTTTGATGCTTCAGGAGCTTTAACTGGAGCTCAGGTATCTAAAGATGGTGGAAGTTCATGGGAAACTGTTACTGTTACATCTAACGCATTTGACTATGCTGGGTTAACAGGAATAACTATAGCCACTGATACTGATAATGTAAATAATGATACTTACACTTTTAATGTTACTGCAGGTTATAAAGAAATTAAATTACAAGATAGTAGTAGTGCTGATGTGGGCTCATCAGTTAAAGTATATAGTAATATGACTAGTGCTGTTGTTGGAAATAGTGATACTTATGCAACTGTGAACTTTGATAATGCAACATTGGATGGAACTGGAGGAGTTTCAACTACTTTAACAAGAAGTGTTACAGAATCAACATCAGCTGAATTTTCTGTTGATGGTTCAATAACTAGTGAAGCAGTAGCTCAAAAAGGAATAAATGTTTCAACTCAAGCTAATGCAAATACTGCTATTGAAACAATAAATAATGCAATTACAACAGTTTCTGAAGCAAGGGCTAAGCTTGGTGCTTATCAAAACAGATTGGAACATACAATAAATAATCTTGGAACTTCATCAGAAAACTTGACTTCTGCAGAATCAAGAATCAGAGATGTGGATATGGCATCAGAGATGTCTGAGTACTCAAAGAACAATATTCTTTCTCAGGCTGCTCAGGCAATGCTGGCTCAGGCAAATACTCAACCACAACAGGTACTGCAGCTGCTAAGATAAGCAGATTAGGTTGAGTATTTATAGGGTCTCTTGAAGAGCAATCTTCAAGTATATTGGGTGAATTGCTGGAACTTCCTTAAGCTGTTTCTCTAAAGCAAAGCTCGAAAGGGCAGGTGCGAAAGGTTGAAAAGCAAACAGATTGGATAATCAGCAGCCAAGCTCCTGTGCCGAAAGGCTGGAGAAGGTTCAACGACTAAGACGAACGGGCTAAACATTTAAATTAGTGGATAGTTAAAGATGAAGAGTTAATAGTAAATGAGGAAATTCAACTCGCTGAATTTCAACTAAAACTGTGAACTGTGCATTGTGAACTGTCAATTGGAAAATACATGCCTATGAGGTCTGTAGGGATGAGGCTTCCCGAAGTGTCCAACCCCGTAAAGTAGTTAAAGGTGAATAGTTAAGAGTGAATGAGAAAATTAAGTGAACTGAATTTCAACTATAAATGTTAATTTTCAACTCATGACTTTTAGCTAAAAAACGGGTGAAGATATAGTCTGGCGGTGATTGAAAGGTCATTGGTGAAACGCAAGCAAATCAACAGCCTCAACAGGTTCTTCAATTATTGAGATAAGCAGAGAACCAAATTTAATGGTAATTAAATTTGTGTGAATCGCTTACTCCACCGACGTAAGGAGGCGGAGTTTCATTTAGAAGAATTTGAAATAAGGATAAAGAATTTCAATAATTAATTGAATAAATTGTAATAACTTTAAGAGAGGACTAATCTTTGTGATTGGTTCTCTCTTTTAAATTATGAATTCTATAGGAGTAAAATTAAGGTGTTTATGATATGGAATTATATTCAGAAATAAATCCATAAAATTAGGTTGAATTCTGAAGATTTTTCTTTTAACTGAATACTGTATAATTTGCGAGGTGGTATTGAAATGGAATTAACAAAAGAAAGAATAAAAAATGAAATGGCTGATTGCCCTAATTTTTATAATGTATTTTATAAATGTGATGATTATCTAAAGAAATTATTTTTCAAATTGACCATTGATATTTCTAAATATTCCTGTAATAAGGGAAGCTATGTAAAAAATATGAAGGATACAGGTTTCAGATTTGAGAAACCGTATACTACAGGTAGAAAAAATCAAAATTATTGTATGCTCACTTTAAAACCACAATTTAATAGTATAGATGTTTTCGTCAGAACAGATAGAATACCTATAGATTCACAGGTATTGGAGCTTAATAATATAGGAAATAGATTTAACGGAGGTTTTGAATGGTATAAGTTTTCAGTAAGAGATGAAGGCGATATTGCTGAAGCTGTTAGAATTGCTTCTATATTATATAAATATGACTGATAAAAAAGATCTGTATCAAGAATTAGAGTGGGTTAATTACAGGATAAAAATGTTAAATTTTATTTTGAAGCTTTAACCTCCTTGTTTTGTCCACTATACCCCAGCAGCTCCTGCCAAGGAAAGCTGCAATTTCCCTGTTGCCAATACCTGCTTTTTTTGACTTTATGATAAAGTTTTCTTCCTTTTTTGAATACTTGTTCTCTGTTATATTTTCAGACCACTCATTTATATTTTTATAACCTTGATTTACTAATCTCAATCTTTTATCCTGAAATCTTTTTTTAATCTTGATTTTATAGTGCATACAGGGGATTTCTTCTATAAATGGACTTATGGTATTTATGAATTTTATTATTTCATTTCTCTTGTTTATCTCCAGTAAAAAACGTTTTCCATCTTTTCGTTCTTTTAATTTTGTATGTATATTGAATATTTTACTTATATGATTTTGTAGTATTATATTCTCATCTTTTGAGAAATTAAGTGTATAGATATATATTCTGGGAAAAATGTATATGGAGCCATTTTTCCTTTTGCTTGAATCTATAACTAATGAGTCATCATCCATATAAAGACATGCCAATCCTATTGGATGATCCAGAAGCAATATATTTTCAGGTGTAATTGTCTTTTCTCTGTTTTTATAAAACAAATTGTAAAGATCAGTATAAATTTTACTACTTGGAGAGCGGAGTTGAGGATTTTTACAGTCTGTAAACATTTTAAAATCAAGATTTTTAAGTTTTTCGGCCTTCCATAATCTGTATGGTATTTGTTTTAAGCATCCATGTTCTCTATAATATGCATTTTTACTTCTGCCGTAAAGTGCAAGATTTCCATCACCTAGAAGACTTCCTATGATTATGTTTCTTTCTATTTTATTCATATTATATATTTTGGTATTTTCAACAAAAGGCATTTTTATCTCCTGTTTAAAGATTTATAGTGATATGATTATTATTTGCAAAATGTATTGAAAATAAACTTGCTGTATTTACCTCTTATAGAATTAGTAAAAGATTTTAATTATAATAATATTTACAACCATAAAAGGTTAAGCAATTTCAAAAATTATGCTAGAGTAATTTTAAAGACAATATTAAGTGCGTTGGAGGATTGCTGTAGGGATGAAGGGTGACTGTCACTTTTTATAAAAAAGAAAATAGGGGACGTACTCGGATTTATAAATTCAAATCCAGATACGTCCCTGTCCTAGTTTTTAAACTTTTCTAATTCTTCTATTGTAAGACCTGTTTTTTCAGCAACTATTTCTATATCCAATATATCCAGTAAGCTTTTGGCTATTTTTATTTTTTCTTCCTTTTTACCCTGTTCAATACCTTGTTCAATACCTTTTTGTGTATAGTGTATTTTCCTTATTTCATCCACAGACATGTTAAATACACCTCCCTGTAATTTCTTAAATTCTTCATATTTATCTTCAAGTGTTGGATCTTCAATTAAGAATAAATATTCTAGGAAGTCTACCAGTGCTTTTACTTGTTCGTTGTTTTTTACTTTGTCGTAATTTTTTAGTTCTTTTGCCAGTTCTATTTTTGCATTGTATATTTCTTCATCGGCAGCACCTGTATTTAATAATTTTTTACCCATTTTAAATACTAATTTCAACGGATTTTCATTATTTATACTTTCAAGATCTATTTTTTCAATATCCAAAGTTTTGAAATTATATACAAGCATATCTTCTGGAAGTTCCGGTAATTTGTATACATATTTTCTATCTTTTCCTCTTTCTCCTTTATAGGTATAAATTGCAGCTGCTACTATTTCCGATTTATCATCATACTTATATCTGAATTTATCCCATATCCTGTAAAAATATCTGAACATTCTCTCTCCAAAAACTTCATATCTGCTGCTGTAGCTTTGTACTTCCACATGTATGAATAGTATTTTACTCCTTCTATCTTTTAATTTAACTTTTATAATTTTGTCTGAAATTATTTTTCACTGCTCTCCCTGTCAAATATCTCTTTTTGTATCTCATCTAATTCTTTGTCCAGGGATTCTGTTCCGTGTTCCCATGCTATTTTATAAAATAATTCAGGAAAGAGAAGTTCTATTATCTCAACTTTAAAGGCTTCCAGTATTGTTTTCCATGCCGCATCAAAATCATATATTCTTGTCAAAGGTTTTTCACGTCCTTATAATTTAGTTAATTCTTTACCTTGATTATATCAAATAATCAGTCTATTTGGCATTATAATTTGAGATCTTTTCTAAGAAAATTATATCTTTGATGGAAATTTAATAATTGAAAGAAGCCTTTGTTTTTATTCTGGGAGTGCACTACCTGCATCATAAT
The DNA here is from genome assembly GCF_040939125.1 of Clostridium sp. BJN0013. NCBI lineage: Bacteria > Bacillati > Bacillota > Clostridia > Eubacteriales > Clostridiaceae > Clostridium > Clostridium sp. BJN0013. The sequence goes on from NZ_CP162495.1 coordinate 1,590,281, forward strand.
AAGTAGTAGATATAATGAAGAAAATTTATAGGAAATTATAGTGCTATAGAGGGAATCGCAGTAGGTTTTACACAGGCAGAAATCAGCGACCAATTGACTGGGATAAAGTCTGCGGAGGAAAGAGGAACTATTTAACATTTCCATTTCTGCAGCAAGGCAATTTATGTGTGAATCTACAGCCATCATCATTTTCTTTTCATCCCTATTTTTTATGGATTTGATTATGTCTTTATGTTCAGCTTGAGCCTTTAATGCTCTATTAGGGTACATTGCTTTTTTTCTGTTTTTGTGATGAAATATAAATAGGTATTGTCTTATAATATCCGGCTAAGAATAGATGTTCTAATGTTGGGAGGCGATTATAAATGGAAGGTAGAACATTGGAAAACCTTGAACCTGTTGAAGTATTTAAGTATTTTGAGGAAATCAGCAATATTCCGAGAGGCTTGGGGAATGAAAAGGAAATCAGTAATTATTTGGTTCCTTTTGTAAAAAAATATAATTTGAATGTTATACCAGATAAAGCATTAAATATGATTATAAAAAAACAGCTTCCAGAGGATATGGAAACAGTCTTGGCATAGTAATTCAGGGGCACATGGATATGGTTTGTGAGAAAAGATCTGGAATAGAACATGAAAAACACTTATAAATATAGATTCAGAGGAAGAGAGGGGATGCTGCCTGTAAGTTGTGCTGGCGGATGTTCAGCGAAAACGAATATTTCAGTAATGTGGAATAATATAGATAATATGGATAATATTTTCGATGCTTATGCAATATAAGTTCTATAAACGGAGATTCAAAACAAAATGACATTGCCCGTGAAGCACAGGCTGTTGGTAATTGCAACTCATGCAGGACTTGAATGTGTGCTTTTTGAAGAAAAGTTTAATGGACAACTAGACATGATATCTTTTGGCCCAGCTACGTTTGGAGTTCATACTGCAGATGAACATCCGAGCATACCTTCCACACAGAGAATATGGGGATATCTGGTTGAAGTACTAAAGACTCTTAAGTAAGCAATAAAAGGAGGTGGATTAAAATAACCTTTCTTATTATGATCGTGTATAACAAAACCATCTGATGATGAATATTTATTTTGCTATAAAAATATTCAATATAAGTATTACAAAAATTAAAAAGTGAATTTATAGTAATTGATGTATTGTAATTATTGCTATAAAAGGAGGTACATATTGTGAATAAAAAATTATCTAAAGGTGCCTATGGCGGCATATCTGGTAAAGATTATGTTCCCTATATTTCCAGCGGTTCTAAATCTGGTGGAAATGCTGCTGTGTTAATAATAGGTATTCTTCTAGCTGTGCTATTTGCAGCATCTACTGCTTATTCAGGTATGAAAGCAGGGCTTACAGTTGCCGCTGGTATACCTGGCTCTATATTAGGCTCCGTATTTATAACTATATTTGCCAAACAAAAAGGTATCCTTGGCAAAAACTTACTTCAAGGTATGTCAAGTGGTGGAGAATCCATTGCTAGTGGTATAATATTTGTTTTACCAGCAATCCTTTTAATAGGTTCAAAAGTTTCTTTCTTAGAAGGTTTTGTTGTTGGTGTAGGTGGAGCTTTATTCGGTATAGGAATAGCTTCCCTTGTTTACAATTATTTAATAGTTGAAGAACATGGTAAATTGATGTATCCTGAGTCAATGGCTATATCTGAAACACTTGTTGCTTCAGAAGGTGCTAAAGAATCAATCAAGTACATGGGAACCGGATTTGGAATAGGCGGTGTTATAACTGTTTTAACTAGTTCATTTCTAAATGTGACTAACAATGTTATAAGTTATGTAAACGAATCCTTCTACAAATGGAAATTTGAAGTTGAAGTTAACCCACTATTATTAGGCATAGGATTTATAGTTGGTATGGAAGTAGCGTTGACTATGTTTGCTGGCTCTATATTATCTAATTTCGCTATTATGCCTTTAATAGGCTACTTTACCTCTCTAGGACAAGGCGGTCCATCTGTATGGAATAATCCGCATGTTGCTATAAACGCCATGCAGGTTAAAGATATAGCAGGTAGTTATGTAAAATATATCGGGGCAGGTATAATGCTTTCTGGCGGCTTGATAAGTGCCGTAAGACTTATACCAACTATAGGATCTTCTATAAGGGAAACTCTTAATGCCAAGTCTTCAAAGGGTACTGGTAGTTCATCTGCTGAAAACCTAATATTACTTAGTGGTATATTAATAGGTTTTATAGGCGGTTTTCTGGTATCTGGTGGTAACATATTAATGGCAGTAATTGCTTCTATTTTATCACTATTGTTATCCTTGCTATTTGTTATAGTCTCCGGTCGTTTAACTGGTACTATAGGAACTTCAAACCTTCCTGTATCTGGTATGACTATAGCTTCTATAGTTATTGTGACATTATTATTTGTAGGAATGGGATGGAAAAACATTGGAGATAACAGATCTCTACTATTATTTGGTACATTTATAGTTACTGCCATAGCTGCAGCTGGTGGTTACAGTCAATCACAAAAAGTTACTTTTATAGTTGGCGGTGACAAGAATGAAATGCAAAAATATTTTGCCGTAGCTAGTGTAGTTGGTGTTGCAGTAGTTACTGGTGTCATATTATTACTTTCAAGTCAACTTGCAATGACTGGTGATAACGTACCCTTTGCATTACCTCAGGCTAATTTGATGTCAACGTTGACCGCAGGTATAATGTCAAATAAATTACCATGGGTCATGATAATTGTTGGAGCTGTTATTGGAGTTGTTTTATTCTTGGTAAAACTTCCTGTAATGACAGTTGCTATAGGATTCTATCTACCGATATCTACGACTTCTATAATATTGATAGGTGCATTCGTTCGTTTATTTGTAGAAAAAATTTCTAAAACTGAGAAAGAAAAAGAAGCTAAAGTTTCTAATGGTGTAAGTTTATCATCTGGACTTGTTGCCGGTGGATCTATAATAGGACTTATTGGTATAATACTTCAAGTATCAGGCATTGTAAAAGGAAATGGTCCAAGCGGATTTGCAGCTACTAATGGAATGGCATTTGTAATGTTGATAGTTCTTGTAATAGCGTCCATGATACCTATACTGAAAAGTAAAGTGAAAAATGATGAGTAACAACGAAGAACTTTTAAATATAATATTTAAAATCTCGGATAACTTGGAATATGAAGTTGATAAAGACCATATTGTGACTATACTTGAAAAACAAGATGACAATATCCAAAGGTTTTTGAGAAAGCTTAAATTCAGAATTCCAGGGTATAAAAAAATTACTATGGATGAGTACGGAAGTTATGTGTTTCTACAAATAGATGGCAATAAAACTGTAAGAGATATTGGAAAAAATCTAGAAGTAGAGTATGGTGATAAAGTTCATCCACTCTACGAAAGGTTGTTGCTATTTTTAAATCATATTGATGTTAATTGTCACTATATAGAAAAAACAAATTTGTAATAAAAAAGATGGCAGTATATTGTAGCTGCCATCTTTTTTATTACTTTCACTTTTAAATTTTACAAAATCCATATTAGTATTAAAATATGATATAATATTGGAAAAAGGATGATGGATAAGTATGTCAGCAAATATTAAAGTATATGATGATATTATTCCAATAGTAAACATGCTAAATGGAAGGAAAACTATAGATGAAAAAGTAAATGTTTCAATTGTATATGGTGGTCATATATAAATTATATTATAGATAAAGCTAAATATTTTATTGAAAGGATAAATAAAAAAGGGAGAATTTTTTGGAGGATAAAATTTATGGTTAAACGAGAAATAGTAATTTCAATTTCTTATTTTGAGTGAAATTGATGAACATTTATATGATGTGAATTTTATATCTAATATAGAACTTTGTTTAGAATAGGAGTGAGTTCGTTGAATATAGATAAAAGTGATATAAATAAAATAATTGAATTTCTTATAAGAAATGTAACTCCATATTTAATATATTTGTTTGGTTCAGCTGTGAATGGAATTTTTAGAGAAGATAGTGATATGGATATAGCTTTTTTAAGTGATAATGAATTTACATCCTATGAAGTGTTTATATTGGCACAGAAGCTTTCAGATAAGTTGAAAAGAGATGTTGATCTGATTGACTTGAATAAGGCATCTACGGTGTTTAGGGTTCAGATAATAGCTAAGGGTAATATTATATATTGTATTGATGATAATAGAAGAGCTTATTTTGAAATGTATGCATTTAAGGAGTACGCTACTTTAAATGAAGAAAGAGAAGTAATATTACAAAATATAAAAAAGAGGGGTAGGGTATATGAATGATGTAATATTGAATAAAATATCTGTTATTGAAAGATGCATAAACAGAATAAACGAAGAATATGATAATAATTTTGAAAATTTACGAAATTATACCAAGCAGGATTCCATAATTTTAAATATTCAAAGAGCTTGTGAGGCCTCTATAGATTTAGCCATGAATGTAGTATCTGAAAAAAAACTTGGTATACCTCAGAATAGTAGGGATGCATTTGAATTTTTATTTCATAACAATATTATAGATGAAAAACTTGCTGGCAATTTAAAATCCATGGTTGGATTTAGAAATATAGCTGTTCATGATTATCAAACAGTAAATTTAGATATAGTGAAAGAAATAATTGAAAACCATATATATGATTTAAAAAAATTTGCAAATCAAATGCTTCAAATTAAATAATTATCATTACATAATAGCTAATGAAAGTATTTTATATTTTAAAATAAAGCTTAAATTATACGAAAACTAACATAGAGCACAACCTGCGTAATGTGATAAAATGTAAGAAAGAAATGGGAGATAACCATGGAAAAGGAGTGGATTTGTAATGTGCAGGTTAAATCCTAAAGTGGATTTTGCATTTAAGAAATTATTTGGAAGCCCTGAAAATAAGGACATATTAATTTCATTTATAAATTCAGTACTTTCAGAAGAGGAGCAGGTTGAAGATATAGAATTAAAAAATCCCTATAACATAGCAAGTTATAGAAAAGGTAAAATGACCATACTGGATATAAAAGCTGTAGATGAAAAAGGAACCTGGTATGATATAGAAATGCAGCTGGCAGAAGACAGTGCGGTTAAAAAGGCTATAGAAAAGCTTGATATTATGTATCTTGATAAAGAAGAAAGGGAAATAATTGAAGACGTACTCGGATTTATAAATTCAAATCCAGGTACGTCCCTGTCCTAGTTTTTAAACTTTTCTAATTCTTCTATTGTAAGACCTGTCTTTTCAGCGACTATTTCTATATCCAATATATCTAGTAGATTTTTAGCTATTTTTATTTTTTCTTCCTTTTTACCCTGTTCAATACCCTGTTCAATACCTTGTTCAATACCTTTTTGTGTATAGTGTATTTTCCTTATTTCATCCACAGACATGTTAAATACACCTCCCTGTAATTTCTTAAATTCTTCATATTTATTTTCAAGTGCTGGATCTTCAATTAAGAATAAATATTCTAGGAAGTCTACCAATGCTTTTACTTGTTCGTTGTTTCTTACTTTGTCGTAATTTTTTAGTTCTTTTGCCAGTTCTATTTTTGCATTGTATATTTCTTCATCGGCAGCACCTGTATTTAATAATTTTTTACCCATTTTAAATACTAATTTCAACGGATTTTCATTATTTATACTTTCAAGATCTATTTTTTCAATATCCAAAGTTTTGAAATTATATACAAGTATATCTTCTGGAAGTTCCGGTAATTTGTATACATATTTTCTATCTTTTCCTCTTTCTCCTTTATAGGTATAAATTGCAGCTGCTACTATTTCCGATTTATCATCATACTTATATCTGAATTTATCCCATATCCTGTAAAAATATCTGAACATTCTCTCTCCAAAAACTTCATATCCACTGCTATAGCTTTGTACTTCCACATGTATGAATAGTATTTTACTCCTTCTGTCTTTTAATTTAACTTTTATAATTTTGTCTGAAATTATTTTTTCACTGCTCTCCCTGTCAAATATCTCTTTTTGTATCTCATCTAATTCTTTGTCCAGGGATTCTGTTCCGTGTTCCCATGCTATTTTATAAAATAATTCAGGAAAGAGAAGTTCTATTATCTCAACTTCAAAGGCTTCCAGTATTGTTTTCCATGCTGTATCAAAGTCATGTATTCTTGTCAAAGGTTTTTCACGTCCTTATAATTTAGTTAATTCTTTACCTTGATTATATCAAATAATCAGTATATTTGGCATTATAATTTGAGATCTTTTCTAAGGAAATTATATCTTTATTTTCATTCTGGGATTGTACTACCTGTATTATAATAAAATGAATTTACATTTTATGAAGTGTTTATATTGTCACAAAAGCTTTCAGATAATATTTAAAGTAGTTCTTAAACTATACGAAAACTAATATAGAATATAAACATTAAAGGAGGGATATTATGGATATAGCGGCACTTTCTGTAGCAATGAGTGAGTATAGTGTTAAACAATCAGCAGGTATAGCCATTACTAAAATGGCTATGAATGCATCAGAGCAGAATGCTGTAAATATGACAGATATGATAAATAGTATGGCAGTTGATCCTAATTTAGGAAGTAAACTGGATGTAAAAGTATAATATTTATGGATGAAAATGAAAAATCGAAGAGTTAAACCACAGTATAAATAATTTGGCTCAGCAGGTAAGAGCACTGGATGAAGAAAGCAGAATAACAAAGCATGGAAAAATACTTTAACTTAAGCATATGTCCTATTAAGGTATAGTCCAATGTTTAATAGGGTATGTGCTTAAGTATATTAGGTTCTTCATAATGAGGATAATAAGAAAAGTTCAGAGGAGATTTTAAAAAAGGTCGTAGATGAGAATTTCACTGTGTATGAGGAATCATCAATAGATATACTTGCATGATGGGATGTGAAAGTTTTATATTTATGCTAGTTGAAGCATGGGGAAAAGTACTTTTTCAACACTTTCCCTTATAGTAAAACCTAAATTTAAAAATTACTTAGCAAGCTTCTTCATTGAATATCTCACGCTTGCTTATATCCTTGTAAGCTCCGGTATTTACTACGCTTTCAGGATTTTGTGATAGTGCGTCTTTTTTGACCATGTCTTCATCTAATCTATTTTTTGCCTCTGTTAACTGATCTTTAATAGTGGACATTTTTCCAAGATAAATTAGCATTAATTTCATTATTGCTTGTTCCTTGGATTCTTCCAGTCTTTTTTCATATTTTTCATATTGCTTTTTTAACAGTTCATAGTAGGCTTTATCTTTATTGATTTGATTTTGATATTCATCTGATTGAGAGCTAAATGCAAAACTTTTATGATAGGCTGATATGTTTTTTAACATGGTATTGAAAACTTTTTTTCCTGTGAAATCAGAAATTTTACCTGATTTCAGAAAGTCCTGAGTCATAGTATATGCCTTGTTTATGGCATTTGCAGCATCTTCTGTGGACCAGTTGCCGGAAACTGGATTGTATGTACCATCTGATGAGTATTCTCTAACATGATCTTTGAATTTAGGTATTTCCTTTAAAAAATTATGAATTTCTTTAATGTCATTATAGCTGATATTTTCAATATTTGTAACTGATTCATTACTGGAGAGTTTTATTTCAATATTATACTCTAAATTATTTAACATATCTGAATCCTTATCTTTAAAGGCTTCTTTTACTACGGAAATGGCTTTGTCAGCTAGAGAAAGTATATTGTCTTTAAAGGCTTTCCTATTAAATTTAGTATCATTTGAATTATTGTCATAACTCCACTTTGTGGAAGCATAGTCAAAAAAATATTGAAAATCATTAGTTATGCTTTGGGCTGCAGTATTAACAGCATCATTATAGGTTTTATCTAAAATAGCTATTTTTTTCTCCGCTTCTTCTGGAGAGAATTGTTCTACGATTTCTTTTCTTATTTTTGCATAATTTAAAGCATAGTTTTCAATAAAGTCAGCATCTATGGAGTTCTCAGATAGAAAAGTATCTCCGTTATTTTGTATATTTTTTAGAGTGGGCATAGTAGGTGAGGCTTCTTTATTATCTTCTAATCCTGTTATTTTTTGCATGTATTCATATTGCAATTTTCCATCATCAGATATATATCCTATTTCGTGTAATAAGTTATTAGTTGATTCTGCAGATGAGTTTGTAATTAAATTTAAAGATGATGTTTTATTTATAGCATGACTATTAATTATGTTAGAAAAGTTGATAATTCCATTTTTAAACGTGATCAAAGTTATAATCCCCCTTCTAAAGTAATCATTAGTAATATCGTTATTACGACAAATAACTTTAATACTGTGACTGGGAATCATATGTCTTCATCATCTTGTGGGAACATTTTTTTATTTATGGATCTAATTAATTTAAATGGTGAAATATATGAAGATTAGTTAGCTATATATAAATAATTCATATTATGTACGGAAAATTCTTATTAATTATGATATAATATTTGATGAGATTTAGATCAGGATAAATTGTTAAAATAGGGAGATTTGATATGAAAGCCTTATATTTTTCTAAAATCCAGGAAGCTTTTAGATTTATTGGAGAAACTGATGAAAGTAAAGGAATAATTTTATTTTCTTCTGTAGACAATATAAAGGAATTATCTAAAAATGTTCATAAAGACATAATACTTTGTTCAACTGCCGGAGAATATACATATGAAGGATATAAAGATGGGGTGATTACTGGTTTTCAATATGATAAAAAAGAAGTGGACATAGTGGAGATATTATATCCACCTATATTAAGTGTAAATGAACTTAAAAGGGCCTATGGAAATGTAAAAAGCAATAAAAATGCATTTATGTTGTTATTATGTGATGGACTAAAGGGAATCGAGGAAAGTATTTTAAGCACTTTTTATTTTATGGATTCCAATTTTAAAATTATAGGTGGTAGTGCAGGAGATAACGGGAAATTCGAGGAAACTTATATTTATATGGGGAATAAGAGAGTTATGAATATTGCCTTATTTTTCAACTTGAAGAGAAGGACAGATATTGTTAAGGAAAATATATATGTAAAAACGGATAAGATACTGAGAGTTACTGAAGCTGATGTGGTAAAAAGAAGGGTAATGACTTTTAATAATAATCCTGCAAGTACTGAATATGCCCGTGCAGTGGGAGTAAGTGAAAGTAGACTACCGGAATATTTTATGAGCAATCCTCTGGGAAAATTATATGAGGATGATATACTTATTGCTTCTCCTATGAAAGTAAATGAAGATAAGTCCATTACATTTTATAGTGAACTCATGATTAATACATTTGTATATCTTTTGAAACCTGTAGAGCCTATAGGTGTACTTAGGGAAACATTAAAAAATGTATCCTTCAAGCCGTCTTTTGTATTTTCGATAAATTGTATATTTAGAAAATTATTATTTGTAAAGGATAGTATATGGGAGGATTTTGATAGGGAAATGACTTTATTCTGTAGAAATACTGCCGGATTTATAAGTTATGGGGAACAATATTATAAGAAACATTTAAATCAAACTATGGTAATGTTGCTGGTGGAATAGAGGGTGATTAAGCATATGGCAGAAAGTTTTAATAAAAAGATACATCCCAAAAATATTGATGAAAATAATACAAAGTATATATTTCCATATATAACCCAGGTATTTGAATTAAATAAAGAAATAGAGAAGGAAACTAATCGTATAATAGAAGAAGAGGAAATATCTACATCTAATGTAGACATGCTGTTAAATGAATCTGGATATACAGAACAGCAGATAAAAAAAGTTGAAGAACATCTTCAGGATTTAGCCGAAAGCAGTAAAAATACCAATGATTTAATAGAAAAACTTTTTAAGAGTTTCATTAAAGAATCAGAAAAAGTCAACAATATAAAAGCACAAAATGCCCTTATGGATGGGGAAATGAATATTATAGAGAAAATGTTTAATGAGTTTATACTTTTGTGTGATAAATTAAAGATACAGTATGAAAGCATTGAACAATTTACAAATGTTATTTCCAATGTAGCAAAACAGACAAAATTGCTTTCATTAAATGCATCTATAGAATCTTCAAGAGCAGGGGAATATGGAAGAGGTTTTTCCATTGTTGCAGATGAAATAAAGAAACTATCTATTAACTCTCAAAATAATGTAAAAGATATAATAAATTCTTTAAAGGGTATGACAGAGATTATAGAACAGCTCAGTAGCAAGTCCAAAGAAGGAATGGACAAAGTCTCCAGTGCAGTTCAGGGCATTAAAAAGTCAGATGTATTGATGGACGATATTGTGGTATCACAGGGAGAATTTTTAAAGCATTTTAATAATGTGAAACATTCCCAGAAAAATAATTTAAGTGATGTAGAAGAGATAAATCATGAACTTACCAATATTATTAAGAAATCCAATAATGATAAAAATGAATTTGAAGGGCTAATTATGGGCTCTCAAAAGAAGGCAGATTATATTTTAAATATTTTGCACCATCTTAACCAGATTGAAATTTTGTGGAAAAAATATGTTTCAAAAAGTTAACAAAATAAAAGTTGGACAGAAATGTAGTAAGAAATATATTTTTGTCCAACTTTATTTTGACAATATATATGTATGCTTTTTAGATTATCTTAGATTTACACAACATCTTCAATGGATTTCAATTGTTCAGATGTAAATATGTTGTGTTTGTCTAGTACTGCTATCAATAGGAAAGTGCAAAGACATACTAGCCATTCCATAAATATTACATGAGGGAATATCCTAAATGAAGGTACTATTTGCCATACAAGTAAAACTATTATGCTTACTAAAGTGGTATAAAAGGCAGAACTTTTTCTGCATAGTTTAGGGTAGAATATGGTAAATAAAAATACTATTGTAAAGGCAGTGCAGAGACTTAAACCTATGGATATAGTTTTTAATATACCTGACATAGACGAAGCCAATACAAAAGTAAATACTCCAAGCAGAATAACCGATGTTTTATTTATTATAAGATATTTTTTGTCATCTACTTTTGGATTTATAGACTTTTTATATATATCTTGTGAAAATAGTGTAGACGCTCCCAGCAATAAATTACAAGCAGTAGATACATCTGCGGCCCAAAGTGCTGCAAGAGTTATGCCTGCTGCCAAAGGATTTAGGGACAGTATCATCTTAGGTAATGCCAAAGTAGCACTTACCTCTGGAAAAGCAACCTTAGCTGACATACCTATAAGGGCGCATAAAAATCCTATGGGAATCATGCATAATCCACCTATTATGAATCCTTTTTTTGCTGTTTTGGAATCCTTAGCTGCAAAAGCTATCTGTACAGGTCCCTGCATAGACATGACCTGGGTTAGCATAATTAAAAACCAGCTTAAAATTATCCATATACCGGTACCCTGGGTGAAGCTGAAATAAGGTACATTTTGTGGCAAATTCAATCTTATATTTTCAAATCCGCCGGTGGATATTACAGCTAATATGGTACAGAGTATAACTCCTGCATATTTTAAAGGTACATTAAATAAATTGCATAATCCTGCAGACCACATTCCACCCATAAAAGTTATACCTATAAATACACAGGCACTGACTATCATACCGGATTTTAATGTGAATACTCCAGGTAAAAGTGAAGACAAAATAGAACCACCGGCAATATACTGAAGTGACACAACTACTATAAGAATAACCATCTGGCATATAACGCAGATAAATCTTCCTTTCTCATCGTAGAACTTTCCAAAAAGCTCCGGTACTGTGGATACATTGAAATTTCTGTATTTCTCAGCAGTAACAAGTCCCATAACTATAGCCGCAAATCCCCAGGCCACAGTATACCATCCTGCTGCAAGACCTACACCGTAGGCTTGTTCTGCAACACCTATGGTAGAAGCCCCCCCAATGGCAAGACCTATAAGTGAACAGGCTACAATAGGAGTTGAAAGCTCTCTACCTGCTAGGGTATAACTTTCTCCTCCTTTGGATACTCTTCTTTTAGCAAAGAAACTTATTACAAAGAGCATTGCTATATAAAGTATAATAATTATTAATGATGCACTCATTTTTTACCCCCTGTTTATTTTGATCTACAGTTTGAGTCAATAATTTCTAAATTACATATAGAAAAAATCCGTATTGAAATTTAAGTACTTACCTAGCTGTAATTATATTTTATCTTCCCCCCTTTAAAGCATTAAAGTAAATGCTGGAATTTATAGGATTTCTGTTTCAAAACTTAATTTGTGCATGCATTAAGTTTAAATTCAGGAATCCTGTATTTTGTAGAATTACCTTCTACATAAATGTATAGATATAATAATTTTCATAAGTTGTACGAATATAAATATAAATATAAATATAGATTATATATTATACTATAATACAACTTACATTATAGTTGAAAATTCTTATAAATACAAGTGTAAGATAGTCACTAAAAACTTTACATTAAAAACTTTATGTAAAGCTAAGAATTTTACTTGTATATAATATATAATATATATTGTAATAAAAATTTAAATTTTTTATTTATAAAGGGAGGTACTACAATGATAAAAATATTGGATGATGGAGAATTAGATCTGGAATTATTGGAAGTGGAGGATGTTATAGATATAGATATATTGCAAAAGTTTCAAGATAATTTTGCTGAAGGTATGAATATTGCCAGTGTAACAGTGGACAAGCTTGGAAAGCCTGTAACAAAACCTAGCTCCTATACCGATTTTTGTTTGAATCTTACCCAGTCTACTTCTGCCGGAGAGGCACGCTGTGCAAAGTCCCATAAAAGAGGAGGAGAGGAGGCAACAAGACTTGAAAGGCCTTATGTCTATACCTGTCATGCAGGTCTGATTGATTTTGCTGCACCTATAATGATAAAAGACAATACAATAGGTACCATATTAGGTGGACAAGTTATGTATTCACATCCAGAAGAATCACGTTTTAGGGATACTGCCGCTGAAATAGGTGTGGATGCGGATAAGTATGTGGAGGCTTCAAATCATGTATATAAAGTAGATGAGAAAAATGTAAAGGCAGCGTCTGAAGTACTATATGTAGTTGCTAATGCACTTTGTAAAATAGGTTATGAATCCATTTTAGTAGGAACGGTTGCAGCAAATCTTTCTGAGAACTTTGAACAGATTTCAGCTACCATGGAAGAATTGGCAGCATCCTCTGTAGATGTAAGTAATAATCAGAAAGCTTTAAACGAAGAAATTACCAGAGTTAAAAGTATTTCTTTAGAAATAAACAGTGTATTAAATTCCATAAAAAATATAGCAGAACAGACGAAAATGCTTGGCTTGAATGCAGCTATAGAAGCAGCCAGGGCCGGGGAGCTTGGAAGAGGTTTTGGAGTTGTAGCAAGTGAAATAAGAAAATTATCTGAGGATTCAAAGCAGACAGCTTCCACCATAGTAGATCTGACTAAAAAAATACAAGAATCAGTGGATAATACTATTGAGACCTCTAATGCCACTCTTGAAACCACGGAACAGCAAACAGCAGCAATACAGGAAATTTCATCCAATGTTCAGCAAGTTTCGGAAATGTCAGATACTTTAAATGAAATGGCAAATTCAAAAATATAAAGTGGCGACATATGCTTACCTATTTTTCGATATATAGGATAAATATCTATAATTTACATCATCTTATAAAAGAATCTAAATAGGGGGAGTCACAAAAATATCCGGATTTGGAGGATATACTGGAGAGGAACGTACAATTTTAATGGTTGTTATGAATCAGCTAAGCTTAATCCACATACTATAAGGATGAAGTTAAAGATAAAAATGAAAAAATATGAAGATATTTTTATAAAATGGGTTTGGATACCCATTTTTTTATATATTTTATAGAATGTTTTTTTATTATTAAGACATACTATTTTTAGAATCACATAATTTGGAGGTGGATTATGGAAAAGAGACATAAAGGATTATCTGTTTTAGAACTTACAATGATGGCTCTTGGAACCGTAATTGGAGGTTCTTTTTTCCTGGGATCCTCTGTGGCTATCCATACCTTGGGCCCTTTTATAATTATTTCCTATGTATTAGGAGGAATTTTAGTATATTTTATTCTTTCTGCCCTTTCAGAAATGACAGTTGCGGATCCATCACCAGGATCTTTTTTTACATATGCTAGAAAAGCTTTTGGTTCTGGAGCTGGATTTATTGTAGGATGGGTCTACTGGACTGGCATGGTTCTTGCTATGTCCAGTGAAGCTGCAGCCGTATCTATTTTACTGCGCAGATGGTTTCCAGGCATATCCATATCTTTTTTTGGAAGTATGACCATTCTTGTAATTACATTGCTTAATTTATTAGGTGCTGATAAGTTGAGTAAACTGGAAAGTGGTCTCGCTGCTGTTAAGCTGCTGGCAATAGTATCTTTTATAATTATCGCCCTGCTTTTAATTACAGGTCTTTTAGGGTTAAATCCCGGTGTAGCGGGGGTTAAAGTGAGAGGAATGTCATTTTTGCTTCCAGGAGGAATAAAAAGTATTGCAGGAAGTATGCTTACAGTTATGTTTGCCTATGCAGGTTTTGAAATAATAGGCCTGGCAGCTTCTGAGACTGATAATCCACAGAAGATGATTCCAAAAGCTATAAAATATACTGTATTAAGTCTTGTGGTTCTTTATATAGCTTCCATTTCTGCAGTTCTTCTGTTAATCCCTACAGAGGCTCTTGGTGAAAATGTAAGTCCTATGGTAGCAGCACTTAATAGATGGGGAATGAACTGGGCTGGAAATGTGATAAATATAGTAATGGTTATAGCAATACTTTCTACAATGCTGGCAGCTATGTTTGGGATAGGAAGAATGATCCGTTCTCTTGCAGATGAAGTTTACGCTCCCGGGTGGTTAAAGGATAACACAAATATTCCCTACAGAGGTATGATGTTTTCTGGTGCAGCTATGTTCTTGGGGCTAATGATGGGACTTTTATTTCCCAGAGTGTATTTGTTTTTAGTAAGCTGTGGAGGATTTTCATTACTTTTTACATATATAATGATTGTAGCTTCACAAATTCGATTGCGTAAAAAGCATATGTACATTATAGAAGAGAAGCAACATAGCTACATTTCATGGATTACTGCCATAAGTCTTATTGCTATTATTTTAAGCATGCCTTTTATCCCAGGCCAGGCATCAGGTCTCATAGCAGGTATAGTAATTATTGTCTTTTATTCAGTAGTATACATAGGTGTGAAGTATTATGTAAGAATTAAAAAATATGTCAGATTAGATAGTAGATTTGATGCAAAAGAACGTAAAGCTAATTTTTTTATGGAGTTTTCTAAAGAATTAGTTGAGAGGAAAAAAGTTTTCCCGAAAAGGAAGGGGAAAAAATATGATAAGTGAAGTATTTCATCTTGCTCAAAGCTCTAGTGATAATGCAGAAACTATAAAGTCCAGAAATTCAAAATTTAATTTCAAGGCTAGTAGCATCACGGCTATTAGCCTTGCCAGTTCAATTAGATATTATTTTTTTATTTATAATTGTTTCTAAATGTTTTACAGGAAGTAATATTATTATTGAAATACATATTACACCTTCAATAGCCATAAATATACCATTTAAGGTAAGAGAATAAATTGCGGGGGACATTCCTTTTGGGGCAAAGCTTCCAAAGAAGATTACTCCAGATATAAAATGACATATAAATCTTCCTAAAAGTGCCAGCAATGTACCTATAATTTTTCTGTTTCTAAAATATCCAGCTATACCTAAAGCCATAAATGGTAGAGGATAATCAAATATAACTTGTACAGGATGAAGTATGTATGGATCTAATATTAAGGTTATAATTCCATATAAAAATCCAGTAATGAAACCAACTTCCGGGCCATAAAGTAAAGCCATGAGAAGTATAGGTACCATACTTCCTAAGGTTATACTTCCACCTTGAGGCAGATGATATATTCTAAATATTTTAAGTATGGTGGCCAGTGCCAGTGCTATACCTATATGAGTTATAAGCTGTGTAGTGAATTTAACATTTTTAACTTTCGCCCAGAATAGGATAAAAATAATAACAGCAATTAATGCAAAAATAGAAGTTGGGTGAGATGAGATCTCTGTAATATTTTTTATTAAAGACATAAAAAACCTCCTTACTCAGCTAAGGTGCTAAAAAAGTCGCATTCCATAGGAATACGACTTGTTTTTTTAAAAATCCGCTTCCCTACGCTGGTGTTATCCAGATCAGGTAGAAGGGTTAACAACTGGTGTTTCTCAGCCTACAAGGCACCCCTAGCATTAAGTATTTAATTATTATATAATCATTATAGTATATAATGTATAATATTTCAATTATGTAGGTTGATGTAGAGATTATAATTTAAAATGAATTTTGGAGGTGGCTATCATGGATACAAATATTTCCTGGGTAAATGATAAAAAAATAGAGAGGACTATTAAAGCCTTAAAAAGGAATAACATGAATGGATTTTATGTGAAGGATAGGCAAGAATTTTTCAGTAAAATAGAACAGCTAGTCAAAAAAGATTCTGTGGTAAGTTGCGGAGGGTCTGTTACATTGCAGCAGTCAGGTGTTTTGGAATATTTGAGAAGTGGAAGATATAAGTTTTTAGATAGGGCGGCAGAAGGAGTGACTCCGGAGCAAAAAAAGCGGATACACAGAGAAACTTTTTTTGCAGACGCATTTTTTACCAGCGTTAATGCCTTAACTGAAGAAGGAGAACTGTTTAATGTAGATGGTACAGGTAATAGAGTTGCAGCTATGCTTTTTGGTCCTGATAAAGTTATTGTAGTCTGTGGTGTAAATAAAATTGTAAGAAATTTAGAAGAAGCTATAGAGAGAAATAAAAGTGTATCTGCCCCTGCTAATGCCAGAAGGCTTAATTGTAATACACCCTGTGTTAGCACCGGACGCTGTATGGAGTGCAATAGTAAAAGCAGAATATGTAACGAGTATACCTTAATAAGAAATCAACTTGATGATTCCAGGATTTATGTATTTATAATTGATGAAAATTTAGGATATTAAATTTATCAATCATATAGAAATACCGTATTATTCATATATTTGAATTTTACGGTATTTTTATCTAGGAAAGTAAATAAATATTTCAATAACTTTAGGGAATTATAAATATAAATACGATATTAAAAGGTGATAGTTATGAATAAATTCAAGATTTTTTTGCATATTATTGTAGTAGTAATATTTATTATATGTTTTTTAGGTACAAGTGGAATGCTGGTGGAAAATATGGAAATACCAGTAGGGGTAGGAGCGGATATAGAAAGAAATTCTGACAATGTATTTTATAGCATACCACTTTTGGTATATTCCTTTGAGAATGTAAATCAAGTGATGAGTACTACCATTATTGGAAGCAATGGAAATCTGGGACAGACAATTCAAAATAGACAATTAAAAGAAGGGAAAAAATCCAGTTTGGGGCTTAATAGAGTATTTTTATTTGGTGAAGAAACTGCAATGTTTGGCATAAAAAATTTTTTAGATATATGGGTAAAGAATCAAGCTACAAATGACAGGGCATTATGTGCAGTGTGTAAAGGGAAAGCTGAAGACATATTCAAATATAAGACTAAAGAGTACTCTAATGCTGCAGAATATATTGAGGGAATGATAAAGAATCTGCGTGAATATAATTTTTTTTCTATGCAGTATACTGCTATGGATTTAATAGTTAGAGTGGATGCGGAGGGAAGAAATGTACTATTACCCTATATAGAGTTAAAGAATAATGGCATAGAAACTACAGGGCTTGCCATATTCAAACGGGATGTTATGGTGGGAAAAGCAGATATGAATGAAACAAGAATAATTAATATTTTAAAGGAAAGTAGAGTTAAAGGTATATTGACATTACAAAAAGATTTAAAGCATTATATAAATTGTTATGCATATTCAAAAAGAAAAGTTAAATGTTATAAAGAAAATGGTAAGTATAAATTTGTAATATATTTAGATATAGAAGGAAATATGATGTCCAATGAATTGTATAGCAATTTATCTTCAAATCCTCAGGTATTAAAAGAATATGAAGAAGATATGAGAAATTATATAGAAAAAAAAGCTAATGAAACCATAAGGAATATTAAATATAAGTATAAAACTGATGTTTTGGATCTGGGTAAAATTGCCATATCAAAGTACGGGAGAGGTACAGGTACTGATTGGAATAAAGTGGTATGTGACTCTGAAATACAGGTTAATGTAAAGTTTAAGGTAAATACTGAAGGTAGGGGAGATTATTAATAATATGTGTTCAGTTGAGTTCCGTGTGATAATGGAATATTTTCTCAAATAAATAACTGGTGATAGAATTTATGTCACACGTAAATAGAATTTTACGTGTGACTAATGTTAAACTAAAGTTTTATTAAATAATATGTGATAAACCTAAGTTAAATATTTTATCTGAGGGTTGGAATTAACTAAATATCCCAGCTTCCTTAGAATGGGGTATTAGCATTGTTGTGTCCCTTTATAAATTCTTCTAAGGTTCAGATGGAGAAAAACATTGTTTATGAGCAAACTCTACCTGAACTTTAGAAGAACTTGATAGTTACCTTAATTTAAATAAACATTAATCTTATTTTGTACAGTTAACTCCTAAGTTACTAAGTGATGAAAAATCAAGATTTCCACAATTGTAGTTTGTTCCATTAAGAGTTATACAATTAGAAGAATCTGTACAATTATTGGTATTTTTACAGTTAGTAGGGTCTGTACAATTATTCGATTCTGTTGAAGGACAGTAAGACTGACAGACTACAGATGCATCTTTTGCATCGGATGCATGAACCGTTGTAGCAATTCCTGTGTTTAATAATAATGGTGCTGCAAGTATTAAAGCTGAAAGTAATTTGTGTTTAAGTTTTAACATTTTCAATTCCTCCTAAATTTTTACTATAATATAATTTTCAATTTATTTTTCACTTTAGATTTCGTTTTTGGAAATTTAGGTTTATCTATGGTTGTTATGTTAACAGTATTTTTATGGTGTATCATTATTAAATTAATGGATTTAGTGGCTTAAAAATACTTTAAAACAAATTTACTCATTATATATAATAAACTTCTAAGGGAATTTCATTATATATAACATAATTATAACAAGGAATTTTATATAATATATATAATATAATGGAAAGTATTTATATTCCATAAATATATTGAATGTAGTAATACACACTGCTGAGTATAAAAATGTACAGAGTCTAATTATAAAAATACAAATAATTACATATTCAAAATAAAGTATAAATTTTCCCGTAAATAAAAAAACAAATATTTTTTAAAAATATAAAAATAGTATTGGTATAATAAACATATTTTATGATTTAAACCTATTTAATAGAAAAAATTAAGGGTTTTAATGCCATATGTGGTGAGTGTGATGATGTATATTAAGGGAATATATTTTCAATTTATATAATAAATAAAGTAATAAATCCTCCCTTAAGATTGTACATCATGTCAATTTTACGCTGTTTTTTTAGTAATATGCACTGAATTTATAATTCTGCCAAAAACCCAAAATCTGTATCCTAAAAAGTTAACTGTTTGAGCTAATACCATAGAAATAATTTTTGCTAAAAGAGAATTTACGGAGCTATCCATTAATATACTTAATCCTATTAAACTTACAGTTAGGGAAGTTGAATTAACCATAATAAATTGAATAATTTCCTTTATTGTTTTCTTGTTAGCTTTTGTATCATTAAAAGTCCAGAATTTATTTAAAATATAGCTGTTTAAAGTGCCACCACCATAAGAAACTATCTGACTTATAATATAGTTAACACCAAATAAGCTATTTAATATACAAAACAGTATAAAATCAATCATGGTATTTAAACCGCCTACACAGCTAAATCTTGTAATATGTCTAAATTTTTTATTATTCACAAATATATTATAAATATTTTTAACAATAGTCATATAGCTCACCTCTCCTAAATTAATATATTTAAATAATAACAGGAGAATGTAGCATAATAATGGCATAATTATGTTAAAATAATGTGATTTTTTTAAATTTATTGCATTTGTGGTATCAGTCTTTATTTCTAATATATTTAAGACTTATACTAGGATTGCTGGTTTTTATGGATCTAATTTCAAAGTGTTTTAAAGAGGATACAAAAGGGGTAAGTTTTGAATAGCCGTAGTTTCTGGTATCAAAGTCTGGATATCGTTTGTTAAGAGTGCTGCCTACTTCACCCAAGAATGCCCAACCATCTTCATCGGAGATTTCGGTGATAATAGTTTTTATAGCCTCTATCAATTTATCCATACTTGTCATGCCGACTTTTGGGTCTTCCTGTCTTTGGGATTCTTTATTATTTGTATGTTCATCAGATTTTGAAGCCATTGAAGCCAATACTTCAAGGTATTTGAATTTTTCGCAAGCGGATATAAAAGGAGTAGGAGTTTTCTTTTCTCCCATGCCAATAACAAACATACCTGCTTCCCTTAAGCGTGCTGCCAGCTTGGTAAAATCGCTATCACTAGATACAATGCAGAATCCATCAACATTATTTGAATAGAGTATATCCATAGCATCAATTATTAAGGCTGCATCTGTTGAATTTTTCCCTGTAGTATAACCATATTGTTGTATTGGACTAATAGAATAATTGAGCAATACATTTTTCCATGAGGCCAATTGGGGCTTAGTCCAGTCACCGTAAATTCTTTTATAAGTTGGCGTCCCATGATTTGAAATTTCATCAAAAATATATTTTATATATTTTTCAGATACATTATCAGCATCAATTAAAACAGCAATTTTTTTATCTTTATCCATAATTTATCTCCTTCACATCTGAATATTTTTAAACTATTTTACTATAGACCTGTATAATGAAGGGCTCTTCAATAATTATATATCTATTATAATACACATTAGGTGATTTTTGTGAATAATCCCATGATCATTTTGATTTAAAATAGTATTTTTGTAGAATTATTTTTATTTATATAGTAATATAATACTGCATATATGTCACTTTGAAACACCTTGTATTTAGTTTCATCTATTAGTTAAACTAATATAACTATTTAGGGGGTGTTTCCAATTTTTTTGTACATTTTATAAGAATAAGGGTTAATATGTAAATTAAAATGTTTATAATGATTGAATATAATGTAAATATATTATAAGATATTATTGTAACCATAAATTAAGGAAATATTATTTAATAATAAAATTTATTTTAGGAGGTAATTTTTATGGCATCTTTAAAAGGTACGAGAACTGCTGAAAATTTAATGAAAGCTTTTGCAGGAGAATCTCAAGCAAGAAACAGATATACTTATTATGCATCTATTGCTAAGAAGGAAGGATATGTTCAAATTTCCAATATATTTTTAGAAACTGCAGAAAATGAAAAGGAACATGCAAAGAGATTTTTTAAATTTTTAAATAATGATCTGCAAGGACAATCTGTGGAAATAAATGCCTCTTATCCAGTTTCTTTAGGGGATACTAAAACTGTTTTGAAATCTGCTGCAGCAGGGGAAAATGAAGAGTGGTCCCAGCTTTATCCTGCATTTGCTGATGTAGCTGATGAAGAAGGATTTCATGCCATAGCAATGGTTTTTAGAAAAATAGCTGAAGTTGAAAAGCATCATGAAGAGAGATATTTAACATTACTTAAAAATGTAGAAAATGGCACTGTATTTAAGAAGGATGAAGTAGTTAAGTGGAAGTGTGCTAATTGTGGATATATTCACGAAGGGAGTTCAGCACCAGAGGTTTGCCCTGCCTGTGCACATCCTCAAGCATATTTTGAAATACTTACGGAAAAGTATTAATAATTTATGTTTAGATAAATAAAACCTGCACTGTGGTTATGGTGCAGGTTTTTACTATATTTAGTATGATTAATATAGTCTTGCAAGTAAATGATATCATTAAAATAAATTTTATTCAATAATAAGTTTAAGAAATTTGTATTAAATCTAGAAATAGGGAGTTTAAGATAAAAAGACCTTAAAGAGGAGCGTAAGCAGTGCGTATCTCTCGCTTTGAAGAAGTTGGAATGGAAGTATCTAATTGCTGCCTTCGGATAAATAATTAGAAGGAATATAGAATTTTATGTAGAAATAAATATTTATAGTGGAAGAATTCGAAGCATTAAAATATTAAAGTAAGTAGGTGGTACAATGAAATATTTAAGACAATTAATGATCATTTTATTCATATGCTTTTTAGGGCAGGTATTAGAGATTATATGTCCTATACCTATTCCGGGAATTGTCATAGGCCTGATTTTGCTTTTTTTAGCATTATGTACAGGTATAATTAAAATTGAAATGATAGAAGATATAAGCAATCTATTATTATCACATATGTCTTTTTTATTCATTCCAGCAGGAGTAGGTCTAATGGTATCATTCAATATATTAAAAGGGAAATGGGTAGCTTTTATGTTTATAATTGTTATTTCTACCATAATAGTGTGGATTGTAACTGCTTATGTAGTTATTCTTTTAAGAAAGGTGCATTTACATGAATAATTTAATCAATACAGGTATATTTGGAATATTAATATCATTAATTGCTTATGAAATAGGAATTTACATAAATAAAAAAACCAATATGTCTATATTTAATCCATTATTAATTGCAATAGTTTTAATAATACTTTTTCTAACAAGCTTCCATATAAAATACGAAAGCTTTAATATAGGAGGGGATATAATATCATTTTTCTTATATCCTGCTACAGTGGCATTGGCAGTACCTTTATATAAAGAATTTTCCTTATTTAAAAAAAATGTCGTACCCATTTTTACAGGCATATTGTGCGGCTGTATAGTTGGGATTGTTTGTGTTATTGTATTTTCAAAATTTTTCAAACTATCAGATATACTTATAATATCTTTAATACCTAAATCTATAACCACACCTATTGGAATGGCTTTATCAAAACAATTAGGAGGAGTACCCTCTATTACAGTTATTGCTATTATTATAACGGGAATATTAGGTTCAATTGTAGGACCATTTTTATTTAAAATTTTAAAAATCAAGGATAAGGTTGCTTTTGGAGTTGCCATGGGTACATCTTCTCATGCCATTGGGACAGCTAAGACCATGGAAATAGGAGAAACTGAAGGGGCTATGAGTGGACTAGCTATGGCCATTTCAGGAATTATTACTGTTTTTTTGGCTCCTGCTTTATGGAAAATAGTTCTTATAATTTTGAAGTGATGATTTTCCATAATTCTTGGAAGTGATAAATAAGATTTTGTTATATTCAGATGGAGAAAAGCATTTCTGGCGGTAAACTCCATCTGAATACAAGAAGTGTTCTATTTACAATCTTTTATAGGATTGTTTTTACTTTGGAGATAGTCTATAACATAGGTTCTCATTTCATTCATGGCATTAGAATCTCTCACCATTTCACCATGGGTATAGGAAGTGTGTACTACACTAAATCTATTATTTACATGGGCAAATTTATCAGCTTTTGTCTTTAAAAAGTCAACTAAATCCAATATATTATTTTCTGTTATATCTGGAAGTAATTCCGCTTCAGCTGGATCTATTCCAAATTCTAATGGATTTTCTTTAATCATCGACACAATCTCTGCTAATGATGGAGTACCTGTTGAGGGATCTCCTGTGAAATTTTTTGTATCTGCGGAAATTAGCAATACATTTTTAGTTATATTCCAGGTTCTGGTAATATCGCTATCCCAGGACATATTTATATATTGAAGTTGTTCATCTTTTGATAAACCTGATTCTGGATCATATTCTAAAACAGCACTAAGATTTTTTGTCATATTAAATTGCTCAAGATCTTTGAAATTATAGTAGGCTCTATCGAGCAACACTATATCTTTTACTCTATCTGGATATTTTTTTGCAAACATCATGGCTGTATCTGCTCCAAAAGAATGACCTACCAAATGTGCCTTTTTTATACCATATGAATCTAGAACTTCTTTTATTGAATCTAACTGAGTTTTCCAGGATACAACAGGTATATGTCCACTATTACCATGATCTAGATAATCTAAAGTTATTGTCATGTATGGGTTGCTCTGATTATATAAAAATTTTCCGTGGCTGTGAGTACCTCCCATACCATGTAAAAATATAATTGCTTCTTTTTTGTTTGGAGAGTAATTATAGGCTTCAGTATATATTTTTACTTTTCTGTACCTTACATATTTTTGTCTAATATCACTATTGGCACTACAAGGTATTATTGCAAAACTTAAAATTAATATAGTTATAAAGGTTAGTCTAAAAAATTTTTTCATAACAAAACTCCTCCTAAAAATAAATTATAGTTAAATATCATTCCATATAAAATTCTTATTTCCTCCTAATTTTTGTAAAAAACTTCATTATAAAAACACACGAATAGTAAAACTATCCGTGTGCTATAAATCATTTTTTAAGTTCTTTAATCTGCTCTCGGAGATCTTTAATTTGACTCTTTTTTTCTTCTAAAGACGTAAGATTCTCTTGTTGGGATGCAATGTTAAGTATATCGGCTGAAACAGCAGTTAAAAAATTTCCCAATACATTATTCTCATCAGCTGATTTTCCTTCTGTAAGTGCAAGCGCAATTAGATTTGCTAAAATGGACAGATCTTTAGGGGTTATTGAATCAAAAAGTGACATTATAGTTCACCTCAGATTCATTATATTAAGGTGAACTATGTATAGTTACATCTGCTTGATGTATATATAAAATTTTAATGATTCCATAATATAATTATTTTACTCGTATAGGACTTCTTCATTTTTTACATGAGCTAAAATTATAATTGCAACTATAATGCATATTGTTCCTAACCATTCTGATAGACTAAAAGGGACATGCAGCCATAATATAGATAAAAAAGCTGCTGATAAAGGTTCAACAGAGGATAATATACTAGTTTCTGTTGGCTGTATATATTTTAAACTTTCTAGGTAACAATAGAAAGCAATGAGAGTTCCAAATAACACTACAAATATGATGGCAAATATGGAAGCAATAGACCATTGACCTGTAAAATTCCAGGGTGGGTGAATGAAACTAAAAGCTAGTCCACCAATTAGCATTCCCCAGCCAACTACAAGTGTAGAATCCCATCTAGTAAGAAGGGAACGAGGCTGTATTGTATTGAAGGCTGCTGTAAAAGCTGAACAAATTCCCCAAAATAAGGCTAGATTAGAAATAGATAAATTGTGAGCATTGCCTTTTGTAATAATAAAAAATGTGCCTAACATTGCCAGTATAACAGATAGCATTTGTTGCAGAGTTGGAATTCTTTTGGTGGAAATGGCTAGATAACAGGTAATTATTATTGGTGACAAATATTGAAGTATTGTAGCCGTTGCTGCATTTCCATATTTAATGGCAGCAAAATATGTATACTGAACGCCTAACATTCCTATGATACCAAAAAATATAAGTTTTAAGCCATTGTGTTTGAGTTTCCAGATATTCCATATATCTTGATCGTTTTTAGCAAAAGTATATAATAATAAAATTAGCCCTGATACTAATAGACGAATTACAACAAGCCATTCTGGAGTAACTCCCTTTTCGTGGAATAGATATTGAGCAACAGTACCTGATATTCCCCACAACATAGCCCCTATAATTACAAGTATTATTCCTTTTATTCTTGGTTGAAAGTTTACCATACTCTCACTCGCTTTCTTTGTAATTATTTTGTGATTTATTATAAATATATTGATTTGTTTAAATAAATCTGTAATAATTTTATTATTATTTTTAATTTGTAACAATTAATATATTGTCAATATTTAAAACTATATTAGCGAGATGATAAAGATGCAGGTAGCAAAAATAGAAGTAGATGATAATTTACAAGAGGTAACAAAACATGGTTCTTACAGCTTTCCAATAGCAATTTATACAGATAGATTTAATTTATTTGAAGATGGTCATATTAGGTGGCATTGGCATAAAGAATTGCAGTTTTCATATTCACTTTGTGATAAGATGTATTTTTTTATCGAAAATCAAAAAATAGTCTTGAAACCTGGAGAAGGAATTATGGTAAATTCCAATGTACTCCATCAAATTAAGCCTTATGACAATAGTAATTGTATGATGTTTTCTATTGTTTTTCATCCTGTTTTAATAGGAGGTGCAAAAGAGTCACTTATTGAAAGAAAATATGTGAATCCAATCTTAGAAAACAGTGATTTGAAATTTATCTATTTAAAACCTAATGTTCAATGGCAAAAAAATATTTTAAAATATTTAAAACAAGTTTTCCTACTGTCAAAGAAAAAACCATATGGATACGAACTGGAAATAAGAAATTTTTTGAACATCCTCTGGTTAAACTTATTGAGAGAAGTAAAAAAGGATATTAAAGAATGTGGAACTGTAGTTTCTTATGATGAGGAACGTGTAAAATTAGCGCTACAGTATATACATAAATATTATGCAGAGAATATTTTATTGGATAATATTGCAATGGCAGCAAATATTAGTAAAAGTGAGTGCTGTCGTAGTTTTAGAAGGATCTTAAGAGTGACACCTTTTGAATATTTAATGGAATATAGAATTTCAAAGGCGTCAGAACAGCTTCTGAAAAGTAAAGATTCTATTTCTAATATTGCTTTTCAGGTGGGTTTTAATGGAACAAGTTATTTTGGGAAGATTTTTAAAAGATATATGAATTGTACTCCTTCTGAATATAGAAAAAAATGCTTTAAATGTTATAAATGATTATTAATGGCAAGTAATGATTATTTTTATATTGTTTACAAATAGTTAATTAATATAACATTAAATTGTAACAAATACTATATATAATTATAAGTGTCCTAAGGAAATACCTTAGAGAAAATAAAAATAATAATTGTCCCCTTGAAATAATAGTTTGCCTAGATAAGTACCTAATAATGTAAGGTGCTTATCTTGTTTGATTTTTTGAAAATTTATTTAAAGTTCATATCTCAAAATAGTAATCGAAGCTGTTATTAAATAATGTGGTATTAACATATATAATATAATTATATGTAATGATTGTTTATATTAGAAAAGTATAGAAATGGACTGATATAAGTATAATTAGAAAGACAAGGTTTAAATTAATATTATAAATTATGAATAAAAATATGAATAAAAAGAGGTATAGGAAACAAGCCATCTTTATTATATCCTGTGCCTTGAGTGAAGTGAAAGGAATGGTTATAAAAATGAAAGTTAATGCTGCATTTATTTTGTTGCACCAGAATCTGTTGGTGCTGTAAAATTTGATCATCATCCTGGATTTGGCTTTAAAAGTGGGGATGAACTTTTTAAAAGCCAGATGTCTTTTTAAATATTTCATATTATTCATAAATAGTTAATTAATATGCCATTAAGTTGTAACAAATACTACATATAATTATAAGTATCCTAAGGAAGCAAGCCTTAGTTTAAATAGATAGTTTATAAATTAATGTCCCCAAGTGTAAATTTAAACTGGTGTCTGTAGTTGCAGGGCACTTTAAACTTAAATGCAACTGCCAGAAGTTCGTATACTAAATAATAGTCTCCTTTAAAAATAATGTTATTAAAAGTAAGTACCCGTCATCTAGGGTACTTACTTTTGTTTTGGAGTAGAAAGAGATGGATGCAAACCTACCTTTTCTGATTTTTAATATTTAATATTAAGTTGATCCTTCAAATCAATTTTCTTTTTTCCAGCTGTCTTTAAGTATTTTGTTTAATGTTCCTGGTCTTAAATTTTACCTTTTTTAGTTGAATGGATGAAATGTTTATGTGAACTGACTTATCTTCTTCAGAGTGAGAAATAAACACTATTATGTACATGGATAAGTGATTCTGAGGTTCAGATGGAGAAAAGCATTTCTCATAAGCAAACTCTACCTGAACCTAAGAATAACTTGATTTTATAAATTACTTAACGGAAGCTATTATCTGTATTGTTATCCACTATCTTTGCATCACCATTTGAGTTTATACGAGCTTCTTCTCTTTTTAGTTTCTCATCCACTTTCCTTGTTTCTTCGATTTCACGTTTATGAGCAGATACCTCTCCAGTTACCACGGTGTGTTTATCCACATTGACCTGTTCTTCACTGACTGGAATACGTATAGTTTTTTCATCACTAATAGGTGTATCACTGGATTTATTATCTATTGCTCTTCTTTCGATAACAACTTCTTCACGAGTAACTGGAACATCAACTGCTTTTTGTTCCTCAACAATTTCTTTGCTTAGTTCAACTTCACCCTTTGCAACTTTGTTTTTATTTATATCAAGTTCTTCCTTATGAAGTGTAAGTTTTCCATCATCTTCACTTTTCTTATCATTGTCATTACCTGAAATATTGTCAAATAGACCCATCATATTACCTCCTATAAGTACATATTTTCAATTCATTAATATTTTATCCCTGCTGGAGTAATATATTCTTTATGAAATATGGATCTAGAGTAAATAGTTTACAACAAATAAATGTAATTTTTATTTTGCTTAAGAAGTTTATAATGATAGAGAGAGTATTGCATGAAAAAAATTAAAAAAATAACCATGTTTACCTGAAATTAGAATTTATTTCTTTGAATTCGGATTAGGTTAACATAATTTCTTGAAATTTCTTTAGAAGTATTCAATATAAAAAAACACTCCTTCATATAAATAATTGTAAATTTATCATCTAAAATTATTGCCTTGAAAGAGTGTTTTTTATTCAGTTTATACAAGATTTTTGTTTTTTCAAGTATCTTGCATTTAGGTAAGACTTTTATTGAATATATTTGATAGGCCAAGGGCAGATATTTTATTTTTAATATCTGTTGTATTTATGGTATAGAGTCCTGTTTTTTTCATTCTTTCAAAATATTCTGAGCCGGCAAAGGTATATCTATTTTTTCGACCTTCTTTAGTTCGTATTTTATAATTTGCGTAGTTTATTATATCACCGATAACTGTATCCTTTGGAAGGATTAAAGTAGGCATTTCAAGTGCACATCTTACAGCATTGTGTCCTGCCAGAGATCCTGTACAAATAGCTTCTGTATGACCCACAAATAATCCACTTTTTTCTCCAGCACAAAATAGATTTTCTACATTGTTTACTTTTAAATCATCAGAAACCGGTGCTACAGATAAATATCTTATAGAATTTCCTTTACCACCGGAATAAGGATCTATAAATTTGGCATTTTCTAAACCAGGTATTTTCCTTAGTTTATCTAAAGGATAATAAGAGGTCATAAGTTTTACATGTGCTAGGTGAACAAAACTGCAACTTAGTATTGGAAAAATCTATATCGGGTAATTCGATTTCTTCAAAATCATCTTTATCAGAGCCTATAAATTTTATAAATACTTTTCCATTGTTGTTTTTGTCTCCGTACCAGTATATAACATCTATCAATGTATTGATAATTTGTTTTTGTTTGTCACGTGAGAGCCTGTCTATTACTGCACAGTCACATAATATATTTTCTATTAGATCTAAGTTGATTTTTTCTATTTTATCTTTTTTACTTTCACTGTCAAGAATAGTTAACTTCTTTTCAATTTCTATGCATTCATTTTTAATGGTTTTAATTTTATCAATCATTACATCTTCTATATCTTTACTCTTTGAAAGTATATTCAGTAGGTTATCAATTTGATTTTTCTTTTCAATTAAAGTTTTATCCAATAGTGCTTTTTCATTTTTATTATCATCTTTTAATCTGGAATCATAATTTTCTTTCAACCTAGCCATAAATTGTTTTTGTTCATTGCCTAGTTTTTTTAAACTTAACAATACTAAACTTTCAAGCTCTGCAGCTTTAGCATTTTTATTATCGCAAAATTTCTTGTGAGATTTTCGTTTCAACGAGCACACATAATAAAAGAGTTTTTCTCCGGTAAGTTTAGAAACTCTTCCATGTTGTACTAACATATATTCTTTACACCGGCCACATTTTAATTTACCAGTTAATAAAGCATTATGGGTTTTACCTAATCTAGGAAAAGTATCTTTATTTTTATCAAATTGACTTTGAACTTTTAACCATAGTTCAGGTTCCAGTGCTCCTGTTATATTGCTCACAGAAGCAAATCGTTCACTTTCAGGATTTAGGGATTTAGTACGCTTGCCGTTTCTTATTACTTGTCTAGTTTTATTATATGTGAGTAGAGAATGAATATTATCTGCTTCACCATAAATATTCCATCCATTCGATTCCAAATATTCAATTACTGCTGCATTAGCCTTTACATATATGGGATTCTGAAGTATGATTTTTAAAGTGGATTTTTCAAACAAAATATTATTTTTTGATTTTATTTGATTTTCAGTTATATACACTTCCAATTTATGAAGGCTACCAACTTCTAAATATTTTTCATATAGAAATTTAACGAAGTCCATTTCCTCCTTATTTATTTCAAGAATAGAAAATTCTCTTTCCAATCCAGATTTATCTCTGTATTTTTTTCTTTTAGAAGTAAACCCTAATGGTATTTTCCCTCCGGTCCATCTACCATTCTTAGCTAACTCAAGCATATTATCTCTTACACGTTCTGCAATTGTTTCCCTTTCCAACTGGGCAAAAACACTAGCAATGTATATCATGGCCTTTCCCATTGGAGTGCTTGTGTCAAACTGCTCTTTTATACTTATGAAGCTCACATTGTAATTTTGCAATAATTCTAAAGTAGCTGAAAAATCAGATACATTTCTACTGATACGATCTAACCTATAACATACTAAATAATTTATTTTTTGAAGTTTTATATCTTGAATCAGTCTTTTGAATTGAGGCCTGTTTATTGTGCTGCCACTAAAGCCTTCATCTTCATAAATTAAAAAATCGACATCTCCCTCTAAGTGATTCGCAATATATTGCTTACACATTTCTATTTGGTTCTCTACAGAATCTCCCTTGCCGGTAAATTTTGATTTTCTGCTGTATATAGCTACCTTTAGCATTACTTTTATCCCCCTTTGTAGCATTTATTTTATTATATCATTTTTTACAAACTTAAAATTATTTAGTGTTAAGTAACAATATTGGTAAATCTAACATAACATAAGATGGATATGTTTTTAATACAGGAGTTGTTTGAATGTATTCAGTTATTATCTCAATTCCAAAAAATAAAGATAAGCTTAGAAAAAGATATGCAGAACTTCTTGCAGATGCAGTATCAGAAGAGTTAACACACGAAGAACTTGGATACTTGATATCTGAATTTGATAGGAGGCAGGGTATTAAAAATAATAAGTAAATTACTTGAAAGATTATAAAATGAGTAACTATAGATACATAAACATCTTATAATTTGATTTTAAAATTAAAGCTAAATAAGTTTAAATTTAATTTAATTGTGGTATAATATATTTAAAAGAAGCCGTTGCGGTTTTGAATAGTTAAGTTAAATTGTTTCTAGTTTAAAATGCACTTATGGGAATGGGTGCATTTTTACTTTTTTGAGTTTTTATCTTCAGCAGTTATAGAAATTTCATTTTCAGTCAATTTTCCAATTGAAGATTTACCTTTGATTATTAATCTATCTTTTAAATATGTTCCTACAATCACCATAGCTGTTATGCATGATGATGTAATACATACTGATATTACTATAATCACAATATCACTCATTTTGCCACCTCCTCTGCTGTCAGATTAACCGCAATGACCTCTTTTGTAAGAGATAAATTCCGGGAAGTGGCTAACTAAAAACACTTTATTCTCTTGGTAAATATTATACCATATTTTAGTTACTTTTCTACGTAAGAGCTTTATCTATTTACTCCATTTTAAACTTTATCAAAAATTTAGTTTTTTCTGGAATACTTTCTACAGATATAGTTCCATTATTTTTTTCAACCAATTGTTTGGCAATATACAGTCCGAATCCATGAAGATCATTTTGTTTAACTTTTGTAGAAAAACCTCTATTGAAAATTTTTTCTATTATATTTTCAGGGATAACATCTCCATTATCGGCTATCTCAATACAAAAGTTTCTGTCTTCCTTAAAAGTGGTAATGGATATTTCCTTATCCCCCACATCTGATTTAGTGAATGCTTCAAATGCATTGTCTATAAGATTACTCATAATACTTATCAATTCGTCTTCTCTAATTTTTATTGAACTGAAAGGTTCATCAATTATAATTTTAAAATCAACATTATTTTTTACTGCATAGTTGTTTTTTATGGATAACATACCATCTATGTAATCATTTCCTGTATTCAAATATCTAAAAGATGAATGTAATGTACCTGAAATTTTTCGTACATAACTATCTATCTTCTCTACGGTATCAGGCTTGTTTAATAAACACAGTCCTTGTATAATATTTATATGGTTGGCAAAATCATGTTTTTCTTGCCTTATGATACTTATTATTTCCTCCATATTTTTAATTTGCTGTTTTTGAATTTTATAATTAATATTTATATTTACAGCCAGCTGTTTTTCTTTTAAATTTTTGAATTTTGATATTAGAAATATAAAATAAATAATAAAAATAATAATATTATAGGTTTGAATACTCTTCACATTAAAAATGCTAAAATTAATGCTATATATAAAGAGAGTAAATATGCCTAACTCAATTATTAAGCTAGCAAAAATAGATCCTTCTTTTTCAAATAAATCAAGTTCAATAAAATATGAGTTAAATTTAAAAATTATTGATATAATAAGTATTTGCAACACTTTGGAAAGTACTAAAAGAATGTTAAAATATTTATAATTCAAAAAAATTTGATTTAAATCTATGTTAAATATAAACATTTCAATGATTTCAACAAAAATTTCTGTACATATAAGTGTTGTAAAAAATAAAGAAAATATAACTATAGAATCAAAAATTTTTATTTTTATAATGAAGGTCAGTAATAAAATATCAACTATTACAAGAAATAGTGTATGATAAACTCTTGATATATAGAATGTACTCCAATAGGTTATAAAAACATATAGTATAAAAAATAACAATGTTTTAATTTTATTCTGTATTACAAATCTTTTGTCATCATATAATGCTTCGAAAATTCCTAAAAGAAGTGAAGCTTCTATAATATCTATTATAATTTCACTTATACTACTCTCCATGTTGTTCTCCTTTTATTTCTGGAGGTTTTTACAAAAGTTATATTTTGAAATTAGTATTTTCATAAAAATTTTTAATCACACTTTTATAAAACCCCCTTAATTTATTATTTCAAGAGTTCATCAGGACATTTGGGCTGATAAACGCCACCCAAACATGTTGGAGTTATGACTATTGCTGCTAAAAGCAAAGATAAAGAACCTACCATTTTCATACTTTTCTTTAATAATTCCTGTTTTAAAAACTTCATATTCCATATACCTCCTTAAACGTTTTAATATATAAATTCTACAAGATATTCAATTTTCCTGCTATATTTTACAAAGAAATAAAATTTAACAGAATTAAGTTTTATTTCTCGAAAGTTTGATAAATCTTTATAGAAACTTGAGTATAAAAGAATACATGCTGTCTCTGAATTTAGATAATTAAGATAGAAAAATTGTGGAATAACCTGTAAAAAAGTATATAATTCCCTGCAAAATGCCGTGAAATTCAATTTATGAATAATACAGCATTTCAAAGAGTATTTTGTGCTTAGTAGTTGTGACGACAAATAAAAATTTTACATATTAAACGAAATAAATTGTTCTTCATTTTCCTTATAGTTTAATAATATATCTTTTGTATAAATATTATGTCCTAAATAATTAGATTTTTTATCACTTTTAGGATGATTTTAGAAATATATGTAGAAATACCTAATTGTAAAAATCTATTAAAGGGATAAGGGGGAACTATAATTTGAAAGATATATTAAAATATGTACCAGGATTTAGATCCGGTCAAAAACTTAAAATGGTAGTTGCATCAATCTATTATGTAATTTCCTTGTTGATGCTTACTGAAGGATTTGGATACTTTCTATTTCTTTTGGCAGCACCTTTTGTAATTTTTTACGGTATAGGTGCTTTTAAAAATAGATCTAAGCAATCAGCACTAATTTGTATATTAGCTTTTATAATCATGATTGTCGGAGTAGTTAATACACCAGATACTTCTAGTAAACAAACAAATGTAGCATCTAATACACAATCTCAGCAAACAAGTAAAAAGGTTGAAAATACAAGCCAATCTAGTACGGATACTACTGCGAAGGATGAGGTGAAATCTCCGATACAGCTTGAGAAAGCAGTCGTAACCAAACATACGGATGGAGACACTATTGGAGTAACACTGGAAAATGGAAAAGAAGCAAAAGTGAGATTTATTGGAGTGAATACTCCAGAGCCCACTACTGAACACGAACAGTATGGAGAAGAAGCAAGCAACTATACTAAAAGCCTTCTGGGTAAAACCATATATATTGAGAAAGATACAGGTGATACAGATACATATGGAAGGCTTTTGAGGTATGTATGGATTCAACCGCCTACTGAAATAACTGATGATGAAATTAGGAATAAGATGTTTAATGCTATACTAGCTTACAATGGCTATGCACAACAGATGACAGTACAGCCCAATGCAAAATATGCAGAATATTTCAAGAAATTCTGTGCAGATGCCAGAGAGAATAGCAGGGGATTATGGGCAATAAATATAAATGGAACTACAAAGGGGGATACCATAGCTCAAGTAGATAATAGTAGCAGTACTGGAAGTAATATTGGGACAAGTACATCTAGTACCAGTCAAATTAGTGATAGCAGTAGTGCTGGAAATAGTAGTTCTAGTCAAAGCAGTAGATCTACAACACAGGAAAGTTCTGTACAGCAAAGTGCCTCATCAGATAATCAGGGAACAACAGTATATATAACACCCACAGGTCACAAGTACCATAATGCTGGTTGCAGAACAATAAAAAACAGTTCTACGGCTATATCCTTATCAGAAGCAAAAGCAGAAGGTTATGAACCTTGTAAAGTATGTAATCCACCACAATAAAGGATGAGTTTTTAAAATGTAAAAAATAGAGTATAATTTATTAATATTAGTAGATCTCTATTAGGCAATTGCGAAACTCACTGATAAAAATGAATTGAGGAGTAGGGGGAATTTCAAAAAAGATAATTAGAAGATTAAAGGTGATTTTCCTGATTTGTAATGGCTAAATAGAAAAAAAGGGTGCAAGAAATAGAACCATGATTAATTCTAAAATTTAAAAATAGCTGATATTTATGCAATTAATGGTTTTAGACTTCTGATATATTCATGCTTGTGTATTTTATTGGCTATAACAACTGTTATTAGCTGGGTTATGCCTGAAAGAAGTAAGTCAGCATGAAGAGTTTTTTCATTTTGTGTTCTACGGTTTGCAATGCAATAGCTGTTTTTAAAATGTCCAATGCTTTTTTCAACAGTAGAACGAATTTTATAAGTATAATTCCAATCTTGGGAACCACGAGTTGTTCCTGGGTATGCACGCAAATTTTTTTCTGGATAAATGTAGAACATTCTGCCACAAGATGATTTAGTACAAGGATCTTCACAAAGAGTTTTTCGTTTACTCTTTTTCGTTTCTTTATTATAAATCCATTTCATTTTAGGGCAAACGAATTTCATTGTTGGAATTTCTGAGCGTAAGTGTGATTTGCTGCCTTCTTGCTTCATGGGTAGTGAATGATCATGAGGGCAGCATGGAATACCATCTTCATTCAAAGGACAATCGGATTCTTCTGGTGCAAGCTTAGTTTTTAGTGGAATATATGCTTTTTCAAACTTTAGTTCTTGAAAAAGATATTGATAAATTTCAATACTATCAAAAGCAGCGTCACCTAAAAAAGTTTTAGGATTTATCAAAGGATGTTTTTCAAAAAAATCCTTAAGGACAGGTATAAGTGCTTTAGAATCAGCAAGGGACTTATCTTCATCAGGAGAATTGGATTTTTTCTCAACAACGATATCTGGATGAGTTTTAAGGAAATCTTGGTTGTAAAATGAAATATCTCTCACAATACCAAGGCCGTTGGTTACAATGCCAAATTTAAAAGCGTAACAAAAATGACCGTTAATGTACATCTGCTGGATGGCTGGATTAGCTGCAGCATGAGAAGGCATAGCCCTGTAAGCAGCTTTATAAGGGTCATAAGAATCATCCAGACCATGTGTCTTCTTAAAAGCTTTAAGTTGTTTTATGATGCGGTTAGCATATTTAGGGTTGTTTTCAGTGACGAAAGCTTCAATACCAGAAGTATCAAAGATAGTCATAGAAGCAAGGTTCTTATCAATTTGTTGACATATTGGCTCAGTAATATTAACAAGATTATGGAACATTGATTGTAAGTCCAAAATAAAATCTTGTCTAAAGCGTGTGAATTTAGAAGCATCAGGAACTTTGGTGAAACCGCAAAAATCCCTCAACTCTTTTGAATATTTAAGAAAAATAATCAAAAGGGAATCTGTAGGAATAGAAAAAATACGCTGCAAAATCAAAGCACGAAGCATGGCATAAAGTGTATATTTACGAGGTCTTCCAGTAGAAGCATAAAAATGATTTATAAAAGAAACTGGAACTAAATCATCCAGATCAATAGTATCTTCAAGTAAAGAAAGAAACTGGGGCTTGTTGTTTTCAAATTTTTCTTTGCAATCAGAAAAAACTTCTGCCAAAGAAAGCTGTTTATATGGTATCATAAGTATATAACTCCTTTCTGAGGTATATGGTGATTTTGTTTCTTGGCAATTCAATTTTACCATAAATCAGTGAGGAGTTATTCTATTTTACAACAAAAAATATACCGCATTTATGCGGGTTATAGCGTTTCGCAAACCCTATGTAGATCTCTATATATGAAAGGAGGAATTTTATGGTAAGTAATACATCAATTATGTTTTTAATTATATCTTTAATTATTTCAGTTGGGTTACCTTTAGGGTTAGTAGCTTACTTTTATAAAAAGTATAAAATATCAATAAAATGTGTATTTATAGGAGTATTAATATTTATAATATTTTCTCAGATTTTAGAAAAAGCATTACATTATTTTGTATTAACAAAAAACCCTCATACCATAGCATTATTAAAGAATTCATGGCTATTTATGATTTATGGAGGACTTGCAGCAGGAATATTTGAAGAAGTGGGTAGATATATTGGTTTTAAGTTTTTACTTAAAGGCCAAAGAGAATGGAAAGATGGAGTCGCCTATGGTATAGGTCATGGCGGAATAGAGGCTATATTAATAGGCGGAGTTGCAAGTATACAGAATATAGTATATTCAAATTTAATAAACTCTGGTACTTTTGAAAAAGTTCTTAGTGCCAAGCTTCCTGTTAGTATGTTAGCATCAATAAAAAATAGCTTAGAGAACACTCCGTCTTACATGTTTGGATTTATAGGTATAGAAAGAATGCTGGTACTGCCATTACATATAGCGCTATCTCTTGTGGTGTTATATGGAATTAAAAAAGGGAAAAAAATATATCTTTTATATGCTATAATAATCCATGCTATAATTGATTTTCCTGCTGCTTTGTATCAAGCAGGAAAGATCAAAAGTATATTTTTGATAGAGGGTGTAGTTTTAGTAGTCGCTATTATATCTTTAATTTTCATTATTAAATCAAAGGGTTTATTTGACAAAACTTCTTCTGAAAAGGTGTATTAAAACGGCATGAATAACTAAAAAATATGGATGTAATATTATTGTAAATAAACTTTGAATTAGATATATAAAATGAAGCTGTAGCTTATATAGTTCCATTTTGTTTATAGTTCTTAATTAATTCATTTTTGCAATAATTTTTTCGGAAAAAATCTTAAAAAAATATATATTCTGAGCTCAATGAAAATTGCAGTTAATTGTAGAGATGAATATATTAAATCTACAATAAAACTGTAAAATTCAAAAAATTAGCTTACCAGAATATGATCCATAAGAGATATTTTAGAAGAATAAGGGTACAATGGATAATTAGAAGGATATTTTATGGAAGGAGGAATACAATGAATAATTATGGGGAAATGCTAAAGAATATTAGAAAAGGAGACATACCAATGGTTGATGAAAAGAGTGTTAAAGACATTGGTAAATATGAAGGTGAGTGCATTTGTGAGAGAGAACCAAAAGAGTTATTTTTTGTTATGGGTAAAAAGTATCTTTTTAGACAAGAAGGTATTGACGTAATCATTGTACAAGATGGGTCAGAAAAAGAAGTTACCTTTAGTAATGACAATGATGAAAAATCATCAAGCTACTTTGGAGATTATTTTGAAGTGTATTAGTTAAAATTATTAAATTAATGCGAATTACTCTTAGCATATGATCACTACTATTTATTCACATAAATAGTAGTGATTTGAAGTAAGGACATATGTAATTTTTTTATGTTATAATCTTTTAAAGACTATGAAGAGAAGAGTAGATAAATATATGAATTTACAGAGAGCTCTACAAGGTGAGAATGAGCAAGGATTTTTTTATTGAAGAAGGTCTCAGAGTTGCACACCGAGTCTGGCTTTAGAGGTAGGCTGTGACGGTATAACCCGTTATAAGTTATAGAGTATACAATTAATTATGTACTTGAAGAGGTCTATGTGGCAACATATGGATAAACTGAGGTGGTACCACGAATATATAACTTTCGTCCTCAAGATTAAAATCTTGGAGGTGAAGTTTTTTTTATTTGTCTAAAAATCTATTAAATCATAAATAAATATTTAAAGGTGGTATAGCTAAAATGTATAAGGAATTTGAAAGTATAGAAAACTTAGAAAAGATAATGCCAGATTCAAATGAATTTGTAGCAGAAAGAGTTAAAAAGTTAAATAAGCTTTATGAATTGGGAGTTAATCCATATCCTTATAGCTACAAAAATATAACTCATACTAAGGATATTTTTGATAACTTTGAAAATATAAAAGAAGAACAAGAATTCACATTAGCAGGAAGAGTTATGCTAATAAGAAGGATGGGAAATGCCACATTTGCCAATATTGTAGATGAAAAAGGAAATATACAAATATTCTTAAGTAAAAAGCTAATAGGTGCTAAAAGTTATAAAATCTTAAAATTAATTGATGTAGGAGATATTATTGGAGTTGATGGAGCTGTATTTAAGACACAGACAGGTGAAATCACTATTAGAGTAAATCAGTTTGAATTATTGTCAAAGTCCATTAGAACACTTCCAGAAAAATATCACGGTATACAAGATGCTGACTTAAGGCAAAGACATCGTTCATTAGATATGATAATGAATGAGGGTGTTAAAGAACGATTTATTAAACGTTCAAAAGCCATAACAGCTATCAGGGAATATTTAAACAATTTAAACTTTATTGAGGCAGATACTCCTATTCTGGATACTAAATACGGTGGAGGAGAAGCAAAGCCATTTACAACATTTGTTAACGCATTGGATTGTAATGTATATATGAATGTTTCTCCAGAATTATATTTAAAAAGACTCATAGTTGGAGGAATTGAAAGAGTTTATACCTTTGCAAGAGCTTTTAGAAATGAGGGAATTGATAGAACACATTATCCAGAATTTAGCTTGTTTGAATGTTATATGTCTTATGCTGACTATAATGACATGATGAAACTTATGGAGAATATATATGAATATGTATTTAATAAGGTTAATGGAACAACAAAGATTCAGTATGGAGACGTAGAAATTGATTTTAAAGCTCCGTGGAAGAGAGCGAAGATGTGTGACCTTGTAAAAAAGGATACAGGAATTGATGTTGAGACACTTACCATGGAAGAAATTATTAAAAGTATTAAGGACAATGAGCTCTTAATAGAAAGTCAAAATGAGGGGTTAGTTATTGATGAATGTTCAAAGGGAGAATTAATAATTAATTTGTTTGAAGTGTATTCTGAAAAGAAACTAATTCAACCAACCTTTGTTATAGACTTTCCTGAAGAATCTTCTCCGTTATGTAAGATTCATAGACATAACTCGGATTTAATTGAAAGGTTTGAACCTTATGCTTATGGTGTTGAGCTTGGGAACGCTTATTCAGAACTTAATGACCCATTGAAGCAAAGAATACTTTTGCATGAACAAGCGTCAAAACTAAGAGCTGGGCTTGAAACAGCAAGTCCAATGGATGAGGAATTCGCTGTTGCTATCGATACTGCAATGCCACCAACTGGAGGATTAGGAATAGGTATTGATAGAATGATAATGTTTCTTACTGGTTCTTATACCATAAAAGATATT
Source organism: Clostridium sp. BJN0013 (assembly GCF_040939125.1). NCBI lineage: Bacteria > Bacillati > Bacillota > Clostridia > Eubacteriales > Clostridiaceae > Clostridium > Clostridium sp. BJN0013. The sequence continues at coordinate 1,630,469 of NZ_CP162495.1, forward strand.
ATAGCATTTCCTCTAATTAAAAGATAATAATAAAATAATATATACAATATAAGAAAAAGGACTCATATCACTGATAAAAAGTGTTGATATGAGTCCTTCTGTTGTTATATGTTATTTAATTTTTTATATGTATTTTTAGTTACAAAAAATTTTAATAATGATATATTCTTAGTTGATGGAAGGTTTTCTTTAACTTAATTGACTCAAGTTTAATTAATTCGCATTAATTCACTTTTGTGATATTTTATATATTCAGTAAGTTATGTTAACTTAAAATTTATACTAAATATTTAATAATAAACAAATACTAAAGTTAGAATTACAATATTTTCTCTAACGAGTAAAAATAAAACTCAAATTATAAAATTTGAGTAATATTATTACAAAAAGAATTATATTCATTTACCAATCCTAAATCTTCTCAAGTTCTTCTATATTTATTCTTCAGTCCATTCAACAAATGTCTTGATCCAAAATGGCTGAGCTTTCGTCTTTACCAGCATCCATACTTTGCTTAAGTTTAAGCAATTCAATATATTTTTCAGCTTCCTTTTTTAAATCATCATCCAAAGAAGATATATCATCTAATATTTTTTTATCTTTATCTGAGTATTTTTTTGGAATGTTGCTTTCAATTTCCGGTTCTTTTTTATCTGTATTACCTAGTAGATAATCTACTGAAACAGTAAAATATTTAGCTAATTTTAATAGCATTTCGGGATCTGGCATACTTCTCCCTTGTTCATAATATCCATAACCACTTTTAGATATTCCTATGGCTTTAGCAACATCTTCTTGCTTTACATTTTTAGCATATCTTAGTTTTTTTAAAGCAGTGGAAATTTTTACATCCATCTTAGCTGGTTCTGAAACTTGTTCTATATTACTATGAGTATTTTTATTATTTAGCATTAATTGTATTAGTTTTAATCTCTCTGGATCTTTCTTGATTTCCTCTAATAGTTCATTATAACTCATCTTAGTTAATTTATCAGGGTATAATTCTGATAATGCTTTATGTAAAAATGCACTAGAACCACATTCCGGATCAATAATAGAACCTGCTAATTGATCCAATGTAACATTAAAAAATTTAGCAAGCATTTTTAACGTTTCTAAATCTGGTTCTCTCCTACCAGTTTCATAATGAGCATAAGTAGCTCTATTTATATTTAATAGTTTACTCAATTCATCTTGTGTTAATCCTTTTCTAGTTCTAAGTTCTTTTAAATTATGTGCTATATTCATAAATTACACCTCACTTTATATTATCAAAAAATGATACAAAAACAAACACATGATACAAAAAGTATATTTTTTTGTAAAGCATATTGACAACGATACAAAAAGCAACTATAATCTAAACATAGATACAAAATGTATCAAAAAATATTTAGAAAGGAGAAACGTATGAAGAAGTATAGTCTAAAAGAACTCAGAGTTAAAAAGAATAAAACTCAAAAAGAGATTTCAAAAGCTATAGAAATAAATCGTGCTACATACTCGCATTATGAAAATGGATTAAGAATTCCTAAAATTGATATAGCAGGTAAACTTGCATCATATTTTGGTGTCATGGTAGAAAATATTAATTTTTTACCCCAAAATGATACAATAAGCCACAATAAGCAAAAGGAGATAGCGAGCTAATGATTAAATTAGTATTCCTAGAGCCTAACAAAATTGATGCTGTTCCTTTTACAACTTCAAAAGTAATTGCTGATAACGGTAAAGTAAAACACGACACAGTTCAAGTAAAAAATTAATTTTCTTTAATTTTAATATTTCCATTTTCTTCTTCAAAATTTCTAATACATTCTTCAACTAAATATTCTATCTGCATGGAAATGGAACGCTTATTTCTATCTGAAATATATTTTATTTTTTCAAAATTTTCTTCTTGTAATCTCAAAGTGAAAACTCTTTTATTTGTAGCCATATATAATACACCTCTTTGATGATTTTAAAATGATATCACTATAGTATCATTTTTAGAAAATATTTCATACTGCCATATTGACATTTAAGTGACATCACTATATAATGAGGATAAAGGTGGTGATAGTAAAGTGATAGCACCTAACAAAAAACAAACTACTTTAAGAATACCTAAAGAACTTGATGAAACACTAACAAACAAAGCTAAGGAATTAGGAATATCTAAAAATGCGTATATATTAATGATTATAACGAATTTTTGTGATAAGCCTTTATTTAGCAAAGGGGCAACAATATTAAAAGAAACAATAACTCAGAAGGAGGCAGTAAACCAATGAATAAACTAGGTCATGTATATATTGTGGACAATGGTTTAGGAAACGTTAAAATAGGCAGAACTATAAATCCACAAAAACGGTTAAGAGACATAGAAACTCAATCTGGTATAGTTGCAAGAAACAGTTATTTGTCTCCCATGTGTTCCAATTATAGAGAGTTAGAAACAATAGCTCATGATAAATTTAGAAATTATTGGTTAATAGGAGAATGGTTTAAAATCGACTTTGTAACAGCTAAAAATTTCTTATCAACTTGCAATTTTCAAATTAATAACGAGATTTCAGAAGTTGAACCTGAGTTTAATATATTTAGCAAGGAAATTGCTATATTAAAAATCGGCAATTACATCACAGATTTAATTAATGCAAAAATGGATTCGTTGATTCTTGAAATAAACATATACAAAGGTATACATGGTGCTATCCCAAATGAATTAAAGCAAAAAGCTCTTAATATCATAAAAACAAGTGAACATTGTGAAACTCACGTTGAAAATCAAATATCAGTCCTTATTGATTTTGGCAATGACTATAAAGCCATAAAAGCAATACTTGAGAAAAAATATTTGATGTCAGCTTAATTCTCAGATGTAGAAAACTTGTTAAAGTTTTCAAGAAAATTATAAGCTTTTTCGCCTTTAGTTACAGCAGCTTTAATCGATTTTACATCACCGGATAATTCAGCAACAGCATGGGTTAAATTATCTATTTCAGCCTTATGTACCTGTGAATTATGTTCAAGAGCTTTGAGTATTAGGGTATTTTCTTGAACTTGAGATTGAAGGCCATTAAATTTTGATTCAATACCATCAAGGCGTTCATTAGTCTTATTTTGAGAGTCAAGTATTTGTTGTAATAGTTTCTCGGTAGAAGGCATTTATATCATATCCTTTCAGAATTTATTTTAGGGATTGTATAAATTTAGATAACAACTCCAATTGTTCTGGAGTTAAATCTTTAGCACTATTTAAAAGTTCCTTGAGTTCAGAGGTAAGAACTATAGGGTCTGAATTATCATCATTGAAAAACTCAGAAAGAGTAATAGAGAAAACCTCGCATATTTTCATAATGGTATCAAATTGAGCAGTATTAACGTTATTTTCTATTCTGCTTAATTGAGCCTGAGATATACCAATTTTATTTGATAATTCTGTAGTAGTTATATTATTAAATTTTCGTAACTCTCTAATTCTATTACCGATATTAAACATTTTATCACCTATTTCATATTTTTGACGAGTTGAGATAACAATTGAATCTGTTCAGGTGATAGATTTTTAATATCTTTTAAAAGTTCTTTAAATTCACGAGGTAATACAATATTTTCATCCTCAGTAAAAAATTCAGCTAGTGAAATATTAAAGACATCTAATATCTTTGAAAGTTTCTCTATAGTAGGATTGCTTTTGCCGGATTCAATATCACTTAAATATGATTGAGCAATACCAGCCTCTTTGGAAAGTTTGGTCGTAGAGTAATTATTTAATAATCTTAGTGATTTAATTTTTTTACCAATGTTCATATTAATCAATCCTTTTATCGATATATCTATAATTATTATATGATTGCTTAAACTTTAAATCAATAAAAAATAAAGAAATTTAAAGCCTAAGAGAGATAATATCAAACGATCAATCTATATATCGATTATATTATTTTACATTTAATCGATATAACGATAAAATTAAAACATAGGAGGTATCTCAAAGTGAAAATTATAAAATTATTACGGCAAGAAAAAAACATCAGTCAAAATAAACTGGCTAGGATTGCAGGAATCTCACAATCTTTATTGAGTGATATTGAATCTGATAAAGTAAGTCCTACAATCGATAAATTAAAAAGCATATCTCAAGCTTTACAAGTACCAGTAAGTAAGCTACTAGAGCTAGACGAAACAGATTCAACTCAAAAGGAAGTAGTATAGCCAACTCATTTAATTAAATATAGCAAATTTAAAGGTAGATATAAATATGGTAAAATCTACATTTCAAAAAATATCTATCAGAGATTCTACAGCGAAGGGAGGTGACAGAAAGAATGATAGGAACTGCGATAAAGGAAGCTAGGGAAGAAAGGGGGATGACACAGGAGCAGTTGGGTCAGATGAGTTTTTTATCAGACAAGACAATTTCAGCAATAGAAACAGGCGGAAGAAATCTTACAAAAGATAATTTGAGGATTATATGCAAGGAGTTGGACAATCCCTTTATATATTTTCAAGCCGTTAGTGAAGTAACAGGAGATGTATTTAATATTAATTGGCTGGATGGAGAAGCTGCCGACTTGCACAGGGCAGCAGTAAGAGAAAAAGCGATAGAAGAACTTGATGAAGCAATACAGGCTATATCTTTGGTCAAAACTTCTAAAAATCCAAAGACATGCACTATGGAAGATGTTCAAAACATAGTTGAAAGCATTCAAGAAACCATAGATGTATATAATGCAAGTGCAATTTATATAGCAGTTATGTGTAAGGAATTTAATTTAAACATTCAGGAGATGTTTAAAGTTCAGAAAGAAAAGCTCATTAGTAGAAAATACATCAAAAGATAGGAGGTACTTATATGTATTCAGCAATTGTATCACTACCGAAGGACAGGACAGAACTTGTTAAGAAGTTTTCTATACTTCTTGCAGATGCAGTATCAGAAGAGTTAACACACGACGAACTTGGGTATCTGATATCTGAATTTGATAGGAGACAGGGAAGTAAAGAAAGGTAGGCGACAAAATGACAAACCTAAGAAAACTGTCCAAAAGGCAGGAGGAAGTACTAAGAGATATGGGTAAAAACCCAAAGGACTACTTAAGGTTTTCACAGGATATGGAGAGCTTCACACCAGTGGATGTCAAGACTAAAAAGGTACTTAAGGCGATTAGGTATTAGGGAGGGAGGAATAAAATGTTCAATCAACGATATAGAGCTTATCTCAAGGCTACAGGTACAGACCCAAGTAAGGTAAGAGGATATCAATATATACTTTGGGTGAATGATATGTGGTATGAGTTTATGAAGGAGAAAGGCATTAAGGATGACTATAACTTAAACGGAAGATTTGGGTCTGAATTTGATAATTGGTTGGAAAGGAGAATAGGTGCATGATAAGAAAATTATTCCAAGATTCCGGCATTCAAGTGACTGACCAAGAGTTCAAAGAAATAATGCAAATTACCACAGACGACATAAGGGAAAACAGGGTTAAGTTCGGTAAAAAGACAAGCTTGCAGCAGATGTTTACTATTGCGAAAAGAAGTTTAAAAGTGCTGATGAGTGCTTGAAGGAGGCCAATAGATGAGAGATAAGAAGTTTGTAAAGCTGCAGAAGGAAAACAAAAATCTAAAAGCACTTTTAGAAGAAAGCTTTGATTTTATAGAATTCTACAGAGAAAGAGCAAGGTACTTGGAAGGCGTGTACAAGCAGTTGGATATTAAGAAGGATTAGGAGGCGTAGCAGATGCAAAGAGAAATTAAATTCAGAGGAATTGTCATAGACAATGGGAAGCATGTTGTTGAAAAAAATGAATTTAGGAAGCTATTAAAAAATGGCGAGTGGGCAACAGGCCAAATGTTTTCAAATAAAGGACAATTCTTTATTGGATGGTTTGGAATTTGGTATGAGGTTAATCACGAAACAATAGGTCAGTATACAGGCTTGAAGGACAAGAACAACAGGGAGATATATGAGGGCGATATATTGCAAGTCTTTTATGGAAAAGAAAATACACCACTTACAACAACCAAAGTGTATTTTGATGAAGAAGGATATTGGGATTCAAAAAATTTATCAGAGAAGAATCCTTTTAAGGTATGCTATGCCGGATTTGATAAATGTGAGGTTATAGGCAACATTTATTCTAATCCAGAACTTTTAAAAGAAGGTGAGTAATATGGATGCACTTACAGTAAAGAAACTTAGAGAGTGCGAACTGGATAACAATGGAGAACTTTATGATCCGGTATCTGGGGAGACCTTTAAGGATATTGATGCGCTTACAGATGAAGAAGTAAAAATATTTGTGGAGGGATAGAATATGTGGATTAGATCACAAGACAAGAAAGCTATGGTCAAAATACAGGCGACGAATATCAATTACAATCAGCCAGGGCAAATACTAGGATGGATTCCACCCTTTGATACATTGGATTCATGCTTTATATTAGGGGATTATGGCACTGACAAAAGAGCTATTGAGGTATTGGATGAAATACAAAATGAAATTTCAAATTGTGTAGAATTTACACACACAACAAAGTTTTTATCTAAATCAGAAGGTAATGTTAGTAACACATCTACCTCATATATTGTTTATCAAATGCCAGAGAAATAAAAAAGGCCCTCGCCAAAGGGCACAAAATTAAATTTATATCATCCCCATTCTACCGCAGAATGGGGGAAAAATCAAATATGGGAGAGAATGATATATGATTTCTTTATATATTATGTAGTAGTGCGATTTATGTGAGTAGTATTTATTACTTCTATAGAAAAAAGTAAATATGTAGGAGGTGCAAAAGTTGTACAAGGTGTTGACCAAAACTAAAGATATGACAGAAATAGAATGGCTAAAGAGCAGACAGCAAGGGATTGGAGGCTCTGATGCAGGGGCAATCCTTGGAGTGAATAATTATAAAACGCCCTTTGATGTATATATTGATAAAACTCAAGACATAGTTGAACCAAACTGTTGATTTACACTTTGTTTTCTCCTACTTTTTTCAAACTATTTTATCCTGGCCCAATATAGATTTTCACAATAGAATATCCTTTAATCACAATAAATTAACCAACTTTTGCAAGCAAATTTAACCTATATAAGAAAAAGAGCAGATAACTGCTCTAATAAATTGTGTATTTCTTCAAAGTTTAATATATCTATTATGGAAACAAAGGTACTTTATTTACGAATTCCTCAATTAAATAAGATTTATCTCATTTTGCGCTAACATTACTGTTTCTGTATCAATAACTTTTAAGTTTTTTTGATAGCCTATCATTAAACATTTTTCAATAAGAAAATTTAGTATTCTTGTAGAACCATTACAACAAGAATTTACAGCTTCTAAAGCGTTATCGTTAAATATTTCAGTGAACACTCCACAAAGCTTTAGCCTTGAAGAAATATACTCAATAACTTCTTCTTTGGATATTCCTTCATAGTTATAGTTAATTACAATTCTTTGTTTTAAGGCTTCATGGATTTGTTTTGAAAGTATGTTGTTTAAAAGAGGTTGTCCGCAAAGTATTAGCACAGCATAATTTCTAGAGTCCATATCAAAATTTAATAGTAATTTAAGGTCATTTAAAACCTCTGTTTTCAAGTATTGTGCCTCATCTACAATAATTACAGGTGTGATTTTTTTATCCCTACATAATGAAATAATTCTTTCCTGGATTGCTTTAAACAGATCTATTTTCTTTGAATAGATTTCTACACCTAAGCCGTAGGCGAGGGATTTATAAAATTCCAATACTGTAACAGTAGATAGTGTTAGATAAATAACTTTGTATAAATTTGAGTTCAATGAATTTGTAAAACATCGTAAAGTATAGGTCTTTCCTATGCCTGACTGACCTGTAAATAGTCCTATTCCTTTAATATTTTTAAGATGCTCTAATCGTGACATTGCCTGTGAAAAATCTTGAGATTGAAAAAAGTTTTTTTCGCTTAAGCCTTTCTCAAAGGGATTAAACTCCATTCCCCAATAAGCTTTATACATTTTATTCTCCTCCATTGACTTTAGAATAATCTATAACATTTCTCTTAATCTTTGAATTATCAACCTTTTTTAATGGATAAACTGTATCGCATATATTATTGTCTTTGTCAAAAATGAATGCCTTATTTAAATCTATAGGTGAGTACCTTAAATTAATTCTTTGCCCTATATACTTTGCAGGAACTTCAAATTGAAGACAATTTAATTTAATTGTAGCGTCATTACTAACCTTTCTACTTACTCGATGTAGAAAATGGTTATCTAATTCTTCATGTGGTATAAATTTCATTTTATCCATATCTTGAATATATCTTTCTCTAGGGGTTATACTTAAAGAGGAGTGAATACAATTGATATATTTCTCATTTAAGTATTTATTGAAATCTATATTTAAGGCTTCTAACGAAGTGTAATCATTCCAATTGATGCCATTCATCCAGTTATCTTTTATAGTTCTAAAGGACCTTTCTATTTTACCTTTTGACTCTGGACTGTAAGCCTTTGTATGAATTAACTCAATTCCTAAAGAAGCACAAATTAGCTGTAACTGATCATTTTTATAGGTTCCTCCATTATCTACAAATAGTCTTTTAGGAATTCCATATTTTGAAACAGCTTTTTTAAATACAGTCTGCATATTCACCGCATTGTCTTGAAAAAAAAATTCACCATGAAGTATTAGCCGGGAGGCATCATCGATAAAGCTTATCAAGAAAGTTTTCTTCTTTTGTTGTCCAGTAACCTTAATAATAGGGCCATAGGAAGTGTCTGACTGCCAACAATCGTTTGCAAACTCCATTTCATAAGCTTTTCTATCTACAGGAGCTAATTGGCTTCTTTTCAAGTTATTTTCCCTTATGTATCTTAAAACTGTTGCTAAAGAAGTTTTACTCTCTTTAACATATCCTTCTTCAATAAGCTTTTGATAAACTAAGCTTCCTGTTATATAGGGTAATCTTTCTTTTAATTCATGAATTTTTGCAATAGCATTAGCATCAATATTTCTAGGTTGTCCTACATCGGCTCTCGCCTTAGGTATAAGTGCATCAAAACCACCATGTTTATAATTTAGAAACCACTTTTTTATGGTTCCAGAGGAAATTTTAATGTTATGTCCATTTGGTAAAGTATGTTCTTTAGACGCAATATCTCTAAAAAATTGATTTTTAGAAGCAGCTTCATAAGTTTCATTTACTAAAGGAGCTATTAAAGAGAATCTAAAAAGAGCTATGGCTTGTTTTCCTTTATCTTTCACAATGAAAAACCTCCTTAAAATATATTTGATTTGATATTACCAGGACAAGCTATCAAATTCTATTCAAGAGTTATGTGGGTTGGAAAAAGTACTCAGTAGAAGCCCCCAATATAAATTGGACGAGGTAAAACATTTTGAAACTTAAGCATTAGAAATATCCACTGAGAGTTAAAGAAATATTGGTATAAAAAGTTCCCATTCAATTGATAGTTGGCAATTGCGGGTACTATCGCATCTAGAGTAGAAGCCATGGAGGAGCTTAGGCTTCTTAAAACAGATTTACAAGAATTAAGAAATGATGAAAGTTTTGATATAAACACATAAATGACTTGAAAAGAAATAGAGAAATTCGAACTTATTTCCTTAACTTTATGCTGCTTAGAATAATATGCTGTTAGAACCTTTAAAATAAATGAAAAAGAATAAATACAATAAGGTATAATATCATTGGGCAAAATAGCGTGAGTGCTCCTACATGAAGAGCATTTAACCCTTAAAATAAGCATCTTTCTATCTTGTATATTGTCAAATTCATCAATAAGGAAGACATTTCTTTCGTAGCAGCCATGTCTAGTTAAGGAATGTTTTGCGCCACACTTTGGACAAGTATAAATAATAATTGAATAATTTTTTAAAATCCTATCATCATAATTATTGAAATTTACTGTAAAATCTATTATCATAATATTATTGGTTTGAACTATCTTTATAGTTCTATTCAGATTTGGAGAAGTAACTTTGATCGGTGGCTTCTCCATTTCTTATTTTATATCAAAAACAAAGGATAAAAGAATGTTAGATATATTTCTCATATTCTTTTATCCTTTTTTCATTCTAGTGGTTAAATTAATTTGAAATAATAACTGATATTTGAGAGCGTGTAAAATACAAATCTACACCAAACGAACAAAGTGAAGCTGCTTATTGGGGGATAGTGCTTGAACCTATGGTAGCAAAAAGATTTTCAAAAGAAACTGGTAAAAAAGTAAGGAAGAGAAATGCAATACTTCAAAGTATAAAATATCCTTTTATGACTGCAAATTTAGATAGAGAAATAGTTGGAGAGAAATCATTGCTAGAATGTAAAACTACAAATGCATATCTGGTTAAGGGCTGGGAAAGTGAAGAAATACCAGTAAGCTATCTGGCACAGGTTATGCACTATCTGGCTGTTACAGGGGATGAAAAGGCATATATAGCCGTGCTTATAGGCGGACAAAAGTTTATATACAAGGAAGTCCAAAGAGATGAGGAACTTATAAACATAATTGTGGCCAAAGAAAAAGACTTCTGGGAAAACAATGTACTTAAAAGAGTGCCGCCTAAGTTGGATGGTTCTGATGCGGCAGAAAGATATTTAAAAGAAAGATTCAAGGACTCAGCTCCGGGGACGGTTGTAAATTTAAAATCTGAATATAAGGACAAGATTAGAGATTACCTTGAACTTAAAAATACAATAAAAACCCTTGAGCTGCAGGCAAAAGAAATTGAAAACAATATAAAACTTGAGCTAGGCGAGGCAGAGATTGGGTATGCACATAAATATGAAATTGACTGGAAGAGTATAACTGCTAATAAATTTGACAATAAAAGATTTAAGAAGGACCATCCGGAACTATTTAAGCAATATTTGAATACCAGTTCCTATAGAAAATTCAGTATCAAGGAGGTACAAGCATAATGGGAAATCCAGCATTTAGAACGCTTATAAATAGCTTTAATGCTCAATTGAAGACTATGAATAATGAAGATTTTAAATTATATGATCCAAGCGATTGTGAGTATTTTATAGATTCTATATATTATGACAGTGATAAAGATAAAATAATGTGCAAGTTTAAGGAGGATAAAGAACAATGGCAACAACAGAGAGTTTAAAAAAGCAGCTTATAAAAAAAGAGTCTAAACCACCAAAAGATCCTTTTAAAGCACTTGTCTATTCGGCGGGGATAAAGAAAAGGTTTGAGGATATGCTGGATAAACAGGCAAATGGATTTATAACAAGTTTACTTAATTTAAAGCAGGATAAATTAAAAGGCTGTGATGACATGACAGTCTTGGGAAGTGCCTTAAAGGCAGCTTCCTTGAAATTACCCATAGATCCTAATCTGGGCTTTGCATGGATAATACCTTTTAAAAACCATGGAAAATTAGAAGCACAGTTTCAGATAGGATACAGAGGGTTTATACAGATGGCCCAGAGGTCTGCACGATATGAAAAGCTAAATGTAATAGAAATTTATGAAGGACAACTTAAGAGTTTTAATCCACTTACAGAAGAAATAAAACTTGATTTTGATGATAAACAATCAGATGCAGTTATAGGGTATGCGGGATTCTTTAGGCTGCTAAATGGATTTGAAAAAATAGTGTACTGGAATAAAGAAAAGGTAACAGCTCATGCGAGGAGATTCAGCAAGAGTTTTGAAAAAGGACCATGGCAGACAGATTTTGATACAATGGCCAAGAAAACAGTACTTAAAAACATGCTTTCAACTTGGGGGATTTTAAGTATTGATATGCAGGAAGCAATTACAAGCGACAGTAAAATAATTAGAACTAATGAGGACAATTATGAGGTACCTGAAGAGTGGCAGGAAGATGAACAAGAGTTGGATGCCACAGACGTCGAGTATACGGAAGCAGAAGAAGAAAATAAGCAACAGGATGAGAAGGATATATACAAAGGCACACCATTTGCCGAAGATATGGAAATTTAGAATACTTTAGAGATTACAAAGCAGGACTGCCGGTACCGATCTGGCAGGCTGCTTAAAATTCCAATATGTCCAGTAATTTATTTTAGTAGAAAAGGTGAGATTATGGCAGAGATTAAGTGGATTAAGATAACAACAACAATGTTTGATGATGAAAAAATTAAATTAATAGATGCAATGCCTGAACGTGACACTATATTTTACATATGGATGCGTCTTTTAGTGCAGGCAGGCAAGACAAATGCAGGAGGGTATATATTCCTTACAGAGGATATGCCTTACACTGATGAAATGCTATCAACAATCTTCAATAGGCCTCTTAATACTGTTAGGCTTGCCTTGGATACTCTAAAGAATTTTGGAATGATTGAAAGATCTGAAAACAATGATTTAAAAATAACTAATTGGGATAAACATCAAAATGTAGAAAGTATGGACAAAATCAGGGAAGGAAATAGGCTTAGAAAACAAAGGCAAAGGGAAAAAGAAAAACAGCAAAAGCTACTGGAAGAATCAAAATCTAGTGAAAAGGATGTGACAGAAAAAACGGAACATGAACCGTCACAAAATAGTCACGCAATGTCACGTGACAGTCACGTTATAGAAAGAGAGAGAGAAGAAGAAAGAGATCTAGATAAAGATAATAAGAGAGAGAGTAGAGAGAAAAGAGATCTCTCTCTTGATAATAAAGCACTAGAACTTTGTAAATATTACGAGACATTAAAACCAGGTGAAAATATAACTGCACACTTAGCAGCTTTAAAGATTTTTATAAACAAATATGGCTATGACTGGTGCAAAGAAGCACTACAGGTTATAGTCAAGAATAAAAATAAGTTTATTTTAGGCTACATGGAGAAGATTTTAAAAAATTGGCTTGTGGAAGGGAAAAGTGAAGTTAAGAAAAGTGCCCCTAACAACTTCAAGGGCAGAAATTATAGCAAAGACCAGATAAAAGACCTGGAGAATAAACTTCTAGGATTGGAGGACGGTGGATAGTGAAACTTAAGAATTTAAGCAACATAAAGTGGATTGGCGGCAAACATGGCAAGGAAGAACGGTACTTGGAGCTTATGCCTAAGCATAAAATATTTGCGGATTGTACTTTTGGGAGTGGAGCTGTGACTTTTTACAAGAGTGTCAAGTCTCCGGCCAAAATAACGGTTGTCAATGATAAAAATGATGAGCTTATAAACTACATGCTTGTTTTACGAGATAGACCGGAAGAATTATTCCATGCATGTGATGGGCTGCCATATAGCGAAGCTCTTTATAAAAAATACAAATGGGACCCCCTACCTGAGGACAGTTTAGAAAGAGCTGTCAGGTTTTTCTACAAGATGCGACTAACATTTTCAGGAGGAGGACACAAGTATAGAAATGGGTTGGGGCTTTCAAAGACCTGTGATAAGGCTAAGCAACTAAGGTCTGCAGTTAACTTAATACCTAAGATGGCCCAAATAATCAAAACATGGAATATACTGTGCAGGGATTTTGAAGAGGTAATTGATTTCTACGATACGGAAGAAACACTGTTCTTCCTGGATCCTCCCTATGTGGGATATGAAAATATTTATGCAGGTGGATTCCAGCCAGAGGACCATGTAAGGCTTAGAAAAGTGATTGAAGGAATAAAGGGAAAAGCTATGGTTTGTTATTATCCGGATCCATTGATTGATGAATTATATTCTGGGTGGTACAGGGTTGAATACAATACAGCTTCACAGATTGAGGTTAGAAGTGATGGAGATAAGTGTCCGATCCGGACCGAATTAATTCTCATGAACTATAGACCTCAGGTAGAGGAACAAATGAAAATTGTTTGATTGAGGTGATAAAAATGGCAGTTGCATTCGAAAAAACGAAAGAAACCCTTGACTTTGTAAGAGATAACTGGGAAATTATGCCCAAAAAGGATATGGCAAAGAAATTAGGGTGCAGTACTTCTCTTGTGAGTGTGATAGGTCTGAATTAGGTTTACCCATCCAGCGTAAGCTACCCACGCTTTCTAGGGATTCATTCTATACCACAGATAGTATTCGGAGGATGAGAAAGAATTTTAGAATAGAGGAGAAGATAACTCTAAAGGTGCAACGCAGTCGTGGAAAATATAAACTCATAAAAGGGGTTGTGGCCGACAAGACGGACTATTTGGTATTGGTCAAGTGGAAAAAGTATGAAGAAGACCGGCGGGAAAGTTTTAGGTATGCGGAGTTCTGCGTGGGAGAGGTGCAGGTTGTGTAATTGTATAAATAATAGCCAATTTAAGCCATAAACATAGCAAATCCCAAAGAAAAGGGGACGAGCAGAATTAATCATTTGGAAATCAGGATAGGTTTAAAAGGGCTGTATGAGAGTTTTAGAGTAATAGTATTTTAGTAAAGTAGGTGGATGATATGGGTAATAAAGAAAAATGTTTTAAGTATTTTGGCGAGCATAAGGAACTATCTAAGAAAGAGTTGATTAATAGAGTAGCTAAGGAATTTAAAATAACTCATATGACAGCCGAGAGTTATTACTACAAGTGGAAAGGTGAAAATTTAAGCTCTCTTGATGAAGTGGCAGAGAAAGCAGTGGAACAGATATGGGGAGAAAGTGAGAAAAAAGAGGAAAAAGATTTATGCAAAGCAATTAAGCCTTTACCAGTTGAAAATGTAGAAAAAGAAAAGAAGCCGATTGTGGGAACCAAGAAATCAGATGATAAGCCAGTGAAGAATCCAGAGGTTAAGGAGAAGGCTAGAAGATTAAAAATTACTGAAATAAAAGGCGTAGCTATGAATTACACCATAGACCAAGGTAAAATAACCATGCATAAATCCCAAGGCGATTCTGGAACTATAAGGGCGGAAGAACTGGAAGATTTGATACTGGATTTGCAGGAGCTTAAGGAAGTGGTTATGTGAGAAGTAAATACAATGCTAAAAAAATAACGGTTGATGGCATAACCTTTGATTCAAAAGATGAAGCCAGGTATTATGAATATCTGAAAAAACTTAAGGCCAAGGGTGAAATAGAAAATTTTGAGTTGCAGCCTAAGTTTACTCTTATACCGGCTTTTGAATATAAGGGTAAAAAGGAAAGACCGGCCACATATACTTTGGATTTTTTAATATACAACCTTGATGGTACGGAAACTTATGTTGATGTTAAAGGTGACAGTACACCACAAGGAGAGCTTAAATTTAAAATGCTTAAATATCTTCATCCAACTATGGATTTCAAGTGGATTTCAAGAAGCCTAAAGTACAGTGAAAGTGGCTGGATAGATTTCAAGGAACTCCAGAAAAAAAGAAGGGAGAGTAAGAAGGATGCCTAGAATAAAGATAATTGACGACCGCACTGGTAATGTAAAAGAAATAGAATGTTTGGGATTTAATCTTCAGTATGTTCAATCCACTGGGAATGGAATAATACAAAAGATAAGAGAGCTAAATAACGGAAAATATGATTCTAGACATTGGATAAAGAATGAATTCTATGCTCCTCTGGCTCAAAAAATAAAAGACAAGTTCAAAGAGAAGGTACCTGAATTTACAAGTATAAATATAAATAAGATTTTATTCATTGAGGATACAGACTATATGGGAGATGAATTAAAGCGTGATGATGATGTAATGTGGATTAAGAAAGCTCCAAAGCAGCTAACACTGCTTACAGGATATGAATTCATCATTGAGAGCAGGGAATTCTGGACGGAGAGAATCTCTAAAGAACAGATAATTGCATTGATTTATAGTTGCCTAAAGCAAATAGATGGGGACAAACTAAGGACACCTGATGTAAAAGGATGGAAAGAGATAATAGGGACCATGGGTTATGGATGGGAAACTACCATGAGCCCGATACCCAATATACTTGATGGGTTTGATGATAGTGATTTCAGTATACTTAAAAAGGCAGATAGGCAAGTGAGTATATTTGATAAAGCTAATTGATTGGAGGTGTGAGGCCATGACACCAAATGAAGTAATTCATAGACTGACAATTAGATTTAATCTTGATTTGAAACAAAGGTCAGAACTCAGGGAAGTCATAAAAGATATTGCCAGGGTTAAATCTTGTGACACTAAAAATGCTGCAGAGGAAGTAAGGACGTTAATGGAAAATAAGCATAAAAGTATTGCTGAGATAAGAGAAATTTATGGTATTCAAAAGTTATGTTTTTTAAAAGAGTTTTCGCCGGATGATGCGAGTTGAAGATATGGAGGAGAGTATTATGCTTGATACTGCAACGGTAACATTGTCATATAAGGAATTTAAGGAATTAGTGGACAAGGCTAATAGAGCAGAAAAACAGGAAAAGGAAATTTTGAAGTTAGAGGAAGAAATTGAAAATAGAGACGAAAGAAAAGCGTTAGATAGTATAGTGGATATCTTATTTAAGGCCAATGATAGTAAAACAGCAAAGGAAAAACAAGCCTACATCAGAGAATGTTTGGAAATATATTGCAAGACGTTTGATATATCCTTAGAGGAATTACTTAGATAAGGAGATGAAAGTATTGAAACTAAAGCTAATGGTGCTTAGAAAATTGGTAAACCATAAAGGTGAAAAGATAGATAATAGGACAATGACCTGGGATAAATGGAAAGAGACATTATTAGGAGAGGTGAAGGAGCTGTGTGAAGCTCTCTCCTCTGGAAATAAGAAAGACATAATGGAAGAGGTTTTAGATGTTATTCAGGTGTGTATTGGAATGTTGGCCAAGCTTTTCAGAGAAGGGATGGTAATAGAGCAGGGCATATATAGGCATAATAAAAAGCTTATAGATAGGGGCTGTGAAGCTTCTGGGGAGATTAGGTTTAATGTTAGTAGGAGGTAGGGGGAAAATGAAATTATTAATTGGCAAAATTAAGAATGATTGCAGTGAAGACTTGCAGGAACTAAGAGGAATTAAGCTAGTGGGATTTACAATAGACGAGGAAGATAAGAAATTACATGGAATCCATCCTATAAATTTAGGTGATATGGAAAAATTTTATAAGTTTAGTTTTGAAGGGCTTAAAAATGATATATCAGAGGATTATGACTACTGTATATGGTATTTGCTTGGGGAAGATTGTGAATTTGTATCCAGTATAAATCTAAATGAATTAGAAGATATAAGAGAATTTACCAAGGAAGATGATGAACTGTATGGAAAGAATCTTGAAGAGTTTAAGAAAATACACCACTTTTATGATATGGAGCAGCGAATCAAAGATGAAGAAAAAGCTGAAAATAAAGCCAACGAAGAGTTCCTGAAAGAAAAGAAACAGAAAATTGAGGTGCGTGTTCGTGGTGAGACTGAAACAATAGATGCTGTGATATATAGGGGTTTTGGCATACACAATCCATTGGATATAGAAGATAGTTCTTTCAAAACCATAACAATTTTGGAAGGTGATAATAAAGGATTAGCTATGATACATTATTGCAAAACCTCAAAGTGTAAAACTTTAATTAACGAGATGAGAGAATCTATAGGAGATAAGGCTGTTGCAAATGAAGATAGGGTTAAGTTAGCTGAAATAGTGAAGAAATATTAGAAGTTGATACGTAATTCAAATATTATATGATAAACCCAAACACCGGGGATTTGAGCATCCCCGGCATAAGGATTAATTATGTTATACAATGGAACACAAAAATAGTATATGCAAAATTGGATTTATTATACAGGGAATTTAATATAGATTAGTTGAAATTTCAAGTAAAATTAAACACCGGGGATTATCCATCCCCGGCATGGTGAAAAAGCAATGGTTATGTTTAGAAAGTAAATAAAAAATGTAAAAGTTTTTATCGAAGAAGGGTTTACACAAATATAGGATATGTAAGATTAGGTTTATTATACTGGAAATAGGAGGGATTCCATGGAAGCATTGATAGCAGAACGTAAACATATAGATTTAAGCAAGCACTGTAAAATGAGATACGTGGAAAGGGTAAAGGGTATAACAGGTGACTTTGCTGTTCAAGAATATATGGTAGCCAATGATGAACGAATAACACAAGATGTAAACAAGATATTTACTTATTCTGATTTCGTGATAGAGGGTAAGATTGGTGAGGATAAGGTAGTCAGAAGATTTTACGTGAAGGATGATATACTCCTTGTTTTAAGTAAAGACGAGTCTGTAATTGTTACACTTATTAAAGTAGACTTTGGGTTCCCTGGAAAAACCAATAGAAATATTGTTAAGGACCTTCTGGAGGAAATAAATTTGTTAAGAGAGGATTTAGAGGAAGATGAAAAATCCATAATTGATTATGTAAATGCTAGAAGTTTGGAAAGAGAAAGATACTTTGATAGAATCCAGTTATTGCAGGAAGAGATTAATTCTCTTGATTTAAATATAAAACAAATTGATGTAGATATAGAAAAGAAGAGGGAGAGTACCAAGGTTCTGAAGCTTAAGTTGAAGGAGTATGTTAACATGATATGTAATTCTAGGGCTTTTAAGGATGATTTGAAACAGATGGGTAAGTAGAGGTATTGTAGCTTAAATAACATTTTAGGGGAGGAATTAAAATAATGGATGAAATAAAATTCATTGAGATGGAAGAGAAACTCCGAAATTATTTTAACAAGGATAAGAAAATTAGTGTACTTAATAAGAAGTTGGAAGTTCTAAGAAACCAGATAGATGTTATAGAGTACAAGCTTAAGAATGTTGCAGTAGACCTCCCTGAAGAATCCAGAGCAATGACATATGAAGAAAGAGTTCAGACAAGTCCTACAGGTGAAAGTTATGCCGAGAGGACTTTACTGCGTATAACGGATAAGTTACTCAAGGAGCAGTCATGGAAGAGGGAACAGGTGGCAGATATAGAGGAAACACTTAGAAATATGGAAGCTGATAATTCTGTTATTGAGGCTAATATTAAAGATTTAAGGATTGAGGACCAGGAGCTTTTGAAAGAGAAATATAAGTATAAAAAAACAGATTGGCAGGTGGGGATGAAATTTAATATGTCTCAAGGGGCAGTTACAAAGAGGCGGCATAGGTTGATTGAGAATATAGTTAATTGGGATATGTGGATTAGTGCCGTGAATTAGTATGGATGTGTTTATTTAATAGTAACGGTTTATTCATAAAATTAATATAATAATTGCAGTAAGTAATTGTTATATTAAGGAAGGTAAACTATGTTATCTAGTACTGAATTTATACAACAATCTTTGGGATTACATCTTTTTTTTGCAAGGATTATGAAAGAACATTCATTTTTTTTGGAAGTAAGTTTTACACAAAAGAACTCAAATCTTATACTTAAAGCAGATACGCTTAGGATGGAATTTGATAGACTTTTAGCAGATACAATAGCTCTTTCTAATGGTGTTGTTAGTTGTAGTGTATTACAGTCTGATGAAGTAATAACCCCATTTACTTTAAAAGCTGAAATGGCTTCAGCATATTTTACAGGAGTAAACATTTTAACTGATTTGACGAAGACAGAAGCAACATTGATGTGTAATGACTTAATGATAGTTAACCCCATCCTTGAACAAAGGGTATTTATGCTTAATCAAAGAGCTATGGAGCTGATTTCAACTTTAGTACAGTTTAAGTCCAGGATATTATCAGCAGTCATATCATGTAAGATATTCACAAGTAATTATCCTTTACTTATAGACCACATTTTAAGAGAAGCGAAGTTTTATCATAAGTTGATTCAAAAACTTCAAAATTGTGAAAATATGAACTTGGAAATGGAGGCTTATAAGCAAGAAGCTTTCTGGAACAGAATTATGGCCGAACATTCAAAATTTATTCGTGGACTTCTCGATCCAAGCGAAAATGAACTTATAAATACGGCAAATAATTTTGGAAATGAGTTTGATAAATTGACAAAAGAAGCGAAAGAAGCTATGGAAAAGACAATGCCAATTTCAAAAGTAACAGATGACAGCCTTAAAGCAACTATAGAAATTAGCAAATTTAAAGCACAAGGTACACAAGGATTGGTAAATTGTGAAATCAAATCCATAATAATACCGTTATTGGGTGATCATGTCTTACGAGAAGCAAATCACTATTTACGATTATTAAAAATATTTAAGAAAGCAAAAGTATAATAAAATATTGTTATGTAACAAAAATATTAGGAATTAAACAGGAATTAAACAGGAATTAAAGTGGAATTAAAATATTGCCAAAATGTATTATAATAGTTATTGTGAGAACATCAGGGACTACACTGGTAGTAACTCATATACAAATTTCTCCCTTAAAATATACCTGTGGCTCCAGGGTTAAATGGAGCTCCAATTAATATGAAAATATGGCTAACGTAAGAAAAATTAGAGGAATTGAGCTTGTATAAATCTGTTATTTGTTTAAATATTGTTTTGATTGAAAGAGAAAATTTTGTATAACGTTGGCTACATTTGGTGTTTAAGGGGTCAAAAAAAGAAAAAATTAAACGAAAATTTAGATATGCGTATAAAAAGAAATTTGATGTAAGAGGGTGGTTAGATGAAAGATTTTATAAAACATATTCCAATATTTTTAGGATTGTGGCTTGGGTTAAGTATAATTTGTACTGTGATATTTTGTGTGATTGTTAATAAACTAAAGAAAAAACATGATAGAACAGATGATGAGCTTAATGAAAGGCGTAAAGAATTTAAAGGAAGATGGAATAAACATGGGAGATGAAATGCATGGAAGATAAAAACATAGAGAAAAATAACTTGTCTCCGGAAGTAATAAAAAGGCTAAAATCGATTTGAAGAGATAAATAGGAAGGTTGAACAACTGACAGGGTAAGGGGCAATATGCAGGATATTATTGAATTAAGATATTTTCAAGGGTATGGCAGGGAGAAGGCACTTAGTAAGTCTGAGTATCTTATTTTTATGTGTATATAGAAAATAGACCTGTTAAATCAGTGCTTATTTTATATTATTTACAAATAGTTATTACATAGGACATTGGATTGTAACAAATACCGTATATAATAAATATCGTAACAGATTATAAATTAGTTCCCCACATAAAATTTAAGCCTGTGTCTGTGGTTGCAGGGCACTTAAAACTCAAATGCAACCGCCAGAAGCTAGTATATTAAAATTGTATCCCTTCAAAATAATATTGTTAAAAGTAAGTACCCGTCACCTGGGTGCTTATTTTTATATCTTTTAACATATGCGTAATGATATCATAACAATTGGTGAATATAATATATTTAAAGGCAATACCCATAATTAAACATAGATAATTATTAATTATACTCATCAACTAAAACTTTTAATATCACACAAAGTACCAATATTATTTTGGTACTTATTTTTTTGTCTATATGAAAACCACCTGCTATGCAGGTGTGTTCAGAATAGCTTAAGCGGTGAACAAAAAACCTCACTTTGATAAAATAGAAGAGGTCTCGTCAACCAAATCTATAATCAAAGGAGGTTTGCCCTAAATGGACAGTAATAGTTTATCACATACTAAATGGAGATGTAAATATCATGTAGTATTTTCACCCAAATATAGAAGAAAAGAAATATATGGAGAAAAAAGAAAAGAGATAGGAAAAATATTAAGGAAACTTTGTGAATGGAAAGGTGTAGAAATAATAGAGGCGAATGCATGTGAAGATCATATACATATGCTTTTATCGATACCACCAAAGACAAGTGTTTCAAGTTTTATGGGATTCTTGAAGGGAAAAAGTAGTCTAATGATATTTGAGAGATTTTCAAATTTAAAATATAAATATGGAAATAGGCACTTTTGGTGCAGAGGATTCTATGTAGACACAGTTGGAAAAAATAAAAAAGCAATAGAAGAATATATAAGAAATCAACAGAAAGAAGATATGATCGCCGACCAAGTAAGTATGAAGGAATACATGGACCCTTTTAAGGGTAGCAAGTAACATAAATTGCGGCTGGCGAGATCTTTAAGATGCCTTGAGGCATAATGCTGGTAATGTGCCCTTATAGGGCTTAGGAAAAACCACCAGCTAAGCTGGTGGATATTTATTATTTCAAGGAGTTAATGGAATATTGTGGACTAATAGGGAAGTGAGAGGTATGAAGATAAGAGAAATCCTGAAAGAAAAGCTTGATCAAGATAAAAAATCAAATAAAGATAAACTAGGGAGAGGCGAATACCTCTCCTTTTCTGATATAGAAAGATTGATGAGGCATGAATGTTACAGGAGGGTCAAGGGTGCTGTTAGGAGGGCGAGGTAGAATAATTAAAATACAGCAGAGCTGTATGAATATTTAACAGCTCTACTTTTTAAGATTAGGCTTCTTCTGAAATAGGATTTTCAATAAGTGTAGCAAAAATTAAATTATGAGTGTGACCATCGTTTTCTGTAGTTGTTGCTCGCACAAAATGAACATGCCTTCCATTTCCAACATCTATTTGAAGTCCTGAGGTTGCTTCGAGTTCATGGAAATGATTTTCATAAAAATCTGTTCTTGCTTTAACTACATGAACATGTCCGCGTGTAACTCTAAGTGCCGGACCAGATACTCCGGCAAATCTATGATTATGAGGATCTTCCTCTAATTCAGCTAACATAGTGCTTCCTAAAAATTCATGGTCATGTGTTTGAATTCTATTACAACAAGACATAAGTCTTACCTCCTTAGCATTATAGTATGGTTGACGAATTTATTATGATACTTATAATTAATGAAATTTAGTAAAGGGATGAAACTATAATAAAGCTCTTTCTTCATCCCCAAAACAAAACGAATAGGCAGGTGGTGACAATGTAGAGATGCCGAGACAGAGAAGTCCGAACAGGGATAAAGCTAAACAAATGTACTTAGAATCGGGTAAAACACTATTATGTAAGAACATAGCAAAGATTTTAAATGTTTCTGAAAGTCAGGCTAGAAATTGGAAAGCCCAGGATAATTGGGACAATAAAAATAAAATTGCGCAATCAAACGGGAATAGTTGCGCAACTAAACGTAAAAAAGGCGGCCAACCCCAAAATAAGAATTCAAAAGGTCATGTGAGCAGCGTACCAAAAGGAAACAAAAATGCTGAATCCCATGGCTTTTTTTCTAAGATTTTTCCGCCCGAAACAATGGAGGTGGTGCAGGATATTATGGTTAAAGATCCATTGGATATGCTCTGGGAAAATATAATAATTCAGTATACGGCCATAGCAAGATCCCAGAGAATTATGGATGTTAAGAGTAAGGAAGAAATGATTAAGGAACTTAAAAAATCCAAGGTTAAGACTAAAGGTAGAAGTACAGAGAAAACTTTCACCAATGAATCAGAGAAAGAATTGGAATATGAGTTTCAATTTGCATGGGACAGGCAAGCCACATTTCTTAAAGCTCAATCAAGGGCAATGTCAGAATTAAGGAGTTTGATTAAGCAGCATGACGAGATGGTTCATAACAACCCAGATATGGCAACAGAAGAACAAAGGTTGAGGATGGAAAAACTTAGGACTGAGATAGAGAAGGTTAAAAATCCTGACGATAACAAGCCTATAGAAATAATGATAAAAAGAAAAAGTGTTGAATAATGCTTATAGAAAAAGAGGTAAATCCTAGTTTTGAAGACTTTATTTTTGATTGGAACCATAAATTCTATTTTTTAGTTGGAGGGTATGGAAGTTCTAAGAGTTATCATGTGGCATTGAAATTAATTCTAAAGTTGCTTAAAGAAAAAAGAACTGCATTAGTAGTAAGAGAGGTATTTGATACAATAAGAGACAGCTGCTATTCTCTTCTTGAGGAAATAGTAACAGACATGGGGCTTGATGATAGAATCAAATTTACAGCTTCACCAATGCAGGTTAGATTTCCTAATGGTTCTAAAATAATATTTAAAGGTATGGATAAACCTTCAAAGCTAAAGTCTATAAACAATGTTTCTATAGTATGGATTGAAGAATGTTCAGAGGTCAAATATGAGGGATTCAAAGAACTTCTAGGACGTCTAAGGCATCCAAGCTTATCATTGCATATGATACTTTCGACTAATCCTGTAAGCAAGGATAACTGGACATACAAGCACTTCTTTAAAAATGAAAAGAAGAAAATATTCATACTTGATGATGAGGAGCTTTACAAAAAAAGAATAGTTGTAAGAAATAACACTTATTATCATCACTCACTGGCAGATGATAATTTATTTTTACCTAAGAGTTATATAGAGCAGCTAGAAGAATTAAAAACTTATGATATTGATTTATACAGGATAGCCAGAAAAGGCAGATTCGGTATAAATGGTAGAAGGGTACTCCCACAATTTGAAGTTAGGCCACACTATGAAGTGCTTCAAGCTATAGGGAATATAAAAAATCCGATTAGGAGGGTTGGCTTTGACTTTGCGTTTGAAGATTCTTACAATGCTTTATTAAGGTTAGCTGTGGACGATAAAGAAAAGATACTTTATATTTACTGGGAATACTACAAAAATCAAATGACAGATGATAGAACTGCCATTGAAATAGCTGAATTTAAAGATACACAGGAACAAATCAATGCAGATTCAGCCGAACCCAAGACAATCAAATATTATAGACAGCAAGGTTTTAATATTAGAGGAGCTAAAAAGTTTCCAGGGTCCAGGCTGCAGAATACCAAGAAGGTTAAAAGATTTAAGAAAATTATATGTTCAGAGAATTGTACTAATACCGTAGATGAATTAAAGGACTTGACTTATGCTGTAGATAAAAATGGTGAAATTATAGAAGATGAATTTAACATAGATCCTCATACATTTAGTGCTATATGGTACGGATTAGATGGTTATGAGGTTGCTGATATTAAAGAACAAAAGTATGCAGATAGTGTTTATGAAAAAGGAAAAGGTGTAATTAAAAATACATCTGAAGATCCTTACAATAGGAGAGGAGGTGCAGTATTCTAGTGGAAAGTAGTGAAGAAAGACAAGTAAGGACAATAAGAGATACATTGTTAAATCTACCTGACAATGAGATAGTTGAGAGAAGAAAAGTAAGAAGGAATTATATCTTTTATAAGGGAAAATCCGTAGATTTTGAGAGAGCTAAAAATGATCCCATGTTATATGGTCAAAACTGGCCGACAGATGATAACTGTGATTATAAACCTACGCAGGATATAAGAAATAAGGTAAAGCCTCTTCTCAGGAAGCAGGCAAGATGGATGTTTGGGAAGGAACCTACCATAATATTTAAACCAGATGACTTTAAAGACAAAGACAAGTGTGAAGATCTAAGAAAATTCGTAGAGGATATTTTTGAAAATAATAACTTCTGGAATAATACAAGAAAGGCTTTTTTAGAATCTACGGTAAAAAAGAGGGTACTGCTTAGGGTAGAAGCTAATCCAGGACAACCTTTAGTGCTGAAGTATGAAACTATAGAAAATTTTTATTATAAAGAAAAGAATGGAGTTCTGTTAAAGGTTGTGTTCTTTGAAGAGGATGAACTTAATGTATACAGGGAAGCTGATACAGATAAAATTTATTACCTTCACACCTATTACTATAAAGTCAATGAGAATTCAAAAGAAAGGCAGGCGTGGTATAAGAAAGAAACCTATAAAAATACAGACCTGCAGGAAGGACTTACAATAGATATTGACACTGGATTTACTACTATACCCTGCTGGCTTATTAAAAATGGTGGGGAACTTAATGATTCTTTCGGAGAATCTGATGTTACTGAACTAGAAGATGCTCAAAACCAATATAACAGAAGAATATCGGATTTTGCAGATGCATTGAGGTTTCAACTATTTGGCTCAGAAGTTGTGATTGATGGTGATGAAGATGATGTAAATAAATTCACTATAGCTCCTAATGCACTACATGCAGTAAAAACCAGAGGTGAACTTGTAGAAAATGGGGGACAAGCTGCAGTTCAAAGAATGGAATACAATATAGGAAATTCTGATGCAATAGAATCTTACCTGGACAGGACAGAAAGGGATATGAATTTTGCACTGGATATGCCTAAGTTATCAGACTTGAATAATATACCCTCTGCTAAAGCTATGATTTATCTTTATAATGATTTGATAGCTAGGTGTGAGGAAAAGTGGAATGACTGGGAAAGGCCCTTATTAGCATTAATCAATTTTATTATTGAAGTGGCTCCAGTATGCTATAAAGGTATATTTAACTCTCAATGGTTGGGTATAAAGTATACGACCATCTTCAAGCATAATTACCCTCTCCCTTCTGATGATGATGAAAAGAAAAAGACTGCCATTTCAGAAGTTGAAGCTGATGTAAGGTCAAGAAAATCGTATATTAAAGAATTTAGTGACGAGGAAGATGATGAAAAAGCTTTCAATGAAATACTTGAGGAGAAAACACAATTGAGTAATGCAGAAGATTCATTTACTGAAGGATTGAATAGTGAATTAAACAATAATGTTGATAATAATTTGAGAACTGGTGAATAGTTATGAATGAATATGAAAAAAGAGTTCTCCAGGCAAGAAAAGAATTTATTGACCTGAATTTTCAGCAGGAAAAAGAACTTTTTAATATTTACAAGTATGCAGGGGATAAACTTATAGATGAAATTTTAAGTATGCCAGATTCCAGAACCAGGTATCATAAAATAGAACAATATAAAATAATCAATGAGTACAGAACAGAACTTTATTATAATCTCAATAAAACCATTGAAAATAATGTCCGGAAAAGTTCTGATATACAAAAAGGTGTACAGCTTAGCTTTGTAGACATGATTTCACCTGATGAAGCCACAAATAAAACTTTAAAGAGGACTATAACCAAGGTATCAAGTGATACTGTAAAGCAGCTTATAGCAGGTAATTATTATAAAGATGGAAAGACATTAAGTAAAAGATTATGGAACATAACTGGTGATAATGGCAGTAAAATTGACATGATTATAAAAGCCAATATAGCCAAAGGTGCCAATGTTAAAGAACTTGCTGCAGAGCTGGATAAATATATTAACCTTAAAAATCGTATTACTCCTAAGACCTTTGCTGATGGACTAGGCGGAGACAATATATCGTATCAAGCTAGAAGGTTAGCGAGGACCAGTATAACTCATGCACAGACTGAAACATTGATTCAAAATGCAATAAGGAATCCTTTCTGCAAGGAGCTTAAGTGGAATTTAAGTGCCAGTCATTTTTCACGTATGCATGGGAAAAGTGATATATGTGATTTTTATGATGGCAAGGTATTTAAACCTGAAAATTTACCACTGCAGCACCCAAATTGCCTATGTTATATGACAGAAGTTATTGAAGAACTTAATAAGTGCATTGAAACCATGAAAGACTGGGGTAAAGGTAAAGTTAGTCCTGAAATTAAATCTAATATAGATGAATGGGTTGATAGCAAAAAGTATCCCGGTATTCAAACTAAGAGTAATTATGATACTGATACCGGAACAATTGATATAAAAGTTCGTGGAGGGGAACCTACTACTAATTCTGACGAATTGGAGAAAATACAAAAGTATAAACCTCCACTAGCTAAAAGGCACAGGCTTCAATCCATAGGTAGAAATTCTAATCCAAAGGATAAGACCACAATAATACTTCCATATGTTGATTACAATAAAGATATTGAAGATATAAAGAAAGGATTGTATAATAAAGTAAATGATACCTTTAAAGTTAACGGAAGAGTATATGGTTATCATGGTGATAGATTTTATCCTATAAGTGGTGATGGTTTCATAACATTAGATAGGAATGAATATAAAATATTAATTAAGATGAAAACTGAAAGTAAAAACCCGAGACTTAGAGAATTTTTAATGAGAATGGGAGCTACAGAAGAAATAATCCAAAAAATATCAAACATTTTGAAGGCAGGTGAAGGGGATAATGGATAGTAGAGAACTTTTTAGTAAAAGAAAATTAGCAGATGATGAATTGATAAGAGCAGCAGTGAAAATATTAAAAGTTGAAACCAAAGATGTGTTAATAGTTAATGAAGTCAACGACTGGTTAAAAAGAGATAAGCAATCCATTGTTTTCGAGTATACCGGACTTCTTGATGAAGAAGATACAGATGATTATATTGGCTATTATTATTACAGCATATATTTTTATAAAGACGAATTTCTAAGTAGGTTAAAACAATTGGAAAAAGAATTTAATACAGAAATAATTGTTACGATTTAATAAGCACTTGCTAATTTAGAATAGTAGGTGCTTTTATTTTGCAAAAAGTGAGGAGGGAAAAAATGCATCACTACATTACAAAATATGAGGAAAATGGGAAAAGATATGCAGAGGCATGGATACAAATTAATATATTTAATTTATGTCTATGTATGTGGAAAAAGAAAATAGAGGTTTAATTACTTTGTAAAAAGTTAAGGAGTGGGAGCTAATGGATAAAGATAAAATAAATACCGAGTTAGACCAACAAATTGAAAATCTAGCATATTTAAAATCATTAGCAGATGAATATTTAGATAATCAAGAGATAAAGCCAATTGAGTATTTAAATATAGTTGCTGAACTGTATAAATTGAAATTTGATTTACTAAAAATTAAGTGGAAAGTTTAAAGGGATAAAGTTAATCATTTAATAGAGAAAAACAAGGAGGATTAAAATAATGCCAAAATTAAGTGAAATATTAGGAGAAGAAACTTTTAAAACTCTTCCAGAAGAGATTAAAAGTAAGTATAAGGATACTGATTTTGTAAATAGTTCTGACTATGTACCAAAATCTAAATTTGACCAGGTGGATAGTCAGGCTAAAGAATATAAGAAGCAGGTAGGGGACAGAGATAAGCAAATTTCTGATTTGAAAGAACAGTACAAGGACGTTGATGGCTTGAAAGAAAAGGTTACTGAACTAGAAACTGCCAATAAGACTCAAAAGGAAGAATATGAAAAGCAGCTAGGGGATATAGCTTTTAACAATGCTTTAGAAAAAGGCTTAGGAGCTTATAGTGTTAAGGATAAGAAGTTAGTTATGGCACTTATTGATAAGGATAAACTTAAGGTTGATGGGGATAACATCATAGGACTTAAGGAACAGATAGAACCACTTCAAAAATCCCATGAATATCTCTTTGAAAAAGAAATTAAGGGAACAGGTGCTTTTAGTACAGGTGGTGGAGATCCAAAACCGGGGGATGTAACTAATTTTGCAACAGAGTTAGGTAAGAAAAAAGCAGAGGTTTTAAAAGCAAAAGGATTACAAGATTTTGCTAAATAATAAAAAGGAGATGTGAAATATAATGAGGCAATCAAGTTATACATTAGGAGCAAAACAAAATAAATTGAGATTAATTGCAGGGGATCATTTTATATCGCTTCCATTAAAAATAAGAAAAGGTGACGTGAAAACACTCTTGGATTCCAATGAGGTACTATTAGCTGGAACTTTAATAACCGAAGATGGAAAGCTGGTAACTTCAACTACCACAACTACAGATGTATGGGGAGTGGTATACCAGGATGTGAGTTTCAAAGGGTCTATGTCACCCACAGCTAACGCAGATGATGCAACAGAAGTAGTACCGATATTTGTGCATGGAGCTCTATATGAATCAGCAGTCAAATTTAATGCAGATGATGCCATTAAGGCTGTAGAAAAAGCTGCACTAAAACTAATTATATTTGGAGAATAGAAGGAGGAATTTAGGACATGAACTTAAGTGATTATATAAACTCAAAAAACATTGCCCTTTATGTTAAAGAACTGCCTGCAGAAGCTACAGTTGATAAAGTATTGTTTCCGGCAAAGAAAGTTACTGGAACTAAACTTGAAATGGCCAAAGGTGCTAAGAAAAAAGCAGTTGCTTTAAGGATGAGTACTTTTGATGCTGCTACGAAAATGAGGGCATTAAGTGCAGACTTGACAGTAAAGTCAAGAGAAATACCTTTCTTTAAAGAGGGTATGGGAATTGACGAGACAACAAGGAGAGACTTACAGAATGCAATTGGTGCCAATAACGAAAACTTTGTAAATGCTTTGTTAGACCAGGTATTTGAAAACTATGCTAACTTAGTGGATGGAGCAAATATAAATGCCAAGAAAATGAGAGCCAGCGTGATTCAAAATGGAGTATTGAATTTTATCTCTAAAAATGGTGATATTGTAGTTGACTATGGAGTTCCTGAAAATCATAGAGAAGTATTAACTGCTGATGATAAATGGACAAATCCTGATGCTGATATAGTAGGAGATGTGAGAAGATTTCAAAAGGCCATAACGGATGATCATTATGCAAAACCAACAGTACTTTTGTTAACTGAAAAGACATTTGATAGTACATTTTTGGTTAATAATGTAATTACTAATCATATTAAGAATAGCAACTTAAATACTTCTTTGATTTTATCTCAGCAAGATTATATTAATTTTGCTAAAGAGAGACTGGGATTGACAGTGATTTTCTTGGAAGACACTACCTACATTCCAGAAGAAGGGGCGGAGGCAATCCCATACTATACAGACGGTAAAATTACCCTCATGAGTGGTACAACTCTTGGAAATACTGTCTACGGTACAACACCAGAGGAATTTGACAAGCAAAGTGGATCGTCTAAATTAGATACTTATATAGTTGATACAGGAATTGCAGTTACTACAATGGTTAAAGAAGACCCGGTAACTGTAGATACCAAGGTATCTGTAATGCCCATAGTTAGTTTTGACAGGGCAGATGAAGTATTCTTTGCAACAGTATATTAATTGGAGTAGTCCAAATAGGACTGCTCTTTAATTTTTATTAAGAAAGGATGGTCAAGAGATGGCTAAGAAAGATGCAAATACAACAGAAAGAACATTTAAGGCGAAAGCAAGGCAGTTCATTAAATATGGTGGGGAACATTTAAAAGAAGGAGAAGAATTTGAAGTAAAGGAATCAGACATAGAGGAACTAAGCAAATATGCAGATATAGAAATTCCGAAAGAAGCTGAAACGCCTCCAGTTACTCCGCCTAATGGAGAAGGGGAAAATGCAGGGACAGAGGCAGGTGTATAATTATGGCTTTTGTTCCTTTAGACATATTGAAAGTAAATCTTAATGAAAGTCAGTATCCAGTGTTTACGGATGAAGAACTGCAAAATTTACTTGAAGTAAATGACAATAATGTCCTTAAGGCCAGCTGGAGGGGCTGTTTAATGAAAGCAAATATGGAAAGTAAAATAGTGGTGGGACCTGTAACAATAGAAAATGCAGATCCCGACTATTGGAATAACCTAGCTTCCATATATCAGGCTGATTATTTAGAAGAACAATCTAAGCTTAATCCAATTGTAAATACAGGATATAAAACTTCAATGAGAAGGGCAGATGGCTGCTGATGACTAGGATAAATCCTAATAAAATTATAAATGCAATCAATAAGGCCATAGCAGTAAATCCAACTGTTATAACTTATACTAAGACTAGCAATGAAGAAGTTGACGGTGCTTTTGTAGATGATGAGCCGGTTGAGAAAACCATAACAGTGCTAATTTATATTGGCACTACAAGTAATTCGGTAAATATCAATATAAATTCAGGAATCCAGGGAACTTCTTATATAAGCAGATACAAAATGATTGCTGACAAGGATGCAGAATTGGATGTTACGCCTAAACAATCCATTGAATTTACAAGTAATGGCGATAAATTCAAGGTAAAGGCTGCATATCCTATAATAATCAGTGATACAATCTGCGGTTATGAGTGTGATTTGGAACGTATAGATTAAAATATCTTAAGGTGTGATTATATGGGATTCAAAGTGAATGATTTTATAGAACATAAATTAAATGGGATGTATGGGCTGATTGACAATAAAATAAAACCCATGCTGGTTAATGAGGTCAAGTCGAACGCCTACTGGAAAGACAGAAGTGGAGATGCAAGAAGGGGTATAAGAGGTAGTGTGGAAGGCTCAGGGAGAAAATATACTTTATCTTTGATTCCAAGTGAAGAATATGGAGAATGGTTGGAAGAAGGTACTGGAATATATGGACCTACAGGAAAGCCTATAGTGCCTGTAAATAAGAAAATATTAAGTTGGGTTGATGAAGATGGAAACAGACATTTCGCTAAGCTTGTAAAGGGAATAAAACCTATGCCTGTTTTAGAGGATACCCTTAAAAACAATAAAGACAATATAGCAAATAAAATAATTAAATACTGGAGTGAATAGATTATGGGAGGATTGATTGTATGCGTGAAAGTCCAGTTAAAAATCAGGAAGAGCTAAAACTGGCTGATATAGAAATAGAATATGACATTGATAAGTGGTCAGGGAAAATAGTTATAGACGGTGTTGATTACTCAAAAAAAGTAAAAAGTATTGAAGTTTTAATGAATGCACGAGATATACCCATGGTGAAAGTTGAATTCTATGCAGAGAATTTGAAAATAAAAACTAAAGCAAAGGTAGAAAAGCAATGCGTGACGGAATAAGAAAAAAACTTACTGATAGTATCCCGGAACTTAAGAAATGCTGTGAACCCAATGTTCCGACAAAAGATACTCCAAAACCTTATGCAGTAGTATTACAGGGTGATGATACCGACAATGGAGAGGTAGTTGGATTCAAAAGAACCATAGAAGTATGGTTGTATGAAGAGAGGACTACTTTTAAGAATCTGGATTCATTAAGTGACAAAGTGATAAAAGCATTGGACATGCAGGTTATAGAGGATTCCAAGACAAATGAAACATTTACTTGCATCTTTGATGGTACTATAGGGCAGGATACTGTGGATTTAGAGTGGGATGCTATTGCAAGAGGTCTTAGGTTTAATGTTATAGCTCTTCATGAGGAAAGTGAATCTTATATAGATCCATGGATTGAAGCTGTATCTAATTATATAAACACTATTATAGATTTCCCAGTATATCCGAATTACTGGATAAAAAATTTTGCGGTACCTTCTGTATTATGCAGGGTACTTAAAAGTGATTTATCCCCTGCTACACTTGGAGCTAACAGGGTTATGAAGACTATAAGATGCCATTTTGTGAGCAGAGATAAAAGTATGGCCAATAAATTTATTGATGCTGTAGAAAGTCAATTAATCCAGGACACTAAGATACCTTTGGATATAGCAGACAGAAGATACTTAACCATAAGTAGCATAAGAGAAGACAGAGAAGCAGACCCATTTACAATGGGTCAACTCAGTGTGGATCTTTTCAGGTTAGAAAATATTAAGAAAAAAAATATTCCTGTCATGAATAAAATTTATGGCAGGGGTTCGATAAAGACCAGCTAGTAAAAGTCAATAGTTAATTTAAAAAATTTATTTACTAAATTTAAGAGCAAAAAAGAGCATGGCAAACAAACCATAAAAAAATACGAACTATGGCAAATTTTTACTAAAACTAAATTGGAAATAATTTATCCAATTTGGACCATAATTAATTTGTCTAAGTGGTTAAGAAACTGATCTTGAAAAATTAGTAACATACATTTGGTTGTGCAGTTTTGGTTCACGAATTTCATAAGGCTTTTGATCTCTAAGAACTGCAAATATGTACTTTACAAGTTTGTGCATAATTGCACAAAGAGCAACTTTCTTCTTCTTACCATTTAAGTTTTTATTGCGATACTGGTAAAGAACACTGTTAATTGGTTTACCAGTTTTGGATTTTCTTATTGATGCAAGAGCAGCAGCATAAAGTGCTCTTCTACCAAAGCGTGTACCACGCTTGGACATTTTATTTTGGTCACTATTAAATTTCCCGGATTGACTAACTGAAGGGTCAATTCCAAAGAAAGCAACCATTTCTTTTGGATGCTTGAACCTTGTAGGATCGCCTATTTCACTCATTATGGTTACAGCTGTAATAAAGCCTATACCTTTGAAAGAAAGAAGCAATGCTATGTTGTTCTTAAATGAAGCAGGTGTTGAGTCATTTTTAACTGCTGATTCTATTTCATTTACTAGAGTTTCAATTTGTTCATTAATGATGTTTAAAAGCTTTATATTTATGCCTATAGTTACTTTAAAGGAATTATTGGTTATTCCTATTTGTACAGCACTTAGTGCAGCGTTTAAAAGTTTGTTATATGTGTTTGTACACCAGTCAATTGATTTACAAGAATTTTCCTTTAGTAAAG
Organism: Clostridium sp. BJN0013; assembly: GCF_040939125.1. NCBI lineage: Bacteria > Bacillati > Bacillota > Clostridia > Eubacteriales > Clostridiaceae > Clostridium > Clostridium sp. BJN0013. The sequence goes on from NZ_CP162495.1 coordinate 1,664,431, forward strand.
CAATTAAATCATCTTTTGGTGCATCAACAATTGCTTTAGGGGATGAAAATTTACTTAAAACTGCTAATGAAGTAACACCAGCTACGTCAGAAAAAACATTATGATATCCAGGAAAAAACGTTCTAAGATCAGAAGATAACTTTTTCTTGAACTGGGAACGGTTATCTATAAGGCTGTAGTAATCACGACAAAGTGATCTTACAGCAAATATTGGGATATCTAAATAATCAGACATTTTTATATTTTGAAATTTTGCTATGTTTGCAATAGTTAAGGCATCCATTTTATCATTTTTCACTTTTCTTATTCCTAAATTTTTGTTACTATTAGTAATAAGAGGATTTATAACGAAAGTTTCTAATTCGTTATTCTTTAGGAAGTGGAAAAGAGTTAAATGGTAAACACCAGTTGATTCCATGAAAAGTGATGGTTTCATGGAGAACTCTTTTTCCACTTTTCTCATTTCTTTGAGAAGATAAGAGAAACCATCAGAAGTGTGCATTATCTTGAAAGCCTTTCTATAAACTGCTCCATCAGGGGCTAGTATTGCAACCATAGAATAATCAGCAGAAACATCGATACCTACTACAGGTAAATTAAAAAATTTTGACATTGTAAATATCTCCTTTTCATATATTTTTGAAGATAGAACAGAGTATCCATACCTAACAGTGAGCTAACAACCTCGTTTGTGACACGAGTAATTCTTCCGCAAGGGAAGAAACTCAACCAGCTAAACATCTAATCTCACTGATGGAATGATACGCTTTTTCACGGGTATAGGAACTCCGAAGGAGTCCTCCCAGGAGGAATACATCTAACCTCTATTCAGAAGATATTATACAATGATTTAACTATTAATCAAGTTACCCTTGTGGAAGATACACTCTTATTATTTTTAGACTTACTAAAGGATATTGCAATTTCCAGAACGGAACTTGAGATGTACGAACAATAATTAATTTATATTTATAAATATCCGTTAGTAGAGATGATCTAATCTCTATTGATTGGTACAACTATATTATACGAGGAGGAAATTATTGATGAACAGTTTTATAGGATGGATAGGTGGAAAGAAGTTATTAAGGAAAGAAATCTTAAAGAAGTTTCCTGAAAATTTCAATAGATATATAGAAGTCTTTGGAGGAGCTGCATGGGTTTTATTTTCAAAAGATAAACTTGCGAATATGGAAGTATATAATGATGTAAACGGAGACTTGGTGAATCTATTCAGGTGTGTAAAGTATCATTGTGGAGAGCTGCAGAAAGAATTATCATTTATGTTGAACTCAAGAGAATTGTTTTATGACTTTGCCAGTCAGTACAATACCAGGGGAATGACCGATATTCAAAGGGCAGCTAGATTTTTTATGCTAATCAAGACAAGCTATGGAAGTGAGTATAGATCCTATGGTTGTGTTAAGAGAAATGTAAATGTAATGATTCAATATCTTACAGATATTCAAGGAAGGCTTTCGGGCGTAGTAATTGAAAATAAGGATTTTGAGGATTTATTTAAAGTATATGATAGGGAGGAAGGTCTTATGTATATGGACCCTCCATATTATGGTACCGAAAGATACTATCAGGTACAGTTTTCACAAGAGGACCATATAAGGTTATTTGAGTGTCTTAAAAGTGTAAAAGGCAAGTTCATTCTTTCTTACAATGACTGCGAATTTGTAAGAGAGCTTTACAAAGATTTCAATGTAGATGAGGTTGAAAGAAATCACAATCTGGTGGGGAAGTACAAGGATAAGGAGCATAGGTATGGCGAGTTGATTATTAGGAATTATTAGGGAAAGAGTAAGTCCTAGAATAGTTTTACACTACTTTAGGACTTCTATGTATGAAAGAAATACAGATTTGATGATAGTATAAACATAAATGTTAATTTGCTTTTTGGTTATATTCTATGATATTAGGAATATCGTAAAGTTTTTTAATTTCATTTTTTATACTATCATCAATACGTGCACTTGTATAAACACCATATTTATTAAATGCCGTTACAAAATCATTCCACTTGATAATGTTACTTTCATACCCTGCACATAAGATTCCAAGAGTTCCAATAACATCTGTTCCTAACTCTTTGCAAGCATTTCGTGCTCTTTTATCATTTGTACAACATATAAATTTGTTTTCATAGGCAATACATATTACTATTTTATCAGATGTAGATAATTTTTTATGAGTATCATTCAAGTATGAGTATTTTTCAAAACCTAAATTCTTCTTTAAGTTTATTTCAATGTAATTCATGTTGAGTAATTCTTCAACAAGAGGATCATCTATTTCTTCTATGAGAATGTTATCGGGGATAAATACTTTAGAAAAAATTTTCGGAGGAATATCCAGCAAATCTAATTCTTGCAAATCAAGAATTGAATTTGTATCAATTACAATTTTAGTATTATATAAAGCTTTGTAATTTTTCCTCATCCGAAACCCATTTAGCTGTGATTCTTCTGGCATCAATATTTTTAATGCCCAGAAGTTCAGCTGTTTTATTTATCCCAATTTCATCTCTTATATATAAATTTTTAACCATATTATAAATCTTAGTATTTTTTTGAATATAGTTCATTGGCTCAGGTTCTTTTAATTTATACCCGGATAAATATAATTTTTTAAAAGCAGTATTTTTTTCAGTTGAGTTAATATACTTATATTTATGCAAGGCCATAATTAACGATTGAATACTTACTTTTAATTCGTTTTTTATTTCAAATAATATTTTCCATGGTATAGGAGGTTTAAGAAAATAATCATACTTTTTTAAAGAATCACATGTAATTAAAAAGTAACCTGCGAAAGAATTTGCTATTTTTTCATTTATATCAGTTTTGTAATTACTATATTGAGTGCATACAGTGCTATTAGAATATAAACTTCTATTAAATAGTAAATGTGCATATTCGTGAACTATACTAAAAATTTTCCTTTCCTCAGATATTGATTTATTATCATTAATAAAAATAAAACAACCATCTTCTTCGTTAAAAGCAGACACTCCAAATATTTGATTATTATCCATATCATCAAATATAATTCTAATACCTTTGTTCTCAAAACATTTTATTAAATCAGTACCAACACATTCACCTATAGATAGATATTCTCTTTCTTTAATTGCAATAGATTCAAGAGTTTTTTCAATATTATCGTTTAATGATTTGATATCATGTTGTTTAAGATTTAAATTATACTGAACTGGTATAAAGGAAATATTTTCATCTACAAGTTTGTAAATTTCAGAAACTTTTTTCATTTTACTTTCAATAAAATTTTTATCATAGTTATTGCAGTTTTCCTTAGGATTATTTGCCCTAAATAAAAAAGATAAGCCATCATGTTCTTCTTCAAGAAAATATTCAAATGGTTTGTTAAAGTATTTGGATATTATTAATAACTTCCCACTGTCAATAATAGTCGAGCCTTCAATTATCTTTTTTATCGTTGGTCTTGATAAACCTATTATCTTAGAAAGTTGAAGTACAGAGCAATTGTTTTCACTTAATAGATTTTTTATATTTTTACCAATAATTTTTGAAATATTCGACATACTCAAGCCCTCCTTTGTTAATATATTATACAATTAAATAAAAAAATATACAACAATATTGTAAAAATATTTTACAATATTATAAAACAAGAATAATAAATCACGAAATGGATTTTCATGTATTGAAATTATATAGAATATGGGAATTAATATAAGTATAAATCTAAGATACTTAAGGCTTATTAATAAAACTGAAAGAACATAAAAGCCCCAGGTCAACCCCAGGGCTTTTATCAATGATAAAACTAATTTAATGAGATAAGTATTCTTATGATATTAACTATTATACCCAACTCCAAACATTTTATATTTATTTTAGAAATTTAGTTTGATTTTAAATTATTTTTTACGCCCTTAACTAAATTAACTATACTCATGTAAGCTTGCTGTGTTCCTTTTGTTACAATAGGTCTGCCAAAGCTTACCCAATGTAATTTCCTTGAAGTATATCCGCCTATATTCATAAGTAGATTAACAACTGGTTTAGTATTCACAATAAAAAGTCCATTATTACTACCATGTAAAACTGAGTACATATCCTCAATGGCACGTACAACTAAATTTGCATTGTATTTTCTAGCTAAAGTATAGACTTTTGTATTAAATTCGTCTTCTCCAATATACATTAACCGTCCAATTTGATCTTTTTCAATTTTATCAAAGGTTGGCAAACTAAGGAGTTCCTCTTTATTTGGTATTCTATCCATTGGTAATTTATTAATATGTATATTAGCTGCTACTGACGTAGAATGAGTTCCTCCTACATCATGGTATATAACTATCATATTATTACACCTACTTCCACGATGAATTTTATAATTATGTATAGTGTGCTTATATTTTTAAAAAATATTATATTTATAGGAATTTTTATTCATATCTAGCTACATTAATTTACAATCTGTAAACTTAACCAATTCGTTAAAATCTCTATATTTTCTACAATTTCTATGTAAGAACATATGGATATTTAGTGCATACATTGTATATTACAAATTGCTATTAGATTATTTATTGAAAAATCCTAATATAATAATGAAATAGATTAATGTTTGTTTGGTAAATCTGGTGGTGAACTTACATCATAGTAAGGGGGAATCGATTATATGTCATTTCTTGATAACTTAAATAAGACAGTCGGGAGTGCAGCGTCAGCGGCTGCTAAAAAATCAGGGGAACTCGTCGAAATAACTAAAATCAATATGAGCATCAACAAAGAGGAAGATAGTATCAATAAGGTTTATGCAAAAATCGGAAAGAAGTTCTATGAAGTCAATGTGGATTCAATGGAAAATGATGAATATGCTAAGCTTTTTAAACAGATAAAAAAACATCAACAAACAATTAATGAACTAAAGAAAAAGCTGAACCAGATAGGAGGATAAACTCCTAATGTGGTTTTGTTGGATAAGGATTTATTGCATAAAATAAACAAGATAACAAAGAGGGGATTTCAATATTCCCCTTGTTGTACTCTATAAAAAATAATCAATAGACATATTAAAAATTTGACATATCTTTTTCAAATTGACACGATTAGGTTTTGATGTTCCTATTTCATATTTACATAAAGAAGAATAGCCTATAGAACAAACTTTAGCAAATTCACGTTGGGTATATCCTTTGATCATTCTTAATTTATAAATTTTTTGTGCAATTGTTTTTTCAGGAAGTGTATAATATATTGTAGAAGTAGAGTTTTCAATATCTTTAAATACATTTCTATATGTTGCAGTTTTGTTCATACTGCATGTCCAGTGTCAAGAAGTACTATATTTTCTGCAAATTCTTTTAAGGCATACTGTTGGCAAACTTTATTTTTTAGTTTATCCAAATTTATATCTTCTTTTGGAACTTTAAGAACAACCGCACCATCTTCTTCTAATTTATTTACAAGATCTTTAGATAAAGTTTCCTTAGCAAGTTTACAAGAACCACTGAAAGCTCCATAATTTCCATCAGTCCTTTCTCCATGAAAATCTTCAACTCCTGCACAGTTGCTTATGCTTATTCTTGGACCAAAAGTTGGACACCTTAATATACACATAGAGCATCCATTTCCGTATTTCATACAATTTCCCATAGGACCTGTAGAACCTGTGGTTTCAATAAATACATCACCTTCTTCATACTCTCCATTAGAGGTATAAATACCTTTGATTTTATTTCCTTTCATTTCAACATCTACTACCCGTGATATTAAGTTTAGTTTTATTCCTTTATCTAGAATGTATTTCCTCACAATTGGTTCGATTTTATTTACATCATACAACCAGGCGTGAGCATGATGTATTGTATTGCGACATATTTAGCGAACTATAGGACGAAGCGTGTGTTTTTTTTTTACTTCCCCATAACTGAATATCAACATCACCGGTATTGCCATTCCAGTAAACTTTATCGATTATATTCTCAAGTATAAGTCTTTTCTTAGAAGTGTCTTTTATCATATCAAAAGATGAATTAAATTCATGTAATGATTTTTCTATTATTTCAAAGTTTAATTTCTTCTGTATGTTTTCTTGTTTAGTATCTTTAGACTTCTCTAGTTTTAGATTTAATTTTTTTATTTCATTTCCTAAGGATTCAATTTTATCTTTTATAAATTCAGATGCAATAGAATTATTTGCATTTGTATGAGATAGCTGTTCCAATAATGTATTTATTTGATCGCTTTTATCTTTAATTTCTTTAGTTATTGTTTCAGTAAAATTATTTTCAATAGACGCTGCAGCTTCGTTCTTGGCAACTTGTAATTCTTTTAGTATCTTGGTTGTATTTAGTTGTTTAATATTTTCGATAATGGCCTTTTCAAGCTCTGGACCTTTTACATTAGGATTATTGCATCTATTTTTGGCTGAATGAGCTTTCATTGTACACATATAATAATAGATTCTTTCACTTCCATCTTTTTTAGGTCTGCCATAGCTTACGCGCATAGGAGCACCACACAAAGCACATTTTAAAACCCCGGATAATAAAGATTTTTTAGAAGTTCCTTGTCTTGGATTGGCTTTCTTTTTATTTTTATTTAAACGAAATTGAACCTCTAGCCAGGTACTGCTATCTATAACTCCTTCGTGTTTTCCTACTGCAGCAATCCATTCAGTCTTTTTTTTAAGAACATACTTTGAATTACGTTTATTATAGGTCATAATACCATTACCATTAGGAGTGCCGCATGTAATTATGCCCGAATCTGATAAATATTTAAAAACTCCATCATCTGACTTAACATACACAGGATTTCTTAAAATATCATTTATAGACATAGATGCAAAATCTCCTCCGTTTTTACCCCTTATATTATTAGATAATAAGTATTTAAGAACTAAGGATATAGAGCCAAATTCTATATATTTATTGTAAATTAATTTAACTTTTTTAAGTTCTTCTTTTACAGGGGAAAGTTTATACATAGATTTTTCTTTCATTTCAGAGTTGTAATAAAGTATTTTTTCAGAGTTAAATCCTAGAGGAGTTTGCCCCCCAAGCCATCTTCCTGTTTTGGCAAGTTGAATCATATTATCTCTAATTCTCTCTGCTATGGTCTCCCTTTCTAGTTGGGCAAATACAGAGGCTATATATACCATAGCTTTACCCATAGGAGTAGAAGTGTCGAATTGCTCTTTTATACTTACAAAAGATATGTTATGTTGTTGTAGCAATTCTAATGTAGTTGAGAAGTCAGCGACATTTCTGCTTATTCTATCAAGTCTGTAACACATTAGGACGTCAAATTTTTTCTTTTTTACGTCTTTCAATAGTTCTTGAAACTTAGGCCTGTTTGTATTTCCACCTGAAAAGCCCTCATCCTCATATATTATAAAATTGTCATCTTTTAAATTTAAATTTTTTTCTCCATATTCTTTGCAGAGCTGAATCTGATTTTCAATAGATTCACCTTTGCCTGTGAATAATGATTTTCTACTATATATGGCTGCTTTTATGATAATCACATCCCTAAAAAATACTATAATTTATAAAAATAAATTTAAATGAGTTTAAATTTAATATAATTGTGGTATAATATATTTAAAAGAAGCCGTTGCGGTTTTAAGCAGTTTGTTTTTAGTTATTAAAGATGCACTTTGTAGGAAGGGTGCATTTTTAATTTTTTGAGTTTTTATCTTCAGCAGTTATAGAAATTTCATTTTCAGTTAACTTATGAACCGAAGACTTACCTTTAATTTCAAGTCTATCTTTTAAATATGTTCCTACAATCACCATAGCTGTTAAGCCAAGTGATGTAGCACATATAAATCCTAATGCAATGATAGTTTCACTCAAATTTGCCACCTCCTCTGTTGTCAGATTAACCGCAACGACCTCTTTTGTAAGAGATAAAACACTGGGAGGTGACTAACTAAAAACATTTTTATTCTCTTGGTAAATATTATAACATATTTTAGCTATAGCTTAATAATATATTTTTGTATAAATTAGATAAGATATAATGGATAATTCAACATATTTAGATAAAATATATATATTTTTTTATCTAAATATGGACAAATAGTTAACTATTTGTTACAATGTAATAGAAAATACATAATTTAAATAAAGGAACATTTGCAGTTCCTTCATTTAAATTAATCTTTTATTTATTAAATTTATATCAAATAGGTTTATAGCTGTAAGTTTTTTAATATCTTTTCTTTAAATCATTTAACAAACGCCTTGATCCAAGGTGGCTGATTGTTCGTCTTTATTCTTATCCAGGCTCTGTTTAAGTTTAAGTAGTTCAATATATTTTTCAGCTTCCTTTTTTAAATCATCATCTAAAGAAGTTATATCATCTATTAGTTTTTTATCTATTTCGGAAATTTTAGATTCATCAATGTTTCTATTATTTGAATTACCTAGTAGATAATCTATGTACACGTTAAATTTAATTAATATATCTATTTAATACTTCAATCAATCTATCTGAATATGAGTATAAATCATCTAAAGAATTTAATTCGTATTTTGTATGAGTTTTATCTTCATTGGGTAATGTCAGTATTTTTTTTACGTTAAGAGATAACCTGCAGATCCACTTTCTTGTATTACCATCAAATAAGACTCCAAAATATGATTCAGTATCTTTATATGTAATATGTGATAAATCGATAGTATTTCTAAGAATTGATTTTATTATTGCGTATGCTTCAAGTTCTTCTACTGTAGTGAGAACTTTATACTTATTTTCCACGATATCATCTGTAACAGCAATTTCTTCTTTTGATTTATCATTAACTTCTGGATCTGTTCCTTTTAGTGTTTCTCTAAATTTATCGCTCATAGTTTCATTAATAAATTGATTGAGTGATTTTTTTACTATAGGGATAAATTTTTCTATAATGGAAGATGTTCTTCTACCTTCGTATATTTCTCCTAATATATAATTAGCAAAATCCTCAGATGGTTTCTCTATTTGTTTTTTTAGAAAATCTTTTATAAGGCTTGTATATTTCAACTCTGATGCAGAATTAACGATGGCATCTATATCCAGTTCATCTTTAGAAAAGCGTTTTAAATATTCAATAGAACTGTCTTTTAAATCAAATAGATTAATTTCAAAGAATGGTTTTTCATCCATTTTATTTGGTTCATCTAAATCTGCGTAAAATCTATATTTTATACCATTAGTTAAAATTCTGAATTTAGCTGGTGACGTGGTATAATATCTAAAAAGTTGAGAGCCATGTTTATCAAGATTATCATTGCAGTCTTTTGCCTCCACAAGAATTATAGGAGCCCCATTTATAAGGATTGCATAATCAACCTTTTCACCTTTTTTTACACCATAATCAGCATCAAATTCAGGACAAAATTCTAGTGGATTAAAAACATCATAACCTAGCATTTGAAAAAATGGTAATATTAATGACTGCTTGGTTGCCTCCTCTGTTTTAATCTGAGTTACTAACATTTCAGCTCTATCTGATAATGCCTGTATTTTTTCTTTGATTTCCATTCAACTTCATCCTTTCTCATATGTTACATATAATTACAAAATTTTCTCAAAAGTGTAAAAATAAAAACTCAAAATTATAAACTTGAGTAAGTTACTTAATGCTATACAATTTATTAGCTATATTATCGGCAGAGAGCTCCATACACGTATACTGCATGTCCAATCCTATTATGTATCCGATACTAGGCATATCTTCAGCTATATGTTTTACTTCATGCAAGAAAACATGGCATTGAGTTTCATAATTTACATTGCCATTTAGTATGAGATGATAATTTTCACGTCTGCTTAAATAAACAAAACCTAATGTATTTGCTGGAATGCTGAAGGCTATGGTGGTCTTTATATCAAATTCATTCATAACTTCATAGAAAGGAATGTCTTCGTTTAAAAGTGCCCTTAACAAAGGCTTATCCAATATGTCCATAATATCATCCCCCATAACATTACAATTTAGTCTCTGAAATTTTTATTGGATAATTCTTTTATAAAATCGTAGGCTTTTTCACCTTTAGTTGATGTTTTAGAAATATTTTTAATAGCTCTATCATGCAAAGTGTAGTTTCTTTCTATTGTTTCATTTACTTCTGCAAATTTATGATCCATTTGCTCAGATAAATTTTTGTGACCTTCAGCCAGTAATTTTATATCTTTGCCTTGTTTTTCAAGCAGTACTGAATTCTTTTTAACTTCCGATTCTACAGAATTTATTCTCTCATTTACATTTTTAAATCCGTTTTGCATTTCAGTATGTATGCTTTTAAGATTCTGTTGCATTTCAGAATACATTTTAGTCATAAGATCAAAAGTTTTATCTTCTTCCACATTACTTCCCCCTTTCAATATATTTTATAGATGTGATATATGTTTATCCGTCATTTCTATCTTCTTCATCTTCAATTGCTTTTATAATTCTTATTATTTTTTTTATATCATTAGGAGGCATAGCCCTAGTTTGCTTAAATAGTAGTTTTAAATCTTCTCTATCTTTTAATGAATCCCAAAACTGAGCCAATTCAGGATCGTCATTTAAAGATTCAGTTATTTTATCGGCGGAGTCATATGAATTTTTAACATCCGTTCTTCCAAGTAAATAATCTATAGAAACGTTAAAATAATCAGCTATTTTTTTCTTTATAGAATCACTAGGAATTCTTTTGCCTGATTCGTATTGAGACAATGTTGTATTAGCTATGTTAAGTATTTTAGCCAATTCCAATTGGCTTATAGATTTTTCTTCACGTAAAATTCGTATTCTATTTCCTAATATATTATTTTCCATCTATTATTTTCCTTTCACAATTAGTGAATTTAAACTTATTATAGCAGATAGTTTATTAAAATATAATATTTTTCACAAAATGAGAATAAAGCATTGACTTTCTCATAATGTGAAAGTATAATAAAGATAAAGACTTTGCTTATTGTGAAACAAGGAGGTGATTGGAACGAACAATAAAATGAAATTTTATAGGCAAAAAAATAATCTAACTCAAGAAGAAACAGCTAAAAAGTTAGGTATCTCAGTTAGTGCCTATAATATGATAGAAAACGGTAATAGAGGAATATCTCTATTAAGGGCAAAGGAGTTAGAAAAAATATTTAAAGCTACAATGGATGAAATTTTTTTTAATAATAGCTTTCACAATAAGCAAAATATACAAGAATTCCAAAAGGAGGTCGTGTGATGGATGCAAAGCTCCATCTACCTAGCAGATTTAAGGTAAGCTATATCCATGATATTCTTACCAGTGGCACTTTCAATAAAAGCTACATCTTTTGACAGTATATCAACATCTTTTTTTATTGATTGTATATCACCGAAAATATTAGCTAAATCATGCTTCATATTTTCCTGTTCAGCTTTTATGACATCTACTTTATGTTCAAGAGCTTTAAGAATTTGAGTATTTTCAGATGTTTGAGATTGAAGTCCATCAAATTTGGATTCAAGCCCGTTAAGTTGAGATTGCATTGATTCGAGGACTTTTAATATTTTTTCTTCATTGTTCATGGAATCATTCCTTTCGATTTATTTTAAATACCAAAATCAAATATAGCTAATTCTCAGATGTAGAAAACTTGTTAAAGTTTTCAAGGAAATCATAAGCTTTTTCGCCTTTAGTTACAGCAGCTTTAATTGATTTTACATCACCGGATAATTCAGCAACAGCATGGGTTAAATTATCTATTTCAGCCTTATGTACTTGGGAGCTATGTTCTAATGCTTTGAGGATCTGAGTATTCTCTGATGTTTGAGATTTAAGACCATCAAATTTTGATTCAAGTGTACCAAATCGAGATTCAAGATTATTAAGACGTTCGTTGGTTTTATTTTGAGAATCAAGTATTTGTTGTAATAGTTTCTCGGTAGAAGGCATTTATATCATATCCTTTCAGAATTTATTTTAGGGATTGTATAAATTTAGATAACAACTCCAATTGCTCTGGACTAAGGTCACGAATAGCATCAAGTAGATTTCTTATTTCAGGAGTAATAGAAGATGAATTGAAGAAATCACTAATACTTATTCCAAAATAGTTGCATATTTTAAATAGATTATCTAAAGATGGTAATTTATTTCCGTTTTCAATTTGAGTTATGTATGAATTTGATAGACCTAAATCAAGACTTAATTTTCTACTAGAGATATTTTTACTCAATCTTAATTCAGTTATTCTTTTAGCAACAAAAGCTACATCATTCATAATATACCTGCTTTCTAATAGTTAGCATACTTAAGTTTATTTTATTAATTTTTATCCTTTTAAACAACGTAATTAATATAAATGCTAACTTTTAGTAAATATTTATATTGACATGCTAACTTAAAGTAAGTATAATGTAATTAAAGTTAGGAGGTGCATTTAAAAATGAACCTAAAAAATAATATTAAAAAATATAGAGCACAAAAAAATTTATCGCAAAGAGAGCTGGCAGAAAGAGCCAAAGTAACTCCTGCCTATATAGCGTTATTAGAAACTGGGGATAGAGAAAATCCATCTACAAATATACTGTTAAGGCTATCCATGGTATTAGAGGTATCAGTAAGCGAACTTTTGGGGCTAAACGAAGCAAAGGAGGTCGTGTGATGGATGAAGAGCGACAGGTTAATGAGACTGCTCCTGAAGTATCAGTTAAAGAGCAATCAGATTATACAACTGAATACAAAATAGATAAACCAGTACGTTTAATATTAACTACTGATAAAAATTTATATGATGAAATTATTAATAAAAGTAATGGGATACCACTTCCTATGGTTTGCTCATCTACAAAGGCCGTGGGAATTTGTTTAAGTCAATCCGGTCAGGCTTTGTACTTGGTTCAAATCCCTGTGGGTAAATAGGATCATCTGCTTTGTTCCATACAAATTGAATGAAAGTATGTACTTTAGCAAGATCCCAAGTACCATTGCATTTCCATCCAAGGGATGTGAATTTATTAAAGACTTCATCAAATTCAGATTGTTTCATACGTTCAATTGACAAATTGAATATATGCTCTTTCATTAATTATCACCACCTTTCTAAATATCAAAATCAATATTTTGAAAAACAGGTGATTTGAAAAACTCATACAAAGGAATTTCAACACCATAGCATATTTTTAAAATGGTTTTAAGTTGAGGATTTTTACTTTTACCATTAATTATACTATCTACCGTTGATTGTGTGAGTCCCGAAATAGATGCAAGTTTATTTACACTTATGTTTTTATTTTTGCATAGTTCAAGTATTCTTTCAGCTGTAGCTTCTGATATGTTCAATAATAACACCACCTGTTAACGAATTACCGTTAAAACAATTATATCAAAATAATAGAAAAACTTTTAACGATAGATCGTTGACAATTTATAAAAGTAATAATATAATAATATTAACGATACATCGTTAAGAAGTAAAAAGGAGGTTCTTAATAATGTTCGGCAAAAAACTTAGACAAGTAAGAACTAAACTCAAATGGTCACAGGCATTTTTATCTAAGAAAACCGGCATACCGCAAACTACAATTAGTGATATAGAAACCGGTAAAAGTATAGCCAATGTTGAACAAGCACTAAAGCTATCCCAAGCCCTAGAAGTACCGATAAGTAAACTGCTGGAGTTAGATGAAGTAAAGGAGGTCGTGTGATGAATGCAGATATTTTAAAAAGCTTAACAGAGCAATTTAATTTATTAAAAAATCAATGTCAGGAAATAGTTTCAAGCGAAACAATCGAACCTGAGCAATATGATTTTTTAATAAAAGCTTCTTTAGCTATGATTGATATTACTAACTGCTTGTCTGGTTATTATCAATTGAATCAAGAGTCTTACAAATAGACTTAATGGCGCTAGTAACAGTATTAATATTTGCACCAAAACCCCAGGAAACTGTATTGTTGTTATTTATAGTAGTTTTAGGGTTAGAGTTAATCATAGCAATGACAACATCCACAGCGAGTTCTTTATTGGTTTTTGACATAATAACATTCATTCCTTTCGCTGTGCTCAAGGCACAAAAATTAATGAAAGAGTGATTAAAATTACCAATTACTGTGAATAATATAGACAAGTATACAGGTGTACTACAGAGCACGGCGGGGTGAGTGTGATTGCACTTCACTGTAATCCGTATAATAACATGTGCCGATTACTCTTTTAAGTACAAATAAGTGTGCCCTAGGGCACGTAAGTTAATCTTTGTTTAAACAAAGACCGTTTAAAAGTATGAGTATTCAGTCAACACCTGTGTACTTTATTTTTTTATTTGTAGGTGATATAAATGTTAAAAATCGTTTATTCTATTTGTTGCGGTATTGATGTTCACAAAAAATTTGTAGTTGCAACTGTAACATCAACCAATGAGAATAACATCACTACCTATGCAACCAAACAATTCAGTACTTACTCAAAGAATCTTTTCCATTTAAAAGAGTGGTTATCTGAGCATAACTGTAAAGAAGTTTGTATGGAAAGCACCGGAAAGTACTGGATACCTATCTATAACATACTTGAAGATTCCTGTAATATTACTCTGGCTAACCCAAAGTACGTTAAAAACATTCCCGGCAAAAAAACTGATAAAAAAGATTCTCTATGGCTTGCAGACTTACATAAGCATGGATTAGTTAAAGGAAGTTTTATTCCTCCAAAGGCCATAAGAGAACTACGAGACCTTATGCGCTATCGCTTTAAACTTACAAATTTCCGTTCAAGTGAGAAAAACAGATTCCAAAATTCATTAACAGTTTCAAATATCATGATTTCAAGCGTAGTATCAGATACCTTTGGTAAATCATCATCAGCTATAATTAAATATGCCATGGAGCATCCTGATAAATTAGATATAGACTATACTCAATTTCTACACAAGAGTATGTTATCTAAGGCTGACGAAATTAAGATTGCTATGCAAGGAAGCATCTCTAAAAATCAAACAGCAAAGATGTCTGTATGCTTGAATCATTATGATTATATTAACAATTGTATTTCTCAACTTGATACTGCCATTTCATTAATTTCAAGTGAATTTAAGTCACAAATTGAGCTTATTGCTTCTGCCCCTGGGATAACTACACAATCTGCTACAACTATAATTTCTGAAATTGGAGTGGATATGTCAGTCTTTCCAGATGCTAAACATCTGTGTTCTTGGGCAGGTCTTACACCACAAAATAATGAAAGTGCTGGCAAAAAGAAAAGTGTTCGTATAAGCCGTGCCGGAGCTTATTTAAAGCCAATACTTATTCAGTGTGCTAATGCAGCAATAAAAAACAAGTCCTGCCCATACTTTAAATATCGTTATGAAAGTATAAAGAAAAGACGTGGGCACAAAAGAGCAATTATTGCTATAGCAAGAATGCTTTTAACCTGTATTTATAATATGCTTTTAAAAAATGAAGCCTTTGATAATTCTATTTATGAAAAATATCTAAAAAGAGAAAACACTTCTCGACATTTTCAACCTGATATAGATAGAATTATTTTATTTCTTCAAGCTCAAGGCTTTGAAGTAACAAAAGTAAGTCAAGAGATATCACCGAAAATAAGTTGATTTTTAATTATAAATAATATAAGTCTCTTTTTTTGACCTCATTTTAATAGGTCTTTTTGTCATGTTCAAAAACACCTGAATTTCTTTCAAGTTACCTCCCGTCCTTGAAAGCCTTGGCAGTTATTTTAAGAGCTTCAAGTTGGGAAGGGGTTAAATCCTTAGCACTATTTAAAAGTTCCTTGAGTTCAGGGGTAATGTTTTCTAATTCAAATTGAGAATCAGAAGAAAAAAGTTCAACAAGGGTGATATTAAGGGCTGAACATATTTTCGAAAGCGTAACTATGGTAGGGGATTTCTTACCAAGTTCAATTTCGCTTATTGTGGATTGTCCAAGACCTGCTTTTTTAGCAAGTTTATCAGCACTTAGATTTTTAGATGTTCTTATATTTCTAATTTTTTCACCAATTTGCATTTTTTAAACCGTCCTTTTTTATAATCGCTATAGCAATTATAACATATATTTTTATAATATTTTTATCGCTATAGTATTGACATTAAATCGCCAAAGCGATAAAATACAATTACAGGAGGTGTTCAAGGTGAATAAACTTACTAAGTTGAGAGAATCAAAAGGTTGGTCTCAACAAAAGCTAGCTGATAAATCAGGAGTATCACAAGCATATATAAGTGAACTGGAACTCGGGAGAAAAAATCCCACAGTTAAAATATTGCTAAAACTATCCCAAGCCTTAGAAGTATCGGTAAGTAAGTTGCTGGAGTTGGATGATACAGAACCAACTCAAAAAGAAGTAGTATAGCCAACTCACACAATAATTAAAACTGCATATAATACTGTAGCTAAGTATGCTTAAAAATACCGGGGAGGTGTTATTTTGCAAAAGCCAATAAACGTAAGAGTCCATTATCCAGAAGATCCTAAGCTGCTTGATGAATTGGAAACAAGGAAAGCAAGATCTTTTGTTAGGGCATTAGTGAGTGAATATGAACTACCTCCTGACCAGATAGATGAACTTATAGAAAGAATAAAGGAAAAACAAACAGTGGCTAGTTAAAGATTCATCTACCAGGGATAACAAACAAGTTAACTAAAGCTTAAATATCTTAATTTATATAATAAGTATATTTAAAGTAACAACTTAAATATAACAAACTTTAAAGTAGATATAAATATGGTAAAATCTACATTTTAAAAAATATCTATCAAAGATTCTACAGCGAAGGGAGGTGACAGAAAGAGTGATAGGAACTGCAATAAAAGAAGCTAGGGAAGAAAGGGGGATGACACAAGAAGAATTAGGGCAACTAAGTTTTTTATCAGACAAAATGATAAGCGCTATAGAGACAGGCAGGAGGAGACTAACAAAAGAGAATTTAAAAAACATTTGTAAAGAGCTTGATGAACCAAGGCTTTATTTTGAAGCAGCAAGTGAAGTTACTGGTGATGTTTTTACATTACATTGGTTGGATGGTGAAGCTACTGATTTACACAGGGCTTCTGTAAAGGACAAGGTAATAGAAGAATTAGACGAAGCAATAAAAGCAATAAATTTAACAAAACTTTATAAAAAACCAATTTGTTGTAATTCAGAGGATAAAGAAATTATAGAAGAAAGCATACAGGAGACAATAGATGTTTACATTGCAAGTGCTATTTACATAGCAATAATGTGCAAAGAATATAGTGTAAATATTAAAGGAATGTTTGATCAGCAGAAAGAAAAAATGATTACTCGCAGATACATTAAAAGATAAGAATATCCGCTACTATATAAAAATTATTTTGTAGATAAATGCAAAAACTTCTCCAATATATTCTATGCTGCAAAGTAAAAATTATTACTATTAAAAATAAAAAACGAAAGGATGGTCTAAGTTGGCAAAATACAAACTACGTGAAAAAGTAAGATTTGAATTTAAGTGCCACGAAACCAGGGTAGGAACTATAAAGAAAGTTAAAAAAGGATTGTTCGGTACTAAGTATCTAATTACAGTTGCATATTCAAGTTCTTTATTAGGTACAAATTCAAATACATGCTTTTACTGGATGAAGGAAGATAAAATAATTGAGAATCTTCCACCTGGTTATAAAGGGTGGTACTAGAGGTGACACACAATGAGGATAAAGGATTTGCTAAATTCCAGACAGGAATTTGGAAACACAGCAAGAACAATTGTTAAAACGCTATGTTACCCATATGATGATGCGGATTACTACGCCGATTCTTTAGAAAGATTACCATTAAATAAATATTCTGAGGAATTGAAGAATATGGAACGACCATGTAGGAGGAAAAGGAGGAAGGTAGATGTTTAACCAGAGATACAGAGCTTACCTTAAAGCCACAGGTATAGACCCAAGCAAAGTAAGAGGATATCAATACATGGCGTGGCTTGAAGATATGTGGGACCAATTTGTGGAGGAGAAAGGTATCAAAACAGATTTTAACTTAGATGGGGAATATGCTGGTGAATTTGACAATTGGATGGAGAAGAAAGTTGGGAAGGAGGCAGTATGAATGGATTTAAGTAAATTATCTACAAATGATTTAAAGAACGCTATCTGGACTTATAACAATGGTATGGTTCCAATTGGAGGGCTAGATGTAATGCGATATCGCAAGGAGCTTATTCTTAGAGGCGAAGATGGCAAAGGATATGGAGAGGAGTAGTAATGAAGTACTTAGATAAAAAAGGTAATGAGATATTTGTAAGTACTGGCTTAGGCAGTGAATACGGAACTTTTAGAAAAAGTAAGAATGGTGGATTGCACAGAGTGAAGTCTCCATCAATGCCAATGGTTTCATCCAGAGAAGAGGCACAGGAAAATTTAGATGCGTGGGCTAGGAAAAATGGATTGAAGGTAGCAGGAAAGCAGGTGCAGTCATGACCATAGAAGTTGCTAGAGATAAGTTACATGAATGTATTGATTTATATGACTTATCAGGTATTAGAACTTTAGAAGTTAGTCAGGAAATGGACGAGCTTGTAAATGCAGAAATGAGAAAAATGAAGGAGGGAAAATATGACACAGCTAGGAACTCAAGTGATGGGAATATACAGCCTTATAGCAGTTATTGCACTAGCTATATATCACACAATCAGATTTAAAAGAGAAGATGATGCAGAGAATCAATTAACCATAGTTGTTTTGATACCGGTGATTATATTCTTGGCAAATGTTATTTAAAGAGGAGGCAAATAGATGAGAGACAAAGAGTTTGTGAAGCTGCAGAAGGAAAATAAAAATCTAAAAGCACTTTTAGAAGAAAGCTTTGATTTTATAGAATTCTATAGAGAAAGAGCAAGGTACTTGGAAGGTGTGTACAAGCAGTTGGATATTAAGAAGGATTAGGAGGTTGGAGTAGATGCAAAGAAAAATTGAATTCAGATGCTGGGATAAATGGACAAAACAAATGTTACCAGTGTTAAGTATAGATTGCAAGGAAACTTATTCTTCGGAAAGAGGAAATATCGTATTAATGCAGTACACAGGATTGAAAGACAAAAATGGTGTAGAAATTTATGAGGGCGATATAGTAACAGATGGCATAATTAATTACGTTGTTGCTTTTTATATGGGCTCATGGCGTTTAAAACGAAATATAAAGGGTGACACATGGTGGAAATCTTTATACAGATATATTACAAACTATAAGTATAAAGTTATTGGTAACATTTATGCTAACCCAGAGCTTTTAAAAGAAGGTGAGTAACATGGATGCACTTACAGAAGATAAGCTTGAAATGGCAGTAAGGTTGTATTTCAAAGGATATACATTAAACGAAGCCCTTGAAATAGTAAGACATGATGATGTATGCCTAGATAGTGATGGTAAGCTCTATGAACCATATACAGGGAGAACTGTATGTGAGGATGTTGGAGATGCAACTGATAAACAGATAGCACAGTTATTAAAGATAAAAAGAGAGTCCTTATAAAAGGACCATAAATAATAAATCGTTAACCCCATTCTACCGCAGAATGGGGGAAAAATCAAATATGGGAGAGAATGATATATGATTTCTTTATATATTATGTAGCAGTGTGATTTATGTGAGTAGTATTTATTACTTCTATAGAAAAAAGTAAATATGTAGGAGGGGCAAAAGTTGTACAAGGTATTGACCAAAACTAAAGATATGACAGAAATAGAATGGCTAAAGAGCAGGCAGCAAGGGATTGGAGGCTCTGATGCAGGGGCAATCCTTGGAGTGAATAATTATAAAACGCTCTTTGATGTATATATTGATAAAACTCAAGACATAGTTGAACCAAACGAACAAAGTGAAGCTGCTTATTGGGGGATAGTGCTTGAACCTATGGTAGCAAAAAGATTTTCAAAAGAAACTGGTAAAAAAGTAAGAAAGAGAAATGCAATACTTCAAAGTATAAAATATCCTTTTATGACTGCAAATTTAGATAGAGAAATAGTTGGAGAGAAATCATTATTGGAATGTAAAACTACAAATGCATATCTGGCTAAGGGCTGGGAAAGTGAAGAAATACCAGTAAGCTATCTGGCACAGGTTATGCACTATCTGGCTGTTACAGGGGATGAAAAGGCATATATAGCCGTGCTTATAGGCGGACAAAAGTTTATATACAAGGAAGTCCAAAGAGACGAGGAACTTATAAACATAATTGTGGCCAAAGAAAAAGACTTCTGGGAAAACAATGTACTTAAAAGAGTGCCGCCTAAGTTGGATGGTTCTGATGCGGCAGAAAGATATTTAAAAGAAAGATTCAAGGACTCAGTTCCGGGGACGGTTGTAAATCTAAAATCTGAATATAAGGACAAGATTAGAGATTACCTTGAACTTAAAAATACAATAAAAACCCTTGAGCTGCAGGCAAAAGAAATTGAAAACAATATAAAACTTGAGCTAGGCGAGGCAGAGATTGGGTATGCACATAAATATGAAATTGACTGGAAGAGTATAACTGCTAATAAATTTGACAATAAAAGATTTAAGAAGGACCATCCGGAACTATTTAAGCAATATTTGAATACCAGTTCCTATAGAAAATTCAGTATCAAGGAGGTACAAGTATAATGGGAAATCCAGCATTTAGAACGCTTATAAATAGCTTTAATGCTCAATTGAAGACTATGAATAATGAAGATTTTAAATTATATGATCCAAGCGATTGTGAGTATTTTATAGATTCTATATATTATGACAGTGATAAAGATAAAATAATGTGCAAGTTTAAGGAGGATAAAGAACAATGGCAACAACAGAGAGTTTAAAAAAGCAGCTTATAAAAAAAGAGTCTAAACCACCAAAAGATCCTTTTAAAGCACTTGTCTATTCGGCGGGGATAAAGAAAAGGTTTGAGGATATGCTGGATAAACAGGCAAATGGATTTATAACAAGTTTACTTAATTTAAAGCAGGATAAATTAAAAGGCTGTGATGACATGACAGTCTTGGGAAGTGCCTTAAAGGCAGCTTC
This sequence comes from Clostridium sp. BJN0013, assembly GCF_040939125.1. Classification (NCBI taxonomy): domain Bacteria; kingdom Bacillati; phylum Bacillota; class Clostridia; order Eubacteriales; family Clostridiaceae; genus Clostridium; species Clostridium sp. BJN0013. The sequence continues at coordinate 1,685,422 of NZ_CP162495.1, forward strand.
CTTGAAATTACCCATAGATCCTAATCTGGGCTTTGCATGGATAATACCTTTTAAAAACCATGGAAAATTAGAAGCGCAGTTTCAGATAGGATATAGGGGATTCATACAGATGGCTCAAAGGTCGGCACAATATAAAAAGCTTAGTGTAACAGAGATATATGAAGGACAATTTAAGAGCTTTAATCCACTTACAGAGGAACTGGAGCTGGATTTAGAAAACAAGCAGTCAGATGCAGTTATGGGATATGCAGCATACTTTAGGCTTCTTAATGGATTTGAAAAAATAGTGTACTGGAATAAAGAAAAGGTAACATCTCATGCGAGGAGATTCAGCAAGAGTTTTGAAAAAGGACCATGGCAGACAGATTTTGATACAATGGCCAAGAAAACAGTACTTAAAAACATGCTTTCAACATGGGGAATTCTAAGTATTGATATGCAGGAAGCAATTACAAGTGATGGTAAAATAATTAGAACTAACGAGGACAATTATGAGGTACTTGAAGAGGAAAAAGAGTTAGATGCTACTGATGTGGAGTATACAGAAACAGAGGAAGAAGACAAGGAACAGGATGAGAAGGATTTGTATAAAGGCACACCGTTTGAAGAAGGTGCGGAAAGCTAGAATTATTTTAGAGATTACAAAGCAGGGCTGCCGGTACCGATCTGGCAGGCTGCTTAAAATTCCAATGCGGAGGAGAAATTATGAAGGAGACGTATTACTTCTCTCATGACTATAATGCCAGAAATGATCCCAAAATACTCGCCATGAGAAGCGAGTATGGAGCAGAAGGTTATGGATGGTATTGGATGATTATTGAGATATTAAGGGAACAGCCTGAATATAAACTTGAATATAATAAATACTTGTGCATTACGTTAGCAATGCAACTGCAATGCGACAAAAATGCATTGCATGAGTATGTAGAAAAATGCATAAATGAGTATAAATTATTTGAGTCTGATGGCACCTATTTTTGGTCAAATAGTTTGCTAAGAAGGATGTCTGAAAAGGATGCTAAAAATGATGCTAAATCAGAGAAAGCAAGAAAGGCTGCTAATGCCAGATGGCACAAGGATTCAGAGACTAAAAAAACTGATGAAAATAATACAGAAAATGATGCTAAAAAAAATGCTAGTGATGCGCCTGCAATGCATGAGCAATGCATAGCAATGCTAAAAGAAAAGAAAGGAAAGGAAAAGAAAATAAAAGATAATGTTGTTATTAAAAAAGAAAATAAAGAAAAAGAGAACTGGGTAGTAGCACTCGATTATTTCTGTCAAAAATCAGGTAAGCCAGATGCTCAATTAAGAATAAGTGAAAGGGAAGCAGCCCAAAAAGTCTGTGAAGAGGTACCGATTCTTGAAACAGTCCTTAAGGGTATAGATAAAGCGTTTGCCGATTTTAAACCAGATACCGATTCTGATAAAATCAACAGCTTTAAATACTGTGTACCTGTAATAAAAAAGCTGTATGCTGGATTGCAAAATAAAAATTCTAAGAAAAATGGAGGTGGGAAGCGTGGAAGTTCTAAACAGGATACTGACTCAGGTGAGGACTCAAGCCCATACGACTTCTCAAGATTTGGGGGGTAGATCTGTGTATAAATGCCCTGTATGCCAGGATACCGGATGGGCGAAAACAAAAACAGGATACAGAAGATGTAGTTGCTACGAAAAAGAACATGCCAAAATGCTTTGGAAAAGTTTTGGGGTGGACCCTGCAAAGGTGAAAACTCTGAATGATTACAAGGGCTATGATGATGTCACTAAAAAAGCTTTGTACATGGCTAAAGCCTATATACGTGACTTTGAAAGTATCATGGATACCGAAGAAAATAGCTTTGCTTTATTAGGGCAATCTGGAGCAGGGAAAAGCCATATAGCAATAGCCATAGGTGCAGCACTTTTGAACCGAAAAAATCCTGTGCAGGTTATATATATGCCTTATCTTGAAGCTATGAGAGAACTTAAGGCAAATGTCAATGATGATGAATATTACTTGAGATTATCTGACAGGTATAAGAAAGCAAAAGTGTTGATTATAGACGATTTGTTTAAGGACAAAGTTAAAAATGGGCAGATGATTAAAGACAGGTACGGAAATAGAATAGGGCTTAGCGACGTTGATATAAAGCACATAATGCCAATTATAAATTACAGGTATTTTAATAAATTCCCAACACTGATAAGTACGGAGTGTACAATGGGGATTCTTGTAGAGCTTGATGAAGCACTGGCAAGGAGAATACTTGAACCTTGTGGAGATAACATAACGGTTTTCAAGGGTGCTGAGTACAATTATGGGATGAGGGAATTTGTTAGAAAGTGAGGAGGAAAACCAAATGAAATCAACAGGGATAGTTAGAAAAGTAGACCAGCTGGGTAGAGTAGTTCTACCGAAGGAGTTAAGAAAAAAATTGGATATGCCAGAGGGTGTACCGTTGGAAATGGTTGTAAATGGAGATGAAATTATTTTAAAAAAGTATAAGCCTGCTTGTATATTCTGTGGAGAAACAGAGGATGTTGTGAAGTGGAAAGGGAAAAAGGTGTGCCAGAGGTGCTTGGATAACCTTAAGACAAGTAGATTGAGGTGATAAAAATGGCAGTTGCATTCGAAAGGAAAAAAGAAACCCTTGACTTCGTAAGAGATAATTGGGAAATTATGCCCAAAAAAGATATGGCGAAGAAATTAGTAATAAGGACAAATGCTTTGAATATTTCAGCAAGAATGATGATAACGTAAAAATCAATTAATTAAAAAGGCGTCAAAAAAATTTAAAATTCCAAAATCCTTAGTAGAATCCTATTATTGTGAATGGAAAAATAAGTATATGGATTGTAATATAAAAGGATATAATCATAATCCGTGGCACAAGGATAAAAATGTGATGAGAGTTAGACAAAAGCAGAGGGTGAGGGCGTGAGAAGTAAATTAATAATCATAGAGAATGTCAGACCCATAAAATTTGGTAATCAGATAGGAATGAAGATGGATGAACTGGACAGAGGAACAATACCAGGAATATCTCAAAAAGAGAGGGCAGAAGGTAGAGAAACCAAAAGTAAAAAGGCAGAAATACAGGAATAAGGGTGTATGGCATGATGGAGTATATTTCAGGAGTCAGCTGGAGATGAAGAGGTACTGCCAGTTAAAACTTTTATTCTATGCTGGGGAAATTGCAGGATTTATATTGCAACCGGAGTTTATTATTCAGGAGGGCAAAGAAGAGAAAAGAGCTATAACTTATACTGCTGATTTTCTGGTTTTGAATAATGATGGTACCTACAGTGTTGAAGATACCAAAGGGTATGAAAGTCAGCAGTGGAGGAGAACGTACAAGCAGTTTAAATTGAGGTATCCAGATATTGATTTGAAAGTATTGAAAGAAGTGTGAGTATGGATAAGTCCAAGAAAATTCAAATAGATAGACTAGAAAAGAGCTTACAATGCCTAAAAGAAAAGCTATTACCAGATAGGCCAGAACAGTACAAGGCTATGGCTTCTGGATATATAAGACAAATTGAAGAATTGAGAAGGTGAACGTATTGAAACTAAAACTAATGGTACTTAGGAAGCTGATAGACAGTAAAGGTAATAAAATAGACAACCGTACAATGACCTGGGAGAATTGGAAAGATAAAGTTTTAGAAGAAGCAGGAGAGTTATGCAGAGCTCTCTCTTCTGGGAATAAGAAAGACATAATGGAAGAGGTGTTGGATGTTATTCAGGTGGGCATAGGAATTTTAGCGAAGTTGTTTAGAGAGAAAGTTGATATACCCCAAGGGCTTCATAGGCATAATAAAAAGCTTATAGATAGGGGTTGTGAGGCTTGTGGGGAGATTAGATTTAATGTTAGCAGGAAGTAGGTGGGGAAAATGAAATTATTAATTGGAAAAATTAAGAATGGTTGCAGTAAAGACTTGCAGGAACTAAGAGGAATTAAGCTAGTGGGATTTACAATAGACGAGGAAGATAAGAAATTACATGGAATCCATCCTATAAATTTAGGTGATATGGAAAAATTTTATAAGTTTAGTTTTGAAGGGCTTAAAAATGATATATCAGAGGATTATGACTACTGTATATGGTATTTGCTTGGGGAAGATTGTGAATTTGTATCCAGTATAAATCTAAATGAATTAGAAGATATAAGAGAATTTACCAAGGAAGATGATGAACTGTATGGAAAGAATCTTGAAGAGTTTAAGAAAATACACCACTTTTATGATATGGAGCAGCGAATCAAAGATGAAGAAAAAGCTGAAAATAAAGCCAACGAAGAGTTCCTGAAAGAAAAGAAACAGAAAATTGAGGTGCGTGTTCGTGGTGAGACTGAAACAATAGATGCTGTGATATATAAGGGTTTTGGCATACACAATCCATTGGGCATAGAAGATAGTTCTTTTAAAACCATAACAATTTTGGAAGGCGATAATAAAGGATTAGCCATGATACTTTATTGCAAAACCTCAAAGTGTGAAACTTTAATTGATGAGATGAGAGAATCTATAGGAGATAAGGCTGTTGCAAATGAAGATAGGGTTAAGTTAGCTGAAATAGTGAAGAAATATTAGAAGTTGATACGTACTTCAAATATTATATGATGAACCCAAACACTGGGGATTTGAGCATCCCCGGCACAAGGATTTATTATTGGAAAATGAAAATTAAAATGGAGATTAAAATAATACTTTAATAAACAGTATGTCCAAAATTAGATTTATTATACAGGGAATTTGAAGAAGGTGAGTAGATGGAACATTTAATAAAATTGGGTTATACGTTTATAGGAGTATGGGCTTTAATTAGCATAGTTGGGATAATAGGCTTTTATATAGTTGTTAGGAATTGCAAGAAGGAAAGTGCAAAGAGCTATAAGGAGTTTAAAAAGGAATGGGACAGGCATGGGAGGAGGTTAGAAAGATAATGGAAGTATTGATAGCAGAACGTAAACATATAGATTTAACCAAACACTGTAAAATAAGATATGTAGAGAGAGTGAAAGGAATAACTGGTGACTTTGCTGTTCAGGAATATATGATAGCCAATGATGAACGAATAATACAGGATGTAAATAAGATATTCACTTATTCCGATTTCCTGATAGAGGGTAAGATTGGTGAGGATAAGGTAGTCAGGAGATTTTATGTGAAGGATGATATACTCCTTGTTTTAAGTAAAGACGAGTCTGTGATTGTTACACTTATTAAAGTAGACTTTGGGTTCCCTAGGAAAACTAACAGGGGAATTGTTAAGGACCTTCTGGAGGAAATAAATTTACTGAAGGAAGATTTAGAGGAAAGTGAAAAATCTATAACCGATTATGTGAATGCTAGAAGTTTGGAAAGGGAAAGGTATTTCGATAAAATCCAACTGCTGCAGGAAGAAATTAATTCTCTTAGCTTAACCATAAAACAAATTGATGTTGATATAGAGAAGAAGAGGGAGAGTACCAAGGTTTCAAAACTTAAAATAAAGGAATATGTGAATATGATTTGCAATTCCAGGGCTTTTAAGGATGATTTGAAACAGATGGGTAAGTGAGAGATATAAGGAATAGACATAATTAAATAAGTTCATGGGAGGGAACTGTATGTTGGACAAAGAAACATTTAAAAGGACAGAAGGTAAGCTGTATGGCTATTTTAGAGATTTAAAAGAAATGGAAGCTTTGGAACTGGAATGCAAAGACCTTCAAGATCAGGAAGAGAGTATTCAATGGGATATAAAGCACTGTAATGTATATGTTGTTGCAGACAGCCACATGAGCCCTAGTTTTAGTGAAAAGGTACAGACAAGCCCTACAGGAGAAAGTACAGCAGAAAAAGGAATTGTTAGAGAAATTGAAAAGCTTGAGGATGAACTTGAGTATGTTGGAAGAAAGCTCCGTAAGAATATGGCCAGAATAAGGCAGTTAAAAAGAAATACAGCTCCGTTGAAGAAAGTACTGACAGTCCCTCCACTATCAGAAGAAATCATGCAATTCATTATTTATAAGTACAAGCTAAACAAGGGCGTCGGGTGGATAGCAACTGAAATGTATGGTGGTGTGAGAAGTACTGCCTACAGGTGGCGAGAGGACATACTGGAGGATATTGTGAAGTGGGAAAGGGTGTATAAAGTTGGATAGACATAATGTTGACAATATATATTATAATATAATTAGCTTTTTAATCGTGAAAGGAGAATTTTGATATGTATGATAGTGACATAAGATCATTTTTGTATAGAGATTTTTCAAAAGAACCAATGTATGTAAATGATACTAGCACTATCGTTGTGCCTGAAATGAGCATATTAAACGGCTATGTTAGGATAGACATAGCCGTAATCAATGGTTTATTTCATGGATATGAAATAAAAAGTGATATGGATACCTTGCAAAGGTTGCCTAGACAATCAGAATATTATAGTAAAGTTTTTGATAGAATGGTATTAGTAACAACCAAGAAATATGTGAATGAAGTAAAGAAAATAATACCCAAATGGTGGGGAATTAAATACTATAATGAAAATAAAGAGCTTAAAACTGTTAGAAAAGGACGTATTAATAACAAAGTAGATCCATTTTCAAGACTAACTATTTTATGGAAGGACGAACTTATAGAACTAATTGCTAGATATACAGACAAAAAATATAAGAGCAAAACAAAACGTGCTCTTATAGATATGATTTTAAAAGAAGTTCCAAATAATGAAATAATAGATTATACAAGGACTATAATTAAACTTAGATATAATTGGAGAGCTGTTTCAATATTACAGCTATGTGGTGAGCAGTAGAAATTGTAACCCAATCTCTGCTTCTACCAGGACCTTTTTTATTAATAGATTTGGTGTATATTTGATTATCTCCATATGAAAAGTCTTTTCCGTAGAAAAAATTGGAATTAACTATTTTAGCACACATGTCAAAAACTGAAACAATATAAGTATTTTTTATCCTGTCTTTTTTACCCTTTTGTACATAATAAAAATTATCAGTTGTATATTTTATTTTTGGCAGAATGCCATATTGAAGTTTTGAAAAGTCCATTTCTGTATCTGTAAATTTATTAACACCGTAGTCAGAATATATTAGTTTGTCCATTAAGTTTTTATATTCGGGGAGATTTAAAGCTTTATTAAATATACTAAATTCATATCTTTTATACGATTTTTCTTCACCTGCTTCTAAGGTACTTAAATTTTGGGGAAATGATGTAGATGAAATGATTATTTTGTTTATGTTATCATGATATTGTTCCAATTGGTGTAATACTTGATTTAATGCTACGTATTTTAAAGAAGCTGATTCCATATCTTGAACAAAAATTAAATCTAATATTATATCAATTTTTAAATTTGTTTCTTTTTTAAATATGTTTTTAAAAAATTCGGTATAGCTTAAAGAATCAAGAGGTTCAGGAATTGCTAATCTTATACATATTTCATCAAATTGGTCTTCTATAGAAGAAATGCTATTAAATAAATCATCAATATAAAATATAGGAATTATGTGCAGTGGTTTATTTCTTGAAGTTAATTTTTTATAAAAGTTAATATCTGTTTCCTCATAATGAGAAGTATCAATAAAAGCGTGCTCTAAGCCTGTTTCTTGTATTTGACTTAGCAAACTATTTGCATCTATTGCATCTACTAATTCAATTACAGGGAAAATTTTTTCAATCTGTTCTTTGCTCAACTTTTTGATAGAATCTTTTTCACCTGGCTTCCATTTTAATATAGGAACATATTTAATCATTTTTATCCCTCCTGTTTTTAATAAATATTATTAAACCAACTTTAAAGTATAAAATTTATTTATTTTAATAGTAGATTAAAATGTAAAATTATGCAATAGACAGCAAAAAAATCGTGAGACAAAAATGAGACAGATTTGAGACAAAAATAGGACAAAGTTGGGACAAAATTCATCTAAAAGTGTTATATACTATATATAGTCGATTATGGTTAAAATGAAAAATTGCAAACTGCATTGCAATAACTCATATACAAACTCTCCCTTAAAATAAACCTCTAGCCCCGAGGTTAAATGGGGCTGCCAATACGGGAAACCGTAAATAAAAATTATACTATATATGTGTGTATATCAGAAGGTAGGCACTGTTAAATCAGTGCTTATTTTGTATATTGTTTACAAATAGTTATTACATAGGACATTAATTTGTAACAAATACCGTATATAATAAATATTGTAAATGGCTTAAAATTAGTATCCCACGACATATAAATTTAAGCCAGTGTCTGTGGTTGCAGGGCACTTTAAACTTAAAATGCAACCGCCAGAAGTTCGTATACTAAATAATAGTCTCCTTTAAAAATAATGTAAGAAATAAGCACCCGTCATCTAGGGTGCTTATTTTTGTTGGAAAAAGTCAAATTATTTGAATATTGTGGATAATGTGTATAACTTGTGGATAATTTGTAGAAATAGAGCATAAAATAATAGGTTAAGGGAAGTGAGAGGTATGAAGATAAGAGAAATCCTGAAAGAAAAGCTTAACCAAGATAAAAAATTAAATAAAGGTAAATCCAGGAGAGGCGAATACCTCTCCTTTTATGATGTAGAAAAATTGATGAGGCATGAGTGCTACAGGAGGGTCAAGGGTGTTTTAAGGTAGAAATAAATATTATACATAAATATATAAAAGAGAGGTGGATATAAAATGAATTTAGAATCAATACCTACTAAAAAATTAATAAAGGAATTAAAAAGAAGAAAAGAAGCTAATATTTATGAAGTGAGTGATAATAGTCCTTATTATATATTAATACCTAACTTGATAGATGTGATAAATAATGGTTCTGCTACTATAATTGAGATTCACAAATAACTAGATAAGTAAAGCAGGACAGTACAAATGTCCTGCTTTACTTTAGTAATGATATTTAATTGTAAGCAATGGATCTTGTTGCCAAAAAGCATGCAAAAATGTTCTGTTTTCAATATTATCTTGTTTAATTGCCTGAGACGCTGAATTAGGAGCATTTTGACTCCAAGTTCCTGTAACGTTACTAGGAGCTACAGGAGGATCAAAAGGCATAGCAATTATAGCATGAATTTTGCTACCATTTTGCATAGAGAATGAAGCCATTGGTACTAAATTTTCTAATACAAATAAACCAGTATTATCTTTATTTATTGGTTTTGTAAATGAAAATTTGATTAATTTTGTTCCAGCAGGTATATCCTGTGAAGTCGTATATTGTGATAATTCGTAAATTTTATTGACTAATTCTTGAAGTATGCTTCTATTGTCAATAGCAGGATTCTGTAAGTACTGATCAGAAGCAGCCTTATATTGTTGCTTTAATTTTTCCAATGCTCCACTATCTATACCATCAAGAGTATACTGTAATTCAGCACCATTTTCTGTTGTCATTTTCGGTGACCACAATTCATCAGATTTCGGCAATAAAAACTTTCGAGAACTTTCCAGAGGATTTTTTAATCTTATTATGGTGGTAATCCTTGCAACATCATAGGCTTGACCAAATTGACTTGTTGGAGCGATATCAATATTTACTGCTTCTGAAACTATAGGTACGCTGATAGTCGGAGAAACTGGAGTTATGGCCATATAAAGACCTCCTTTGTATTTCAAAATATTGTAAGTAGACTATATTTGCTTACTTTTGTAAAAATAATGTTATATTACCTCCTTTTAATATAATATTCAACATAAAATATTGATATTCCTCTAAAATATAGAAATAATGTGGATAAATTATGAAGGATATTTGCTATTTTTGTAGAAATATTATACAAAAGGAGATGATATTAATGGCAACACTAAAACTTATTAGCGTAATAATAGCTGTAATTGTAGGTACGAATCAATTATTAGAGATTAACTTGAAAGAAATTCAGGTGTTTTTGAACATGACAAAAAGACCTATTAAAATGAGGTCAAAAAAAGAGACTTATATTATTTATAATTAAAAATCAACTTATTTTCGGTGATATCTCTTGACTTACTTTTGTTACTTCAAAGCCTTGAGCTTGAAGAAATAAAATAATTCTATCTATATCAGGTTGAAAATGTCGAGAAGTGTTTTCTCTTTTTAGATATTTTTCATAAATAGAATTATCAAAGGCTTCATTTTTTAAAAGCATATTATAAATACAGGTTAAAAGCATTCTTGCTATAGCAATAATTGCTCTTTTGTGCCCACGTCTTTTCTTTATACTTTCATAACGATATTTAAAGTATGGGCAGGACTTGTTTTTTATTGCTGCATTAGCACACTGAATAAGTATTGGCTTTAAATAAGCTCCGGCACGGCTTATACGAACACTTTTCTTTTTGCCAGCACTTTCATTATTTTGTGGTGTAAGACCTGCCCAAGAACACAGATGTTTAGCATCTGGAAAGACTGACATATCCACTCCAATTTCAGAAATTATAGTTGTAGCAGATTGTGTAGTTATCCCAGGGGCAGAAGCAATAAGCTCAATTTGTGACTTAAATTCACTTGAAATTAATGAAATGGCAGTATCAAGTTGAGAAATACAATTGTTAATATAATCATAATGATTCAAGCATACAGACATCTTTGCTGTTTGATTTTTAGAGATGCTTCCTTGCATAGCAATCTTAATTTCGTCAGCCTTAGATAACATACTCTTGTGTAGAAATTGAGTATAGTCTATATCTAATTTATCAGGATGCTCCATGGCATATTTAATTATAGCTGATGATGATTTACCAAAGGTATCTGATACTACGCTTGAAATCATGATATTTGAAACTGTTAATGAATTTTGGAATCTGTTTTTCTCACTTGAACGGAAATTTGTAAGTTTAAAGCGATAGCGCATAAGGTCTCGTAGTTCTCTTATGGCCTTTGGAGGAATAAAACTTCCTTTAACTAATCCATGCTTATGTAAGTCTGCAAGCCATAGAGAATCTTTTTTATCAGTTTTTTTGCCGGGAATGTTTTTAACGTACTTTGGGTTAGCCAGAGTAATATTACAGGAATCTTCAAGTATGTTATAGATAGGTATCCAGTACTTTCCGGTGCTTTCCATACAAACTTCTTTACAGTTATGCTCAGATAACCACTCTTTTAAATGGAAAAGATTCTTTGAGTAAGTACTGAATTGTTTGGTTGCATAGGTAGTGATGTTATTCTCATTGGTTGATGTTACAGTTGCAACTACAAATTTTTTGTGAACATCAATACCGCAACAAATAGGATAAACGATTTTTAACATTTATATCACCTACAAATAAAAAAATAAAGTACACAGGTGTTGACTGAATACTCATACTTTTAAACGGTCTTTGTTTAAACAAAGATTAACTTACGTGCCCTAGGGCACACTTATTTGTACTTAAAAGAGTAATCGGCACATGTTATTATACGGATTACAGTGAAGTGCAATCACACTCACCCCGCCGTGCTCTGTAGTACACCTGTATACTTGTCTATATTATTCACAGTAATTGGTAATTTTAATCACTCTTTCATTAATTTTTGTGCCTTGAGCACAGCGAAAGGAATGAATGTTATTATGAAGATAATAAATAGAATTAATCTATCAAGAAATATGTATGGATTAGTTCAATGTAATATATACACCTTTTTAGCTAAATATAAAAATACTAAAAATAGTAAGTTAAAAAAGTTTGTTATAATGCTAAAGTTCTTTTTTAGTTTTTGTAAGGTTACCCAGAAAAGTTTTGAAGAATTATGCAAAGATGCATACCCAATACTTTCTAAATCAAGGAATATATTTACAGATCATGCACAATTACAGTTTAAGGAATTAGAAACTATATTTAAAATAGAGCGAAAAAATCATTGATTTAATATATTAACACGTTAGGTCTTGATACTTAGATATCTTTATTGTATTAAATCCAAAACAAAACGAATAGGCAGGTGGTGACAATGTAGAGATGGCAGATAAGGAAACCGTAAGAAAAGAATATGAAACTGGAAAATATACTTTTAAGCAGTTGGCAGATAAATTTAATATAAGTCAGGGAACTATAAAAAGTTGGGCTAAAAGAGATAAAGATAATGGGCAACCATGGAAAAAGGTTGCAACCAAAACAAAAAACCAAAATAAAAAGGTTGCAACCGAAAAAGAAGTTGCAGTAGAAGAAAAAGAGCCTGTTTTTGAGGAAGTTCAAGAAGTTTTAAATAATCCTGAACTTACTGATAAACAAAGGCTTTTTTGTGTTATATATGCTAAGAGGCAAAACGCTACTAAAGCATATCAAAAGGTGTATAAATGCACTTATGAAACAGCAATGATATGTGGTAATAGATTGTTAAGAAATGTTAAGGTAAAAGAGCAAATCAATAAACTTTTAGAGGCTGAGTTAAATAAGGAATTTCTTAAAAGAGGACTAATTCAACAATATAAAGATATTGCCTTTTCAGATATAGGTGATTATCTTGAATTTGGAAAGAAAAAAGTACCTCAATGGACCAAAGACAAGGATGGCAAGTATATTCCTGTTATAGATCCTAACACTGGAGAACAAAAAATAAATGAATACAGCTATGTTGACTTGAAAGATAGTGTAGATTTAGATACCAGTATAATAACAGAAGTATCAGAAGGAAAAGACGGAATTAAGTTCAAGCTTGCTGATAAGATGAAAGCTATGGAGATTTTATCTAAATTGAGTAATCTGTTATCCGATGAAGAGAAGACAAAACTTGAATTAGAGTATAAGAAACTCCAAGGGGAAAAACTTAGGGTTGAGATTGAGAAGGTTAAAAATCCTGATAAGGATAAACAAAATGCTTTAGCTGATGCAGTGCTTAAAAAAATGAGTAAACGGAATGATACTGAAAATGGATAATAATTTTTGGGCAAATGTAGTTGACACCTATTATGATGATCCTATAGGCTTCTTTGAGGACATACTCAACTTTTCTCCTGATACTTGGCAGGGCAAAGCTGCAGAAAGCGTTAGGGATAATCTTAAGACAGCCATACGTTCTGGACAGGGCGTTGGGAAAAGTGCTTTAACTGCATGCTTGATGATTTGGTATATAGCTATGCATCCTTATTCACGAATAATTGCCACAGCTCCTACCAAACAACAATTGCATGATGTACTTTGGGCAGAAATAAGTAAATGGCTCACGGGGACTATACTTGATGGGAAAATTATATGGAAGAAAACCAGAGTAGAAATGAGTGGTTATGAAGCTGTATGGTATGCAACTGCTAAAACTGCTACAAGACCTGAAAATATGCAGGGTTATCATGAACAATATATGCTCTTTGTTGTTGATGAAGCTTCTGGTGTAGAAGATAAAATATTGGAGGCGATACTTGGTACATTAGGCCATGAAGATAATAGATTACTTCTTTTGGGCAATCCGACAAAGACGACTGGAGTATTCCATGATGCTTTTTATAAAGATAAAATTGATTATTATACTATTAAAGTTAATGCAAGAGATGTCAAAAGGACCAATAAGAATAACATAAAATCACTTATCAGAAAGTATGGGGAAGATTCCAATGTTGTAAGAGTGAGGGTTGATGGAGATTTTCCTAAGCAAGAGGATGATGTATTTATACCTCTTGAGTTTATAGAACAGTCCATAATGACAGAGTATATTGAATGTGAAATACAAAGCATTGATATAGGTGTGGATGTTGCTAGATTCGGAGATGATGATACTGTAATAGCTCATAAGGTGAATAATAAAATTTTGCCATTAAAAATCAGAAGAGGACAGGATCTTATGAGAACATCAGGTGATGTTCTTTTTTCATGTACCAGTTTAAAAGAAAAGTATCCTGGATTCTTTATGCATGGAGGCAAGATAAAAGTAAAAATTGATGATACAGGTCTAGGCGGTGGAGTAACTGATAGAGTTAGGGAAGTAATAAGAGATAAGAATATCAGTTGGATAGAAGTATATCCGGTTAATATGGCTCAATCTATACACCATAAATTTTACTATGATATAACAACGTATCTCTGGAGTGTAATAAGAGATTTAATTGATACTTCAGAAGGAAGAAAGTGTGAACTCATACTTCCAAATGATGATGATCTAGTAGGTCAGCTATCCTGCAGAAAATATATTTATCATTCTAGTGGGAAAATAAGACTTGAATCTAAAAAAGAAATGAAAGACAGGGGATTGAAAAGTCCCGATAGGGCAGATACAGTTACACTTGCTTGTTTGCCAGTGAGAGAAAATGCTAATGAAAGAAGGAGAGGGGGTAGAGCCGGTAAAATATGAATAATAGGGTGGTAGTAAAAAAAATAGTTGTAAATGATGCATTAGGGCAAAGTAGACAGATAGACAAAGATCCTTTTACAGGGCTGTATAACAATGGGGTTATAGCTCCACTCTATGATCCTGAACTTCTAATAAGACTACCAGAGCAAAGTGATATACTACAGCAGTGCATTGATGCTTATAAAACTAATATAGTAGGTTTTGGATATAGTTTTAAATATGATATTGATTATGATAAATCGGATGAAGCAATCAAGAAAGTATTGGATTTAGAGTGGAATAAATATGACAATTTCTTTAAGTATTGTAATTTTGATGAATCCTTTGTTGAAATCATGAAGAAGGTTATTGATGATAGGGAGAAGCTTGGATGGGGAGCTATTGAAGTTATACCAGATGTATTAGGTAATCCTGCAGGATTTGAACATATACCAGGGCATACTGTAAGAATCTGCAAAAGAGAAGATACTTTGGTTGATATTGATGTAATTATAACTGATGAAGACGGAAAAGAAGTGACTATAAAGAGGAAAAAGAAGTTTAGAAAGTTCGTCCAGATAAGAGGAATCAATACCGTTTATTTCAAAGAATTTGGGGACCCACGAGATATGGATTGCAATACTGGTGAATATGGCAAGGATATTCTAGAAGAAAGAAAAGCAACCTCGATAATGTTTTTCAATATTTACTGTCCTTATACAGAGTATGGATTACCTAGATATTTAGGAAATATATTAAATATTGAAGGCACCAGAAAGGCTCAGGAACTCAACTATAATTACTTTGATAATGGCAGACATATACCTTTAGCTGTAGTAGTTGAAAATGGTCAATTGACACAAACATCTATAGATATGCTTAAAGATTCAAAGGGCGAGAATGCACAGCATGGGTATTTAATACTTGAAGCTGAAGGATTTAAAGATGGTGATGGATTAGTAGGGACAGAAGAAAAGGCTAACAAAGTTACTATAAGATTTGAGAAATTGGCAGAAATACTTCAAGACGATGCACTGTTTCAAGAGTATTGTAAAAATAACAGGACTAATATACGGTCAGCTTATAGGCTGCCACCTATTTATACAGGTGAAAGTCAGGATTATAGCAGGGCTACAGCAGATACTGCAAGACAGCTTACAGAAGAACAGGTATTTCAACCTGAAAGAGAAGATTTAGGATTTAAGCTTAACAATCTTTTAAAATTAAAACTAGAAATTAAAAATGTTTCAATGATTTTTAAATCTCCGAGAATAACAGATAACGGAGAAATAGCAAGGGCTTTATATCCTTATATAACATGTGGTGCAGCAACTCCCAATATGGTTCTGGATGAAATGGGACAACTTCTAGGAAAAGAATTTGATCAGTTTGAGGGTGATTGGGCTAATCAACCACTGCAAATAACATTAAAGCAGCTGGATTTGCAAAAACAAGCCCAACAATTGCAAAATGCTGTTCAGAAATCAGATGAAAATAAAATACTTGAGGCTTTAAAAGATATTCAAATATCAGTAGAAGGAGCTTTAAAAGATGAGTAAGAGTGACGTGCTATTGGCATTTTCAAATGGATTAAAAAAAGCTATAGCTAAACTTGACACTGATACAAATGATTATTTTGCAAAGGTTAATGGTAATAAAATATGGATAAAGGATGCAGAACAGTTTGCCAGAGATGTTGAAAAAGCAATGATGATTTTCTTTAATAAACAAAAAGGTAATTATATATCCAAAATAAAGAGTTCTTTGAAAGATTCTGAAGTATATGAAGATATAGAAAGGGAAATAGAATCTCTTTTGTTTTCTGGTGATAGTAGTAATGAGTATATAAATGAACTAAAAGATAAGGTTCAACCTTTAATAGAAAAATATATCAAGGAATTAAGTGAAAAATGTTTAAAGAATTTAGCTGAAACTTTTAAAGCAAAGATAAAAATTCAAGATCCTGATTGGGAATATGGAGATAAAAAGCCTTCATATTTTGATGAAAAGTTATTTAATAAAAATTCTGCAGCGTGGGTTGAAAATCATGTAATTAAATTTTCTCCAGAAGTACAAAGGACAACGCATGATGCTGTAGTAAATGCTATAAAAGAAGGATATGAAGCAGGAGAGACTATAGATGAGTTGGCCGATAGACTTGATAAATTACCTGCATTTGATAGGAACAGAGCTATAAGAGTAGCGCGAACTGAAACCATAGCAGCAAGTAATGCTGGAGAATTTGAAAGCTATAACCAGAGTGATTTTGTAATAGGTAAACAATGGCTTTCATCTCATGACGGTAGGACAAGGCCAGACCATGCGGCAGCTAATGGGCAAAAGAAGAAATTAGATGAACCTTTTAATGTTGGTGGGTATAAGCTTATGTTTCCTGGGGACAGTTCATTAGGTGCTTCGGCGAAAGAAGTGATTCATTGCAGATGTACTATGGTACCAATATTTCAAGGTGAAAGTTTAGATTAGTAGGAAGGAGGAAAATGAGTGGGAGTAATTATTTTTTTCTTTATATTAAGTTGTGTTGTTATAGCCATAGGACATATATTTTATTGGGGGTTTTCAAAGAAAAACTTCCAAAGGTTAACGAATAAGGTATATGATGAGGTTACAGAGGATTTACAAGCTATAGGAAGTATACTGTTTCTTATTGGATATATGAGTTTAATAGCAAGTGTTTTGGCTTACATTATATTCTATAAAATATTTTAGAAAGGTGGGAATATACTAGTGGATTTGTTTAAAAATTGTGATGAGAAAATAGCAATTAATCTATCTTTAAAGGATGGTGCAATGCATCCTAAGGTTATTATCGGTGATCTTGATATATCAGATAGGGTGAAAGGAGTAAAAATTGTAGGAGGAGCAGGCATAATACCATCTATAGAGTTGAAATTGATACCTGAGGAGGTAGATATAACTATGGATGAGGTGCCTATATTACAGGAAAAAAATATAAAGGATTTTTCCTTAGAAGAGATTACAAAGGAAGTAGCAATAAGAATGTGTGAACAGCTTGTAAAAGATAATAGTAAAATGAGGTGGTAAATGATGCCAGCTAAAAACTTCGAAGTAAAAATAGCTAAAGTAGATGAGCAAAATCATATAGTTGAAGGGGTCGTATATAGACCATCAAAAGTATTCAAGGAAGATGGCACTCCAGAGGATTATGTTGATACCCAAGGGGATTGGGCAACCGTAGAAGATGTAAAAAAGGCATGTCATACTTTGAGTAAAAAGTTGGCTTTAACTCAGTCTATAGCTAAGGCGGGAGTTGACAAGAGCCATAATGAAAAAGGCGGCTATGGTTTTGTAGTAGAAAATTATATAGCTAAAACGGATATTCCTGATATAAATGCTAAAGCTGATGACTGGTGTGCTGCAGTGGAAGTTACAGATGATTCGACATGGCAGCAAGTTCTAAAAGGAGATATAACAGGTTTTAGTATTGGTGGTACTGCCGTTTATGTAAAGCCTAAAGAAGGAGGTGAAGGAAGTGCCGAGAATGACTGATATGGATATTAACTTTATATCTCTTGTAAAAAAGGGAGCTAATAAACAGAAAATACAGATTTATAAAAGTGACGATTATATGCCTGAAACCAATGATTCAAATGATGAGGTTAAGGGCTTTTTTAATGTGGTAAAATCATTTTTTACAGGAAAAAATATAGTGCAAAAGGCTGATAAGCCAAAGCCACCGACAGATTTTGCTGGAGCTATAGCTGCACAAGACGTATCAGATAACCTCGATAATGCTAGATGGACTTTAAGGACAGTCATGTACAATATATTGGCTGATGATACTATAACAGATAAAAAAAGCCAAATAGGTACACAGATTGATTCTTTTAAAAATTATGTATTGAATCAATTGGATCAAGTTGGCATTAAAAAATGTGCAGATCAATTAAAAGGTGAGCCTATTGAAAAAGCAGGAAAAAAAATATCCACAGCGAGGCTTGATAATATTAAAGGTGCCATAACAGCACTTCAATTAGTAGTAGATGAAGTATCTACAGAAACAGAAGGGGGAGATGGAGAAGTGAAAAAAGAGGATGTAACTGAAATAATGAAATCAGCTTTAAATGAGAGCTTGAAACCTATTACTGAAAGATTGGATAAAATTGAAAAGGAGGATTCTACTACATGTCCAAGTTGTAAGGCAGCAGTAAAACCAGAAGATAAGTTTTGTTCAAGCTGTGGTAAGGCGTTAAATGCAGCAGCGACATCTACTAAAAAAGAAGATACAGAAGATACATCTGAGATAATAAAGGCAGTTATAGAGGATGCACTAAAGCCAGTGAATGAAAGAATTGAAGCTGTTGAAAAATCAAGGGGTATATCAAAACAGGCAGAGTCCGGTAGTGATGAAATTACGGTTAAAAAAGAAAATGTATTTGCAGGATTAGATATATAAGACCAGCTAGTAAAAGTCAATAGTTAATTTAAAAAATTTATTTACTAAATTTAAGAGCAAAAAAGAGCATGGCAAACAAACCATAAAAAAATACGAACTATGGCAAATTTTTACTAAAACTAAATTGGAAATAATTTATCCAATTTGGACCATAATTAATTTGTCTAAGTGGTTAAGAAACTGATCTTGAAAAATTAGTAACATACATTTGGTTGTGCAGTTTTGGTTCACGAATTTCATAAGGCTTTTGATCTCTAAGAACTGCAAATATGTACTTTACAAGTTTGTGCATAATTGCACAAAGAGCAACTTTCTTCTTCTTACCATTTAAGTTTTTATTGCGATACTGGTAAAGAACACTGTTAATTGGTTTACCAGTTTTGGATTTTCTTATTGATGCAAGAGCAGCAGCATAAAGTGCTCTTCTACCAAAGCGTGTACCACGCTTGGACATTTTATTTTGGTCACTATTAAATTTCCCGGATTGACTAACTGAAGGGTCAATTCCAAAGAAAGCAACCATTTCTTTTGGATGCTTGAACCTTGTAGGATCGCCTATTTCACTCATTATGGTTACAGCTGTAATAAAGCCTATACCTTTGAAAGAAAGAAGCAATGCTATGTTGTTCTTAAATGAAGCAGGTGTTGAGTCATTTTTAACTGCTGATTCTATTTCATTTACTAGAGTTTCAATTTGTTCATTAATGATGTTTAAAAGCTTTATATTTATGCCTATAGTTACTTTAAAGGAATTATTGGTTATTCCTATTTGTACAGCACTTAGTGCAGCGTTTAAAAGTTTGTTATATGTGTTTGTACACCAGTCAATTGATTTACAAGAATTTTCCTTTAGTAAAGCAATTAAATCATCTTTTGGTGCATCAACAATTGCTTTAGGGGATGAAAATTTACTTAAAACTGCTAATGAAGTAACACCAGCTACGTCAGAAAAAACATTATGATATCCAGGAAAAAACGTTCTAAGATCAGAAGATAACTTTTTCTTGAACTGGGAACGGTTATCTATAAGGCTGTAGTAATCACGACAAAGTGATCTTACAGCAAATATTGGGATATCTAAATAATCAGACATTTTTATATTTTGAAATTTTGCTATGTTTGCAATAGTTAAGGCATCCATTTTATCATTTTTCACTTTTCTTATTCCTAAATTTTTGTTACTATTAGTAATAAGAGGATTTATAACGAAAGTTTCTAATTCGTTATTCTTTAGGAAGTGGAAAAGAGTTAAATGGTAAACACCAGTTGATTCCATGAAAAGTGATGGTTTCATGGAGAACTCTTTTTCCACTTTTCTCATTTCTTTGAGAAGATAAGAGAAACCATCAGAAGTGTGCATTATCTTGAAAGCCTTTCTATAAACTGCTCCATCAGGGGCTAGTATTGCAACCATAGAATAATCAGCAGAAACATCGATACCTACTACAGGTAAATTAAAAAATTTTGACATTGTAAATATCTCCTTTTCATATATTTTTGAAGATAGAACAGAGTATCCATACCTAACAGTGAGCTAACAACCTCGTTTGTGACACGAGTAATTCTTCCGCAAGGGAAGAAACTCAACCAGCTAAACATCTAATCTCACTGATGGAATGATACGCTTTTTCACGGGTATAGGAACTCCGAAGGAGTCCTCCCAGGAGGAATACATCTAACCTCTATTCAGAAGATATTATACAATGATTTAACTATTAATCAAGTTACCCTTGTGGAAGATACACTCTTATTATTTTTAGACTTACTAAAGGATATTGCAATTTCCAGAACGGAACTTGAGATGTACGAACAATAATTAATTTATATTTATAAATATCCGTTAGTAGAGATGATCTAATCTCTATTGATTGGTACAACTATATTATACGAGGAGGAATTTAACATGTCAGGTTTAAGTAATGAACAAATAATAAATAAAGCAGCAGTAACAGCCGCAGGTAAAACTACAGGGATGCTGAACCCCGAACAGTCAAGGGCTTTTTTAAAAATGGTATTTGATGATAGCTCTTTTTTAGGGGAACTTTCTCATCAGACAAGAAGAGCTACAAAAGGTACTATTGAAAAACTAGGAATTGGTAGAAGACTTTTGAGACAGCAGGTAGAGGCAACTGATACCCTCTCTGGAAAAGGTGTAGACCCAATTTTGGGTTCAGTGCCTTACAGTTGTACTGATGTAGTACTTGGTGCTGAAATATCAGAAAAATTTTTAAGAGAAAATATTGAGCAGGAAGGATTTGAAACTACTTTTATGGGAATGATAGCAACCCAGGTTAAAGTGGATATGCTTGATTTAGCTTTCAATGGAGACACTGCAGTAGATGTAGCTAATCCCGATCATGACTTCCTTGTAATTGATGATGGCATAGTAAAACAACTAGGGACAGGAGCACATATACTTGATGCAACTACTATAGGAGCAGATTTTACAGATAGCATATTTACAGGTGCATTGAGGGCTTTACCATCCAAATACTTTAATAAAGAGAAATATAGATGGATTGCCAACAATGACATGTATATAAGGTGGATTGAATATTTAAAGAAAAGAAATACAGCTGCAGGGGATATGGCTATACTTAATGGAGCTAACATAAACCCATTAAATGTTGAATGGAGGATAGTTCCAAACTTCCCTGATAACAAGATAATACTTGCAGATCCTTCAAACTTTACTATAGTAAATACCTATGATATAAACCTAAGAAAAACTGTTGAGGGCAAGGAAGCAGTATATAGAGATATGAGATTTTATGCATTGCATCTAAATATGGACACTATAATACTTGAAAAAGATGCTGTTGTGAGTGTAAATAATATTCCGCAAATTGCAGCAGCTTAATATTTGGAGGTGGAGAATATGATAAAAGTGGAATTAATTAAAAATTGTATTTATCATGCTCCTTCTCACGTCTTTGATTATAGAGACAAAAATACAAAAATTCAGGAGGTAAGTAATAAATTAGGGAAAGTACTTCTTGAATCAGGATATTTCAAAGAAGTGAAAGAGGCACCTGATAATGATTCGGGAGAAAATCAGAATCCAGGAAATAATACAGAAGAAAAACCAGGGAAGTAAGGTGTTCGATAATGGATTATATAACCTTAGAGGAATTGAAAGATATAGTGGCAAATGATCATATGGTGTTAAAGAGTGATACAGCATTGAAACTTTTGATTGATACAGGTAAGGAAATAATCGATAACTACTGTGGCAAAGAATTTACTGAACCAATTCCATCTACAGTTAAAGTCGTCAATGCAGAAATAGTCAATGTACTTTTGAATGACAGCAGTAAAGAAAGTGAATCTAATGGTGATTATTCCTATAAGGTCAATTCCAAGGCGTATGAACAGATACTTAAAAAGTTAGATGGATTCTTCGGAAATCCAGAGCCAATTAGTAAAAGCAATTCTATAAGATGTCAGGTGATATAAAATGTCTTTAATGGGAATGTTTAATCGAAGTTTCACAGTTTCCAGAACTTCAACTGATACTAATCCTGTAACTCACATTGTTGAGCCCAAAGCCCAGACATTAGGTCCATATGTCTGCAAAATAGGACGAGCAAATGGAAATGTTATTCAGTCTTCTCCCCAAGCTGTATTTACCCAATCCTTACGTCTGTACACTTTAATAAATGCCGATATAAAGACAGGTGATGTTGTTACAGTTGGCAATACTAAATATATTGTAAATAATGTATATCCTTGCAATGGACACCACATTGAAGCAGATATAACCTTTAAGCAGGAGGTGTAATATGGGTTTTGACGTAGATGGATTAGATGAATTTAAACAAGAATTGTTAAAGTTAGTCAATGAAGAATTTAAAGTAGAAAAAAAGAAAGAACTGACTAAAATAGGGTTAATGGCTGAAAGAGAAATAAAACACTTTGTTCCTGTGGATACAGGAAGGTTGAGAGCCTCAATAAATACACAACTTATAGATGAGAATACCGCAGAAGTGGGTACTAATGTCAAATATGCTAAATGGGTTAATGATGGTCATATGCTAGATTCAAGATTTATACCTAAGACATCATTACAAGCAAATGGTGGAAAGGCATGGAGAAAACTAAATATAAATACTACAGTAGAAAGTAAGGTTGGTTCCACCAGCTATATAAACGAGACTATAAAATTACCAATAACTGATAGTAGGGTAAAAGGATTTAAAACCCACCCACAATATATTTTAGGAAGACATTTCATGGAAAAAGGATTGCAAAATGCAGAACCTAAAATTATACAAGAATTAGATAACTGGTTAAACAAGCTATTTAATAAAGCAGGTGATTGACATTGGATGATTTAATAAGTGCTGTAGCTGCTGTTATAGCAAGTAAAAATTCTTATCCAATATATATAGATGACATAGGAGAGGACTTTAAAAGACCCTCTTTTTTTATTTATAGGATTTCGGATTTGGATACACCAATGAATCGCTGGACTTATAACACCAATGCAATTATTCAAATAGTATATTTTAGCCCTCTTGATGATTACTACAACATTATAAGTAAATCAGATCAGTCAGGAATTATTAATACCTTAAAGCATACTTTTATGACTGCTATGGGTATTAAGTTTGGCACTAGGTTTGCCCATTTAGAAAAGACAAATGTGGATTACACAGGAGACAAGGATATATTCTTGCAACTAATATTTAACATAACTTATGGTACTAGACAGGAACATGAACAAGCACAAAATGCCCAGCTTATGGGAGAAATCAATTTTAATATAAAGGAGTGAAAAATTGATGGGAGCACCAAGTATTAATATAGTATTTAAAGAGTTGGCAACAAGTACTATTGAACGTGGTGATCGGGGCATAGTAGTTTTACTTTTAAAAGATACGGTCCCATCTACCAATCCAATAGTAATGAGTGCTGTATCAGATATTCCTGATACACTTACGGATGCCAATAAAAATCAGATAACCCTAGCTTTTATGGGATATGTAAATCCACCTAAGCAGGTTATAGCTTATGTAGTGGCAACAGATACTACAGATTATACAGAAGCACAGCACTATCTGGAGACTATTAAATGGGACTATTTTGCTTTCCCTGAAATAGCAGATGCAGATGTTACACCTTTTGCTGCATGGATTAAAGGTTTAAGAGATAATATAGATAAAAAAGTTAAGGCAATACTTCCAAATTGTCCATCTGACCATGAGGGAGTAATTAATTATGCCAATAACAACAATAAAGAAGGGGATAAGACTTATACAGCAAAAGAGTACTGTTCCAGAGCAGCAGGGTTAATAGCAGGAACACCACTTACTATTAGCGCCACTTTTGCACCGTTAAATGAGTTGGACGATTGCGACCATTTAACTAAGGCTGAAATGGATGCTGCGGTTGATGCAGGTAAATTCATTCTAATGAATGATGGCGAAAAAGTTAAAGTTGTAAGAGCTGTAAATAGCCTGGTAACTACTACAGAGAATAAAGGCAACAAATTCAAGAAAATTAAAATAGTAGATATTATGGACCTTATGTATGGAGATATAAAGAAAACTGTAAGTGATAAGTATATAGGTAAAGTTACTAATGACTATGACCACAAAGTTTTACTTATGAGTGCTATAAGTGTTTATTTTGAGCAATTAGAAATATCGGGACTTTTAGCAAAAGGCTCCAGCAGTGTTTATATTGATTTAAAAGCGCAATCAGCCTATTTAAAAAGTGCTAACTATAAAATGCCTGACGGTAGAACAGTTGATGATATGACTACGCAGGAAATCAAGGAAGCTAATACAGGAGATAAAGTATTTATAGGCGCAGGTACAACTATATTGGATAGCATGGAAGATGTTTCTCTAAATATTGCAGTATAGGAGGTGTAGTATATGGCAAATACGGGAAATTACAATGAAGAAAAGACAATGTATGGAAACAATGGCAGCGTGTTTTTGGATGATTCACAAGTTGCAGAAGCTACAGCCCTTCAAGCCAAGTGTAAAGTAAATAAAGTAGAAGTGCCTATGTGTGGTACAAATTCAAAAAAATATAAGCATGTTGGTTGGGATGGCAGTGGCACCCTTACTTTAAATAAAGTTAGTTCCAGAATGATGTTGCTTATGGCTGATAATATGAAGAATGGAATTGAAACTGTATGTACTATAATTAGCAAAATAAGCGACCCGGGCAATGGTGGTACTGAAAGAGTTAAGCTGTCAGGGGTGAAGTTTGATGAATTGACACTAGCAGACTGGGGAGCCAACAAAATGGGAACTGAATCAGTACCTTTTACTTTTGAAGATTATGAGCTACTAGACACTATTGACCCAAGTACAATAACTTCAACAACATAAAAGCAATCATAGAGTTAGATTTACGGTTGCTTTTTTTATTGCTTTAAAATATAAAAAATAAAATTATTAGGAGGAATAAAATATGAGTAATAAAATAGATTTATTGTTAAAGGTAGATAAGAACAAATTAACTAGACCTGAGCAAGAGGTTGAAATAAAAAGGCTTTCTGAAATATTAGGAGAGCCTTTTACTGTTACTTGTCAAGCACTTACCGCTGACGAATTTAAAGAATTGGATGGTACCAAGACACCTAATGAAGATATGGTTATAAAAGGGGTTATAGATCCCGATTTTACTAACCAACAAGTAATTGAATATTATGGTGCGGTTACAGCGGCAGAAGCAATAGATGCAATATTTTTACCTGGAGAAATCACTTCCTTGGTTAAAGTTATAAGCGATTTGAGTGGTTTTGGAACTGATGCAATAAAAGAAATAAAAAACTCATCAACTCAGGTGGCGAAGTAACTCTTATGTATGAGCTATGGAAAGCCAAGCATATTACTTTACCATCTGAGTTTTGGAATGCATCGGAGGGAGATAAGATTGTATTAAGAGCCTTTCATGATTACGAAATAGAAGAAAAGAGTGAGGAAAGGAGGCGAATGTTGAATAATAAAGTTCCTGTTTTCCCAGCAGTTATCATATAATCCCTCTATAAGGAATTTTGTCATAAAATTGGACAAGATATATATTTTTTGTTACAATATTGTTGATAAAATATGAATTAAGGGGGATTAAATTATGTTTAAAAAAATATCAGTTGTTATAGGAGTACTATTCATATCGATTATTTTCGTAGGGTGCTCAAGCGAAAGTCAACCGTCGAAAGTAGGAGAAAGTAAATCAGATGTTCAAAGTACCCAAACAAAAAGCGATCAAACTCAAAACTCACAAGCAAAAACATTTAAGGTTGGCGACGTTGTGCAATTGAATGATTATAAAGTAACAGTTAATAGTGTTAGGACTTCTCAAGGGGATGATATATTTCAACCAAAGCAAGGAAATGAATTTTTATATGTAGATTGTACTATAGAAAATATTTCAAACCAGCAACAAACTGTATCATCTGTAATGATGTTTAGAGTTGAAGACAAAGATGGGAGATCTTATGAGCAGACTATTACGACAGACGGGAATGGACAATTAGATGGAGACGTAGCACCGGGTAGGAAAATAACTGGAGAGTACATAGTTGAAGTACCTCAGAACAAAACAGGACTTGACTTAGTATTCGATAGTTCATTAATTTCAGGTGGACAAGTAATTGTTAATTTAAATTAATGTGTTTAAGAGAGAACCACTCATCTGGTTCTTTTTCTTATGCCCACAAGGAGGTGGGAGATTGGCAGAGATAAGAGCTAGAATCGTATTAGAGGATACTATGAGTTCTCAAATAGTTGAACCTATAGAAGCTGTTAATAAACTTACGGAAAGTGCGAAAGTGGCCAATAATGTCATTGATATGATGACAAAGAAAAATATAAATATAGATACAACTAATGCTATTAACGAAATTAAGAGTGTTACGGAAAATATTTCATCTGCTAACAATGTTATAGACCTTATGTCTAAAAAGAAGGTAGATATAAATGTTGATAATACCATTAATAAGATTAATGAAGTAAAAAATTCAGTTAATTCTACAGCTGAAGTTATTGATATGGTATCAGGAAAAAGAATAGACATGGATACTGCTTTAGCTAACAGTAAAATAGGTGAATTAAAAAATAACATTAAAGAAGTAGTAACACATCCATTAAATATTCCAATCAACGCCACTAATAAGACTAAAGAAGTTATTTCTAAAGTTAAAGGTGATATGGCTAGTATAAAATCTACTTTATTATCTATTAGTGCAGTAAATAAAACAGTAGGAGTTGTATCTAAGGTTAAAAGCGAATTGCTGAGCTTAGCAAAATTACCTGTGACAATAGCCATTAAAGCTAAAGATGAAACTTCAACAGTAATATCTAAGATTAAGGATAATTTATTTAGTATAAAAACTTTAGCAGCCACAATGGCAACGAATGCGGTAGGAAAAGCTACTATAGGTGCAGCTTCTAATTTAGAGCAAGAACAAATAGCTATGAAACATTTTATAGGTTACAATAATCAAAGTTCTAGTCAAGCAGATGTTCAGAAAATGACTGATTCGTATATTTCACAACTTAGGACAGAGGCAAATATCACCCCATTTGGAACCAGCGAAGTTATAGCAGCAGGACGTAGAGCCGTGAATATAACTTCAGGGGATACCAAAGCTGGTATGGATTTAGTAAAACTTTCTGAAAATATGGCAGCACTTAATCCAGGAAAATCCGTTATGGATGCTATGGAAGCCCTTGCAGATTTAAAAACTGGTGAAACTGAAAGAATGAAAGAATTTGGTTTTAAAATATCCCAAGACGATATTAATAAAGCAGGAGGTGTTGACAGTTATTTCAAACAACAAACAGGTTCTGAGGGTAATATAGGAAAAGTTTTTGCAGGTGGAGCAAAAGAATTAAGTAATTCTACTGCTGGAAAATGGAGTACTGTAACAGGAAACTTAGAAACCATAGGTGCAAATTTCGGCAAAGCTTTTTTGCCTGTTATAAATAAAATTCTTACACCTCTTGCAAATTTACTTGATAAAAATTCTGATAAATTTACTAAATTCGGTCAAAATGTTATAAAAATAGGTGGCAAAATAGGAACGGCTTTAACGCCTGCTTTTAATTCTATATCTAAAATAATAAAATCTGTAGGAGAACCAGCGTTCAAATCTTTATCTAAAATAGTTCAAACAGTGGTTTTGCCTGCTTTTAAATTTTTAGGCAATATTGCTAAAGAATATGTAATTCCGGCGATATCAGCGGTGGCTGGTGTTATAGCAAAGTATTTACCTCCTATAGCAAATTCTTTTATTAAATCCTTCAACAGTATAAAACCACATTTAGAAAAATTTTGGAATACAATAAAAGTGAATATTATTCCCATAGTTCAAGATTTATGGGGAAAATTTAAAGAAGCTATGCCAGGAATCCAAAAAGTAGTAAGCGTAGCTTTTGATGTTATAGCGAAAGTGGTAGGAGTAGCCTTAGATGTTATAGGAAAAGTTGCACCAGTAATAAAAGGAATATATGATTTTATAGCTCCGATTTTAGGTTGGATTATAGATTTATTCAATAAAATAGCCAGTGCTATAAAAGATGTTTATGATTGGTTTAATAAATTAAGAGGTAAAAAAGAAGAGACTACAAATACATCGGCTACCGATTTATCAAAATTAGGCGTACCAGGATTAACTTCAGCGGGAACTCTAAAATCTTCTGATAAATCATCAAGTAATTCTACGGATTTATGGAAGTATGTAACCAGGAAAAATGCTTTAGGAACCTCTTATTTTGAAGGTGGCCTCACATATATAAATGAAAATGGAGATGAAATAGTAGATCTTCCAGCAGGTAGTAAAATACACAGCAATAGAGAATCGAATAATATATTAAAAAATATGCAATTCCCTAATAAGGATATTACTTCTGGTATGTGGAATCATAATAAGTCTATGGCTCCCGAAGTTGCTAAATGGGGTCAGGATATACCAGAAGGTATGGCAAAAGGAATAAGACAAAACACTAAAACCGTAACAGATGCCACTACTTTTATGGCTTCAAAAATAAGGGAATTAATTCATTTCACTTCACCAGACAAGGGGCCTCTTGCCGATT
The DNA here is from genome assembly GCF_040939125.1 of Clostridium sp. BJN0013. Classification (NCBI taxonomy): domain Bacteria; kingdom Bacillati; phylum Bacillota; class Clostridia; order Eubacteriales; family Clostridiaceae; genus Clostridium; species Clostridium sp. BJN0013. Next base: position 1,714,133 of record NZ_CP162495.1, read on the forward strand.
TTGATACTTATTCAGTGGATATGTTAAAGACATTCGGGAATGGGATACAAAATAATACGAAACTTGTAACTAACCCTACAACTAATATGGCTACAGGGGTGAAAACTGTATATAAAGATTTATCTACTCAAAGCTTAACTTATGGACAACAGGTAGTTCAACAATTAGGGTTAGGAATAAAATCAAGTGAAAATAATTTGGTTGCCATAGTCCACGAATTAACTCAAAAAGTTATAAATGCTTTTACGGGACCAGATGGCTTTGACATACGCAGTCCTTCAAGAAAGTTATTTAGCATAGGTGCAAATGTAATACAAGGTTTTATAAATGGTTTAAGCTCCAAAGATGCTTTAGCTTTTTTTCAAAATAAAATAAGTGGTGCGATATCCAACGTAGGTGGAAATGTATCCGGATGGTTAAGTGCCGCATTAGCTATTACAGGAACGCCAATGTCATGGCTTCCAGGATTATTGCAATTAGTTAAAAGAGAATCCGGTGGAAACCCTTTGGCTTATAACAGTATAAGTGTTGGAGGAGAACATGCGACTGGACTTATGCAGATGCTAAAGAGTACATTTATGGAAAATATGTTTCCTGGACTAAGTGATATAGCGAATCCGGTTGCCAATGCCGCCAGTGCAATAAGGTATATAAAGAAAAGATATGGTAACGTAATGAACATACCCAATTTGTTCTCCGGAAACTATAAAGGCTATGCCGTAGGACTTACAAGGGTGCCAAAAGATAACTTTCCTGCGCTTTTACATGAGGATGAAAGGGTGCTGACGGCTAATGAAGCACGAAATTATGATAAAAAGAATAATGGTATTCAGGTGATAATTCAAAAGCTCGCAGATAAGCTTGTAATAAGAGAAGATAGTGACATAGACAAGATAGCTACAGCCATAGCTAAAAAACTTACTATTGCAGAAATGAATATATAAGGAGGTTTGCAAAATGGATAGAAATATGGAATTTTGGTTAAAGCAGGATGATATTCCTTCCAATTATATTCATCTCCCTGTACCTCCTGGGAATTACAATCTTAATTGGGCTAATAATAACAGCTCTTTTTTAGTTGAAGGAATGGGAGAGGTAAGTTTTCTGGGAAAGCCAAAACTAACTGAAATAACCCCTATAGAAAGCTTTTTCCCTTATAGATACAATACTTATTGCCAATATAAAGATTTCCCTGCTCCGGCAGATTGTGTAGTAACAATTCAGAAAATGAGATTATCCGGTAAACCAGTTCGTTTTATAATTACAAAAACCTTAGTAAATATCCTCTGTTCTATTGAGTCTTTTCAATTTGGTGAAAAGGACGGGACAGGGGATATTTATTATACACTACAATTAAAAGAATACAGGGTGTTGAAATGATTAATTTATATTCTCTTTATAACAGCCCTAGTCAAGGGCTTATACACACAAAAATAACTAACTTCTGTAAAACCATTGTATGGAGTGGGGATAAAGATTCCATAGCAAGAAAGCTTGAAATTACTATGGCTTATGGCATATGGGATAAAAACCAGCCTAATGTACAGATAGGTCCAGGTACTTTAATCTGGATGGTAGAGGATGAAAAAGAAATTTTCAGGGGGCATGTATTTGACAGGGAGATAGATTCTGATACTCAGGAACTTAAATTTGTAGCTTTTGACTGTATGATATACCTTACAAAGTCTAAGAGCAGCCACAACTTTACTAATATAACACCTGAAGAAATAACAAGAGTAATTTGTGGGGAAGCAGGAGTATTTTGTGGGGATATAGGGGTTACAGGACTGAAAATAGATTTATTAGCAATGGAGAAAACATTTTATGATACCGTAATGATGGCCTATACAAAGGTATGGCATTTCAACGGTGGAAGGTATAACTTTTATCCATTTATGAATAGAGATGTCCTTGAAATAATGAACATGGGTGTACCTATCGATAATTTTGTTATAAAACCTGAACTGAATTTAGGAAAAACAACTTATTCCGATTCCATAAGCAATATGATAAATAAGGTGAATGTATATAACAGCAAGGGTGAATATGTGGGTACTGCATGGCAGCGTGATTGGATAAAAGCCTACGGAATACTTCAAGATGTGTATTCTGCTCCTGATGATGATAAGGACCCTATTACCACAGCAACAAATATGCTGCATGGCGTAGATGAAACTGTGGCTGTAAATCTTATTGGTGATACCAGATGTACAACTGGTTGGGGGGTTAAAGTGCAAATACCCTATGTATATAATCTGATTGATACTGTAATGTGTATAGATGCCGATAGTCATACTTGGGAAGTTGGAACTGGCAAGTACACAATGGATTTAACTCTAAATTTTCAAACTAAAATGAAACTGGTGGAGGTGGATGAAGCAGCATGAATATAAGGAACCCTTACAATGATATACTTTTAAAAATGAGAAGACAGGGGGCGGCTTATAATCCCCCTTCTATTGATATTGGAAAGGTAGTAACTCCTAACCCTTTGACAATCCAAATAAATGATACGCCACTTACTAAAAAAAAACTCCTGGTATCAGATTTTTTACTGAGCAGTTATAAAAGGAAGATAAAGATACCTCCCACAAGTGCTACAGGGTCTACGACAGATGGCAGCATAACATCTATAGGGATACCTGATGCAGAATTGAACTTTACAGATGGCCTTAAAGCCGGCGATATGGTAGCCTGTCTAGCTACCTCTGATGGACAAAAATATATTGTATTATGCAAGGTGGTAAGCTTATGAGTATATTACCTGCATTGGATGTAAATATAGATGATGTGATAAATCAAAGTATTGAAGATTCTTCAAGTATACTTGCAATACCCAGAGAATATGCATGGGACTTTGAAAATAATGATTTTCTTCTTAAAGATGGTAAATTTGTTATAGTGGAAGGAAAGGAAGCTCTTAAGGTATGGATGTGGAAGGCTCTACACACTGTAAAAATGAGATATAGTATTTACTCTGATAATTACGGTCATGATTTGGATAGTTTAATAGGCCAGGGGTTTAGCAGTGGATTAATTGAAAGTGAAGCCAGGAGGATTGTATGGGAATGCATAAGTTTAAATCCTCATATAACAGGCATAGAAAATTTTAGCACCACATATGATGGAGACACTTTAACAATTAGCTTTACGGCTCTTACAGATCAGGGGGAGGTGGATATGGATGTATAGTGAATCGGAAGAAACTATAAAAAGCAGAATGTTAGGGAATATATCTGACAGTGTAGATAAAACAGAAGGTTATCTTGTATATGACAGTGTAGTTGCTGCAAGCAAAGAGTTTGCAAAAGCCTCTACTGAATTAGATAGTATAGTTGACAAGTTTGATCTAAGCAAAGTTAGTGGTGATGAATTGGAATTAAGAATAAAACAGAGGACAGGTCAAACCAAAAATCCTGCCAAATATGCAACGGGAATTTTAGATATAACAGGAACTGCAACTATAGCTGAGGGGGACTTATTTCAAACACCTAATGCAATACAGTTTAAATCACTGGAATTCAAAACTATAACTGAGAGTGGAACAATTGAAATACAAGCTGTAATACCGGGAAGTAGTGGAAATATACCGGCCAACCAAATAACCATTATGCCTGTAGCTATAAGTGGCGTAATCAGCGTTATAAATTCTTCAGCAACTCAAGGAGGTTTTGATGCTGAAAGTGATGCCCATTTACTTGAAAGATATTATGAAAAATTACAAAATCCGGACACAGGAAGCAATATAGCTCATTTTCAAAACCTGGTTAAAGAATATCCCGGTGTTGGAGATGTTAAAGTTTATCCAACTTGGAATGGAAATAATACCGTAAAGCTTGTAATTATAGATGCAAACAAGCAAGTTCCCTCTGAAGAATTTGTAAATGCAGTACAAAATTACATGGACCCATTAGGTGAGAATTGGGGACTAGGATATAGAGAAGCACCGGCATTTTGCTATACAACAGTTGAAGGAGCTGCAGCCAAAACTATAAATGTAAGTTTTACAATTGTGAAAGACACAAATTATACGGATGAACAAAGGCTTGCCAATGTTCAGGCAAGTATAACTGAATATTTAAAGACTTTGGCATTTGTAGATGATGCCGTAGTTTCCTATGCTAAAATTGGTGTGGCAATACTTGACAGTAAAGGAGTGCTGGACTATTCTAATTTAACTGTAAATGGAGGAACAACAAACATTCCAATATCATTAACAAAAACTTTATGTGAAACTCCAATATTGGGGACGGTGGCAATAAATGAGTAATACTGCGTTGAAAAGTTATTTACCTCAAATGCCTGCAGATACTAAGATATTTGATGAAGTATTAAACAGCGAAGATACTGAATTTAACAATATGTACGGCAATATTGATGATATAAAGGCTCAATTAAATATAGATACTGCAACATGGGCCTTAGATATATATGAAAGAGAACTAGGTATAATTACGGATTATACAAAAGCCTTAGATTATAGAAGAAGTGTAATAAAATCCAACTCCAGAGGTACAGGAAAATTAAATGCTGCACTTATAAAACTTGTGTGTGATTCTTTTTCAAATGGTGATGTGGAAGTTACTTTTGATGGTATTATTCATATTGCTTTTGTTAATGTTTATGGGGTACCTTCTAACATGCAGGATTTAAAAAACGCAGTTAACGAGATAAAGCCTGCTTACTTATTGTTAGATTATATTTATATCTATATGACTTGGAATGAATTTGATAATTATAATAAAACTTTCGATCAATGGGATGCATTAAACCTAACATGGGATGAATTTGAAGCTTATAAAGGATAGGGGAGTGAATGAAAAATGCCTAGCGCTAACAAAACACCAAATATAGGATTAAACCAATGGCAGGGAAATGAGTATCCTAAGAGGCAGGATTTTGTAGATGATAATGCTGCTGTTGATTTGGAAATGGTAAAAAAGGCATCTTCTACACAAGACGGAAGAATGTCTAAAGAGGATAAAGTAAAACTTGATGGTATAAGTGCAGGAGCCAACAAAGTGGAACAGTCTAGTACTAATGGAAACATAAAAATAAATGGAACAGAAAAAACAGTTTACACTCACCCTGGAAGTGGTACCAATCCTCATGGAACGACAAAGAGTGATGTAGGACTGGGAAATGTAACAAATGATGCTCAGGTAAAAAGAACAGAGATGGGGGCTGACAGTGGAGTAGCTACATTAGACAGTTCTGGAGTAAATGCACAGGCTCCAAAGGTTCATACACATACAAAAGCACAAATAATTGATTTTCCAACTTCTATGCCAGCAAATGGCGGTGATGCTGATACTGCAACAAAATTAGCGACGCCTAGAACAATATCTTTGGAAGGAGATGCCACAGGAAGTACTACTTTTGATGGTTCTGTTAATAAGAGTATAACTGTGGTACTAGCAAACAGTGGGGCAACCGCAGGGACATATACTAAACTTACTATAGATGCAAAGGGTAGGGTTACTTCTGCAACAACTTTAAGTGCTTCAGATATACCTAGTTTGGATTGGAGTAAGATAACATCTGGAAAGCCTACAACATTAGCAGGATATGGAATAACAGATGCAGTAAGTAAATATGTTGGGGTATCAGTAGGGACAGATTTAAATACGGTTCTTACATCTGGTTTTTATAGACTACATGGTACAACATCTGGTTATACTAATATACCTACAGGTGCGGATATTAGTTATGGTCAATTAATTGTGTCTCGTGGTTTAAGTTCTGTATTTCAAATTATTACAGGACACAATGATAATGAATATTACATGAGACAAGGAAGCATGGGAGAAGGCACAGATACAAATTTTGCAGATTGGCAACCTTGGAGAAGGATTTGGCATGACGGTAATTTTAATCCTACTACTAAAGCAGATAAAACAGATACTTATACAAAAGATGAAGTTGATAATAAAATACTTTATCTAGGTACAACATCTAATTCGGGTAATGCCTATTCGGTATCAGCGCCAGAGGGATTTACATTAAAAGATAATCAATTGTTGATAGTTAAGTTTAATGCAGCTAGTACAGGAGAAATATCCTTGAATGTAAGCTCTACAGGAGTAAAACCAATTAAAGATTATTTTGGCAATGCTGTAACAAATGTGAGGACTAATCTACCGGCTATACTTTCATATGAAAGCAGTTCAGATTCTTTTATCTTATCGGGTAAAGGAGGTGATGGAGACGCATTAACTACAGATATAAGGCAAGGTAAAAAAGCTACTACCAGAGATGGATTTATAACAGGTACTTTACCCGTACAAGCTACAGGATCACAAACAGTAACACCAGGGACAAGTAATATAGTAAAACCAGCAGGAATATATGATGAAGCCATAACTGTAAAAGGTGAGCCTAATTTAATAGCGCCTAATTTAGTAGCGGGAAAAAGCTATTTTGGGATACAAGGAAGTGCTGATATAGAAAGCTTAGGAGGTAAGAAATATGCTAGTGGAACTGGAACATTTGATAGTATAGGGCATGCTTCTATTACTACATTAAATTTTACTCCATCAACTGTTATTATGTGTATTCCTAATTATAGAGGCAATGCAGGCACTTATTGGTTAGACATTCACTCCCCTATTATATCATACGTTCCTGGTAGTGGTGAAATCAGTAAGATAATTTTTAGCACAAACGGATTTTCCAGAAACGAGGATAATGATTTTATAAGTAATACAACTTATAATTGGTTAGCAATAGAATAGGAGAGTGATTAAATGAATTTAGGCAGAAGAATAATCTATGATAGCCAAACAGGAGCTATTATATTAGACACAGGAGAACAAATAGATGCTACAGAAGAAAGGCCAATCTGGAATGGAATAACATATATAGATTTAGATTATGGAGCATATTCAGATGAATTCAGCAGGGTGATAAAATATCATATAGATGTAAGCACAAAAGCAGTTGTATTTGATGAATTAAGCCCAATACCAATAACAATGGATGGCCAAATAAAAACAATTTCACAGGCGCTTTTTATTTTCAACAAAGCCTTTACTAGTTCAAACCAAAACGCTGAATTAGTAGAGGCTATTATAAACGCTATAAATAGTTTGAAATCAAGTTAGGAGATTGAATATGTTAGGATATGATTTTTATAAAATGTTTTACACATTAGGTTATCTTACGATAGATGATTTAAAATGGGCTGTAGCAAATGGGGATTTAACAGCAGACCAGTTCAAAGAAATTACAGGGCAAGACTATATTGCATAATAGAATATGAAGGTAAAATAGGAGCTAGAGATAGCTTTTTTATTTTGCCTTTAAATAGGGAGATGAGAGAAGTGGGACAATGTGAGAAGTGCAAAAATAGGACCATATGTAAATTTACAGATATCTTTACTGAATTACAGGATAAGTCAAAACAGATAAACCAGTTAATTGATACTAGGCATCCTTTTAAAGTAGTAGCCAGTTGTAGCTTTTATAATCAGGATAATGTGGGTACATGCATTAATAATATAACGATGCCTGATAAAAACAATATAATTCCTACCGGTTACTATTAAATTTAATGCAACTTTAATACAAAGAGTTTTGGAGAAATCCAAAGCTCTTTTTTGGCGTTTAAGAATAACTGTAAGGGAGGTTTAAAGTGGAATACCTTATAAATTATTTCAAAGAATTTACAGGAAAATTACTAGCTATAGGGTTTACAAGTTCTACACTGGGGGCATTACTTACCTGGTGCTTTGGTGGGTGGGAAATGGGGATAAAAGTATTGGTGTCCTGCATGGTTTTAGACTATATTACAGGGCTTATGTGTGGATGTAAAGAAAAACATCTGAATAGCTCCAGGGGATTTAATGGCCTTAAAAAGAAATTTACAATACTGTTTGTTTTAATACTGGCGGTACTTTTAGACAGGCTCCTTGGGCAGTGCTGGACATTCCGTACTATGGTTATATATTTTTATGTGGCAATAGAGGGAATAAGTATATTAGAAAATTCGATTAAATTAGGTGTTCCAGTACCTAAAAAGTTGGAAAATGCACTGGAACAGTTGAAAAATAAATAGGAGGAAAAATATATGATTAAAGGAGTAGATATCAGTAACCTTAATGGTTCAATTAGTATAGACTCAATTAAAAATACCGGCCACAATTTTTTAATAGCCAAGGCCACAGAAGGAAGTACCTTTGTAGATAAATATTATAATTCTAATATCGCTAAAGCTAAAGCCCTGGGACTTATAACCGGGGCTTATCATTTTGCTAGATTTCAAGATAGGGCAAAGGCCATACAGGAAGCTAACTTTTTTAAACAGATTGCAGCAGGAGCCAAGCCAGATTTTGTAGTATTGGATTTTGAACAGCAATGCTCTGGAGATATGACAGAAGCATGTCTGACTTTCTTAGAAATAGTAGTCACTATAGCACCAGCACTTATTTATTGTAATCCAAGCTACATAAAAACACATCTAAATTCCAAAATAACGAAGTATCCTCTTTGGGTTGCCCATTACGAAGTAAATACTCCGTGTTTTACGCTGTGGAGTAAATATGCTATGTGGCAGTATACAGATAAAGGACAGATACCAAGAATAAGTGGCTACCTAGACTTAAACTATATGTCTGAAGCATTCTATAACAGCTTTGGTACAAGACAACCAGTAAAACCAGACCCACTTATAGAGCAAATTAAAGCACTGCAATATAACTTGAACATAGACTACAACGCTAAATTAGAAGTAGATGGAATAGCAGGTCCGGCTACTATGGCAGCATTAAAAGGAATCCAGGGTATCATTATTAAGGGTCATAAGTCCCATGTAGTTCTCTGGATTCAACAGAAACTTGAACAATATGAATATTTAAAGGAAAATTCTTATACTCAAATGCTCTATGACGAACCAACTTTCCAAGCTGTAACTGAACTCCAGAAGAATTGGGAAAGGCCAACGGATGGGGTCTTGAAAATAGAAACCTGGAGTATATTTTTGAATAATTAGGGAGCTGAAAGGCTCTCTTTTTAAATTATAAATTATGGAGGAATGTATAAATGAAAGAACAAATATTAAGTATGGGAGTACAGTTTATTATAGGAGTGTTTGGAATTATAGGAACCTTTGTATATAAAGAAGGTTGCAGATGCAATAGAGGTACAGAAACAGGCTCTTGCAGCGAAAAAAGGAGCAGATAATTACAATCGTGCTCTTAGTGTTGCGAAGGGCTTATACTATGCTTTAGAAGATGAATTTAAGGATTTAGTCAAAGCAGGAGATGCCAAGAGAGCTGAAATGGAGAAAAGGCTGCTTGAAATAATACCAGGGCTTACCCAGAATGAACTGGATGCTATAAATAAAGAGGTATGTAATAATGTCATGAAGGTAGGGGAGGGAATATTGACACCTATACATTCAGCAGCAAATGCTCATAGATAGTAGCATTATATGAATAAGCCTATTGGGAAGACCTCAATAGGCTTATTCATATATTTATTTTATCCCCAGAAGTTAAAGCTTCCTACAGATAATGTAGCTGTCCATGATGAGCCTCCTCGGTTAACAGTACTTGTTACAATCATTCCAAGTCCATATGCCACATCAATATCTACATAATTCATACTTACATCATAATAAAAAGTTGATCCAGTTGGATAAAAATGCTTTTCGGGTTCAGTATCATATGATCCATTCATTAAGCCGCCATGAGTTACAGTTCGTACGTGTTTATTTCTAACTGATACACTTGAATCTAATATATTCCAACCACCTGATACAGATTTTAATGCTCTATAAGTATGATTATTATAACCAGAATACTGAACGGTATCATAGTATATTGTGCCGTATGTTAAAACACAGTAAGAAGAAGAATCATATGAAGAATCATATATACTTCCAATTACTTGAGGACTAATTGCAACAAGCTCATTATTGCTATTTACTTCCATTGGAACAATTATTGTTTCAGCATAGTGGTTAATTTGTTCACCTGTAGTAGTATTTTTTTCAACTTTTAGTAATTGCCTAGTTGAATAATCCTTATTAATATTTAAATTTTCTCTCGTAGAATTATTAGCTATTGAGAGAGTACTGTTAAATTCATTAGAAGGATCATTACTATTGGTTGCTACATTTGAATCATTATAAGAATCATTAATATTATTCTTTGCCCTGTAAAATAGGGTATTTATGTCTTTTATCTCACTTTTTTGATACACAGTGACTAGTTTAGCATCCTCTTTTAAAGATGTACTTTGTGCTTGTACACTTGTTGTTGAAAATGTTATGCCCAAAACTACAGATAAGGCTAGCAATTTTAAAAAGTTTTTTTTCATAAATTTTAATCTCCTTCTTATTATTTTATTAATATTAAAAAGACTTTATAAGGTCTTTTTTATATTTTAAATAGATGAATAGAATAAATATCATTTTTTAAATTAATAATTACTTTCTTTTATAAATAATTCTGTAAGAGTATATCCAAGTAGAATTCCGAAAAATATAAATAAATAAGAATATTGAGTTGTTAATATCGCTATAAAGTTAAACGGAGTAAGTATTTTAAAATATTCTAAAATATATAATATAAAAATAATAATTAGTATAACAGCTAATGTTATTTTAGGAATATTCCATTTAATAACTCCATGTAATTTAATTTGTCTAATAAAATTTTCAATATTTAATAGAAAACTAAAAGCTATAGACAGTAAGCTAATAGAAAATGGAACTAAAAAAACATCTAAATTATTTTTTGCAACTTGTGTTATATGATTAATGAATGCTCCAACAATTATTAAACATATTAATTTAACAATTAAGAATACATGAGAATTTATAGATTTATTCATAAAGTGCAATCCTCCTATATATTTAATATTAACTTTTTAAATAATACATAAATTGAAAATATATTTACTAAAATCAAGTTATGAATTTAATAAAGTTTAAAATCTATTATGATTTATGCATGTGAAATGTTTTTTTAAATTAATTATGAATAAATGATATCATATAATTTGGAAAAATTTTGTTGTAATTTGTTTTAAAAAAGTTTTTTTCTCATTAATTTTTTCAAAAGAAATCGACAAGTATCTTTCGAAAATGTCATATGAAGAGAAGATATTCTCTATTTACGGATATATCGACAAATCTGATGTTATAATGCAACTATAATAAATAATTTGAGTTGCTTTAGCTTACAATTTATTACTATGCAACAGAACAAAAGTTTAAATTCATACCACAGGTAGGAGAACAGAAGAGAAAAGAGTTTGACAAGCTTTTGCTTGAGAAGATTCCAGGAATATCTCAGGAAGAGTTGAACCATTTTAGAGAGGCTATTTGTGGAAAGATAAATTCAGAAGTTAAGGAAAATAAGTTATTAGCTCCTGCGTTTAATCCTAATACAGATAGTGCAGATGTGGTAAATAAAACAGTGTAAGTTAACTCTAGCGGCCTGTTAAGACCACTATATTTTATAAAGAGTGCAATTTGAGCACTCTTTATAATTTCTTTAGTATATAATTTATACTTGATGCATCATATGATGCATGAGGGACATTTCAACAATTTTACTTAAATATTCCCTTGCTTGATTTATTGACATGCCGCAGTTTGTTAATGTCTTTAACATATCAGGATGGTGCTGCTCGAACATCATTACAATCTCTTGTACATCTAATTTCATTTTTTCCATATCTTTTTTTGACATATCCATCATATCTGGCATTTCTTGTTTCATGCCTGATTTCTTCTCCATAGAGGGCATTGTACTTCCTTTATTAATTTTGTTTTCTTTAAATTTTTCTTCCCCCTTGAATAAAGGTTTAGGCTCTTTGCGCATCACAGGCGGATACATAGTTCTATTGACCATCATACAGTAACAACACATTGGTGGTGTTGTTTCTAATGGTGGATACATGTATTTATACATGAAAAGCCTCCAATAAAATTTTTCTCACAATAGTATACTATTCAAAAAACTGTTATTTGGAATGTTTACGTTTCGATTTTTCTTGATACATCTCTTAACCTTAAAAGTAAATTTCTATAATAAAAGCCCTGGCAGCACCAGAGCTTTTATGAATTATGGTAAAAACATATTGAGTGAGATAATAAAACATTTATAGGAGCATTAATTATTATATCCAAATTCAATAAATTCAAAACAAAAGAAAGCTTTATGCCTTGAAACCATTTACATGTCTTATAAAATCATATATCATATACTTATAAGGCTAACCCCCTTAATTAATTTTTCACAACCTAAAATAAGTTTAATTTTTTTAAATCAACACTCCAAATAGTATGATTATCAACCAATCATACTATTTTTTTGACCGATATATACCTTAAAGGTAAATTTATTTTAAGTTTGCTAGAGATTTTCTGGTAGGGTTTATTTTTGTTTAAATATATATTCACATAAAAAGCTGACCAAAGGCCAGCTAAAAAATTTAAAAGGAATAACTATACTTAAATAGTATGACCAAAATTTTCAAATTGCATATAATATATAGGAAACAATTTTAATTAAAATATAAGGTATTCTTTAAATAAAAATTTTTATAATAAAACTAATTTAATGAGATAAGTGTTTTTGTGACATTAAGCATTATACCCAACTTTAAACATTTTATATTTATTTTTCAAAAATTCATTTAATTACCTAGAGTATTTTTTATAGAACTGCACAAACTTTAAATGTAGCATCAAAGATTACTATTTAGAGAGGTGTTTATTATGACACGTAACAATAAGTTAGTAGTCCCAGAAGCCAGAAAAGCCTTGAACAGGTTTAAGGTGGAATCAGCCAAAGAGGTTGGAGTAAATTTAAAAGATGGCTACAATGGAGATCTAACTGCCAGAGAAGCTGGTTCAGTGGGTGGAAACATGGTTAAGAAAATGATTAAAGCCTATGAAGAAGACTTAAAATAATAAAGTAATGGGAAGCCTGTACCTTGAGGGGTGCAGGCTTTAATTAAGACAATAGAGTTCATACTCTCAAATCTTCTTCCACGTATCGTAGAACCATTCCATGTTCTTTCTTCCGAATTGCTTTGCCACATCCTCTTTAACCCTTTCGTCATAGATATTTAAGTTTGGAGTATATATAGCAGCTGCCTCAAATACTTTCTCATACAGCAGATCGAAAAGCTCATCATTAAATGTGTCTAATCCTTTAAACATTAATCACGCCCCCTTTTTGTTTCATTATACCTAATCTAAACAATTCGTCAAAATCCCTATATTTTCTACAGTTTCTATGCAAGAACATATGGATATTTAGTGCATACATTGTATATTACAAATTGCTATTAGATTATTTATTGAAAAATCCTGATATAATAGTGAAGTAGATTAATGTTTGTTCGGTAAACTTGGGGGCGAACTTACATCATAGTAAGGGGAAATCGATTATATGTCATTTCTTGATAACTTAAATAAGACAGTCGGGAGTGCAGCGTCAGCGGCTGCTAAAAAATCAGGGGAACTCGTCGAAATAACTAAAATCAATATGAGCATCAACAAAGAGGAAGACAATATCAATAAGGTTTATGCAAAAATCGGAAAGAAATTCTATGAAGCCAATGCGGATTCAATGGAAAATGATGAATATGCTAAGCTTTTTAAACAGATAAAAAAACATCAGCAAACAATTAATGAACTAAAGAAAAAGCTGAAGCAGATAGGAGGATAAAGACAATGAAGTAAGGAGGGGAGTTTAATATTCCCCTCTGTTATATTCTATAAGACATCTTTAATTTTTTCTTTCATTTTGTCAAAAGTCTTCTTGGAGATAAAATTTTTTTTATTTATACAATTTAAATATGCATTTTCCGAAATACCTAAAATCCTAGAGGCGTGTCTTTTATCTAAGCTATTTTTATTTCTCCATAGTTCTAATATTTTACTACAATCACGCACTATAAATTCCATGTAGTCATCACAAATTATAATATTGCCAAATAGTTCATATAACTTTATTATTATATTAGGAGATGGGTTAATATTGCAATTTTCGTAAGATATAATTGTACCTGTAGAGATATTCAAAATTTTGCCTAGTTCTTTGGCTTTTATATTCTTATTTTTTCGTATTTTTCTTAGTCTAATTCCAAATGTATCTGATTCTAAATAAGGATATATAAGTCTTAGGCAATCATTTAAGTTGAATTCAAATGATTGGGTTAGTGTCGCAATACTATAAGTCATGGATGATTGTGACCTGGAAAATTTATATTTTTATGCCTTGTAACACTATCTGTGATATTTATTAAATCTCCTGCTCCAAGAGCAATGATTTCTTCAGCAGCTGTATATCTGCCATTATTTCTCATTATGCCGCCTACATTTCCAAGGCCAAGTACCATATCTGTTTTTTCGTACATGACTACATCTGCTCCTGCTTTTTTAGCAGTTAGAGCTGCTGCACATCCAGACCAGCCGGAACCAATTACTACTGCTTTCATGAAAAGACCTCCTATATAAATTCTTTATTTTTAAACAAATCTCTTGGATCCATTTGAATTTTGCATAACCTCTTAACTCCATTATTGGTACAGCTTGAGCATATTCCTTCACCACAGTTCATTTTAGTGTTGTTACAGCAGGAGAAATTTATAGATTTTACTGATTGAATAATTTTATAAGTTAGGGTATCAGAACCACCACAGTGAATTATATTTATATTTTCAGCATCTATGATTTCCTTTAAGATAGATTTAAATTCTTTTGTAAGATTTCCATCTTCTAATATACTGCAATGTATGGTTTTAGAACTATACTCTTCGAAGTACTCCCTGGCAAAGTTATTTTCAAATTGAGTATCCAAAATAGATATAATTTTGTTATTATTACAGTGTAGATTTTTCATAACGGAAATTGAAGGCGAAATACCTATTCCTCTTGCTATAATTAAAGATGTGCCATCTTTAGCATTATAAATATTTGATAATCCCATTATTCCATTTGAAAAAGGACCTCTAAGTAGTATTTTCTGATTTTTATTTAATTGAAATAGTTTTTTAGTTTTTATGCCAATTAATTTTATGGCAACTTTTAAAAAAACTTCATCTGTGTTAGCTTCCATTATTGATATGGGAACATCGTAATAATTTATACTTTCTTCACCTCTCATAAATACAAAACTTCCAGGATAAGTTAGCTCTTTTACAAGATTTTCGGGAGCTTTTAGTGTAAATATACATACATCATCCTGAAGTATTTCTTTTTTTAATATATATGAGATATAAGTTCCTCTTAATTTTTTTACTTTATTTCCATTTGACATACATTGTTCATATATACATATACCATGCCAATTTTTACATTGACAGAATTTTTCACCAGAAAGTTGGGAACAGGACACGCAGTCAAGAGTTTCTGCAAGATGACATGGACAATAAATACTCCCAGCGTCAATACAATACATGCAAATAACCTCCGTCTATTATTTATTGTAAGTTTTTATTTTTGATAAAATATTTATCCGAAAGCTGCAATTAGCTAATACCCCAGTCTCTCGAAAATGGAGGATAAGCAATGCTGCGCTCCTGGATAAGTTCTTCTAAGATTTAGATGAAGAGTATTCCCTATAGCAAATTCCATCTGAATCTAAGAATCACTTGATTATAAATATGTGTATAATATCAGATTATTTTTCTATATAATGTTTTGTTACTTTAAAATATATAACAGTAGAAATTATTTAATCTATCTATGTATGAACTTGCAGTGCAATTTATTTTGTGCCATTTAATGAATTAATCGTATGTAAAAAATAAACACCAGTAATAAAACTGGTGTTTATTTCTGTATTATATAAATTAAGTAAGTTATATGAAGTAAGTGTTCTAAATATTAATACCAATCATCGTGACCACTATATGGCAGCATTATAGGCATGATAAATGCCATTGGCATATGATGCATTTTAGGTCTGCGTCTACGCCTTCTTCTACGTCTGCGCCTTCTTCTGCGTTTTCTGGGATCTTTTCGTCTATACCCAGGATAGTATAAAGAGTCCTCATCATCTTCAAGTTCATCATCATAAGGATCTTCGTCTATACACTCATCGTCCATTAATCGAGTATAAGGCATGGAACAGTAAGGACAATACATAGGGGATTCGAAATCGTAGGAATTTTCAAAGTCATAGGAGTCCTCAACCTTTTCGTTACTGATATTGTCATTAGCATCATTAATGCTCATGAAGTACCTCCGCAAATTTATTTACAATGTTATACTATGAATAAAATAGAATATTTGTGAATGAATAATAAAATATATTTATGAACAGTATTCCTTATCTAAAAGAACATATTTAGATTTATTATTTTTCATTTTAGTTCCATATCATTTATTATTTTTCTAATTGTCTTCCTGTATACATTTAACATTCCGGCAATTTGTGTCTTGTTATATCCTTTTTCAAATAAGGTGGTAAAATTATAGAACTTAAACTTAAAAATTTTATTTGCACTTTTTGATAAAATTTTAACATTATAATTGCAATAAGTTGATAAACGTAGTAAAATAAAATTATTAGATAAGAGGAGGCATATAAAATGGATAAATTAGATCAAATATTACAGATATTCAATACTATAAAAGAAGGAGAACCATATTTATATGGCAATTATAAGGAATTTGGGATAAATATAAAAGTATATATAGGATTTGATAAGTATAAGAATAGTTTTTGTCAAATCGTAAAAGAAAATGGGGCTATTAGAAATACAAGGGATATTCAAATTAATCAAGTATTCTTTTATTTAAAAAATATATTTGATGAAATAGATGGAGTTGAAAAAAGTAATTGGCAAAAAAATTTTAAAGAGGAATATTAAGTTAAAAATATAGGGTAGTTAGTTAAATATTTAACTAACTACCCTATAATAATTTTAAGAGGATAGATCAAAATAAGTGGCTAATTTGAGAGTTTTCTCAATTTATCTTGTGTATACAGATGTCATTATCAATGATGATGATACATATTTATCCTGTTTAAACTTGATAATAATCGAATGATCGTTTATTATTTAAATATGAGATGTAAAGATGAAAATAAAAAAGAAAATATTTTTACTGCAACGATACAACTTATTAATGAAATTGGTTTTTCTGAGATATCTATGTCTAAGATCGCTAAAAGGGCTGGTGTATCGTCTTCAACTATTTATGTATACTTTAAAAATAAAAATGACATGATTAATAAATTGTATCTGACAGTCAAACAAAAGATGAGCTGCGAAATATTTTATGGCATTGATGCATCTACTACGGTAAAAGCAGGATTTGAGTTGGTGTTTAGAAACTATCTCAAGTTTCTTTTGAACTGTAAGGACTATTTTCTCTTCATAGAACAGTTTGCAAACTCACCATTGATTCAAAGTTTAAGCCGTGAAGAGGGTTTAAACTTATTTTTACCAATGTATCAGTTATTTGAAAGGGGAAAAAGTGAAAATATTTTAAAAAAAGTAGATACAGATTTATTGATTATTTATGCTTATACTCCTATCAATCAGGTAGCAAAAGCTTGTTTAAATGGGGAATTTAAATTAAATGAGGAGAAAATCAAGAAAATAATTCAAATGAGTTGGGATGCTATAAGACTACACTAGTTAGTAACTTAAGCTATGTTATAATAAAATAAAAATCTGGTAAAAAATTCAACAACACAAACTACAAAATATTTTTGGGAGGAATTATAATGTTATACAGAAAATTTGGTAGGACAAATGAAATGGTTTCAATTTTGGGATTTGGATGTATGAGGCTTCCAATCCTTCCAGGAAGGGATTTATCTAAGATTGATGAAAAAAAAGCTATGGAGCTAGTTCGTTATTCAATCGATAAGGGAGTAAACTATATAGACACTGCATACCCTTATCATGGAACTGGTATGAGTAAAGGCGGGAAAAGTGAACCATTTGTAGCAAAAGCGCTAAAAAATGGTTACAGGAAGAAAGTTAAATTGGCTACTAAACTACCTAGTTGGTTGATAAAAACAAGAAATGATATGGATAAATACTTGAACGAACAATTGGAACGCCTTGAAACAGATTATATAGATTTTTATTTAGTACATTCACTTAATCACAGAGATTGGGATAGGTTAAAAGAAAATGGTATTGATGAATTTTTAGATTCCGCTATAAAAGACGGCAGAATAAAATATGCTGGATTTTCATTCCATGACAAACTGGATCTCTTTAAAGAAATAGTTGATTACTATGATTGGTCATTTTGTCAGATACAATACAACTACCTGGATGAGAATTTTCAGGCTGGAACAGAAGGATTAAAATATGCGGCTGGAAAGGGATTAGGAGTTACAATTATGGAGCCTCTTAGAGGAGGCAAACTTGTTAATAATCTTCCCGAGAAAGCTAAAACCACTTTCAGTGAAGCAACTATAAAAAGAACCCCATCAGAGTGGGGATTAAGATGGGTATGGAATCATCCAGAAGTATCAGTTGTTCTCAGCGGTATGAATTCCATAGATCAGGTCATAGAAAATATAAAAATAGCTAATGAGGCAAAAGAAAATTCGTTGACAGAAAAAGAATTAAAAATAATTGATGAAGTTAAAAATATTATTAAGGGAAAAGTGAAAGTTAATTGTACGGCCTGTGGATACTGTATGCCATGTCCTTCAGGTGTAAATATTCCTGGATGTTTCAGTTCTTATAATAATCATAGTATGTTTGAAAAAGATGAAACTTATGGATTTATTCCACCTGATCAAAAGGCATCAAATTGTGTGGAATGTGGTAAATGTGAAACTCATTGTCCACAAAATATTCCAATTCGTGAAAAATTAAAAAAAGTTAGATTATTATTTGAATAAAATTTAATAATATTCACTTGATAAAGGCTTAAAGGTTGAGATGGAGAAAAGCATTCTTTACGAGCAAACCCCACCTGGACCTAAAAATCACTTGATAAAAAATGCATTGGAGAGTATAGAAATGAAAGTATTATATTATGATTGTTTCTGCGGAATAAGCGGAGATATGAATTTAGGAGCATTAATTGATTTAGGTGTAGACAAAGAATATTTAATAAAAGAACTTTCAAAACTCAATTTGGATTCTGAATATGAAATAGTAATTAAAAAAAATATTAAAAAGGGTATAACAGGAACTAAGGTTGATGTAATTCTAAAAGAACAACACAGCCATAAGCATGAGAATTATCATTACCATGATGAACATAGTCACCATAGAAATTTGAAAGACATTAAAAATATAATAAGTACAAGTGATTTAAGTAAACAAGTTAAAAAGTTAAGTCTAGATATATTCATGAGAATAGCACAGGCAGAGGCTGAAGTACATGGAACATCTATATATGAAGTTCATTTTCATGAAGTTGGTGCTGTAGATTCTATTATAGATATCGTAGGAGCGGCAGTAGCATTAGATTATTTGGATGTTGATAAGATTATGGCTTCACCTGTCCAAGTGGGAGGCGGATTTGTAAGGTGTGCCCATGGTCTTATACCTGTTCCTGCACCAGCAACTGTTAATATATTAAAAAATATACCAATTAAGTCTGGCATAGTATCCTTTGAGACTACTACCCCTACAGGAGCGGCAATTTTAGCAGAGAATGTTACAGAGTTTTCCGATAAAATAGAATTCTTAGTAGAAAAAATAGGATATGGAATAGGAAATAGAGATTTAGAAATTCCTAATGTGCTAAGAGTCTATTTAGGTAAAGAAAAAAAACATGAGGAAATAGAAAAACAATATGTATTGGAAACCAATATAGATGATATGAATCCAGAATTCTACAGTTATGTTGAAGAAAGGCTTTTTGACAGAGGAGCCTTAGATGTGTTTAAAACCCCTATTATTATGAAAAAAGGAAGGCCTGCCATAAAGCTAAGCATACTGGTGGATGAAAAAAATGAAAAAGGTGTAATGGAGGTAATTTTTAAAGAAACTACTTCCATTGGCATTAGAAAATTTGAAGCTGAAAAAATAATGCTTCATAGAGACTTTTTAAAAGTCAAAACTCAATATGGATATATAAATGTAAAAAACTCATATTATCAAGGTGAGTTAATTAAGTATAAAGCAGAATATGAAGATTGTAAAGCCATAGCGGAACAAAACAATATACCTATCAGAAAAGTTTATAGGGAAGTTCAGAAAGTAATAGAAGAGAATGATATATATTCATAAGGTACTAGGAGGAATACAATGAATAAGGATGATATAAGAAAATTACTTGAATCTGTAAAAACTAATGAAATTGAAATAGAAGAAGCTGTAAAAAAATTTGAAGATTTGCCTTTTAAGGATTTGGATTTTGCTAAAATTGACAATCATAGAGAAATAAGAATGGGATACCCTGAAGTAATATATTGTGCAGGAAAAACAGTAGAACAAGTAAAAAATATCATTCAATTTATGATTACAAAAGACAATAATATATTAGCCACTCGAGCTAATGAGGAGATTTATAATTCAGTAAAGGAAATATGTCCAGATGCCAAATATAATCATCTTGGTAGAACAATTACTATTAGAAAAAAAGAAGAAAGTCTGACAAATAGCTATATTGCCATAGTTTCAGCAGGAACATCTGATTTGCCAGTAGTAGAAGAAGCAGCAGAAACAGCAATGATATTTGGAAATAGAATAGAAAAGATTACAGATGTAGGAGTTGCTGGTATCCACAGAGTATTTGCAAAATTAGATATTATAAGAGGAGCAAAGGTTATTATAGTTATTGCCGGAATGGAAGGGGCACTTGCAAGTGTTGTGGGAGGCCTCGTAGATAAACCAATTATAGCAGTTCCTACAAGTGTTGGTTATGGAGCAAACTTTGGAGGTCTTTCAGCACTTTTATCTATGCTAAATAGTTGCGCAAGCGGCGTTAGTGTAGTAAATATAGATAATGGATTCGGTGCAGCATATAATGCCAGCATTATTAATAAGCTATAAGTTAAAGTAGTTAGGGGAGGCCCATTTATATGGTACTTAATGAAAAATTACAATTACTTAAAGATATAATTAAAGAAAAAGGTAGTGCAGCTGTAGCATTTTCAGGTGGAGTAGACAGCACATTTCTTGTAAAAATAGCACATGAGGTATTAGGAGCTAAATTGGTAGCAGTGACAGCAACCTCATCCACTTATCCTGAAAGAGAATTGAAAGAGGCAATTAATTATGCCAAAGATATAGGAGTGAAGCATGTTATAATTTCTTCTGAAGAACTTGAAATTGAGGGCTTTGCAAACAACTCCATAAATAGATGTTATTATTGTAAAAAAGAACTTTTTACAATAATAAAAGAAGTTGCTTTGGCTAATGGAGTAGAATATATTTTCGATGGTTCTAATTTGGATGATATGAACGATTTTAGACCAGGAATGCAAGCAGCAACAGAACTAGAAGTGATAAGTCCACTTAAACAAGCAGGTTTAACTAAAGATGATATTAGACAATTGTCAAAAAAATTTGGACTTCCAACTTGGGATAAGCCATCTTTTGCATGTCTATCCTCTAGATTTCCTTATGGAAATAAGATAACCTTATCTAAACTAAAGATGGTAGAAGAAGCTGAACAATTTCTCATTGATATGGGAATAAGACAAGTTAGAGTAAGATATCATGAACAAATAGCTAGAATTGAGGTTTCACCTGAAGAAAGAGAAAAATTTTTTAGTATTGAATTTATGGATAAAGTAGGTAATAAATTCAAGGATATAGGATTTACATATGTTACTTTAGATATATTAGGTTATAGAACTGGAAGCATGAATGAGGTTTTAACAAAAGAAGATAAATCAATGGAGTGACGGAACTGTAAATTGTTGTGAAGTATTTTATGTTTCAAAATCGTTATATATAGTATAAGACTAAAAAATTATAACGATAGGAGATGAAATTCTTATGTTTATTACAGCTATCAAGATGTTAGTTTATGATTATCTATGCCTAATATTTTTTTGTATTATATTTCAAATAATTATGGTTAAAAAAGAACATAAAAATGGACATAAGTATAATTTGAAGCATTTTGTATGGATTTATATTTTTTACATATACTTAATGCTTGTATTTATTTGCACAGGTACTGGAAATATTTGTGAGTTTACAAGATATATTAGAGTACATGAAACAATTACCGTATTAACTAGATTTAATTTAGTACCCTTTAATTCTACTTCTGGAGGAATTATAACACATGTAGCAAACATCATAATGTTCATGCCTCTTGGTTTTCTTTTACCGTTTATCTGGAGACAATTTAAATCATCCTGGAAAGTGGTATGTACAGGATTATTATTTTCATTGGCAATTGAATTAAGTCAACTTCTCAATATGAGAGCTACTGATATGGGTGATCTAATAATGAATACCATTGGAGCATTTTGTGGCTGGTTACTTTTCTATTTGTTTGAAAAACTATTTAAAAATAAAAATGAAAAACCAATTGATAGCTTAAATATAACAAAACTGTCTTTTTTGGCTCGCCACGAAGCTTGCTTTTATCTTATTCTTTCATTTACAGGTGTATTTTTACTTTATAATCCACTTTTATTCTAACCTGTGAATATAATAACATATTTTTTATTTTTCAACATTCTAATATATCAATGTATAACAGCAAATTTAGAAGGTGGTGTAATTTGTAAGTGTATGAGGAAGATTATATAAAAAGATTGATAACGTCAATTGGACAAATGTTAGTTGCTATTGCTGCAGGACGAGATGCTGTAAAAAACAATATTAAATTAGACAATAATAATGTAGTTATTTCAGAAGATGGATTATTAGAAATCATGATTAGGAAAGATATACATGATGGTAAAATTAATGAAGCTGAGAATAAGATAATTGAAGCAATAAAATCATGTAAATCAAAACGAAGCTGTGAAATAGCGTTATTCTTTTATGAGGAAATCAATAAATGGGATGAAAATAAACTTAGTAAGTGTAATTTTTCAAGGCAAAGAATAATAGAAGGATTAAAAACTGTGAGAAAATTATATGGACAAATATAAGAGTAGCATTTGTATATAATTAATTATTATTCATAATTATTTAAAGAATCAAAAACTGCTGTCAGCCCTTATAAAATTTAAAACATAATATTCATGCACCAAACATTAATATATTTATGCATAAATATTATGTTTTAAAATACTCTAAGTCTGCATTCTTTAATTTAGAATTTTTTATATTTATTTAAATTATAAATTACAGAAGCCTATAATAAATAATTGAATTATATAAAATGTTATATTATACGTAAAATGGAATATTTGCAAATGAAGATTAAATATATTTTAAAGCATTTTCAATGTCTTCAATTATATCTTCAATATCTTCTATTCCCACAGATAAACGGAGCAAATCCTCATAAACTCCCATCTGTTGTTTCTCTTCATCGGTATTATTAGCACATATGGTGGAAGAAGGGTGAATTATTATGGATTTAGTATCACCTATATTTGTGAGGTTCAAAATAAGATTTAAATTATCTACAAATTTAAAGGCTTTTTCCTTGCTTCCAAGCCTGAAAGTCAAAATACCTCCACTCCCATTTGGATAATATTTTTTTGCTAAATTATAGTATTTTGAAGTTTCAAGGCCCGGATAATTTACATCAGTTATGTTATCATTTTTCATTAAATATTTAGCTACAATTAAAGCATTTTTGCAGTGTTCCTTCATTCTGAGAGAAAGAGTTTCTATTCCTGTAAGATTAAAAAAAGCATTAAAAGGGGAGAGGGCAGGACCTATATCCCTTTCTATGGTATCTTTTAGCTTAGCCGTAAAAGCCATTTTCCCATATTTTTTAGTATAGGGTCTAAAATTTTCATATTTTGAATTTATATATTTGTCACTGCCGCCATCTACTATAATACCTCCTATAGAATTAGAAGTACCATTTATATATTTTGATGTAGAGTGAATTACAATATCTACTCCATATTCTAGAGGTTTTATAAGGTAGGGAGTAGTTATTGTAGAATCTAGCATTAAAATTATATTATTTTCTTTGCAAATTTTAGATACAGGTTCTATATCCAAAACATCTAATTTAGGATTTCCTATAGTTTCAGCAAAAACTAACTTAGTATTTTTATTTATGGATTCTTCCAAAGTTGATTGATTTATATTTTCTAAAAATCTTACTTTTATCCCTAATAATTTTAAGTTTCGTATTAATGTATAGGTACCGCCGTATAAACCACTGGAAGCAATTATTTCATCTCCAGGTTCTACTATGTTCATTATTGAAATATAGATAGCACTCATACCAGAGGCAGCAGAGGTGGCTATTAAACCATTTTCTATAGTGGCAATTCTTCTTTCAAAAGAAGTAACTGTGGGATTTGATATTCTTGTATAGGAATATCCCATTTCCCTGCCTTCAAATATATTCTCTAGCTTTTCCGCGCTAGTATGGGCATAGGCGTTTGATAGATATAAAGGAACATTGGTAGCACCTGTTGCATCTGTTTTTAAATTTCCATGTATAAGTTTAGTATTAAATTTCATAGTTTCACCTCAATTTATTACAACTGACATAATCAAATATAATTATGTCAGTTGACTGATTGTGAATTTGATATTATTTTTCTACAACTAAAAGATTATAGCCTTTATAATTTCTATCTATAGAAACTATTTTATGTCCTTCTTTTTTTATGCTCTCCGGTACATTTTTTATTGGATCACCATCGTCTATATAAAAGCCTCTTTTTTGTCCTGGTTTAATTTTGGATAACTCAATTTTAGCTTTTACAAAATTCATAGGACATTTTACTCCTCTAAAGTCGATGATTTCATAATCCTTTTTTTCTTTAAGTTGTTTTCCATCTTCAGAGGGTGCATTTTTTTGCTCCTCCTTAGGAAGGGTTATCTCAAGCTTTCCATTTAAGGATTCATACATAGCCTCAACTTTTTTATATAAATATTCTATTTCAGAAAATTTATCAGATATATTTTCTAAATCTCCAAGTTTGTAATCTATAAGATTTTCAAATAGTTCTTTTATTGAAGATTTAACATAACTTGTATCTATAAAGGCTTTTTCAAATTCTTTGAATATTTCTCTGGGTTTATTTGTATCTATTCCTCTAAGTACCAGAAGGGTTCTTGTAGAAGATACAGCAGAGGAATATAAATCCTGTTGGTTTTCAGATTCCTTATATTTAGCAAGGAAAGATTTGGCATTTGATAAATCAAGTTTAATTACATCCATTACTCCGCTGCTGCATTCTCCAGGACCTCTGTTTTTCAAGGAGAATTTTTCACAGGCTCCAAAATCAAAGAAAATATCCGATTTACTGGTAAATTTTTCTATGTGGCTATATTTTTCTATTAATTCTTTTATATCAGAAGATTTATCAGCTAAAAATTCATAGAAGTCATCATAATTTGAATCAACTTTTAATTTTGATAGCTCATGGAGAAATTCAGGAACTTTTTTAGCTGGAATATCTCCAAAGGCATCTCCCATCCTGGCACATCCTGAACCAACTTTTCCTCCTAGAGAAACAGAATACATAGGTATAAGTCCTTCTTCGGTTCTTCTAGCTCTTCCATGAAGTCCTATCTGTCCTTTTTCATGTTGAGCACAAGAGTTAGGGCATCCTGATATATATAATCTTGGAAGAGAGGATTTTATTTCTGGAGAAGTATTTTTAAACTCTTCTTTTATGGCAGTTAAGAGATTTTGTGAAAGACAAAGTCCTAACTGACAGGTGGAAGCTCCAACACAGGTGAGGGAATTATCTATGTTGTAAATAGAAGTAAAATCTTTAATTATATCGATTAATTTTTCAGCATCATTTTTTTTAAGATCTCTTATAAAAAATCCCTGAGTATTTGTAACCCTGATTGAGGGTTCGTAATTTAAGTTTTTAACAAAGTCAAGTATAGCATCTAAATTATCTGTACTTAAATGACCACTTTGTGGATGTATATAAACAGAATAATATCCTGACTGTTTTTGAGGAAATAATATATTTTTTAATTCTTCAGATACAGCTGCTTTTTTTACTATATCTGCTGAGGTGTTTAATATAAACTCATTTTCGTCTACATCTACATCTAGATTTACAGATGACCTTAATTTGTCCACTTCTTCGTTAAATAATTGGATAAATTTTTCATGTCCAAGTCTTTTGACTATAAATCTTATTCTAGCTTTGTTTTTATTGGTTCTGTCTCCTTCCTTTTCAAAGAGATTTTTCATGGCCTGTATATAGTAGAGAATATCCTTTGTCTCTATAAAATCCCTTAATTTTAAGGATATTGAAGGGCTTCCTCCAAATCCACCGCCCCCATACAATTCAAATCCCTTTTTATTATTCGATATTTTAGCTATAAATCCAAGATCCGATACTGTAGCATTTGCGGTGTCTTCATTACTATTTGAGAAAGCTATTTTGTATTTTCTAGGAAGATTCATTGTAGTTGGATCCTTTATTAAATAATTAGTAGCAGCTTTTACATAAGGAGTTACATCAAATACATCATCCAGGGAAACTCCAGACAGGGGAGAACATTCTATATTTCTTACAGTATTTCCTCCAGTACCTTTTGTAATAATTCCTACTGCTATGAGAGATTTCATTATAGGGTATACATCTTCTAAATTAACACTTTGAAATTGAATATCCTGTCTTGAGGTAAATCTGATTTTGCCATGAGAATATTTTGCACCAAGTTCACTTATGCATTTAAATTGTTCTAAGTTTATAACACCACCGGGTACTCTGGTCCTTACCATATAAGTTTCCTTTTCTCTTTGTTCATATACTCCCATAGAAACTCTAAAAGCCTTGAATCTTAAAGGGTCTATTGTACCTAGTTTATATTGTTCTGATTTATCTTTAATGTCTTCTATAGATTTGTAGTTATCTTCATTTATAGCTATCATATAAATATCACTCCCACTAATTTACTTTTTAAAAATGTGGAACTATTTTATAGTATAGTTCAGTTTTTCCACATTTTTGTCCTTATCTATTTTAAATAGATTAAATACATACTCAGGTTTTTCAAGTGATAAAATTCCGTATAATATTTTAGTATCGAAAGCAAGTCTTTTATCTTCTTCAGAAGGCCTTGAGGGGGAATAAGGATGTGAATGGTAATTCCCGATAATCTTAAGTCCTGCATTTCTTATACATTTTAAAGCATTAAACTGTTCTTTGGGATCCATGGAAAAATGTTCACTGCTTTTATCTGTATTTGTTAAAGCAAATATTTTTTTTATAGATATATCCTCTCCAGATGTACTTCCTGACAAGTATCCGCAGCATTCATGAGGAAATTCATTTTTCGCTTGTTCTACAATCTTTTCATATTCTAATTTATCTATATAAATCATATAATCACCCTTTTAATTGTCCAGTTTTTAAGTCGCAGGCTGCTTGTTCATAATCTATAAGATTTTTTATGGTAGGATGTTGTCCGCATACTCCACAGTTTTCATTTTTACCTAATTTTATTTTCCTAAATTCCATAGTAAGTGCATTGTAAGTTAAAAGATATCCAGCTAAATTATTTTCAAGATTAAGTAAATATTTAATTGCTTCTGTTGCCTGAAGAGTACCTATTACCCCTCCCATAACACCAAGTACTCCTGCTTCTCTGCAGGTAGGCACTACTCCATCAGGGGGCGGTGATTGAAAGATACATCTATAACAAGGTGTACCGTTATTAGGTATATAAGTGGTGAGTTGACCATTAAATCTTATTATTCCCGCATGGGAAAAAGGTTTCTCAGAAAGTACACAAGCATCGTTTATTAAAAATTTAGCTGGAAAATTGTCGGTACCATCTATAATAAAATCGTAGTTTTGATCTTTTATAATGTCTAAAATATTACGAGAATCTACCAATTCATTATAGGTAATTACATTTACATCAGGATTTAAACGGTTTACAGTTTCCTTTCCAGACTGAACTTTAGGTTTTCCTACATCTTCAGTTTCATGTATTATCTGTCTTTGAAGATTGGAAAGGTCCACATTGTCTCCATCTACAAGACCAAGGGTTCCTATTCCTGCAGCTGCAAGATACATAGCCGCAGGTGCTCCAAGGCCTCCAGTTCCAATTATGAGTATTTTGGAATTAAGAAGTTTTTCCTGTCCTTCTACTCCAACTTCTGATAGTATTATATGCCTTGAATATCTTTCTATTTGTTCTTCACTATAATCCAAAAGTTCCACCACCCATAAAATATAAGAAATCTATTTTGTCATTTTCTTTTAGTACAGTAGTTGAAAAGTTAGCTCTGTCTACAAATTCATCATTTAATTGCACAGAAACCATATCTGGCATTTCCACATTTCCAATTTTTAAAAGTTCTGTTACTGTTAATCCATTATTTATTTCTTTAGGATCTCCATTTATTTTTATGTTCATGACGTCCTCCTTGTTATTTTGATATTAAATAGCATAAGAAAATTTACACCATTTAATGTTTTAACCGTTTTGGTAAAAAGAAAACATAAATTTATAACTAAAATAAAAACCTTCTTGCTATGAGTTACAAGAAAGTCTTTCATTCAAGTTTCTCATCTGTCAAGCAAATACATGCCTGCTGGAATTAGCACCAATGAAAACAATCAGGTTGCCGGGTATCACAGGGCCAGTCCCTCTACCTCTCTTGATAAGAATTTAATATTTAATTATTTAAATACTAACATACTTAAATTAATCCTGTCAATAATATATTTTTCACTGTTATGCTATTGACATAGCTCCAGGTTTCAGTTTATTATAGGGGTAAGTTTTTTGTATTTGATTTTTAAAGGTATGATAATTATGGTGGACAATTATAAATTATTTAAAGATTTAAACCCGGATGAAAAAAACATATTTAATTTAATTCAGAAAGATGGAGCCATGACTAAGAATGAAATCCTGCTTAAAACAGGAATGAAGTTGACTTCATTAAATCGTATTATGGGTCCTCTTGAAGAAAAACGTATTATAGTACAGAAATGTATAGGAGAATCTACAGGAGGTAGAAAACCTATTCTATATGATATAAACTTATGTAGATTTTATATTGTAGGGATAGATATATCTAAAACTCATGCACAAGTTTCCATAGTAAATTTAAGAATGGAGATTTTTTATAAGAAGAGTTTTTATGTTAATTCTTCCGATTCATATAATGAAGTTGTAGAAAAAATTGTGAGAATTATAAGTGATGCTTACGTAGAGTTAAATTTAGAGTTTATTGATCTTATTGGAGTAGGACTTGGAATTGAAACAGATATCTGGAATGATGTGAATATAGACGAAATACTTGAAAAAAAATTGGAATGTAATGTAGTTAGTGAAAATGGTGCAAATTCAGCTGTTATTGCAGAGTATTTATATGGCAGTGGAAAACAATTTAAAAATCTAGCTTATTTTAATTGTGGATTGAGAATAAGAGAAGGGACAATTTTACAAGATAGAATTATAAAAACAGCAGATGATAATGAATATGCTTTTGAGCATATGGTTATCAATACAAATCAAGATGTTGATTTTGATAAGGTATGCCTTTCAGTTCAAAAAAACAATGAACTGTCTGAAAAGATAATTTTTGATGTTGCCTCTAAATTGGGGAAAAGTATAGAATTTTATAGTGATTTATTGGATTTGAATTGTGTTATATTAAGTGGACCTTTAATTAATTCGGATCTGTTTTATGAAACATGTGTAAGATATGTTCCTGAAAAGGTTATTTTCAAAAGAGATGGATATTTTAAAGAGGATGCAATTTCAATAGGGGCTGCGGCTTTACTTTTGGAAAGATGTATTGACAGTAAAATATAATGAAAATAAAGAGATAAATTAGTAATAAATAAAAATTTTATGTTGACAAAGCATTTTAAAAGTTATATTATGTACGTAAATTAAAAATGAATTAAATAACTTCTTATCAAGAGAGGTGGAGGGACTGGCCCTGTGATGCCCGGCAACCTAAATGATTTTTTTCATTCAATGGTGCTAATTCCAGCAGGTATATCCTGAAAGATGAGAGACAAGAGGATACAACCTCCTGTGGTTTCTCCACAGGAAGTTTTTTTTTGTCTATATGAAAACCACCTGCTATGCAGGTGTGTTCAGAATAGCTTAAGCGGTGAACAAAAAACCTCACTTTGATAAAATAGAAGAGGTCTCGTCAACCAAATCTATAATCAAAGGAGGTTTGCCCTAAATGGACAGTAATAGTTTATCACATACTAAATGGAGATGTAAATATCATGTAGTATTTTCACCCAAATATAGAAGAAAAGAAATATATGGAGAAAAAAGAAAAGAGATAGGAAAAATATTAAGGAAACTTTGTGAATGGAAAGGTGTAGAAATAATAGAGGCGAATGCATGTGAAGATCATATACATATGCTTTTATCGATACCACCAAAGACAAGTGTTTCAAGTTTTATGGGATTCTTGAAGGGAAAAAGTAGTCTAATGATATTTGAGAGATTTTCAAATTTAAAATATAAATATGGAAATAGGCACTTTTGGTGCAGAGGATTCTATGTAGACACAGTTGGAAAAAATAAAAAAGCAATAGAAGAATATATAAGAAATCAACAGAAAGAAGATATGATCGCCGACCAAGTAAGTATGAAGGAATACATGGACCCTTTTAAGGGTAGCAAGTAACATAAATTGCGGCTGGCGAGATCTTTAAGATGCCTTGAGGCATAATGCTGGTAATGTGCCCTTATAGGGCTTAGGAAAAACCACCAGCTAAGCTGGTGGATATTTATTTGGACTGACTAGAAAACTAGAGATCAAATTTAATTTATTGTAAGTGTTTGTATGCTTGTAATAAGTTAAATTTGATCTCTAATTTTATAAACTTATTTCCAATTTGAAAATAAGTTTTAATTATGAAAGATATGAATACAGTAAAGTAAATAATGAAAATTGACTTAGGAACAGTTAAACAGATTTTATACTTTAAATATGATATGAATTGGGTGGAAAGGAGATAATAATATGCCAAATGTAATTTTATCACCTCAAGAAGAAAAAATACAAGATGAAGCAAAGGGAAAAGTTAATAAGTATGCCGATAAGAGGGTATTTAAGATTTTAAAAGGATTTGAAAGAAGTAAACCTCGTATTGATATTGAAAGAGCAAAATATTTTACCGAGTCATTTAAACAGACGGAAGGTCAACCGCTTATTTTAAGATGGTCAAAAGCATTGAAACACATTGCAGAAAATATAACTGTATATATTGACAATGCTCAGCTTATTGTTGGTAGAGCAGGGTATCAAGGAAGATATGGGCTTTTATATCCAGAACTTGACGGAGATTTTTTAGATCTTGCAATAAGGGAATTACCTAATAGAGTACAGTCGCCTTTTAATATTTCTAAAGAAGATACTGAAGTTGTAATAGAAGATATTGCACCTTATTGGAAAGGAAAAACTTTTCATGAAGATTTAGCGAAAACTCTTCCTGAAGAAACATTAAAACTAACTTATGATCCTAAAGATACATTGAAATCCAGATTTATAGTTAATGAGACGGCATCTTTTAGATCTTCAATACAGTGGGTACATGATTACGAAAAAGTATTAAAAATAGGATTTAAAGGTATAAAGGAAAGTGCGGAAGAAAAATTGAAAGAACTTGATCCATTAAGTCCTGTTGATAATACAGAAAAGAAACCTTTTCTTGAAGCTGTAATAAACGTGAGTGAGGCAATTATAATTTGGGCGAGAAGATATTCTAAACTTGCTGCAGAAAAAGCATTAGACGAAAAAAATCCTGTGAGAAAGCGTGAATTATTAAAGATAGCAGAAATATGTGCATGGGTACCTGAAAATCCTTCCCGTAATTTTTATGAGGCTGTACAATCACAATGGTTTACTCAGATGTTTTCTAGAATCGAACAGAAAACGGGAACTGTAATTTCTAATGGAAGAATGGATCAATATCTTTACCCATATTATAAAAAAGATATAGAAAAAGGAAATATAGCGGATGAAGGGGCAAGAGAGTTACTTGAATGTGTATGGGTTGCAATGGCACAGTTTATAGATCTTTATATATCACCAACAGGCGGAGCATTTAATGAAGGGTATGCACATTGGGAAGCAGTAACTATAGGTGGACAGACAAAAGAGGGCATGGATGCCACAAATGAATTGACATACCTATTCTTAGAATCAAAAAGAGAATTTCCATTAAATTATCCTGATCTTGCTGCAAGAATTCATTCAAGTTCACCAGAACGTTATTTATATGAAGTTTCGGAAACTATAAAAGAAGGAGCTGGATTTCCTAAATTGATCAATGATGAGGAAGTAATTCCATTGCTTATATCTAAAGGGGCTAATTTTGAAGAAGCTTATGATTATGCAGTTTCGGGTTGTACAGAATGCAGAATGCCAAACAGGGATACTTATACAAGCCCTTGTGCATATATAAATTTTGCAGCAGCAGTTGAAATGGTTCTTTATAATGGTAGGATGAAGCTTTATGGCGATGAAGTTATAGGACTTGAGACTGGAGATCCGAGAGATTTTAAAACTTGGAAAGATTTTTGGAATGCATATATAGCTCAGCAAACTAACTTTTTAAAGCATGCTTTTATACAACAATATGCCATAATAAATCTTAGACCTAAACATTTTGCAACACCTCTTGGTTCAGCATTGCATGATCTATGTATGAAAAATTTAAAAGATCTCCATGAACCACATATAGATGGCGGCATTGATCTTGGGTATTTTGAATTTATAGGATATGGT
Organism: Clostridium sp. BJN0013; assembly: GCF_040939125.1. NCBI lineage: Bacteria > Bacillati > Bacillota > Clostridia > Eubacteriales > Clostridiaceae > Clostridium > Clostridium sp. BJN0013. The sequence goes on from NZ_CP162495.1 coordinate 1,746,891, forward strand.
ACAGTTGTTGATTCTTTGGCAGCTATTAAAAAAGTTGTTTATGAAGACAAAAGAATAACTATGGATGATCTTATAGATGCAATTTCTTCGAATTTTGAAAGTAAAGAAGCCATAAGACAGATTCTCATTAATGCACCAAGTTATGGAAATGACGATCCATATGCAGACTCCATTGCTAAAGAACTTGATAGGGAAGCTCTTAAATTTACAAAGAGGTATTCTAAGGAATTAGGTGTGTATCTTGATTTAAGATATGTACCATTTACATCACATGTACCTTTTGGAAAAGTTGTTAGTGCGACTCCAAATGGAAGAAAAGCATGGACACCACTTTCAGATGGTTCCTCTGCATCACAGGGAGCAGATATAAATGGACCTACGGCTGTACTTCTTTCAAATTATAGCTCTAAAAATTATAACTATAAGGAGAGGGCATCAAGACTTTTGAATATAAAGTTAAGTCCCTCCTGTGTTAAAGGAGAAGAAGGTACTAAAAAACTTATATCCTTTATAAGAACATGGTGTGATTTAAAATTGTGGCATTTGCAATTTAATATTATAAATAGGCAAACACTTTTAAATGCTCAGGAAGATCCTGAAAAGTATAGTAATTTATTGGTGAGAGTAGCAGGGTATAGTGCATATTTTGTAGAGCTATCAAAGGAGCTTCAAGATGATATAATAGCAAGGAATGAACATGAAAATTTATAATTAAAATGACTTTATATAAAGCTATGGAGGACTAAAATGAATGAAACTAATAGAAATAATGATAAGGGCTGTGTTATTAATATCCAGCATTATTCCGTGCATGACGGTCCTGGTATTAGGACGCTGGTTTTTTTAAAGGGATGTCCTCTTAGGTGTAGATGGTGCAGTAATCCGGAATCTCAGAAAAGCAATCCAGAGTTAGCATGTAATTTAGATAAATGTATAGGCTGTACTGAATGTGGAAAATGTGTTGATATGTGCAAGTATAAGGCGATAAGGAAATCGAAGGATAAAGTAATAGTAAATAGGAAATTGTGTACAGAGTGTTTTATTTGTAAAGATGTATGTCCATCGAAAGCTTTATTTGTGTTTGGAAAACTTATTACATCAAATGAGATAATAAATATAGTAGAGAAAGATGTAGTATTTTATTCTAGATCTGGCGGAGGATTAACTATAAGTGGAGGTGAACCATTTAACCAACCATATTTTACAATTGAATTGCTAAAAAAGGCTAAGAAAAGAAGAATAGATACAGCTGTGGAAACTTGTGGATATGCTAAGTGGAGTATTTTAAAACAAGGATGTGAATTCTTAGATACAATATTATTTGACATAAAATGTATGAATTCAGAAAAACATAAAAAATTTACAGGAGTAGATAATAAATTAATACTTGATAATTTCAATAAATTATGTATACAATTTCCTAATAAGAAGAAAATTGTTAGAACGCCAATTATTCCGAAATTTAATGATTCTATTGAAGATATAGAGGAAATAGTCGATTTTCTAAAAAATAGATCTAATGTAAAATATGAATTATTACCATATCATCGTTTGGGACAACCTAAATACAAATACATCGGAAAAGAGTATTTTATGGGGGATATAAAATTGGATAATCAAAAATTTGAAAAGCTAAAAAAAATAAGCAAATTATGATGAATAATTGATAAGGAGAGCTTGTTTGATGCATAAGATAAAAGATTTTTATAAAATTGTAGAATATTTAATCTTACCAGTAACTGTGCTAATAGTTTGGCAAATACTTTTTAAAACTGGTTTGGTAAACCCTATATTATTGCTAGGACCTGGAAAAGTATGGCATTCATTTATAAATCTCATAGAAGCAGGAACTTTATATAAAAATATAGGTATGAGTATTCTCAGGGTATTAGAAGGTTTTTTGATAGCTTCTGTAAGTGGAATATTTTTAGGTATAATAGTGGGTTTGTCAAAACATTTTGATAGGATAACAAATATTGTGATTCAAATTATCAGGCCCATACCTCCAATTGCTTGGATACCTCTTGCTATACTTTGGTTTGGAATAGGAGAAAATTCGAAAATATATATAATTTTATTAGGTGCGTTTTTCCCTATTTTTACAAATGTTGTTGAAGGCATACATCGAGTTGACAAGAAATTAATTGAGGTAGCTTATGTTCTTGAAATACCAAAAGGGAAATTTATAAGAAAAGTTATAATGCCGTCATCTCTACCATTTATAATGACGGGAATACGATTGGGATTAAGTGGTGCATGGATGTGTGTAGTGGCTGCTGAACTTATAGCATCTACAAGTGGTGTTGGATACATGATTTCTGATGCAAGGCAGCTTTCTCAAACGGATGTTGTAATTGTTGGAATGCTTATAATAGGTGTTATTGGAAAAACGATGGATGTCTTACTTTTAAAACTTCAAAGAAGCTTAGTAAAGTGGTAATTATAAATATTGTGATTTAGGGAGTAAATATGAATATGGATAAATTAACAGAAGATAGAATTTTAATTAGAAATTTGAATAAAAAGTTTGTTATAAATAGAAAAAGTGTTCCTGTACTTGAAAATATTAATTTACATGTGGAAAAAAGCCAATTTATCAGTATAATAGGAAGCAGTGGTTGTGGTAAAAGTACACTTCTTCGTATAATTGCTGGACTTGACAATGATTATGAAGGAACTGTTGAAATGGATGGGGAAAAAATATTGAAACCAAGTTTAAAAATAGGGATAGTTTTTCAGGAACATAGACTTTTCCCCTGGTTTACTGTAAGTGAAAATATATCTTTTGGATTACGGGATAAATCCTATAGCGAGAAAAAAGAAATAGTTAAGCAACATTTAGAATTGGTTGGATTATCAGGATTTGAAGATGCTTATCCATCCCAACTTTCAGGTGGAATGTCACAAAGGGTTTCTATAGCGAGAGCATTAGCTAATAATCCTGAAATACTTTTAATGGATGAACCATTTGGTGCCTTAGATGCACTTACTAGAATTCAGATGCAAGAACAATGTTTAAAAATTTGGGAAACAAAAAAAATTACAATAATATTTGTAACTCACGATATTGATGAGGCAGTATATTTAGGAGACAAAGTTATAGTTATGTCGCAGAGGCCAGGAAGAATAAAAAAAGTAATACCGATAAAAGTTAAAAGGCCAAGAGATAGAAATAGTTATGATTTTTTAGAGATAAGAAAGTTAATATATGAAGAATTTTTTTCTGATCAAAAAGAAATAGTTAATTATGTAATTTAAGATTAATAAAAAGGAGACAATTAAATGTTAAAAATGAGAAATAAGATAATGGTAATAATTATGGCTTTATTGATCATTCCGATTTCAGGATGTAGTAATAATGATAATAACAATAGTTCTTCAGGGGTTAAAGTTAAAGAAATTAGAATAGCAACTCAACCTATACCGAATTACGCACCAGTTTTTGTAGCTAAACAAAAGAAATGGATTGAACAGGATATGGCAAAAGTTGGAGTCAAAGTAAAATGGACATCATTTTTATCGGGTCCACCAGAAAATGAATCATTAGCTTCTGGAAATCAGGACATTGGAATGATGGGAGACTCACCAGCTTTTATAGGAAAATCTGCGGGACAGGATACAAGTATTATTGCATCTAGTTCTATAGGTCCTAAAGCACTAGCTATAATGGTATCTAAAGATTCTAAAATTACTTCGCCAAAACAATTGAAGGGTAAAAAAGTAGCTGTAGTAAAAGGATCATATGCTCATCACCTTTTATACCTTGTTTTAAAAAATAACAATATGACTAGTGATGATGTACAACTTGTAAATATGGACACTAACGGAGATATAAGTTCTGCTATTGCAAGCAAGAGTATTGACGCAGGTGCAGTATGGGAACCTACTATAACGCAAATGGAAGACAAAGGTACAGGAAAAGTTTTGATTGATGGTACGGGAATAAAACTTGGGATATGTATTTATGTAGTTAGAAATGAGTTTGCAAAACAAAATCCAGAATTAGTTAAGATATTTTTGAAGAATATACAAAAAGGAGCTGAATTTGCAAAACAAAATTTAAGTGAAACTACAAAAATTATAAGTAGTGAGGTGAATTTAACACAAAATCAGCTTATTAAAGTTTTACCTAAATATGATTTTAACCCTAATTTAACAGCTGATGATATTACAGAACTTAAAAAGACGGAGAAGTTTATGAAAGGAGCTAATTTAATTACAACTTCAGTAGATGTTGATAAATTTGTAAACAAAGATTATTTAAAAGAAGCAGGAATTAAATAGTATGATTTAAGACTGGTTTCTCCATAGGAAGTTTTTTACTGCAAATTTAATATTTTAGTTGGCTGACTGGAAAACTAGAGGTCAAGTTGAATTTATTATAAAGAGATAATATTTATTCTTTATAACAAAATTGAACTTGACCTTTTATTATTGAATTTATTGTACAGTATTTAGATAATACAAATATGATTTTGTAAAATTTTTACCCAAATATTAAAAAGTATAGGATAAATGGTTTTGAAAAGCAGAGATTAAAAATAAAACTAAAGATTGGATGGTGAAAGTGAATTAAATGTGGAAAGAGCATGATGACATTGTTATAAAAAGGGCATCAAAAAAAGATATATCATTAATACTTCAATTTAGAAAATTTTTGTTTGAGGAAACTGGATTTTTAGATGATTTTTACATAGAAAATATTAAAGAAGAAACTACAAACTTTTATATACAGCAATATAGTAAAAATAAAATGCAACATTTTATTGCTTATAGTTCAGAAGGAAAAGCAATTTGTGTTGCTGGTTCTTTGATAAAAAATGATTTTCCATATTTATTATTTAAACCTGGGTTTTATGGATGGATAGTTGATGTTTATACATTGCCGGAATTCAGAAAAAGGGGATTGGCATCAAGATTACTGAATTTAAATATACAATGGATTAAATCAAAAGGAGCAAATGAAATACAATTGTTGGCATTTAGCAAGGAGGCAATCAGAATATACAGAGATGCAGGTTTTGAGGATGTAAATATAATGAAATTGAAAATATAAATAAAGAGAGAAGGAGAGTGGAATTATGAAGGAAGAAAGGGACAGGAAAAACAAAAGTGAATTAGTTGAAGATGACATAAACTATTTATGGCATGGATTAACCCAATATAAAAAATCTAAGAAATATATACCTAAAATATATACTTATGGAAAAGGAGCTAGAATATTTGATATTGATGGTAAAAGCTATATAGATGGGGTATCAGGACTTTGGTGTGTAAATATTGGATATGGTCAGGAAAAGTTGAGTAAAGCCGCTTATAATCAGATGAATAATCTGCCGTATTATCCTTTGACAGCAAGTCATCTGCCGGCTATAGAACTTTCTAGAAAGATTAATAAGGAGCTTGGATATAAAGCTAAACTGCACTATTCAAATAGTGGATCTGAGGCCAATGAAGTGGCATTTAAAATTGCGCGTCAATATCAAATTCAAAATAACAATCAGCTTAGGTATAAAGTCATTTCAAGATATAGGGCATATCATGGAAATACATTGGGAACATTAAGTGCCAGTGCGCAGGAAGGACGCAAATTTAAATATGAACCTCTGTTGTCAGGGTTTATAAAAATACATCCTCCATATTGTTACAGGTGTCCACATGGCAAAAAATATCCGAATTGTAATTTAGAATGTGCAGAAGAACTTTTACAAGTTATAAATTATGAAGGTGAAGATACTATAGCTGCTTTTATAGGTGAACCAATAATGTCTGGTGGAGGGGTAATTGTACCTCCAAATGAATATTGGAATAGAATTTCAGAAATATGCAGGCAAAAAGGAGTTTTACTCATTTTTGATGAGGTTGTAAGTGGGTTTGGACGTACAGGGAAAATGTTTGGTTTCAAACACTGGAGTATAGAACCTGATATTATAACATTTGCAAAAGGATTGACAAGTGGATATCTTCCATTATCTGCAACTGCTGCTAAAGAGAATATATTTGATAAATTTACAAGTGACGATGATGAAACATCACAACTGAGGCATGTTAATACTTTTGGCGGACATCCTGCATCCTGTGCAGTGGCAATTGAAAATATAAACCTTATAAATGAATTAAATTTAGTAAAAAGAGCTGAAAAAAAAGGTGAGTATTTTATAGATAAATTGAAGGAATTGAGCAATCTGCCCATAGTTGGGGATATAAGATATAAGGGATTGTTTGTAGGAATAGAATTGGTAAAAGATAAAAAATTAAAAGTTCCTTTAGAAGAGAAATATTTGGGAAATTTAATTAAAGAAGCACAGGAGAGGGGTGTTATTGTAGGCAAGAATAGTACCACCGTACCAAATTACAGTAATGTTTTAATACTTGCTCCGCCGCTTGTAATTGAAAAAGGTGAACTGGATATAATAGCAAAAGTTTTAAAAAACTTATTGGAAAAATTATCTGATAAATTAAAAGAGAGGTAAATTTATGTATAAGCGGATCTCAGATAATGAAAAACTGAATGCATCGACTAAAAAAATAGATTTTAAAATGTCGAAATTTATTACTATTGAAAAAATTATTACAATAACTACTGTAACTTTATTGTTAATTATCTGGTACTTGATAACAAAGTTAAAGATATTACCTGAATCCATTATCCCGTCACCCTATAAAGTTATATTGGGATTTAAAGAAATTATTACAGAAGGATATAAGGGAAATACTATTTATAAACATTTTAGTGACAGTATGTTTAGGCTTATGTCGGCATTTATATTAGCAATAATAACAGGAATTCCGATAGGACTGGCAAGTGGGTACAGCAGTAAAATTAGAGCTGTTTTTGAACCCATAGTAAATTTCTTTAGACCACTTCCTCCCCTGGCATATTATGCACTTCTAATAATGTGGCTGGGTATAGGAAATTCATCAAAAGTTATGCTGCTTTATCTGGCAGCATTTCCACCCATATATTTGTCATGCGCATCTGGAGTGAAAGGCATTAGAAAAGATTATATTAATGGAGCATATACTTTAGGTGCAAGTAAAATTCAGACATTTTTACATGTTATACTTCCAACTTGCTTGCCTTCAATATTTACAGGGCTTAGAACTTCTATGGGATTTGCATATACAACATTGGTTGCTGCAGAAATGGTTGCCGCAGTATCTGGCATAGGGTGGATGGTTCTTGATGCCAGTAAATTTTTAAGAAGTGACATAATTTTTGTGGGCATTATAATAATGGGCGTGACGGGAATATTACTTGACAAAATAATTAGGTTAATAGAAATAAAATTTGTTCCATGGGAAGGAAAAGAATAATAATATCTAAAAACGGGAGGAATACTTTATGGAAAAAATTGGAAAATCAATAATAACAACTATCTTGGCAAGTATTCTAGTAGGGAGTTTAGCAGGATGTGGAAATGGTGCAGATAAAACATCCAGTGGGACAAAAGATGATAAAAAGCCTAGTGTTGTCACTATTGGATACCAGCAAATTCCCAATGACGAGATTTTAGCGAAATCAAAGAATTGGTATGAGAAGGAACTGGGAGTTAAGGTCAAATTTGTTCAATTTGATTCAGGGAAAGATGTAAATACCGCAATGACTTCAAAGAGTTTGGATATTGCACTTTTAGGTTCAACTCCAGCATCTATAGGAATATCTCAGAATCTTCCATATGAAGTATTCTGGATTCATGATGTAATAGGAAAAAATGAGGCACTTGTTGCAAAAAATAAGGCCAATATTAATTCAATTAAAGATCTGAAAGGTAAAAAGGTTGCAGTTCCTTTTGGCTCTACAACTCATTATAGTTTGTTAAGTGAATTGAAGGCAGAAAAAGTATCAGCGAATGATGTGACTGTTCTTGATATGCAGCCTCAAGATATTTATGCTGCATGGCAGCGTGGAGAAATAGATGCAGCATATGTATGGGAGCCAACGCTAGCAAAGTTAATAGCTCTGGATGGCAAAGAAATAGTTAATAGTGGAACATTGGCTGAAAAAGGTATTGTTACCGGTGATATTGGTATAGTTAATAAGGAGTTTGCTAAAAAATATCCTAACATAGTGACAAAATATGTAAAACTTCAAATCAAAGCTTATGATTATTTTAAAAGTAATGCTGATGATGCGGCTCAGTCTGTAGCAAAGGAGCTTAATATAAGCAAAGAAGATAGTAAGAATCAAATGAATGAATTAATATGGTTGTCAGCAAAAGAAGAAATATCCGATAAGTATTTAGGGACAAGTTCAAAAAAAGGTGAATTTGCGAAAACTCTTAAAGATACTGCTGACTTTTTAGTTCAACAAAAACAGATACAATCTGCTCCAGAATTATCTGAGTTTGAAAAAGCTATTGACCCTGAATTTATAGAGAGTGCATTAAAAAAATAAGCTGTAATTGATAATTTGGAGGTAAAATATCGTGAAAATCAAGAAAGATAATTATATTATTTCTCTAGAGAATGTCAGTTTAACTTATAAATCCAGTAATACAGAGGTTAATGCTATAGAAGACATAAATGTGCATATAAAAAGTGGAGAATTTATATGCATATTGGGACCATCGGGATGTGGAAAAAGTACCTTACTCAAAATTGTAGCTGGATTTATAAATCCATCAAAAGGTAAGGCGTTGATAGATGGAAATGAAATAAGGGGAGCAGATCATGATAGAGGAGTTGTTTTTCAACAACCTGCGCTATATCCATGGCTTAATGTAGAAAATAATGTTAGGTTTGGCTTGAAAATGAGGAAAATTCCCAGATGGCAAGCTGATGAAAAGACAGATTTTTTTCTTAAAAGAATTGGACTGGATGAATTTAGAAAACTTAAGCCTTATGAATTATCAGGTGGCATGAAACAACGTGTAGCTATAGCTCGTGTACTTGCTAACGATCCAAAAGTATTACTTATGGATGAACCTTTCGGCGCTTTGGACGCATTGACAAGAGAACAGATGCAGAATTTATTAAGACATATATGGAGTGAAAATAAGAAAACTGTTTTATTTATTACTCATGATATTGATGAAGCTCTATATCTTGGTACAAAAGTTATAGTTATGTCTAAAAGACCAGGAAAAATAATTAAACAATTTAACATTGGATTTACTAATTACGAAGGGATAGGAAATCTAAGCGATGTAAAATATAGTGATAAATTCAAAAAATTGCATGGGGACATACTTGATTTGATTACAGATAGATAATTTAATACTAGAGAGGTGTAAAATATAAATGCCAGAAAGAAAAAGAGAATTGACATTAAAAGAAGTTATAGAAAAATATAGTGATGTGTCACCCTTTGCTATAATTAAAGCGGATGTACAGAGAAGAAGTGTGATTTATACTGGTAGGGCAATAAAAGCTGCGGATAAAAATATACATCAGCTCCAATCTAGAGGAATATTTTTTTCAGTAGGTGAAAAAAAAGATTATTTTCCAGTATCTTTACTTCTTAGAGATGGTACATCTATTATAACTGGTCCTCTTCCATCAGCTAAGAATCCATATGTTGTGGATTATATTGATGGCAAATGCTATCTTACAGATGGTGGGAAAATAGTAGAGGAAGTTGAATATTGGCCTAAACCTGATTATTATGAAAAGTTTACAAGCAAGGGGACTCCTATGTGGCATGTAGCAACTTCAAGACCGCAGCGTATAGATATAGATCCATATAGCTATTGCCATTTTTGGGATACAGGAAAAGGTTGTAGGTACTGTAATATAGGGTCAAATTTCAATAAGAACAAAATAGAAAATAACAAGCCGGCAAGACTGGAGCCTCAGGATGTGTATGAGACCGTAAAGGAAGCATTGAAGGAACCTGGAGCTTTAGAAAGTATTTTTTTAACAGCAGGATCTATATTGAGTGGTGAAGAGGTATTTGATGATGAAGTTAATTTATACATAGAAATACTTCAAGCTATAGGAGAAAATTTTAAAACCAAAAAATTTCCCAGTCAGATGATATCTTCAGCATTTAACGAGAAACAATTACAAAAAATATACGAAAATACAGGTAGTATGTCTTATACTTCAGATATTGAAGTGCTTAATGAAGAAAAGTTTAATTGGATTTGTCCTGGTAAAAGTAAACTAATAGGATATAAAGAGTGGAAAAGAAGGATATTTGCTGCGGTGGATATATTCGGAAAAGGAAATGTGGATTCTGGTATTGTAGCAGGTGTTGAGCTTGCTAGACCCTATGGATTTGAAACTGAAGATGAGGCACTTAAAGTAATATTGGAGGAAGCAGAAAAATTTGTTGAGAATGGAGTGAGTATAGTACAGTGTGTCTGGACTCCATATCCTGGTTCCGTATTTCAAAATCAGGAAAATCCTTCTTTGGAGTATTATGTAAAATTATCCAGATCACTTGACAATCTCAGGAAAAAGTATAATTTGAATATTGATATGGATAATTATAGAAGATGTGGTAACCATCCGGATACCGACTTATCAAGAATTATATAAGGGAGGGATTTTAATTGGCGATAAAATTGCAGGATAAAATTATAAAACTAATAAATGATAAGGATACAATAAAAGTTTTATCAACAGTAGATAAGAACAATATACCACATACTACCTTTAAAAGCTTTTTAAAAGTAGATGATTCTGGAAACATAATATATCTAGAATTAATCGAATCGTCGATAACAAACAATAATATGGTGAATAGTATATGGTTTAAGAAAAAAGTTTCAATAACTATAAAATCTAAAAATAATGAGAGTTATCAGATAAAAGGTGTTCCTGTAAAAGCCAAGATAAGTGGAAAAATATTTAAGAAATATTACAAACAAATTTGTTAAAGAAAATATTGAAGATGGAGATTTATCTACAGTATGGGTGATAGAGCCGGAAGAAATAAGAAATGAAACCTATAGTTATAGAAAGAAGCAGGAAGAGGAAAAACATCCACTTTTAATTCATCTGGATAGATTGGCAAAATAAAATTGATGCAATGAAATACAGTGAACAAAAAAACCTCACTTTAATAAAATAGAAATGGTCTTGTCAGCCAAATTTGAAAATCAAAGGAGATTTGCCCTGTTTATTTTGCAATTTTATATTGACAAAAAACTTAAAAGGCTGTATATTATATATAATTTATTTTTTAAAATATGAAATTAAATATAAAACTTCTTATCAAGAGAGACGGAGGGACTGGCCCTATGATGTCCGGCAACCTGAATAAATTTTATATTCAATGGTGCCAATTCCAGCAGGTATACCCTGAAAGATGAGAAACAAGAGGATATAACTTCCTGTGTTTTCTCCACAGGAAGTTTTTTATTGGACTTGATTAGAAAAACCGGAGGTTAAGTTAACATCAAATTTTAGTCATGAAATAACAAAGGCCCATATACTTTTTACCAAAACAGCAAAAAGTATATACTGACAAAATTATTTTGACTTGAAAAAATAACGAGAAAATTGTGAATAAATTATGTATTAAGTTAAAATACTTAGATTCTTATGAGTGTTTTGATAAAATAAAACTTTTTTAAACTAAAGGGGGATTTTTTGTGAAAAAATTTAAGTTTAGCATTTTAATTTCATTGATTGGTATTTTTATACTGGCATTTTTTACAGGTTGTGGGAATCAAAACGCTACAAATACTAAGGAATCATCGAAAAGTGAAAAGTCAGTTGAACTTCTGAATGTTTCTTATGATCCTACAAGAGAATTATATCAAGAGTACAATAAAGCCTTTATTAAATATTGGAAAGAAAAGACTGGCCAGGATGTTACAATAAAACAATCTCATGGTGGATCAGGTAAACAGGGAAGATCAATTATAGAAGGACAGGAAGCAGATGTTGCTACTTTAGCCTTGGCCTACGATATAGATGCAATTCAAGAGGCGGGCCTAATTAATAAAGGATGGCAGAAGAAGTTTGAAGATAACAGTTCTCCTTATACCTCCACTATAGTATTTCTTGTTAGAAAAGGTAATCCTAAACACATAGAAGACTGGGATGACCTTGTAAATGAAGGAATTTCCATAGTAACGCCGAATCCCAAAACATCCGGTGGTGCCAGATGGAACTATCTTGCAGCATGGGGATATGCTTTAAAGCAAAACAATAATAATCAAGACAAGGCAAAAGAATTTGTGAAGAAGTTATATGGAAATGTGGCAGTATTGGATTCAGGTGCAAGAGGTGCTACAACTACTTTTGTTGAAAGAGGAGTTGGGGATGTTCTTATAGCTTGGGAAAATGAAGCTTTCTTATCTGTAAAAGAATTGGGAAAAGATAAGTTTGATATAGTTGTGCCTTCTATGAGCATACTTGCAGAACCACCGGTAGCTGTGGTAGATAAAGTGGTAGATAAAAAAGGTACGAGAAAAGTGGCTGAGGAATATTTAAAATACCTGTATTCAAAAGAAGGACAGGAAATAGCTGCAAAGAATTACTATCGTCCTAGAGACAAGGAGATTGCCAAGAAATATGAAAATCAATTTCCAAAAATCAATTTATTTACAATAGATGATGTATTCGGCGGATGGACAAAAGCTCAGAAAACTCATTTTGAAGATGGGGGAACATTTGATCAGATATATCAGCCTAAACAGTAATACTATATATGGTAAAATAACTTCTAGGATTTTCAAATCTTAGAAGTTATTATATAATGCTAATACTATAGTATCTACATATAATGTATATGTTATAGCGATTTGCAATACAGGAAGGAGGCATAAAATGGCTAAAAAGACAAGAGTTATCCCGGGTTTTAATATATCTATGGGAGTGGCTATTTTATATTTGAGTTTAATAGTTTTAATTCCGCTTAGCACAATATTGATTCAAACATCTAAAATGGGATTTGATGATTTCATAAGAACTGTAACAAATCCAAGGGTAATAGCATCATATAAGATAAGTTTTGGATGTGCATTTATAGCAGCTGGCATAAATGCTGTTTTTGGATTGATTATTTCCTGGGCACTTGTAAGATATGATTTTCGTTTTAAAAGATTTCTGGATGGATGTATAGATTTGCCCTTTGCTCTTCCTACAGCTGTTGCAGGCATTTCACTTACAACACTTTATTCAAAAAATGGATGGATTGGCTCTATATTGGATAAATTTGGTATACAGGGATCCTTTTCCACATTTGGAATTACTGTAGCATTGGTATTCATAGGCATACCCTTTGTTGTACGTACAGTGCAGCCAGTTTTAGAAGATTTAGATGTCAGTATAGAGGAGGCAGCTTCTATTCTAGGCGCATCTAGAATACAAATTTTTTTCAAGGTAATATTTCCGCAACTCATTGCTCCTCTTTTAACTGGATTTTCACTTGCTTTTGCAAGAGGCATAGGGGAATATGGATCTGTGGTATTCATAGCTGGAAATAAGCCCATGAAAACTGAAATAGCTCCCCTTTTAATAATGACCAAGCTTGAACAGTTTGATTATTCGGGAGCAACAGCCATAGCTTTGGTTATGCTTGTATTTTCATTTTTTATGTTGTTTATTATAAATTTAATTCAATGGAGAGCCAACAAGTATGCATAGGGGTGAGAAAATTGAAAAAGAGATACTATACTAAATCTAGTATAATTAAGTATTTACTCATAGCAATAACAATAATATTTTTATTTATAATGCTGGGGATGCCACTGATACTTATATTTATAGAAGCCTTTAAAAAAGGTAAAGATGCATATATGATGGCTATTACGGAGGAAAATACTATTTCAGCTGTAAAACTTACTTTAATAGCTTCCAGCCTGGCGGTTATTTTAAATACTGTATTCGGCACAATAATGGCCTTTGTTGCAACAAAATTTAAATTTCGAGGCAGGAATTTCTTAATTACACTTATTGATCTTCCATTTGCTATTTCGCCGGTTATAGCTGGATTGATATATGTACTGACTTTTGGAAGAGGTGGTTTATTTTATAATTTTCTATTTCAACATGATATAAAAATAGTTTTTGCACTGCCCGGTATAGTACTGGCTACGATATTTGTAACTTTTCCTTTTGTGGCTAGGGAAATAATACCTCTGATGATTACTCAGGGAACTGATGAGGAAGAAGCGGCAGCCTCCATGGGGGCAAATTTGTGGACAATATTCACAAAAATAACACTGCCTAATATAAAATGGGGACTTCTGTATGGAATAGTACTGTGCAGTGCCCGTGCCATAGGTGAATTTGGAGCTGTTTCCGTAGTTTCCGGACATATAAGAGGAGAAACTAACACTTTGCCACTGCATGTAGAAATATTATATAATGAATATCAATTTTCTGCATCTTTTGCAGTATCATCAATTTTAGTATTTATAGCTATTGTAATTTTAATTTTAAGGAATATTATTGAGTGGAAAGTGAAAAAAGAGGTGAAATAATATGTATGTTGAAGTCAGGAACCTTAATAAAAAATTTGGAAGTTATAAAGCGTCGAAGAATATATCCTTTGGGATAGAACGAGGAAAGTTGATAGGACTGCTTGGGCCAAGTGGAAGCGGAAAAACTACAATACTTCGTATAATCGCAGGGCTTGAGACTGCTGATAGTGGAGAAATTTATATCGATGGAAAGTTAGTTAATGATATATCCCCAGGAAAAAGGGGAATAGGGTTTGTTTTTCAAAATTATGCTCTTTTTAAAAATATGACGGTATATCAGAATATAGCATTTGGACTTTCTATTAAGAAGGAAGATAAGAAATATATAAAACAAAGAGTTACAGAATTAATAGAACTTATTGGACTTAAAGGTTTGGAAAAAAGATATCCAAGTCAGTTGTCAGGAGGCCAGAAACAAAGAGTTGCTTTTGCAAGGGCCATTGCTCCAAAACCGCAGCTGCTCCTTCTTGATGAACCTTTTGCTGCTATTGATGCAAAAGTAAGAAAAGAACTTAGAACCTGGCTCAAACAGATGATACACAAATTAGGAATAACAAGTATATTTGTAACCCATGATCAAGAAGAAGCGGTGGAAGTGGCAGATGAAATTATAATAACTAATTTGGGAAGTATTGAGCAAATAAGCAGTGCGGTTGAAATATATAAAAATCCCAAAACTGCTTTTGTAGCAACATTTGTTGGTGAATCAACTATTATTAAGGATTTTAGTGAATTTAAAGCATTTAAGCGACTTCCATCGGGAGCAAAAGCTATTATAAGACCTGAATTTGTTGAAATTGGAAGAAAGGGGGAAATACAATCTGAGCTTGCCTGTGACAAAGGTACTATTACAGATATTTCTTTTGCAGGTTCCAATTGGGTAGTAACTGTTAAAATAGGAAATACTGAAATTTCAGGAGTTTATTCGTTGGAAAAGGACAATCTCAATTTAGGCGAAGAAGTAATTGTTCTTGTGCACAGATTATATTTATTTAATGATGATAATAAAGTAGAAATTATTGAAAACAATTTGAAATCTGATACTACATCTGCATATATATAAAATATTTTTTTGCAAAGCAGGGGTATGAGTAAATAAACTATAAAGATAACTTAATTCATCAATGGTGAAAAGTTTGAGAATAATGGAGGGATTTTTATTGAGTGTGAAATCAACTAACATATCATGGCATAGAGCATTGGTAAATAGAGAGATGAGAGAAAAACTGCTTGGGCAAAATGGAATTCTTATATGGTTTACTGGTCTTTCTGGATCTGGAAAATCCACCATAGCTTCTGAACTTGAAATGAGATTATATAATATGGGAAGGCTCACTTATCTTTTGGATGGTGATAATGTAAGGCATGGTTTAAATTCCAATCTTGGATTTACCAAAGAAGACAGAATTGAAAATATAAGAAGGATAGCAGAGGTATGTAAACTGTTTGTAGATTCTGGGATTATTACAATTTCAACTTTTATATCTCCATTTAAAGATGATAGAGACAAGGTCAGGAAATTACTTGGGAAAGATTTTGTAGAGGTATATGTTGATTGTCCTCTTGAAGTTTGTGAAAGCAGAGATCCAAAGGGAATATACAAAAAGGCTAGAAATGGTAAAATAAAGGATTTTACAGGTGTGGATTCTCCCTATGAGGTACCTGATAATCCTGAGATTGTTGTATCTACCAATTTGGATACTGTTCAGCAATGTGTAAATAAAATATTGGACTTTTTGTCTTGTAAGGTACAGGAGTGATTAAATGGAATTTGTGGTTAAAGAACTGCATACTGATGTATTGATAATAGGTGGAGGTACGGCAGGCTGTTTTGCAGCGTTTAGAATAGCTAAGAAGTCTCCGGAAACAAGTGTCCTTATTGTGGAGAAGGCAAATATAAAAAGAAGTGGATGCCTTGCAGGTGGGATTAATGCTTTAAATGCCTATATAAATGAAGGTGAGACCCCTGAGTCTTTTGTAGATTATGTGAAAGAAGAATTTAATGGAGTCGTAAGAGAGGATTTGGTATATACTATAGCAAAAAGACTCAATAGTGTGACCCGTGAGATGGAGAATATGGGACTTCCTATTTTAAAGGATTCAAAAGGAGAATATGTAAAGAGAGGCAGGAGAAGTATAAAGATAAATGGAGAAAATATTAAACCTATACTTTCAAATGCAGTGGAAAGTCAAAACAGCGTACATGTGCTGAATGGAGTAAATATTATAGATTATATACAGAAAGAGCAAAAAATTATAGGTGCCTATGGATTTTCCATTCACCACAAAGAATTCTATGTAATCCATGCAAAAGCAGTAATATGTGCAACAGGAGGGGCATCAGGCATATATAAACCTAATAACCCTGGATTTTCAAAACACAAGATGTGGTATTCGCCTTTCAATACTGGAGCTGGGTACGCAATGGGAATAAGAGCAGGGGCTGAAATGACAACTTTTGAGATGAGATTTGTTGCATTGAGGTGCAAAGATACTATAGCACCTACAGGAACTATAGCTCAGGGAATAGGAGCTTATCAGGTGAATGGCAAAGGTGAAAAATATGTGGGAAATTACGGGAAACCTACAACTATAAATAGACTTTATGCTACTGTAATGGAAAACAAAAAAGGTAATGGGCCATGTTTTTTAAAGATTAATCATATTACCAAGACTCAGGAAGGCGATTTGATAAGAGCTTATCTGAATATGGCACCGTCCCAGGCACTAAAATGGATAAGCAAAGATGGAATTCCACAAGTGGAAGATGTGGAAATCGAGGGAACTGAACCATATTTGGTGGGAGGTCATGGTGGCAGTGGATACTGGGTGGATACAAAAAGAGCCACAACTTTGACAGGGCTTTATTGTGCAGGTGATGTAAGTGGAGGAAGTCCAAAAAAATATGCAACAGGGTGTTTTGCGGAAGGTGAGATTGCAGCAGATTCAGTGCTGAATTATATTAAAAACGTAAATATTGAGTATATAGATAAAGAAAGTATAAAGAACAAACTGAGTGAAGTAAATGGATTCTTTGAAAATAAACAAAATATTTATAGTGTTTATGAGTTGGAAGAAGCTATGCAGAAAACTATGGATGAATATGCAGGAGGCATATCGCAAAACTATAGCTATAATATAGAAAAATTATGCAGGGCTGAAAACAGGATAGAGGAGCTGCTTGAGATGAGCAGAGGACTAAAAGCCGAGAATTTCCATGAACTATTATTTATATATGAATTAATTGACAGATTGTATATATGCAGGGTTGTTATAGCCCATTTAAAGGCAAGACGTGAAACAAGGTGGAAATGTTATCAGCAAAATAACAATTTTCCTTTTAGAGATGACAAAAATTGGGTAAAATATGTTAATTCTGTGTACAAGAAAGGAAAGGTGTATATTATATTTAGAAATATAGTAGAAAGGGATAAAATATATGAGCATAAAAATTGATAGTGAAAGTTGTATTGGATGCCTTAAATGTAAAAATGTCTGTCCTGGAAATCTTATATATGCAGATGATCATGGGAAAGCATATTTAAAATATGAAAGTGACTGCTGGGGATGTACAGCTTGTGTTAAAGAATGTGCAAATGGTTCAATTAAGTATTATTTAGGAGCAGACATAGGTGGCAATGGTTCCTATTTGTATGTTAGTAAAAATGGAGATGAATTAAAATGGCATTTAATAAATGATGATAATGTTGGAATTACAATAGTCACCAATAGAAAAGAGTCAAATAGATATTAGAAAGAGGGAAATAGTAAATGAATCATTTAGATAGATTGGAAGCAGAAAGTATCTATATTTTTAGAGAGGCTTATAAAAAACTTGGGAAGCTTGGAATGTTGTGGTCCATAGGCAAGGATTCCACAGTAATGCTGTGGTTAGCTCAAAAAGCATTTTTTGGGAATTGTCCATTTCCACTTATACATGTGGATACCACATTAAAAATTCCAGAGATGATAGAATTCAGAGATAGGATAGCAAAAGAATATAATTTAAATTTAATAGTACACACAAATACTAAAGCCTTAGAAGAGGGCATTGGACCGGAAAAGGGAAGACTTGTTTGCTGCAGGGCACTAAAGACAGATGGACTTCAACAGGTAATAGACAAACATAAATTTGAAGGGCTTATTGTAGGTATTAGAAGAGATGAAGAAGGTTCACGTTCCAAAGAAAGAGTATTTAGTGAGAGAAATGCAGAGTCCAAGTGGGATTACACAGATCAACCTCCTGAACTTTGGGATCAGTTTAAAACTGATTTTAAAAAGGGTAACCATATAAGAGTACATCCTATTATAAACTGGACTGAATTGGATATATGGGAATATGTGAAGAGAGAGAATATTCCAGTGGTGGATCTTTATTTTGCAAAGAATGGTAAAAGATATAGAAGCCTTGGATGTGCACCTTGTACAAATCCTATTGATTCCAATGCGTCAAGTTTAGATGAAATAATAGAAGAACTTAAAAATACCAATGAGACAGAAAGATCCGGAAGGGCACAGGACAAGGCAGATGCCCATGCTCTTGAAAAATTAAGAAAAGAAGGATATATGTAGACAATTCACAGTTCACAATTGATATTAAATGGAATTATGAATTGAATAAAATAGGGGGTATTTAAATGGCAAGAGACAGAGAAAATTTAAATATAGTAGTGGTTGGACATGTAGATCACGGTAAATCAACTCTAATAGGCAGATTGCTCTATGATACTAATTCACTGCCTGAAGGTGAAATTGAAAAAGTAAAAAAGATATCTGAAGATAATGGAAAAAAGTTTGAGTATGCATATTTGCTAGATGCCTTTGAGGAAGAACAAAAGCAGGGTATAACCATAGATATAACCATGCTTCAATTTTTCACACAAAAAAGAGACTATGTAATTATAGATGCACCGGGACATAAAGAATTCTTAAAGAATATGATATCAGGAGCTGCCAGTGCAGAGGCAGCTATTTTGGTCGTAGATGCCAAAGAAGGTGTTATGGAGCAGTCAAAAAGACATGGGTATATACTTTCGCTTATTGGTATAAAAAAGGTATTTGTAGTTATAAATAAAATGGATCTGGTAGATTATTCGGAAAAGAGATTTAATGAGGTTCAAGTGGAATTCAATGAATTTTTAAATAATATAAATATCTATCCAGAAAGGTATATACCTATTTCAGCTTCAAAGGGTGAGAATATAGCTAAAAAATCGGATAAAATGCCTTGGTATAATGGCCAAACTGTTTTAGAGAGTATGGATAATATAGAAAAAGATAGGGGAATTGAAGAAAAAGATCTAAGATTTCCTATTCAGGATGTATATAAATTTGACAACAGAAGAATTATAGCAGGTAGAATTCAGTCTGGTACTTTGAAAAAAGGGGATGAAATTATAATTTATCCCTCAGGAAAAAGTACAAGAGTAAAGTCTATTGAGGCATGGCAGGAAAAAGATAAGTCAGATGTAGCAGTTGCAGGTATGTCTGTAGGTATTACTCTAGAAGATGAATTTTACAATAAAAGGGGGGAAGTTATATGTCACAAAGGTTCTCCAATTACCGTAGGAAATGTGTTCAATGCCAATGTATTCTGGCTTGGAAATAATAAATTGGTAAAGGATAAGACCTATAAACTTAAAATTGAAACTCAGGAGGTAAAATTCAATATAATATCTGTAAACAAAATAATTGATGCATCTACATTAAATAGCAGTGAAAATCTAAATTTTCTAAAGAAAAATGATGTAGCAGAAGTTACTATAAAAACGGAAGAACCTATATGTTTTGATGAATTCAGTCAGTTTCAATCTACAGGAAGATTTGTTATAGTAGATGGCTACGATATAAGCGGTGGAGGAATTATTTCAAATATAGAAGATTCGTTGAAAAGGGAAATAAAAGATGTAAAAAGTAAAAATATATCCATAAGAAAAAGACTTGTATCAAGAAAAGATAGAGAGTTGAAACTGGGCCAGAAAGGAAGAGTTATTTGGCTTACAGGGCTGCCTGGATGTGGAAAAAATGAAATAGCAGTTAAACTTGAGAAAAAACTTGTGGATTTAGGGAAAAAAGTATACTATCTTGATTCTTCCCATCTAAGGTTTGGACTCAGCTCCGATCTTACATTTAATTCAGAAGATGCCCATGAACAGACTAGAAGAATTGCAGAAGTGGCTAATTTATTTGCAGATAGCGGCACCATAACCATAGTTACATCTGTAAGCAGATTTAAAGGGGATAGAGAATATGCAAAAAATATAATTGGAGCGGAGAATTATGTAGAAATATTCATAGATGCGCCTAAAGAAGTATATAAAAAGAGAAATCCAACTGTTTTTAGTGAAGATAGTGATAATATATTTAAGTATGAAAGGGCTGATTATCCAGTTATAATGCTCTATATAGATAATCCAGAATTTAATTCGGATGTAAAAGTTAAAGATATTATAAAAACACTTGGCTATTGATAAAATATAGTATTAAAAATCAATTTTGAATCCTGTAAAGTTGTTGACAAATTATAGTCATAATGTATATAATTTATTGTAATAAAAAATGAATACATATTATATACGCTCTTATCACGAGAGGTGGAGGGACTGGCCCTATGAAACCCGGCAACAGCTAGACATTCTAGAAATGTGCTAAATCCTGAAGGAAATTTCCTTAGAGATGAGAGGATGCTATATTTTTGGCCTCTTCTTAATTATTAAGAAGAGGTTTTTGTATTTCAATTTTGTTTTTAGGAGGTTTTAAATATGAAAGGTAAAAGGATAGGCCTTATATTTGGAGTAAGTTCGGTATTTTTAACACTATTAGTTTTTATTGTTTCTAGTATTATTGGAGGAAAGGGTATTATATTAAATAATATTGTATGGGTCTTATTAATTGTAATTTTAGTTACGGCTGTTCTTATAATATTAAATTTCACTCTTAAATCCTTGGAAGATATTAGCGGGTCTATAGAAGAGATATCCCGGGGAGATTTAACAAAAAAAATAAAAATATATGATAAAAGTATTTTTAGTGATCTGTGTTCAAGTATAAATATATTGATTCTAAGTATACGGGGATTTATAAATGAAACCAATATAATGACTGATAAAGTTGTAAATTACTGCGAAGATTTAAGCTCAAATGCATTATTGGTAGAGAGATCAGGTGAAGAAACCAGTTCTGCTATAAATAATATATCCCAGGATATGATAGAACAGATGAATGATGCAATTAAAACGGAAACACTTATTAAAGAATTTGTGGAAGGACATAAATCCATATCACAAAATGGAGAATTGGTTGCAAATAATGCTCATTCTATGATGGAAGTAGTAAAACACAGTAGTGAAACTTATGAAGAATTAATTGAAAAGATGAACCAGTCTTCAGATTTAAATATAGACTTAGTATCAAAAGTAAAAAATTTATATGAAAAAGCTTTTAAAATTCAAAATATAGCAGATGCAGTAAATGATATAAGTAAAAATACTAATTTGCTTTCCTTAAATGCTTCTATAGAAGCTGCAAAGGCAAAAGAAAGTGGTTCAGGTTTTGCAGTAGTGGCAAATGAAATAAGAAAACTGGCTGCTATATCCTCCAATCAGGCCAAAGAAATTCAGTATATAATAGATGAGATTAAATCAGAAATAACGGACATATCTGCTAACATGGATAATGAAGCTAAAATATTTAGTGAAACCATAACATTTTCCAATGCTACAAAAGAAAATTTAGATAATATATATATAGAAAGTAAAAAATCTATAGATTCCATAGAAGATATAAATAAAGTTATAAATATACAAAATAAAAAAGTAATTGATACAAGAGATCTTATGAGAAAGGTATGTGAAATATCAGAAAATACTTCTGAAGCTACCCAGCAAGTAGCGTCAGCTTCCCAAGAACAGTTATCTGCTATGAAAAATGCCTTTGATTCTATATCGAATTTGTCAGATATGAATAAAAACTTAAAAGAGGGCATATCCTCTTTTGCTAAAGATTATAATGTAGATGAGGAAGTGTATAAGAATATAGAAACAGGATTAGAGGTACTTAGGCAGATAGCACAAATTGAAGGTTTAAGTACCATGGATTATAATATTTGTACTGAAATATTAACAAAAAATATAAATAAATACCCTTATTTTGAATTATTTGGATTGGTACAGAGGGATGGGCTTAGAAAAGCTATAACATTGGATTATAGTGAGGAAGAGATATATACTAGTTTTTCCCACAGACCCTATTTTAAAGAATCAATAAAAGGAAAGGAATATCAATCTGAGCCCTATATATCTGTAGATACCAATAATTATTGTATAGCTCTTTCAGTTCCAGTTAGAAATAAAGAAAGTGAAATTACAGGAGTATTAATGGGAGATTTGATATTAGGATAATCAAGTAATTCTAAGATTCAGGTGGAAAAAACTTCCCCTGAATATAGAATCACTTATTTAGGAATATAGCAAAAATTTGCAGTTAATTAAAATATTTATGGACTATTTTTTCTGCGGTACGTGTTGCCAGAGCCTGTGTTGTAAGAGTAGGATTAGCTCCTCCTAAGCTGTTATATAGTACACTGTTGTCTGCAATAAATAGTCTTTTTACCTGTTTTGCTTCGCAATTTGTATCAGTAACATATCCCATACGCATAGTGCTCTGCATATGAACCAATAGGCCAGAGGTACAGTCTGTACGTATGATTTTACTAGCTCCTGCTTTTTTTAGTATATCCGCTGCAATTGCTGCAAGTTTATCTCTTTTTTGCATATCATTTTTGGAGGGAATATATTTAATTACAGGTACAAAACCATTTTCATCCTTTATGAGATTATCCGGTGTAACAGTATTTTTACTATTTGGGGTATCGTCAGTAAATAGTAAAATACTTAAAGTCTGTGGATATGACATCATAATTTCTTTAAGTTCCTGACCTACTACTCTTCCTCTAATATCCCAGGGTTCTTTAGAAGCAGGTTTATGTAAAAAATTGTAGCCATATCTGCTTAGGGAATAGGATAGTGTAGAATATATTCCAGGACTTACACCTAGTCCCTGGAGTGATCCAAGGCCTGGATAGTCAAATCTGGCTGCCGAATTTTGGCCCACATAGGGTCGTACATCAGGGGTACCTAATATATTCATTAAAACTTTTTCCTCAAATATTCCAGATATACAGTCAAACCAATGATTTGTCAATCCTTTTCCCACCCAGGGGTTATGTGGGAGTTTTGAATTTAACCATAATCTGGGGGATTCTATAGGACCTGCGGACATTACTATAACTTTTGCTTTAAGTTCCCCATTTTCTCCTGTCCATGTGTCCTTATATTTAATGCCTATAGATTTTAAGTTTCCCGTACTATCCTTTCTTGTTAAAACTTTTGTAACAAATGTATTAGGTCTGATTTCTACATTATTGGTTTTTAAGGCTAAAGGAATATAACTGATTAGTGTAGAACGTTTTGCTACTCTTTCTACTGAAGGACCTATGCTGCATCCATTCATACAATGGCCGCAAAGAGTACAGCCTTCTGTACTATATTCAAATTTAAAATCTAAATTATTTATATCAGGATCAGGGGGTAAGATTGCATTAGGCTGAGTTCTATATCCTGGATTTGTTATATCAGGAGTTTTTAAAATTGGCCATCCAGCTTTCTTAGCACCATAAAAAAATAACTCTTCCTTATCTGTCATTGGGGCCTGAGAAACAGGAAGTGTAGATTCAACTTTTTCGTAGTATGGAATTAGTTCCTTATAAGAAATCGGCCATGTATCATTTACGGATGAAGGAAAAGCTCTGGGGGAATTTCCCAAATAAAGCAGTGTAGTGCCGCCTATGCTGGAACTTTGCCAGGCAAAGCCTCCTTGAGGAAGCCTTCTAAACCAGGCAGGTTTTCGCCTATCTGCAGGTCCCCAGCGAAATCTGCCAATTACATTATCGTTTGTATCTCCTTCATAATCTGTAAAACATCTATGTAAAATTTCATCACTTAAGTCTTCAGTATCAGCAGAGCTTACAGCTCCTTGTTCCTGCAGTGGATTGGGCCATTTCTTGTTTCCATACCATGTTCCTGCTTCAAGCAATAAAACTTTTATGCCCTTTTCACCAAGTTCTTTGGCAACTACCGGACCTCCTCCTCCCGCGCCTATAACTATTACATCAGCATCTTTTTCCATAAAATACACCTCCTATTTTACGAACTTATATAATTAAGTGATTTTAGGTTCAGGTAGAATTTTACTCATAAATATCCTCTAAAAGCATGGTATCCTTTAGACGGGCCGGGATATCCTACTTGCTCCCATCCTATAGGAAATTGCTCTAATTTTCGTTTATTAGGTGTTTCCATACTTGTTGAACCGTATGCTGACCATTCAGTGTAGTAACCTATTGTAATAAACATAACTATTCCGCCAGTCAGGGAAACTATAAGACCGGGATTATTATAAAAAGGCAGTGGTAAATATGCAGGGTTAATTTTTAGTTCCTCTAAAAGAGTTATGGCACGAAAGCGATCTTCTGGTTCAAGGGATGCAAATATATATTTTTCTCTGAATAATTTAGAATCTATAGATTTTTTATTTTCTTTGGAATCAATCAGTTGTCTGGCAGCTACGTCCAGCATTTTTGCAGTTGAGTTGGACAGATAAATATTCACATCTAGTGGAGGTATATGTAAAGAAACAAAGTGATTTAATATCCATATTTCATATCCGTGGATGTTACAGTCCAATGCCCCGAATAATTGAATAGGCCCATGATTTTCTGCTAATTTAGGAGTTTTAGGTATTGCAGCATCAACTAATGCCTTAAAGGTTATGTTTGTGTGGGGAAAGGGGTATTTATTCTGATTTTTTATCATTTCAGGAAATAGTTTAAAAATATTTAGATTCATGATTGACTCCATATATCCTTAGAATTTTTGTTAAAAAAATAGATTATTTAATAGATATAGTTTATCATCAGTATGAAGTTTTTATTCATATACGATAGAATTCATGATAAAGTTCTTTTTATCCGAACGCTACCATTGCTAAATACTCCCAGATTTTTTAAAGTGGGAGATAAGCGGTTCTCTACAGCAAACTCCACCTGAACCCAAGAATCACTTGATTTACTTCTTCCTTGTGATGGTGTACCATATTTAAGTAAATGTATGTAATTCTAATTTCTAAGAAAGGATTGATAATAATGATAAAAATAGTGGCAAAAAATATATTAAAAAAAGACCAGAGAGAAAAATTTATTAAATTGGCAGAAGAATTAATTGAAAAAAGCAGACAGGAAGCAGGGTGTATTTCTTATGGTCTATTTGAAGATATAAATGATAATTCCATACTTACATTTATAGAAGAATGGGAAGATAGCAAAGCTATTGAAAAACATAACAATACTGAACACTTTAAAAGAATAATTCCTTTATTAGCAGAACTTCGTGTTGATAAGAAAAGTAACCTTTATAAAGAAATATAGAGTTATTTTCAGTTGACTAAATGCACTTTATAAAAAGAGTGCATTTAATTTTTTTATTCTTATTATTTTTATAAATACCAGATGATAGTTTGACAAAAAATATAAATGTAAATATTTTATAAATTTTGTTCGATTGGAGAAATTTTTAATGAATTTCATATATAATGAATAGATAACTTTTTTAGAAAAGATAATAAAAAAGACCTTTTCATACACCTATTCTATTTTTTTTTCAAAAATAGAATAGCGTATAATAAAGGCACTACTTTAGATGGTTTTTATTTTTTTTATGTGATAGAGTATTTTTTTCTGTAATATCAAAAGATTCGCAAAGGCATTCTTCAATAACTTCAGAAGTTATTAATACTGATTTTTTATCATTTATCTTACTCAATGTATTCACCGTCCTTTTACTTTTTTCTATTATATCTCTATAGTATGTGTATGTCAATTAAAATTATACTAAAAATTAAAAAAAATATATTTCCTTCTTCTAAAAGTCAGAATTAATGAACTTTTCTTATAAATATTCATAAACTGTTAATATTAATTATAGCGTAGATTTTGTAGGATAAACTATATGTGTTAATTTAGATTTAATAGATTTAATTTGTATAATTTAAATTTTATATATGTATATTTAAGAATATTTTAAATATTCATATAAATTTTTTAAAACGTTTACTACTCTTAAAGAACATAAGGGAATTTTTAATTTTATATAGAAAAGTTTAATTGTTATGGTAAATAATTTATAATGTTAATAAGTATTTAGACATTATATTTAGAGGGGGAATTAAAATGATTAAATTAATAATTTTTGATTACGATGGTGTATTGGTGGATTCTTTTCCTAACATTTATGACATATATAAAGTTATAGGTAGTGAGTTAGATGTGAAAATACCATCTACAATTGAAGAATTTAGAAATATATATGGTTATGATTTTCATGAGTGTTACAATAATCTTGGTATGGACTCTGATAAACAAAAAAAAGCAGTGGAGATATTTAGAAAAGAGATTATTACTAAAAAACCAGATATTTTTCAGGGTATTAAAGATGTTTTAGAGTGGGCATCCAGTTGTTACAAATTGGTATTAGTATCTTCAAATTACAAGGAAGAAGTAATGCAAAAGCTTTCAAATTATAGTATAGATAAATATTTTTCAGGTGTCATAGGGCATAGATATGGACATCAGGAACTGGATAAGTCCGAAGAGTTTAAAGTTGTACTTCATGAATATAATGTTAGCAGGGATGAAGTGATAACAATTGGTGATAGATTATCCGATTATGATTCAGCGAAAAAAGCAGGAATAAAAAATGTGATTCTAGTGGAATATGGCTGGGGATATGATAAAAACAAGTTTCAAAATAACAATAAACTTATTATAAGTAAACCGGAACAATTAATTGATGCTATTAAAGTAATTGATATTTCTTATAAAAAATGAAAGTTATAACAATTAATAACACTAACAGATATATTATTATATTTAATGTATTAGAAAATAATATGGAATTATTTTCTAATACATTTTATTTTTATATTAAAAACATGAAATAAATATAAAAAAAAGTATTATAAAGTAGAAAAAGGGTTGTTTATGGGATATAATCTTTT
The DNA here is from genome assembly GCF_040939125.1 of Clostridium sp. BJN0013. Classification (NCBI taxonomy): domain Bacteria; kingdom Bacillati; phylum Bacillota; class Clostridia; order Eubacteriales; family Clostridiaceae; genus Clostridium; species Clostridium sp. BJN0013. The sequence continues at coordinate 1,774,385 of NZ_CP162495.1, forward strand.
ATTATAAAGTACTAATTTTTTAAAATATAGTTTTTGATTTATATAATAAAAGTGTTAATAAGATAGTTGTCGTCCTATAGAAATATATAATAAGGATAGTTTTACTCGATTGGTGGTGAATCTATGAATAGAACAGGTGAATTAATCATTAATTTAAAAAAATTATGTAATTTAGATGATTTGTTTATTTCGCAAGAAAATATTAATAATTGTAAATATATAAAAATTAAACTTAATTATTCAAATTATTATTTATATATTTCAAAAAATACTAACTGTAATACTTTAAAGCACATAAGAAATATTTTGAAACTTTTTGTAAAAGAACATTATGAGAATAAACTTTATTTAAGAGAATTGAAAAGAATAAATTTTAAATTAGAAAAAGCAGTAAAATATAGGACTAGAGAAATTGAGAATAAGAACAAATTATTGGAACAAGAAAAGTGTAAGCTAAATAAAGCAAATCTTAAATTGACTAGATTAAATATGTATTTAGATAATATGTCTAGAATTGATCCTCTTACCAAATTATCGAACAGAAGAGATTTAAGGCAAAAATTTGAATGTGAAATAAAAAAAATTAGTACAAGACCTACATCATTTTCATTGGCTATTGGAGATGTGGATTTTTTTAAAAATATTAATGATACATATGGGCATGGATGCGGAGATGAAGTTCTAAAGAAAATAGCATGTATATTTAAAAATAACTTACGAAAAGAGGATGTAATTTCCAGGTATGGAGGAGAAGAATTTGTGATTTTTCTTCCAGAAACAGATTTAAAGTATGCATTATCTATAATTGAAAATATTAGATCTATAATTGAAAATGAAATTTTTGAATATAATAGTGAAATATTTCACATGACCATGAGTTTTGGACTAGTTAACTTTAATCATAGTGTAAGTTTTATAGAGTGTATTGAAAGAGCAGACTCAGCACTTTATGAGGCAAAAGTTAGAGGTAGAAATAGAGTTGTTCTAATATGAGTTTAATTATATATATTTTTATTGGATAATTCTTTTTAAATATACTGACTAAAAAATAATTTTAAATGTTATACGATAAATACTATATTATGAAAATTCTAAATTAAGACAGCGTATAATTAAATATCAAGTAAGCACAAGTAAGCAAATGGTAATAGATCTTTGATTTATTACCATTTGCTTACTCAAATATAATTTTAATATGAATAAATTTGAATCCAAATTTAAATTAACATAATATATATAATAATTTAAATATTCAGTAATAAGATATAAGAGTATTCATAAGCTATAAAAAGCTATGGGGATAATTGATGAATTTAATTCATAATTTAATCTATTATTAAGCATATGGCAGATTAATGAATGATTATGTTCATTGACCATCTTTATAAAAATATAATAGAATTTGTTTGAAGTAAAATTTTTAAGCAGCTCGGTCATGTCGGAAACAGATGGTTTTGGTGGAGGAAAAATTATGAAGGAAAATTTGCTTAGAATTATATTTGTTATATTGGGAAGTTTTATATATTCCATTGGAGTTAATATGTTTATTATCCCACATAAATTTTTAAGTGGAGGGGTGGCTGGTATTGCAATTATTTTTCAATATTTTACAGGGATACCATCAGGATATTTTGTAATATTAATAAATATACCAATATTTATATTAGGATTTAAAACTATAGATAAAGAATTTGGGATTTTTAGTTTTATGGGAATGGTATTTATGGCCTTGCTGCTTATAATTACAAAAAGTATTAATGTATTTTATTATCTTCAGGATCCGTTGTTGTCAGCTTTATGTAGTGGGGTACTTACAGGAATTGGAGCTGGAATATTGTTTAAATTCGGGGCTTCTTTTGGAGGTACAGATATAGTAGCAGTATGGGTGAAGAAAAAATATGGAATTAAAATAGGAAAAGTAACTTTTTTAATAAATGCAATAATAGTTTTTATGGGTATCTTTATAGGAAGTTTGCCAAGGGCACTGTATACTTTAATATCCATGTATATGTACTCTGTAGTAGTGGAAAAAGTAATTCAGGGATTTTATAAAGAAAAAGTACTATTTGTAATAACTGAAAATAGTGATGAAGTGGAAAAGGCTATATGCAAAAAAATTGGAAGAGGAGTTACCTATCTTTATGGAGAAGGAGCTTACACTGGAAACAAGAAAAAAGTTATATATTCTATAATGAATCCAGCACAAATTGAACAAACAAAGAAATTTATTTTGGATATGGATCCCAGATCGGTGATGTCTATTATGGATGTAAGTGAAGTTAGAGGTAAGGGATTTAAAACAGCTATTTTTTGAAACGGTAGGAATTAATGGAATAAAAAGTATTTTCATATGAAAGCAGAGATATGAGCTGAGGTACAGGCCATCAAAAATAACAAAACACACAAAAAGCCCTAGCAAATCCAGAGCTTTTATTGAATTATGTTAAAACATAATAAGTGAGATATTAAAGGAATGACATGAGTATCCTTATGGGCATTAATTATTACGCTCAATTTATTATGTTTTATATTTATTTTCTGAACGTCCTATAATATTATAATTATATAAAAACAAAAGCTTCCAGAAAGGTTATTGCAGAAATAATAAGTTTTATAGCAAGTTTAATCAATGCCAATAATATTTATTAGAATTTTTCATCGACCCCCAGTAGTGTAAAAAACCCCGGGGTTCGATAAATTTAAAAAATAAGATACCATAAGGGTTTATGATTTTTATTAATATTCCCAGGACAAACGCATGAAATAAATTTTATTTAAAATCTCCACTTTTTTTGATAAAATCATAAAAAGGGAGATTTTAAATTTATGAAGAATATTTATGATATGTATGATTTTTTTGAGTCACTGAAAAATATAGATGATCCAAGACAATTTAATAAAGTAAGATATCCAATAAATGAAATTGTGGGAATGGTTTTGATTGCATCTTTAGGAAATGGAAATGAGTGGACTGAAATAGAGGTATTTTGTAAATTACATGAAACACTTTTAAAAAGGTATTTTAAATTAGAAAATGGCGTTCCATCACATGATACTTTCCAAAGAGTGATGGGAATGATAGAACCTAATTTAATTCAACAGATTCAATCTACTTGGAATGAATATATATCTAAAAATGATGGTGAAAGTATAAAAAAAATACTTAACATAGATGGAAAAACTATGAGAGGAAGTAAGACTGAAGGTAAAAAACCACTACACATAGTGTCAGCCTGGTGTGATGAAGAAGGAGTTTGTTTTGGACAAAGTGCAGTGAAAGAAAAAGAAAATGAGATTTTAGCAATTCCTGAATTGTTAGATAGATTACAAATAAAAGGATATGTAGTAACAATAGATGCAATGGGAACACAAACTAAAATTGCTGAGAAAATAATAAAGAAAAAAGCTGACTACGTGTTAGCAGTAAAAGGGAACCAAGAAATACTGCATAATGATTTAATAACCTATTTTGAAGATGATGACTTTAGGGAAAAAATAATTAAAGATGGGAATTATAAAAAAACAGTTGAAAAGTCACATGGCCAAATTGAGATAAGGGAATATTATCAAACAAAGGACATTAAGTGGCTAACTAATAGGGAAAAATGGAAGAATCTTAAAAGTATAGGAATTGTAGAAAAAACTATAAAGAAGAAAGATAAAGAAAGTAAAGAAATACGTTATTATATAAGTAGTTTGGCCCCTGAAATAAACTTATTTGAAAAAGCTGTACGAGGTCATTGGGGAATAGAAATAATGCACTGGCATTTAGATGTTACATTTAAAGAGGATAGCATTAAAACAGTTGAAGAAACAGCAAATAAAAATATGAATATAATAAGAAAATGGGCATTATCTATATTAAAATTATTGGATATGGGAAAAAAGATGAGTTTAAAATTAAAAAGATTTTCAATCAATTGTAAACCTGATGAATATATAAGTAAAATTATGGAAATTTAGTTAACTCGTAATCTTACTTATGTAGTTATATATTTTCATGCGTTTGTCCTGTTAATATTCCATTAACATGTTGATATTTTCATGAACCCTGTTATAATAATAATTGGATGGGATTTTAGACTACCTATAAGGAATTGAAACCAACCACAGAACTGAACAATGGTTTCTATGGGAAATGATTTTAGACTACCTATAAGGAATTGAAACATTCTTCAACTACAGATTTAGTCATATGAACCTCTCGATTTTAGACTACCTATAAGGAATTGAAACATAGAACAAAACGAAACTTATACAAAGTCATTTTTAGATTTTAGACTACCTATAAGGAATTGAAACCCATCACTTGACGATCCTCATATGAAAAATGAAATGGATTTTAGACTACCTATAAGGAATTGAAACCCTCTATATCTTGAGAAGTCGTACGGACTTGATTTAGATTTTAGACTACCTATAAGGAATTGAAACTGAAAATAACTTGCCTGTTGATAATAAACCGGACCCGATTTTAGACTACCTATAAGGAATTGAAACATAGAAGGATCTTTGTTCCCTATTTTTTGAGGGATGGATTTTAGACTACCTATAAGGAATTGAAACCTATCTATTCCTACCGCATCTAACATGGGAGATAAAGATTTTAGACTACCTATAAGGAATTGAAACTACTTAAATGTTTCAATGTATCCTTAGCAAAATCAGCGATTTTAGACTACCTATAAGGAATTGAAACCCTCTTACTATATTAGCAGCGACTAAATCTGCATCTCCGATTTTAGACTACCTATAAGGAATTGAAACTACGATTAGCTGAATATTGCAAATACAAGCTAATTGATTTTAGACTACCTATAAGGAATTGAAACCATAAAGGGGGAATGATAATATGTTTGAAGAATTAACGATTTTAGACTACCTATAAGGAATTGAAACTTTAACTTGTCATTCATGTGGAGCAACTAAAGGTTTAGATTTTAGACTACCTATAAGGAATTGAAACTACTTAAATGTTTCAATGTATCCTTAGCAAAATCAGCGATTTTAGACTACCTATAAGGAATTGAAACAAGTGTACTGCATCTGATAATAAAGAAGGTGGAATATCGATTTTAGACTACCTATAAGGAATTGAAACTGAGGAACCTAAAAAGGCTCTTTTTTTCTTAGATAGATTTTAGACTACCTATAAGGAATTGAAACTCCAATGAGTTTTAAAAATAGGGTTGAAAGATAAAAAGATTTTAGACTACCTATAAGGAATTGAAACTCCAATGAGTTTTAAAAATAGGGTTGAAAGATAAAAAGATTTTAGACTACCTATAAGGAATTGAAACTTAATTAATCATACTTAATTTTTCGTAAGGAAAAATGATTTTAGACTACCTATAAGGAATTGAAACTAGAGTATGAACAGGGCGTAAGGACTGGACAAATTAAGATTTTAGACTACCTATAAGGAATTGAAACCTGTTTCTCCGCCTTTCGTCCAAACAAGTTCTGGACGATTTTAGACTACCTATAAGGAATTGAAACTTTCTTTTATAAAGCTATCATCAACATATACTTTAAGATTTTAGACTACCTATAAGGAATTGAAACAAGTCAAACATTGAAGATTTGGAAACACTTGAAAATGATTTTAGACTACCTATAAGGAATTGAAACTGGAATCCAAACAGGATGGAATTTCATAATAACTAGATTTTAGACTACCTATAAGGAATTGAAACCCACAAATGGTTATGCTACAACAGTACTTAACCGCGGGATTTTAGACTACCTATAAGGAATTGAAACTTGTATACATTTAAGGCGTAGAAACTTTTCTTTAGGATTTTAGACTACCTATAAGGAATTGAAACCTGTAATTCTCTTTAAGCAATCTTTGAACCCTAACCGATTTTAGACTACCTATAAGGAATTGAAACCTTCTTTTATATACTCATACTTCTGGGCATTTTTAGATTTTAGACTACCTATAAGGAATTGAAACTTTATATCTGATTGTAAGTTAGATATTTCAGATTTTGATTTTAGACTACCTATAAGGAATTGAAACCTAAAAAATACACAATCCACGTAAGGAACGGAAAAGAGATTTTAGACTACCTATAAGGAATTGAAACCCAGAAGCAGATATAGCAGAAGGAAGGATTTCAGGGATTTTAGACTACCTATAAGGAATTGAAACTTTCCAATATCTCAGAATAATCTAATCCCATATTGGGATTTTAGACTACCTATAAGGAATTGAAACTCTAAATCTCTTCGGCCTTCAATTTTAAATCTAGCGATTTTAGACTACCTATAAGGAATTGAAACTTTAATGTAGAATGTAAAGAGCTACAAAGCCTAGTTAGATTTTAGACTACCTATAAGGAATTGAAACTAAATTTTTATCACCAGATGCTAGTGATGAAGTGTGGATTTTAGACTACCTATAAGGAATTGAAACTATTGTTCCCTTGTCGTTCCCTTCGTAGTTCTTTCGATTTTAGACTACCTATAAGGAATTGAAACATTTTAAAAAGTCATTGAGGCTATATTTTTTTATATAGATTTTAGACTACCTATAAGGAATTGAAACTAATACTGACAATATTCATGTCCATATCTCAACTGTGATTTTAGACTACCTATAAGGAATTGAAACTTGGAAACACATCACGCATGTTTATCGACTCCTTATGGGATTTTAGACTACCTATAAGGAATTGAAACCCTTTTACATTTGCTAAAGAAAGCTCTGCATTAGCAGATTTTAGACTACCTATAAGGAATTGAAACTAGCTTTTAAAACACTTTCTTTTCCCTCTCTATAAAGATTTTAGACTACCTATAAGGAATTGAAACTTTTCTAAAGGTTTTGTCATTATTTTGTAGAATTAGATTTTAGACTACCTATAAGGAATTGAAACAATGCCACCTTTTCAATTTATTAAGGGGGAATATCAGGATTTTAGACTACCTATAAGGAATTGAAACTTGCTTCACTCCATTCTTTCACAATTACACCTCATGATTTTAGACTACCTATAAGGAATTGAAACTAGTTTTTTTCTATATATTCCGTACACATCTGTATTAGATTTTAGACTACCTATAAGGAATTGAAACTACGGAGAGATAACGGCACTCTGTAATGAAAAAGGAGATTTTAGACTACCTATAAGGAATTGAAACCTAATTTCTCTATCTTTGGTATACTCAATAGATTTAAGATTTTAGACTACCTATAAGGAATTGAAACTATTGATAATCCAGACATTGTACAAGATGTAGATTTGATTTTAGACTACCTATAAGGAATTGAAACCCGCAATATTTCGTACAATCTAATATTGCATTTTTTGATTTTAGACTACCTATAAGGAATTGAAACTTTCTATAACACCATTCTTTTTTAATGCAGTATATAGATTTTAGACTACCTATAAAGAATTGAAACAGTTCTTGTGCTTTTTCTAGTACCTTCGAGATTTAAGAATTTTAGACTACTTATAAGGAATTGAAACTAGTCTGTTTTAATGCCTCCTAAAGTTTCAGTAAGAGATTTTAGACTATGTATTTATAATTTTACTATTTAGTGAATTTTATTTCGAAATCTATTTGAATGATCTTTATAGGCTTGTTACTTTCTTAATAGTTAAAAATAAAATCAGAAATAACATCTTTATTTTTGCCAGCAGAAATTCGTTAAAAATAATATTCAAAAACTAGCTATTTAAAGCTTGTCAATACTATTAGAAAACAGTCTGAAAAGGCTTCATAACAACATTATGGCTACTTTAGGCCGTTTCTTTTATATTAATATTTTAATCATGAATATTATTAAAATATATTAAATTAAAGAATAAGGCTAAAAAACAATTAAATAAGTTGTTCTATTAAGTTAAACTAGATAATTTCATTGAAAATGAGCTTTAAATGTGAGAAATAAAGCTATTATAAAATTAAATAATAATATATAATCGTCTCATACTAAAATTAAAAGAAAGTTTACTTTTAGAGGTGTAAAAATGTTATCTAAATTGGGAAGATTATTAATAGGCAGGAGTCTTAAAACTACAGAACTTAAATCCGAAAAGTTTAATGTGCTTTGGGGATTGCCTGTATTATCCAGTGATGCAATATCCTCTGTAGCCTATGCGGGAGAGGAAATACTATGGGTACTTATACCTGTTTTGGGCATAATGTCCTATAAATATATGTTTTATTCAGCACTATGTGTTGTGTTTTTAATGATATTAGTGACATTGTCTTATAGACAAACTATAGATGCCTATCCTCAAGGAGGAGGTTCTTATATTGTTGCAAAAGATAATTTAGGAACAGTGTCCGGACTTGTGGCAGGAGCATCTTTAACTATTGGATACATACTAACTGTAGCAGTAAGTACATCGGCAGGTACTGCTGCTATAATTTCCGCCATACCTTCTTTATCACCTCATAGAGTTACTATAGCTCTACTTTTTATATTTATTATAACCATAGGAAATCTTAGAGGCGTAAGGGAATCATCTAAAGTATTTGGAACTCCAACTTATATATTTATGGCTGTTATTTTGTGCATGATTATATTTGGAATATTTAAAGTAAAGGTGCTTGGTTATGTACCTAAACCGGTGTACAAAATACCTGAAGCTGTATCTGATATAACCCTATTATTATTTATAAGGGCCTTTTCTTCTGGATGTACGGCGCTGACTGGTATAGAAGCGGTAAGTAATGGTATACCTAGTTTTAAAGAGCCTTCACAGAAAAATGCCCGAATAGTTTTAGAACTTTTGGCTCTGGTAGTACTTGTAATATTTGGTGGGGTATCTTATTTAGCTACTCTTTATCATACAGTACCTAACACTGAAGTAACAGTAGTTGCCCAGCTTGCTTCTCAGATATTTGGCCAGAATATTATGTTTTATCTGGTTCAAATAACTACCACTATCATACTTATAATGGCCAGCAACACTGCTTTTACAGGACTACCATTATTACTGGCTTTTATAGCAAAAGATGGATTTGCACCTAGACAATTTGCCAAAAGAGGAAAGAGACTTGGGTATTCTAATGGAATTATGATGTTGAGTATAATATCCTCTATACTCGTTATTATATTTAATGGTGAAACCCATAGTCTGATGCCTTTGTATGCGGTGGGAGTATTTGTATCCTTTACCTTGTCTCAGGCAGGAATGTTTAAAAGATGGATAAAACTAAAAAGTACAGGCTGGAGGCATAAAGCGGTTATAAATGGTATAGGGGCAGTGGTTACTTTTGCTACAGCTGTTATATTAGGTATAACTAAATTCCTCCAGGGGGCCTGGATTGTCTTTATATTAGTACCTGTACTTGTTTATATTATGGTGGAAATAAATGAACATTATAAAAAGGTAGCTCAGCAGTTAAAGCTTGCAGTAAATGAGAGGCCTAAAGAAATAGATTTTACAAAACAGAAAAGGTATGTTATTGTTCCTATAGATGCTTTAAATAGGTCATTTTTAAAGGCTTTGAATTATGCCAGAACAATATCCAATAATATAATAGTTTTCCATGTTTCAATAGATGATGAGGCTACAGCCAGACTTTTATCAAAATGGCATGAATACGATATAGGTATACCCATAGTGGTGAAGAAATCTATTTATAGAAGTGTAGTTGGACCTCTAGTTAAATTTATAGAATCAGAAGAATACGCAGCAGGTTCTAAGGATACGGTAACAGTAGTACTTCCTCAATTCGTGGTTACCAAGTGGTGGGGAAATATATTGCATAATCAAACTGCATTATTTATTAGAACCATGCTGCTTAGGAGAAGAAATATAGCAATAGTTACGGTACCGTATATAATTTTTGAAGATAATGAAGAAGGTTTGAAGAAATAATTTTGTAGTGAATTTTTTCTACAGGTTTTCCCTATAATGAATATTTGGGAAACCTGTTTTTATTATACAAATAATAGCTTACGTGTTAATTTTTATCTATATCTATGGGGAGCTAATCTGTATTTTACATTCAAAATTACTTGAAATAATTTTGAATGTAAAAGGGAAGGTTTTCTTACATTAAATGAGTTAAAGGCTCCTAAAAATATTATAATTCCAGAAAATATTATTATGGAATTTAAAACTTTATTTATAAATTTTGTATTTTTGGAATTTAGCTTATTACTGAATTTGCCCGCAGTAAAAATTAATATAAGCCACCAGAGCATACTTCCTATAAATACTCCCACTATTAAAAGTATTCTACTAGGCATATCTCTTCCTATATGTATTAAATGCAATCCTGTAAATACAGCTATAAAAGAAAAGATCGTAAGTGGATTTGCAAATGCCATTAGAAAAGTTGATATAAAAGCTTTAAATAAAGAAGTATTATTTAACGATTCTGTTTTAGCTGATTTGTGGATATTATTAGCTGATTTTTCTTTTATAAAAGTATAGATACCGAAACAAATCAATATAATCCCACCTATGATACGAAAATATAATCCGTGCAGGAGAATAAATTTTTCCACCACTATGAAACTTAAGGAAGCCAGTGATGCATAGATAGTATCTGCCAGGGCTGAACCTAATCCTGATACCAAACCATAGGTATTTCCAAGGGCTATAGTATTTTTAAGACATATGGCCCCAATAGGACCTGTAGGCATTCCGGTTATTAAACCTATAAGTATTCCTCTAAACAAGTTAAGTAACATATAAATTTCCTGCTTTCATTATTAATTTATTGTTATGTAATTATTTTATATTTAATATGATACATCTTCAATAACTATATGTATTTTAAAAGTGTTGACTTAAAAAAATATAAGTAGTAAAATGATTCATAAATAAAATATTCGGATAGAAAATATTCGGATAGAAAATATTTTTAAATTTAAAGTAGGTGAATCCATGACAGAAGGGAATAAAGGTATTTTAATAGTGGCAAAAATGAAGTCAATTCTATTTTCTTTTAAAAAAAATATGTCAAATAAGTTTAATCCTTTCAATCTTACAGGAACGCAGGGGATGCTTATTGGCATATTACATAGACATGGACAGATGAAAATAAGTGACTTGAGTGAAAAGATGGGATTGTCTAATAGTACTGTGTCAGGAATTGTAGATAGACTAGAAAAACAGGGATTAGTTAAGAGAATTAGAAGCAAGACAGATAGGAGGGTAGTATATATAAGTGTAACTGAAAAATTTAAAAAAAGCTTTCACCATAATTTTTGTGAAATTGAGAAGAAATTTGAAGATATCATAGATGGAGTTCCATCTCATGAAATTGATAAAATACTTGAGGGATTGAATTTGTTAGAAAAATTGATCAATGAAAAGAAATAATTTTAAACCTATATTATTGAATGAGGAGAGTAAATCTAATAATGATAAAATTAATAAAATACTTAAAACCATTTGTTGCAATGATTATTATGGCCGTAGTACTTTTGTTTGTGCAGGCTATGTGCGATTTGGCTCTTCCAGATTACACTTCTAATATTGTAAATAAGGGTATACAACAAGGGGGTATTTTAGATGCAGTTCCCCAAGCAATAAGACAAAGTGAAATGAATAAAACACAATTGCTCATGAATGAAGAAGATAAAGAGGAGGTTTTTAAAAGCTATAAATTTATTGATAAGTCCAGTAAAGATTATGAAGAGTATTTAAAGGAGTATCCTAATCTTAAAAATGAACCTATTTTTGTAATTAAAGATATAAAAAAGAGTGAAAGAGAAAAACTGAATAACATAATGGGCAGGGCAATACTTAGAGTTTCCAGTATTGAAAAGATTAAATCCAATAGTGAAAATGGAATAATATCCTTTAATGGATTTAAAGTGCCTGTGGATACAGATTTGTTCGCAGTAATTTCCTCCATGCCATATAATCAGCGTGAAGAAATAATTAAAGGCATAGATGATAAAATCTCAAATTTAGATGAAAGCATGATAACTCAATCTGCTGTTTCAAAAGTTAAGGCTGAGTATAAGGCTCTGGGGATGAATACGGATAAGATGCAGAATAGATATATCATAAATACGGGAATGATTATGCTTCTTATATCATTATTAGGTGGTGTATGCACCATAATAGTGGGATTTTTAGCGTCTAAAACAGCGGCAGGACTTGCAAGGAATCTCCGTAAAAATATATTTGAAAAAGTGGAGAAATTCTCAAATAAAGAGTTTGATGATTTTTCAACAGCTTCCCTTATAACAAGGAGTACTAATGATATAACGCAGATACAAATGCTTATGGTAATTATGATAAGAATGGTATTTTATGCGCCTATTATGGGAATTGGGGGTGTAATAAGAGCTATCCAAAAAAGTAGTTCTATGTCATGGATTATTGCAGTGGCAGTTATAGTACTTTTAGGGTTGATTTTTATAATATTTGCAGTGGCTTTTCCTAAATTTAAGATTATACAAAAACTCATTGACAGACTTAACCTTGTAACCCGTGAAAGTCTTTCAGGAATGATGGTAATAAGAGCTTTTAATACTCAAGATTTTCAAGAAGAACGTTTTGATAGGGCAAATAAGGATGTTACCAATACAAATCTATTTGTAAATCGTGTAATGGCCTGTATGATGCCTGTTATGATGCTTATTATGAACGGGATAACGTTGATTATTGTGTGGATAGGTTCTCACGAAGTGGCAAATGCAAGTATGCAAGTGGGAGATATGATGGCCTTTATGCAATATGCAATGCAGATAATCATGGCATTTTTAATGCTTGCAGTGATGTTTATTCTCATACCTAGAGCCTCTGTTTCAGCACAACGTATTGATGAGGTTTTTAGGAAGGAAATCTTAATTTCAGATCCCAAAATACCTAAGCATTTTGATGATAGCGTGAAAGGTGTGGTGGAATTTAAGAATGTATCTTTTAGATATCCGGGAGCTGAAGAGGACATACTTAAAAATATTAGTTTTAAAGCATTGCCGGGCAAAACTACTGCATTTATAGGCTCTACGGGTTCAGGTAAAACTACTCTTATAAACTTAATTATGCGTTTTTATGATATAAAAGAAGGAGAGGTTTTCGTAAATGGTATAAATGTAAAAGAGGTGTCACAGCAAGAGCTTCGTAATAAAATTGGATATGTACCTCAAAAGAGTTATTTATTTAGTGGTACAATTGAATCCAATCTTAAATATGCAAATAAGAATGCAGCGGAAAAAGATATTAAAAATGCCGCAGAAGTTGCTCAAGCCCTGGAATTTATAAATACTAAACCAGAAGGATTTAAAACTGAAATTTCCCAGGGAGGTTCAAATGTGTCTGGAGGTCAGAAACAGAGATTATCCATTGCCCGTGCACTCTTAAAGAAACCTGAAATTTATTTGTTTGACGACAGTTTCTCAGCTCTTGATTTTAAAACAGATGCTGCACTTAGAAAAGCACTAGAAAAAGAGACTGCATCATGTACATTTCTTATTGTGGCACAACGTGTTTCAACAATTATGGATGCAGATGAAATAATAGTTCTTGATAACGGCAGTATAGTAGGAATGGGTACTCATAAAGAGCTTATGAAAAATTGTGATGTGTATAAAGAAATTGCATTATCACAGCTTTCAAAGGAGGAATTGGCATGAGTAAAAAGGGTAGAAAACATGCAAAGGGTCCTGGAGGAATGATTCAGGGAGGAGAAAAAGCAAATAATTTTAAAGGTACAATGAAAAATCTTATAAGATATATGAATGAATATAAAGTTTCTGTGATTGTTGTGGTTATATTTGCAGCAGTTAGTGCATCTTTTTCTATAATAGGCCCTAAAATGTTAGGTAATGCTACAACAAAGTTATTTGAAGGAATTATGAATAAACTTTCAGGTAGTGGAACAGGAGTGGATTTTAATTATATAGGGAAAATAATAGTTATACTTGGGGCATTATATTTGATAAGTTCATTATTTGCCTATATTCAGGGATGGATAATGTCTGGAGTTTCTATGAAGGTAAGTTATAAAATGAGAAAGGAAATTTCTCAAAAAATAAATAAATTGCCCCTTAAATATTTTGATGGTACAAATCAGGGAGAAGTGCTATCTCGTGTTACCAATGACGTGGATACCTTAAGTCAAACACTTAACCAGAGTCTTACACAGATTATCACATCCGTTACCACTGTAATTGGTGTATTTATTATGATGCTTAGTATAAGTGTTCTCATGACTGTAGTAGCCCTTTGTATAATTCCCTTATCAATGATAATTATGATGTTTATAATAAAGTATTCTCAAAAATACTTTAAGGAGCAGCAAGATTATCTGGGACATGTAAATGGACATGTAGAGGAAATGTATGGTGGACATATAGTTATGAAGGCTTTTAATGGAGAAAAAGACAGCATTGAAAAATTTGATAAACTTAACAATACTCTTTATAAATCTGCATGGAAATCTCAATTTTTAACTAGTATAGTAATGCCTGTAATGAATTTTGTAAGTAATCTGGGGTATGTAGGTGTATGTGTTTTAGGAGGATGGCTTGCAATAAAGAAGACCATTGAGGTAGGTGATATTCAGGCTTTTATACAGTATGTAAGATCATTTACCCAGCCTATTACTCAAATTGCCAATATATCCAATATACTTCAACAGACAGCTGCTTCAGCAGAGCGTGTATTTGAGTTTTTGGAAGAGGAAGAAGAAGTTTCGGAGGTCCAAAATCCTGTAAAAATTGAAGATGTTGCAGGTAGTGTTGAATTTAAAAATGTTCAATTTGCATATAATTCTGATAAAATTGTAATCAATGATTTCTCAGCTAGAATAAATCCAGGACGGAAAGTAGCAATTGTAGGCCCTACAGGCGCTGGTAAGACCACTATAGTAAAACTTCTAATGCGTTTTTATGATGTGAATAAAGGTGCTATACTGGTAGATGGACATGATATAAGAGAATATACAAGAAGGGATCTTAGGTCTATGTTTGGAATGGTACTTCAGGATACTTGGCTTTATAATGGAAGTATAATGGAAAATATAAGATATGGAAAACTCCAGGCCAAAGATGAAGAAGTAAAAGCTGCAGCAAAAGCAGCATATGTAGATGGCTTTGTGCATACTCTTCCTGGAGGATATGATATGATTCTTAATGAAGAAACTTCAAATATATCTCAGGGACAAAAACAACTTTTAACTATTGCAAGAGCAATACTTTCAGATCCTAAAATTCTTATTTTAGATGAAGCAACCAGCTCTGTGGATACTCGTACGGAAGTAAGAATAAAAAAGGCTATGAGAAATCTTATGAAAAATCGAACCAGCTTTATTATTGCACATAGATTGTCTACAATTCGTGATGCTGATTTGATTCTGGTAATGGATAATGGAGATATTGTAGAGCAGGGAACTCATGATGAACTTCTTAAAAAAGGAGGAGTGTATTCCAAGCTTTATAATAGTCAATTTACCTATTCTTTAGAAAATGAATAAGTTAAAAAGTGAGAGTTATGGATGATTTGATCCCATGACTCTTAATCTTTAACTTAAATTATTATATTGCCTTAGTCTACGACAGTGCCGGGGTTAAGAATTTTATTAGGATCGAAAACCATTTTAATTCCACTCATAATATCAATTTCCCTTTGGGTAAACTGAAGAGGCATATATTTTTTTCGTGATTTTCCAGTACCATGTTCTGCAGTTATTGTACCACCGTATTTTAATGCAATTTTATACATTTCCTGTTTGAATTCTTCATAATAGGAAGGTAGTTTGCCATTTTCACTCATAATAAAATTGTGAATATTTCCATCTGCTATGTGGCCTACAGCGGGAATTATAGTATTGTATTTTTCAGCAAGAGCTGTTATGTCGTCAAAAAAATCAGGTACGGAGGATGGAGGAACTGCCATATCAAGACCGTCTGCTACATGTTCTTTAAAAGGAGTGTAGGCATTGCTGCGTATGTCCAAAAGATTTTTTTGCTCTTTTGAAGTTTCTGCTATAATACTGTCCACTGCATTATGTTTTTCACATATTTCTACAATTTTTTCACTGGTTGAGTATAATTCATCCTCGGTAGCTCCATCCAGCATAAACATCAAGTCTACAGAGCCTTTATTGGCAGGCCAGGTAGTTCCAAGGTGTTCTGCGGCTTTTTCTGAAATAAACCTATCCATATATTCAATAGCTAAAGGGGTAATTCCTTCCTGAAGTATTTTAGGTACTGTATCACAAGCTTCACGTCTTGTGTTAAAGGAAATTAAAAGGGTACCTGTATAATTATTTTTTGCGTAAAGCCTTAAAGTAACTTTTGTAACTATACCAAGAGTTCCTTCGCTTCCTATCATCATATGAAGCAAATCGTAACCCATATTGTTTTTTAAGAGCTTTCCACCAAAATTAACTATTTCTCCTGTAGGGAGAACTACTTCCAGTGATTTTACATGGTTTCTCATGATTCCGTGTTTTACAGCTTTTGTACCTCCCGCATTTTCCATAACCATGCCGCCAATTTGTGCACCTTCATCTCCAGGATGTATAGGAAAGAATAATTTACCCTGTTTATTTAATGATTGAAGTAAATCTGCTAAAGTAGTTCCTGACTCCACAGTAATCATCAAATTTTTTTCATCCAGTTCAATAATTTTATTCAATCTTTCAAGAGAAAGAATTATACTGGGTTTTATAGGTACTGTCGCACCACATACACCAGTGCCACCTCCTCTTGGAACCACAGGTGTTAATGTTTCATTGGCATATTTTAATATTTTAGATATTTCTTCTGGTGAACCAGGCTTAACTACTATACAATCCTCTGAGGGTCTAATACGAATTAAAGATTCAGTTTCATCATATAAATAACTTTCCATTTGGGATAAATCATTGGTAACCCAATCTTGTCCTACAACTTTTTTTAAATTTTCAACAATTTCTTCTTTCAATGTTTTACCTCCCTTTATAATCATCATTGTATATTTTTACAGTTTAAAATGGATACTATACTGCATATTATATAGGTTACATATAAAACATTCAATTGTTCATGATTAGATTTATAAACGAATTCTTAGAAGCCCTAGTATCATATTTACTATATTGCAAATAATATTAACAAAAATATATAGCAGGGGAGGAATCAATAAATGAATTCACAGGCAAGAGACAGCATTCATAAGGTGAAAGAATCATTAAAAAGTGCTCAACAAGGTTTGCAGATGGCTGCAAGAGAAGTAGAAAATTCCAACATTAAAAATCAAATAAGTAACCAATTAACTCAAGTTACTAATTGTCTTGGGGAATGTGAGAAAATAGCTTCCGGATTAAGCCAGCATAGAAATTGTTAATTATAATTATAAGGATCACCTCTAATACAAAATATGAAAACCATCAATTTGCCAATAATTGGTGGTCTTTTATATGTTTTTCAATAAATAATGTACAAACAGTAATTTTATGTAAATATTTCTCTCTTTTTTGATGTATAATAAAGCTTATCATACATATAATAAAAAAGTAATATTATATAGGATAAAAATATAATATTATTACAATTATGATAATTTATACATGTAAAAAATATTTAATGGGATTAAATATTTTTTAATTGAGTTTAAAATTTATCTTCTATAAAAAGAGAAAAAGGAGATGTCAAAATAGTGAGTAAAGATTGTCCCAAGATTGCTTATTTTTGTATGGAATTTGGATTACACTCTGATTTTAAAATCTATGCTGGGGGACTTGGAATATTAGCGGGAGATTATCTTAAAGCTGCTAAAGAAAATAATTTTCCTGTAACTGGTATAGGGATAAGATGGAAACAAGGTTACGTAGAACAGCATATAGATGACAAACAGAGAATAGTGGATTCTTTTTATAATTATGATTATGATTTTCTCCAGGATACGGGAATAAAAGTAAATGTAAAAATAAGAGGTAGAGTTGTACATTGTAAAGTGTGGAAGGTAGATTGTTTTGGTAATTCGGAACTTTATCTGCTGGATACAGATCTTCCGGAAAATTCTGATAGATGGATAACCGGCCAATTGTATGGATGGTTTGAAGAAGAAAGAATAGCCCAGGAAATGGTACTTGGAATAGGAGGGGTAAGGGCATTAAGAGCATTAAAGAAAGATATAGATATATACCATTTCAACGAAGGACACGCTGTTTTTGCTGGGTTTGAACTTATAAGAGAGAGAATTGGAAAGGGAGAAGATCCTTATGAGGCGTGGAGAAAATGTAGGGACAGTATTGTATTTACCACTCATACTCCTATTATAGAGGGAAATGAATCCCATGGTCTTGATATATTACAATATATGGATGCATATGATGGACTAGATAGGAATTTTATAGAACAAATAGGAGGAAATCCTTTCAATATGACTGTAGCAGGACTCAGACTTTCTAAAAAATCTAATGCAGTTTCAGCTATGCATGGAAAAACAGCAAATGAAATGTGGAAAAATATTCACAATAGAAGTGAAATTATAAGTATAACAAATGGAATAAATATTAATACCTGGGGAGATAAGCGTATTATAGAAGCTGCCAGAAAAAAAGAGAATCTATTGGAACTTCACATGAAGAATAAATTGAAGATAATACAGTATGTATATGAAGAAAAGGGAGTAGAACTAGATAAGGATAATTTGATTATAGGTTTTGCCAGGAGGGCAGCACCATATAAAAGAGGAGATTTGATATTTAGTAATGAAGAAAAAATTTCACCTCTTTTAAAAAGCAAAAAAGTACAAATAATAATATCATTAAAGGCACATCCTTTGGATTTTAGCGGAAAAGAAATAATAAAGCATATTTTAAATATACAAGAGAAGTATCCTCAATCTGTAGTTTTTCTAAATAATTACAATATGGAAAAAGGAGCACTACTTACAAGAGGAGTAGATATATGGTTGAACAATCCAAGGGTCACTAGGGAAGCTTGTGGTACTTCTGGAATGAAGGCTGCTGTAAATGGGGTATTGAATTTAAGTACTTTAGATGGATGGTGGCCAGAAGCTTGTTGGGATGGAGTCACAGGATGGCAGATAGGAAATGGATTTATAGGTAGAACTGAAAGTGAACAGGATATTTATGATGGAAAAAGTCTCTATGATGTATTAATCAATAAAGTTTTGGAAACTTATTATAATGATAAAAATAGGTGGAATGAAATGATGATAGCCAGTGTAAATGCAATGGTGGAAAGATATTCAGCAGATAGAATGATTATGGAATATTATGATAAAATGTATAACTAAGTGAAAAGGAATTATAATAAATATGAACTCAAAATTTTTTATAATCAGATAAAGTTATAAAAAACAAATTAATTAGTAAATTTCTACAATATTATCAATTAATTTTAAAGATAAAATTTATAAAGAAAAGAGTGATATAATGAAAATTTTAATGATTTCTTGGGAATACCCGCCTAAAACCATAGGTGGATTATCAAATCACGTATATTATCTATCCCATTCTCTTTGTGAGAAGGGAAATGAAGTTCATGTTATTACCTGTGAAGAAGGTACAGCACCTGTAGATGAAGATGACAAGGGAGTTTTTGTTCATAGGGTTACACCTTATGCTATAGATACTCAGGATTTTACCAAATGGGTAATGCAGCTTAATTTTGCCATGGTAGAAAGAGCAGTTAGATTGATAAATGAATGTGGAGAATTTGATTTAATACATGTTCATGATTGGCTTACTGCATTCTGTGCAAAGACTTTAAAATGGTCCTTTAGAATACCGGTAGTATGTACTATGCATGCTACAGAATATGGGAGAAATGGAGGTATAAATACTGTAACTCAAAGATATATCTCTGCTACAGAATGGATGCTTACCTATGAGTCATGGAAAGTGGTTGCCTGCAGTAATTATATGAAAAGCCAGATAAATAAGCTGTTTTCAACGCCAGAAGAGAAGATATGGGTTATTCCAAATGGAATCAATTTGGGAAAATTTAACTTTGAATTTGACTGGCTTTCCTTTAGAAGAAAATATGCCATGGATAATGAAAAGATAATCTTTTGCATAGGAAGGCATGTTTTTGAGAAAGGAATACACCTTCTTATAGAAGCAGCTCCTAATATAATAAGTAGATACAATGATTCCAAATTTATAATAGCAGGTACCGGTCCTATGACAGAGGAATTGAAGGATAAAGTTAGATATTCTGGATTAGCAGATAAATTCTTATTTACAGGATATATGGATGAATCAGAAAAGAATAAATTATACAGAGTATCTAGTGCAGCAGTATTTCCATCTCTTTATGAACCTTTTGGCATTGTAGCTCTGGAGGCTATGGCAGCAGGGTGTCCTGTAGTTGTTTCAGATACAGGTGGATTAAGCGAGATTGTGGATCATGGAGAAAATGGACTTAAATGTATAAATGGAAATTCCAATAGTATAGCAGATAATATAGTTCAGCTGTTATATGATGAGGCCTTTGCTAAGCATATAAGTGATAATGGAAAAAATACTGTAAAAGATAGATTCACATGGGATAAGGTAGGGGATCTTACTATGAAAATGTATGATGAAGTTTTAGAGGAAGCTGGTGGCACGGAATGGAGAAAGTTGGAGATGGAAAATAATAATAAATCTTTTAGAGAAGACTATAAGGTATATAAAAGTTTAAATGAGGAAAATAAGGATTTAGCGGAAGTTGCAAAAACTAATCATAATGAGCCTGCAAAAGATAATTTTAAAAAGGAAGAGATTTTAGAATATTATGAGGATCTTAGAGAAAGTAGACAGGAAGATAAAAAAGAACAGGAAGATGCGAAAGTAAAAGTAGGAGCTAGAGTTAAAGGTAAAAGTCAGACTGCAGGAAGAAAAAGAACCAGTACTAAAAATAAAGAAAAAAGTAAGGTTTAAATATTAAAAATGGATAAAGGGTGTGATGGTTGTGAAAGCTGTAATAATGGCCGGAGGAGAGGGAACCAGGTTAAGGCCTTTAACCTGTAACATACCTAAACCCATGATGCCCATTATGGGCAAACCCATAATGGAATATGCATTAGAACTACTTAAGAGTACGGGCATAGAAGATATTGGAGCCACCCTACAATATTTGCCCGATGAAATAATAAATTATTTTGGGGATGGCAAAGATTTTGGAGTAAATATAAGTTATTTTATAGAAGAAACCCCTTTAGGAACTGCAGGAAGTGTTAAAAATGCAGAGGCATTTTTAAATGACACATTTATTGTTATAAGTGGAGATGCCCTTACAGATATAGATTTATCCAGAGCAATTGCCTATCATAAAAGTAAAGGTGCGGTAGCCACTTTGGTGCTTAAGGAAGAACCGGTACCTTTGGAATTTGGAGTGGTAGTTACAGATGATAAAGGAAAGGTAACTGGTTTTTTGGAAAAGCCGGGATGGGGGGAAGTATTCAGTGACAAGATAAATACAGGAATATATATTTTAGAACCGGATATTTTTAAATATTATGATAAAAATAAGAAATTTGATTTCAGCAGAGACCTTTTTCCTATTTTGCTTAGGGAAAAAGTACCTGTGTTTGGGTATGTATCACAGGGATATTGGTGTGATATAGGAAATATTGATCAGTACATGAAATGTCATTTTGATATATTAAAGGGACTTGCAAGTGTAAATATAAAAGCACAAAAATATAGTGAGGATATATGGATGGGAGAAGACTGTGAAATAAGCCCTCAGGCTAAGATTTCAACACCTGTATATATAGGAAGGGGCAGTAAAATATATAAAAATGCCCAGATTGGTCCCTATACTGTATTGGGAGAGAACAATATCATATGTTCTGATGCTACCATAAAAAGGAGTGTGCTTTTTAATAACTGTTATATAGGGGACAAAGCACAGATAAGAGGTGCTGTACTCTGTAAAAAAGTTCAAATTAAATCTCAGTGTTCTGTATTTGAAGAAGCTGCTCTTGGAAATGACACTATTATAAGGGATAAGGCCATAATAAAGCCGGGAGTTAAAATATGGCCCAATAAGATAATAGAAAGTGGCACTTTGGTAAACTCTAATATTATATGGAAAGAAAAAGCATCAAAATCCATTTTTGGCAAGAATGGTATTAGTGGAGAGATAAATGTAGATATAACTCCAGAGTGTGTATCAAGACTTGGTTCTGCCTATGGCTCTGTTCTAAAGGCAGATTCCAGGGTTGCCATAGCCTGCAGTGATAATGGAGCGGCACAGATGTTCAAATATTCCCTGGCCACAGGGCTTTTATCCATGGGTATGGAGGTCATGGACTTAAAAAAGATGCCAATGGCTTTTATAAGACAGTCAATTCTCTTTTTTGGAGCTCAGGCAGGAATTTATGTATGTGTAAATAGAAATGCACCGGAGAAGGTTACTATAATATTTATGGATAAAAATGGTCTTAATATAGACAGAGCAATGGAGAGAAAAATAGAAAGCAGTTTCACAAGAGAGGACTTTAGAAGAGTTAAACCAGATAAGTTTAAGCACATGGAACATATATACAATTGTCTGGAGTATTATGAAAGACAGCTTATAAATGGACTTTCTATTGAAAATATAAAAAGCCAGAAGTACAGGGCAGTTTTAAGTATAGAAGATCCCATGGTACTTGAAGTAATGAGAGCAATTTTGAGAGAACTTAAAGTAGAGGCAATACTTTATGATAGGTTTGGAGATACCAAAGGGTTGGCCAAAAAAGTTGTAGAAGACAGTGCGAACTTTGGAATTGAAATAGATGAGGAATGTGAAAGACCTGTTATTATAGATGAAAAGGGAGGCATAATAAAGGATAATTTGTATGATGCCTTAAATGCACTGATTATGCTTAAAACCCATGACATAAAAACTTTAGTAGTTCCAGTTACAGCCTCTTCCACCATGGAAAAGCTGGCAAAAATATGCGGATGTAAATTTATAAGAACTAAGACTGCCCATAAAGTTATACTGGAAACCTACTTGAAAAATACAACAGGTATAAGTAAAAGGGATATGGTAAATGCATATCTTATGACATTAGATGCAGTAAGTGTATGTGCCATGATTATTAATTTTATGGCAAACTGCAACAGAACTCTTTCTCAGATAACCTCTGTTATACCCAAATATTATACTATGAAAAAGGAAATAAAGTGTCCCTGGAATATGAAAGGGAGATTGATGAGAAATTTAATAGAAGAAAATACTTCAAAATCCATAGATCTGATTGAAGGGGTAAAACTTAATTTTGAAGATGGATGGACATTGGTAATGCCAGATGCAGATGAACCTTTATGTAAGGTTTATACAGAGTGCAGTGATTATAAAAAACTCAATAAACTTACAGATGATATTTTAAATAAAATTACTACTATAACTAATCAATGTTGAAATAATGAATTAAAAGTTAAGATATAAGTTGATTTTTAATTTACTCTTAACTCTTAATTGTTTATCCGAACACGGTAATTAGCTAACACCCCTGACTTCTTCAAAGTGGGGGATAAGTACTGCTATGCGCCTGGATAAGTTCTTCTAAGGTTCAGGTGGAGAAAAGCATTATTTATGAGTAAACTCTACCTGAACCTAAGAAAAACTTGATATAAGGGGGATTTAGAATATGAATGCAAATAGAAAATACATAGAGGTGGAAGAAATATATTTAAAGTTAAGGGGAATTTTAAAAAGATGCAGAGAAGAAAATAAAAGAACCTTTGAAGATTTATCCGGTATTTCTGGATTCAAAGAAGAGGAATTAAAAAATATAGAAGAAGGTATAGATAAAGATATAATACATTTTTTAATATATGCCAGAATATTAGGTATTAACATAAATTTAACTTATAGGGAAAGTTGTAAGCCTGTTTGAAATTATTGTCCAACCTATTTTCAATTTTACTTGATTGAAGATAGCTTTTGTGATAGTATATAAAAAAGTTAAATAATATATAGAGGGGGGCTGGTGTTTCCGGCTGAGATTAAGAAAGTTAATTCTTTGACCCTAAACCTGATCTGGGTAATGCCAGCGTAGGAAGTTGTTTGTGTAAATATATTGGTAATTAAAGCATAAGTCTACGGATTTATGCTTTTTGTTTTTATAGGCTTTTATTAAATTCATTATACAAATGACATGACTCATCGGTGTATAAAGAATTAACAATAAAAGGAGGATGAAGTATGAATTTTACTACTCAAATGGATGCTGCTAAAAAGGGAATTATAACAAAGGAAATGAAAGTGGTATCTCAAAAAGAAGATATGGATGTAGAAATTTTAAGGAAGCTTGTATCTGAAGGTAAAATAGTAATACCTGCAAATAGGAATCACAAATCTTTAGATGCCCAGGGTGTTGGTCAGGGATTAAAAACTAAAATAAATGTTAACCTAGGCATATCAAAAGATTGTGCCAATATGGATATGGAACTTGAAAAGGTTAAAACGGCAGTTGATATGAAAGCAGAAGCTATAATGGATTTAAGTTCTTATGGGAAAACTGAAAAATTTAGAAAGAAAATTGTAGAGATATGTTCGGCTATGATAGGTACTGTACCTATATATGATGCTGTAGGGTTTTATGATAAGGAATTAAGTGATATATCATCGGAAGAATTTTTAGCTGTAGTAGAAAAACACGCCCAGGATGGAGTGGATTTTATGACTATACATGCAGGAATCAACAGGGAAACTGTAAAAGTATTTAAGAGAAATAAAAGACTTACTAATATAGTTTCAAGAGGGGGATCTCTTTTATATGCATGGATGGAACTAAACAATAAAGAAAATCCATTTTATGAATACTACGATAAAGTTTTAGATATATTTGCAAAATACGATGTTACCATAAGTCTCGGAGATGCCTGTCGTCCAGGAAGCATCAATGATTCTACAGATGCCAGTCAGATAAAGGAACTTATAACTCTTGGAGAGCTTACCAAAAGAGCATGGGAAAAGAATGTGCAAGTTATAGTCGAAGGACCAGGACATATGCCTTTAAATGAAATAGCTTCTAATATGCAGCTGGAAAAAAAATTGTGTCATGGTGCGCCTTTTTATGTACTTGGACCTTTAGTTACAGATATTGCACCGGGATATGATCATATAACAAGTGCTATTGGTGGAGCGATAGCAGCTGCAAACGGTGCAGATTTTCTGTGTTATGTTACTCCAGCAGAGCATTTAAGGCTTCCAAGTGTTGAGGATATGAAAGAAGGAATTATAGCTTCTAAAATAGCAGCACATGCTGCAGATATAAGCAATAATATAAAAGGTGCAAAAGATTGGGACTATAAAATGAGCAAGGCAAGACGGGAGCTTGACTGGGATAAGATGTTTAAATTGGCAATTGATCCGGAAAAGGCAATAAGATACAGAAAAGAATCTACCCCGGAACATGAAGATACTTGTACTATGTGTGGAAAAATGTGTGCTGTAAGAAATATGAACAAAGTAATGGAGGGGAAAAATATAAATATTTTAAGAGAAGAAGATTAAAGGTATTTTGAAATATACAGTATAATTGTAAAAAATATATATTATGTATAGATATTGCAAAAGGTTAAAAATTATATGAATTTCATAATAATTTTATATATTAATTTTTTTATTGTAAATAATAAGGAATAAAATTTAAGAAATTGATATGGAATTTTAGTATTTTATTGACACTATAAAGGGGCTATGCTAATATTTTATTAATAAAAATATAATACTCGGATGATGGATTTAGGAGAGACTGCCGGAATATGGCAGCACCGAAGGGGAAGCTGCAGTAAACTCTCAGGTAAAAGGACTGGATTTTGACGAAACTCTGGAAAGTAGCAATAAGCAATACACCGAAGAAGCTAAAATCTTTCAGGTATAAAGACAGAGCGCATAAATAAATAGGTTGTTTATTTATGTGCTTTTTTTATTGAAAAGGGGATGGAGCAATGGAAAAAAAGACACCACTTTATGAAAAACATCTAAAGTATAAAGGAAAAATGGTTCCTTTTGCAGGCTATCTGCTTCCGGTTCAATATGAAGAGGGAGTAATAAGAGAGCACATGGCAGTACGAAAGGCCTGTGGCGTATTTGATGTATCCCATATGGGAGAAGTTACTTGCAGAGGTGAAGATGCATTAAAAAATCTTAATTATCTGCTTACCAATAATTTTGAAGGAATGTATCATGGTCAGGCAAGATATAGTCCCATGTGCAATGAAGAAGGCGGTGTAGTGGATGATATGATTGTGTATAAAGTAAAGGACAATGATTATCTGCTTGTGGTCAATGCTGCAAATAAAAATAAAGTTTATAATTGGGTGAAGACTCATGGACAGGGTAATGTAGTATTTGAGGATATTTCAAAAGAGGTGGCACAGATTGCATTACAGGGGCCGAGAGCATTTTCAGTCATAAGCAAGGTAGCAAAGTTAGATGAAATACCAAAGAAATATTACAGCGGCATATTTAACTGTACTTTAGAAGGCGCAAAGTGTATGATTTCAAAAACAGGATATACCGGAGAAAATGGCTATGAGATGTACATGGAAGCTTTAGAGGCACCGAAAATATGGGAAATTCTTTTAGAAGCAGGCAAGGAAGAAGGATTAATTCCCTGCGGTTTGGGTGCCAGAGATACACTGAGATTGGAAGCAGGCATGCCTTTGTATGGACATGAGATGAATGATGAAATAACGCCCATAGAAGCAGGTCTTGGTATGTTTGTTAAAATGGATAAAGAGGACTTTATAGGTAAAAAGTCATTGGAGCAAAAGGAACCGGCACAAAAAAAGAGAATAGGACTAAAAGTTACAGGAAGAGGTATTATAAGAGAGAATATGGAAGTTTATTCAGGAGATTGTAAGATTGGAATCACTACATCTGGAACCTATTGCCCATATATTGGTTATCCTGCAGCTATGGCCATGCTTCCTTCAGATTACAGTAAGCCGGGAACAAAAGTAACAGTAATTGCAAAGAGAAAAAAAGTAGAAGCAGAGGTAGTAGAGCTGCCATTTTATAAAAAAAGTAAATAGGAGGAATAAAAATGAATTTTCCAAAGGAACTTATGTACACTAAATCACATGAATGGGTAAAAATAGAAGGAGATAAGGCTTTAGTTGGCTTGACTGATTATGCACAGAGTGAACTTGGGGATCTGGTATTTGTAAATCTTCCAGAGGAAGGTGATGAAGTTACTTGTGGGGAAGTATTTTTAGATGTGGAATCCGTTAAGGCTGCATCGGATGTATTTGCACCACTAAGTGGTGTTGTAGAGGAAGTTAATGAAGAGCTTTTGGATAGACCGGGGTGGATTAATGAAGCTCCTTATGAAGCATGGCTTGTAAAAATAAGAGAAATAAGTGCTAGAGAAAATTTATTGACAGCTGAAGAATATGAGGCAGTTGTAAATAGTGAGAAAGAATAACAGATGGAGGTAATCCTATGGGAACTTATGTGCCAAATACCGGAGAAGAACAGCTGGAGATGTTAAATGAAATAGGCTATAAAAGCTTTAATGATTTATTCTGTGATATTCCACAGAAAGTAAGATTTAAAAGAGAATTGAAACTTCCTGAAGGGATTTCTGAAATGGAGACATCAGCTAGAATGGAGGAAATAGCTGAAAAAAATAAAATTTTTAAATATATCTTTAGAGGGGGAGGAGCATATAATCATTATATACCGGCTGTTGTAAAAAGTGTACTTTCAAAAGAAACATTTCAAACTGCATATACCCCCTATCAAGCAGAGATCAGCCAGGGAATTTTACAATCCATTTTTGAATATCAGACTATGATTTGTGAACTTACTGGCATGGATGTTTCCAATGCGTCAGTTTATGATGGAGCCAGTGCAGCAGCAGAAGCAGTAGCCATGTGCAGAAATAAAAAAAGAAAAAGTATATATGTATCTGAAACTATAAATCCTCAGGTTATGAGCACTATTAAGACCTATTGTTTTGGCAGTGGTGCAGAACTTTTTATTGTACCTGAAAAAGATGGTATTACAGACTATGAAAAACTTAATAAAATGCTTGGTGATAAGGCAGCATGTTTTTATATGCAGCAGCCAAATTATTATGGCATTGTAGAGGATGGAGACAAGATTTCAGAGATGGTACATGAAAAAGGAGCAAGTTTTGTCATGGGCTGTAATCCTATTTCTCTTGGGATTTTAAAAACACCAGGAGAATGTGGTGCAGATATCGCAGTGGGAGAGGGGCAGCCCCTTGGAATGCCTTTATCTTTTGGAGGACCTTATCTTGGGTTTATGGCAGCTACATCTAAAATGATGAGGAAGCTTCCTGGACGTATTGTAGGAGAAACTGTAGATGTGGATGGAAAAAGGGCTTTTGTACTGACTCTGCAGGCGAGAGAACAACATATTAAAAGGGAAAGGGCAGGTTCCAATATTTGTTCCAATCAGGCACTGTGTGCAATGGCAGCATCAGTTTATATGACAGTTATGGGAAGTGAAGGTATAAGAGAAACGGCTATTCAATGTACCTCTAAAGCCCATTATTTGCAAAAGGAATTAGAAAAGGCAGGATTGAAATTGAAATATTCGCAGGAATTTTTTCATGAATTTGTAACAGTTTCAGACAGTAATGCGGATGAAATACTTAAACAATTGGAGAAAGAGAATATTCTAGGAGGACTTCCTATTGGAGAAAAAGAAATACTATGGTGTACCACAGAATTAAATACTAAGGCTCATATGGATAAATTAGTTGGTATTGTAAAGGAGATGCAGAAAAAATGAAATTGTTATTTGAAAAAGGAAATACCGGAAGAAAATCCAGCATTTTACCTGAAAATGATGTACCTTCTGTAATTCCAAACTGTGCACTTAGACAGAAAGAAATCCGTCTTCCGGAATTATCAGAGAGTGAAATCAGCAGACATTATGCCGGCCTATCCAAAAGATCTCATGGAGTTAATGATGGGTTTTATCCACTTGGGTCATGCACCATGAAATATAATCCCAAAATCAACGAAGAAATAGCATCACTTTCTGGATTTACAAAAATACATCCGATGCAGCCGGAAGATACAGTACAAGGTTGTCTTAAGCTGCTTTATATGGCAGAGCAGTATTTATGTGAAATAACGGGAATGGATGCAATGACCATGCAGCCTGCAGCAGGCGCCCATGGAGAATTTACAGGATTACTTTTAATTAAAGCCTATCACGAAAGCAGAAATGACAAAAAGAGAGATAAAATTATCGTACCGGATTCAGCTCATGGAACCAATCCTGCAAGTGCGGTTATGGCAGGGTTTAAAGTAATCAGCATTCCTTCAGGGAAGGATGGATGTGTGAATATAGATAAATTGAAAGAAGTACTTGGAGAAGATACCGCAGGACTTATGTTAACTAATCCTAATACTTTAGGTTTATTTGACAAGAATATTTTAGAAATAACTAAAATGGTTCATGAAGCTGGGGGATTAAATTATTATGATGGTGCCAATTTAAATGCAGTTATGGGTATTGTAAGACCTGGAGATATGGGATTTGATATTGTACATATTAATCTACACAAGACATTTTCAGCACCTCATGGAGGAGGAGGACCTGGAAGCGGTCCTGTAGGCTGTAAGGATTTTCTACAGAAATTTCTTCCCGGAAAAATAGTTATAAAGCAGAAAGATGACACTTATGTATTACATAAGACAGAAGAAAGTATAGGTGATGTAAAGTCATTTTACGGCAATTTTCAAGTGGTTGTAAAAGCTGTTGCCTATATTAT
This sequence comes from Clostridium sp. BJN0013, assembly GCF_040939125.1. Lineage (NCBI taxonomy): Bacteria > Bacillati > Bacillota > Clostridia > Eubacteriales > Clostridiaceae > Clostridium > Clostridium sp. BJN0013. Next base: position 1,804,024 of record NZ_CP162495.1, read on the forward strand.
GATGTTAGGCCGGGAGGGTATTCCAGAAACAGCTAAAAATGCAGTATTAAATGCCAATTATATGAGAGTGAAATTATCTGATTGTTATGATGTGGCTTATAACAGAACTTGTATGCATGAATTTGTTATAACCCTGAAAAGGATGAAGAAGGAACACCAGGTTCTGGCATTGGATATAGCAAAGGCTCTTCTTGATTATGGCATACATCCTCCTACAATATATTTTCCGTTGATTGTCCATGAGGCACTGATGATTGAGCCTACTGAAACTGAGACAAAAGAAACACTGGACCATGCAATTTGTGTCTTCAAAGAAATATATAAAAAGGCAGAAGAAGCACCGGAAAAGATGCATGAATATCCATATAATACGGCAGTTCACAGGCCAGATGAAGTTCTTGCGGCTACAAAACCTAAACTCCAGTATTACATTAAGGATAAAAATAATACAGGGAAGGCGGTTTATAAATGATAGAGAAGCTGTTATTTGTGAAAAGTGAAGGAACTTATCCTTATAAAAATCTGGCCCTGGAAGAATATCTAACCTTTCATGTGGGGGAAAGGGAATGTATTTTATACTTGTGGCAAAACCGTCATACGGTGGTTATAGGAAGAAATCAAAATTGCTGGAAGGAATGTAAGGTAAAAGAACTTGAAAATGATGGAGGATATTTAGTACGCAGATTATCTGGAGGAGGAGCTGTATACCATGATCTTGGAAACCTTAACTTTACATTTTTAATAAGAAAAGATAACTATGATGTAGACAAACAGCTTGAAGTAATTGTACAGGCGGTTAAAAAGCTGGGAATCAATGCAAAAAAAACAGGAAGAAATGATATTACAGTAGATGGAAGAAAATTCTCGGGAAATGCATTTTATAAGTCCGGTAATTTTTGCTATCATCATGGAACACTTTTGATTGATGTAGATATGGAACATATGGCTAAGTATCTTAATGTTTCAAAAGAAAAATTACAATCCAAAAGTGTAAATTCCATAAGATCAAGGGTAGTAAATTTAAAAAAACTTTCTTCCTCTCTTACAATAGATAAGATGTGTGAGAAACTTATAGAAGCTTTTGGAGAAGTATATGGATTAAAGCCGAAACCCTTTCATGAATCACGGATTCAAAAAGAAGAACTTGAAATTTTAAAGGAAAAGTTTGAATCCTGGAAATGGAAATATGGAAGAAAAATTGAATTCCAGTATGAAATGTTAGGACGTTTTGAGTGGGGAGATATACAATTGCAGTTTGAAGTTCAAGGTGGCAAGATAAAATCGTTAAATGCATTTTCTGATGCCATGGATGAGGAAATGATTTTGAGGATTTCTGAAATACTCATTGGATGTACCTATGAGGAAAATACATTAAAAGATGTATTGACTAATAATTTTGCAGATAAGCCAGAGCGGGCAGTTATTGCCAAAGATATAGGAATGCTGATTCATGACAATATGTAAGTAAAGGAGAAAAAATATGTGTCAGAGATATGATCTAATTGTAATAGGAGCGGGACCCGGCGGGAGTACAGCAGCACTTGAAGCAGCAAAGTTTGGGATGAAGACGGCAGTTATTGAAAAAAATGAATTGGGCGGTACTTGTTTAAACAGGGGCTGTATTCCAATGAAATCTTTATTACATTCAGCAGGTATTTACCAGAAAATAAAGGAAAGTAAAAAGTTTGGAATACAGGTTGAAAAAGCTGTACTTGACATATCTGCTCTGTTGAAATATAAGGAAGAGATGATAAATAAGCTTTCTGATGGTATGAAAATGTTACTTCAAAAAAATAAAGTAGATATTTTTTATGCTTCAGGAAAGATTGTTAATGCACATCAAGTAGCTGTCAGTGAAAATGGAGAGGAAAAGATTATTGAAGCAGAACGAATTCTTATAGCTTCGGGATCTAGTGCTGCAATTCCTCCTATTCCTGGTATCCAATTGGAAAATGTCGTTACAAGCTATGAACTTTTAAATAGAAAAGAGGATTTATTTGACCACCTTATTATTATTGGCGGCGGTGTCATTGGAATGGAATTTGCAGCCCTATATAGTGCTTTTGAACACAGGGTAACGGTTATTGAAGCCATGAACCGGGTACTGCCTGACATGGATAGAGAAATTGGTATGAATTTAAAACAAATTTTAAAAAAACATGGAGTAGATATTCATACATCTGCTAATGTGGAAAAATTAGAACAAATACAAGAAGGAAAAATTCTGTGTGTCTATAAAGAAAAGGAAAAATTACAGCATATTGAAGCAGATGGGGTACTTGTGGCAATTGGAAGAAAGCCTAATACAGAAGGACTTTTTGGTGAAAATTTTACCGTTGAAATAGAAAAAAGCAAAATTTTGGTGGATAAATATTATAAAACCAGCTGTCCTTCTATATATGCTATTGGTGATGTTATTGGAGGTGTACAGCTTGCCCATGCAGCTTCCTCTGAAGCACTTTGTGCAGTTATGCATATGGTGGGAAAAGAAGAACCTCTAGATATAAAATTGATTCCAGGTTGTGTCTATACCAATCCTGAGATTGCTACAGTAGGTATTACGGCTAGTGGGGCAAAAGAGGCAGGTATCGAGGTAATTACTAAAAAATATCCCATGATGGCAAATGGAAAATCAGTGTTGACAATGCAGGAGAGAGGGTTTATGAAAGTGGTTGCAGAAAAGGAAACGGAAAAAATTCTTGGAGCACAGCTTATGTGTGCCCGGGCAACGGATATAATAAGCCAATTCACATCGGCCATTGTAAATGGTATGACTCTTTCACAAATGGCCCATGTAATTCATCCCCATCCTACTTTTTCTGAAGGAGTATGGGAATTGGTGAGAGAGTGATTTGAATTAAAGTGGATATAGCCTTGGTTTAATAATAGCAAAGAGCATTTTGTGCTAAAAGTAAAGGGAGACAGTATGATAGGAGCAAATATAGATAATGGAGATCTAGTGGTTATGAAAGTGCAAAATACCGCAGACAATCGTGATATTGTAGCAGTTGCAGTGGATATGGAAAATGCCACCTTGAAAAGATTTATGAAAATGTAGTTAAACCAAGATTCAAATAATCTTAAAATAAGATTATTTGAATTCTATTCTTTTTAAGTGAAGATTACTTACATATATACAAAATATAATTGTTAAAAGACATAATATTAATAATTTGAAAAGGTCAATAAATTTCACATGATTAATTATAGCATTAATTACTAAATTAAAAGGCAGCAAATTAGATATTATAGGATTATTAAAATTACTGATACATATAGCAACAAAAAGTATAAAAAATGGTGAGATAATAGTGAGTACACTATTTCGGGTTAAGATTGATATTAAAAATGTAATACTTGAAATAGCTGTAATACCAAGCATATTCACTAAAATTGATTTCAATATAGTTAAAATAAAATATATATTCAAGTCTTTTTCAAACCCATATAATATTGAAAAAATTATTGTAGATGAAAAAATAAATATATAAAGTATGGCTGCTGAACCTACCAGATAAACGAGAAATTTACTTAATAAAACTTTTATTTTGCTATAACCATATGTAAATGTCATATTTATAGTTTCATTTTCAAAATCTCTGCAAACAAAAATGGCTGCTACTATAGCAAATAAAAAATTTTCCCATGCAACTGCAGTTAATAACAAATATAAAATAGAGCTTCCAGAAATATTATTTAAACTTTCAGGCTTTCTTTGCATAGAAATTTGATAATAGCAAAAAAAAAACAGCTGAACTTATTAACACTAAAATTATTGTTAATTTAATTCCTTTATTTTTAATAAATTTAAAAAATTCACCCTTGATTAAATTATTCATTATTATCCCCCTTAATTAATCTGCTAAAATAGTCTTCCAGAGATTCTTCATTTTGGAAAAGTTCATAAATTGCTATACTATACTTTGATAAAATTAGAGATAAATTTTCAATTTTGATTTTATCATATATATTTACAGTGTTATCTGGAAATATTTCATAATTGGGTGTATTAAATTGTTCTTCTATTATTTTACCAATATTAGAAATAGAGTTAACTTTTAAATGCAGGTAGTTTCTACATTCTAAATGTAATTCTTTTGATGAAATTTCTTTAATTAAATGTCCCTGATTTATAAATCCATATTTAGTAGCTAATTGTGTTAACTCAGATAATATGTGGCTTGATATTAAAATAGTTGTTCCATATTTATTGTTTAAATTAAGTAATAATTCTCGGATTTCTTTTATTCCAATTGGGTCCAAGCCATTTATAGGTTCATCTAATATTAATAATTCTGGATTATTTAAAATAGCCATAGCAATACCAAGCCGTTGTTTCATACCTAAAGAAAAATCCTTAGATTTATTTTTAACATTATGTAAATTAACTAATTTTAATATTTTATTTAAGTCTATAGTATTTTCTAGATTTTTTTGAATTTTTATTAACTGGAGATTTTCTCTTGCAGTCATATTTCCATAAAAAATAGGTCTTTCGATCAATGAACCAATTTTAGCTCTTGATAAATTTATTTTTTCTATATCGGTATTACCCAATAATTCAATTTCACCGGAATCAGGATAAATTAATCCTAATATTATTCTGAGCATACTAGTTTTACCTGCTCCATTTTTGCCAACAAATCCGTAAATATCTCCTTCTTCTATATTTAATGATAAATTATTTAATATTTTATGATTATTATAGGATTTATTGATATTGTTACTTCTAAATAAATAATTTTTCAAAATAGATACCTCCCGTCAATAATTATAAATTATTTTTTGTCCGAATGAGGCAATTAGCTAATACACTTAAAGAATTTTATCTATTACTCCATAAGTTAGGGCTTCCTCTGCAGACATAAAATAATCCCTTTCCATATCCCTTTCTATTTTTTTAATGGATTTTCCTGTTTTTTCACTATTTATTTTATTCTTAGTCTTTAAAAGCCATTCCTACACATACTGTAGATATGATATATTAGCTGTTTTTAGTGAATAAAAACAATAGTTCAATTTCTATGTATTCTTTGTTATAGACTGTAACTATAACAAGTAATAGTTTTTGGGATTTACACTATAGGTAGGAATTTTTGTTATGATTAACTTAGAAAAAATTTTTGCTGAAAGGATATAGTGTTATGAAAGACTCAATTATTGGTTATCCTAGAATAGGTGAACTTCGTGAGCTGAAATTTTGGACAGAAGATTATTTTAAAGGAAATTTATCTTTGGAAAAGTTGCAGCAAAATGTTAAAGATTTAAAAAGAAAACAATGGAAACTATTAGCTCAGACAGATATTGATTTCATACCTTCCAATGATTTTTCTTTTTATGACGGAATGCTTGATATGGCAGTTCTTTTAAATGTAATACCAGATAGTTACAAATCATTAGGTCTTAATAAATTAGATACTTATTTTGCAATGGCCAGAGGATATCAGGGAGAAAAAGGCGATGTTAAAGCACTTCCCATGAAAAAATGGTTTAATACAAATTATCATTATATAGTACCGGTAGTGGAAGACAATACAGAAATCAAGTTAAATAGTAAGGAGCTTTTTAGCCAGTATAAGGATGCTCTGAAGATTGGAATTAAAACAAAGCCTATAATCATAGGTGGGTTTACTTTCTTAAAATTGGCACATTATGAGGGTATAAAAAGACTAGATGATTTTATTGAAGATATAATTAAGGTATATGGAGATATTCTTATAGAATTAAATAAATTAGGGGTAGAATGGGTACAGATTGACGAACCTATTTTAGTTACAGATTTAAGTGAAAATGATATAGAAATATTTAAAAGAATATATACAGAATTGTTAAAAAATAAAGGTGACCTCAACATATTAATTCAAACATATTTTGGAGACATCAGGGATTGTTACAGGGAAGTGATCTCTCTTGGTTTTGATGGAATAGGGCTGGATTTTGTGGAGGGGAAAAAATCTTTAGAGTTAATTAAAGATAGGGGATTTCCAAAGGATATTCTTCTTTTTGCAGGTATAATAAATGGCAAAAATATATGGAAAAACTCTTATGAAAAATCCTTTGTAGTTTTAAATGAGCTTTCAAAGCATATGAAAAAAGATAATATTGTAATAAATACAAGCTGTTCTTTGTTACATGTTCCCTATACTCTAAAAAATGAAAAAAAACTGTCAGAAGATTATAAAGCCCATTTTGCTTTTGCAGAAGAAAAACTGATAGAGCTTGCTGAATTAAAAGAGCTTTTTGGTGATGTAAATTATATAAATTCAAGTAAATATAAAAACAATATTTCACAGTTTACAAAAAAATTAAATAGTGATAATTTTAAAGTGAAGAAAAAGGTTAAAAATTTAACTGAAAAAGATTTTGTAAGACTTCCAAAGTTTGATGAAAGGGTAAAGATTCAAAGAGATTTTTTTAAATTTCCATTACTTCCAACTACCACAATAGGCTCTTTTCCACAGACCTCTGAAATAAAATCAAATAGAGCAAAATTTAAAAAAGGTGAAATCACAAAAGAGGAATATGTAAAGAAAGTAAAGGAAAAAATTAAGGAGTGTATAGAACTTCAAGAAAAAATTGGTATTGATGTTTTAGTTCATGGTGAATTTGAGAGAAATGATATGGTGGAATATTTTGGAGAAAATTTAAAAGGATTTTTATTTACAGAAAGAGCCTGGGTTCAGTCTTATGGTACCCGTTGTGTTAAACCGCCTATAATATGGGGAGATGTATCTAGGGCAAAACCTATTACTGTTGAATACTCTAAATATGCTCAAAGTCTTACATCAAAGCCTGTAAAGGGTATGCTTACAGGCCCTGTAACTATTCTCAACTGGTCTTTTCCACGGGAGGATATTTCGTTAAAGGAAATGGCTTTTCAAATTGCTCTGGCTATTAAAGAAGAAGTTTTAGATCTTGAAGCCAATGGCATTAATATAATTCAAGTAGATGAAGCAGCATTAAAAGAAAAACTTCCCCTTAGGAAAAGCAGCTGGCACAGTGAATATCTGGATTGGGCCATATCTGCATTTAGACTGGTTCACAGTAGCAGCAAGGCAACTACGCAAATACATACACATATGTGTTATAGTGAATTTGAGGAAATAGTGAAGGATATTGATTCCATGGATGCAGATGTAATTTCCTTTGAAGCATCACGTTCAAATCTATCTATTATTGAAGCTTTAAATAAAAATAATTTTACTACTGCAGTGGGACCTGGTGTCTATGATATTCATTCTCCAAGAATACCTGGTGTAGAAGAAATTGTTAAAGCTATAAATTCAATGCTCGAAAAAATTAATAAGGAAAAGCTGTGGATTAATCCAGATTGTGGTTTAAAAACCCGAGGCGAAAAAGAAACTGTTCCAAGTCTTAAAAATCTTGTGGAAGCAGCTAAAAAAGTAAGAAATATATTAGGAGAATATATATGAATATAAAAGAAAAACCTTTAATTTTTGATGGTGCAATGGGGACATATTATCCCAGTGTTTCTAAAAATCCATTGCCTAAATGTGAGCTTGCAAATATCTATGATAAAAATACCATATTAAAAATACATAGAGAATACATAGATGCAGGCTGCAAGGCAATTAAAACTAATACTTTCGGAGCAAATAAAATTAGCCTTGAAAGTGATTTTGATAGGGTAAGAGAAGTTATTGTAAATGGATATGAAATTGCAAAGGAGGCTGCAAAAGACACAGATGTTTTGATTTTTGCAGATATTGGACCAATACCTTTTTTAGAAAATATGGATTTATATGAGGGGTATAAAGAAATAGTAGAATTGTTTTTAGAGTTAGGAGCAAAATATTTTATATTTGAAACTTTTAGCAGTGACGAATATCTAAAAGAAATTTCTGAGTATATAAAAGGGAAAAATCCAGAAGCATATATTCTGACGGAGTTTGCAGTTTCTCCGGAAGGTTATACAAGAGTTGGTAAATCAGGGAAAAAGCTCATAGAAAATATTTTAAATATACCAACCATTGATGCCTGTGGTTTTAATTGTTTTTCTGGTCCCTATCATTTATTGCAGTATATTAAAACTTTTAATATAGGAAATGAAACTATATCTGTTATGCCAAATTCGGGTTACCCAACAGTAATAAATAACCGAACTTTTTTTGATAACACTAAAGAATATTTTGCCCAGAGGATGTTGGAAATTGCAAAACAGGGTGTGTCCATTATAGGTGGTTGCTGCGGTACAACTCCAGAATTCATAAGAGAAACTGTTATAAAATTAAAAAAATTATCTAAATCAGAAATTGTTTTAAAAAAACAGGTAAAAAAAATTCATACTGAAAAACCAGTTGTTAAAAATGTACTTTTAGAGAAAATTAATAAGGGTAAAAAAATTATTGCAGTAGAGCTGGATCCTCCCCTTGATACAGAAGTAGATTTCTTTTTAAATAGTGCTAAAACTCTTAAAAAACAGGAAATTGATGCAATAACAATTGCAGATTGTCCTATTGCCAGAGCTAGGGTAGACAGCAGTCTTCTGGCCTGCAAGCTAAAAAGGGAATTAGATATTACTACTATACCGCATATGACCTGTAGAGATAGAAATATAAATGCTACAAAAGCACTGCTTTTAGGTTTAAATATTGAAGGGGTAAACAATGTTCTAGTGGTGACCGGAGATCCTATACCATCTGCTGAGAGGGATGAGGTTAAGGCAATGTTCAGTTTCAATTCTGCAATACTTGCAAATTATATTACCAATTTAAATGATACAACATTTTCATCCCCCTTTAATATCTGTGGCGCCCTAAATGTGAATTCTGGAAATTTTAATACTGAACTTAAACGGGCCAAGACTAAAATAGAAAATGGTATAGCTATGTTTTTAACACAGCCTGTTTTAACAGAAGAGGCTCTGGAAAATTTAAAGCTGGCACGCAGAGAATTATCTGCCAGAATATTAGGAGGAATTATTCCAGTTGTAAGCTATAGAAATGCCTGTTTTATGAATAATGAAATTTCCGGAATAAAAGTTTCAAAACAAATTATCAAACAATATAAGGATATTTCAAAAGAAGAGGCAGCAAAACTGGCAGTTAAAATATCCATTGATATTGCAGAGAAAATTTATCCTTATGTAGATGGATATTATCTCATTACACCTTTTAAAAGAATAGATATTATTTCTGAAATTATTCATAATATCAAAGCAAAAAACACCATTACAATATAATAGTGGTGTTTTTTATTTTATCCGCGGCAATTGGCTAATATTCCCATATTCTTCAAGGTGTAAGATAAGCACTGCTTTTATAATTTAATTTGCTGGATCTATATCTGGTGTACTTGGATTATCCATCTTTCCCATAAAGGATATAATTCCCGTTTTATTATCTCCTATAAAGAAGAAAGGTCTGTCTGCCTTAAAGTAAATTGGTTTATTATAAGGGGCAGAGGTGCCATTCATAATCTCAACAGTAACAGCAGCAGCTTCTGTACCCTCTTCATCTACACTTATATAAGCTTTATGTTTTATTTTATTTATATATAGGGAAGTCTGGTTTAGGGTATTATTGGTTACAAGCTTTTTAAAATCTGCTTTTTCAGGATCAAAAGCATCAAATATTCCTAAAGCTTTTAATGGATTATTTAAGTCTGTGTCATAGTACATTTTAAATTTAGGAATCTGTTGCAGAACATAAGTACTTTTAAAGTTATTCATCCATTTATCAAAGTTGTCTTTAGTAATATTTTGGGAGAACTCATTTATATTTATATCTTTTTTAGGTAGAAATATATCCATTTCCATATTATCGTGATAAGAAAGTAAAATTGTTTGGAAATTGCTTTCCTCCAGATAATTTACATAGGAAGTATTTTGCATGGTGTCTATGTTTATTTTATTACCGTTAGATAAATTAAACTCTTCTTTTTTTGTATTTTCAGTTAAAAATTGATCCTCCCATTTTCCTTTAAGACATAGGGAATTAATTAAAATAACTTCAGTTTTATCTTGTGATATCAAATTTTCCATTAGATTAAAAGCAAAAGTATTGTTAGTTGTAACTATAGAAGTAGTTTCATCTATATCTATAGATCCTATATCACCAGTTGTAAATTTTATCTGTATGCCATTTTTAAGTGATCTGCTCTGGTATTCAAATGTTATGTCTTTGGAGATGTTAAGGTAATATGTTTGTCCTACTTTATAGCCTTCTTTTGGAGGGTCTACATAAACATATTTTCCAGAATTCCCTGTAGAAATTTTTATATTCATTAAGTTCCCTTGAGAATCCTTTACAGTTATTATACCGGGTTTAAGTATGGAATTTAAATCTACAGGTGTTTTGAACTCTATAGTCCAGCATTTTATTGTACTTGTATTTTCCCTCTGATTTAATTTTGTTATATGTAGATTTTCATTTGAATCTGCATATATATAGGGGGTAAAACTGGTACATGACATCATAAATAATATAGTAAGAAGTATGGGAATAATTTTTCTATTTTTATTCATTATAGTGCATCACTCTCCCTTAATACTCATAATATTCCATATTATAATAATAATATGAATAAGCCTTTAAAGCAAACTCAATTTTTTATGAAAGGAGTAAACTTTATATAGTCTATGGTTCAAATATGAATCTTCAACATAGGGTTATGTCCATCGGCAAAACTAAAAAAAGTTATAAAAGCTATGTTTGAAGGTAAAGAATTGGAGGCTATGGTTTATATAATGAATAAAGATAGAGTATTAGGAAAGCCAGATCCTAAATATTATATTATTATATATACTATTATATTTTTAACAAATTAATAAATAATACTTAAAAAAACTTGACTTTTAATAAAATAGAAAATATAATAATACGAAACAAAGTAAAACATAATAAAGCTACCATTTATACTACTATTGGTTGCAACTGGTGGGGTACCTCTATATTTCATAACCCTGTGCAGTGACAGCGGACAAGGCTGGGACAGTTGCTATGAGATATTTTTTACAGTGCGAGAGGTATGGATGTGGAAGTTATGCTACCAGGCAGGAGATAATGATTTGAATGAGTTTGAAAAACTTGATTCCATATGTATTGTGAAAAGAGGATATGCGGGTTTCAATGGGGCAATAAATTTAATAGAGGATTTAACTAATTCTATTATGACAGGTAACTTTAGAAGAGAGGGTTTATATGATAATAATTTTTATAGGGATAGGAGGAATTTTCACTATGAAAATGGATTTGACCATAAGGAGAGCTGACCAGGGTGATATTGAAATGATGACTCAGTTGTTAAAAGTTCTTTTTTCCATTGAGGAAGATTTCATTTTCAATGAGGAAAAGCAAAGGAGAGGTCTTGAAATCATGCTTGAAGACAGGGAGAATCGGTGTGTATTTATAGCGGAGTATAATGGCCAAATTGTGGGGATGATCTCAGGCCAAGTTTTGATTTCAACTGCTGAGGGAGGCATATCTGTATTGGTAGAAGATTTAATTGTTAAAGAGGTTTACAGGAAACGAAGTATTGGAAAAGAACTCCTTTTTAAAATAGAGAAATGGGCAGCTTTAAAGAAGGCAAAAAGACTGCAGCTTTTAGCGGAAAATGACAACTCTCCCGCGTTAAATTTTTATAGGCATTTAAACTGGAATGATACAGGTCTTATATGTTTAAATAAAAAGAATATATAGACTATGTTTATTTGACGAAAGAATAGAAATATGGGAGTATACCTTTTAGTTTTGTGAAGGAAATGCCAGAAGTATACTCAAAAAATGAATTAGGATATGTTAAATTGTAACCTTATATAACTTATTATAACATAAAATGTCATTATTACTGTCTATTTTAAATGTTAATTAAATAAAGGAGGGTGCATTATGTCAGTTATAATAAAGCACAATAAAAAATTTATTATAGATAGAACTTTACCGGAAATTATGAAAAGATCAGAAAAGATTCATGAAAATATGATAAAAAATTTTTTAATGTTACTAAAGGAAGTAGGTGTAGATTTAATAGAGATAAATAAGAGTACTTTAAGTAAAATTAAAAATTTTCCTAGAGACCTAGATTATATATACAATGTAGATGATATTTGTGATATATATTTTTTAGATAAATGTGAATTTAAATTTAAATATATAGCTGTGGATTATAAAAAGGCTGTTACTTTTAATAAGGATATTTTAAATAGATTGAAAGATAGGAAGATAATACTTGAGGTGGATATTAAAATTTTAGATAAATTACTTTCAGGTGAGAATAATAAAATTTTTAATGAGTTAAACATAAGTTGTTTGAGAATAAAGGGTATTGTAAAATACAATTTATCAGGATGGAGCGGATTAATAGAAAATATAAAAACACGTTTTTCTACGGATGTGGACTTTTGTCCGGATAATAAATTTTACATGGCAACTGCAATAGGTATGGAAGCTTGTATCGATGGCGCGGATTTTATAACGGGAACTTTTAATGGACAAATTTATGGATTTGCATCTATAGAGGAAATTGTTTTAGGACTTAAAGTGATAAAAAAGGGTGAAGTATCTGGAAATTTAAAGTTAGTAGGAGACCTGGCAAAAGTATATACACAGCTGACAGGGGAAAAGGTCTACTGTATGAAAGCTGTAATTGGAGAAGATATATTTAAATATGAATCGGGTATTCATGTGGATGGAATAGCAAAAAATCCTTATACTTATGAACCTTATAATCCATATGATATTGGAGAAAAGAGAACCATGTATATAGGAAAACATTCAGGCAAAAAAGCGGTAATGTTGCGCCTTAAAGAGCTAAATATAGACTATGAAGGAATTAATGGAAATAATTTTTTAAGTAAGATAAGGGAAACCAGTATTAAACTAAAGAGAAATATTTTTGATGAGGAGTTAATTCAAATCTATAACGACTTTAAAAATACTTGTTTGCAATAAGGGGGAGGATAATTGTAAGTTATCCATTAAGTTAAATTGGTTGATGCATAAATTCAAATTGTAAATTAAAAAGGATGTGAATTGTGCATTGAAAAAGAGGTGGGATGTAAAGTGAATGTTAGTATTGTAGACACTACTTTGAGAGATGGAGAACAAAAGGCTGGCATAGCATTAGGTATAAAAGAAAAAGTAAAAATTGCTGAAATTGTAAATGATATGGGCATTGCTCAGATAGAAGCAGGAACAGCATCTATGGGGGGAGATGAAAAGGAAAGTATTGAGAAAATTGTAAGCCTGAATTTAAACAGTAAGATATCATCATGGAATAGAATGAATATAAAGGACATAAATCATTCCATAGATTGTGGCGTGGATATAATTCATATATCCATTCCTTCATCAGATATTCAAATTAAATCTAAACTAGGGAAAGATAGGACTTGGGTTATAAATAATATAAAAAGATGTATTACTTATGCATTGGATAAAGGATATGAAGTAACTGTAGGATTGGAAGATGCCAGTAGGGCAGACATAAATTTTTTAGTTGAATTATGTAAAATTGTTTTTGAAATGGGAGTAAAGAGAGTTAGATATGCAGATACAGTGGGTATTTTATATCCGAGGAAGATTTTTTACCACATAAATAAATTGAGACAAGAGGTGCCAGTAGAAGTAGAAGTGCACACACATAATGATTTTGGAATGGCACTTGCCAATTCTTTAGGAGCAGTAGAGGCCGGAGTTATGTATGTAGATTGTACTGTTACAGGTATAGGAGAACGTGCCGGTAATTGTGATTTTGTAAAGTTTGCTAAAGTTTTATATATGCTGGAAGGTAATAAAGTATCCTGTAGAGATTTTGATGATTTAATGGAAATGGAACAACAAATTAAAGATATTATAAAATTGTCAGAGTAATTAAGAATCACTTGATTTGTATAGAAATAGGAAGGAGATTACTATGGGGATGTACATGGTAAGTTATGATTTAAGTCATCCGGATTACAATAATGAAAAAGTAAAAGGGGCTATACAAAGTTATGAAGATTGGTGCCATTATCTGGATATAACTACCTACGTAATAAAAACTTCTGCATCTTATGAAGATATAAGAAATTCTTTGAGTAAATTTTTAATAGGTACTGACAGGTTAGTTATTTGTGAAATTCCTAATCCTGAAGTGTGGGTTACAAATAAAAAGTTAAATTGGAAAAATAAAACCTATGATGCCAGATATAAAAATATTGATAAAAAAAATAATTATAAATTAGCAATCTCAAGCAAGACAGGTGAGAATATAGATGAACATTTTGGACATACTGATAGATTTTATATTTATTCCTATGATAAAAATGGTATTAATTTTGTAGAAATAAGAAAAGTCTACAGGTACGGTATAGGAGTTGAGGAATGTAGTAACCATGATGAGAAAATTTCTAAAATACTAGAAACCATAGAAGACTGTGATATTGTGCTAACTTTAAAAATAGGAGTGGAGGCTATAAAGAAACTAAAGCAGAAAGGTATTGAAGTAATTCAGATAAATACAACTGTAGATAAAGGAATTGAGAAAGCTTTAGAAGAGATTACTATGATGAAGTAAATTGTTAAAATATCATTGTGAAAGGGGGATTATTATACTAAATTTACAATTATATTATAAATTTAGTAAAAAGATTATGAATAAAGAAATTGCAGTATTAGAAAATTATAATGGAGAAATAGCTTCTTTTTTAGAACCAGGTGTAGTTAAAATATATACTAAACAGGATAAAGACTGGAAGATAAAAGATGAAATAATTTTTTCAATATACAAAATAACTGATGTAAATTTAATTCGAGAAAGAATTATAAAGATGGTAGAATCTCTAGGACAATGCAAAATTTTTGTAGGAAGAAAAATTGGAGGAATTCCCTACAGCATTTTAGAAAGATTTGAAGTGAATTCCTGGGAAATAACCGGAAGGCCTTATGAATTTCTAGATCATGTTATGGAAACAGAGGAAGATGAAGAACGTAAACTATTAAAATCTTCTTCACAATCTCAAAATAAGCGTGTATGTGAACCTGTCAAAATTGGACAAGAGGGTCATTATTTTTTAGATCTTATTAAGGTACAGCAGCAGAATCCAAATATTACTACCAAACAAATATTAGTTCCATTTTTTAAGAATCAAACCTTTTCTGAGTTGGTAATAAACTGCAGTCATGTCCCAAAGTGGTTTGAAAAAGAATTGGATAATTTTGGTTTAAAAGTTGATGTTCAAATAGAAAAAAAGGACCGGTTTAAAGTAACTGTTAAATATAAGACATGTTGAGACCAGGTCTATTTTACGTAAGATAATGATATTAATAGAAAAAGGATTTATTATGTTGTTTTACACCACCTAATAAATCCTTTTTTCTTAACAGATAATTTTTATATTATAAAGCCAGTACGCCTTTTTCTGAAGTCCTTATTCTTATAACTTCAGTAACATCTTTTACAAATATTTTTCCATCTCCTGGATTATGGGTTTGATTTGTGCTGATAATTATATCTACTACTTCTTGTACATCCTGGTCATTTACCATTATTGTAAACAATCTTTTGGATATTAGTCTGTGTTGTTCGGATAAATTTTCTGCTTGGTGTTTATTTATAGATATTTCGCCATTGGATACCTTAAGATCTACCATTTTTTTACCGCGTCCAAGAACTTTTCTACAGGTAAAGCAAGGAAAGCCTGCTTTTTTTAAATTAGTTGCAGTTTTACTCACCATATTCATTCTAATAATAGCATTAATTTCTTTCATAGTGTCATCTCCTTTATTTAAAGTTCTTTAGAGCCTGTACTTATCGTGTAAACTTCGTCTACAGGTGCTGTGAAAATTTTACCATCTCCAAATGCCCCTTCTTCCCCAGTTTTTGCTGTGTGTATTATAATATCTATTACTTCATCTTTGTCAGTGTCATTTACAACAATCATGAGCATTTCTTTAGGGATTTCATCATAATGTATGGAACCCACTTGAAGCCCCTGCTGCTTACCCCTTCCTACAACATCATATTTTGTAACAGCCGGAAAACCTGCACTTGAAAGTGCGGATAAAACTGACTCTACTTTTTCTGGTCTTATAATAGCTTTAATCATTAACATAGAATTTCCTCCTAACAAAAGTTATTTATTTTATGAACGTCCTTGATTTGAACGTTATTATCTTTAATTTTAGGTATCAACTATAATATTTAAGAGTATCTAAATTTTCCATATATCATCGAAACATCTTTTTCTGTTTTTTATATTTCCTTTACTGCAGGTGTAGCAAAAAATTTTTTTGGCTTCCCGCCTTGTAATGTTACACTCTGGGTTGTGTCTTATCCAATGAATAATATTTTTTAACCTGAACATATTAATATCATTTATTCCTGTATTTAAGAGTCTTTTAATTATTGGCTTAAGTCCACCTTCGTCGGACATAAATATAGTTATACTTAATGCTTTTGCAATGGCTAGTGAATACACCTCTCCTAAATGGCCGTGTCTTTTACAGAGATTTTCAAGGCCTATATACTCTTCACATAAAATTTTAAATGAATCTTTATACACGCTATATCCAATTTTATCAAGTATATTTTTTGGATATAATATCTCTAATTTTTTCATAGCTATTAGTTGTTCTAGCTGTTCTCTTTTTGTGAGAATTTCTTCTTTATAAACATATTCATGTATGTAAGCCTTATCTGTTATATTATTAATGATTTTTACAAAAGCATTTATATCTTCAAATTGTACTAACTTATAATAAATATCCGCATCTAAAATTAAACAGCTGTATTTTCCATTATAAGTCATAAGGTATCTCTTCTAACCCTTCTTCTGAAAGATGTTTAGGTAATTTTTTTTTCACACCAAGTTTTTCAGGTGTTAAATCAAATAATTTTAATACATACTTTAATTTATCATAAGTTCTTACAGTCATCTCATAAGAATTAATTGCTAAATCGATAAAGTTAGAGAAGCTCTTAATTCTTGTCAGTTCATTGTTCCTGGAACACAAACCAAGCCTATTTTGTAATTGAAATATGGAATTATTACAATTAATATCAATTAATTCTTTATATCTCTCATAGGATATTTTACCTATACAGTACAATTTTAGTATCATAGGTTTATAAGGAAATAAAAATATATCCATTAGCCTTATAATATCTTCCGTAGTTATAGAATCCAGTTTATTTATTTTCATTTTTAGAAGCTGTGATTCTAAAATAGTGTCTTTTACCAATAACTCAGAGGCAAAATAATTTGCTAGCATTTCATTTTTATCTATGTTCTCCATACTATCAAAGACATAATTAAATATTTTATCCTCCACAAGAAGCTCTTCATGATCTCCGGCAATACCAATAATATGTGAAAATTCATGAGCTGCTGCAAATATTTGTATTTCATAGGGCATGAAGGTATTTATGAAGATAATGTTTTCTTTGAAGTGATTATTGTCTATTTTAATATAAAAAGCACACACATTATCCTTGATGGGATAATAAAGTACCTTACCTACTGATTCTAATAGCCTAAACATATCATCTTTTATTATAGGATTAATGATGTGATTTTCTTTTATCAATATGTTAATTTTAGATTTGATACTTTTGATGTCATTTTCCAGAAGTACTTTTTTTAGATAATTTGAATTCATGCAAATCTTCCTCCATATTTATATATTCTTCAATTATGAAATATATAAGTTTAAAATTATCTTTGTTATAAAAGCTGTCAATGAATTTTTCAGATAAATTATCTTCACAGTAAATTTTTTTCTTTTTCCTTAAAAGCTTTTCTGGATCTACATCTAAAGTATTTGCAATTTTAGCTATTTCAACAGCATTTAGTGCTTTCTTACCTTGTACAATTTGTTTAAATACCTCATCTGAAACTCCAATCTTATGGGCAAACATAGATTGAGTCCAATTTTTTTTGTTAAGTTCAATAAGAATACTATTTCCGATTACTTGAAAGAAATTCATTGCGAGCACCTCACCATTATTTTTAACCTTCAGGTGATATATTTTCTATTTAAATATCAGTTTTTAATGTTCAATAAAGAAAGTATGATAAAATATAATAATTTGGTATCAAAAATTATATTATACATTGCAAATGGCTGATTTAAATATATTTTATATTGTTTCGTATTATTATATTTTTTATTTAGAGAAAAGTCAAGTTGTTGGAATGAATTTTCACTTAATTGGAATGAGTTTTTATTATGGAATTCTAAAATAATATAGTAAATCGTTTGTATAAGCAATAAATAATTAACTATTTATCAATAATTTATAGATTTTTTGATAAATAATCAAAATACTATTGCAATTTACGAAACATTACATTACAATATTAACAATATAATAATATAATGTTTTATACAAGTTGAAATAAATTAGCATAAAAATGTTATGCGATATTATTACTATTAAAAATTAGAAAAGGGGATGTGTAAATAAAAGAATAGAATTTTAGGTAGTTATTAATATATCAATTTTAATACTATTCTTATGATATATTATTATTAATCGTATATTTATTTTAATAAAATATCAATAAAACTATTGCCTTTTTAGAAAAATTGTGGTATATTTTCATATAATTATTATTCAAAATCATACTAACACTTTTTATAAGAATCTAAAAAGCTTGATGTTCAATCAATATTTTATTGTTAGATAGTTATATTGGTAATTAATTTAGAAATATAGAAAAATAATTGTAATAGGTTGTGAATAATAAGGTGGGTTAATATCAATATAGGAGTATACCTCTTAGTTTTGTGAAGGAAATGCCAAGAGATATACTCAAAAAATGAGTTAGAACATGCCAAATTCTAACCATATATATTAAAATTATACCATAAAAGAGCAGCAGGTTCAATATAGTTTTTAAACTGCAATTGGTAATCTAAGGCAAATACAAAAGATTCTAAACCAAAAGCTGATAAGGAGATGATTGAGTTGAAAAATAAAAATTTAAGGGCTGTAGATTATAATCCATGTGAAATCTATGTTCCAATTAATAGGGCCATGAAATCAAATATACATCCCTGTTTTGGAGATAACGCTCATAAATTTGCCAGAATGCATATACCTGTGGCTCCTAAATGTAATATAAGCTGTAATTACTGCAGTAGAAAATATGATTGTGCAAATGAAAGTAGACCTGGAGTTACAAGTGAAATTTTAAGTCCGGAAGAAGCCCTTGAAAAATTTAAAGTAGTTAAAAGTAATATGAAAAATCTAACTGTTGTAGGCATAGCAGGTCCTGGAGACGCACTGGCAAATTTTCAAGAGGTAAGAAAATCTTTAACACTTATAAGGGAAGAGTCTCCTGAAACTATATTTTGTCTATCAACCAATGGACTTATGCTTCCACTTTATGCAAATGAACTTATAAAACTTGGGGTATCCCATGTCACAGTAACCATAAATGCTGTAGATAAAAAAATAGGAGCAAAAATATATAAGGAAGTTAACTATCTAGGTCATAAATATGTAGGAGAAGAAGGGGCAGAAATACTTTTAGATAAGCAGCTTAAAGGTCTTAAATATTTATGTTCAAATGGCATAGTGTGTAAAGTAAATATAGTTATGCTTAAAGGAATAAATGATAAGCATATAAAAGAAGTTGTTAAAAAAGTTAAAGAGTGCGGGGCATATATGACAAACATAATGCAGATGATACCAGTCCCAGGAAGTAGATTTGAACATTTGCCTCTGGTTTCAAATATAGAGTTGAATGAAATGAGGAAAAAATGTGAAGTTGATATAAAACAAATGTATCACTGCAGACAGTGCAGGGCAGATGCAATAGGCACCTTATCCCAAGATCTTTCTATAGATTTCAGAAATGCGGGATGTGGAATCTGTGAAAGTAAACATTCTGTTAAAGTAGAAAAACACAACCTTGAAAAGAGCATATCTAAAGGCAAAAAGTATAAATTTGCAATTTCATCCAAATCAGGCATTAATATAGATCAACATTTCGGACATGCTGATGAATTTTACATTTATTCATATGATTCAGGCACTGTGAAATTTCTGGAGAAAAGAGATGTAAATAAATATTGTACAGGAATTCAGGACTGTGATAAACATGATGATAAAATTTCAAGGATAATTAAATCTATAAGGGATTGTGATGCAGTACTTGTACTTAGAATTGGACTTGATCCAAAAGAAAAATTAGAAGTAGAGGGAATTAAAGTTATAGAGATGTATGATCCTATAGATAAAGGTATTCTCCGGGCTGTTCAGGAATTTGAAGAAGTTGACTGCCAGTTATCTTCTGTTATTGGAAAGTAATAGATGTAACTATAGATTATTAACCAGTAACTAAATAAGGAGGTGATGCCTAGGGTTGAAAGTGAAAAATCAATATAAAGCTTAATTATTTTAATAATTTTACAATTTAAAGGGGGAACAAAAATGACAAGAAAAATAGCATTTTATGGTAAAGGTGGAATAGGTAAATCAACTACACAGCAAAATACAGCTGCAGCACTAGCTCATTTCTATGGCAAAAAAGTTTTTATTCATGGGTGTGACCCTAAGGCAGACTGTACACGTCTTATACTTGGAGAGATGACTCAAAGTACAATAATGGATACCCTTAGAGAAGAAGGAGAAGATTCAATAACAGAAGAAGCCGTTATTAAAACAGGGTTTAAAGGTATCCGCTGTGTTGAATCTGGAGGACCTGAGCCTGGTGTTGGATGTGCAGGAAGAGGTGTTATAACCTCAATTAATTTGATGGAAGAGCTTGGAGCTTATACCCCTGATCTTGACTTTGTGCACTTTGATGTTTTAGGTGACGTTGTATGCGGAGGATTCGCAATGCCTATTCGTGAAGGAAAAGCACAGGAAGTATATATTGTTGCATCTGGAGAAATGATGGCAGTATATGCCGCAAATAACATATGTAAGGGTATACTCAAATATGCAGATCAAGGTGGAGTCAGATTAGGTGGTATTATATGTAACAGCCGTATGGTTGATAAAGAATTAGAACTCATGGAAGAATTTACAAGCGCAATAGGCACTCAACTGATTCATTTTATGCCTAGGGATAATATAGTTCAAAAAGCAGAGTTCAATAAACAGACAGTAGTTGAATATGATCCTGATTGCAATCAGGCAAAGGAA
Organism: Clostridium sp. BJN0013; assembly: GCF_040939125.1. Taxonomy (NCBI): domain Bacteria; kingdom Bacillati; phylum Bacillota; class Clostridia; order Eubacteriales; family Clostridiaceae; genus Clostridium; species Clostridium sp. BJN0013. The sequence continues at coordinate 1,825,123 of NZ_CP162495.1, forward strand.
TATGGAGAATTAGCACGTAAAATTATAGAAAATAAAAATTTTGTTGTACCTAAGCCTTTAAAGATTCCTGACTTAGAACAGATGGTTATTAAATATGGTCTGCTAGATTAACTAAGAATTTTGCGTATGCCTAAAGCATGTTAGATGTCTTAATGAGTCTAATTGTTGTAAATGCCTCCTCTTTTGTATATTACTTGGAAATTTAAAGATACATGAATTAAAAATGTGAACGGAGTGGAGGTAGTTTACTTCAAAAATTATAATTTTAAAAATTAAGGAGGTATGTAAAAAATGCCATTAAAGCTATTTAAATGTGATGAAACTATTCCAGAGCGAAAAAGACATTGTTATGTAAAGCAGCCTGGAGAAGATACCACAATGTTTTTACCTGATGCAAATATAAATACTATTCCAGGAACACTTTCTGAAAGGGGCTGCAGCTTTTGCGGGTCAAAACTTGTTATAGGGGGAGTTCTTAAAGATACAATTCAGCTAATTCACGGCCCTGTTGGATGTGCATATAATACATGGCACACAAAGCGTTATCCAAGTGACAATGATAATTTTCAACTTAAACATGCATGGTCTACAGATGTTAAAGAAAAGCATGTTATATTTGGCGGAGAAAAAATATTAAAGCAAAGTATGCTGGAAGCTTTTGCTGAATTTCCGGATATAAAAAGGATGATAGTTTATACCACCTGTGCCACTGCATTAATTGGGGATGACCCAAAAGCGGTTGCAAGAGAAGTACAAAAAGAGTTAGGGGACGTAGACATATTTTGTTCAGAATGCGCTGGATTTGCAGGAGTTAGCCAGTCTAAAGGACACCATGTATTCAATATTAGCTGGATGCATGAAAAGGTAGGAACATTTGAACCTGAAATCAAAAGTCCATATACCATAAATCTTATTGGAGATTATAATATTCAGGGAGACAGCTATGTTTTAAGCAGATATCTTGACAGGATGGGAATCCAGGTGATAGCCCATTTTACAGGTAATGGTACCTATGATGGCCTCAGGTCCATGCATAAAGCTCAGCTAAGTGTGGTTAACTGTGCCAGGTCTGCAGGGTATATAGCCAATGAATTGAAAAAAACATATAATATTCCTCGTATTGATATTGATTCATGGGGTTTTGATTATACTGCAGAAGGGCTGAGAAAAATAGGGACATTCTTTGGAATAGAGGATAAAGTAGAGGAGCTAATTTCAGAAGAATATGCAAAATGGAAGCCAAAACTTGACTGGTACAAGGAAAAATTAAAGGGTAAGAAAGCTTGTATATGGACAGGAGGACCAAGATTATGGCACTGGACAAAATCCCTTGAAGATGACCTGGGTGTTGAAGTTGTAGCAATGTCTTCAAAATTTGGACATCAGGAAGATTTTGAAAAAGTAATTGCAAGGGGAAGAACCGGGGCAATTTATTTAGATGATGCCAATGAGCTGGAATTTTTTGAAGTTTTAGAGCAAATTGAACCGGATGTGATATTTACTGGTCCTAGAGTTGGTGACTTAGTTAAAAAATTGCATATACCATATATTAATGGACACGCATATCACAATGGACCTTACATGGGATTTGAAGGTTTTGTAAATTTGGCAAGGGATGTATATAATGCTACAAGGTCTCCACTTTGGAAACTTGCCGGAGAAGATATAAGAGAGGTGTAGGCATATCTATGAAAAATAGAGTAGAAGAATTATTTTCATTTATTCAAGAACGTTATTTGTGGCAATTTTATTCTCGTTCCTGGGATAGAGAAGAGAATATAAAAGGAATTTTGGATGCTACATTTGAAATTTGTACAGGTAAGCAAGTAAAAGATAAAACATTAATGAATAAATATTTCTATACTGAGGCAAAGGCATTTTCAGAAGTTATAAAAAAGAAGTTTCCGTGGTTTTTAGAACTTGATGAATCAGAAAAAAAATCTGTAATTAATGACCTTCAGGCAAAATTGTTAGATGTAGTTGTAACAAGGTCATTAAATGCTGAATTAAAGAATCCAAATTATTAATAAATTAGAATAGAGGTGATAATATGTCCTTAAAAATAAAAGAAAAAGAACGGGCGGGAATAGTAAATCCAATCTACAATTGTCAGCCTTGTGGTGCAGAGTTTGCATCTATCGGATTAAAGGACTGCATTCCTTTAGTGCACGGTGGACAAGGATGCTCAATGTTTGTCAGGCTGTTATTTGCACAGCATTTTAAAGAAAATTTTGAAATGGCATCATCTTCCATACATGAACATGCAGCTGTTTTCGGTGGAAAGAAAAATGCTGAAGAAGGAATTCAGGTGCTTGTAGACAGGTATCCAGACTTAAGAATAATTCCTATTGTTACTACCTGTTCAACTGAAACCATAGGTGATGATATTGAAGGTATAGTGGAAATTATGAATAGGAAGCTAAAAAAATCACATCCTGACAGAAAAGTTAATCTTATTCCAGTTCATACCCCAAGTTATAGTGGAAGTCATGTTCAGGGTTATAATGTAGCTATAAAAGCATTTGTCAATGCTTTAGCAAAAAAGGGGGAGCCAAATGGTAAATTAAATATTATAACTGGGTGGCTGAATCCCGGTGATGTAGCTGAAATTAAGCATATATTAAAAGAAATGGACGTAGAGGGAAATATACTTATAGATACAGAAACATTTATGACACCGATTATGCCGGATAAATCCAGATTTGCATATGGGAATACAACAGTAGAGGATATAGAAGATTCTGCAAATTCTCTTGGTACTATAGCCTTGTGTAAATACGAAGGCGGTGCCGCAGCTCAGCTGCTTGAAACAAAATTTAAAGTTCCGTCAGTAATTGAAGATATACCTATTGGTATAAAAAATACAGATAAGTTTTTGAAAAATATCAGTAAGTTTACAGGTAAACCAATACCGCAATCATTAGTTGAAGAACGTGGATTAGCTATTGATACTATGGTAAATCTGGCGCATATGTTCTTTGCAAATAAAAAAGTTGCAATTTATGGTGATCCTGATTTGGTTATAGGACTTGCACAGTTTTGTTTGGAATGTGAATTAGAGCCTGTACTTCTTTTACTGGGAGATGATAACAAGGCTTATCAGAAGGATCAAAGATTAACTGAAATAGAAGAAAATGCAAATTGTGATATAGAAGTAATATGGAATTCCGATTTGTGGGAATTAGAGCGCAGATTGAAGGATAAATCAATAGAGGTGGATTTAATCATGGGACATTCTAAAGGCAGATTTATGGCAATAGATTATAAAATTCCTATGGTTAGAGTGGGATTCCCGACTTTCGATAGGTCAGGTTTATGGAGACAGCCTGTTATTGGATACAAAGGTGCTATGCTGCTGGCTGACATGATTGCTAACACCATGTTTGCTGATATGGAAAACAAGCATGATAGGGAATGGATTTTAAATACATGGTAGTTCATAATCAATAAACTGGTAATTTTAAGTATGTTGCCCATTTGACTAAAAATCAATTAGTTATTAATGGGCAATATGCTCAATTAATTAAATTCTCAGGGGGTGCATTTTATTGAATAGTATAAATGATAGTATTGTTTTTCATGGTAAATTGAGTAGATTATACCGTCTAGCTAAAGAAGGCAAAATTAAAACTAATCTGCAGGGCAGTCATACCCGTCCGTGTAAATTTTGGACAGCTACAAAAATTTTGAGTGGTATAAGAAATTCCATTGTCATTGCCCATGGCCCCAGCGGATGTGCCTATGGAGTTAAACAATCATATAAGTTAACAAACAGTAGAAACAGTGGTGCCCCTTATGAGGCAGTAGTCAGTACCAATATGGATGAAAAATATGTAATATATGGGGGAGAGAAAGGGTTAAAAGGAGCCATTAAAGAAGTAGATGACAAATATCATCCGGATGTAATTTTTATTGCTACCAGCTGTGCAACTGGAATTATTGGAGATAATGTGGATGCTGTGGCAGATAAAATAAAGGATGAGATAAATGCCAAAATAATGCCTATACATTGTGAAGGATTTGCAGGAGAATACAGAAGTGGATTTGATCTGGTATTTAAACAAATTGTAAGATTCATGGACCCTCCTACTGAAGAAGAAAAAGCTAAATTGGCACATTCTGTGAATATTGTAGGGGGTAAAATGGGACCTGAAAGAACAGAAGTGGATACAGATGTAAAAGAATTGGTAAGATTGATAAAGGGAATGGGTGCAGAAGTTAATTCAGTTATTGCAGGTAATTGTACTTTAGAGGAAATTAAAAGAGCACCGAGTGTTGCTGTAAATTGTACTCTTTGTCTTGATTTAGGCTATGCCATAGGAAACGCTATGTTAGGAGAATATGGAACTCCATTAAACTCCACAATATTGCCTTATGGTATTAGTGCCACTAAAAAATGGTTAAAAGGTGCAGCTAAAAAATTAGGAATGGAAAAAGAAACTGAAGATTTAATAGAAAGAGAATATAATGAAATAAAAGATGAATTTGAGGAAGCTAAAAAATTTCTTCAAGGGAAACTGGCTATTGTTGAGGGACATGATGCTATTAAATCATTATCCATTGCACATATGCTTGAACGTGATCTTGGAATGCGTCCGGTTATATTTAATTTTCATCCTTGGAGTACAGAGGCAAGGGAAACCAGTATAGATTATTTGTTAGAAACTGGATTGGATCCTGAGGTTTTAATTACAAAAGGTACTATTGCTTTTGGTAAATATGAATCCATGAAGCAGACGGAAGAGGAACTGCTGGCCTTTCTTGGGGGACTCAGTGAGGATTCAGCTGTTTATTTTGGTTCTTCTCTCAGCTTTCCAACCATACCTTTGGTGGATTTAAATGCTATACTAAATCGTCCGAGATTTGGATTTAGGGGGGCACTTAAAGTGGCTAAGTGTGTTAAAACAGCACTGGAATATTCTTTTAGGCCAAGGAGTTCATTATCTAAAAGAATGGTTTTTCCTGAAAAGTCGGGCCTTGCATCTATCCAATCATTAACGCCTAAGCTAGGGCAAGATATGCCTGATTGTACAGTATATGCACATAGGAGGAGAGGCAAATGTATGATGAGTTGAAATTCCATAATTGTGAGCACAGCAAGGATCCGGTTTTAGGATGTGCTCTTGAAGGTGTTGCCAGTGTAATAGCGGGAATAGATGATGTGAGTATTGTTATTCATTCACCACAAGGTTGTGCAGCAACAGTGGCGAATGCATATGATTTACATGAGATAGATTTTACCAGGAGAAAAATAGGCTGTACCCGTTTGTTTGAAACAGATGTTATTATGGGAGCTTCAGAAAAACTTAAGCAGCTTATAAAAGATGCAGACAATACTTTTAATACTAAAACTATGTTCGTGGTGGGTACCTGTGCTGCGGATATAATTGGTGAGGATATAGGAGGGATATGTAAAAGTATGCAGCCCGAGGTAAAGGCAAGACTTATACCTATAGTTGCAGGGGGATTTAGAGGCAACAGTTATGATGGACAGGATATAGCGCTAAATGCCATTATACCTCTTATAAAGAAAAGTGAAAAGAAATACAGAAATAGTGTAAATATTATATCACCGCAGGCAAATTTAAATCCTACATGGTGGGAAGATTTAAATTGGGTAATTAAAACTTTAAATTCATTAGGGATAAATGTTCAGGCAGTTCTTCCGCATAATACTTCCATGGAAGAAATCGAAAATTCAGCTTCAGCATCAGCTAATATACTTTTAAGCCATGATGCAGGTTATCAGTTTGCAAAAAAAATGGAGAAGATACATCATATACCTTTAATTCTTTCTGATATTCCACTGCCTATTGGCACAGAAAATACTGCCAGGTGGCTTAGGGCAATAGGTATGTACTTTGGTGTTGAAGATAAAGCGGAACAAATAATTAAAGAGGGAGAAGAAAAAGTAATAAGTTTATTGAGAAAGAGGGCACTTATGATAATTCCACGTTATCGGAACTGCAGGATTGCCATATCTGCAGACGCCACTATAGGAATTGGCCTTGTGAGAATGTTATTTAAAGAATTAGAAATGATTCCTGAAATCATAATGATAAAATCAGGTAGGGAAGAAGCAAAAAAAGTACTCAACTGGGAGCTAAGCACCCTGGGTATTTCACCCAAGGTAGCATTTTCTGTGGATGGATATCAGATTAAAAAAGGATTAAGTGACTTTCATGTTGATACAGTTATTGGTTCTGCCTGGGAAAAATATATGGCAGAAGAAATAGGAATAAAAGTTGCCTTTGATGTTTTAAATCCCACAAATAGAGATATATATGTGGATAGAGCATATTTTGGATATGATGGTATGCTCAATATACTGGAGATCATGGGCAATGATTGGGAAAGGGCATACCGTTCAAAGGAGATTAGCTCGGCACAATATGAATAATTTTTACTAGCTTTCTCCTATAATTTTTCCTGTTTCACTTGTATCATATACGTCAATACCTTGAATTTCCATTTTGAATTCCTGGGAATTTAAAACGGAAATTATTGCTTGAATAATTGGAGAATCAAAGTCTTCTTTTTTAATAACTAAATCACACTTTTGTTTCTGTATTGGTATAAATTCTATATTTTCCACCTGGGAAGCGGTTTTCTGGGTTCCCACAGCAATATCTGCCTCACCCCTGGATACAGCACTGGCTGCAGCAAAATGAGAAAAAACTTCTACATCATAACCATTGATAAGTTTTCCTGATATTCCAAGTTTCCTAAATTGTTCGTCTATAAGTATACGTACACCGGAACCTTTTTCCCTATTTACCATAACAATGCCAGACCTTGCTAAATCATCCCATGAGGATATATTTTTGGGATTTCCTTTGAAAACATAAAAACCCTGCATATGACATGCAAGACGGACAATTATGCAGGGAACACCAGGTATTAATCTGCGGACGTAGGGTATATTGTAGATGTTATTGTCTGAATCCCATAGATTGCAAGAAGTAGCAGAAGCACTGCCTTTATATAGATTTATCAATCCATCATAGCCTCCTATATATCTTCGCAGTACTTGAAATTCATTTGGATAATGTCCCAGATGCTGTGTCAATACATCAAGAAGCAGTTCCTGACCGCATATTATAAAATTTTTGTCTTCAGATAATGGGGGCTGGGGTACTTGAGTCTTATGTTCAATAACAGTATTAATAATTTTAATATTATTAGTTCTGCTTTTATTTTTATAATATTCAACATCTTCAATATCAACACGAACCTTTCGGCCAATGCGATAAGAAGGCAATTCACCTTTTTTAATCAAATCATATACTGTATTTTTTGATATATCTAAAAGTTCGGCTACTTCTTGTGCCGATAATGATGTTTTATCTTTCATATAAATGATCCACCTTTTTAATAAAATGATATGAATTGAACTACTTTAAACTAAAGCAGTAATCATTAAACATATTATCTACTATTTCATAGTATTTTGCAAGGCTAATGTTATTTATTTTTTAGGATTCATTATATCTTCTAGATCTTCACTGTTTACATTATAATTATAATATGTTTTGTAAAATTCTTCTACCTCTTTATTCATATCTATATCTGTAAACATGTCAGGGTATAAAGTTTTAGCTGCCCATAATACTTGTAGTGCATTATCACCACTTCTTGCACACCACACATTGACACCTTTGGGATTTATATAAACTTTATTGTTTTTAACTGCATTAATGTCTTTAAATCGCTCATCTTTTAAAATTGCATCTTTGTTAGGTGCATCTCTGACTATAATTACATCAGGATTCCATTGGACTACATTTTCCATAGAAACAGTTTGAGACATACCTGTAACTCCATTTTGTGCAGCTGTGTTTATGCCACCAGCTATTTCTATCCAGGAAGTAACTATTGAGTTATTTCCGTCGGTACTTAAAGGACTATCTGCTGAATAATACACTTTTAACTTGTCATTGTCAGAAATAGATGAAGTTTTTTCAGTAATACGTTTTATATTAGAATCATAATAGGAGCAAAATTCAGAAGCTTTTTTAGTTTCTTCTTCTCCAAGTAAATTCCCCATTAAAGTTACAGACTTTTTAAGTTCTTCTGGTGTATCGTAGGATATTATAACTACAGGTATACTTAATTGTTCTATTTTTTTCTGAAGTGCTTCTTTGCCCGACCATAATACAACTACATCTGGTTTTGATTTAATAAGTTCTTCAATATTTACTTCTTTGTCAAAAGGTGCCGATACTGTTTCTATTTTAGGATAAATTTTTATATACCAGGGATTGGATTTAATAGAAGGCAATGTTGCAACTATTTTATCAGCACCTCCTATCATCACTGCTAATTGAGTCATTGCCGTTCCATTTATGGCTATTCGGTTGACCTGGGAAGGTAGGGTTACTTTCCTTCCTGACATATCCGTAATAGTTTTTTTAGCAGATTGTGTACTCTCACTCTGGGTTTGTTCAGATTGTTTATTTGTACATCCTGCTGACCACAGCACTAAAGTCAGTATTATTAAAAATAAATTTAATAGTTTAAAACTCTGTTTTTTCAAAGTTGAACACATCTCCTTACATAATTCGTAAATTAATCAGTTTATTGTGGCGCTTGTCCATTTAAAATTCTTTCAACTTCATTATCTGAAAGAGAGTAATTGAAAAATGTTTTATAAAACCATTTAGTTTCTTTGGAAATATCTAAAGATTGGAACTTTTCGGGATATAAGGTCTTTGCTGCCCACTGGATTTGGAGGGCTTCCTCAGCACTATATCTATCCCAGGAAAAAACTCCGTCGGGATTTACATATACCCTTCCTTTTTGTACTGCAGTTGTTTTTTTCCAAGATTCATCCTTTAATATTTTATTAATACTTTCTTTTCTATCTGCACTACCCACTGTGCTGCTTACTATAATAACATCGGGATTCCACGTTAATATTTGCTCCATGGATACTTCTTTGGTATTACCGTCAATATCGGAGGATACATTTATACCTCCTGCTATTTGTATCCAGGAGTCGATTATTGTTCCTTTTCCATCTACCTTTAATGGAGAAAGATCTGATAGGTGAAGTACTTTAAGTTTTTGGTCTTCAGGTATTTTAGAAGTTACGCTGGTTAACATATTTATTTTTTTATCTAAATAGGAGGTATATTCTTCAGCTCTTTTTTTACCTTCTTCTCCTAGAATATCTCCTGTAAGCTTTACGCATTTCTTTAAACTGTCAAAATCTTTAAAGCTAACTTGAATAACTGGAATCTTTAAATCTGACATTTTGCTAATATTTTTATTTCCTGTAGGTATAAATAAAATATCTGGTTTAGTTTTAATAAGCTCTTCCATATTTATGCTACTTGCATCTACACTGAATGCAGTAACTGCATTGTTCATTTTAGGAGTTACTTTAAAAAGCCAGGGTTTTAATTCGGCATTAAGGGTAGTTGCCACTATTTTATCTCCAGATCCAAGCATTGTCACCACTGCATTGTGAGCTCCCCAGGCATCGGCAATACGAGAAATATTAGCAGGCACTTCTACTTTGGCTCCGCTTGAATCTGTAACTGTTATCTTGTCAGATTTAGTAGAAGTTTGAGTTTTGGATATTTGTTTACTGCACCCAATCAATGCAAAAACTCCTAGTATAATACTAAACAATATTAAAGCTGATTTTTTCTTCATATTGTAATCACTCCTAATTATCTATTAATTTCTAGCAATAGTTAGTTGGTTAACAAAGGTATACATGCCTTTATAGGTTTACCTTGGCTATTTACTGTACTGGTAATTTTTACATCAACTCCATAAGCTGACCTTAAATTTTCTTCCGTAACCACATCATCTACATTGCCCACAGTAAATATATTATTTTTCTGCATCAATGCTACTTTGCTGGAACAGAGAAAAGTATGATCAGGAAAATGTGTAGTCATAATAACTCCTAAGCCTTTTTTTACCAGGGAGTTGATCTGCTCAAGTACTCTGATTTGGTTACCAAAATCTAAATTAGAAGTAGGCTCATCCATAACAAGAATACTTGGCTGCTGGGTTAGCGCTCTTGCTATTAAAACCATCTGCCGTTCTCCTCCACTGATTTCTGTATAAATTTTATTCTTTAAAAATGATATTCCTAAAGTTTCTAGAGATTCTTCTGCAATAGCTATATCATTTTTTGAAGGTGATGCAAAAGCTCCTAAATGAGCAGTACGCCCCATGGTAACAACATCAAGTACAGAAAAAGGGAAGGGAGGGGTATGGGCTTGAGGCACATAGCCAATAGCTTTAGCTAGTTTTTTCCTAGACAAGTTATTGATATTTTCTCCATCTAAAATAATCTCTCCACCTTGTAATTTTAAAAAGCCTAAAATAGTTTTAAAAAATGTAGTCTTACCTACACCGTTAGGTCCAAGCAAACATAATATTTCTCCTGACTTTACTTTTACCGATATACCTTTAATCACAGTTTTAGAGCCATAACCGCAAACGGCATTTTTAACTTCTAACTTCATACCCAACCTCTCCTTCCTTTTAGAAGTAAATAAATAAATATAGGTGCACCTATAATGGCTGTAAGTATTCCAAGGGGAATTTCTACAGTAAATGCACTGCGCGCTACATCGTCTACTAAAAGTAGAAAAGTACTTCCGATAAGCATAGATGCTGGTAATAAAACTTTATAATTAGGTCCCACTAGGAGCCTGGCAATATGTGGAATAATAAGTCCTACCCAGCCTATCATCCCACTGACTGATACAGATGATGCTGTAAGCAAAGTTGAACAAATGATGACTATTATACGAATTTTATGGGTGTCTATTCCCATGGCCTGGGCTTCCTCTTCTCCAAAAGAGAGAACATTGAGTTTCCATCTTAAAAGCAATATGGGAATGATTCCTAAAATTAGTGGAATAATTAGAATTATTACATCTCTTGTACTGACAGAAGAAAGGCCTCCCATAAGCCAGAAAGTAATGGCCGGTAATTTGCTTTCCGGATCAGCTACATATTTAGTAATGGAAATAAAAGATGAAAACAAGGTGGAAATGACCATTCCTGTAAGTACAAGTACTAAAATAGCATTATTTCCTCTGCCTATAATACTGGCGATTGTGTATGTAAGGATTACAGCTGCGAGTCCTACTAAAAAGGCAGAAAACTGTATGCCTACAATGTTGAAAGACATTAAAATAGCAATAGCAGCTCCAAAGCCTGCACCGGCAGAGGCACCTAAAATATCTGGAGAAACCATGGGATTCTTGAATAACCCTTGATATGTGGCACCTGCTGTGGCTAAGGCAGCTCCCACCATCATGGCAGCAATAATTCTAGGAATACGAACTTGAAATAAAACCGTTTCTACAGTTTGAGGCCAGGTTATAGGAAGATTGAAAAGCTTGCCTGTAAAAATATCAAATAATTGGGAAAGTGGAATACCATATCTTCCAAGAGTAAGAGACAATATGAAGGCAATTACAGGCATTAAAGACAGAATAATTATAATATTATTTTTTTGACTTTTTTCTTTTTTTATTGAATTAGGTATATATGCTGATATTTCACTTGCACTTTTCATTTTAATCACCCTTTTTGATTTATATTACTTTAAATGGGCAAAACCATTTGTAAATATATAAAATGAAATTTGCTCACTTAAAGTTATTTGGTAATTTTCTCATGTATTTGCGCATCTGTTATGTTGTCATACAAATACACTTTTGAATAAAAAGTCTTAACCTCTTTATCAATATCCAGTTTTACTTTATCAGGATAAAGAGTATTTGCTGTCCATACTAGGCCCATTAATGACTGAATTCTATCTAACATTTCGTATTTTAAAGATGCATAAACGCGTTTATTTTTTACAGCATTTATACCCTCCCACTGGGGACTTGAAAGTATTTCATCACGTGCTCCGGAGGTTTTGGTTATAATCACATCTGGATTAAATTTAAGGATTTGCTCCATAGAAGCAGTTATACTTTCATTTTGTTCGTCTGCTTTTGATATTGAAATAGTATCGTAAAGGTTTATTCCTCCTGCATCACGTATAATTGAGGCCATGATGCTTTTTGTTCCCACTGTTTTATTTATATCAGGTTGAGCGTAATACACTTTCAGTTTTTCATTTTCAGGAATTTTGCTTGTTTTATCTGTAACTTGGGAAATGGTCCTATGCCAGTAATCCGCTAGTTCATTTCCTTCCTTTTCATTTCCTACTATTTTGCCTATAAGTCTCCAAGATTCTTCATAATCTAGAAGACTGTCCTTTGAAGCTGCAACTACTGGAGCAGAATAATCCTTTTGTTCTTTGTCAAGATTTGTATCTTTCTTTAAAGATATAATAATGTCTGGTTTTATGGTAAGCATTTGTTCTCTATTCATATCTCCAGTGTTAAAAGTTCCTGTTATAGGAAGACTGGTGAGTCTTTTAACTTCTTCATCCTTTATAAAAAATAGTCGATCCTTAAATTGATTATCAATACTGGCCAATTTTTTTGGTGCCAACCTCCAGACCATATGTGAAGGAATAGGATGTATGCAGCTGATCTTATTAATTTGAGATGGTATGTTAACTTTGCGTCCAGCCATATCAGTAACTTCTGTAGTAGTTTTTTTAGTTTCCGATGTTGTTTGTTTAGCAGTAGTGTTACTACCACAGGCAGTAGCACTAACAGTAAGTATAATAAGAGTTAATCCAAGTATGATTGTTCTTATTTTTTTGATCATTTTTAATCCCCCCTTATGCGTTTATATATACATTAATAGTGTCATTTTTTAATAGACTTCTAAAATTTGTTTTTCAGTTTCTGGACCTTTATAACAAAAGGACAACTTATCATAATAAATGCATTTTCCACGGCAGTGTATTTTGTTTTTACAATGGTTAATACATGTATTCTTTAGTATTTCTTTTCTGTAATTCTCGTATTTTTGCTGCCATATGGTTTCCATAGTATATTCTTTTAAATTGTATGAAAATTTTTGGTTATTGGCAAAGGAACAGGGGGTTACATTTAGTTTTTCATCAATGTAAACTGAAAAAAAACCACATTCACAGGAATCAATGTAGTCCACATTAACATCTGTGTATTTCATTAAAACTGGTACAAAACAGGCATCAAAACCTATTCTGGCAGTACACATATTATTTTCAGTTAACGCTGTAAATTCCTTAAACTTTTCATCCATATTTAAACATTTATCTATAGAAGCTCTGCCTTTGGGTTTATAAGTTAAAAAAATTATACCGTTAATATTTTTAAATAAGTCATTATAGTTGCCTTTTAAAATATCTATAGCCTCATATATTGACCTATTATCTAAGATAAAATGTATATTTGCCTTTATGCCTTCATCTGTGAGAAGTTTTATTTTATCTAGATTTAATTCATTGACTGTAGCAACTGATATTGCAACGGCACCTACTTTATCTTTAATATATTTAACTGTAGTTTTATCAAGGTGAATTCCATTAGTTGTAAAATTTGCTACAATACCTTTTTTATTTGTCTCTTTAATTATTTCTATAAAAGATGGATGTTCCAAAGGTTCACCACCACCTAAAGCAACTTGAAATACATTTCCCCACCTTTTACTATTTAGAGAGGACAAAACATAAGTATATTCATCCAGCAGCATAAAAGAATTATTTTCAGTGCTTTCCTTATAACAAAATTCACATCCTTTTGTACAATGATTGCTAATTGAAATATCCGCTAGCTCAGGCCAGGGTGCATATTCTGGATTAGTATTAATGGAGCTTCCCCAGCGCATAGTTACTCCTGTTTCTGTATCTCCATAGAAGTTATAATTTTTACTATGCCTTCTTACTTTCATTTACTCTACCTCCAGTAAATATTATTTTATCCGAATGTGGTAATTAGCTAATACTCCCATCTTCTTCAAGGTGGAAGATAGGCACTGCTACGCACCTGGATAAGTTCTTCCCCTAAAGGATAACGTATTGTAAGTGCTAAGGACACTAAGAATACTGTTAATAAGGTTCAGATGGAGAAAAGCATTTCTCATAAGCAAACTCCACCTGAAGCTAAGAATCACTTGATTTTGTCACATTTATCAGTATCCTTTTTTTCACAACTGCCACAAGCTATATTTTCACAATTTTTCTCTATGGGAGGGGTGTCATCTTTTATTACCTGAACAGAACCAAAACCTTTAAATTCGCCAGAAAGCCTTCCATTTACAAAATATTCGCCATATATATAAGACCATAATTCTTCTTCACTTAAAGTTGAAAAGTCTATATCTTCCACAGGTTTATCAAATGAAATATCATACGTACAGTCTCTCTTTTTAATAAGTGCATATCTTTTAGAGTATACTTCTCTATCAAGTAATTTCGCCTTTGTCCCAGTATTAATTAAATCTTCTCTTATTGCATTATAGATTCTGCTTCTCTTTGTATTGTTAGTATAAAATTCAGGTTTTTTCTTCTTCATAAACTCAATAAAGTCTACATTCATTGTAATTATATAACTTACAGAACTACTGTTAGTTACATAATCAGTTCTTATTTTCATAACCTTTTCACCTCTCCATTTTTTAAAATGTTTTAATACATTTTAGTATTAAAAGTTACACAATTTTTCAAAATAGGTATTTTAGTAATGTTTTGTATTGTTTCGTATTATTATATTTTTTATTTTATTAAAAGTCAAGTTTTATAGGCAATTTTTTATTTATTCATTAAAAAGATAGCTTATAAATTATCAATATATAAATAAACATATAATTTCTGATTATAAAGTTACTGCAGTATCTAAGGATTTATTGCAATTTTTTATCCGAATGCGGTAATTAGCTAATATCCCCATCTTTTTCAAAGTGGGGGAACAAGCACTGATATGCGCCTGGATAAGTTCTTCCCCTAAAGGATAACGTATTCTAAGTGCTAAAGACACTAAGAATACTGTTAATAAGATTCAGATGGAGGAAAGTATTCCTCATAAGCAAACTCCACCTGAACTTAAGAATCACTTAATATTTTATTAGAAAATGCACATAATATCTTAAGTACATTATGTAACCACAACTTTCAAACAATTGTAGAACAGAGGTGACTATATTTGAAAGCTTCTACTAAAAATAACAATATAATAAAGGAGCCTATATCGGCAAATTTAGAGCAAAATATAAAAAAATGAATCAGTTTTTTTCTTATCCTGTAAATAAAGATTATTTGGTTAAAGATATATGCATACAATGCTTAAATAGAAAAGCAACCATTCTATGTATGAATACAATTATAGATAAAGAAAAAATAGAGAATCACGTTATCCTGCCACTAATGTATACCAGGTTGGAAGATTCACAGAGTGGAATGAAGGTAATCGTTCCTTAATAAGAAAATCATTAAAAGATCCTGGGCTGATTACAGAAGCCATGTCCTTTGGTAAAGACAATCATGATGAAGTATTCATTATGTATATAAAAAATATTGTAAATGTTAATTTGCTTAAAGAGGTTAAAACAAGAATCAGTAAAATTATTGATGAAAACATTGAAAATTCATCTATTCTTCAGCAGCATATAGAAGACAGACCTTATTCAATTTTACCGTCTACTTTTGAAACAGAACGGCCCGACAGAGTTTCTTCTTTTTTAAAGGAAGGTCATATAGCACTTTTGATTGGATCTACACCTAATGTTATCATTGTACCGATAACCTTTTGGACTTTATTCCATACTTCTGAAGACACCTATCAGAGATGGATGTATGGAAATTTATTACGTATTATAAGAATATTTGCACTTTTTATCTCCTTGTTTCTTCCTGGAGTATATATAGCGCTGTCTACTTATCATGTAGATATGATTCCTACTGATTTAGCCATTGCTATTGCTGCTGCAAGGGAAAAGCTGCCCTTTCATATAATATTTGAAATTCTATTAATGGAAATGTCTTTTGAGCTTATGCGAGAAGCAGGAGTAAGAATGCCCTCAAGTATGGGAGCTACTATTGGAATTGTTGGAACTCTAATTTTAGGTGAGGCAGCAGTAGACGCTAATATTGTTAGTCCTATATTAGTAATAATTATAGCTCTTACGGGATTATCTTCTTTTGCCATTCCGGAGATGAACTTAAGTTTTTTAGTGAGAATAGGAAGATTTGTATATTTTGATAGCTGGAGCCATTGTGGACTCTACGGAGTTACATTATTGGCCACAGCTTTTCTGACTTATGCCTGTGCTTTTGAATCCTTTGGAGTTCCATTTTTTTCACCAAAATCTCCACAGCAGCCTTCTTCTAAAGATTTTATTATAAGAAGACTGGTATTTAGGCAAAATAAAAAAACTACTAAATATAAATCTAAAGACTGAGTGGAAGCAAAAATAAATTAAGGTGGTGTATGATAAGTGTTAGAAAATTCTGATGGCAAAATTGGCACTAGAGAATGTATAGCTTTAATAATTATTATGATTTTTGAAAAGATTACCAATAGTACATCCAGTGCTTTTTTTAAGACTGCCGAGAATGCAGGATGGATCATTCCTATATTTTCTGCAATAACATTAATTATACCTATATTGAGTATATTATGCCTTTTAAAAAGATATAAGAATAAAGGGCTTGTGGAGATAGTTTATTATTTGACTGGAAATTATATTGGATTTCTAATAAGCTATATACTTTTAATAGTGAATATAATAATTATTTCTACAAATCTAGTTGATGACTGTAATGTTATTAACACACTTTTTTTCCCTAACACTGATATATATTATTTAATAATTACATTGATAGGATTTTGCTGCTTTATGGCCATATTGGGATTAAAGGCCCTTGCAAGAGCTTCATATATGTTAATGCCATACATTATAGGTATTTTTATTTCCCTTATTTTATTTGCCATGCCGCTTATAACAACTCAATTTTTATTTCCTATCGCGGGAAAAGGTGTGAAACATATAATAATGGGAGGTATATACAATAGTTTTATCTATCAGGTTATAATAATATTATCTGTTTGTTATCCTATGTTTGGAAGCTATAAAAACTTTAAAACCGCCAGTTTAACTTCATTAACAGTATCTGCTTTTATTTTGAGTATTTCTTTTGCATTCTTTCAAATGACTTTTGATTACCCAGCTATTACAATTACAAGCTATCCTTTACACACACTTACGAGAATATTTCATTTAACTAGATTTATTTCGAATTTACAAGCTATATTTTTACCATGGGCTATTGTAGTAATCGCTATTTATTATTCCACAGCTTTGTATTTGGCTTCTGCTATTTTTGCCTACGCTCTAAAGTTGGAGAAAATTGAGCCTTTAATTATACCTATATCGGCACTTATAGCTATAATAAGCATAATTCCTGAAAACTCACGGAATTTTTCTAGGTTTTTTAATGATAGAGTTGTTCCTATAATAACCATTATCAGCATAGTAGTACCTTTATTGCTTTTAGTAATTTCACAGTGGAAAGGGGATTATAAAAAGTGCTGAAGAAAATAATGTATTATTTAGTTATTGCTATTCTCATAATGTTTTCATGCAGTGGATGTCATAAGGATATTGTTGAATTAGAGGGACAGGGATATGTATCTGCTATAGGCATTGATAAAGGAAAAAATAATAATCTGAGTATTACATATCAGATTGCTAATATAAAATATGGTATGGATACAACTACCAACAAGTTTGCTAATCAACGAAAAAAAGGTGAAACTGTTACCTTTGAATCACCGGATTTGATTACAGCCAAGGATATAGCAAATGTGGTTGTGGCCAGGAGAGTTACTTTGGAACATGCCAGAATTCTCATTGTAGGCGAAGACTTTGCAAAAACTCCAGAATTTTTCCATGTTTTAGAGGCAGCACTTAGGGATAAAGAATTGAGGAGGTCTATGAATATATTTGTATGTCGTGAAAAAGCATCTGAATTTTTAAACAAAAATGACCCACAAATGGAGGATAGAACAAGTAAGTATTTTGATTTTGTTACAGATAGGTGGAGAGATACAGGATTTATAACCATATCTGATTTAAATAAATTTTTACAGAGGACAGAAGAAAATACAAGTTTATCTCTAGGCGCTTATACGTCAACAAAGCAATATTCTTCTAATGATGATGGAAATGAAGCTGATTATCTTCCAGGACAGGTAAATTTTCAAGGAGCTAATCCAACTCAAATGATAGGTGCAGCAGTATTTAAAAGAGGAAAAATGATAGGAAATCTTACAGGTGATGAAAATAGATTAGTAGCACTTTTAAGGCCTAAAAATGAAATAAAAAGCATGCTTTTTACCTTTGAAGATCCAATTGATAGAGCATATAAAATATCTGCAAAGCTAATAAAGAGTAAAAATACCAAAATTAAAATTGATATTAGTTCAAATAAACCAAAGGTTAATGTTGTTGTACCTGTAAAAATAGAAATTTTAGCTATACCTAGCTTTGTAAAATATGTTGAAGTTAAAGATAATGAGCAGTTGCTGAGAAATGCAATAAAGGAGCAGCTTGAAGAAAAAGCAGGTAAGTTGATAAAAAAGACACAAGAAGTATTTGGTGGAGAACCTTTTTTATGGCAATTGGAGGTTAGAAAAAAATTTTGGACTTTTGAAGAATACCAAAATTATAATTGGATGGATAAATATGACAAAGCAGAAGTTTCTATAAATTTTGATGTGATAATAAAGAGTTTTGGAAAACAGCTTAATCCATCACAAAATCTACAGGAGGATTAACTATGGGATGGATAATAATTCTAATTTATATTCTTATTTGTTTCTATACGGTTAAAGTAGGTATAGAAGTTTGGAAAGAAGGAAAAAAATTTGCCAGTATTAATATAATGATACTGGCACTTGCTATATTGATTCTATTTATATGGGCAAGAATTAATAATAGATTATAAGGATATAATGGTACTTATTTAAAGCGGCATTAAGTGGTGTTCTGGAAGAAAATAATTTTTTATTGTAAAATTTGATTAACAATATCTTGAGATATTACTCCTTCTCCTCCCAGAATATCAATCTGATTAGTATTTGCTATCCTTGATTTAATGTAATTTTTTATATTACTAGAATTACTTTTGTCAAGTAATACAACTGGTGCATTTTCTTTACCAGCTGCAGCTGAACCACAGAGGGCGTCTGCAAATTCACTTCCTGAGGCAAGATAAATATTAGATAAATTGTATTTATCATCAAATTTATTTAATACGGCAAGATTTGTAGCATATCTATCTGGGCCTGATATCCTTTCGGCTCCTAAATTTTTAACTATACTGTCATTTACAACTCCAGTTCCACCAATTATGTATGGTGTACTTTTATTGTCCTTTATATATTGCAAAGCGCCATCACTTAACTGGCTGCCATCTGTCAAAAATATAGGACTTCCTGACAACGCTGCATAAGATGATATAGATATGCCATCTGCAAATCCTTTTCCAGAAGTTATAAATACCTGTCCAGGGATACTTATCTGTTTTGCAACTGCAAGTGAAGTAGCATATCTATCTGGACCGGATATTCTCTCTATGTTTATTCCCATAGTTTTTAAGGCATTTTCTACTGAGATTGATACAACTCCGATACCTCCAATTATATATACTTTCTTCACTTTCAATCTTGAAAGTTCTGCTGCTGTGTTTTTATCAAGTGAATCATTTGAGGTTAACAGTATAGGTGCATTTATCTGTTTTGCAAAAGGTGCTGCACTAAGTGCGTCAGCAAAAGCTTCTCCAGAAACCAATACTGCTGAATCTGCATTATCATATTTATTCTGTGATATTTTTACAGAAGTTTCATATCTATTTGAGCCGCCTAATCTTACCTGTTTAAATGAAGCCAACTCCTTATCCGAAATTATATAATCACTAGTATGTGTTATATCAAAATTTATATAGTTATTAGAATCAACGTTTAAGTTACTGGCTACACTACTAATTGTCTTATTGGATTCATTAAAATAATATACATTCATATTATTTTTATCCTTATCTGCAATCCAACTGCTATCTAGGTTGAGCTTGACTTCAGCTTTTCCAGGAAGTTGTCCGTTATTTGCAAAAGATACTAAAATAACATCTTCATTTTTTATTTTCTGCTGGATGGCTTCTTTATTTGCTGATTTGGAATCTTTAATTTGGGCTACATTAACTGTCATATCCACTGATTTAGTGTCTGATATATCATTTCCATTAAATGTCCATTGTACTCCATCTTCTGTGAATACTAGTTTTTTATCAGTTCCCTTTACAGCATCAAATACATCTTTTGCCACTTGTTTATTGTTATTTACGTTTATGGTTATAGTTGCATTACTGCTTGAATTTTTTATTGCATTTACAACTGAATCCGTGTTAGAATTGGTTACATTAACTGATGAATTTGAGCCGCTGCTGGAACCACCTCCTGATGAAGTTTGTTTATTTATAGTGTAAGTATCAATGGCTTCCATGGTATCAGTCCTATAAGTCGTAATGGTAAAGCTGTTATTTTTTATGCTTACATCTGAAAATGTTGGAACATGATCCTGTTCTTTTTTAGCTTCATAATAGTTATTCACATCAGGTTGTTGCAGTTCATAATATTTACTACCGCTGGCTGAGTTTGTAGATATATATAGAACTCCTTTTGGATCTGTAACTTTACCATCTTTTGCATCTTCAACATTAACTGCTTCTCCCGCTGACATTTGATAAGTCCTTGTATAACTGTGATCATGTCCGGCCAAAACTACATCTACACCGAGATCCTCAAAGACTTCTGGATGGGTAACTCTTCTTGCAGCTATATCTTCATCTGTCTCATGGTTTGCTGAACTGTAAATGGAATGGTGCATTGCTGCTATCTTCCATTTTACGTTTGGATTTGCAGCTATTGCCTCCTGCATAAATGCCTTATGGTCCTGGGCATTTATATCATTGCTGTTAAGCATCATAAACAATGTGTTTCCATACACATAATAGTAGTCATTACCTGTGGTGCCGCTGCTTTTATCTGATTCATACCCATTGTCAGTAAAAATACCATATTTATCAGACATATTCGGAAGGTTAAAGTGGGTAATATGTCCTACTCCATAGCTTTCATGGTTTCCTGGAATTGTGGCAACAGGCATATTTTTTAGCTGATCTGGTTTAAAAAACTCATCATATTCCAATTCATTGCTTTGTCCATTAAGTTCCGAACCATTATTTACCTGGTCACCTACAGACATTATAAAACTGAAATTAGAAAATTTGTTTGTAGCTTTATTTAATGTATCTAACCATCCTGCGCCATCTTTAGCTAAATCACCGCCAGCACCAATTTGCGGGTCTCCTGCAAGCAAAAAGTCGAATCCATTTGATATATTCTGGGTGGTGTAGCTGTTAATCTGGCTCCAGTTAGTTCCGTCGCCTACACGATATACGTATTCTGTAGTTTGGTTTAGTCCTGTTACAGTGACCTTGTTAGAAGTATATCCATCATTTCCGTCAGATTTTTCTCCTTTAAATGTTTGAGACTTATCTACAGGAAATTCGCTTCCACTCATATCAGACTTTAGGGCAACTTGTACCTGTGGTTCTGAAGTACTTTTGGAATACCATGTGAAATTTAATTGTGACTGATCCTTTCCAGGTGCAAAAGTTACATTTTTAATAGTATCATCTGCAGAGGTTGCTGTTTGATCCATACTAGTACTTTGGGTTGTAGTAGTTTCTGCATTGACAGGCATGGGTATTACCAGACTTGAAAGTACAACCGAAAAGCATAGAAAAAATAATGCTATTTTTTCTGCATATTGTTTCATAAAATTTCCTCCTTAAAATAATTTTTATATACAGTTACTATATATCTTAATGATATTTATGTCTTTTATCTGTCTTGTTTATGTAAAATTTATGTAAAATAACAATAACATTCTATATTTAACCTAAACTTTACATAACCTTTATCAGTACATTTCATTAATATTGTATATTTTAAAATACATAATATAATTTTTAAAATAACATCTAAAGTTAAAGCCACATGGAGGAGTATTTATGATTAAATCTTCAAAGATATTTCAAGTATCAATTTTTTTAATAACCGTATTACTATTTGGTATTTTTTTATACCATTTTAATGTAAGTAATCCTGTAACATATAACAGGCAAGATGGCAAATCTCATATAAGGTATGAAAAAGCACAAGTGTTATCTGTAAAAAACAATTCTTTAACACAATTTAAACAATCTAAAAACATATATTTCGGTACTCAGGAAGCTCAAATCAAAATTCTTTCAGGAGAACATAAAGATGAGGTTAAAAATGTAACAAATTATTTAAGTGACACTCATAATATATATCTAAAACCTAACATGAAAATAATAGTAGATATTTCTACAGCTAATGGTGGTACATACGGTGTGACAGTATATAATTATTACAGGGCTAATACTCAATATATATTTGTATTTGTTTTTTTTGCTGCCATTTGCATAATAGGTGGGAAAAAGGGATTTAGATCTGTGTTAGGTCTTGTATTTACATTAACCTGCATTATATTTTTATTTGTACCCATGTTATACAGGGGTTATTCTCCAATTCTAGCCTCGATTATAGTAATAATCATAACAACCTGTGTTACACTATTTTTATTAAATAGTTGGAGTGCAAAGACTTTATCGGCTATATTAGGTACCATATCCGGTGTTATAATTGCGGGGATAATTGAACTCATATTTGGCCACTTTGCCCATTTGACAGGTCTTAATTTAACTGGAGTTGAAAGTCTCAATATGATTTCCAATGTATCTGGTATGAAAGTATATCAATTGTTAACTGCAGGAATTTTAATAGCATCTCTAGGAGCTGTAATGGACCTTAGTATATCAATAGCTTCTTCTATACAAGAAATATATACATCTAATTCTAATATAAATAAAAAAGAACTATTTAAATCAGGAATGAATGTAGGAAAAGATATGATGGGTACTATGGCCAATACTTTAATTCTAGCTTTTACGGGGGCATCACTTACCATGCTCATAATAATTTATTCTTATAATGTAAGCTATAATCAACTTATTAACATGGATATGGTAAGTTTAGAAATAATCCAGGGATTAACTGGTAGTATGGCAATAATCTTTACAGTTCCCATAGTTTCATTTATTTCAGCAGAAATTATTACAAAATTTTCAGGTAAAAATAAATGAGAAATATACTTTTTAACCTTTATCCGAATGCGGTAGTTAGCTAATACTCTCATCTTCTTCAAAGTGGAGGATAAGTACCACTGTGCCCCTTAATAAGTTTTTCATTGTAAACATATATTTTTTTAAGGTTTACAATATGAAGATATTATATTAATATATAGTATATATTAATTAAAGTATTATGGAAGGGGAGTTTAACTTGAAAAAATTTATTAAATATTTAGAGGAGAAAGTTCTAAGAGGACAAGCTATAAATTTTAAAGAAGCTGTAAAATTGTCAAAATGTGAAGATGTAGAAGATATAAAGCAATTATGCTGTAGTGCAGATAATATAAGGGAGTTTTTTTGCGGTGTGGAAGTAGATCTATGTACCATAATGAATGCAAAATCAGGAGGATGTACTGAAGATTGCAAGTTCTGTGCCCAGTCAGGCCACTACAAAACTAATATAGAAAATTATGGACTGGTTTCAAAGGAAGAAGCTTTAAAATTGGCAAGGGAAAATGAAAATGAAGGAGTAAATAGATTTTCTCTAGTTACAAGTGGCAAGGGAATTTGTGGAAAAGATTTTGAAAAGGTATTAGATATATATAAAGAATTAAATAAAGAGAATAAAATGGATTTGTGTGCTTCACTTGGTATATTAGAATATGAAGATTTGATTAGATTGAAACAATGCGGGGTAACAATGTACCATCACAATTTAGAAACCAGCAGAGAATATTATAAGGAAATATGTACAACTCACAGCTACGATGAAAGAATAGATACTATAAATGCAGTGAAAAAAGCAGGGCTTCAGGTGTGTTCCGGGGGAATTATTGGACTTGGGGAGAGCTTGGAAGATAGAGTTAAATTAGCTTTTCAGCTTAAGGAGCTTGAGGCCAAATCCATTCCCATAAATGTATTGAATCCAGTTAAAGGTACACCGCTGGAAAGTGCCCCTAGGTTAAGTCAAGATGAAATATTAAAGACTATGGCAATTTTTAGATTTATAAATCCTAAAGCTTTCATAAGACTTGCAGGCGGAAGAAATCTTATAGATGGCTTTGGAGAAAATTGTTTTTATGCGGGAGCCAATGCCACAATTACAGGAAACTATCTTACCACATCGGGAAATAAAATATGTGATGATAAAAAGATGATAGATAAATTGAAATTGAAGATTAGAAAAAAATGTGTATAATCAGAGAAATATGTTCTAATAGGTATAGAAATATTAAAGTATTTGTGAAATGAATCGAATAAAGCTACTAAATAAGATATTTTGGGAGGCATAATAAGCATGGAAAAAATACTTGAATCATTTTTAGAAGTTGCACCTGTATTAAAAGATATTTTCCAAGAAGATATAGTAGTAGCTGTAGCAGATACTGATGAGTTTTTGTATTATCGTAAGGGTGACACTCTTGATCTCCATATTAAAATGGGACAGAAGTTGTCTGTGGATGAGCCATTATATAAAACAATTCATGATGGTGAAATATACGTTGTTACGGTAGCAGAAGAAGTATATGACCATTTAAGTCTGTTTCATATCCAATTAAAAGTTCACAGGGAAAAGTTATTGGAGGGGTTGGCATAGGAAAGAGTTTAACTGGACACTTAAAAGTGGAACAAGCAACGGAAAGTATGTTTAGTTCATTACAACAGACAAATGCAAGTATAGAGGAAATTGCTGCTAATTCACAAAAACTTTTATGTTCAATGAATAATATTGTAGACTCCGCTGAATCCACAGGAGAAAAGATAAAAGAGACAGATGGAATACTGAATATCATCACAGGCATATCTTCCCAATCCAATTTACTAGCTTTAAATGCAGCTATTGAAGCCGCAAGAGCAGGAGAGGCGGGAAGAGGTTTTTCAGTTGTTGCAGATGAAATGCGAAAGCTTTCCCAAATAAGTGGGGAATCGGCAAAGAAAATATCAAAACTACTTTTAGAAATGAGAGGAGCTATAGATGAAGTCATTAAAGAAATAAACAGTACAAAACTTATGGCTGAATCACAGGCTGCATCCACAGAAGAAATAACTTCTACATTGGAGGGAGTTACCTCCAGTTCAGAAGTGTTGGTAAATATGACTAAAAATGTATAAAGTTTTTATCCCAACGCTGGAATTAGCTAATACTCCCATCTTCTTTAAGATGGGAGATAAGCATTTCTCTATAGCAAACTCTACCTGAACCTCTGAATTACTTGATTATTATAATAGTACTATGTCATATGTGTAGAGGAACATATGACATCTCTCTTGAAAGGCATAATATTTTATTATATTATAGAGATATGGAGGCAAAAGGAGGAGATTTATGCCAAGGAGAGAAAAGAATTTATCTCAAAGTGTTGCAGAGGATATATTTTCAATGATTACTATAGATAAGAAATTTTCGGTGGGAGATAAACTTCCAAATGAAAATGAACTCTCTGTCCTTATGCAGGTAAGCAGGACTACATTAAGGGAAGCAATTCGTATTTTGGTTGCACGTAATGTTCTCGAAATTAGAAGGGGAAAAGGCACATTTGTAGTAAATCAGGAAGGCCTTGATGAAAATTTTGGATTGGAGGAACTTTCTACAATAAAGTTAAATGCCAGAGACTTATATGAAATAAGATTGATTTTTGAACCGGAAACCGCCTATTACGCTGCAAAGAGGGCTACAGACAAGGAGATAAAAAGAATAATTTACTATGGTAGACTAGAAGAACAAAAAATTTTAAATAAAGAAGACAGAACTGAAACTGAAAGGGCTTTTCATAAATCTATTGCAAAAGCCACCCATAATGAATTTATGAATAGGCTTATGCCTATACTTTATAAATCCATTGATAAGGGTGTTATGTTGTCAGATGATAATGAAGTTATAATACAAGATACACTAAATGATCACCGCATGATAATGGAATTTTTATCTAAAAGAGATGCAGAGGGGGCAAAAACTGCAATGAAGCTTCATATTATACGTGCAATGAGGGGCATGGGTATATATGAAGAGTAAAATAGTGTTAATTTTTATGAACATAAAAATTAACACTTATTTTTGTTTATATGAAAGTGTTCAGAATTGACGTATAGACATATATATGGTTATAACAAGTTAATCTTCTAAAAATTTCAATAAGTGCTTTTATAAAATGCTATATGGTTTTATTTACATTAAATTTATATAAGCGAGCGGATGTACATGTGCACGATAAAACAAAGAATTTTGATAAGATGCTTTATATGTAATTTCGAAAAATAAACAATAACCAAAAATTAAAATGGATAGAACACTATCTCATAACATCAAATAAGCCTAAAGAAAATGTTAAGAAAAATATAAAATATGAGATTGAAGTAGGGAGACAGCAGGAATTATTGGAAATGGATAAAAAAGGAAAACACAAGGAGTATGATTTAACCAAAATAAAAAATAGGAAAATGTTAAAAAAGTTAAGTAATAGAATTGGAGAGCTAGAAGAGAGCTCAATGAATTTAAAATAACTTAAAATATTTTACAACATCAAGGAAGAATCAGGACAAACGCATGAAATAAATTTCATTTAAAATCTCCACTTTTTTTGATAAAATCATAAAAAGGGAGGTTTTAAATTTATGAAGAATATTTATGATATGTATGATTTTTTTGAGTCACTGAAAAATATAGATGATCCAAGACAATTTAATAAAGTAAGATATCCAATAAATGAAATTGTGGGAATGGTTTTGATTGCATCTTTAGGAAATGCAAATGAGTGGACTGAAATAGAGGTATTTTGTAAATTACATGAAACACTTTTAAAAAGGTATTTTAAATTAGAAAATGGCGTTCCATCACATGATACTTTCCAAAGAGTAATGGGAATGATAGAACCTAATTTAATTCAACAGATTCAATCTACTTGGAATGAATATATATCTAAAAATGGTGGTGAAAGTATAAAAAAAATACTTAACATAGATGGAAAAACTATGAGAGGAAGTAAGACTGAAGGTAAAAAACCACTACACATAGTGTCGGCCTGGTGTGATGAAGAAGGAGTTTGTTTTGGACAAAGTGCAGTGAAAGAAAAAGAAAATGAGATTTTAGCAATTCCTGAATTGTTAGATAGATTACAAATAAAAGGATATGTAGTAACAATAGATGCAATGGGAACACAAACTAAAATTGCTGAGAAAATAATAAAGAAAAAAGCTGACTACGTGTTAGCAGTAAAAGGGAATCAAGAAATACTGCATAATGATTTAATAACCTATTTTGAAGATGATGACTTTAGGGAAAAAATAATTAAAGATGGCAATTATAAAAAAACAGTTGAAAAGTCACATGGCCAAATTGAGATAAGGGAATATTATCAAACAAAGGACATTAAGTGGCTAACTAATAGGGAAAAATGGAGGAATCTTAAAAGTATAGGAATTGTAGAAAAAACTATAAAGAAGAAAGATAAAGAAAGTAAAGAAATACGTTATTACATAAGTAGTTTGGTCCCTGAAATAAACTTATTTGAAAAAGCTGTACGAGGTCATTGGGGAATAGAAATAATGCACTGGCATTTAGATGTTACATTTAAAGAAGATAGCATTAAAACAGTTGAAGAAACAGCAAATAAAAATATGAATATAATAAGAAAATGGGCATTATCTATATTAAAATTATTGGATATGGGAAAAAAGATGAGTTTAAAATTAAAAAGATTTTCAATCAATTGTAAACCTGATGAATATATAAGTAAAATTATGGAAATTTAGTTAACTCGTAATCTTACTTATGTAGTTATATATTTTCATGCGTTTGTCCTGAAGGAAGAATAAAACAATATTGACACACATGTACAAAAACATTAAAATAAAGGAAGTATATAAATATTAATGTAAAAATTAGATATATATGGTGAATTACATTAATATAAAAATGCAATAAAGCAAATTAGTACATGGGAGAAAATAAATGGATTTTAAATTAGATATTGGTGAATTAACTAATACAATAAATGAATATGAAAACATTATAAAGACATTAGAAGAACAAAAAGAAAATATAAATAAAACTATCGCAGAGCTCACTGAAGCTGGATGGTCAGGTGAAGCAAAAGATAAATTTATGGAAAAGCATATTAAAAATCAGGAGTTTTATACAAATTTAATAGAAGATATAAAGTACGTGAAAAATGCTTTAGAAAATGAAGAAAAGCCAAGGGCAGTTAGATTAAAAAAGCAAAGTGAGGATTTTGTAAACTGCATAAAAAGAAGTGGGGGTGGGGCAGCCCTTACAAATAATGATACAGGAGTTATTTCACTTCAATATGGAGGACAATTTCAAATAAATAATAATGTTAGCGAATGTATAGATAATTATAAAAAGATGAATTCTAAATTTGAAGAAATATTAAATTTAGCAAGTAGTTTAAGTTTTACATCATTTCCGATTACAGATGATGTTTTGAATTTACAGAATTCACTTAAAAATCAAACAGCAAGTTTGACAGAATTTAATGACTCATTTAATGCATATTATAATGGTGTAAGAGATATGGAAGAAAATATATGTTCCGTATTTTCAAAAATATCAGGAATAACTGTAGGAATATCTGAATTTAGGGGTGTTTCTGCTATTTCAGAAAATGGACAAGTAGATAAGAATAAAGTAATACAGTTAATGCTAAAAAATCCAAATGACTTGACTAATGGAGAAAAAGAGTTATTATCATATGTAGAAAAAGTATTAAGTAAAGATGAATATGCTGAATTAAAAGAACAAGCGATAAAGGAAGATAATGGTCAAGAGATAGCTGATAATTTAAAATTAAAGTTTGGTGACACAAATATATATGGACCATTTTTAGAGTTAGCAAATAATGATGGTTTTCTTAAGTCTATAAAGAAGGCTGAGGAAGACTTTATAATAGGAGCAGGTAATTCACTTGATAAAAATATTTTTTGGGGGGACTGTATTTACTGTTGGTGGAATAAATCAAAGCAGTATGCCTAAATCAATACCATATAAAATAGGTGAGTTAGCTGGTGATATAGGGTCATTTGCATTTGGAGCTGCAGAGGCTGGAACTGGAGCTGGAGGAGAGCTTTTAGGGTTTACAGCAGACGGTACAGGAGTACTCGCTCCCGCTGGTGTTGCTTTAAACGTTACAAGTTTAGGTCTTGTGACCCATGGAGGTGCTACTACAATTAAATCAGCACATAATTTTAGTGAAGACTTGTTCTCATTGATTAAAGGTGAAGGGAATAAGGGGGTAAGTAATCCTAAATCTAAATGGTGGCATCCAAATTATGTTGATAATTTAAGTGAAACACAAACTATATTAGGAGTAAAGAATGTGGACAAAGGACTTGCTACTATAGGAAGTGCTACAGAGAGTGTTGCAACTAATACAGGTAAAGCATGGGTTGGTGAAGGTTATAAAGCAATAACTGATAATGCAGGTAATGTAATTGGATATTCAAGTAGTGATGGAATGAGAGCCTTTAGAATACAATATAAGCCTAAAGAAGGAATGTGGAGAGCTAATTTTACAGAAAATTATAAGTATATGAATGAACAAGGTGCAACAAAGATAAAAGAATTAAAAGATGTCCATATTGACATTTTAGATAAATAGGAGGTTAATGGATGAAATTAGAAATAAAAGCTTTTAATATAATAAGTGAAGATTGGGGAGAGGAAATAGATGATTTTTTCCTATCATGCCAAGTAGATATTGGATTTAAGGATGAAATCGGAGCAGAAATATATTCATTAGATGTTGTAAGTCCAAAAAGATTATTAGGATTAGTAGTTGGGAATGATGTTGAGATTGGAAAGGGATATTTCATCACAGCAGACTATAACAAAAACTTAATATGTAATAAAATAGAAAAATTAATTGATAGGGAAATTTCAGAAGATAACAAGTATAATATTTTTAATGAAATTAGTGTTTACTTTAAAAAACAAGTTTAACTGCAAAAAATCAATTCAGGTAACTGCATAAAAAATAGTAATAGCAGAATAGATTTAACTTAATAAAGGTAAGAAAACTTAATACTGCATAATTATTATTCTGCAGTGAAATAGGCAACTACAGGATGAAAAACACATTCTAAAAACTGCAAACAACCACCAAAAAGAGGTTTTAATGCTGACAGTCATGGGAAACATAGCAGATTCAGTAAAAATTTCTTTTGGTGACTGATTCAAGCTAATAGTAATACTCCAATGGATGCTAAGATGGTGTCTGTTGGAGTTTTCCTTTACTCCGAAATAGCAGCGGTATTTGATTCCTTTAGGTTTGTAATAGCCCCAATTGACAAAGGGAATACCACCCATACAAATAGGATTTCCTTTATCATCAGAGCAAAGTATATCAGGATGGGGATAATCAAATTTTGCTTTTGTTTTAGAGTTTAAAAATATAAAAGGTAGAATATCGTAGTGATTAAGGAGTTCATAAGTGGGATAATTATCCATTGCTCCGTCAGCAATAAAGTTTCCAAAGCGAAAATGAGGATAAAGATTATGAATATCCTGCAGCGCAAAAACTGTAGTAATGCTGTCATGACGACTTGCCTGAACCATTTTAATATAAATGGGTAAATCATAGGGACCATCGGATGCAGTTACATTAAAAAGGGTATTCCCGAAAAACCACTGCTGTCTATAGCTATCCCATCCCCAATGGGCATCAGGATCAGAAAAACGTCTAGGACACTGACAGTTATATATACCCTTAGACTTACAGTCACAAACTTTAACTCCGTAGTGACTGGCACCAGAATAAAAAGGTGAACCATCGAAGGCAATGGATAAGTTATTGATATCTCCTAAGATACCCATAGCTGAAGAAGTATCAACAACGCAGCAAGCAATAAATTTTTGCAAGATGGTTTCAGGGCAGAAATTTCTGAGTTTACCTTCCATAGCCTTATCAACAAGCTTTTTAACAGTACCAGAGTGTTTAGGTGGTTGCTTTTGGCCAGCTTTGAGTTTTTTCTTAGGCTTAGAAACAAATTTCTTTGGTTTAAGTTTATGCTCAACATGAAGTTCATGATCAGAAAGCCATAAGCAAGAAAATAGTATTTTAAAATTATAATACAATTTTACTGGAGAAGGGCAAAAGTTCATCAAGTGAAATAGTTCCCGATTAAGAATATAAAGGTAAATTTCATGGGAAAAGTCATAATAGTTTAGTCAAAATATTAGGGGTGAAGCAAAAATGCTGAACTTTGTAATATATAAAAATCAGGCTCTTTGAGTTTTCGAGAACGTACAAATCTATTAATATAGCTATTAAACATATAACCACCCCTACTTTTATTTTAATGTATACATACAAATAAGAAACCTGATAAACAAAAATGTTAATCAAATTTCCTCAAGTTTATGATGTTGAGCTATGCTGGGGATAATTATTCAAAATATATAATGTATAGTTGACAACAGACATCACACAACTTACAATAAAAACATATAGTTTAATAATATTATACTAGGGAGGTTATCTTAGTGAGAAGTGATGTAATAACAAAAGGAACTAAAAGTGCACCACAGCGTGCCCTGCTTAATGCGTTGGGTTTGACAAAAGAAGAAATAGAAAGACCGCTTGTAGGTATTGTAAGTTCAAAGAACGATATAGTACCAGGTCATATGAATTTAGATAAAATAGTGGAGGCCGTAAAGACAGGAGTGTCAATGGCTGGGGGTACTCCAATTGTTTTTCCTGCCATTGCTGTCTGTGATGGAATTGCCATGGGACATCAAGGTATGAAATATTCTCTTGTTACAAGAGATTTAATTGCAGATTCTACAGAAGCTATGGCTATGGCCCATGCTTTTGATGCGCTGGTAATGGTACCTAACTGTGATAAAAATGTACCGGGACTTTTAATGGCTGCAGCGAGACTTAATATTCCAACTATTTTTGTAAGTGGAGGTCCTATGCTCGCAGGAAAAGTAGATGGATGTAAAGTAAGCTTTAGCAGTGTATCTGAGGCAGTAGGTGCTTTTAACGGGGGAAAAATAACTGAAGAGAAACTAGAAGAGTTTGAAAGCAAGGTATGTCCTACTTGCGGCTCCTGTTCAGGCATGTATACTGCAAATAGCATGAACTGTTTAACGGAGGTTCTTGGAATGGCACTTGGAGGTAACGGTACAATACCTGCTGTTTATTCTGACAGAATAAAACTTGCAAAACATGCTGGCATGAAAATAATGGAGCTTCTAGAAAAGAATATAAGACCTAGAGATATTATGACAGAGGCTGCTTTTAAGAATGCTCTAACTATGGATATGGCTCTTGGATGTAGTACAAACAGTATGCTTCATTTACCAGCTATTGCCCATGAAGCTGGTATTGAATTAAATGTGGATATGGCAAATGAAATCAGTGCAAAAACGCCTAATCTTTGTCATCTTGCACCAGCAGGACATAATTATGTGGAAGAGTTAAATGAGGCAGGTGGAATTTATGCTGTTATGAATGAAATTAATAAATTGAATTTATTAAGTACAGATTTGATTACATGTACGGGAAAAACTGTAGCAGAAAATATTAAAGGCTGTGTAAATAAAAATAAAGAGGTAATAAGACCTGTTGAAAATCCTTACAGTGAGACTGGTGGAATTGCAATTCTTAAGGGTAATCTAGCTCCAGATTCATGTGTTGTAAAACGTTCTGCAGTAGCACCTGAAATGTTAAAACATGAAGGACCTGCAAGGGTATTCGACTGTGAAGAAGATGCTCTAAATGCTATAAACACAGGGAAAATTGTAGCTGGAGATGTAGTTATTATCAGATATGAAGGCCCTAAAGGTGGACCTGGTATGAGAGAAATGCTTAACCCAACTTCTGCAATTATGGGGCGAGGACTTGGTGGCAGCGTAGCACTAATAACAGATGGACGTTTTAGCGGTGCTACAAGAGGTGCGGCAATTGGTCATGTTTCTCCAGAAGCAGCGGTGGGAGGCAATATTGCTCTTGTTGAAGAAGGTGATATAATAAAGATAGACATAGAGGCGAATTCTATTAATTTTGAAATCAGTGAAGGAGAATTGGAGCGAAGAAGGGCAAACTGGAAGCCTAGACAACCTAAAATTACTACAGGATATCTTGCCAGATATGCAGCTATGGTAACTTCAGGAAATAGAGGCGCTATTTTGGAAATTCCTAAATTTTAGTTTGAAGGATAAACACTGCCAGTGAGAATGAATTACTCAAGTTGAAAATCAAAATATATTTATATATAATTAAAGTAAATATATATAGGGAACTTAGGAATGTGTATTACCATATAAATAAGAAATATAAAACAAATGGTAAAACTAGATAGAAATCAGAAAAAATAGTTACAGTTAGAGTAGTTTATCAAGTGATTCTTAGGTTCAGGTGGAGTTTGCTTATGAGAAATGCTTTTCTCTATCTGAACCTTATAAGAACTTATCTAGACGCGCAGCAATGCTTATCTCCTACTTTGAAGAAGATGGGAGTATTAGCTAATTGCCGCATTGGGATAAAAATATAAAGGTGGTGCTATAAATGACAGATAAAGAGATATTAAATACTATGAAAGAAATGCTGCAGCCAATAAAACACAATATAAATGAACACGAGTGTTGATTATCCAAAATACGTAGATAAAAAGGTATGAAAATGAGGTCATCCTATGGTAATATTAATTTGCTGAGAAAAAATACTACTGTTTAGGAGAGTGACCTCATGAGAAATAATACCACTATATTTGATATATTTCAAACACTTTTAAAAAAAGAAGAAGTAATTACAGTATGTGCGGTTTTAGGCTATAAGGATACATCAAGAAAATTCACAGTATATGATTTGTTTCAATTTTTTATAGCGACAGCAACTAATGAATACAAAAGTTTTAGAGCTGGCTCAGATTTTATGAATGAAGCTGGATTAAGAGCAGTTGATTATTCCACAATTTCGAAGAAAGCAGCAAATGTAGATTATAAAATAGCTAAGAAATTATTTGAGATTCTTATAACTAAATGCAATCGTTCAACTCGAAGAATACTTAAATTACCAAAAGATTTATTAGCAGTAGATTCCACTACTATAACTGTTGGTGAAGGCAGATTGAAATGGGCAAAGTTCAAAGGTAATAAGTCAGGAATAAAGCTGCATGTGGCTCTTAATGTAAATACTTTAATGCCTCAAAAAGTCATTGAAACTACTGCAAACAAACATGATGGTCCAATAGGTGAAAAACTTATTAATACAGATTGTATCTTGGTAGAAGATAGAGCTTATGGGAAACATAAGAGATATGATATGTTTAAATCTATAAAACAAGCATTTGTCATAAGAATCAAAGACAATATAACTCTAAGTTATCCAAAAAACATAAAAAGTTTAAGAACTGAAAATTCTAATATAATCAAGGATGTTACTTGTTATCTTGGAGAAGGCTCTTCTAAAACTGAAAATAGATTTAGAGGTGTTCAATTTAGTGACTTCTATGGAAAATCCATAAGGGTATGTACTAACTTAATGGCTATTACACCTGAAAAAATTGCAGATATCTATAAAGAAAGATGGAAAGTTGAAAGCTTTTTTAGATTTATAAAGCAAAATTTGAATGTTAAAAGATTGTTTGGAACAAGTGAAAATGCAGTTTACAATCAACTTTTTATAGCTTTAATTGCGTATGTATTACTTCATTTTTCTTATGTTAATGTGTCTCAAAATTTCAAATTTGTTAAGTTATCATTTTGTGAGTTTGTTAGAAAACTTCTTAATTCTACACTTCAAGACGAAGTTCAAGTATGCATTGACTTATTATTTAAAAATATCAATAATTATCAAATTTGTTTATGGTGAAAAATGGTTAATCAACACGTGTGATAAATGAACTTAAAACAGATATAAATGAACTTAAAACAGATATAAATGAACTTAAAACAGATGTAAATGGATTTAAAGTGGATGTAACCGCACTTAAAAGCCAAGTATCTGAAAATACTCAAATATTGAAAGCATTGGAACATAAGATAGATGTACTAAAAGCGGAACAGGAAAAATCAAATAATGATATAGCACATATTCAAGGAGATATAATGGCACTAAGAAAAGATATAAGCAATGTGGAAATAATTACTTCTAGCAACTGGAATGATATTGCAAAACTTAAAGCTGCAAAATAAGTAAAGAGTACAGAGAATTAGGAAATAAACAGAGATATAGATAATATACTGAAGAAACTAAAATAAATGTTGGGAACATGCCTGGATCTGTGTAAATTAAACCTGGGTACGTTCGCACAAGGTCAGTGAAAATAATTATGTGTATTCTCTTCCTGGCAGAACATATGCGACAAACCTCAGTGGTTCCAGGACAGAGTCCCTATTTCGCTGAGTAGTATGTAAGCTGGTTTATAACAAGATCCCAATTTGCATAGCTGCGAGTCCATTTCTTGCTTATTTTCTGTGTGGCAAGGTACAACATTTTCATGAGACTCTCATCATTTGGAAATATAAGTTTAGCTTTAGTTATTTTCCTGAACTGACTATTAAGACTCTCTATGACATTTGTAGTATACATAATCTTACGGATATAATCAGGAAATATGAAGAAAGTTGCAAGGTTAGCCCAGTTGTCTTCCCAACTTTTTTAGCATTCGGGTATTTACTTTCCCATTTTTCTGTTGCATCCATGAGATTCTCAAGTGCAGCATCTTCATTTACTGCACCATAGACAGCTTTTAGGTCTTTTGCAAATGCCTTTTTATCCTTAATATGGTATATATTTCATATTGCTTCTCAGCTGATGGATTATACATCTCTGGATTTTGGCAAAAGGATATACAGCTCCTATTGCCTCTTTAAATCCATAGTCCAGAGCATATGTATATAGACAGCAGTTTGGAACCTTTGTAAATTAATGAATTACAAAAATTTAAAGACAATTAAACATAATCTATAATCACATCTTTTAAAACAAAATTATTAATTACATGTTGTTAAATATTTAAATATATTGATTTGAAAAAGTAAAAGTGTTAGAATTGTAATGAACAATAAACGACTAGTAGAATAATATTCACTATTCTACATGATTATTAAAAGTGATATCGTGACTGGCGAGGTAAAATTGAGACAATATCAACAAAAGCAGAAATTACTGCCAAGCGACAGGAGGTATTAAAATCTCATACTTCTAGTGATATATTAAATGATGCAGATGATTTTATAGTTTTTTATTTATAACTCATGGATTATTTTAGATAAGGTTAGTTGAAAATGTTCTTAAATTAGTGAATACAATTTACTTTGATTTAAATAATAAAGTTGGATCAATGTTTCAATCATATATATGTTTAAAATAGTAAAATATATATATGCAAGGAATGAATAGTATGAGAGTTTTGCTCACACCAATGTCAGCGATGGTAAAAACAAAAGGACCTTTTTCAAGAACAGTATTATTAGCAAATGAATTTATTAAGAGAGGTCATAAAGTAGCGTTATGTGCACCAGAAGATCCGAATTATCATAGTATAGAAAATATAAAAAATTATTATGGCCCTATTCCTTCATTTGGAAAATAACAAAAAAGAAATTTATTATACATTGACTGCTGAAGGAAAAAAAGCTTTTCAGATACACAGAGAACTTCATGAAATTGAGAATAGAAAATTTGTAAATATGTTGAGTAAGTATAATAATGAAAAGTTGAATATAATTAATAAATTTTTAGATGACCTTATGAATAATTTATAGGATAGTTTGTTGAACAACTGTATATTTATAGAAATTCGTAATAATATCAAATGTTTTGTTTATGATGGAATGAGTAAAAGTGGAACTGTAGGACAGATGAGAAAAAATATTACTTGAATGCATTATCTACACTGAAGCTAATACTTGCTTGAAACTGGATATAAAGCATTAAAATTCCAAAATGTAAGTATAGACGTATTGGTATACTATTATATTCTTTATTTAATGACATATAATCTGATAACACTGAGGTAATACTACTATTACCAACAATTCAGAAGAAGTTATACTAGAAAAAATGGGGAATGAATTATTGAATATTTTTGGTTAAATAAAATTTTCAGCATATTGTTTAAGAAAATATAAAAATAGCACCTGATTTTGCAGAAATCACGCAAATGGTAGGTGCTTTATGATGATTATATTTTCAGATTTATCCACATAAACTGTCACTTCATAAAAGGAGTTTACCATCTTTTATGTGTTACCTTCCGTTATCAATTGATCAATAGAAAAAGTGACTTTATATTTATTGCCATCTACCTTTCTTACATTCCAGATTCCCACGTCATTAACTGCTGAAGACGTTGGCATGTCCCTACAATTGGTTAGATACCATTTGAGATTTTCTGTTCGCTTATCTATGAAATCCTGTTGTAATTTATCTTTGTAGTGATTTGAAGGCATATATTTTTTGCATATGTACCTTCAAAAAATTATAATATTTATTACTTATTCATGACAAGTTTTTTTGCTGCAGAATTTTTTTCCTTATATGATGTTTTCTCATTTTGATGCTTCTTGAAAATAATTGAAGCGCTATAGGATAAAATTCCAACAGGAAGCCAAAATAATGTGTAGTAAAGTTCGTTTTTTATATAGGGGAATATGATGTTCCATCTAATGCCCTTTAGATTTAAGTATTTTAGGGGAAGTGCCACATCCATAAATGGCCATAAATTTTGTACAGCCATTACAAGTGGTTTTGGCATCATATATTCTGGCCATGGAACACCGGACGTAAGCATTATAGAAATATATACCATGCCATATATTTCTATAAAATAAATGGGGTTTTCTATAATAGATGAAAAAACAAGTCCCATTGCTGTAAGATTTATAAGGAATATAAACATCAATATAAAATATGCCAATATACTACCGCGCATAGGAACATCAAATAACTTGTCTACCGCACATAAACCAATAAAACTTGAGACTATGAATATACACATGATAATAAGTATTCTAGCTGAAAATATGGCTATATCTTTCAGACCTTGTTTTGAATTAATTTTTATAAGAGCAAATCTGGATTTTTCTTTTATTAACAGAGGTACCAAAAAATCTGCGAAGAAAAACAGCTGAACCGTAAGTGGCATGACAGTATAAACCAAATATTTCATATAACTTAATTGAGGTTCATATAATATACGTTCTGAAAATGAAAAAGAAAGTAAAGTTTGTTTTGCAGTGTAAGGCAGCATGTTATTTCCCTGAAGTACATTTAGCTGAAATCCTGCATTGATGGTGCCAAGTACTGTACTTACATAGCCTAGAATATTGTTCCCGATGACCATATTGCTACCATCTATAAGGATTAAAACACTAGGAGATTTCATTTCAATGGCTTTTTTATTGAAATCTTTTGGGATTATTATGCCACCGTTGACCTTTTTTTCTTTTATGAATTGTTTTAGATTATTCTCAGAATCTGTATAATAACTTATTTTTAGACCTGGATTATTTTTAAGTTGCTGGACGATGTTTTGAGATAAAGTGGAGTTATCCAGATCTACAATTCCAAATGGAATGTTCTGTACGTATATTTTGCTGAAAACAAAACATATACCTATTATGCCAATAATAGGTATTAAAGCAGATTTTAAAATTGAATTTTTGTCTCTTTTTAAAAATTTCAAAAATCCCATTTTAGTATTACCTCCTTTTATTCTGTATCAATTTAGTTTATGATTTGGTATATGTCTCCGTATGTTTTTGATATGATTGTTTTTATTTTTTAACATATATGCAGCTAGTGTAGCAATCCACATTATATATACGAATTTTAAGAGCCATAGTATATCTGATGATACATCACTTAAATTTAAGCCTATAAGAGATAAATCTCTCATTGGAATTGCATAGTACAAAAATGGAATATATTTTGATATAGTAGAGAATACATCAGGCATTGCTAGCACAGGATACGTATACCCTGCCAAAAGTAGTGTGGCTGCTACCGTTATACATAGGGTACATGCTTCTAATTTGTTCTTGCTTAAAATTCCTATAAAAATACCCACATTTGTCATGCCAATGCTAAATAAAATAGTTAAAATAGCAGCTGCAATAGTAGAGCCTCTATAGGGATAGTTGAAATATTTCATTTGGATACCTATGCTTAAAAAAATAGATATGGAAGCTATAATGGCTGAAAAAATACCTTTCATCCATATTTTAAGGTATCCTTTTTTTCCGTGTGCCATGATAATTCCCAACATTACCATAGCTATTTGAACAGTATTTAGCAACATTCCCTGAATCATAAAATTTGGAGTACTTTTAACCGAATTACCAATAAATCTATAGGTATAATTTATTGGCACAATATCGTTTTTAACCACTTCTGGCATGATTCCAAGTTTACCTTCTGCTATGTTTATTAGATATCCAGCCTTAATGGTGCCTAATATTTCAGAAATTGTTCCTTTTGTGGTACCAACAGCTGACATTTGAGAGCCATCGTAGATTACAAGTATTCTGGGTGAGTTACTGTTGACTAGATCCTTTGAGAATCCTTTAGGAATTATTATGCCAACGGATACATCGCCTCTCTCTATTGATGATTTGACATCATCATCATAATTACTATAGTTAGTCACATTAAAAGATTCATTTGTCTTTATCTGATAAACTAAGTTTCGGCTTAAAGTGGAGTTATCGTGATCCACGATTATAGCAGGTACACGGCTGATTTTTTGACCGCTAAATTCATATCCAAAAATAAAGCTAATACAGGATGGTAATAAAAGGATAA
Organism: Clostridium sp. BJN0013; assembly: GCF_040939125.1. Lineage (NCBI taxonomy): Bacteria > Bacillati > Bacillota > Clostridia > Eubacteriales > Clostridiaceae > Clostridium > Clostridium sp. BJN0013. The sequence continues at coordinate 1,865,032 of NZ_CP162495.1, forward strand.
GAACAATAGAAATTATTTCTTCTTTGAAATTTTTCATCAGGTATTTCCAGAATAAAGCCATTTTTTTTCTCATATCAGGTTTCACTTCACTTTCCAAAATCCACAAAAGTTGTCATTCCATCATGTAGAGGTTTGTTCATATTTGTAAACTCAACTTTGACTCCATAGGACAATATATCAAAATCCCCATTATCATTTGTAGCTCTTTTAACTGCGAAATCAGCATTTTGGTTGATTTTTACCACTTTACCGCTGAAGGTTTTATTGGAATAGGCAGGAACTCTTATAGAAACTTTTTGACCCAGCTTAACTTTTGAGAGATCCGTTTCTTTTACATTGCATGTTATTGAAGGTGAGGTCGTGCTTGTAAGTACCACTATTGGCATTCCTGTGGATACAAGTTCTCCACTTTCTACATTTAACTGAGTAACTATTCCATCTGATGGTGCTTTTATTGTAGCATTATTAATGTTGACATTTACACCTTCAAGAGATGCTTGTGCCTGCTTAATTTGACCTTGTACAGATTCTATTGATCCATTTGACTGATCTATTTGTGCATTTGCTTGGTTCACCTGTGCATTTGCTTGATCTATCTGTGCTTTCGCTGCGGCTATATCTTCGGGCCTAGAACCATTTTTTACAGTTTCATATTTATTTTTTGCGATTTCAAGCTGTGACTGAGCGTTGTCCAAGTCAGCTTTTGGCGAATAACCACTGTTATATAGACTTTGTATTCTGTCATAAGTCTTTTGTAAAAGTTCATAGCTTGACTCTGCTGATGCTATATCTTGAGAAGTGGAACCATTTTGTGCCTTTTCCAACTGAGATGATGCTGCATTTTTTCCGGCTATTGCTGCATTCTTCCCAGCTATTGCTGCATCTTTTGTGGATTCTGCAGATTCCAACTGACCTTGTAAAGTTTGTATTTGTGCTTCAACTTGAGCTTTTTGAGCAGCTAATGAGTCGCTATTTATTTGGACTAAAACTTGTCCCTTTTTAACCTTGTCGCCTTCTTTAATTTTTATTTCTTTGATTTCTCCTCCTGTCTGAGAATTTACGTTGGTTTCAGTCATTTCTACATTGGATTGAACGATTAAATTGCCACTACTTTTTTTTACCAATTGATCTCCTGTAAGATTAGCTAATGCTTTGCCTCCTATAAATATAACTATTATAACCGCCAAAAAAATTAATAATGGTATAATTTTGGTTCTTTTCACAAATGATATAATTTTAGTTTTTTTCACAATAATTCTCCTTTCAAAAAAACTAGATATATAACTTAGATATAGCTATTTCATTTTTTTAAAGTTAAAAATAAATAGAATAATGTATAAATGATATTTTAACTAAAATTAATATATAAAATCATATTGACTATACTCTATATTAAATATTGCCTTTTCCTATGACGTATTATATTATTATTACTATTAGGTATCAATAACCAATTTTTGAAGAAATGAGGTATAATGCATAAAATATATTATTTTGTGTATTATGTCTTATGAAAATAGGAGAGTGATAGTGTGAATGCGGAAAATAAGGATCGCAGAATACGAAGAACAGAAAAATTAATAAAACAGGGCCTTTGTGAGATGATAAAGAAAAAATCACTAAAAGATATTACTGTAAAGGATATTACTGATGTAGCAGATTTAAATAGACGTACGTTTTATCTCCATTATAAAGATATTTATGATTTGTTAGAACAAATAGAAAAGAATTTAATAAAAGAATTTAAGGAGTTATTGGAAAATTGTCATCCAATTATGTTTCATGATTCAGCTTATAGATGTGTAGAAGTATTGTTGCAGCACGTTTATGATAATTTAAATCTTTTAAAAGTAATAGTTACCAATAATACCAATATTCTAGATAAGTTAATGAATATTGCTATTTCATATGCTTTAAATTCATCATCGGATATTTATAAAGATGATGATGAAAATGTAAAATATGCTTTTGTGTTTATAATATTTGGTACAATAGGTATTGTAAAAAAATGGATTGATGATGGGACAAACATTTCTCCTCATCAGATGTCTATTATGATAAATGATTTTATCGCACATGGATTAACTTCTATTAGATTAAAGAAGAGTTTGCTATAAACTATTAAGTGTAGATTTGTATTTTACACGCTCTCAAATATCAGTTATTATTTCAAATTAATTTAACCACTAGAATGAAAAAAGGATAAAAGAATATGAGAAATATATCTAACATTCTTTTATCCTTTGTTTTTGATATAAAATAAGAAATGGAGAAGCCACCGATCAAAGTTACTTCTCCAAATCTGAATAGAACTATAAAGATAGTTCAAACCAATAATATTATGATAATAGATTTTACAGTAAATTTCAATAATTATGATGATAGGATTTTAAAAAATTATTCAATTATTATTTATACTTGTCCAAAGTGTGGCGCAAAACATTCCTTAACTAGACATGGCTGCTACGAAAGAAATGTCTTCCTTATTGATGAATTTGACAATATACAAGATAGAAAGATGCTTATTTTAAGGGTTAAATGCTCTTCATGTAGGAGCACTCACGCTATTTTGCCCAATGATATTATACCTTATTGTATTTATTCTTTTTCATTTATTTTAAAGGTTCTAACAGCATATTATTCTAAGCAGCATAAAGTTAAGGAAATAAGTTCGAATTTCTCTATTTCTTTTCAAGTCATTTATGTGTTTATATCAAAACTTTCATCATTTCTTAATTCTTGTAAATCTGTTTTAAGAAGCCTAAGCTCCTCCATGGCTTCTACTCTAGATGCGATAGTACCCGCAATTGCCAACTATCAATTGAATGGGAACTTTTTATACCAATATTTCTTTAACTCTCAGTGGATATTTCTAATGCTTAAGTTTCAAAATGTTTTACCTCGTCCAATTTATATTGGGGGCTTCTACTGAGTACTTTTTCCAACCCACATAACTCTTGAATAGAATTTGATAGCTTGTCCTGGTAATATCAAATCAAATATATTTTAAGGAGGTTTTTCATTGTGAAAGATAAAGGAAAACAAGCCATAGCTCTTTTTAGATTCTCTTTAATAGCTCCTTTAGTAAATGAAACTTATGAAGCTGCTTCTAAAAATCAATTTTTTAGAGATATTGCGTCTAAAGAACATACTTTACCAAATGGACATAACATTAAAATTTCCTCTGGAACCATAAAAAAGTGGTTTCTAAATTATAAACATGGTGGTTTTGATGCACTTATACCTAAGGCGAGAGCCGATGTAGGACAACCTAGAAATATTGATGCTAATGCTATTGCAAAAATTCATGAATTAAAAGAAAGATTACCCTATATAACAGGAAGCTTAGTTTATCAAAAGCTTATTGAAGAAGGATATGTTAAAGAGAGTAAAACTTCTTTAGCAACAGTTTTAAGATACATAAGGGAAAATAACTTGAAAAGAAGCCAATTAGCTCCTGTAGATAGAAAAGCTTATGAAATGGAGTTTGCAAACGATTGTTGGCAGTCAGACACTTCCTATGGCCCTATTATTAAGGTTACTGGACAACAAAAGAAGAAAACTTTCTTGATAAGCTTTATCGATGATGCCTCCCGGCTAATACTTCATGGTGAATTTTTTTTTCAAGACAATGCGGTGAATATGCAGACTGTATTTAAAAAAGCTGTTTCAAAATATGGAATTCCTAAAAGACTATTTGTAGATAATGGAGGAACCTATAAAAATGATCAGTTACAGCTAATTTGTGCTTCTTTAGGAATTGAGTTAATTCATACAAAGGCTTACAGTCCAGAGTCAAAAGGTAAAATAGAAAGGTCCTTTAGAACTATAAAAGATAACTGGATGAATGGCATCAATTGGAATGATTACACTTCGTTAGAAGCCTTAAATATAGATTTCAATAAATACTTAAATGAGAAATATATCAATTGTATTCACTCCTCTTTAAGTATAACCCCTAGAGAAAGATATATTCAAGATATGGATAAAATGAAATTTATACCACATGAAGAATTAGATAACCATTTTCTACATCGAGTAAGTAGAAAGGTTAGTAATGACGCTACAATTAAATTAAATTGTCTTCAATTTGAAGTTCCTGCAAAGTATATAGGGCAAAGAATTAATTTAAGGTACTCACCTATAGATTTAAATAAGGCATTCATTTTTGACAAAGACAATAATATATGCGATACAGTTTATCCATTAAAAAAGGTTGATAATTCAAAGATTAAGAGAAATGTTATAGATTATTCTAAAGTCAATGGAGGAGAATAAAATGTATAAAGCTTATTGGGGAATGGAGTTTAATCCCTTTGAGAAAGGCTTAAGCGAAAAAAACTTTTTTCAATCTCAAGATTTTTCACAGGCAATGTCACGATTAGAGCATCTTAAAAATATTAAAGGAATAGGACTATTTATAGGTCAGTCAGGCATAGGAAAGACCTATACTTTACGATGTTTTACAAATTCATTGAACTCAAATTTATACAAAGTTATTTATCTAACACTATCTACTGTTACAGTATTGGAATTTTATAAATCCCTCGCCTACGGCTTAGGTGTAGAAATCTATTCAAAGAAAATAGATCTGTTTAAAGCAATCCAGGAAAGAATTATTTCATTATGTAGGGATAAAAAAATCACACCTGTAATTATTGTAGATGAGGCACAATACTTGAAAACAGAGGTTTTAAATGACCTTAAATTACTATTAAATTTTGATATGGACTCTAGAAATTATGCTGTGCTAATACTTTGCGGACAACCTCTTTTAAACAACATACTTTCAAAACAAATCCATGAAGCCTTAAAACAAAGAATTGTAATTAACTATAACTATGAAGGAATATCCAAAGAAGAAGTTATTGAGTATATTTCTTCAAGGCTAAAGCTTTGTGGAGTGTTCACTGAAATATTTAACGATAACGCTTTAGAAGCTGTAAATTCTTGTTGTAATGGTTCTACAAGAATACTAAATTTTCTTATTGAAAAATGTTTAATGATAGGCTATCAAAAAAACTTAAAAGTTATTGATACAGAAACAGTAATGTTAGCGCAAAATGAGATAAATCTTATTTAATTGAGGAATTCGTAAATAAAGTACCTTTGTTTCCATAATAGATATATTAAACTTTGAAGAAATACACAATTTATTAGAGCAGTTATCTGCTCTTTTTCTTATATAGGTTAAATTTGCTTGCAAAAGTTGGTTAATTTATTGTGATTAAAGGATATTCTATTGTGAAAATCTATATTGGGCCAGGATAAAATAGTTTGAAAAAAGTAGGAGAAAACAAAGTGTAAATCAACAATTAAGTAATCTATTAAAATTACTTAATAACTTTTATAATTTGTACTTTTTCTTGACATAGCACCAATGGTGTTGGGAAAATTATATAAATTATTTTTCATATCATGGATATGATTATTATATTGTTAGTTTAAGAGTACATGGTAAAAGTTATGGTAAAGAGAATCTGAATCAATGTAATCTAAACGATTATGTGCAGGGTATGCTTGGAGAAATAAATAATTTAAATAAAAAGCCTGGAATAACTGGAATAATAGGTTGTTTTATGGGTGGAGCAATTATTCAGAAGATTATTGAAAAATATCAGGACAAAGTAAAAGCTGAGGTGCTTTTATCTTCTGCTGCTCGTTATTGTGAAGAACATAAAGAACTCGACGCAAAATGATATGTAATTAATCTTGGCATAAGTATAGTACTTTAAACTAAATGGCTGAAAGAATTTCGTGAAAATAATGAAATAACCGTCTGTGGTTTGGTAAGCTTAGATGTATAATGTCCGCTTTATAAGTTTAGAAGACCCTGCCATTGATACCTATTTCCACCCAGAAATTATACAGGGAATAGAAGTCCCGATTACAGGATTGATGAATGATCGATATGCTGCCAGGACTTTTAAATTTTTATTCATTGACATAATTTATGAACTTTTGGAAGTCGGTCTATGTAGGAGTAAGACGGATATTTTAATATAATACAATAATAAAAGTATGAAAATTTTAACTTTAGGGGATTGTATTTTTTATGATACGACCTCCTATTTTTTTATTTAGGATATAAATATTTATTTTATTAACATAAAAAATTTTTTTATTTTTTATGTTAATAAATGTAATATATTATATTATTTGTATTTTGAATTTTGCAGTATAAGTTGTGCAAAAATTTTATGTTTTAATATTTAAAATATGAGTTTCAACTCTAACTTCATTTAATAAAAAAAATGAAGTTACCTTAACATACATAAATAGTATATATACTCGTTTTAAGAAATATTTTTATGTTGAAATGTATATCACTATATATGTAACTATTAATATCACATATTTGTAACACATGTTGTCACTTTTGATGTTTTTGGATATGTCACATAAAAGAATAAATCATGATAAAAAATCCATATTATTAATAAAAATATATATTTTAACAGAGAATATAATGTAAATATTCAAAATAAAGGTGTTGACAATTTTATTAAATGATTATATTATACAGTTATTATATGACTATTTAATAAAAAAACCATAATATATTATTAAACAATTAAATAAAACAAAGTATATTTGCGTATTTAATAATATATTAGTTGATGTGGAGGAAAATGGAAAATGGATTATTTATCAAATAACTCAAAGTTAAAAGTTACAGCTAAATCTGGACTTAGGTCAGAATGTTTATCTTTTTATGAAGTACTTGGTCAATCAATTGCTAATATTGGACCTACTGTATCACCAGCTCTTGCTATACCATTAGTTTTTGCTTTTTCTGGTAATGCAACCTGGCTAACTTATATTTTTGCTACTACAGGAGTATTTTTAGTAGGACTACATATTAATCAATTTGCCAAGAGGTCTGCTTCTCCTGGCAATCTGTATACTTATGTAGGTAATGCGTTAGGGGAAGGGGCAGGATTTTTATCGGGATGGGCTCTAATTATTGCATATATGTTAACTGCTTCTGCAGTTATGTGTGGATTTTCAAATTATTTAAATGTAGTAGCTGATGTGGTTGGATTGAAAATACCTAGTACAATTGCACTTGTAATAGCAATTGCTAGTGCTTGGTTTATAGTTTCCAGGGATGTAAAAATTTCAGCAAAATTAATGCTTGTATTAGAATTCATATCTCTTGCATTTATATTTACACTAGGAGGCATGGTGTTGGCACAAAATGGATTCAGTTTAGATATCAATCAATTTAAATTACAGGGAACATCATTTAATGATTTAAGATTGGGATTGGTACTGGCATTCTTTAGTTTTGTTGGTTTTGAAAGTGCTACTTCTCTTGGTGATGAAGCAAAAAATCCTTTAAAAAACATACCTAAAGCTGTAATAATAAGTGGATTGTTTGTGGGAGTGGCCTTTGTAGTACTTTCATATATTGAAGTGATGGGATTTGTAGGAAGTACTACAAAATTAAATGAATCATCAGCACCATTATCATATTTAGCAAATAAAAGTGGTTTTGGTTTTATGGGATTTGCAATATCAATTGGAGCTGTTATTAGTTTTTGGTCTTGTGCAGTAGCTTGTATAACTGCTAGTGCAAGGATAGTTTTAACTATGGCACAAAATGGAATACTACATGGATCTTTGGGGAAAACCCACGAAAAATATAATACACCTTATAAATCTATAAATGTGATTTCTATAGGTGCATTTGTAGTTCCTCTAGTACTGGTATTGTTTAAATTTAATGATATGGATATATTCTCATGGGCAGGAACTATAGCAACTTTGGGATTTTTATTCAGCTATGTAATGATAGTAGTAAGTGCACCGGTATATTTGAAAAAAATAAAAGAACTGAAAGCAATTAATATTGTTGTATCTGTAGTTTCCTTTGGAATACTTATGATACCGATTGTTGGCAGTATTTATCCTTTGCCGGAATTCCCTAATAATTTATTCCCATTTATTTTCTTAGCATGGATGGTAATGGGCATGTTATGGTATGCATTTAGAAGTAAAGAAATTAAGTTAAATAAAAAGTTCACTGAAAACGGGGAAATTGAGGAAACAGCAATAAATTTGTAAAAAAATTGTAAATTTAATTTCAAGAATATTGCTAAAATTATGTAAATGTGAAATGGAGTGATAAATTGAAAATAATCGAGTTATTACATGACAATGATCAGCCTAAAGTAACAAATGTTGATTTATGGTTGAAGAAAAATAAGAACAGTAGTTTTCAGAAAATTAAGGCTTTTAGCTTAGATTATCCTCAATTTAAAGATGTAGACTTAATTATTATCCATGGTGGTTCCCAACATATTTGGAATAAGAATGAAGATGTGTGGTTGACTGATGAAATTGAGTATGTAAGAGAAGCATTAAAAAATAATATTTGTGTGATTGGTTTTTGTTTAGGAGCACAAATAATTGCAGAGGCTTTAGGAGGGAAGACTTATAAGTCAGAAGAAAAGGAGGTGGGGTGGCTAAATATAAAATTTACAACAGAAGGTAAAAAACATAGAATACTAAAAAGTTTAAATGATGGCTTTATGACTTTTCTATGGCATAGTGATCACTATAATTTGCCACAAAATTGTACTGTTTTAGGATATACGGAAGCAGCAAAAAATCAGATCTTTGTAAGTAATATGTATAAAGCTATAGGATTTCAATTTCATCCTGAATATACAAAAGGAAATATAAAAGATTATATTGATAAATATGATGATTGTGTATGGTCTGGCGGAAGATTTGCTCTTGGAAAAGATAATATTTTAAAAGAAACCGAAAAAATTGGAAGTACCTATGAATTATTTGAAAAAATATTTATAAATTCAGTTCAATGGTTTGAAGAACAAAAAAGTTAAAGGAGATAAATAAATTGTTAAATGCGTTTAAACGTTTATCAGAGGAAAAGCAGGTATATATTATAAATGCAGCTGCAGATATTTTTGGAGAAGAGGGTTTTCACCATGCAAGTATTAGTAGAATCTGTAAAAAAGCGGGTATTTCAAATGGAGCATTATATAAGTATTTTGAAAATAAGGAAGCCTTATATTTTGTTGTAGTTGACTATATAACACATAAGATTGAAACAGAAGTATACAAAAAGTATATAGACAAATCCGAATCAATTTTTGATGATATTCATAATTTCCTTAGGGGATTAAAAGAATTTATTCAGAATTATCCTAATTACATTGTAATTTATTGTGATTTTGGCTCAAGTTCAATGAATAGATTTGCAGAAAGAACTTCTGAAAAATTCAGGATAGCTACTAGTTTATATACAATTAGGATGGTAGAACATAGTAAAAAAAGAAATGAAATAGACAATAATATAAAAAATGAAGTGGCTGCTTACTTGATTGATAATTATTTTACAATTTTTGCTTATACGTTAGTTGCAAAATATCATAACAACAGAATAAATTCTTTCTTCAGCATGGGAAACAGGAAGTTGAATGATGATGAGATAATTGATTGGATATTGGAATCTTTAAAAGAAACTTTAAAGAAGAGATGAAAATTTTACCAATAAAGAGAGCGACTAATCGCTCTTAACAAATTAAAATAAATAGAAACGGAGTGGTAATTTTGAAGGCAATATATGATAAAGAAGTGGTAACAGGATATAAAAAGTTGACTGAAGATGATGTTAAAAAATTAATTAGCAACAATGAAATTGAAATGATCAGGGTTGAATATGTAGATATATTTGGTGTAAATCGTGCTAAACTTATTCCTTCTGAAATGGTAGACGAAGCCATGAAAGATGGACTTGCCTTTGCCTCAGCAATATTTTGCATGGGACTTGATAATAGTCTGGTGGAGTATGAAGGAAAACTTGATTATACTTATGATGATATGAAAATAGTAGCAGATCCTTCAACATTTATAGTCTTGCCATATCTGGAAAAGACAGCTCTTATGCTTGGTGATATATATTACCATGAAAAGCCAATGAATATATCGCCTAGATGGTTTCTTAAAAATATCATCGATAAATATCTAGAACTTGGTTATAATCCAATAGCAGCTGGAGAATTAGAATTTTTTCTGTTTAATAGATGTGAAGATGGAAAATCAATTACCCAGTATACAAATCAGCCTGGTAACTTGTATACCGAAAATATAAGAATAGATAGGAAAGGATTTTTGCCCCAGATTACAAAGAGCTTTAAAAAGATGGGCTATAAAATACTTTACATGAACCATGAATTTTATCCGGGGCAATATGAGTATAATTGGAAATATGGGCAGGCCTTAAAAAATGCTGATGAAATCAGTATATTTAAAGGTGTATGCAAAGATATAGCAGATAAAAATGACTTGATGGCAACATTTATGGCAAAACCATTAAACGGTAACGGTGGAAGCGGGTGTCATTATCATGTATCACTCAACGGTTTGGAAACAGGAAAAAATGTATTTTATGATGAAAGTGACTCGGAGGGTATATCTGAAACTATGAAACATTTTATAGCTGGTGTGCTCAAACATGCTAAGGCTTTAGTAGCATTTTTGGCACCTACGATAAACTGCTATAAAAGGTATTGTCCAGATTCTTTCGCACCATGCCATATTGGCTGGGGATATGATAATAGAACTACTTATATAAGAATTCCAGATGAGAGAAAGGGTGCAACAAGGGTTGAAGTAAGGGCAGGAAGTGCGGCAGCAAATCCATATCTTGCACTTGGGGGAATACTGGCGGCAGGATTGGACGGAATAATAAACAAGCTTGATCCGCCGGAGGTAATAAAGTCCGATTTATACCATGATGAGGAGAAACAGGTAGAATATGTACCTAGAAGTCTGGAAGAATCTTTAAAACTTATTGAGGATGATAAATTCCTTTGTGATATGGCAGGAGAGGATCTCATGAAAATATTTTTGGCACTTAAAAGAATGGAAGTTGAAAACTTCAATAGGTCAGTAACCGACTGGGAATGGAAAAATTATTCTTATCATATATAAAATTATTTAAATTTAATATATTTGGAGGAAGAAAAATGTGTGGTATAGCAGGAATAATAAATAAAGGTGGAATGGATGTTGCTTCAACTTTAATAAACATGCTTTCATTAATCCAGCATAGAGGACCAGATGCCAGTGGTATAGCTGTATATGGCATGGGTAAAGAAATTTTGTTGAGAGTTACAGAAGGAAGAAAGGGTTTGCATGATACTCTGGTTCAAATTGTAGAGAAATATGCTTCAATTAGTAGAGAAAAGATAACGGAGAGTAGAAATAATATTTTTTACTCTGAGATAATTTTAAATATCAAAAAAGATTATATAGAAAAATTGCACCAGGAGATTAACGAAGTAGATGGATTATATGTAAATTCTTGTGGAGAGGGAATGAAAGTATACAAGGATTCAGGATTAATTGATAATCTTCTTACTTATCAAACTATTGATAGAAATACAGCTACTCATGGAATCGGACATGTAAGAATGGCTACAGAAAGTGCAGAGGATGTCAATGCGGCACATCCTTTTGTATCGCCATTTTATTCAGATTTAAGCATAGTTCACAATGGACAGTTTACAAATTATTTTAATCTCAGAAGAAAATTGGAAAACAAGGGTGCAAAGTTTAAGACTTTAAATGATACCGAAGCAGCAAGTCATTTAATTGCTTATGCAATGAGTGAAAATGGAGGAGATTTAGAGGGAGCCCTGCATTATGCTTCAGATCAATTTGATGGGATTTACTGTATTATAGCGTCCACATCAGATCAGATTGGAATAGCTAAGGATAAATTGGGAATAAAACCCCTGCTGATTTTTGAAAAGGACGGAACAATACTATTGGGATCAGAACAAATTGAATTTACATCTATTTTCCCAGATGTATATGCGGAGGAAATAGAGCCAGGAGAGGTGAGAGTATGGAATTTATAGATGCTAAGAATTTGAAAAGTAAAGAATTAAATGAAGCAATAAGAGAATGTTTTGAAAAAGATAATGAGGTAACTGTCCAAAATTGTCACTCTATGCATAATGTAGCTATTGGACTATCTCAAAAAGGTACTGTGATGATAAAAGGAAGTACTGGTTTTTATACAGGTGGTTTCTTGGAAGGAACCAAAGTTGTTGTTGATGGAAATGTAGGCTGGTATGTTGGAGATAATATGATGGATGGAGAGCTTATAGTAACGAAGAATACAGGATGTAATGCAGGCAGTTATTTTTATGGAGGTACTATGGTGATTTATGGAGGCACTGGAAGTAGGGTTGGATATGGGATGAAAGGTGGAACTATTATAGTGTGTGGATCGGCAGGTATGTGGGCTGGACAGATGACGCTAGGCGGGAAATTAATAATTTTGGGAAAAGTTGGAAAGAAAATTGGAGAGTCCATGTATAAAGGAGTGATATTTACTCAGGATAAAGATGTTGAGAATAAAATTGGAGGAAATGTCTATGTTGATAATACCACGGAAGAAGAAAAAGGGGAGTTAAATCAATTGTTTATCAGGTATGATATTAAAACAGATGCAGATAATTTTAAAGCAATAAGGCCTTCCTCTACAGGAAGACATAAATATATACTGTTTAAACCGCAGCTGTCCAAAAAAATTGATGAGGAGGAAAGAAATATATGGCTACTGAAGTTGATGAAAAAATGGGATCAAAGATAAATATAAATAAAGAAATAGAAGCTAAAGATGTCCAGAAAGGTATCTGGAAACCAGAAACTATTTCAGAAATAGATTATAAATCCAGATATGGGAAGCATCGTATTAGAGGCTGCGGTGCAACGAGATATATGCCAAATTTTGATGATTTGATGATACTGCCTTCCCAGTTAAGCAGGATGCCAATAGATACTTATCGTGAAAATTGTGAAACCAGAACTGTACTTGGACATCGTTTTGCAAAAAAACCCCTAGTAATAGAAACTCCAATTATGATAGCTGGAATGTCCTATGGTGCATTGAGCAAAGAAGCTAAAATTGCCCTTGCCAAGGCTACAGCTTTAACGGGAACGGTTGTCAGCAATGGTGAAGGTGGATTGCTTGCAGAGGAAAGAGAAAATTCATATAGACAGTCAGTACAAATACTTGCTACTAGATTTGGATTTAGCAGGAAAAATCTTAAAGAGGCTGATATGTTGGAATTTGTAATTGGAATTGGTGCTAAACCTGGTATTTGCGGGCATTTGATGGGAAGTAAAATAACAAGAGATATAGCTCAAATGAGACAACTCCCTATAGGAATAGATCTTCATAGTCATCCAAGACATGCAGATGCCCTTGGACCTGATGACATGGTGGTAAAAATTGAGGAACTAAGAGAACTTACTAATTGGGAAACTCCCATATTTGTAAAGATTTCTGCCGGCAGAGTTAGGGATGATGTTAAAATAGCAGTTAAAATTGGAGTGGATGGAATAATATTGGATGGTGCACAGGCAGGAACAGGAGCCGCTCCTGTAATGGCAACAAATCATCTGGGAATACCTACTTTACCTGCATTAGTTGAAGCGGTAAAAACTTTGGATGAAATGGGTGTAAAAGATGAAATGAGCTTGATTATTTCAGGTGGTATTAAAGATGGTGCAGATATTGCAAAGGCTCTTGCAATAGGGGCTGATGCAGTTGCCATTGGAACTGCTGCAATGGTGGCGATGGGATGTAGAGTGTGTTTGAGGTGTCACAATGGTGTATGTCCTTTTGGAATAGGAACACAGGATGAAAATCTTAGAAAAAATTTAGATATAGATGAAGCGGCACATAGAGTTGCAAATTATATCAAAGCCATTACAGATGAAGCAATAATTTTAGCAAAAGCAGCAGGAAAAACAAAATTAAGAAATCTTGAAAGAGAAGATTTACGTTCTCTTACTTTAGAAACATGTGCCATGACAGGCATACCTTTAGTAGGAAGTAATTATGTATTTGGAGAACGATTTGGATTTGAAATGTAAGGAGGAGAAAATGAGAATATATAAACATCCTATATTGGGAACTTTTCAAAAGGGTAAATTAGTTAAATTTCAATTTGATGATAAAATTTTAGAAGGCTATGAAGATGAGCCAATAGCAGTAGCATTAAAGGCAAATGGTATTATGACTCATAGATATACAATTAAACGTAAGGAACCAAGGGGAATTTTCTGTGCTATAGGTAGGTGTACTGATTGTGTAATGATTGTAGATGGGAAGCCAAATGTTAGAACATGTGTGACCTTATTAAAAGAAGGAATGAAAATACAAACGCAATATGGCGTAACTAAAAAGGAATAGGATGGAGAAATATGAAAAGATATGAGTTAATTGTAATTGGAGCAGGACCGGCGGGTTTATCTGCAGCTATAGAGGCTGCATCTAATGGTATGGATGTTATTGTGTTTGATGAAAATTCAAAACCTGGTGGACAGTTACTTAAACAAATTCATAAGTTTTTTGGTTCAAAAGCACACAAGGCAAAAGAGCGTGGTTTCAAAATAGGAGAAGAATTACTAAAAGAGGCGAGAGAATTGGGTGTTGAAGTTGTTCTCAATGCTGTTGTAATTGGGATATTTCAAAATAAAGAAGTAAATGTAATGCTTGACGGGCAAATTAAGCATATAAAAGCAAATAATATTATTATTGCAACTGGAGCCTCTGAAAATGTAGTTCCTTTTCCAGGGTGGACAATGCCTGGAGTTATTGGAGCTGGTGCAGCTCAAACCATGATGAATATTCATGGGTTAAAACCTGGAAATAAAATATTGATGGTGGGATCTGGTAATGTCGGATTGGTTGTGGCCTACCAACTTATTCAAGCTGGATGTATGGTTAAGGCAATTATTGATGCTGCACCGAGAATAGGAGGATATGGTGTACATGCTACTAAAGTTGCAAGAATGGGAGTACCATTCTATTTATCACATACAATTAAAGTGGCTTATGGAAGTGAAGCTGTTGAAGGAGCGACTATTGTACAGGTAGATAGGAATTGGAAGGCAATTGAAGGTTCTGAAAAGAAGCTGGATGTAGATACAATTTGTATAGCTGTAGGGTTGTCACCCATGTCACAGTTGGCATCAATGGCAGGTTGTGACATGGAGAATAATCCACAAAAAGGCGGCACGGTTCCAATATGTAACCAGTATAATGAAACTTCCATAAGTGGAATATATGCTGCAGGTGATGTTTCTGCAATTGAAGAGGCAAGTTCTGCAATGATAGAAGGCAGAATATCAGGAACAGCGGTATCTTATAATCAGAAATATATCGGAAAAAGTGAATTTGTAAATAGATTTAAAGAATACAGTGAATCCCTTAGTCAGTTGAGACAAGGTATGTTTTCACATGAAAATAAAGGAAGAATAGATTTAACTAAAACAGAAGAAGGCTATGATATCTCTCAAAATCTTCTGCAAAATGGATATTTGAGTGAAAAAGAAGTAATTAAATATCCTGGAGTGGTTTCTGAGAAAGTTAGAAAAAGAGGAATTGTGCCTATTATAGAATGTACTCAAAATATACCTTGTGATCCATGTCAAACGGCGTGTTCAATGGGATGTATAAAAATTGGGAATACCATTACTAATCTACCGGTAGTAGATGAAAATTCTAATTGTATTGGCTGTGGAATGTGTGTGGCTTCCTGTTCAGGTCAGGCTATTTTCTTAGTAGATGAGAATTATGCGCCTGGATTTGCAGCAATATCTATGCCCTATGAATTGTACCCACTTCCCCAAAAAGGAGATAAAGGTGTAGCACTTGATAGAGCAGGTAAGGTTCTGGGAGAAGCACAAGTTATAGAGGTTAAAACTATAAAAGCAATGGATGGAACCAATGTACTTACCATAAAGGTTCCGCTGGAATGGTCAATGAAAGCGAGATTTTTTAAATATTAATTTAAAGGTGGGGTGTAAATAGTGAGTAAGACAATTGAAAGGGTATTATTAGATGAAGAGTTTATTTCAGAAACAGATGATTCAGTAATTATTTGTAGATGTGAAGAGATAACAAAAGGGGAAATAAGAAAAGCTGTATATGATGGAATGAGAAACATGAATGAAGTCAAGAGATATTTAAGAGTGGGAATGGGATTGTGTCAGGGACAAACTTGTACAAAATTAGTGAAAAGTATTATAGCAAAGGAGTTGGGAATTAATCCTGGAGAAATTGAAGTTCCAATTCCACGGTCACCTACACGTCCTGTATCTATGCAAACTTATGCAAATGATGGAATTAATAAATAAAGGTGGAGATAGAGTGATTAAGTCAGACGTAATTATAGTAGGTGGTGGAGTTATAAGTTGTGCCATAGCATATAATCTTGCAAAAAGAAATATTAAGGTTATTGTGATTGAAAAAGATCATATAGGTGCAGGAGCTTCTAGTAGAAATGGCGGCGGAGTTCGCCAATCAGCTAGAGATCCTAGAGAGTTACCCCTTGCTATTTATGCTATTAAAAATTTATGGCCATATCTTTCAAAAGAACTTGGAGTTGAAATAGAATATCATAAAAAAGGGAACTTTCGTCTTGGTAAAACACCAGAACACTTAAAAATACTTGAGAATGTGGTTAACCAAGGTTTAGATGCTGGTCTGGAATTAAGACTTTTAGAAAAAGATGAACTTCGCAAACTTTGTCCATATATTTCAAATGAGGTAGTAAATGCAAGCTATTGTCCTACAGACGGACATGCAAATCCTATGAAAACAACTTTGGCTTTTTATAAAAATGCTTTAAAATTAGGCACAAAATTTATTACTGGTGAAACAGTAAAATCTATTATATTGGCTAAAGGAAAAGTCAGTGGGGTAAAAACTGAAACCAATGTATACGAAGCTCCGGAAGTAGTTTTAGCTGCAGGGTATGAATCGAAGGCTATTGCAAATACTGTAGGAATTGATATAGCAATGAGAAAAGAACTTATTGAAGCTATTATTACTGAAGCTCAACCGCAGATGTTTTCAGAAATGATTGGCACTGCAGAGTCAGATTTTTATGGACATCAAACTGAACATGGTTCATTTGTTTTTGGAGGTTCCACAGGATTAGAACCCTTTCTATCAGATGAGGTAAAAACTATAAATAAAAGTATTACAGCACCATATATATGCAGAGCTGTTTTAAAATATTTCCCAATTATGAGCAGTATGAATATTATACGTACATGGTCTGGTTTTATGGATATAATGGCAGATAAAGTTCCAGTTTTGAGTAAGGTGAAAGAAGTGCCAGGACTTACGTTAGCCTGTGGGTTTTCTGGACATGGGTTTGGAATATCACCGGCAGTTGGACAACTTATATCGGAGTTGATAATCAATGGCAAACCTTCAATTTCACTTGATGCCTTCCGTTATGATCGTTTAAAACCGAAAGGGTAGAATTTATTGTTAGACAAGGAGGTTCATTATGGGTTTTAGAATTGAAAATGATTCTATTGGTGCAAAGAAGGTACCTAAGGATGCATATTATGGGGTACAAACATTACGTGGAGCAGAAAACTTTAAAATAACTGGTTTAAATATTAAAAAAGTTTTTATTGAAAGTCTTGCACAGGTAAAAAAAGCTGCGGCCCAAACGAATAATGAAGCAGGTATTTTAAGTGATAATATTAAAAACTGTATTGTTGAAGCTTGTGACGAAATAATCTCAGGTAATATGCTTGAAGAATTTATAACTGATCCTGTTCAAGGGGGTGCAGGAACTTCAATAAATATGAATGCAAATGAGGTAATTGCAAATAGAGCTTTAGAAATTTTAGGATACGAAAAAGGAAATTATAATATCATTAATCCTAATGATCATGTTAATATGTGTCAATCCACCAATGATGTAATTCCTACTACTGGAAAAATAACAACTTATAAAATGATGATTAAATGTATAGAACAATTAGAAAATTTATATAAAGAGTTAAATTTAAAAGCAGTAGAATTTTATGATGTAATAAAAATAGGAAGAACCCAAATGCAGGATGCAGTTCCAATTAGGCTTGGACAAGAGTTTAATGCCTATAGTGAAGTTATTAAAAGAGACATTAACAGATTAAAAAAAATTAAAGAAAGTTTACTTATAATAAATTTGGGTGGGACAGCTGTAGGAACAGGTATTAATACTGATAAAAGGTACTTTTTTAGGGTTGTACCAAATCTTGCAGTGATTACTGGATTAAATTTAATACAGGCAAAGAATTTGATAGATGCAACTCAAAATTTGGATTGTTTTGTAGAAACATCATCAGTCATAAAAACTTGTGCTGTAAATTTATCTAAAATAGCAAATGATTTAAGATTTATGTCATCTGGCCCCAGGGCGGGATTGAATGAAATCAACTTGCCATCAGTACAAAATGGTTCTTCTATTATGCCGGGAAAAGTAAATCCTGTCATTCCAGAAGTAATAAATCAAATTGCCTTTAACATTGTGGGAAATGATGTGACAATAACTATGGCAGCAGAAGCAGGACAACTTGAATTGAATCCCTTTCAGCCTATAATATTTTTTAAATTATTTCAATCTATTGAAACTTTGACAAATGGAATAAAAACTTTTGTTGATAACTGCATAAGAGGAATTACTGTTAATAAAGCTAGATGCAAACAGTTAGTCGATAACAGCGTTGGTATTGTTACGGCAATTAGTCCCTATGTTGGTTATAAAACAGCTGCTAAGATAGCTAAAATAGCTATAAATACAGGAGAATCAATATCAAGAGTTATTCTAGAAAATGGAATATTAAATAGATCAGATCTTTCTAATGTATTAAATCCAATCAAAATGACTGAACCAGGTATAATGGTCAAACTTGCCAATAACAAGTGATTCTTGAGTTCAGGTAGCGTTCGGATAAAATAGTAATAATATATATGGAACATTAAAATATAATATTTAAGGAGGAATTTTTATGGAATTGAAAAGAAAAAATTTGTTTTCAGGATCACCTTTAGAAGAGAAAGTTGGATATAGCAGGCTGGTAAAAGTTGGTCCATTTGTTTATATAGGTGGAACAACGTCAGTACAATCAGATGGAAGTGTCTTTGGAGAAAATGACGGATATAAGCAAACAAAGTATATTTTAGAAAAAATGATAAAGTGTTTGGAAGAAGCTGGAGGAAAAAAAGAAGAAGTTATTCGTGTTAAAATGTATACAACTAAAATGTCTCAATCTAAAGAATATCTAAAGGCTTATTCGGAATTCTTTAAAGATGTAAAACCTTTATGCACTCTAGTTGGAATTTCGGAATTAAATAGACCAGCTCAACTGGTTGAAATAGAAATTGATGCAATATTAGGAGTTATATAAAAAATTTATCCGAACACTTTGTGAATATATTGATTATGTCAATATTTTAAGAAGTGTATTTAAGCAAGCAATATAATAAAAATTAATTGAAAGGGGCTAAGGGTGTTGTATAAAATGTCATCTATAAATGATAATGACAACATAAAAGATATTAATTCTACATCTAACAATATTACAGATGGTGTAATGATTGATGACATTGGTGAATTTAGTTGCAGTAATACCAACTGTAATATTAATAAGCAAAGTAAAGATAATACTATTACTGATATTAAATTTAATATTTTAAAAAAAGTATCAAAGCGTTCAAAATATGTTGATACCCACATCCGTAAAACATACTATTTTGATAAAAAATTATTCAAAAAAATGGAAAAATTAAGTAAAAAATATAATATTGATAATAGTTATATAATTAATCAAGCTTTAGAATTATTATTTGAAGCTTTAGAAGAAAATAATAAAAAAGAATGAGAAATAGAGTAAAAAGGTCAACCTATGATGAGTATTCAGAGAGTACTCAAGGCTGGTAATAAGCGTATTTCAAAATGTAAAAATTCATTTTGAAATACGCTTATCACTTTAATAACGATGGGATTGATAATGATTATATGAGAAATAATTATATTTATTTAATATTCTTAATTCATATTAGATAATTTACATATGATGTATTTCTCATAGTATCTATAGCTATTTTTTCTCCACTTGATAGAGTGAATTCTTCTTTCTTTAGAATATATCTCTAACTGGAATATTAAAACTCTAGCCTTGTAAATTTCGATATAGATTGGGACTGTATAAATGATTCATCATTTAATTTTTAGAGAACATAATCATCCTTTTAGCGATAAACCAACAGGTGATGACATTGTAATACATTTGAAATGAAATTAGTAATTAGAAAGGGATGCATGTACAAATTATTGTTTATCTGGATACACAACCCCATAACAAAAAGATTTATTGGCTTGTTAAAAATAGCAATATTGTTCTATATTTTCATAAGTAACAATTGATATACTTTATAAAAACTCAGAGGAGAGAATAGTATGTCAAAACTATTTATCTTAAATATATTTTATGCATTAATAGCTGATGCAGTTTGGGGACTTGCCTATGTAATTCCAAATTTATTACCTAATTACACTGCGGTTGAAATAACATTTGGAAGATATTTTGTTTATGGTATTTTTTCAATAATTATGTTACTATTTCAGAAACAAAAAAGTCTTAGAATCATGAATACTAATATATGGAGAAATGCTTTTCTTTTTTCATTTTGCGGTAATATAGGATATTATTTCTTTCTTGTTTTATCGATTAAATTAACAGGAGCTACAATTGCTACATTAATTATTGGAATGTTATCAATTACAACTTCATTATATGGAAATTTTATAAATCATGAATTTTCTTTTAAAAAATTGATTTTGCCAATTTTTGTTGTTATTATAGGTGTATTAATATTGAATTATGCGTCATTAAATAGATCTACGGATACGTTTAATATATATGGAGTGATATATGGGCTAATTGCATTATGTCTTTGGACATGGTATGCAGTTTCAAACGCATGCTTTTTGAAAGAAAATGCTGAAATTACATCACAAATGTGGTCTACAATTACTGGGACTACTACTTTATGTCTAATTCCTTTTTTTATATTAATGATTAAAGTAATAATGCCAGATTCACTTATATTATTTAAGCTTATAAGTCCCAGTAATATTGTTTTTAAATTTTGGCGTACTGCTGTAATCTTAGGTATTGTTGTCTCGTGGATAGGAACTGTTTTTTGGAATAAAGCATCTAATGCTTTGCCTATTTCTTTAGCAGGTGAAATGACTGTTGGAGAAACGGCTTTTGGATTAACATATTCTTTTATTATTGAAGGCCGATTACCCCACATTATTGAATTGATAAGTATAGTAATAATACTAACAGGTATTGTATATTATATCCATACAATAAATTGTTTAAATGAAGGTGATGAAAAATATAATGTTGAAAATGAAAAATCATGTTGAGTATATCTTACGCCAAGATATGAGAGATATGGAAGTTTTAAAGGCTTCTTATACAACCCAAACATTTTCTCGCCATTGGCACGAAAATTTTGGGATTGGAATCATAGAAAATGGAGTAGAAACTTTTGACTATAATAGAGAAAAGTGTTATGCTCCAAAAAGTAGTATAGTATTAATGAATCCAGGAATCATACATACAGGTCAAGCCGTTAATCAGGAGAAAGGATGGAGGTATTGGATTATGTATCCTTCTCCAATTCTTTTACAGGAAATTATGGAACAGATAAATAAAAGACATTCTTCCATACCTTATTTTCCAAAAGCAGTAGTTTCAGATCCTTACTGTGAAAAAAGTTTATACAAAATGTTTCAATTATTATTTGATAAATCATCTTCTCTACTAGAATGTCAAACTGGCTTTTTTACAGCAATGATTAAAGTTTTACAACATCATGCGAAATTTTCTTATGAAGAGGAAAAAATAAATTGGAATTATAAAGTTGCAGATGATATACGAGAATATATAGATAATAATTACAATAAAAATATTTCTTTGGAGCAGTTATCTATGTTTTCAAATATGAGTAAATTTAACTTGCTTAGAGTTTTTGAAAAAAAATGGGGAGTTCCACCTCATATTTATCAAATAGTTGTTCGTATACAAAAATCTAAGAACTTGCTGATTAAAGGATGTCCAATAGTATCTACAGCATTAAAGATGGGATTTGCAGATCAGAGTCATTTTACACGTCACTTTAAGCGTATTGTTGGCATAACTCCTTATAAATATCAAACTCAATTAATAAATAATAATATAACTTAAATTGTGTTTAAAATATAAATTGTGATAATATAAGATATGTGTAAATTTAGAAAAGAGGTGTTTTTTATGAATAATGATGTTTAGAGGGAGTAGTATTTCATTAAGTGAGTATATAAAGTATAAACTTTTTTGGAGGTAATAAAATGACTGAATTAGAAAATTTCATTCTGGAAGGCAATATCAAAAGGTTACTTTTTAAGTTTTCTCTTCCTGCCATAAGTGTATTTTTAGCTAATGTATTATATAATCTTATTGATGCAATTTTTATAGGTAATCAGGCTAATGGTAGCTTAGGAATTGCAGCTTTAACTATAGTCTTTCCTATTCAACAAATAATACTGGCTCTTTCTCAAATGATCGGAGTTGGAATTGCTTCTATAATTTCCAGAAGTCTTGGAGCCGGAAATAAACTAAGAGCAGAAAAGGCTGTGGGTACTGCATTAACATCCTCTGTTCTATTAGGAATTTTAATTATGGTTATAGGACTGGCTTTCATCAGACCTATATTGTATATTTTTGGTTCCTTGGAAACTATACTACCCTATGCTGTAACATTCTTTAGAATTACTTTATATTGCAGCGTTTTTTTCGTTTTTAGTATTGTTTCCAATAGCATCATACAATCAGAAGGACATGCTAATATTGCTATGATAAGCATGATAATAGGACCTGTAATTAATATTCCGTTAGATTACATATTGGTTACAAGACTTAAATATGGGATAAAAGGAGCTGCCATTGCTACAGACATTTCCCAAATAATATGTTTCATATTTTTATTGGTATACATCTGTTTTAATAGTAAAATTTTAGGAGTAAAAGTTAAAAATTTAGTAATTAATATAAAGTTATTAAAGGAAGCGATTTCCTTAGGAGTATCCACGTTTATGACTCAACTGGCTTATGGAATTGTAGCCATAGTATTAAATAATTCAATAAGAATTTATGGAGGATCTGACTTATATATTTCTGCAATTGGTATATATAATCGTATATTCGGGTTTATTACCGTTCCTATGTATGGAATTAGACAAGCTCTTCAGCCTATTATAGGATTTAATTATGGTGCTAAAAAATTCAATAGAGTAAAACAAAGCTTAAAGCTTGGAATTTTAACATCAGTTGTAATTTCATTGGGATTTTTAGTTATAATTATTAGTTTTACAAATAAAATAGCGGGTGTTTTTACATCTAATAATGAATTAATAGCATTGACGGTTCCTATTTTAAGAGTACTGATACTTATGAGTCCTTTAGTAGGTGTTCAAGTAATTGCTGCAAGTTTTTTTCAGTATATTGGCAAACCTAAGCCTGCATTATTTCTATCAATAATGAAACCATTTTTATTTTTAATACCATTAATGTTAATCATCCCAATATTTCTTAAAGTCACTGGTGTTTTTGTATCTGTTCCATTATCCGATTTTTTTACAGCAGCAATATCTCTAATTTTCATATACGGCGAAATAAAAAAAATGAATCAGTTAAAAGTATTAGTTTAACACTAAATTTAATTCACAAAAGGTCTCATTAAATAAATATATTTAAATTAGTATAAAAAATAAATAAGTAATAATGTATGCATAGAAATAATAAAAGAACAATATGAGTAGTTAAACAACTATAAAGTCTGTGATAACTATCAATATGGAAATAAAATAGTGAATTCCAAAAGTCGTAATTTGACTACATAAAGAATTGGGGTATGAGGTAAAGTTGAAAAAGCGTTTTAAGAGTTTTATTTTAATAATTTTTTCTTTAATATTTATTATTGGCATTTGGTATATCAATTTAAGAATAACTAATAATAAAAATGTTGGTATTGTATCTGATAATAAAAATATTGAAACTAAATCTGAAGGGGTTATAAATGAAACAATATCAAATTATATTGAGGATTACTATTCTCATATATTAACTAATGCTGATAAGGTTTTTGAAGCACATAAATCATACTCAATTGAACAGAAAGATGGATTAATAAATGTTTATATTTATACCTTATTTGAAGGATATGCATTTGCTAACGGAAAATTTGGTTTTTCATGTGGAGGGTCAAATCCAGCACTTATTGTGTTAAGAAAAGATAAAGATAAGTTTACTGTTGTTAAATTTGAACAGTCTAAGGATGGAACTGAATATGGGCCATCTATAAGAAAGATGTTTCCACGTAAATATGCAGAGGAAGCTATGGAGGATACAGGTCGTGATTTAGGATTAGAAACACAAATAAAATCAAATGCTAAAGAATGGTTAAAAGCACAAGGCAGGAGTGAATCGCTTTCAGAAGAATAAAGCTATTTTACAATAAAATATTTAATTTTTCATCTAAAATCAACCGAAAGGTTGATTTTATTTTTGTCCCTGAAATTTATAATTGTCATAAAGGGAGTGGTTGGAGATGAAGGAAATAATTAATGTTAAAAATCTTCAAAAAGGCTATAGAGACAGTAAAGTTATCAAAGGTATATCTTTTGGAGTAGAAAAAGGCGAAATACTTTGTTTTCTTGGACCAAATGGAGCAGGTAAAAGTACTATCATAAATATTCTCACAGGAGCCTTGGATTACGAAGCAGGGGAAATATGTTACAATGGGAAAAAAGTAGAAAAAGGTGACAGGAATTTTAAACAGCATTTGGGGATAGTACCTCAGGATATTGCACTATATGAAGATATTTCAGCGGAACAAAATCTTAAATTTTTTGCTTCACTTTATGGCTTGAAAAGTAACAAGCTTAAGAAGAGAATTATCGAAGCTCTTGAATTTGCAGGGCTAGCTGAAAGGTCAAAAGATAAGGTAAATACATTTTCAGGAGGAATGAAGAGGAGGCTTAACATTGCCTGTGCCACTGCGCATCATCCGGAAATACTCATAATGGATGAACCTACTGTTGGTATTGATCCACAATCAAGAAATCACATTTTAAGTTCTGTTAAAACTATGAGGGAAAATGGCACAACTATTATTTATACCACTCATTATATGGAGGAAGTTGAAGAAATATCGACCAGAATTATTATAATGGATAAAGGACAGATAATAACATCTGGAACAAAAGAAAAATTGAAAGAAAAAATAGTAAATTATAAAAAGTTCATTATTGAAGTGGACTCTACAGATAAGGTTAATTTAGAAGACTTTTATAGTGTAGAAGGCGTAAAAGATGTTTTAATAAAAAGAGGCAAGCTGGAAATTACAACTTTAATAGGAGTTGAGAACCTGGATAAACTAATTTCAATTCTTGTAAATAATTTTGTTAAGATTAATAATTTAACCTGTGAAACTGCCAGTTTAGAAAGTGTATTTCTAAATTTAACTGGAAGAAAATTAAGGGATTAGGAGAATAAATATGTATAGATTTTTACAGATATTCAAGAGAGACTTCTTAAATTTATTATTTAATCCCATGTGGGTTTTTTATACCGTTGTTTTTCCATTCTTACTGATTTTGATCCTAGGTTTTTTAACCAGCGGTAATTATGGCAGCATTATTACTTCCTATGATTATTATGGTATTTCTATAATGATTTATATAGTTTTTAATACTTCTACAATAGCTTCAAATAGCTTTATGGAGGAGCGTATTAAACAGGCGAATATGAGGATAATCTACTCTCCCATACCTAAAGGTTATATATATATTTCCAAAATAGCAGCTACTTTTACGTTTTCATTTATTTGCCATATGATGGTAATGATACTTCTAAATCTCACTTTAAAGGTTAACTTTGGAGGTGAAAATTCTGGCTTTATAATTTTAACACTGTTGTTGTTTGAAATTTTTGCTTCTGCCCTTGGAGTACTGTTTTGCTGTATTTTCAAGAGTGAAAACACTGCTAACCAGGTTTTAAGTATTGTGATAAATATTTCAGCCATATTGGGAGGACTATTTTTCAGACTTGACGGGCTTGGACATAATGTAGAAAAAATAAGTTATATGTTACCAGTAAAATGGATTATTACGGATATTTTTAAAGTTATATATGATAGAGATTTTTCCTGTTACTTGCCTATAGTAATTATATTAATCTTATTATCCATGATAACTATATTTTTATGTGGAAGATTCTATAGAACGGAGGATTATATATGATAAGTTTTCTTAAGAATAACTATTACAGAATCAGTGGTAGAAAATATTATATTGTTATTTCATTGCTGATGACAATGATTTCTATAATTTTAGCAGTATATTTAACTTCAAATTTGAAAGTTAAAGACAGTATTGCATTGGTAACTAAAAGTAAGGTAATGATTTTTAAATCAGATTATATTAAATTTACTATTATGGAGGAGGAACCTTCAAAATCCCAACTGGTACTTGGTCGGTATGATGGTGTTATAATTGATAAGGGCAACGGAAAATATCATATTGATACAATAAAAAGTGATAATTTTAGAAAGACACTGGAGAAAATAATAAAGAGGCCTGAAGGCTTTGTACCACAAGTTAAGGATAGCAGAGGTGTAGGTACTAATATTATAGGATATCTTTTTATGTTTATTTTGCTTCAGTGTGTTTTATTCATGTTTACTCTGGCAGAAGATATGGAATTGAAGCAAATTGAAAGAATTGCAGCTTCACCGGTATCTTTTCAAAAATATCTAACGTCTCATTTTATATTTACTTTTTTACTCATTTTTACACCGGCATTTCTTGTAATATTTATGATGAAATGCATTTTTAGGCTTAATATAGGCTTTAGCTTATTGCAGTACGGGGCTTTCTTAGGCATAATATGTTCTTTTGGTATAGCCTTTGCCATGTTTATTAACTCTATTGTAAAAGTATCAGATACTGCAAATATGGTAGGATCTTCAATTGTAATAATTACAACAATTCTTGGGGGAAGTTTTTACTCCTTTGAAAAGGGAAATGAACTACTTGAGAAAGTTATATGGATTCTTCCTCAAAAAGATTTTCTCAGTTTCGTGCAGGGATTGGAAACTGGAAAAACAGTTTTGGAAGTGCTGCCGCAGCTTATATATGTAATAATAATATCTTTAATATTTTTTGCTTTTTCCATAATAAAAATAAAAAAAGACTATGTGCTTAGAACAAATTAAAGTAAAATATAGATAATAAAATTGAAATTGGGAGTATGGGTGTATGATTAATGACAAACTGATTTTAATGTGTACAAGGCTTAAAATTCCGCAGCCTAGAAAAAATTATATAATAAGAAAAGAACTGTTTTCAAAATTAGATGGAATGAGTGAGTACAGAGTTGTTTTGATTAAGGGCGGTGCAGGAACAGGCAAAACTACCCTTATAACTTCTTTTGCCAGAGAAAGATCTATTTCAAATTTAAAATGGATATCTCTTGATGAAAGTTGTAATAATGTTTTCTTATTTTGGAATTACTTTATTGAAGCAGTAGGAGGGTGCCTTGAGGCAACGAAGCAGGACGTCACATTCCTATATGATTCGAATTTTGAAAAAAGTGATTTAGAAAAGCTGCTTATACTTCTGATTAATGCTATGAATAACCAAGAGGACATATTTATAGTTTTGGATGATTTCTATTATATTACAGATAGTTTTCTGCTCCGTACTATAGAATTCTTTCTAAAAAACCTATCTGACAATGTACATGTAATTTTGCTTACAAGGCAGGAACCACATTTGTATTTAGGTGCACTTAATATGGAGAGTAAGCTTCTTTTCATAGATGAAAACGACTTAAAGCTTTCTAAAGAATTGGGAATAAAATTTTTAAAGGACACTTTAAAGTTGAATTTTAAGAAAGAGATACTGAACTTTATTAATGACCTTTCTGAAGGTTGGATTGGAGGGCTGCAGCTTGTGGCTGCCGCGGCTATTGGAAAAAGTGAAGATGAGATTATGAAGCTAAGTTTTCAGAACAGGTTTGTGACAGAATACCTTACTAAAGAAATATATGAGTTATTGAGTGCTGAGGAAAAGCAATTTCTTGTGATAACTTCTATGCTGCCATATTTTAATCAGGAAATAGCCATACAGCTTTTAGAAGAAATTGACTTTGAAAAAGTAATGGACAGTTTTCAGAGGAAGAATATTTTAATCATATGCCTTGATGAGGAAAAAGGAATCTATAGATATCACAATATTTTGAAAGAATATTTAAAAGAAAAATTTAAAGACATTCATAAGGAAACCCAAATTCAGCTTCATGTAAAGGCAGCAGATATTATGAGAAATTTAGGAGATTTTGACCAGTGCATTGAGCAATTAATATTGGCTGAGGATTATTCCAATGTAATGAAACTTATATTAGAGCTTCCTGGAAACATGGCTCTATTTTCATATGGTGAAAGAATTCCAGAAGAATTTATTATACAAAATCCCGATTTTGCATATCAATATTTCTTTTATAATTATGCTAATCTGGAATTTGAAAAATGTAAGGAAATATATGATGTACTTAAAATAAATAGACAAGGGGATTCAACTTTTTCAGCATTTAAATTTTCAAGTATGTTTGTGGAAGATACTTTTAGATTAAATGAGATTGAAGTCATGCCAATTTCAGAAATTGACAATTTATCTTTGAAAGAAACTACAAAGGCTTTTATACTCATGAAAGATGCATCTTTATTATATGCCCAGTGCAGATATGATGAGGGGTTAAATTCTATAGATAGGGCTATGAGTTATTCAGAAATCCATAATAATTTTTATATTTACTTCTTTTCTCTTGGTATGAAATCCCAAATATTAGAGGACATGGGTGAATTTAATAAATGTAAGTTTTTGTATGGTGAGATGAATAAAATACTAAAATCCAATGAAGATGTGAGTATTTTTAATACAAACTTTTATATAGGTATTACAGGTATTTATCTAAAGCAGATGGATTTAGAAAATGCAGAAAAGTGCCTTGAAAATGTAGGTGAATATATTTCTAGTATAGTTCTTTCAGTAGATAGGGGATATAGATACAATTTAGCAGAATATAAATTTATTATTGGAGACACAGAAGAGGCCCTTAAGCTGGTTAAAGAACTTATGAATATGAAAACTTATAATAATATTACATTTATGGCCTCTCTTTTAAAATACGTTTTCCGGCTGAATAAATTTTATGGTGAACTGGTGGTACGTTTCAAAGCAGATTATGAAAGTATGGATAAAACACAGAGAAGTTTGGATAGCAAACTGCTTTATGCAAATATATTGTTTAGAGAGGGAAAAATTGAAGAAGCTATAAAACTTATCGATGAGATTTTAAAATATTCCCGAAAAAATAAAATAAAGCTAAAAATGGTGCAGGCATCTCTTTTTAAAATTAATATGATATATGACAATTCGGCGAAAAAGCGTGAAATAATAAATCTATTTAGGGAAGCACTATTTTATAGCTGTGAAGATAAAATCCTTCAGCCCTATTATTTTGAAAGTGAAACTGTATATAAAATTGTAATGAAATATGAGTCAGATTTTTATAATAATCTGAGTTGTGGTGAAAAAGTGCATTATAAGCAGATAATAAATATTTGTAGAATTGAAACAAAATCTATTTTAAGTAAAAGAGAGATTGATGTGCTTAATGAGATAGCAGCAGGTGCGTCAAATAAAGAAATTGCAGAGCATCTTTATATTTCGTTAGCTACAGTTAAATCTCATATAATCAATATATATAGCAAGCTTGGGGTAAATAGTAGAGTTAGGGCAATTAAAGCAGCTAAAAGATATGGGTATATTTAAAAAATTTTTTTATAGAATAAATTTATTTTTTCTTTATTTTTATTATACTTTTAATATATTTTTGTATTTTATAATAAATATGAAATAAATATTTAAGAGGTGCAACTAAACAGTAGTTGTAAATGTATAAATAACTGCAATAATATAAAACATTATTTATAGATTTATCAATAAGACGATAAGCACCCCATGTTCGTAAAGAGCATGGAGTCATAGAGATAGAATCTATGCAAAATTTCTTGAATTGCTGGAATCCCCTAAAGCTAACTAAACTACAACGTAGGTATGAAATAAAACCAAGCGTGAATGTTACGAAAGTAGAAAAAATTAGTTAGATGGCATAAGGTTAAATCCTAAGTGCTGTAAAAATGGGCAATCAGCAGCTAAGACCCGAATATAGGGTAAAGTTCAACGACTATCCTGTGATGGGAGTAGGATTAAGCAATCCGAAGTGGGAAATGCCCTTTTGTAAGGGTAATGATATAGTCTGAGCTTATGTGAGAGCATAAGAAGTTCATAAGAGAACTGCTTAGTGGCAGCGTACTAAGTGAACAACGTCAAAATTCTATTATAAATTTGTTGAAAAAATAACACCCTATTTAAGAGCGTTAATGTAATCTTTTAATGTTATTTAAAGATGAATTTAATAAGTTGAAGAGTACAGAAGAATTCGCATGGCTAAATGAAATAAGCAGCAAAACTATCAATCAAGCTTTTGACGATTTACAAACAGCTTATAATAATTTCTTTGACAGAACAGCTAAATACCCTAAATTTAAATCTAAGAAAAAGTCGAGAAAATCATTTTATGTTAGACACGATGCCGTTAAATTTAAAGATAGCAAGGTTAAAATGGAGAAAATAGGTAAAATTCAATACAAAACTAATTATGATATTCCCGATTTACCTAAGTACACTAACCCAAGATGTCATTTTGATGGCCGATACTGGTATTTATCTTTAGGATTTGAACAGGGCGAAAACCAAGCCGGGTTGAATAAAGATTTAAGTGTAGGAATAGATTTAGGCGTTCATGATTTAGCTATAGTAAATTGTCTGGACAATCCTATAAAAAACATTAATAAATCAGGTAAAGTTAAGAAATTAAAGAAAAAACTTAAAAGATTACAGAAACAAGTATCAAGGAAGTATGAAGCAAATAAACAAGGATTCCAATTTATCAAGACTAATAATATTGTTAAATTGGAAAAGAAGATATAAATTAGTAGAATAATCACATGAAAGATACTACTAATGTGTAGGATGAGTTGTATCCGAATTTAAGCTCTGGGAGTGTTATATCAAACGAAAGTAGTATATTCTTTTAGGATTACAAAATCGGACACTATGAATAGAGAATTAAACAAATTTATATATATTTATACATTCGTATAGATTTTTATAGAATTTTGGCAACTGATTAGGATGAATGATAGAATTTTAGAAGTAAAACATATCTCTAAAAAACGAGGGAAGAAAAAAGTATTAGATGATATTAATTTTTTCATAAACAAAGGAGAAATCTGTGGTTTTGTAGGAAGAAATGGTGCAGGTAAGACCACATTAATTAAAATTATAACAAGTATGTTATTTCCTGATGAAGGTGAAGTTATAATCTGCGGAAAAAATCTTAAAACTGAAAGAGAGGAAGCCTTAAGAAATATTGGAGCAGTGGTAGAAACACCAGTAATGTATGGATATATGACAGGAAGACAAAACTTAAATTATATATCAAGTATGCTTAAGGATGTAACAAAAGATGAAATAGAAGATGCTATAAAATTTTCAAATTTAGGAATTAAAATTGATGAAAAAGTGAAAAAATATTCATTAGGTATGAAACAAAGGCTGGGTCTTGCACAGGCCATAATGTCTGAACCGGAATTATTAGTATTAGATGAACCAACAAATGGATTAGATCCTATAGGAATTAGTGATCTTAAAAGCACCATTAAAAAATTATCAAATGATAAAAATACTACAGTATTTATATCTTCACATATTTTAAGTGAAATAGAGAATGTGTGTGATAAAGTTATTTTTATAGATAATGGCAAAATTGTTGACATACTAAATATTAGGCAATTGCGAAACTCACTGATAAAAATGAATTGAGGAGTAGGGGGAATTTCAAAAAAGATAATTAGAAGATTAAAGGTGATTTTCCTGATTTGTAATGGCTAAATAGAAAAAAAGGGTGCAAGAAATAGAACCATGATTAATTCTAAAATTTAAAAATAGCTGATATTTATGCAATTAATGGTTTTAGACTTCTGATATATTCATGCTTGTGTATTTTATTGGCTATAACAACTGTTATTAGCTGGGTTATGCCTGAAAGAAGTAAGTCAGCATGAAGAGTTTTTTCATTTTGTGTTCTACGGTTTGCAATGCAATAGCTGTTTTTAAAATGTCCAATGCTTTTTTCAACAGTAGAACGAATTTTATAAGTATAATTCCAATCTTGGGAACCACGAGTTGTTCCTGGGTATGCACGCAAATTTTTTTCTGGATAAATGTAGAACATTCTGCCACAAGATGATTTAGTACAAGGATCTTCACAAAGAGTTTTTCGTTTACTCTTTTTCGTTTCTTTATTATAAATCCATTTCATTTTAGGGCAAACGAATTTCATTGTTGGAATTTCTGAGCGTAAGTGTGATTTGCTGCCTTCTTGCTTCATGGGTAGTGAATGATCATGAGGGCAGCATGGAATACCATCTTCATTCAAAGGACAATCGGATTCTTCTGGTGCAAGCTTAGTTTTTAGTGGAATATATGCTTTTTCAAACTTTAGTTCTTGAAAAAGATATTGATAAATTTCAATACTATCAAAAGCAGCGTCACCTAAAAAAGTTTTAGGATTTATCAAAGGATGTTTTTCAAAAAAATCCTTAAGGACAGGTATAAGTGCTTTAGAATCAGCAAGGGACTTATCTTCATCAGGAGAATTGGATTTTTTCTCAACAACGATATCTGGATGAGTTTTAAGGAAATCTTGGTTGTAAAATGAAATATCTCTCACAATACCAAGGCCGTTGGTTACAATGCCAAATTTAAAAGCGTAACAAAAATGACCGTTAATGTACATCTGCTGGATGGCTGGATTAGCTGCAGCATGAGAAGGCATAGCCCTGTAAGCAGCTTTATAAGGGTCATAAGAATCATCCAGACCATGTGTCTTCTTAAAAGCTTTAAGTTGTTTTATGATGCGGTTAGCATATTTAGGGTTGTTTTCAGTGACGAAAGCTTCAATACCAGAAGTATCAAAGATAGTCATAGAAGCAAGGTTCTTATCAATTTGTTGACATATTGGCTCAGTAATATTAACAAGATTATGGAACATTGATTGTAAGTCCAAAATAAAATCTTGTCTAAAGCGTGTGAATTTAGAAGCATCAGGAACTTTGGTGAAACCGCAAAAATCCCTCAACTCTTTTGAATATTTAAGAAAAATAATCAAAAGGGAATCTGTAGGAATAGAAAAAATACGCTGCAAAATCAAAGCACGAAGCATGGCATAAAGTGTATATTTACGAGGTCTTCCAGTAGAAGCATAAAAATGATTTATAAAAGAAACTGGAACTAAATCATCCAGATCAATAGTATCTTCAAGTAAAGAAAGAAACTGGGGCTTGTTGTTTTCAAATTTTTCTTTGCAATCAGAAAAAACTTCTGCCAAAGAAAGCTGTTTATATGGTATCATAAGTATATAACTCCTTTCTGAGGTATATGGTGATTTTGTTTCTTGGCAATTCAATTTTACCATAAATCAGTGAGGAGTTATTCTATTTTACAACAAAAAATATACCGCATTTATGCGGGTTATAGCGTTTCGCAAACCCTATTACTAAATATGGATGAAAGGAATAAAAAAAGTATTGGGAAAACTATATTTATAAAAACAAACATGAATAAAGAGGCAGTAAAGATTATAGAGAATATAGAGAATATAGAAATAATTGATATAAAAGAAAAAAGTGTTGTAATTTATATAAAGGACAATTCACTTGATACTTTTAGAATATTAAAACAATTACATGACAATGGTATTGAAGTACAAGATTTTCACGAAAAAAAGGAAAGTTTAGAAGATATATTTATGAAAGTTGTTGGGAGAAAAAAACATGATTAATTTTATATATGAAGAATTAAAAAGAATAGTGATAAAGAAAAAATATATGTTAATTATGATTTTCCTAATAATAATCATTTTTGGCATATTAATGATTAGATTTATAGGAAGCAATGAAAAAAATATAACTAAATTGGAGAGTGCAATAGGATACTTTAAAAAAGCTGAAGTATCAACTTATGATAAAGATAAAAAAGAATATTATAAAAACCAAATAAATGTTGAACAACAAATCCTAAATAATTTAAAAAATCAGAAAAAAGAAAATTATGACGAAACTAAAGTTGATAATACAATAAATTTGTTAAATAAACAATTAAAATCTCAAAATGATGATAATATAAATCAACAAATATTAAAATTACAATATTATAAGGAGCATGATATAAATAAAAAAAACTTAATGGCAGAAGGTATGCAAAATGCCATCCAAATATTAGGCATATTGTTTCCCATACTTTTAGGATTTATATTAACTGCAGTAGCATCCGATATAATCTCTGGAGAATATTCACCAAATACAATAAAATTATTAATTACAAGACCAATTTCACGTGGGAAAATTATAATAGGGAAAATATGTTCGTTATCAATCGTAAGCAGTGTCATTGTTGCTATTAGTTTTATAATTATTTCTGTTGAATGTGGTATTGTATATGGCTTTAGTGATTATAAGCTTCCAATTATGGTAGGTAAAAGATATGTACAAGATAAATCTATAGTAATAACAGAAATAACATCTCAAATGAAATATATAAAAGGAAGTGGTGAGTTGATTTCGAATGTAAGTGCTATAATAATAATGGCACTTATGCTAATAATAGTATCAATAGCATTAATATCGTTTTTAGTATTTATCTCTATTGTTTGCAAAAATTCTTTAAGTTCAGCACTGTTAAGCATAGGCATATCAATAATTTTAGAGAGTTTAATGTTTTATGAATGTGGTTTTGATCAAGTTAAACATAGAATATTTATAGGAGCATTACTTCAATTTTTTCCATATACTTTTTTAAATGTTGGAGATACAATCACGGGAGACTTAGCATTAAAAACTAATATACCATACATGAATGTAAACTATTCCATAACTATATGTGTAATATGGATTATAATTATGATTATCTCAAGTGTATTTATTTTTAAAAATAAAAATATTGATTGATACTATAAAAAATATATTCTCCTTTTTTTATTAAAAATGGACACAATTCTGATTTTTATGAAAGGCTGTGATTATTTAAAAGATTGACATGTACTCGAATTGATGAACACATATGAGTTAGATATAATAATCATATGGAGGAGATAAGAAATGTCAGGCAATAGTAACAGGTATAATGCAGAATTTAGGGAAGATGCTGTTATTACCCAGGAGGAATTCTTTAAAGATGTATCTGCTACAGGCAATATAAATACAATTGAGAAAAATAGTAAACAGTATAAAGTAGGCACTACCGTTAATCCAGAAAAATTAATAGATAAACTTGAAAAAGAAAAATAAGTGATATAATTGTTTCAGAATTTTAACCAATAAGGGTGAGTTAAGTGGAAGAAAAAATATTAATTGTAGATGATGATGCAGATATAAGAGAAATGCTTGTAAATTATTTTACTAAAGAAGGTTATATTGTACAAGCTGCATGTAATGGAGAAGATGGGATTCAGATTGTAAAATCAAAGTCAATCTCTTTAATACTTCTGGATGTGATGATGCCTAAAATGGATGGCTACACAATGCTCATTAAACTCAGGAAATTTTCAAACATACCTGTTATATTGCTTACTGCAAAAGGACAGCAGGTAGACAAAATAAAAGGATTTATAGATGGGTGTGATGATTATATAGTAAAGCCCTTTGATTTTACTGAACTTTCATTAAGAGTTATGGCTATACTTAGGAGAACTAAGATTAGTAGTGCAGTACAAAATCATATTCTCAAGGTTAAAAATATTGAAATCAATACTTTAGAACATACAGTAAAAAAAGATAGTGTGGAAATAGTATTAACTCCAAAGGAATATGAAATTTTATACACGTTGGCATACAATCGAGGTAGAGTGTACTCAACCAAAATGCTTTATGAAATGCTGTGGAAAGATAACTTTATGCAAAATGACAATACTGTGACAATGCATATTAAAAATTTGAGGGAGAAGCTTGGTGACAGTGTTAAACAGGGTAAATATATAAAAACTATCTGGGGAGTAGGGTATAAAATTGAAAAGAATATTTAAGCTTAGGAGTGAATTAGTTTTTTGTGCAATTATTTCGTTAATTATATCAGTTATACTTGTAGTTTTTTTGAAGGAATTTGTTTTAGGCTCTTTTCTAAATGATTCTAAAGATACTACAAAATATGTACATGAAGATATGATTGCTAAAGTTGAACAGGACTTAAAAAATATGAATATCAATGATTCTAATAAATTGCAAAAATATATGGATGAAAAATTCAGCATGTTATACTTTATTTTTATAGTACATAAAGATGGAAAAATAATAGCTTCAAATAACAAGGAAATAGAAAGTATAGATGCTAATAAAATTGTAGATGGTAAAAAAACATTTAAATTTTTGAATGCACATAGGGACAACTTAGTTAAAATAACTAGATGTGATTATTTAAAAGACGGATGTTATTTATACTATATATATATTGGTTATGGGAAATTAGAAAATGGAAATATTGTAGGTATAATGATATTTATAATTTTTGTAATTATTTTTTTCTTACTTATATGGAGACGTATATCCTATGTATCTAAAATAAAATCAACAGTTAGAAATATTACAGAAGGTAATTTATCTAATCGTGTTCCATTGAAGTACAAAAATGAACTACGTGAGCTTGCTGAAGACATAAATTACATGGCTTTAAAGATTGAAAAAGAAGAAAAAAATAGAAATGAATTCTTGACTAATATAGCCCATGATCTAAGAACACCATTGACTACTATTCTTGGATACATAAATATGATTAGGAATGATAAATATGAGTCAAGAGATGAACTTAACAATTATATAGACATAATGGATAAAAAAGGGCTTTATTTAAAAAGGATGCTTGACGATTTTTTTGAATACTCAAAACTCTCATCTAATGATATTGTCCTTGAAAAACAAAAACTTGAAGTAAATGAATTGGCACGTCAGATATCAGAAGAAGAGGAAGACGAATTCATGCAAAAAGGACTGAAACTTTCACTTAAGTTGCCACAAGAATCTGTTTATATTGAAGCAGATCCTAATTTATTCTTAAGAGCAGTGAATAATCTCTTAAGTAATGCATTTAAATACTCCAAACAGAATACAATTGTTGAGTTTAGTGTTAATAAAGAAATTTTTAATAACGCATTTTATGCAGTACTTTGTGTGTCAAATATACCCTATGACTTAATTCCCAATAGTGATCTAGAAAATTTTTTTGAGAGATTATATAAAAAGGACTCATCAAGGCAAAAAGAAGGTAGTGGTTTAGGATTATCAATTGTTAAAAATATAATAAAGCTTCATGGAGGATTTGTAGAAGTCTATAGGAAAGGCAGTAGATTAGTATTCAAAATATATCATCCATGTTAGAAAAGAGCAAGAAAGTTTATATTTTAAGGTAGATTCTAAAACAATTTATGAAATTCTAGTATAGATAAATCGGAAAAACCCATGCTAAAACATATTTTAATTCATTACTTATTATTTTCAGCATAATATTTTAGAGCTTCTCCGATAAATTTAGACGTACCCTTCCCATATCTCTTATCTGCAGTATTCATTTACTCCTCACTATCTATTTATTAATAAAAACTATTTAATTTTTATTTTTGTTGGATTTATATTTACATAAGATTCACCATTTGAATAATTAAGTTGATTTATCACCAGATATAATTTATTTATTTTGTTAAAGTAAGGGCTTTCAAATGATAAATTTACACAATTTTCCGAATCCATACTTACCAAAGCATTTCCTGAAATACTATATTTATTTCCTTTCTCATCTGTCAAATAAGGCAATTTGCTATTATCCCCTCCAATTATTCTTCCAATTGAGTTACATTGAGATTTATTGATACTATTTTTACCTAATTGTATCCTAATTTCAGTATGGGTAGGGTAGATTTTTACACTTTTTAAAGTGAAATCAGTATTATTAATTGAAAATGGAATATTATTATATTCTTCTGGTTTTTGTGATTTTAGGTTTTTGTCAAGTTTTATTTCAAAATTCCAATTGCCAGATATATTTTTTGGCTCTCTATTGAATTTTGAAGTAAAATTACTGTAAGCTTCTTTAGAGTAAGACATATTATATGCTTCAGTAATACCTGAAACCATTAAATTTATTTCATCAGGTATTTTCATATCCTTTATACTTATTAACTCTATTGAACCAAAAGTTTTCTTATTTTGGGAATAATTTTTAATAGAATTACCTAATGATGAAATTATGCATTTATAATTTGTATTGCTTAACGATAAGCTATCTTCATTTTTATTATTCAGCTTAGGCGGAAGTATTTGTGACCTAAAATCATTACTACTCAAGAGAGTTTTTCCATTGTTATCATTTATAGAAAATTTTTCTAACAAAAGATTTTTGATATCCTCATCAGCCATTGTTCCATTTAACGTATATAATATAAATATATCTTTATCATCTGTAATTACATTATCAATAGTAATACTTATATTTTTATCTTTTTGAATTTTACTTATATCTTGAGATAAATTTTGATTTACAGCACTATTTATATTTTTATCATAATGAAATTGTACGGCATTGGCTATAGATGATATTACAGGCACATCATTTAATGACTCTGCAAAAGCAGGCACAAAATTAACACTACTAATAAAAATAATAATCAATGAAGCTATCGCAGCATTAATCTTAATCAGTCTTAGTTTTATAGTTCTTATTTTTTTATCCCTCTTCGCTTTTGAAATAGATTTTTTAATTACGTCATCAAGCCTGTTTGATATAGTAATTTTTTCAAATCCATTTTTAGGATCATACTTCATTTAAATATACCCCTTTTCTAATTCAACTTTTAATTTTTTTAATGCTCTTCGTAAATAAACTTTTACCGTACCTTCCGGATATTCCAAAAGTTTAGAAATTTGAGGAATAGTCATATCCTGAAAATATTTTAAAATAATTAAGTTTTTATATTTTATACTCAAATTATCCATAGCATTATATAAGTCAATATTTTTAGATATGTTAAATTCCATTTCTGAAATATTGCTATCTTTATCTAATAAATTATAATCATCTACATAAACAATATTTTTATTACTTTTCAATTTATTTATAGATAAATTTATGAGTATTTTTATAATCCAACTGCTAAAATACTGTGATTCTCTTAATTTATTTATATTCATATAAGCTTTATATACAGTATCACTCACAATATCCAAAGCATCCTGTTCATTTTTAACGTATATAAACGCCATTTTATAAAGATTTTCTTTATAAGAATTTATTAACTCAACAAATGATGTATCATCCCCTTTTTTAGCATTATTCACAAGAATTTGAATTTTATCTGTTTCTTTCACTACCTCACTCCTCTATAAAAACATCTGAGAATAATTTATCATACACTAATTAGACAATTTTAATATATAAAAAGTTACACTTAATACCAATTATTGAGTTAAAAAAGTTAATAAAATTTCTAAATAAAAAAATAAATTATCATAATTTACGATAATTTATTTTAAAATTGGGTTTATTTTTTTAAAAATGTGCTATAATATAGTTAAAAGAAGTCGTTGCGGTTTTTTATAATTGAATGTAATTTTTAATTAAACTAAATGTACTTTGAGAGAGTGCATTTAGTTTTTTGAGTTTTTATCTTTAATACTGTCAACAGTAATTGAAATTTCATTATCACTGTCTTTGAAGCTGTTCTTAAATTTAAGAATAGCTTTTTCTTTTAGGTATGCTAGTATAGCAAAAATACTTACTATACTTACTATAGCAACGCATACTATAGATGTAATAACAATATCATCACTCATTGTGCCACCTCCCCTGCTGTCAATTAACCGCAATGACCTCTTTGTGAGAAATAAAACCTGGAAGGTGGCTAACTAAAAATCTTTTATTTTCTCATAAATATTATATCATAACAGAAGATAATTATATAGAAATTTAAGTACCTTTCAAGCCATTTTTCTACAAGCTCTGTACGCCTTTTCCCTATTATCTTTGTTACAGTAGGGGTGTCGCCAACATTTCCAACAAAACCCACGCTAAGACATAAAATGGATAATATTTTCAACTATTATGCTTTACATAATAGTTAAATTCATTTATAATAATATTAACTAATATGTAATGCAATATAGATGAGGTTAGGAGGGATATTTTGAAGCAAACTCAGCTTTTGAAAGGTGTACTTAAAGGATGTGTTCTTCTGATTGTTTTGGGAAATGAAGTATATGGATATGAAATGGTACAGTTGTTAAAAGAATATGGGTTTAAGAAAATAGTTGCAGGTACTGTGTATCCATTATTACAAAAATTAGAAAAACAAGGGTATCTTTCAAGTACAATAAAACCTTCACCAGAGGGTCCAGATAGAAAGTACTATCATATAACTCCAGAAGGAAGGATTCATTGTGAAGGATTTATTGAACAGTGGGAAGATTTAGCATCTACTGTTAACAATCTGATATGTTTGAAAGGAGAAAAACTATATGAGTAAACAAGGTAATTCTGTGGAAAAAATGATTGAAGAGAATAATAAATTACGAGAAAAACTAACAGATAATAACAAAGAATATTATGAAAAGCTGTTGTTGTATATTCGCAGCGCTGGTTTATTTTACGACGATTATGAAGTAGAAAGTTTATTACTACAAATTTTACAAGATATAATATCTGCTCAAAACCATGGACAATCCGCAGAAGAGTTCTTTGGAAAAAATCTGCAGGTGGCAGCAGATGAATTAATTCACAATCTTCGAAAATCCAGCAAGAAAGAAATATTCAAACTAATAGGTTTAGTCTTTAGTATTAGTTCTTTCTTTTATCTATTGGGTGTATTAACTACTAAGGATAGAGGGATAAATATACTTGTGCTAATTTTAAATGGCTTATTAAGTTTTTTAGTTGTGGGAATCGTATTTTTCATACTACACAAGGGCATTTATAAAAAAATCATTACAAAAAAATTTACTGATTTTCTGTTTATATGGCTCTTTTTTGTTTTGATTATCGGGTTGTTTGTATTGATTCAATTATTTACTCCTTCCATTTTAACGGTATACTTATCGAACTTATCAGGAATTTGTATGATATCCATATTGCTTATTGGTATTACTGTATTCACATTTACTCGTAATAATCAAGTTAGACAGAGTTGGTGGACCTTTTTACCTTTTGTATGGATTTTAGGGGTTATCGGGATTGTCTCAAGATTACCCTTAATGGAAAATTATATATCAAGTAATAATGGTAAAATCATGATAATATTATTGACTGTTTTTGGACTAATCCTTTTTTATGGATTGACCTATTTAAACTTCAGAAAGGAAAAATAGATTTTTTCCACTTAATTAAATATGAAATAGAAAAATTGGACTTGATATTGTTTGAAGGCGAGTTCAATAATAAATATGTAAAATTTATATATAATTTTAATTTATAAGGGAACAATATATTTGTAAAAAAGTTTAAGGAGGGAAAATTTATGGTAACTGGTGAAAAACAATTAGATTCCGGCAATTTAAAGGTATTAAAGGATCAAATAGGATATGAAGCACTGATGAATAAAAAATTTAATGATTGTTCAGGAAAGTGCGGTGATGTTCAAATAAAGAATTTGTGCAGTGAAGCTGCTCAAGTTCACAAACAAAATTTTGTTTCTTTAAAAACATACTTGGATTCACATCAATAAAAGAGAGGAGAATTAGAATTATGGATGAAAGAGAACTTATGCAGGACCTTTTAACTAGTGAAAAACAGGTTATTTCAGCGTATAGTACAGGGATAACAGAAACTTCTTGTGTCAATTTAAGAAATACTCTGGTAAACAATTTCAAGAATGCTCAGGATGTTCAATACAAAATTTTTGATACTATGAGACAGAAAGGTTGGTATCCTACAAAGGATGCTCAGGCAACAGAGGTACAACAATTGAAAGATCAGTCTAATCAGATGATGAGTTCATTGAAATAGTGGAAATATGAAGTATTTAGGATAATCCACTGAGGATAAAATGGAGCGGTATAAATGTGCAATGCGTGTATTTTTAAAGTGCACGTCATTTATATTGCTCCATAACTATTTTAAAAAATCAGATATAATAATATTATGGCAGAACTCTACTTGAATTTAAAAATCACTTGATAAACATAATAAATATTGTAGAAACTACTCCAAAATTTCTGGATTTATCGTATAATGTTAATAAGATAACTACATATTATGATAAAAATGGATTTTAATCAAGTGATTCTTAGGTTCAGGTGGAGTTCGCTATAGAGAAATACCTATCTCCATCTGAACCTTAGAAGAACTTATCCAGGCGCGTAGCAGTGTTTATCTCCCACTTTGAAGAAGATGGGAGTGTTATCAATGGTAGCGTTCGGATAAAAATTATATAATACGTAAGAGAAAGGAAGAGTGTTTATGCCTTATATAAATTCAAGACTTACAATGGAACTTTCAAAAAAGCAAAAGGAAGATTTAAAGAGAAAAATGGGAGAAATTATTGGAGAAATTCCAGGAAAATCTGAAGAATGGCTTATGGTAAGTTTTGATGATAATAAAACTGTTTATTTTAGAGGAAAAGAAATGGATAAAGCAGCTTTTGTGGAGGTAAAGATATTTGGAACTACTGAAAGGGAATATAAAAATAAGGTTACCCATTTAATATGTTCTCTTTATGAAAAAGAGCTTGATATACCAGGAGACAGCATATATATAACTTTTAGTGAGGTAAGGGACTGGGGTTTTAATGGTAAATTATTCTAAGCATTTAGAATATAGTACTAGGCTGAGGGGGATTATTTATGGAGGAGAAAAAACAACGTGAACTTGAGGAATTAAGTGATGAAGTGGATATAATACTTTCATATAAAGATACTATATCCACAGAGGAAATAAATAATTTTGTAAATAAATTCTCCTTATTATCTGAATATGAGATAAGAGAAAAAATAAAAGAGTTAACTGGAGACAGTCTATATATACAGGAATCTGATGACAAAGCCATAGAAGAAAAGCAATATGAAGATATAAAAAAAATAGAGATCATGGAAAGTACAGAAGAGGATTTAAAACCGCATAATAATGCATCTCAGGACTCTGAGGCTAAAAGTATGTCAGAAAATGAACCTTTCTATAATACACCAGAGGAAGTATTTGATATAAATAATATTCCAGAAGTTTCTTTTGTAAAGGCCGAAGTGAAGTATGGACAGCTCTCTTTGGAGTGGGGATGGCCCCGGGGTATAAACAAGGTTATGCTGTGTTAT
Source organism: Clostridium sp. BJN0013 (assembly GCF_040939125.1). Lineage (NCBI taxonomy): Bacteria > Bacillati > Bacillota > Clostridia > Eubacteriales > Clostridiaceae > Clostridium > Clostridium sp. BJN0013. The sequence goes on from NZ_CP162495.1 coordinate 1,908,458, forward strand.
AGAATGGATAGGTTTCCTTCAGGATATAAGGATTCTTCTGCCCATCAGATTTTAATAGAAAAAAAAGATCCTTCTTCTGCAGGAGATTATATAATGGATAGGGTAGTGGAGGGAAACTACTATTTTTCCATTTATACTTTAGTTGAATGTGGAGGAAAAATGATATTTTCCCAGGGTCAAAGAAGACTTGTAATAAATAAGATACCTCAGGAAATATTTTATGAGATAAAAATAAGAAGAAATATTTTAGGTAAATTAAAAAGTGCGGAGTTGATTTTATCTACAGATAAAAAAGAAATAAATGTTCCACCGCTTGTTTTGATTGGTAGAGTGGGGAATATGCCTCTTCAAAAATCCCAGGGAGAAACTCTGGTTACCACAGATTATCAAACTTTTACAAAGAATGAAAGATTATCTTTTCCCATATCAACTGACAGTATAGGAAGAAATATGTATGCAAAATTATTTTTTGTAGAAGATATAAACAGTAAAATGTATAGAATAATATCTCCGGCAAAGAATAAGTTATATTTTAAGTGACTTTGAATATAAGGTACATGATAAGGAGGTTTTCGGATGAAGTTTAACTTAAAAAAGAAAGATTATTACATATGTCCCTATTGTTTCTCAAAACATAGTTTAAATGATGTGAACTTTATATGTAAAAATGATCCTGACATATGTAAAAATGCCAAAGAAGGCATTATACTGAAACCAGATAGAGAGGAAAATAAAAATGAAATATTAGATTCTATATGCTGCGGAGAATGTGGAGAGAGAACTCATATAAAGATATGTCCAACCTGTCAGGCAGAATTGCCTTTTGCCATAGGACAATATGATGATTTGGTATTTGCAGTAATTGGGGCAAAAGAAGCAGGGAAAAGTCATTACATTGCAGTTCTGATAAATAAAATAATGAATGAAATAGGCTCTGCCTTTAATTGCAGTCTTTCTGCAGTAAATGATGCCACCATAAACAGATATAGAAATGATTTTTATAATCCTGTTTTTAAAAGAAACGAGCTTATAAGGGTAACCCGTTCCGCTAAAACAGATTCCTCTGTAAAACAGCCTCTTATCTATAACCTTACATTTAAAGAACAGGGTATTATGGGGAAATTTTTTAAAAGCAAGAGAATAAGTAATGTAGTTACCATTGCTTTTTTTGATACTGCAGGTGAAGACCTGGATTCTGAAGATACTATGAAAACTGAAAATAGATATATATATAATTCTTCCGGTATAATATTTCTTCTTGACCCACTGCAGCTAGAAAATGTAAGAGAAATGCTGCCAGAGGGAACAGTACTTCCTGAGGAAAATACAAAAATAGAGGATTTGCTCTCAAGGACTGCAAATCTAATTAGAAAGGCAAATGGTATAAAAATGAATAAGCTTATAGATATACCTGTAGCTGTGGCTTTTTCAAAAATGGATGCAGTGGAATCTTTAGTAGATCCCTCCAGTTGTATAAATTATCCCAGTAAACATATAAGCAGGGCCTGTTTTGACTTATCAGATTTTGAGGATATGAATGGAACTATGGAATCTTTGGTTAGAAGCTGGGGAGGAGAAAACTTTGCAGAGCAGCTCAGCCTAAATTTTAAAGAATATGGATATTTTGGGTTAACTGCTTTAGGATGTAATTCTGTAGATGGGAAAATTACAAAATTAAGACCTCATAGGGTAGAGGATCCCTTTTTATGGCTTTTATACAAACATAAACTGATAAAGGGAGAAAAAAGGAAGTGATTGTGAGTTATGGCAATTAAACAGCTTTTTTATACTTCATGTAAAAGGGGGGTATCTTCAGGTATGGGATTCCAGACATATTCCATGTCAGAAGGTATCAGCCATGAAGAACGAAAAGAAATAGAGAGCTATTGTGTATATATACCTCCGGACAATCTACCTACATTGCCTTCTCATGAAGAAATAGATAAATTGTTTCCACTATCTTTTTCCTCTTTTAAACTTAAAAATAATAAATACTGTATATGCAGCAGCAAATATATAGGCAGAGATTATTCAGGAAGATATGGAAATTACTTTTGTCATGTGCTAATATCCCAAGAGCCCTGGGATTTTTATCCCATAGAACTTTATGGCTCTCCTGTTTTTAGGGAATTTCTCACGGATGAAGAGCAAAATAGAGAAGAAATTGCATATCTGCCGGAGCTGGAAGAAATACCTTTAGGCAATATAATTAATTTTGATACCATAAGCCAATTTCTTAAAAAAGGTGCAGTAGGTAAAAAAAGAAAGAGTTTTATACAGCTTATGGAGTCAGTTCTGGATTATAGTGAAAGCAAAAAAAGAATAATATACTGTGATGATAAAGATAATGTACCCTTCTGGATTGGGGCAGTTTTAATGTGTCTTCCTAAAAAATTGGCCAGGCAATTTAGCTTTACTACTTACTGTTATAATCCTGAGGATTTAAATTGTATAATTTGTGCTGTAGATAAAAAAGGAAGTAAATTTAATTTTAAAGAGAGTCAGAAATCATATATGTATCACATCCATAATTTTTCCGGGGAGTTTAATTATGAAGTTAACTACAGCAGCAGTTTCATAAAACTGGCTGAAGTAGGGTATACAGTCTCCAAAGAAATATTTTTACCTTTTATAGATTTTATAAGTCAGTTTGAATATAATTTTTTGGATAAAGATATAGATAACTGTGTAAATCTATATAATATAGTGAAAAGAGGAATAGAAAAATCCAATATTGAAAATATTAAAAAAGCATTAAGTTTTGCAATTAACTATAAGTCCATAGGGGCTTATAATGAACTATTTGACATGCTTGTTCCAAAACTTGAAAAGATGAGTACTCAGGTAGACTTGGAACTTTTAGAGATAATAACAAAATTTTTATTTAAAGCTGGACTGGAAATAGAAAATAGGGAGTATGTAACAAAAACTTATGAATTCTTTTTTAATTCTATTCATTATCTATTGGTAGATGTTGAAGAGATTCCATTAGAAGATATAATAGATTTATATAATAAAATAAGAGAATTAGAACAGGTGTCTACAGACCAGTTTGCTAGAGCTTCACTTAATATAGATAGAATAAAAAATATTGAAATCTATATTAAAGGGGGCAAGATAAGACATGCAAAGTTCTATTTTAATACTTTGGTAAGGGATATAATTATATTTAACAATAAATGTGATACTGAAAGCAGAAAAGTTCTATTCAGCATGGAGCAGGAGGAAGATAAGAATATAACCATTTTATTTAATAGGTGTCTGGAAATACTAATAAAATCTCCAGAAGATATTTTAGACATACTAAACTCTTTTAAAAAAGATTATGAATACTTTGCAAAGATAATTTTAAGGGCTTATTATATTAATAATTATTCACAAAGACGCAATGAAGTTGAAAAAATTCTAGCAGGTTTTATTATAGATGAGGGAAATAAAGACAGTCAATGGAAGAGAAAAATATATTCTGAAATAAACAAGTTAAATGGTGCAGAGAATTTTTTCTTTTCCATATATAGTTTTGAACTAATAGAAAATGGTGATAAAGAGAATTTTTTTGTAAATTATTGCCAAAATGTATTTTGTTTTTTTCAAGATTACAGAGATAAAAAATTTTCTGAATCCCTTGAATTATACCTATATAATGAGGATATTCCGCTGGAAGAATATAAGAATATAATAGATTACATAGATAAGGGTTCTATAATAAGCCTAATCTCTAAAAATGTACTTGAAAAACTTTTTACAGATTTTGAAGAAAAGATTCATATAGAAGATGCAGAAAAGGAAAATTATATTATAGAAAAGGCTGTAGATATAAAAAATCAGTTTAAAATAAAAACTCCTTTAAGCATAACAGAGTTGTTGTATACGGGAAATAAAATTCAAAATTATAAAGAGGGCCATGAGGGTCATAAAGTTACACTTCTTAAAAAGATTAAAATTGATTTTTCTAATATGGATGAATATGAATATGGAGAATATTTAAAATGGTTTTTATCTAACATATGTGTATACCTTGAAAATGCAGGGGAGCATTTTAAGGTTAAGAAGGCCCTTTGGTGTGAGAGGCATTCAAATATTTTTTATAGTGTATATATGGATACACTGGAGGATATTATACTTACCAAAAAGTATAAAGATGTATTAAGAGCCTATGGCATAGAGGGATATACCATATTTCTGGATTTTATCATATCTACATTTAAGAATATGGATAGTATGGATGAGAAGTCAGAAGAAATTTTAGATAATAGAATTATAGATATACTTACAAAGATTTCTGAAAGAAAATTAAAAGAGTATAATAGTTATTTTACAGAAAAGGTTAAAAGACTTGTGCAGGTAGAGCAAATTATCACAAGATGGCAGTATATTATGACTAAAGTACATGAAAAAAATAAAAATAAAAGCCGATTTAAATTTTTTAAGAAATAGTAAAAACTCATAATTGAACTGCCAGGAGGTGATTCTTAAAACATATGTTTAATTTTATTTCATTAGTGTTTTTAGGTACAGCAGGTATAATTGCAGGAATAGTTTATGGATTTTTAAAGTGTGCCTTAAGCTATTTTAAAGCTTTCAACTATAGTTTTAATAGAAAATATTCACTGAAAACCAAGGCAAAATTGGGAGAACCTGCAGTGGAAAAATATTTTTTTAATAAACAGTATGAGGATTTGTCAAATACTTATGAAAGTGCAAAATCCATCAACAGTGGTAATATTTTAATGTTAAAAAGCCAGATGGAAACGAAATCATATTTTACATATTACAGGGTAAAAACTGCTCAAAAGGTAATATATATATTAGGTAATTTAATAAACGTAATCTGTGTTTCAATACATTTTTTAATAGTAACCATTATAAGTATGCCCATTTACCTGTTTTATTTTATAGTGTTATGTGGTGAAAAGTTTAAATTTAAAAAAGGAAAAATAGGAGGAGTGTGTCCAAGCTGTCTAACCAGGTTTGATATACCTTATTATATATGCCCAAATTGTGGAAGAGTTCATAAAATGCTAACTCCAGGACCCTATGGTATAATTAAAAGAAAGTGCAAGTGTAAAGAAGTAATTCCCTGCACTAATTTAGGAGGAAGATTTAAGCTTCAGGCTATATGCCCTGTATGTGGAAAAGATATTGAAAGCAGAGAATCCTCTCCTATATGTATACCTGTTGTAGGACCGGAATATTCAGGGAAGACTTCCTTTATATATTCTGCTATAAATACCTTAAGGGATCATATTTCAAGAGAAAAAAAGTGGAATGTAGCATTTTTAAATCAAGATTGTGAGGATGAAATTAAAAAGTGTTTAGAATCTTTTAAAAAAGGTATTCCACCTAAAAAGACTGATAACAGTCATACAGAGGTATATAATATTTTTATACATTCACCTAGATTTTTCAATAAAAAACTTTTATATTTTTATGATATTGCAGGGGAATATTTTAATTCAAGGGCTAATATAAGGACACAAAAACATTATAAGTATATAGAAGGTTTGATTTTTGTCATGGATCCCTTGTGCATGGCTCAGGGGGAAAGGTATATTAAAAAAGATGAATCTGTAAAAAGTAGGTTCAGAGATATAAAAAATATACATGATTTTATAGATCGTTTTATACTTGGATTAAGGGAAATTAATCAAATCGAGCCTAAGAAACTTATTACAATACCTGCTGCAGTTGTAATAAATAAAATGGACTTGTTTGGGTATAGTGGACCTATAGAAGATTTTCTTCGGGAACTAGGAGAAGATGCCATAATAAAAAAATTTGAATATAACTTTGCAAATTATAAATTCTTTTCCTGCAGCCTGTTTCAATATGAAAAAACTGCTACAGCAGAAGTTGTAAGCTGGATTTTAAGTGAAGCAAATAGTGAGCTTAAATAAGGAGTGTATTATTGTGAAGAGCAAAACTAAATGGACTTTAGTTGTAATTTTAATATGTGTGCTTCAGATGTTTTTTATTCCTTTTTCAGGGGTTGGAGCAGAGGAGGCTTCTAAAGGTACCAGCATGGATGTGATTTTTGCACTTGATTCCAGTGGTTCCATGGCAGAAAGTGACCCTGAAAAAATACGGGAGGAAGCCATAAAGATGTTTCTTGATATGGGTCAGATTCAAGGTAACAAGGCAGGTCTTGTAGCTTATTCAGACAGCATAGTGAGAGAACATAATTTAGACAGTATAAATTCATCGGAAGACAGAGACAGAATAAAGAGTATGGCCTCTAATATTTCTCTTGGGCAGAAAACAGATACAGGCAGGGGACTTTTAGAGGCAGTAAAATTAATGGAAAGTGGCCATAAAAGTGGAAACAATCCGGTTATAATTTTATTATCCGATGGGAAAAATGATCCTGAAAGGAGTCAGGATGAGTCTTTAAATGATTTAAAAAATGCCCTTCAAATCTGTAAAAGTAAAGGTTACCCTGTATATACCATAGGACTTAATTATAATGGAACCGTAGATAAAACTCAGCTTGGTGACATATCCAGTTCAACTGGAGGTAAAAACTACATAACAAATACAGCCTCGGATCTTCCTGCCATCCTTACAGATATATATGCAGATAATTCAAAGCTTAAGGTTCAAGATGGAGGTACCATTAAAGCTAATGGGGATTTCCAGGAATTAAAGGTTAACATCCCCAATTCAAATGTACTTGAGGCCAATATATCAATGCTTTCAAGTACTCCTGTAGAAGTGAAACTTTTAAATCCTTCAGGAAGTGAGGTTTCCATACCTTCTGAAAATACCCTGTTTACCTCATCTAATAAATATTCAATGCTTAAACTTATCAACCCTGTAAAGGGACAGTGGACAGTTAAGGTTAAAGGAGTAAGTGGAAATGATATAAAAGTAAGTTATATATTTAACTATGATATTCAACTGAAGGCAGCCTTTACCCCTGAAAATCCAGGTAAGGGAGACAAGATGAAGATTGAAGCTTATTTTACCAGTAATGGAAATAAGGTTACAGATGAGGAACTTTATAAAAATGCAGGGGCAAAACTCATTGTTAAAAATTTAAAAGACAGCTTGTCTAAGGAAATACCTTTAATTTCAGAGGACAATTTATTTAAAGGTGAATATTCCTATTTGGAAGAGGGAAAATATGAGCTTAAGGTAAGAGTAGATGGAGACAGCTTTTATAGGGAAAGCAATACCCTGGTTATAGGAGATAATACTGGTGTGGGGACGCCTAAGGCCCAGCCAAAATCCTTTATTAAAAACCCAATAATTTTAACTGTAATTGGAATTATACTGGCAGCTATTTGTATTTATATAATTATTATAGTGATAAAGAAAAAACGTATCAGAGGCTTTGGACGCATAGAGTTAAACATAAGGGATGAGAATACCGGTGAAGCTTTATCTCCGCAATTTAGAAATTTAGACAACTACACAGGAAGCTTTACTCTATTTGATGTATTGGGGCTTAAAGAAGAATATGCAGAAACTGAATCCATCAAATTTATATTTAAAAAGGATGACAGCATAGAACTAATTAATAAGTCAAACTGTACCCTTCAAAGGTCAGGAAAAATATTGGAAAATAACTCCGGCATAATACTTTATAATGGAAATAAAATAAAAGTGTTTTTAAATAAAGTTCCAAAAAGCATACTGGTGGAATTTCATGCTAAATAGGTTAAAAGGTAAACTTATATGAAGGGAAGATAAATTATGAACAGTAGAATTAGAGAACATCTTCAAGACCTTGAAGTAAGCAGGGGAGGAGGAATTATAAGCGATAAAATACGTATAGAAACCATACCAAATCCCATGCTTATAATAGGACTTGGAGGAACTGGCATAGATGCAATGCTTAGATTGAAATATCAAATCAACAAAAGATTTATCCTGGAGGAGGATACTATTTCAAATACAAGAAAAGATAAGCCCAAAAAAGTAGAATTTTTAGGCTTTGAAACCAACCAGGGAGAAAAGAATAAAAGATATCCTGGAAATGGGGGGGTGGGACTTGACCCTCAAAGTGAATTGGTCATGCTGTCAAATGCAGAAATAAGATCTATTTTAAAAGATCGTAAAATATTGGATGACTGTATAAAGGAGTGGCTGTCACCGGAGCTGTCTTCTGAAAGTGGTACCGATGGTGCAGGAGGGGTAAGACAGGTAGGAAGACTTTTACTATTTACAAAAATCAATGAAATTGTTGACTGTATTGAAAAGAAAATAAGATTACTGCAGGAAGACAAAGAAGAAACTCTTCATGTATTTATACTTTCCGGACTTTCAGGGGGAACTGGCAGTGGTACTTTTATAGATATAGCCTATATAGTAAGGGGAATAATGAATAATATATATGGCTCAAAAGGTGATGACAAGGTAAATATAATGGGATATTTATTTACTCCTGATGTAAATTTGTCGAGGTCTGCGGATAATCAGTCTTCACAATCCTATATTATAAAAAATGGTTTTGCAGCACTTAAAGAGTTGGATTATCTCATGGGTATAGGAGACAGACACGAGAGATTCACACAGAAATACAGAAACAGACTTACTGTAGATTCACCAATGCCCCCTTTTAATTTGTGTCATTTGATTTCTGCCACCAATATAGATGGAAGACCCATGAGTAATGCCTATGATTACTGTATGAATGTTACAGCGGAAAATATTGTTAATTTCATGTCCAGTGAAGTAAGGGAATCCGGTGGAGTATTTGCAATACAGGATTATATAAGTAATTTAAAACAAAATACTGATAACATGGCAAAGCCCTATATGTCAAACTACAAATATGTAATTATAGGAGCATCTTCTGCAGTACTGCCTCTGGAAGAAATAACTACATATCTTGCCTATAAACTTTTTGAAAAAATGCAGTATATATTTCATAATATTCCAGAGGAAAATGAAGTGGATAAGTTTATAAAAAGGCTTAATCTGGACGAGGATGGTGTAATTGAAAGATTTGAAGAGCAGGTTCAAAACAGGAAGCCAATAACAGGGTACAAAGATAGAGAAAAATACAACTATAGCAATGTAATAAAAAAACAATCAGTTAATATTGATGAGGAAATGAAAGAATATTTAAGAGACTGTATAAATGAATATAATAAAGTGAAAGTTCAATATCCAGGACAAATTCAAAAAGAAGTACGGGAATTGGTAGATGGAATTTTTAAAGATCCAAAAAGAGGACCTTTTTATGCATCTAGAATTTTATTTTCCAAAGGCTTTTGTGTTATAAAGACATTGGAGGTAGAAATTACATTCCTTAAGGAAAGATTGTCTAATATATCCCGGGAAATAAAGTTAAAAAAGGAACTAGCTGAGGATAAATTTATACAGGCTAAAAAAGCAATTTTGTTCACCAAAGAGGGTAGAAAAAATGATTTCATAGAAGCAAAAAGTGAGGAGTATATATTAAAAGCAGAAGAAGAAAGAATCATAAGAATGATAGAGTTCTATGAAAAAGTAATTGAAAATTTAAGCCAATTAAATAATAGAATATACAAGGTATATACAGATATATTAAATGAATTAAATAAAATATTTAAAGAAGACGGGGATATACTGGCAAAAGGTGAAGAAATAGAAGGGGCTCTTGGAAGGACTTATTCCTGGACGGTAGTTAGGGTGCCGGATTTAACAGACTATATAGAGAGGGTTGTAAACAAGGAAACTGCAGATGAACTGGTGAGAAAATTCTCCTATAAACTTTTGGAAGAATCCCAGAAGTGGCTGGATGAGGTTCACATAGATGTGGTGGGCTCAATTTCAAATTTTGTCTCTGAAGAGTACGGAAGTGTAATAACCCAGTCCATGGAGGAATTTTTATCTCTTGAATATGGAGAAGATAAATCAATTATCAGCATAATAAAGGATAAAATAGCACCAAAACTTGATAAGGATGCAGTTCCTATTTTCCATATAAATAATATGGAAGCTTTGAATTTTCCTACATGGAGCATGGTTTCAGTACCTACAAACGCCAAAAAGATTCTTGAGGGAATTAAAGAGTATAAGAGAAATTCCCATAAGGGTGATTCTATTAATATTAAAAAAAGTACAGTGACTAACAGGATATTCTGGCTTAACACCAAAAATGGAGTACCTCTTTATTCCTATGCCCCTATAAAGCATTATGAAGAAATTTATGAAAAAACACTATTTGAAAGAGATGGAATAGGAAGACACTTATATCAAAGTGAAAATAAAAACTGGATATATCTCCCTTCACCTATTCCAGAGCAGTCCTGGGGTACAACTTATGTAAATGAAAGGGTAAAGAACTATAATGAGGAGGTAAGAGGCCTTTTTAAAAGGGCAATGGAACTTGGATGTATAGTAGATACGGAAAAAGGAAGCAATGAAAGATATAAATGTATTATTACAAAAAAGTTTAATATTGATGAATTTATGAATCAGTACAGTATTGATATGCAGGAAGATAAACCTAATGTAGGGGAAATAAAAAGGGCAATATCGGATATTGAAAAACTTTTGGAAGAGGGAATTACCCCTGTGGAAAACCATGATATGCAGAAATATTATATATTTGAAAGCAGTGATGAGGAAAAGGCACAAAATAATCTTATAAGAACTCCTGAACTTACCAAACTTTTAAGAGGAGAAGTAGAAAAATATGAAACAATTCTGGCTAAGAAAGAGGAGCTTTGTAATATAATAGAAAATTTAAGCAAGTCTCAAGCAGATATGGATAATTTTATAAGGGCTTTATATACAGATACTATAGCGAAAAAGGGGGTATTTTATGTTTACAATGGAGGAGAAGAGAGTAAAGTAAGTATAGAACCTTTTATAAACACTTTAAAACAAAAGGAATATCAGCATGAAGCTATATTTAGAAAATATGTTTCACTAGATGAAAGAGATAAGGTAATTATAGATGTAACCTCTGATAGAAGGCTTGAAAATCTTTCAATGGAGGAGAATACTAAAACTCTTATTTTAAATATAGATACTCTCCTAGAAACTTTTAAAGATTGTGTTCGGGAATTGGATATCAGAAAATATCAACTGGTAAATGGAGATGAACTTTTTGCTTTCTACAATGAAATACTTTCAAGGCTGCAGGAAGTAAGAAAACAATTGGAACAATAGTTTTGAAGGTAAGGTTAGGCCTTGCCTTCCATTTCCTTAGGAGGAATTTTTATGGAGCATATGTTGAAGAGTTTCAAGGAAGAATATGATTCAGTAATTCACAGAAGAATTTATCATGGTAAAGGAGGAAGGAGTGTAAATAATCCTATACTTTTTGTATTTTTGGGAGAAGGCGTCAAAGAAGCATATGAACATATAGAAAGCAGTATAAGGCAACAATGGGACAATGGAGAAGGTATAGCCTTTATAAATATTACTGTAGATAATGTAGAGGATAAAGACAACTCCTTTAATTTTCAATTTGAATTTGATCTTGAAGATAAAAAGTGTTTGAGAAAAAATATCAGAGAAAAATTTTATAATGATAAGGAAAATCTGGAATATTTAAATAAAAAAATAACAATGGCAAGAGATAAAATACTATCCAATGGAAGTTTGTTTAATTCTTTTGAAAATATAAGTATTTCTGTAATTACTGCTTCAGATGATCCTTTTAATATAATAGTTCCAGAAATAACTTTGCTTATAAGAAAAAAGATGATGGAAGTATTTAAGACAGGTACTTTAGATCTTTATATTCTCATAAGGGAAAAAAATATGGAAGATGAATTTTTTTCCAGGGCAGTTTCGGTAAGCTTTTTTAGGGAAGTAGAATATATGCAAAGTGATAATTTTAATTTTAATGAAAAAATAGATGTGTACGGAGAGGGTAGGGAGCTTTCTGTAAGTTTTAAGGGAGCTGTATTTTATATGACCTACGTCCTGGAAGAAAAAAATGAAAAGGGCATAATACCAGAGAGCTCCATGGTCAATAATTACGAAATAATATCCTATATTAACCTTATAAAAAATAAAAGTATAAATATTGATAGTTTTGCAAATACGGAAAATCAGCATTACGATAATGCAAGGTTCAAAGCAAATATATTAAGGGAAGGTTTTATAAACAGATATGTTACCGCAGGGCTTTCTAAAGTGAGGAGACCAGGAGGTGCCATTTGTATAACAGTACTTAAGGCTTTTTACGAAAGAATTATAGATAAATTGAATGAATTCTCTATAAAAAAAGTGGAATTTATAACTGAAATCTTAAAAATAGACGAGTCAGGTTTAAATCTAACAGTGGATAATATTTTACCAAAGCACATATCTGTAATGGATATGAAAGGCATTATGATGTCACCTATTTCAAGACTGGAAAGATTTACTTTAAAACAAATTGAAGAAAAGTTGTATAGAGATAGATGTAAAAATTTTTTTAAGGAAAATTTTATAAAGCCTTCGGAAAATAATCTGGAAGCCATAAATTTTGAGGCACAGATTAAAGCTTTAGTAAAGAAAAATATAATAGATAACACTAAGTTAGGATTATACTGTGCTTTAAAGTGGACAGGGGAAGAAGGAGAGACAGTAAAATATTTAAGAGATAAAATAAACTCTATGGATATGCTTATAAATAACATAAAAAATGAAGTCAATAACCTATATGAATCAAGATTTATAGAAGGTTTCAGCCTTAAAAATATTTTTGTCAAAAGTAAAGGATTAAAGGAAGCAAAGAAAAAAATATTTAAGGAAATATATCCTAGAAAGCTTGAAATTTTAAAGTTAAGTATTTCAAAAAAAATTCTTAAACAATATGAATGTATTTTACTGGAAATCCATAATCAGCTTTTAGAAGAAATGGGAAAGCTTACCTGCATTGGAGAAGTAATTAATAAATATGAAGACAAAACAATAAAAGGTGAAGATGACTATGCAGCACAAAATGTAAAAGCTTATTATAAAAATGTGGTAAATAATATTTTGGATGATCTTGAAAAAAATTATGGTGAAGCTTTTTATCTGGAAGATAACTATATAGGAAATATTTCAATAGGATTAAGGGAAGGAAAGGAAAAAATACTTGAAAAAATGATACTGTTTTGCAATAAATATATTTTAACACAAGATGAATTTAACCAATCCTTTGAAGAAGAGTTCAATAAAAGAACCAATATTAGTCTTTCCGACTATAATCTAAAGGTACTTTCCAGGGAGGAACTTTACCGTAAACTTTACAATATGCTTGAGGATAATTCTGCCCTTAAAAGCCATATTATGAATTATGACGTAAAGATGTACCAGGAGAAATATTTTTTTGGAGATTACAGCAGTGATTTTATAAAATATGCTTTTGATTTTGACAGAAAAACGAGAAACTATAAAATAGGATATATACATGAAATAAAAAGCAGCGGTATTGAAAAATTAAATCTAATGGGAGGATTCGGGGCAAAGGATATTATTTATATAAAATCTTCTATTGAATTTTATGATTATTGTCTGAAAAAGGGATACCTGCTTCATGGTATTGATATAAACCTATTGCCTCATATAATTTAGATTTTGAATCATCTAAAGGAAGGTAATGTTATGAAAATAGTTGAACTTTTAGATAATAAAGATGAAATATACAATATAAGTTGGGAACTGGATAGGGATAAATTTACTATAAGATGGAGATGGCCCAAAGATATTGATATAGTGTATATAGTAAAAACAAATACCCTGGATAATTTTTCTCTAGATAATATAGATAAAAATAATGTTAAATTATATACTAGGGAGGAATATAGAGAATTTAATGGATACTGTGAAGCTGTAAGAGAAATAAGCCAATATACATATTATATTTTTCCTGCAGTTGAAAAAGAAGATGAGATCTTGCTTTTAAAACAGGAAAATGGCAAAAACAAAGTATTGATAAACACGGGAAAACCTAAAATTTATTATGAAATAAGGCAGATAAAACCTTTGAGAAGTTTTTTTTCCAAGGAAAAAATATTACAGATTATTATAGATTCAGAAGCAGCTTTAAATAAAGATGTGTTATGCTATGTGAAAAAGTTAAATTTTTATCCACTTAATAAAGAAGATGGTATAGCTTTTGATTTTATTGACAATATTTCTGCAGGAAAAAATGTTATGCCAAAGATAAGGGTGGGAAAAAATGAGTATGTAAAAGTTTTTATAAAAGATACAGATAAATATGGCAGTGCCTATACTTTAAAAGGAAAGTAAAAATAATATCTGGCAAGTTTAATTTTCTTTGCAGGAAAGGAGCAGGGTTTATGGGCTTTTTAAAAATTTTTTCTGGAAACAGAAAAAAACAAAATAATGATTATATAAAAGCAACTTATGAAAAGGGGCCTTTTATGATAAAATGTCCTTTTTGTTTTAAAAAGTTTAAAACTGATCAGGTGATTTTTAGGGCCTCTCACTTTGAAAAGGGAGATCCTGAATATGAAAAAACAGTAGATGAAGTGCTTAATGAATACAATAAAAAGATAGGAAAAGGGCTGCTTGGAGAAATAAACCCTGTAGTCAGGGCAGAAAGTCTTCCAGAGAGCAGTAAAACAAGGGTGGATAAAGTGCTTATAGAAATTAAGGATAAGTACGATATAAGTACTAATGAAAGGCTGTGTCCCCACTGTCACAATGAGCTTCCCATAACCTCGGGAAGAGGACCTTCTAAAATTATTTCCGTTGTAGGGGCTTCCCAGGCAGGAAAATCTGTATACATGACAACTCTTTTATATGTTCTTGAAAGATATACCTGTGAAAGAATAGGTGCTTCCATAATTGCAGGAAGTTCCACATATAACGATGAAATAAGAGAAAATCAGGAAAGAATTTTTGACAGAAATATAATGCCGGACCCTACCCCAAAACAGCATATGGAACCACTTATAGAAAATTTTAAATTTAAAGATGATAAAATACCACCAATTACCCTCATTTTTTATGACGTACCTGGAGAGGGTATGACGGACAAGGGGTATATAGAAAAACACGGAGAACATATAAAGAATTCCGACGGTATAATATTTCTTGTAGATCCCCTGCAGATGAGGGCTCTAAGAAAAAAGATAAATATTGCAAACAGGGAATTTAAAGGAGATTTTACAGAAAAATATCAAGAATCAAAAGATATAATTGTATATTTATTTGAAAATTTTATATCTAAGCAGTCAAGAGAGAGAACCCCTATACCTACGGCGGTAGTGATAACTAAAAGTGATATGCTGAAAAATTTAAATGATGAAGAATACATAAGTAAAAACAGTAATATATTTAAAAATTACAACCACAGAAAGTTTTTTAATTTAAATGAATTTGAAAATATTGACGGTGAAGTGAGAAAATTTTTAGCCAGGGTAGACAGTGCTTTCAAAGGAGCTATGGATACATATTTTAAAACTACAGGATACTTTGCAGTATCATCTTTGGGATGTAATCCTCATAACCTTCAAATAGACAGCAGTACAAGTATAAATCCCGTGAGAGTGGATGAACCTTTTTTGTGGCTGCTTTACTGCATGAATTATTTAGATGGGGGAAGAGAGTAAAATGATTGAACAACATTATTACACAAGGGATAGAAAAGGAGTTTTCAGTAAGACCCCAGGCTATGATACTGTAGCTAAAAGTTCTGGACTTGAAAATGAATTTATAATAAACACTCTTCAGAATTTATGTTTTTATGAAGCTCCTGCTCAGCTTGCAGGAGAAGAGGACATACTTAAATACCCTGTGGCACTGTTTTGTGCAAATACAGGAAATAAAATGATAATTGGTGTATCTGCCTTTGGGGGAAAAGACTATACAGGGCAGAGAAATCGTTATTTTACCCACAGTTATATAATTCCAGAAGAAGAAAGAGAAAATTATATAGAAAACCCCGAAAAAATAATATATGCTTCAGGATTTGTAAAGGATTATGATATAGAAGAAGGAAACACCCTGGAGCAGATAAGTAAAATTCCACTAAATAGTCAGGATGACTGCTTCAATTCTATAGAAGACATGTTTTCTGCAGTCAATATGAATAGGGAAGTATTTGAGGATTTAATTAAAGCTTGTTTTAAGTCAGTTAAATACTGCAGAAAAATATATATTGTACTGGATGTGGATTACAGCCATATAAATTCTACTTCAAAGGGAATACTTAAATATCTATATAGGGTACTTCCCTTTGAAGTAAGGAGAAATTTAGGCTTTATAACTTATATGAAAGAACCTAAGATAAAAGATCCAATAAATATTATATTTTTGGCCAGGGGAAGTATAAAGAGACTTTCTACAGAAATAAAGGCAGGTTATATATTTGATCTTTCAAAGGAAGATTTTTATTTAGATGATATTGACCATGAAAAACATGAATTTATAGAGTTAACTTGAAAGAAATTCAGGTGTTTTTGAACATGACAAAAAGACCTATTAAAATGAGGTCAAAAAAAGAGACTTATATTATTTATAATTAAAAATCAACTTATTTTCGGTGATATCTCTTGACTTACTTTTGTTACTTCAAAGCCTTGAGCTTGAAGAAATAAAATAATTCTATCTATATCAGGTTGAAAATGTCGAGAAGTGTTTTCTCTTTTTAGATATTTTTCATAAATAGAATTATCAAAGGCTTCATTTTTTAAAAGCATATTATAAATACAGGTTAAAAGCATTCTTGCTATAGCAATAATTGCTCTTTTGTGCCCACGTCTTTTCTTTATACTTTCATAACGATATTTAAAGTATGGGCAGGACTTGTTTTTTATTGCTGCATTAGCACACTGAATAAGTATTGGCTTTAAATAAGCTCCGGCACGGCTTATACGAACACTTTTCTTTTTGCCAGCACTTTCATTATTTTGTGGTGTAAGACCTGCCCAAGAACACAGATGTTTAGCATCTGGAAAGACTGACATATCCACTCCAATTTCAGAAATTATAGTTGTAGCAGATTGTGTAGTTATCCCAGGGGCAGAAGCAATAAGCTCAATTTGTGACTTAAATTCACTTGAAATTAATGAAATGGCAGTATCAAGTTGAGAAATACAATTGTTAATATAATCATAATGATTCAAGCATACAGACATCTTTGCTGTTTGATTTTTAGAGATGCTTCCTTGCATAGCAATCTTAATTTCGTCAGCCTTAGATAACATACTCTTGTGTAGAAATTGAGTATAGTCTATATCTAATTTATCAGGATGCTCCATGGCATATTTAATTATAGCTGATGATGATTTACCAAAGGTATCTGATACTACGCTTGAAATCATGATATTTGAAACTGTTAATGAATTTTGGAATCTGTTTTTCTCACTTGAACGGAAATTTGTAAGTTTAAAGCGATAGCGCATAAGGTCTCGTAGTTCTCTTATGGCCTTTGGAGGAATAAAACTTCCTTTAACTAATCCATGCTTATGTAAGTCTGCAAGCCATAGAGAATCTTTTTTATCAGTTTTTTTGCCGGGAATGTTTTTAACGTACTTTGGGTTAGCCAGAGTAATATTACAGGAATCTTCAAGTATGTTATAGATAGGTATCCAGTACTTTCCGGTGCTTTCCATACAAACTTCTTTACAGTTATGCTCAGATAACCACTCTTTTAAATGGAAAAGATTCTTTGAGTAAGTACTGAATTGTTTGGTTGCATAGGTAGTGATGTTATTCTCATTGGTTGATGTTACAGTTGCAACTACAAATTTTTTGTGAACATCAATACCGCAACAAATAGAATAAACGATTTTTAACATTTATATCACCTACAAATAAAAAAATAAAGTACACAGGTGTTGACTGAATACTCATACTTTTAAACGGTCTTTGTTTAAACAAAGATTAACTTACGTGCCCTAGGGCACACTTATTTGTACTTAAAAGAGTAATCGGCACATGTTATTATACGGATTACAGTGAAGTGCAATCACACTCACCCCGCCGTGCTCTGTAGTACACCTGTATACTTGTCTATATTATTCACAGTAATTGGTAATTTTAATCACTCTTTCATTAATTTTTGTGCCTTGAGCACAGCGAAAGGAATGAATGTTATTATGGATAACATTGAAAATATAGAGAAATTAAAAAAAATTTTTTCTATGGTGGATAGTGCTCTTTTAGAAGATAGATTAAATATATGTGAATATGATGGATTTTTTAAAGAACCCATTCAGGAGGAAAAAGAGGTACCTTTGGAAAATTCTACAATGCCTTTAGTAAATAAAAATAGTAATTTCTCTTTTAAGGGTACTTTTAAAAAAATTTTTGCTTTTTTAAAGAATAAGTAAAATTTAAAAAGTTATTTTGGGTAAATGAGAGGAGATAGTAATTTGAGCAAGAATTATCAAGAACTAATTTTAAATTAAGTATATAAAATTAAGTATATAGTTAATATATCTTCTTGAAAGGAAGGTGTGTGGAAGTAATAAATCAAATAATGTTATAAGTATCAGAACATACAATTAGTGTAGGTCAGTCAGGGAGTGCCGCTTCATATGTTTTAATAAAGTCTATTTGCAAATTTAAAAAGAAATGATTAAATACATCAAATATGCTACTTACTAAAGTTCTTACCTCACCTTTGGAATGATTATTACCACATTCTCCTAAAAATGCTCTGTTTTCATCAGAATTTGGGACTTCTGCTTTACTTCCGTCAACAGCAAACACTAGATAGTTATTCCATAATATTGGCTCGGTAGAGTGATAAAAATCCTTGAGATATTCCCTGTTCAAAAATGAAAAAACTTTGTAGTAAACACCCCTACTTTATTCTCAAAAGCCAATGAATATTAGTGAATGTTTATGCAAAGAAGTAAGACGCATACCTTGCTTCTTTGCTAACAAATTATATTATATGGATAATACCACCATTTGAGCATTATACTTATACTACCGATATATTATTCTGTTTGCTCTTTTCTGGCATTCATTTCGCTCAATGCCTTTGTTAACAATGGTGAAGCTATATATAGTGCTTTGAGATTATCCCTAAGCATCGTATGCTGCCAAGTGCCTTGCTTTAATTTTTTCTGGGCTTTCTCACTCTTGCTAATCAGTGAAGCTATTGGTGCAAGCGCTTTTTCCAAGTCTTCTTTCGTAAATTTATCTGTTACATCATTCTCTGCTAATTCATTTATTATTAATGACGAGGCTGCATAAAGCGCTTTGCTCCTGTTCCTTTGCAACGTGTACTGGGAAGTACCTTGTGCAAATTTTTCTTGTGCTTTCTCACTCCGCTCAATCATTGAAGCTATAACTCGGAGTGCTTCCTCCATATCTATCTTCGTGGAATCATCCATAAACTCAAACTCCTCACAACATATAAATTTGCCACACCTACACGCATTATAATCATAATTATCTATTGTAAATATTATATCAGAATTATTGACTTTTGAGTAGAACGAATAATTATTAGACAATATTCAATCAGAAAATGTTTTATAGACTTTGTCAATACCTCCATGTTGGCTCAAAGTGCCGAGACAAGATTCGCAAAGTCTTGACAATATTGTCGTTCCCTTTCACGAATGGTAAAATATAGGCAGAACCAAGCCAAGAAAGGGGTTGCTATTATGAAGGTCATACTAAAAATCTTGCGATACCGTTCATTATTGCGTTGAGCATCACTGTCGCATCTCTGTATTCCATTTTCTGTGTTTCTGAATGGATATGTACGGCTGCCGCTGTCCTACTTGCCACGTTAGGAGCAGTAACGTTTATTACAGGCGGCTCTGCTTTTAGCATCTTTATCGTGAATTTCGGGCCAAGTTGGCCTGAAGTTGCAGGGTTTGGGGAGGCTCTCCAACAAGTAATTTTTTGTATGCGCTATTGACTTCAGAGTCAACGGATGCTATACTGAAATAGATATATTGACTTTTAAGTCAATAGAATATGAGGTTGGAGGTTATATTAATGGCGAGGAAGAAAGACGATGCCGAATTTATATGTGAATATAAAATCAAAGACCATAAAATTATAACTATGGAAGAAGAAAAACGTGAACGGGTTATCGCAGCAGCATTTAGAGAATTCAATAAAGGATACCATCTGGCAAATTTAGATGAAATAGCCAAGAAGGCGGGTATATCTAAGGGATTAATATTTCATTATTTTGGCTCGAAAAGGGGGCTTTTCCTGTTTCTCATTAAGTATTCACTGGACATTATTATTATGGAGTATAGAAAGGTTATTTTAGAAAGCAGTGACTTTCTTGAAAATATCAGGATTGTGTCAAAACAGAAACTAGAGATGTTCTTTCGTTACCCGCTTATGTTTGGGTTTCTGGTGAAAACCTACTCTGACTCAGCAGTGAAGGATGTTTTTCCGGAAGGGCTTCCGGGAGATTTGCCGCAATCGTCGCCCTTTATTGCGGTGCAGTTGGTCCGCCAAAGATCCAATCATGACAATATGCTGTTCAAGGATGATATTGACAGTGAAAAGGCACAAAACATCATTATGTGGACGATGCATGGCTACATCGACAGCTTGTTCCGGTATGGCGACGATGTTGACGCCTACAAGGCGCATTCTGAGGAGATGCTAAAAGAGCTTGACGAGTATCTGCAGATTCTTCGCAAAATCTTATATCGATAAAAGGAGGAAGATGATATGTTCATTGAGGTTACAACCTTAAAGAAAAGCTACACGACGGATGTGATTAAGACCGAAGTCTTAAAAGGAATCGGGATGAAGCTCGATAAGGGAGAAATCGGCGTCATTCTCGGGCCTTCCGGTTCTGGAAAATCCACACTGATGAATATCATCGGGGGTATCGATCGTGGCGACAGTGGACGGGTTTTCGTTGACGGTGTCGAGATCAACAATCTGAATGATGATAGGTTAACCGATTATCGGCGCGGGGACGTCGGTTTCGTCTTCCAGTTTTATAATTTGATTCCCAATCTTACAGTCGGGGAGAACATTGAAGTGGTATCCAATATAAGTAAATCACCTCTCGATACTGACGAAGTTTTAGCAGCAGTCGGTATGCAGGATAAAAAGCACCGCTTCCCCCGGGAGCTTTCCGGTGGTGAACAGCAGCGGGTATCCATTGCAAGGGCGATTGTCAAAAATCCGAAGCTGCTGCTTTGTGATGAACCAACCGGAGCACTGGATTTTCAGACTTCCCGCAGCATTTTGAAACTCCTGCAAGAGGTGAACAAGAAATACGGAACCACCATTTTGATGATCACCCACAACGCCGCCATTGCCGGTATGGCGAACCAGGTGTTCAAACTCAGGAGCGGTGAAATCGTGGAAGAATTGGTGAATGAGCAAATTGTTCCGGCGGAAAGGATTGAATGGTAATGGTCATCAATAAGAGAATCAAACGTATTTTTTTCGAGAACAAGGCGCAATATATCGGCTCCGTTTTACTGATTCTTTTAAGTTGCGTCCTGTTTACGGGCATGGTTTTAGTAGGCAGCAACCTAAAACGGCTAACGAATGAATTTGAAAACGGATATGTGCAGGAAGACGCTTCTTTTATAACTGACAAAAGCATAGACAGTTTACCTGAGCTTGAACTGGCGGGAGACGCGGTCATTGAGGAAGGCAAAAGCATCGATTATGTGCTTTCAGAGGGGATCACGCTGCGCGTTTTCACTAAAAATGATAAAATCAATATTCCGGCCATCATCGAAGGCAATGAACTAAACGGAAGCGGAGAAATCCTGCTCAACCCGGCTTTTGCCGCCGCCCAAAATTATAAAATCGGTGATGTGCTGACCATAATGGATAAGCAGTTTACGGTTGCCGGTTTTATGGCGCTGCCGAATTATATTTATCCGCTGAAATCAGAAACAGACCCTAACCTACGGACAGCTAATAACCATATAAATGGGAATTAAAATTTGTATAGAAATATTCTGAAAATAATAAAAAGCACCAATTCATAGTATAAAATTGATTTGCAGCACAATTTTACTAGAAAAGGTGGCTTATTATGATCAATGATCAAGAATATATTACTACAGAATTAAAAAAAATACTAGAAAAAATGATAATTTTATCATCATACCGTTTAAATAACTTAATAGCTATAGTTGTAGGAATAATAGTTTCACAGTCAGTTATATTATCCAAAATATCTCAAGAGCTGAAGGATTCCTATTCTTCAGGTACAGAAGAAAGTAAAATTAAAAGATTGAGAAGATTTTTAACTAACAAGGCTATTAATTGTGAGAAAATATATGAATTCTTCGCATATAGGTTACTACAAAAGTATAAAAGTCATTCAAAGAAAATATATATAATTTTTGATCACACAACTATTATAGATAAATTTGTTATATTACAGTTTTCTTTAAAAGTGGGAAGAAGGGCAGTTCCCCTGTGGTATAAGATGTTCTTATATAAAGATGAGGGAAGTAAAGATTTCAAGTATATTAAACAAGGACTTAATTTTATACATAAAATAGTAGTTCCCTATAATTTTGATGTTACAATTTTAGCAGACAGGGGATTTAAAAGTGTCGATTTGTTTAAGTTTATAGATAAGACTTTAAAATTCAAGTATTGTATCAGGTGTACAAAAAATTTAGAAATATCAATATGCGGTAAACCAAATATAAAAAAGCTGGGAAATATAATACCTTTAAAGGGAAAGACAAGACACTTTTACAATGTAAAATTAACATCTAAAAAATATATATGCAATCTGGCAGTCTGCAGGGCAGAAAGTTCTGATGATACCTGGTTCATAGCAAATAATTTAGAACAGACCTTTTCAATTAGAGAATATAAAAAAAGATTTGATATAGAAGAAATGTTTAAAGATTTTAAATCTGGTGGGTTCAATTTAGAAGGTACCTGGACACATAATATCCAGTATGCAAGAACCTTATATTTATGCATTTGTATAGCTTACTGCTGGATGATAACCCTTGGAACATCTTGTACAAAAGATAAGAAAAATAAACTTATTGGGGCTACAAAAACATTGAGAGACAAACAGGTAAGAATCTACAGCTTATTTAGGGCTGGAGTTAAATGGTTCAAAAGATGTTATTATTCTTTAAGAAATACCTATTATTTAAAAATTGCTTTTACATTATATGAATATTAGTTCCTTTTATTTACATTGACATAAAACACTGTTATAAGTATAAATTTATACTTACATTTTAATCAATTTATTCAATAATGATCAATTAGGAATATGATTAAATCCTTGAGTATAAACATCAACATCAATCATTATACTTTAATGGAATTTTATATAAATTTACTGTCCGTAGGTCAGGTGGTGATGATTGTTTTATATTAATTGATATCTGGAAAATAAAATGTGTATCCCCTCATCTTGTAAAAGTTGGGGGATTTGGTTAATTGTATCCTTAGGATAAAGGTATATTGACAATATATATTCTTCTAGTGTATTATAACTATAGTACACTAGAAGAATATATGAACAATATTATCTTGAAAATGGAGGGAAATTATATGATAGAAATAAAAAATGTCTCAAAGATTTATAATATGGGTAAAGAAAAGGTAATTGCACTGGATAATGTAAATTTAACTATTAAAGAAGGTGAATTTACAGCTATAGTAGGACCTTCAGGTTCAGGTAAATCTACTTTGATGCACCTCGTGGGAGGGCTTGATACACCTACCTCAGGAAGTATTTTTATAGATGGAAAGGATATAAGCAAGCTTAAGGATAAAGATATGTCAAAGTACAGAAATAAATCTGTGGGCTTTGTATTTCAATCCTTTAATCTTGAAAATACACAAACTGCCCTTGAAAATGTGATGATGCCCTTGATATTTTCTGGCATTGATAAAAGAAAGAGGAAAGTAAAGGCAGAAAAGGCTCTTGAAATGGTGGGACTTAAAGATAAAATAAAAAATAAGCCCACAGAGCTTTCTGGAGGACAGCGTCAGAGGGTGAGTATAGCAAGAGCCCTTGTAAATGAACCTAGAATAATTTTTGCAGATGAGCCAACGGGAAATTTGGATTCAAAAAATGGACAACTTATAATGAATCTTTTAAGTGATTTGAATGAGAGAGGGTATACAGTTATCATGGTTACCCATAATATGGAAGAGGCAAAAAGGGCAAGGAGAATTATAAGTATAAAAGATGGTAAAGTGCAGGAGGTAAAACAGGATGAAATTTAAAGACATATTAAAAGTGGCTTTAAATGGCCTTGGGAGCAGAAAAGGAAGAACCTTTCTCACTTCTCTGGCAGTTGCCATTGGAACTATGCTGATAGTGACTCTTGTGAGTATTGGAACCTCAGGTGAGAATTTAATTTTAAAAGAGGTGGATGTTTCACAGTTAAAGCAAATTCAGGTAATGAACTTTAAATATTATGATATGTATGAAACAGACTCTGGTGATATTGACATGAATGATATGTTCAAAAAGATTGGTGGAGATACCGTTGAGAAGTTTAAAGGTATAAAGAATGTAGAAAATGTACAGGCATTTGTAAATACATCTGCAGGAAGTATAAAGGTAGAAGATAAGGAAGATAATCAAGGAACTAAAATAACGGCACTTTACAATAATGATAATTACTTTACAGATGAAAAAATTACATCTGTTAGAGATAAAAATAAAGACAGCAGCTTAAAACCTATAATTGCAGGGAGAAATTTAGTGAAATCAGATAAGGAAGCATTACTTGTAAGCAAAAAATATCTGGACTCCATGGGCATAAAAAATTACAATGAAGTTCTGGGAAAGGATGTACTTATTACGCAGTCTAAAACCAATAATTCCAATATTACTCTGCAGCCTTTTCAGATTAAAGCAAAAATAGTTGGGATAATAGGAGATAAGTTCCATGAGGATGAAAGAATAATATCATCACTGGACATTGCTTCAGAAATTAGCAGTTATACTTCTCTTCAGAAGGATTACATAGAAAATTTGGGATATGACAGTGTAATTATATATACAAAGGATTCAAAAAATGTTTCTGATATAACAAATTCAATAAAAAAAATGGGGTATTTATATGTCAGCTATCAGGATATGATAGAAAAAATACAAAATTCATTTAAGGTAATAAAAGTAATACTTGCCCTTCTTGGATTAATAGTGTTGTTTGTTGCCAGCGTGGGTATTGTAAATACCATGACTATGGTTATATATGAAAGAACTAGATTTATAGGCATAATGAAGACATTAGGTGCGAATAGAAATAATATCCACAACATATTTATCACCCAGTCAGGAGTAATAGGATTTATAGGGGGTATAATGGGAATTGTATTTAGCAGTATAAATTTAAGCATAATCCAGTTTGCATTGAACATGTATATGAAAAGCAGGGATATAACACAATCTGTCAATTTGAATATGCCTCTTTGGCTTCCACTGGCTACTTTGGCCTTTTCAATTGCCATTTCCATAATATCAGGGATTTATCCGTCCAGAAAAGCTTCAAAGATGAATCCTGTAGATGCTTTAAATTCATAAGGAGGAGATTTACATGAGATTTTCAGATTGTTTAAAAATGGCATTTTCAGATCTTGGCAGGAGAAAAATTCGTACTGTACTTACATCCTTTGGCATAGCTATAGGGGCAATGTTGGTGGTTTTAATGGCAGGTTTTGGCCAGGGAATTCAAAAAATAGCCATGGATCAAATAAAACAGATGGATACTATGAGAATAATTCAAGTAAAACCTGAACAAAACAGCAGTAAAAATTCACAGCAAAATAAAAGTGAATTTAAAAAGATAGACAATGCTGTGCTTGATAAATTTAAGAGTATGAAGAATGTAGAGGAGGTCAGTGCATCTATTGACACCCAGATACAGGAGACTTTTATAAATGGAAAAGAAATTTCCGAGGTAAATGTTAAAGGAAGCAATATGGAACTTCCCATATTTTTAAACTCACAGCAAAATGAAATAAAGTCAGATAAAAAGAAGACCCAAAAATATGGATATAATCCCATTATTTCAGGGAAGATTATAAAACAGGGAGATGAGGATTATGTACTCTTAGGTCAGGGACTTGCAGATAAAGCTGGTATAAAGGACTATAAAAGTATTATTGGAAAGAATATAGAAATGAGAGTTTATCTGCCTTCTATTCCAGGACTTCCTGAAAAAGAACCTCTTGTGATAAATGCAAAAGTTTCAGGTGTTGTAAATAAAAATTATGACAATGGAAAAAATGTAATAACAGCTTCCAGTAAAACAGCAGCAAAAATTCAACAATATTATACAGAAGAAGAAAATTACCTGGAGGAAAAGGGATATAACAACATAAGTGTGGAGGTAAATACCGCAGAGGGTGTAGAGAGTGTGGACAGCAGTATTAAGAAAATGGGATATGTTACAAGTTCACAAGTTGAAAGCACTAAAACCTTAAAAACCATGATGACCATAATAAAGGCACTTTTAACTGCCGCAGGTATAATAGTGCTTCTGGTGGCATCCATAGGAGTAATAAATACCATGACCATGGCAGTATATGAAAAGACCAAATCCATAGGTATAATGAAGGCAGAGGGTGCATCCAGAAAGAATATAAGCAGAATGTTTACAGTTCAAGCTGGAAGCCTGGGATTTATAGGGGGTCTTTTTGGAGATGTAACAGCTGTTGTATTAGGTATTGTTATAAATAAAGTTGTGGTAATGTATAATATAGGAGGTATACAGCCCGGCATGAAAATAATAGATGTAAATATTTCAGTTTTTGTATTTACCTTGTTATTTACTATACTGGTATCTGTAGCTGCAGGTATGGTTCCAGCTAGGAGAGCTTCTAAACTGAATCCTGTGGATTCACTGAGAAATGAATAATAGGAGGGAGCTATGAACATTCAAATATTTGGTACTAAAAAATGCTTTGATACCAAGAAGGCAGAAAGGTATTTTAAAGAGAGAAAAATAAAGTATCAATTTATAGATTTAAACCAAAAAGGACTCAGCAAGGGGGAACTTGAAAATGTTAAAGCTTCTGTAGGTTTAAATAACTTAATCAATGTGAAGGCGAAGGAATACAAGACACTAAATATGGACAAGATAAGAAGCAGTAGTGTAAGAGAAGAAATGCTTTTAAACAATCCTAAATTATATGAGACTCCTATAGTTCGCAACGGCAAACAGGCTACTATTGGATATGAGCCTGAAGTATGGAAAAACTGGGAGTAACAGATGTTGACCACAGTAGTCAATGGTGATATAATTTCATTATTGACTACTGTGGTCAATTTATTTTAATTCATTTAGAAGAAGGTGATATTATTTTCTCAAAATTTTTGAGTTTAAGTGAGGAAAAACAGCAGCGCATTTTAAATGCGGCATTAAAGGAATTTGCACAAAAGGGCTATAAAAATGCATCTACAAACCAGATTGTAAAGGAAGCTGATATATCAAAAGGTTTGTTATTTCACTATTTTAAAAATAAGAAACAACTATTTTTATTTCTGTATGATTACTGCATAGAGCTTAGTATGAAAGAATTTTATAAACAATTTAATTTAGATGAAAAAGATTTTTTTATCAGGCTGCGGCAAGTACAGTTGATTAAGCTGGAATTGTTAAATAAATATCCACAAATACTTAAATTTATAGAAATTGTAAATGTAGAAAAATCAAATGATGTAAAAAATGATTTAGAGACTATAAACAGAGAAACTATAGACAGTGCCTCTTATAAGGTATTTGAAAATATTGATGTTTCTAAATTTAGAGAAAATGTAGATGTGAAGAAAGCAGTAAATGTAGTTATGTGGACTTTTAAGGGATTTAATGAGAAGTTGATGGAAGATGCAAAATTATCTCCTTCAAGGCAAATTGATTATGAAAAAGCTGTTGCAGAAGTAAATGTATATACAAAAATGCTTGAAGATTGTTTTTATAAATAATATTTTTAAAATAGTGAATTCATAAAGGAAGAAGGTGTTTCATGTGCTGGATATGGCTAAAAGTTTTAAAGAGCTTACTCCAGAACTTGAAAAATTTGCAGGAGGTAAGGGATATATGCTTTCTAAGATGTTTCAGGATGGCTATCCTGTACCAGAGGGATTTGTAATTTTACCTGCAGCTTTTCAAGAAGGAGAGCTTAAAAGTGAAGTCTGGAATAAAATACAGTACTATTTAGATGCAATTAAAGATAAGAAAGAAAAGGCTTCTTTTGCAGTCAGATCCTCTGCTTTAAGTGAAGATTCCGCAAAGGCTTCTTTTGCAGGAGAGTTTGAAACAGTTTTAAATGTCAAAACATATGAGGAGATTAAAAATGCTATAGATATAGTTTTTAAATCCACACAAACAGAAAGGGTAAGGGTCTACAGTTCTGCTCAGGGTATAGACAGATCTCATCAGATTGCCGTGGTGGTGCAGCTTATGGTACAGTCTGAGATTTCCGGAGTACTGTTTACTGCTGATCCAATTACGGGAAGTCATGCAAATATGGTGGGGAATTTTGTATATGGATTAGGAGAAAAACTTGTATCAGGAGAGTCAAATGCACATACCTTTACACTTAAGAGGCCTAAAGGAAAGTATGAGGGATCTGCAGACTTAAAAAAATATGCCTCAAAATTATATAAGTATTCATCCAGCCTTCATATAAAATACAATGCTCCCCAGGATATTGAGTGGGCTGTAGAGGATGGAAAATTATATATACTTCAGGCCAGGCCTATTACAACTTTGAGGACTGGTAATCCAGATACCTATGAATGGAATGATTCTCTTGATGGAGATTATATTTGGACCAATAACAATGTGGGAGAGGCAATGTCTGATGTTTTTACCCCGCTGAGCTGGTCTATTATAAGAGATTTAGATGAAGAACAAACTCCAATCCCCGGATATTATCTGTTTTCTGGTAATGTATATGGAAGAGCATACACAAATATAAGTTATGCATTGTCTATATATCCTGCCTTTGGTAAGAGTATAAAATCTCTTATGGGAATAATGAGTGAAGTATTTGGACAAATGCCAGAAGGGATAGAGGTACCTGTTTATCCATTTTCCAAGTTAAGTTTAATGAAACAAATGATTCCCACAGTGGGGCATCGTTTAAAGAAAATTATTGAAAGTTCCAGTAAAATACCAGACCATTTAAAAGATTCACCTAAATGGTGTATAAATATGAGAAAAAGGATTGGAGAAATAAAAAGCAGAGAAGAGCTTTATAACTTATGGAAAAAAGAACTTTTACCTTATAATTTTAAAGCTTTATGGATTGCGCTTGCAGGTGGGCGTAAAATGGTAATTGCCAATAAACTGAAAAATGAACTTGTAAATCTGGTGGGAATTGAGGATACTAATATACTAATGTCAAATTTTAGGGGAAATTCATCTCTTGAAAGTCTTGGTCCCATTGTGGGAATGTCAAAGATCATAAGGGGAGAAATGAGCAGGGATGAATACAAAGTGCAGTACGGTCATAGAGGACCTCATGAATTTGAACTATCCATACCAGATTCTCTAGAGGATGAAACCTGGTTTAATAACCAAATAGAGGAATTACGAAAATCAAATACAAATGTAGAAAGTCTGCTGGATAAGCAGAAGACAGAATATGAAAATGCTTTAAAGGAATTGAAAAAGCGCTTTCCTCGGAAAGTACGAAGCATTGAGAAAAAAATGATAAAGGCAAATAAAGCAGCACGTCTCAGGGAATCAGTGCGTTCAGAGTGGACCAGGGCATTTAGAGTGAATCGTGCTTTTGCCCTTAAAGCAGGGGAACTTACAGGCATAGAAGATAATGTATTTTTTTTATACATTGATGAAGTTTTAAATCTGCTTTTAGGAGATGATTCTGCAGTAGGACATATTGCTGCAAGAAAAGATAATTATAATAAGTATAAAAAATTGCCTCCTCTGCCATCCATTATCCGTGGGACTTTCAATGCTTTTGATTGGTCACAAAACCCAAATAGAAGAAGTGACTATTATGACTCTAATGCAGCTGCAGCTGGTCAATCTGATTCTGGGACACTAAAGGGATTTGCAGGAGCAGCAGGGAAAGTAGAAGGAATTGTGAGAGTTATTATAAATCCTGAAGAGGGAGAAAATCTTAAAACAGGTGAGGTTTTAGTAGCAGCTACTACTAATGTAGGTTGGACGCCTCTTTTTCCCCGGGCCGCAGCTATAATTACAGATATTGGTGCACCATTATCTCATGCTGCCATAGTTGCCAGAGAACTTGGCATTCCAGCGGTAGTTGGATGTGGTAATGCCACTAGAAGACTTAATACGGGAGATAGAGTCATAGTTGATGGTGGACATGGAATTGTGCAGATTGTCAGTGGAAATGATTGTGTGTCAGAAGATTCATATGGTAAAATGTAATTACAATTTTAAGTCATTAAATGAATTGTTGGTATTAGGAGTTGAATTTATGAATTTACCAGAGAAAAAATTCATTACTATTGATGAATTTTATAAAATGAAGGAAGAAACTGATGATATATTAGAATATATCGATGGAGTTGTATATATGTCTCCTTCACCATCTATAAAACATCAAAGAGTATCAGGTAGATTATATGTTAAATTATTTGATTTTTTAGAGGGAAGGGAATGTGAAGTATTTTCAGCACCTTACAATGTACAGCTGCATAGTGAAGAGTTTGAAGGAGATAGAGTAGTAATACCAGATATTTCGGTTATTTGTGATAAAACCGGTATAGAAGACAATAAATATGTTGGTATACCTACTCTTATAATGGAAATAGTATCACCTTCTAATCAATCAAATGACTTGGTGGTAAAACTAAACTTATATATGAAATATGGTGTTAAAGAATATTGGATTGTAAATCCTATAATTAATACGGTGCAAATATATAGCCTTAATGATGATGGATTATATGATCAACTTGATGTTGTTAAAAATAGTGGTAGTATAGCATCCAGTATTTTTACTGGATTTACTGTAGATGTAGAAGAGTTGTTTTAATATAAAAAGATTGTAATAGACGCAGTTGGAATTGATTTACACAGATCTAACTGCGTTTATTTTTATTTTTTTGCGAAGTTTTATTAAATCATAGTAATTTACAAGTATTTTATGATAAAATGATAATTAATATGTTAATTAATTCATAATTTGATTATAGGGGAGGGCGGAGTATATGCAAGACAAGATAGTGCTTGCGGAAGATGAACCCATTACTAGAATGGATATTTTTGAAATACTTACATGTTGTGGATATAATGTGGTTGGAAAAGCCTCTGATGGACTTGAAGCTGTTGAATTGTGCAGGATAAATAGGCCAAATCTAGTCATTATGGATATAAAGATGCCAAACCTGGATGGCATACAGGCTGCTAAAATTATAGCAAAGGAAAATTTGGCAGATGCTATAGTTATGCTTACAGCTTATAGCGGAAAAGAATTTATGGATAAGGTAAAAGAAGTTGGTGCTATAGGGTATGTTGTAAAACCTATAGATGAAAGAAATTTAATTCCACAAATTGAAATTGCCATATCAAAAAGTAAGGAAATAAAAAACATTAAAGATGAGGCAGCTTGCGCCAAGCAAAAAATTGAAGATATGAAGGTAATATATAGAGCTAAAGAGATGTTAATGGACAGGTATTCTATAAAAGAAGAAGATGCCTATAAGAGAATAAGAAAGCTTAGCATGGATAGGCAGTGCTCTATTTTAAACACTTCAAGAAGTTTAATAAGAGGATATGAAAGGTAGATTAACATGCTTAGAAAATTGTGCAGGACATACACAAACTTATCCCAGGAAGATATAAAAATTTTAGAAAATATGGAAAAGTATCTTCAAAGTGTATCCAATCTAGTTAAAGCGGATATTTTTATTGACTGTCTAACCAGAGAATCAGGAACTGCCATTGTAGTTTCGGAAGCTAAGCCTTCAAATTCCATATCTCTATATAGGGGAACAGTAGTGGGTGAACTTGCTTTAATGAAAAATGAACCAGCTGCACTTAGAACGCTTCAGATAGGCATGGGAACTTCAGATTTAAAGGCAATTACCCAGGAAAATAAAGTAGTAAAACAAAATACGGTACCTATTAAAAATAGTGAGGATAAAGTAATAGGTGTGCTTATAATGGAAAAAGACATAACTGAGGATTTAAGTAAAAATAGAAATATGGAAATATTGTCTGAAACCACAGAACAGTTAAGTCAGACACTCATGAATTTAAAGAGTCCAGAACTATCTAATACTGTAGATTTTAATCTGATTAATGATGCTGTTATTATATTTAATGAGTGTGGAATTTCTATTTATGCTAACCATATTGCAGAGGATATTTACATAAAACTTGGTTATAAAGATAAGATTGTGGGAATGAAATTTGATAACCTTGTTTTAAGTAAAACCAGTTTTTCCAAAATATTAAAAGAGAATAATTCTATATTATCTGAAGTTTCAATAGGAAATTTTTCGCTGCAGATAAAGTATGCTGTTCTTAAAAAAAATAATAGTATATGTGGTGTTGTTATGTTAATTAAGGACATAACAGATATAAAAGAAAAAGAAAAGCAGCTTATTCTAAAAGCTGTGGCAATAAGAGAAATACATCATAGAGTTAAGAATAATCTTCAAACTATAGCAAGTATTTTAAGGCTGCAATCCAGGAGGATAAATAACGAAGAAGCTAAAAAAGCCTTTAAAGAGAGCATAGGCAGAATACTTAGTATAGCTGCAACTCATGAGGTGCTGGCACAAAACGGAATTGATGATGTGGATATAAAAAATATACTATCCAAAATTAAAGATAATGCCATTAGAAACTTTATTCAATGCAATAAACAAATAGATATAAAATTTATTGGAGATAGTTTTTATGTGGACTCGGACAAGGCTACATCTATAGCTATAGTGTTAAATGAATTACTTCAAAATTCCCTTCAGCATGCTTTTGTAGATAAAAATGAAGGATTTATAGAGATAATTATAAAAAAAGGTATTATGTATTCCAATATATCAGTTATTGACAGTGGAAAAGGATTTGATATAAATCTAGTTAAAAATGAAAGCTTGGGACTGGACATTGTAAAAAGTATAGTAAAGGATAAATTAAATGGGGATATAAATATTGATTCAAGTAAAAGCGGGACAAAAGCAGTTTTTTGCTTTAAAAATTAATATAGTAAAGCGTATTGAGGATGCATTAAATTATAGGAGAATATTTTATTAATTTTTTATAAAAATACTCTTTACATTGATAAATTGTTATGATAAACTGTGTATAAATTATAAATGAAATGCAATGGAGCATTTCATTCAAAGTTTATAATTTTTGTTTAAAAATTTATAAATAGTTAGAGAGCAGCGGAGCTTAAAATATTTTAGGTATTTTAAGCTCTTTTTTCATCTAGTGGCCTTAAAGGGAGGTGTACCAAAATAGTAAATGACAAAATATTAAGTGTAGGAATTGACATTGGTACCACCACTACACAAGTTATATTTAGTGAAATCACAATACAAAATACAGCAGGTTCTTTTTTTGTACCAAAAGTTAAAATTGTAGATAAAAGAATAACTTATAAAGGTAAAATATACTTTACCCCACTGGTATCCAGAAAAAGCATAAATTTAGAAAAGCTAAAATCTATAATACAGCAGGAATATAATAGAGCCAATGTGAAAAAAGAACACATTTCTACCGGGGCAATAATAATAACCGGGGAAACTGCAAGGAAAGAAAATGCACAGCAGGTTTTAAATATTCTTTCAGACTTTGCAGGGGATTTTGTAGTGGCAACTGCCGGGGCTGATCTGGAATCAATACTGGCAGCATATGGGGCTGGAGCTTATAAGGTTTCTAAAAATATTTCCGGAAAAGTTGTAAATTTTGATATAGGAGGTGGTACAACTAATGCATGTGTGTTTGATGAAGGAAAAATAGTGGATTCCTTTGCCCTGCATATAGGGGGAAAGTTAATTGAATTTGATGACAGCGGTAATGTAATTTACATATCTGAAAAGATAGAAAGGCTGCTGGAAAGCTTAAATTTAAATATCATTATTGGCAGCAAGCCTAAATTTTGTGATTTAAATATGCTTGTAAGTAAATTTGCAGATATTATTTTTAAAATTGGAAGTAACATAAATTTATCTTCAGAAGAAAGGGAGCTTTTTATCCAGCATAAAAATAAAGAATTGACGGCACAAATATTTATGTTTTCAGGAGGGGTTGCGGAATTTATATATAGTGATTATGAGGTAAATACACTGCAGGATACTTTAAAGTACAAAGATATAGGACCACTTCTAGGAGTGTATATAAGAGGCATTTTAAAGGAAGGCAAATATAAATTTTTGGAGCCAAAGGAAAAAATAAGGGCCACAGTAATAGGGGCAGGAAGCCATTCTATAAAAATAAGCGGAAGTACCATAATTTTTGATGAAGACATACTGCCAATAAAAAATATACCTATTATAAAGATAAAGGATGATTTGTTGGAAGACCAAGATGTGATGTATGAATATGTATCAGAAAAAATTAAGCTGTATGATGATTCTATGGTGGCCATTTCCTTTAAGGGACCATTAAGCCCTTCTTATAGGCAAATACAGCTAATGGCTGGAGGAATAATAAAATGTTTTAAAATTATAAAGGATTACCCAATTATAGTTGTGGTAGAAAATGATTTTGCAAAGGCACTTGGACAGACAATAAAAGCTGGGTGTAATTTTTCTAGAAAAGTAATATGTATAGACGGAATTTCCACTGACAACGGAGATTATATAGATATTGGAAAATCTGTAGGGGGAATTATACCTGTTGCTGTGAAAACTTTAATATTTAACAATTAATTCATTGATGGAAATTATAAATAGTTTTGGGAGGGTTTTTAATGCAAAGTGAATTAAAGAAGACATTATCACCATTTCAACTTTGGGCTATTATAGTTGGTATGGTTATATCAGGTATGTATTTTGGATGGAATAATGCATTGGCATTTGCAGGACCGGTGGGGTTTATAATAGCAATAGTAATTGTAACTATTTTTTATACTGCTTTTATGTTCAGTTATGCAGAACTTTCCACTGCTATACCTGATGCAGGAGGGTCTGCCGAATATGCAACTAGGGCTATGGGAAGATTTGGAGGTTTTTTGGCAGGCTTTTCTTCTGTAGTTGAATTTTTATTTGCTACGCCAGCTATAGCTATATCTATTGGCGCCTATGTTCATTTTATAATACCGGCTGTACCAATAACTGCGGCTGCCCTTGTATCTTACGGGATTTTTGTGATTATAAATTGTGGGGGAGTTAAAACTGCGGCTATTATTGAGACTGTAGTTACTATTGTTGCCATTGTAGGACTTGTAATATTTGCAGGTGCCAGTTTTACCCACATTGATATTACAAGAATAGTAGGACAGGGTGCTTTCCGTGGAGGGGTTGGAGGCGTATTTAATGCTATACCATTTGCCATATGGTTCTATTTAGCTGCAGAAGGAGGGGCAATGTCTGCAGAAGAATGTAAAAATCCAAAGAAAGATGTACCTAAGGGCTTTATACTTGCCATACTTACTCTTGTAGTGCTGGCACTTGTTACTTTTGTATGTACTGCAGGAGTAATGGATGCTAAGGCACTTGGTTCGACTGATTCACCTCTTCCTGATGCACTTGATGTAATATATGGAAAAGGAAATGCATTTTCTAAATTGATGAGTTTTATAGGACTTTTTGGGCTTATAGCCAGTCTTCATGGAATAATAATTGGGTATTCAAGACAGATATTCGCAATGTCCAGGTCAAGATATTTACCTAAATTTTTATCAAAAGTAAATTCGAAAGCCTCACCTGTAGCGGCAACAATTATACCAAGTCTTATAGGAATGCTATTTGTACTTTTAAATAGTACCGCAGTAATTATAGTGATTTCAAGTTTTGGAGCTATTGCACTTCATGCAGTGAGTATGGCTGCACTGTTAATTTTAAGAAAAAAAGAACCTGATTTAGAAAGACCATATAAAGTTTCGATTACACTTCCTATAATATCTCTTGTACTTGATGTAATTTTACTTGTGACTGTTGGGTATTCAAATATATCAACTGTATCTTTTGTAATAGGTGCTTATGTACTGGCCATCATATATTATTTTGTGTATTCAAGATTTACTGAAGTATCATCAGAAAAGGAGGTATCACAAAAAATTACAGAACAGGATAGGGCAATTTAAATATATTTAAGACAGGTGATTTCTATGAATTTAAAGACTATTTTATTTAATAAAGTATACAAATTTAAGGATATAAAAGATTTACTGGCTAAGGCCAATGAAAAAAAATCTGGAGATGCCCTTGCAGGAATTGCAGCCTGCAGCACTTCAGAGAGAATTGCTGCAAAAATTGTATTGGCAGATATAACTTTAGAAGATCTTAGAAATAATCCCGTTGTTCCCTATGAAAAAGATGAAGTAACAAGAATTATACAAGATTCCATAGATAAGTTTGCTTACAATAAAATAAAGCATATGACAGTGGGAGAACTTAGAGAGTTTATATTGAGTGCCAAAGAAAGAGATATAAAATTAATAAGAGATGGATTAACTGCGGAAATGATTTCCGCAGTGACAAAACTTATGAGCAATATGGATCTTATATATGCTGCACAGAAAATTTGTAATACCGCATGCTGTAATACTAAAATTGGAGAAAGAGGAACTCTTTCTTCAAGACTTCAGCCAAACCATCCAACGGATGATATAGAGGGAATAATGGCATCGGTTATGGAAGGACTAAGTTATGGTATAGGTGATGCCGTAATTGGATTGAATCCTGTAAATGACAGCATAGATAGTGTATACAGAATTTTGTGTAAATTTAAGGAGTTTACTTCTGAATGGCATATTCCAACTCAAAATTGTGTACTTTCCCATGTAACTACCCAAATGGAAGTTTTAAAGAGGGGAGCACCTATGGACTTGATGTTTCAAAGCATAGCGGGCTCAGAAATATCCAACAGGAGTTTTGGCATAAATACTGCCCTTATGGATGAGGCCTACTTCCTTATGAGAGAAAATAAGTATTCAAAGGGAGCAAATTTTATGTATTTTGAAACGGGACAGGGTTCAGAACTTTCCTCGGATGGAAACAATGGTGCGGATCAACTTACCATGGAAGCCAGGTGCTATGGTTTTGCTAAAAGGTATAATCCATTTTTAGTAAATACAGTGGTAGGATTTATAGGTCCTGAATATTTGTATGATGGAAGTCAGGTTATAAGGGCGGGACTTGAAGATCACTTTATGGGTAAACTTACGGGATTGCCTATGGGAGTTGATGTATGCTACACAAACCATATGAAGGCAGAACAAAATGACATGGATAATCTAGCAATGCTTTTAACAAATGCTAATTGTGCTTACTTTATGGGAATTCCCTGTGCTGATGATGTAATGCTTATGTACCAATCTACAAGTTATCATGATATTGCAACTCTTAGAGAAATTACAGGTAAAACTCCCATTAAAGAATTTGAAAGAAGATTGGAACAGCTGGGTATTTTACAAAATGGAAAGCTTACAGATATAGCGGGAGATGCTTCATTGTTTTTAAAAAAATCAATGGTCTAGTGAGGTGAAATTATGGATAGCAATTATGAAATATATAAGCGTATGAAAAAATCAACAAATGCAAGAATTTGTGTGGGCAGGGCAGGAACTAGGTATAAAACTGAAACTCTTCTAAAATTGAGAGCAGATCATGCAGTGGCAATGGATGCAGTTTGGTCACATGTAGATGAAAGTATTATAGATAAGCTTAATTTTTTAAAGGTTCAAACCATGGTAAAAGATAAGGAACAGTATATACAAAGACCTGACCTTGGAAGAAAATTTTCCAAAGAAACTATAGAGTATATAAAGAATAACTGTATAAGGAATCCAGATGTTCAAATAATAGCTGGAGATGGATTAAGTTCCCCGGCTATTACAGTTAATTTAGAAGATATATACTGTATAATAATTGACGGACTTAAAGCAAAAGGATATAAAATAGGAACTCCTATATTTGTAAAATATGCCAGGGTAGCTACTATGGATAAAATAAGCGAGGCATTGGATGCGAAAGTTACCATTATCCTTATAGGTGAAAGACCCGGACTTGCAACAGGTGAAAGTATGAGCAGCTATATGGCTTATAGATCAAGTACTAAAAAGCCTGAATCTCAAAGAACTGTGATTTCAAATATACATAAAAGTGGTACTCCTCCAGTGGAAGCAGGGGCACAAATTGTATATTTGGTAGATTTGATGATGAAGGAAAAGAAAAGCGGTATTGAACTTAGGATATCAAGTGACATGAAATTAACTTAAAAGATCTGCTGCACAACTAACTGGATAGTTTGGCTGTGGGCAGATCTTTTTTATTTGAGCTAATAATTAAGAGTTTTTGTTTTAAAATCTAATGGGATATAGAAAATAATAATTTATTAATAGCCTTATCTATACTTGTATCATTTGGATTATTAAGCCATTTGGAAGAAATCACAATATATGTACGGTTGACGGATTTACTTTTTAAATAGGAGTAGATTATTTGAGATTCGTCCATTTTTTCCTTATGGAGTTCTGTGGACTTTTTTATAGTTTTATTATTAAAATAGAATAAAATATTACTTTTCAAAAAAGATTTCAATTTTTGAAAATTAATGTTTTCCAAATAACATTTTTTACTAAAAATAACTTTATTTCCTTTAATAAGAAAAAATTTCACACTATTATATTCCAAATATTCCAGCAAAGCTATATTCTTATTCTTTTTTGTGAATTTAGAGATTTTGGCTTTATTTAGCAGATAATTTACTGCACTTATATAATCTCTATATTTAGCGGCACTTTCAAAATTAAATTTCTCTGATGCTTTATTCATGTTGTATTCCATTTCTTCAATAATACTTTTATCAGTGCCGTTAAGCAGATTTATTATTTTATCAAAAATAGAGGAGTACTGTTTTTTTTCAGTACTGCCTAAGCACATACCTAAACATAAGCCTAAAGAATAATTTAAACAGCATGAAGCTTTTTGGAAATTGTTGCTGCAAAATATTTTGCAGCATTCCTTTATGCCTTGAATGCCTCGTTCTACTGTGTTTCTACTTGAGTATGGTCCAAAATAAAGATTTCCGTCATTTTTTACATATTCATTGGAGATTTTAATATCAGGATATTTCTGGTTAATCTTTATATAGCAATAAGATTGGGTATTCTTC
Source organism: Clostridium sp. BJN0013 (assembly GCF_040939125.1). NCBI lineage: Bacteria > Bacillati > Bacillota > Clostridia > Eubacteriales > Clostridiaceae > Clostridium > Clostridium sp. BJN0013. The sequence goes on from NZ_CP162495.1 coordinate 1,947,538, forward strand.
ATTTGTCTGTTATATATAGGCTTTATTTGTTTTATTAATTTACATTCCAGCATAAGGGCTTCAAATTCTGTATCTGTAAGTATATAGTCAAAATCTCTTAGGTTTTTGACTAACTTTAGAACTTTTGGAGTATGTGATCTTGAATTTTGAAAATATGATGCAACTCTGCTTTTTAGATTCTTTGATTTTCCTACATATATAACACTATTAAGGGAATCCTTCATGAGGTATACGCCAGGAGAAGAAGGAAGTTTTTCAATTTTTTCTTTTAAATCCATAGACTTTTCTCCTAAACACATATATGATTTGATTATAGTATAGATTAAAGCTGTAATATATACAAGAGAATTCTGTAGATTATAGTATGGTTGACTAATCAACTGTATTATGTTATTTTATCTAATGAAAGGGGTAAAATAGAATTGAATGATAAAGCACAAACTTTAATTAAGTTAACTAACAATATATATAGATGTACCCAGGTTTATATTGATAAAAAACTAAAAAAATATAATCTTACTACAGGTACATACCCATATTTACTTGTATTGAGTAAAAAAGAAGGTATAAGCCAAAGTGACATAAGCAGAGAACTTAATGTAGATAAATCCATGTCTGCAAGAACCATTAAAAGATTAATATCACTGGGTTATATAAAAAAAGAGGAAAATAAGGAAGATATAAGAGCATATAAACTCTATATAACGGATAAAGCAAAAGCTATAATTCCTGAAATTATAGAAACTATTCATAATTGGATTGATATTTTAATATATGGAAATGATGAAAAGGACATAAAAATATCTATAGAATTTTTAGAACAAGTTTTAGAAAATGGGAAAAAATATAGGGAGAAAAACTGCGAAAGGATGAAAAAGAATTGAATAAGACCGAAAATCAAACCTATGAAAAAAGATGGATAATTTTATTTACTGTTATTTCAGCTACTTTTATGGCCACATTGGATGGAAGCATTGTAAATGTGGCCCTACCTAATATGTCAGATAAACTAAATGTTAATATGGCACAAATTTCATGGGTGGTTACCAGCTTTCTTATAACCATTTCAGCTACCATTTTAATATTTGGAAGACTTGGGGATATAAAAGGAAAAATGAAAGTGTTTAAATTTGGAGTAGTGGTTTTCACATTAGGCTCCCTTTTATGTGGATTTACACATTCCCTGCCTCTACTTGTAACTGCAAGAGTTATACAGGCAGTGGGAGCTGCTGCTACAATGGCCACCAATCAAGGAATTATAACTCAGGTTTTTCCAAAACATGAAAGGGGTAGAGCACTTGGACTGATAGGCACTTTTGTTGCACTGGGTTCTATGGCAGGTCCACCTATTGGAGGGCTAATTGTCTCTGCTGTAAGCTGGGAATATATATTTTTAATCAATGTGCCTATTGGGATAATTGTATTTATAATGGCAATGAAAGTACTACCAAAATCTCATGATGTAGTTGAAGAAAAAGTAGATGGAAAAGGCTCTCTTCTATTTACTGTATTTATAGTACTTTTATTTGGAGCACTGCTTCAAGGCCAGAGCATAGGATACAATAATCCTTTTGTAATAAGTGCCTTTATTATTTCATTTGTATCCTTTGTAATATTTATTATTGTAGAAAATAAAATACAAGTTCCCCTGCTTGAACTTGGAATTTTTAAGAACAGCTTATTTTCTATAAGTATAATATGTGCCTTTATTTCTTTTATTTGTATTGGTGCTTCAAATATAATATTACCCTTTTATTTTCAGGATGTATTAAAGTTTTCACCTGCTGCAACAGGGCTATTTATGATGGTATCCCCTGTGGTATTATCTATAGTGGCTCCTATTAGCGGATATATGTCAGATAAGATTGGCTCGGAAATACTTACATTAATTGGTCTTTTGCTTACAAGCATAGGTCTGTTTTTAATATCCAGTTTAAGTGAAAAATCTTCTCTAATTATTTTAGTAGTATATATAGTAGTTATGACTATAGGAAATGGAATGTTTCAATCCCCTAATAATTCACTGGTTATGTCAACTGTATCTAAAAATAAACTTGGTATAGCCGGAAGTGTAAATGCACTTATTAGAAATCTGGGGTTGGTTTTAGGTACAGCTGTTGCCACTTTACTTCTGTATAATAGAATGAGTTACAGGATTGGATATAGGGTAGTGGATTATGTTAAGGGCAGGGATGATATATTTATCTATGGAATGAGATGGGTATACATATCTGCTGGAATTTTATGTTTAGTGGGAGTTGCAATCACAGCTTTAAGGTTTTATCGCAATAAAGGAGATGAAATCAAACTTAAAATGAAAAAATCAAAAACATCGGAAGATAATGCAATTTGACATATTATTTAAATTAGAAGAATATAATAGAGGGTGAAAGCGTGTATATGAAAGGAATCCGGAATGATTTACTTTAGGTATCCTCATAAATATAAATATCCTTTTGAAGCTGAAGAGCCCTATTATCGTAATGACACTTACAAAGAAGATCTTAAAAAATCCATAAAACTGCAGGAACAAAAGCTTGCCCCTGCTAATTTTAGCATACAGTATCCATTTATAGATCCTTTAAATTATAAAGGAAGTGGTGTGGGTAAAGTCAATAATGAAATTATAAATCAGGTAAGTGAACTTTTTAAAAAACAGGTACTTCAAATTGGAGCTGTAGACTTTAATGAGGTGCTTGGAAATTATGAAGTGATGTTAAATAAAAATGGGATTTTAAGCATATTGTTCAGCATGTATATTTATGTAAATAGGGCAGCCCACGGTTCTACTTTGTATTCTTCTATGACAGCCAATGTAAAAACTGGTCAAATTTATAGTTTTAGTGATCTTTTTAATAGCAAAGTATATTATAAGGGATTTCTAGATCCTATAGCAAAGCAGTATATCAAAGAAAATAATATTACTTTAATTAATGAATACAATGGGATTACTGAAAATCAGCAATTTTATTTAACTCCTAATAGTTTAGTGCTTTATTATCAAATTTATGAATATACGCCTTATTATTATGGACTGTTTAAAATAGAAATTCCATATGAGAAAATAGCCAATATTCTGAGTCCTAGAGGACCTATAGCTAAGCTGATGAGATAAAAATATAAAGTACATGAATACGTTCTTGTAAATTCATGTACTTTATATTTTTATATCTATTTCAGAAAAAAATAATCATTAACATATTGATAGTATCCAAAAAAGATACTATAATATTTATATACTATTTGAAAAAAGTACTCTTTATAAGTAAACTGCATCTTAGCCTCTAAATCACTTGATAGGAGTACAAGCGATTACTTTAAAGGAGTTAAAATCTTAATGATATTAAAAAAATTTGATAAAAATTATAATTTTGTTTCTGTATTTAATACAGAAAATGGATTTTACATGAGAACGGGAATATTAAATAGTTCGGGAAAAGACACTGGAATAGAAGCATTCCAATCTTCTTTTCCCGAACTTATAGATATAGGAATTATGGGTCATTGTATTCATGGAAAATCTGGATTGTGCTTAAAAGCAGGAGTTCAATGCTATCAAAATGGTATGAATATACAGGATGAAAATATGAGTTTAGAAAATTATATTAGAATAATAGATGAAATAAAAGGAAAGACTTTTCAAGTAGCACTTGGGGGAAGAGGTGATCCTAATAAACATGAAAATTTTGCCGAAATATTGAAATATACATGGATGAATAATATTGTTCCCAATTATACCACATCAGGATTTTTATTGGATGAGGTGGAAGTAGAACTAACAAAAAAATATTGTGGTGCAGTTGCAGTTTCATGGTATTCTGAAGAATATACTATAGAGGCCATAGATATGTTTAAAAATTCAGGTGTAAAAGTCAATATTCATTATGTATTAAGTGACAAGAGTATAGAAAAAGCTTTGTATATGCTTAAAAATAATAGTTTTCCAAATGGAATAAATGCAGTTATATTTTTAATACATAAGCCTGTAGGTCTGGGAAAAGAAGATAATGTTTTAAAATATGAAGATATACCTGTGAGAAGTTTTTTTAGTAATATAATGTCAAAAAAATATCCCTTCAAAATAGGTTTTGACAGTTGTAGTGTGCCAGCACTAATAAATTTTAATAATAATTTTAATATCTGCAGTATTGATACCTGTGAAGCAGCTAGATGGTCTATGTATATTACTCCAGATATGAAAGCTCTACCCTGTAGTTTTGATCAGGAATTAAAATGGTCTGTGGACTTAAAAGATAAAAGTATAGATGATGCCTGGAACAGTGATATATTTGAAAATTTTAGAAATAAACTAAAAAAATCATGTCCCCATTGCAGGGAAAAAGTTAATTGCATGGGAGGATGCCCATTATGCAGAAGTATTATATTATGCAATAGAGAGGAAATGTATAAATTATGAAAATAAGAATGGATTTTGTTACCAATAGTTCTTCATCAAGTTTTATCTTAGGTGTAAAAGATGAACTGACAAAGGAAAAAATATTAAATATGATGAAAGTACCTGAAGATTCACTTCTGAGAGGATTAGCTGAGGAGTTTGCTTCTATTATTTATTCAAACTCATCAAAATTTAAATTAGATGAAATATTAGAAGATTACGGATGTGAGGATATTTCCGAATTGCCAGATATGTATAAGAAAATAATTGGTAATGATGAATTTATATTTTATGAAGGTGCAGTATCAGATGAAATAAGTAATATCTATAGTACTTTATGTCATATGGATTTTGATCATGAAGATGAAAATTTTATATTTTATAAGGAAGCTGGATATTAGAGAAGATACGAATAGTCAATTTGGATTATTGCCTATTCGTGTATATAAAATTTAACATAAACTGCCTTACCAATAACTTTGAAAGAATCTTCTTCTAGTTCTTCTTTAGACAAGGCTATAGGGTTATATTTATGATTTTCTGGTAATATTATTAAGTTATCTCCACATTTTAATACTCTTCTTAGTATAATACCCATATTTTTCACCTGTATAAGCATTAATTTATTATCTTCTATATAATCTTGTTTACAAATACACACTAAATCGTCTTTAAATATACGGGCATTTGACATGCTGTTATCTTTAACTTTGAAGAAAAAGTAATTTTTAGAAAGCTCCTGAGGCTTGTCAAAATATTCATATCCGCTGATATTTTCAGCGATAAATAGTGATGGATGATTTTTAGTAATTTGAAATATAGGAATCCTTGAGAGGTAATTGGATTCCACTTTTTTTATGTTTGTTACGCCAATTAGATAATCTATTGAAACATTAAAATAATCTGATAAAAGCTTCAGTGTTTCAATATTAGGTTGTAGTCTTCCAAGTTCATATTTTGATATATTTGCCTTGGTGAGATTTAAAATTGAAGCAATTGCTCCCTGGGTCAAATTGTTTTCTTCTCTAAGTTCTCTAAGTCTCATTGCAAAATTCATAACTGTACCAACTCCCAAGTATATTTTATAATAAATACAATAAAAACCATATTTTATTTCTAAAAAAGATATTACATTATAAAAGTTTCTAAAAAAGCTACTCACATTACTCGAAAATTGTCAAAAATATCTCCAGTAACAGCTTTGAGTAAGTTCCGGGCAAATACCTAGAGATATAAATTTCTAAATATCAATGAAGTATTTAAACTCATACATAATATGATAAAAACTGTTATAATTGTAAGTATAATAAAATAAAAATTAAAGGTGGTTTTTTATGTTGATTTCTGCCCCTGAAAGTGCACCATATAATGAGGCTAATGTATCTTGTGCAGCTGCCAATATTACTATTGCTGCCACTGAACTTGCATTTGGCTCTTGTTATGTAATTTCACCTCTGCCGGGATTGGATGTTGAAGTTGAACTAGACAAAAAAATTGGAGTTTCTGAAGGATTTGCACTTATTTGTGGTGTGCTGATAGGATATTCTGATGGAGATGCTTTTTCAGTAAAAAAATCTAGTACAAATAATGTGAATTACTGCAAATAGGCATTTTTTAATTTCAATATATCTATTTTGTATATTATTAAATTACTTTTTAGTTTTAAACTGCATGCAATATATGGGAAACAATTTTAATTAAAATATAAGATATTCTTCAAATAAAAATCTTTATAATAAAAGCCCTGACAACCCCAGGGCTTTTATTAATTAAGGTAAAACATAATGAGTGAGATAATAAAGTATTTTTATGAGCATTAATCATTATACCCAATCTATTATATTTTATATTTATTCTTATTGTTGTAATTAGAATTGTGATGTTCTGATAAAAAATAAAATTACAAAAATGTAAGATTCATATTTAAGTTGTAAGTCTAAAGTCATTGTTGTAGTGCAATTGAAGAAATATAATGAACTAGGAAAGGGTAATTACCTATGACAAATTATAAGTAAAGGGGTAAAAATATGGATGAGATATTGAAAGTTGAAAATTTATCAAAAATTTACGGTGAAGGAGAAAATAAGGTAGAGGCATTAAAAAATGTATCTTTTACTATAAATAGAGGTGAATTTATAGCAATAATGGGAGTTTCTGGTTCAGGCAAGAGTACACTTCTTCACATGATAGGAGGACTTGATAGACCAACAGATGGAAAAGTGTATGTTGATGGTGAGGACATATATAAATTAAATGAACAAAAGCTGGCTATATTTAGAAGAAGAAATATTGGGTTTGTATTTCAATTCTTTAACCTTATACCTGTTTTGGATGTAGAAGAAAATATATCCCTTCCTGCACTTTTAGATAAAGAAAAAGTAGATAAAAATTATTTAAATGAAATAATAGGCATGTTGGGATTGAAAGATAGGATAAAACATCTTCCTTCCGAGCTTTCAGGAGGCCAGCAGCAGAGAGTATCCATTGGCAGAGCTCTCATAAATAAACCTGCCCTGATCCTGGCAGATGAGCCCACAGGAAATTTGGACAGTAAAAATGGCAGAGAAGTTATAGAGCTTTTAAAGCTGTCATCTAAAAAGTATAATCAAACTTTAATTGTCATAACTCATGATATGAATGTGGCTGACCAGGCAGAAAGGGTAATTACCATAGGTGACGGAGAAATAAATAGGGGGTGATAAATACATGAAAAGCTATAAGGAAATAACAGATAAATATTTAAAACACAATAAAAAGAGAATGTTGCTTACTATTTTGGGGATAATACTTTCTGTAGCCTTAATAACCTCTGTAGGACTTTTTATAAAAAGCTTGCAAAATTCATTTATTGAAAGTACCATAAAATCGGAAGGTGGATTTCATGTCAAAATTTCAAATATAAGTAATGAGGATTATAATGAATTAAAAAACAATGCTAAAATTGACAGCATAGGTATTCAGGAAAACTGGCTGGAATGTGATGTAAATGAAGGTAAGAAGATAGAAATTGATAAGTTCGATAAAAATTCTCTGGAACTTTTGCCAGACTATTATAAAGCAATTAAAGGAAGGCTTCCACAGAAAGAAGGAGAAATAGCATTTGAGAACTGGATATTTAAATATATGGACAATTCTCCTAAGATAGGTGATACTATAAAGCTAAAAACAGCTAGTGGTCAGATGAAAAATTTTAAAATTACAGGAATTATTCCCAATCAAATTCAAACTCAGTATAACGGTATTGCTTTAGGAATGACCTATTCAAATAAATTTGATATAGAAAGATCAACAATATATATGACTATATATAAAAGTGGAGGAATACGTAATACTGTAGATGAGTTAAGTAAGAAATTTAAGGAAAACTGCATAAGTAATAAGCATTTGTTGGATTATTCAGGTGAGGGCAGCAATGATTTGAATAAAAGCCTTTATTCTACGGCAGCAATAGTAATAGTAATAATTATAATGGCTACTATAGCAATTATATATAATTCATTTCAAATAAGTGTAATGGAGAGAATTAAACAGTTTGGACTTTTAAGGGCCGTGGGAGCCACACCTTTACAAATAAGAAAAATAGTTTTAAGAGAAGCTTCCATAATAAGTGCAGCAGGGATTCCACTTGGACTTCTAGGGGGAATATTTGCAATGTTTGTGGTAAGCAAAGTATTTAGCATAATGTCAGGTACATTATTTGGGACTTTAAAAATAGTAATTCCATACTATGTACTTATTATAAGTGCTCTGGTGGGATTAGCGGCTGTATATATATCTGCATTTATTCCCGCAAGATCCGCAGGGAAGGTATCACCTTTAGCCGCCATAAGCAGTAGGGCGTATATATCAAGGGAAAAGATAAATAGAAACAGGGGAAGGATACTCAAAAAGTTTTTAAATATAGAAAGTGTTATGGCATTTAAAAATATAAAAAGAAATAGGAAAAAGTTTAGAGTTACTGTTTTTTCCATGGTAATAAGTATAGCCTTATTTATATTTTTCTCCTCTTTTATAAGTATGATGCAAAATTTCACAGAAGCTCCGTCTGAAAGTGATAAAATGCATTTTTGGGTTATTGGTATAATTGATAAAAGTGGTGATAGCTCCCTTAAAACTGATTTTATAGATAAAATAAAGAAAAATAATCTTGTAGATAAAGCATATATATCCTATGGAACCTACCAGTCAAATATTTTTATTTCTGATAGTGAAAAGAACAGTTATATAGCTGAAAATGCACCGGAAATATATAAAAAGGTAAGCGTTAAAAATGAAATTGTAAATTCTATGGATGCAGTTATGGACATATATGACCAGGATAAAATGACAAGTATTAAAAACTATATAAAAGAGGGCAGAGAAGATACTGATTACATGAAACAGGAAAATGGTGTTATCCTAGTCAAAAATAATAAAATGACTATAAATGAAAAATATTATAACGGGGCAATTACTAATTTAAAAGTAGGAGACAGCTTTTATATAAATAAAAATATGCTCTATAAAGGCATGACAGGTGAAGATTACACGGAAGAAAATAGTAGTTCCAATTTAACAAATTACAATATGGTTAAAGTTAAAGTAGCAGCTGTGGTGGAAAATGATCCCTATTATTTTTATAATGGAGACAACAAGTCTTTAAATATAATAATAACGAAGGACGTAATAAAAAATATAACAGGTAAAGATAAGTTTCCCATTAAAACAGCAGATATAACTTTGAAGAATGAGAAAGATGAGGATAAATTTAATGAATTTCTGCAACCCTTATGTGATAGTAATGGGGTAAAATTAAGAGATATAGTTAAAATAAATCAGGCAAGAAGGGCAGATTCACTTCAGCTTTTAATTCTTATGTATGGTTTTATAGCTGTAATATCTTTCATAGGGGCTGTTAATATAATAAATACCATAACCACAAACTTGGTTTTAAGAAGAAAAGAGATAGCCTCTTTAAGTGCACTTGGCATGACTTATAAAAATATAAGGCTTATGATTTTAACAGAAGGAGTTTTATATGGATTGTATGGTGCTCTTTACGGTGGAATTGTTGGAAGTTTGCTATCCTATGGATTATCTTTTCCTATGAGAAAAATTATGGATTTTAAATGGAGCATTCCATGGAGTATGATATTTATTAGTACAATAGCTGCAATATTTATCGGACTCATATCTGTAATTAAACCTTTATCAAAAATTAAAAAAGAAAATATAATAGATGTCATAAGAGAAGAGGATTAGTTATAATATATATTAGCTGATTATTACAACACATATTTTTAAATATGATTTTTAGTGGAGGTGGCTGCTAATTTGAGTAAAATATTGCTTCTTGAGGATGATAAAGCATTGGCTCTTGGAATTGAATTTACACTTTTAGATGAAGGATATGATGTTGTAAAATGTTCATATGCCAGGGAAGCAGTAGAGGCTTTCAATAGTGAAGTTTTTGATATTTTGGTATTAGACGTAATGCTTCCAGATGAAAATGGATATGATGTATGTAAATATGTACGTAAAAAAAGTCAGGTTCCAGTTATATTTCTAACTGCCTGTGATGAAGAAGTAAATGTGGTTTTGGGACTGGATATAGGAGCAGACGATTATATAACAAAGCCCTTTAGGGTAAAAGAATTTGTATCTAGAATTAAAGCTATTTTAAGAAGAACAAAAAGTAAGAATTATAAGCCTAAAATATTAAAATGCAAAGATATAGTTTTAAATACAGAAAGATTGGAAGTTTATAAAAAAGGACATGATGTGGCGCTTTCTATGCAGGAGTATAAATTGCTTTTACTTTTTATGACTAATGCCCAAAAAGTTATGAGTAGAGAACGGATATTGAATGAGCTCACTGATGGAAGCGGAGATTACTTTGATGCCAATACTCTTTCGGTGTATATAAAAAGGATAAGAGAAAAGATAGAACAGGATTCTTCAAATCCTGAGTACATAAAAACTAGAAGAGGTTTCGGGTATGAGTGGGATATAAAAGTTGAAAGGGAGTAGAATAATATGACTTTGTATTATGAAAATCCAGAACTTAAGAGGAGTTCATGTGTTATATTAATTCTGGCAATAATCTTTATGGTAATAAACTTTTTTATTCTCAATAGAGGTTATGAAAGGGTAAAAGAAGATTATATAAATAACAATGCAGCTTTAGTAGGGAAAATAGTAAAAATTCATCCTGAACTTAAATATGAAGTAGTATCTATAATAACAAAAGGCAGCAGTCAGGAAGATATTGAATTTGGAAGAAAGATACTTAACAATTATGATTATAAGGAAAATTTGAATATAAACTTATTACCTGAATTAAAAGCGGACTATAGTAATTTAAATAAGTCTGTGCTTTTTTCCATGGCTTGTTTTTTTATAATTGTATTTTTGATAAATAGTATTGAATATGTAAGAATGTATAAAAAACTTGAAAGTCTTATGTTAGCAGCAAAAAATATAATAGATTACAATTTTGATGTAGGTATTTATGAAAATACTGAGGGTATATTTGCAAAGCTTGCCCATACATTTAACAATATGAGAGTTATTTTAAAAAATAACTTAATTCAAATTCAGAAAGAAAAAAATTTTCTAATAAATACCCTGTCAGATATATCCCACCAGATAAAAACTCCTATTTCTTCTTTGATAATATATAATGATATACTTTTAAATAGAAAAATAAATGAAGAAAAGAAAATTGAATTTCTAAGGATCAGCCAGAATCAGCTAAATAGAATTCAGTGGCTTGTAAAAAGTTTGCTTCAACTTGCAAGACTTGATGTAGGAGCAGTAAAATTTGAAATAAAAAGTAATGATATAAATAAAACTGTAACAGAGTCTATAGAATCACTTAAAATAAAGTCAGAAAATGCAAATGTTGAAGTTGAATTTTATCCTGAAGAAAATGAAATTATGGTTAATCATGATCCAAATTGGATAAATGAAGCTATTATAAATATAATTAAGAATGCCATTGAGCACACTAAACCAGGTGGGAAAGTCCAAATATTTACGGAGAAATCTCAGGTATGTTCTAGAATAATAGTTAAGGACAATGGCGAAGGAATACACAGGGAAGAAATTAAACATATATTTGAGAGATTCTATAAGGGAAGAACAAATAGAAATGAAGAATCTATTGGAATTGGACTGGCACTTTCAAAATCCATAATTGAAGGAAATAAGGGTATGATTAATGTAAAAAGTAAAATGGGTAAGGGAACTACCTTTGAGGTTATTTTTTTAAACAGATTCATTTAATTTATCCATATATCAGGAATTAAAAAGAAAATATAATAGATGTCATAAGAAGAGAAGATTAGATATAATAAATTATATCAATTATTAAAGAAAGGAATGCGTATGATTTCTGATTTTTTACTGGTAGGAGGAATTATTTGTGCTGCTATAATTATAATGGTGGTTAAAGATAAAAAATCAAATAAATAGCATTCTATTATTAAAGCTGTAAAATAATAATGTGTTGATATATTTAATATAACCATCTTAAATATGTCAACATATAAATTTTAGCAGAACTTATCTAGGGGCGTAGTAATGCTTATCTCCTACTTTGAAGAAGGGAGTGCATTATAACATTTGCTTTTCAGCATATTTAGATTTTTTCATATCAATTCGATTACTATTTCTTATTTCACATCATAACCACTTTTTCTACAATTCAATTGAGAATTTTAACAAATTGTAAAATATAAAAAGGAATTTAGAACTTTTTGTAGAATATTTATAAAAAATGAATTTTGTGAGAACAAGTTGATATAGTGTTTACAATTTTAGAAGTATGAAAGTGTATTAAACATTAGAAAAAATTAAAAAGTATTGAATTTGTAGAAGTGGGAGGAGATTTTATGTCATATTGTTCCAAATGCGGGAAAAAATTCAAAGAAGAGGATGTGTACTGTTCCGATTGTGGAAGTAAAAGGGTGGATCTAGATGAAAATATACAAATTAGGAATAAAAACGTACAGAGTATTAAAGTAGATATTAATTTTAAGGTAGTTATGGATATTCTTATAAATATGTTTTTAAAACCAATTTCCACAGCTAAAAGATTTATAAATGACAGTAGAAAGGATGCAGTAATTATATTAACTATATTTATTGCAATTATGCATGGACTTTTGGGTATGTGGAGAATAAATCAGATTGTTTCAAGCATAAATTATATTGTAATAAAACTTGCAGGTAAGATACTTAAGATAATAAATTTGATTGTTCCTGGTGAATATTCTAGTTCAATAAGTAGTAACGATATTAATGAAATAACTATACAACTTGACAGGATGAAATCAATTGTAAAAATACCTTATGGAGAGATATTCCTACAAAATTTTATACTAATTTTAGTTTCAATATTAGTTGTTTTTATATTACTCTATCTGGCAAATACACTTTTATCAAAGAGCAAACCACGAGTTTTTCAATACTATAAAACAGCACTTATAGTTACAGTTCCAATTCTGTATTTTGAATTTTTTTCAATTTTATTTTCATACTTATCATTTAATATTGGACTAGCTATAGCTTTGTTTGGCTTTATAGTTTCATTGGTATGCTTTGTCATGATTATAAAGGAATCGTTAGTAATTCCTGAAAATTATACTTTATTTGTTGTTTCATTCATAGATTTGGTTACTATTATTGTTCTTATAGTGTGGTTTCAAAAATGTATGCCTTCTGTTATATCAAATATAATGTCTTCCATTATAAATGATATAAAGAGTTTAAATTTATAGTATTTAGTTAAATAAACTGATGATTTGGAGTGATAAATATGAAATTTTGTAATAAGTGTGGTTCAAAATTAGAAAAAGATGAATCCGTATGTCATAATTGTGGTTATAATTTTTATTCTGGAAAATATGAATTCGATGATAATGATACACAGATAATTGATACACAGCAATTTATAGATAGTGATAATTCTAACGAAGGACATATGCTTTTGCCAAGAAAAAAAAAGAATGTTATATTGCTCACTATAATAATAGGTATAATTATAATAGGTTCTTTTATTTTTATAGGTAAGTCATTGTCAAAACCATCTAGAATAGTGGCACGCTTTGAATCTGATATTTTATCTGGCAATAAATCTGATTTGAGCAATATATTTTATTCTAATGATAATAGATTAAAAATAGATAAAAAAAATAGTTCTTATTTGTTAACATATTTTAAGGACAATCCATCATATCTTAACAAAATAACAGATAATATGAATAGTCAACTTGAAAATGTTAATTTAATTAAAGAGGTAAGTGCCGATTCACGGAATAATTTTGATATTGTTGTTGATGGAAGGATATTGTTATTTTTCCCGAAATACAAGATAAATATAAAACCAACTTTTATAGATGTCAAAACGGGTATAAAAGATGTAGAACTATTTCTGGGCGATAGTAAGATCGGGAAAAGTGACACAGATGATTTTAGCAAGGAATTTGGACCTTTCATGCCTGGAAAATATAAATTATATGCAGAATATAAAGGGAAACACATATCCTTGAATAAAACCTATAATATTGATCTCGTAGATTCTACTAATGGAAAAGTGAGTGTGGATGTATTTAAAGATTTAAATTATGTAAATATAGATGGTGATTATCCCGATGCAGAGATCTTTGTAAATAGCAAGGATACCGAAGTTATGATAAGAGATGCAGAAAATTTTGGACCGGTGAATCCAGGAATGAAAATATATGCAATAGCTAATAAAAATGGAAAAAAGTTAAAAAGTAATGAACACACAGTAGTTGAAGGTGATAGTAATATTGATTTAAGTTTCAGTGATTCGGAGGCACAGCTAAACGGTATAGAAGCTCAGCTGCATAATCTTGTAGATATATACACTAATTCCTTTTGTCATGCTGTTAATTATGGATATTTTTCCGATGTAGAGCCTTATTTATATCCGGGAAGTAATTTGTATAATGAGCAAGCTAAGTATATTTTAGATACCTATAATAAAGGAATAAATGAAGATATAATGTCATATAATGTCATTTCTTATTCTATATCTGATGATAATAAGTCTGGCACTGTAACCACAGAGGAAGTTTATAAAATAACTAAAGATGGACAAAGTTCTGTGAAGAATTTTAAATATATTTATGGATTTAAATACAATGAAAATATGGGAAGTTATCAACTTTCAAGTATAACAAGTGCAAAATAGTTATCAATATTTTTAATGAAAATATGATTGAGAACTGTTTTGATTGGAACAGTTCTTTTACTAACAATATAGATATATTAAAAGATTTAGGATGTTACAGAAATTAATGAAGCTGAAAGAAGTAAAAAACATAAATTATGCTAATTCAGAAATAGCTTATATACGAACCTAATGAATACATTAAAATATCAAAGTGAAGTTTTGTTAAATAAATGAGTTTTTTCGTCGACCCCCAGTAGCGTAAAAAACCCCGGGGTTCGATAAATTAAAAAAGTAAAATATTACAGGGGTTTGTGATTCTTATTAACATTTAATTAATATGTTGATATTTTCATGAACCCTGTTATAATAGTATGTGGATGGGATTTTAGACTACCTATGAGGAATTGAAACTGGTTATGGGGCTTTTGGGCAAGCAGGCAGAATAGGGATTTTAGACTACCTATGAGGAATTGAAACTTTAGAAGTGCTCTTGAACTGGCTTTGAAGACCATAAGATTTTAGACTACCTATGAGGAATTGAAACTAGTCCCAGCACTTCCGTAAAATCTTTCCGTTCCTGTGATTTTAGACTACCTATGAGGAATTGAAACTTATGATTATCTTGAATTTCTAATTTACTAATTTCTGATTTTAGACTACCTATGAGGAATTGAAACTTTAAATGTGCTTGTCTCCATTGGGAAATTGGTATCGATTTTAGACTACCTATGAGGAATTGAAACTTGATAGGTACAGGTGTAGGACTTGCAGCGGTAGGCGATTTTAGACTACCTATGAGGAATTGAAACTGAGTTAGATAAATAATATAAAGACAGAGTGGGTAAGATTTTAGACTACCTATGAGGAATTGAAACCATAATCAAAAGAGTTATAATGGTCACTCACTGACAGATTTTAGACTACCTATGAGGAATTGAAACTGTATAACATTAACTGTTAATGAAAACCCTAATGATTTTGTTGACAGGCTTAAGAGATGGCAGAGAAATCCAGGAAGTGAACTAGGGTTTGAAAGTTGGTACCAAAATGTTTATAAAAAATCTTCCATGTATAAAATATGAAAACTATAGCAGCTAATAGTTGAATAATGGTAAAGTATACTTAATAATTTAATTATAGATAGTTAGTTCTATATTTTAGTTTTACTTTTATAGTAGAAAGGAATGATTAGAAATGAAAAAGGCTATATTAGGAGTTATAGTGATTGCAATAGTGTGTTTTATAGGAGTTTATTCATATACAAGTGTTACTGCAAAGAATAATTTTAGTATAAAACAACTATCATGGGATGCTAATGGTAAAGGTTGGACTGATAATTCTAAAAATAATAAATATGATGTTAAATTTGAAAGTTTAAATGGTAGTGATACTAAGGAAATAGTTTCAAAAAAAGATACCTTTAACATGAAAATTAATTCTAATATTGAGGATGGGAATCTAAATCTAAAAATTCACAATGATAATAGAGTTATATTCGAAAAAGATGGTTCAATTAGTAAAAAGAATATAAAAATTGAAAAAGACGATATTAAAAATTTAAAAGTTGAAATTACAGGTAAAGAAGCTAAAGGACATATTGTAATTAATATGAGCTAATTTGAGTTAATAAAAAAGCCTTAATAGGGCTTTTTATTTTGTTTAAGATTTTAGACTACCTATGAGGAATTCGAATTAATAATAAAAACTTCATAATTTTACCAATGCGTTTAAGCAATCCCTGGGTTGTTTTTTATAGTTATCATTTTTTGATGATTATGAGAAAGATTATTATGATATAATTATGTAAATAAAGTATTCCAATGCACAAAAATATAATTTGTGGAAAGGAGAATCACAGTTGGATATAAATGGTGTATTTTTATGGTATTATAATATTTGTAAAAGGGAATTGTGGCTTATGTCCAGAAAAATTGTACCGGATCAGCAGGACGAAAATGTAGATATAGGAAGATTTATACATGAAAATACTTATAAAAGAAATAAAAAGGAAATAAGTTTTGGCAATATAAAATTTGATGTAATATTTCGCTCCAAGGATAAGATGGTAATAGGTGAAACTAAAAAATCATCTAAATATAAAGAGGCATCTAAATGGCAGCTAATGTTTTATCTAAAAACATTGAAAGATACAGGAATACATGCCAGTGGGGAACTTCTCTATCCTGAAGAGAGAAAAAGAGAAGAAGTCATATTAGATGATACTTCAAATAAAAAATTAGCTGAAATGATTTCTGATATAGAATATATATGTAGTTTGGATAAGCCTCCTAGTGTAAAAAAGATTCCCTACTGTAAAAACTGTGCTTATAGAGAATATTGCTTTGCTTAGTCAAATTGGAGGTGTAGAAAATGAAAAAGGACATTTATATATTTAATGATGGAGAACTAAAGAGAAAAGAAAATACATTATATTTTGAAAGTGAAGGCAGAAAAAAATATATACCTGTAGAAGAAATAGATAATATATGGATATTTGGAGAAGTTACTTTAAATAAAAGATTCCTGGATTTTGTATCTCAAAAAGAAATATGCCTGCATTTTTTTAATTATTATGGCTATTATACGGGAAGCTTCTATCCAAGGGAACATTATAATTCAGGATATGTTATATTAAAGCAGTGTGAATTTTATTTGGATTTTCACAAAAGGATGTATCTAGCAAGGAAAATCATACAAGCAGCAGTGGAGAATATAATGGTAGTGCTTAAATACTACAAAAGCAGGGGGATTGAACTGGAAAGTGAAATAGTAGATATTTTTAATAAATCAAAAACTATGGAAGGGACAGAAAGTATTGAACAGCTTATGGCAGTAGAAGGAAATATAAGAGAAAAATACTATACCTGTTTTAATAAAATAATTAAGAATGAAGAATTTAAATTTAGAGGAAGGAGTAAAAGACCTCCTAAAGACAGTATAAATGCACTTATAAGTTTTGGGAATTCAGTTATGTACTCTACGGTACTTGGAGAAATATACCAGACACATCTAGATCCAAGAATAGGATACCTGCATTCTACCAATATGAGAAGGTTTACTTTAAATTTAGATATAGCTGAAATATTTAAGCCTATACTGGTGGATAGATGTATATTTTCACTATTAAATAAAAATATAATTACAGTGAAGGATTTTCAAGAAGAGTTTAATGGAATATTGTTATCTGAAAATGGTAAAAAGAAATTTTTACAAGAGTATAATAACAAACTCTATACCACCATAAAACATCCTAATCTTAATAAGCCAGTCAGTTATAAGAGATTAATCAGAATGGAACTTTATAAAATACAAAAGCATATTACACAAGATGAAGAATATATTGGCTTTATAGCGAGGTGGTGATAATGTTTGTCATTTTAGTCTACGATTTTGGAGAAAAGAGAGTGGGAAAAGCCTTAAAATTATGTAGAAAATATTTGACTTGGGTTCAAAACTCTGTATTTGAGGGGGAACTCAGTATGGCTAATTTTAAAAAATTGAAAATAGAAATAGAGAATATTATGGATAAAAAAGAGGATTCCATTATAATTTATAAGTTTAACAGTACAAAATACTCAAAAAGAGAACAAATAGGAGTGGTGAAAAATTCTCAAGAACTCTTCATATAATTTAATAATTGGAGCTGATTGGTATGAGACTGAACATAAATTTAAAGTTTAAAGATTGTTTTAATTTACCTATACAGTATAATAGTATAATGCAAGCAGTGATATTAAACTGGCTTGGGAATGAAAACTATCAAAAATTTATACATGATTGTGGATTTAAATTTGAAAATAGAAGATATAAGCTTTTTACATTTTCAAAAATATATGGTAAGTTTAAAATATACAGGGATAAGAAAATTATAAGTTTTTTTGATAACGCCAATTTCACTGTTTCCTCCCTTGAAGACAGATTTTTAAATTATCTTGTATTAAATGTGATAGGAAAAGATAATTTTAAGTTTGGAAATAACATAGTTGGCGTAGATCATATTGAAAGTGCATATAGTAAACTTTCTAAAAAAGAAATAGTATATACAAAATCTCCTATAGTTGTCTATAGTACATTTAAAAATTATCAGGGTAACAAAACTTACTATTATAATCCTTTAGAAAGTGAGTTCAGTGAACTTATAAGGAGAAATTTAATACATAAATATGAAGCCTACTATGGAGCAGAACCTTCAGATAAATGTTTTTCAATAACTCCTTTATATAGAGAAAAGTTAAAACAGAGAATTGTAATGTATAAGGGATATGTTATAAAAGGATGGGATGGAGAATTTTTGATTCAGGGTTCAAAGGAACTTATGGATATAGCCTACAATGCAGGAATTGGCTCCAAAAATTCTCAAGGGTTTGGATGCATTGAAGTAAAAAGAAAGTAGAAGTCTGGAATAATATTGTATCAATATTTATGGCTTATATTTTAAGGGTAGATTGAATATATTTTAGGAGGTTTTTAATGTCTTATAAAGATTGTATTAAAATTTGGAGAAAAGGTATAAGTGAAGAATTGTTAGATAGATTTTTTCTTAAGTTTACATATTCCTCAAATAAAATAGAAAATAATGAGACAAGATTAAGAGATGTTGAAACCATCTTTAAAGGGAAAAAAGTTGCAGATTTTAAAGGAAATAAGAAAACACTTGTAGAAATAGAGAATCACAGGGAGTTATGCAAAAATATTTTTAAATTATGTAAAAAATACGATTCAAAAGTATCTATTGATATAGTAAAAAAAATTCATTATGCATTGATGAAAAATTGTTTTTCAGAGCAGTTGTTATTAAAAGGAGAAAGTCCAGGAGAATTTAAAAAAGGTGATTATATAGTTGGCTTACATGATGTAGGGGTAAGTCCTGATGAAGTAGAAGAAAATTTAGATTCTTTATTTAAAGAAATTAATGAAGTGAAAATAAATGATAACAACGTTTTAACAGTGATTTCATATTTCCACTGCTGGTTTGAGAGTATACATCCTTTTGCTGATGGAAATGGAAGAACGGGCAGGATGCTGGTCAATTATCTTCTTATAGGCAATAACTTTCCACCAATAGTTTTATTTGAAAATGACAGGGAACAGTATTACCTGGCCTTGGAATATTTCAATGAAACGCAGGAAATATCTAAAATGGTTAGTTTCCTAGAAGATCAAGCTTATAAGACATGGATTAAAGATTATAATATCAAGTTAAAAAATTTAAAGGATTTTTTGGATTAGATGATAAAGGTAACACCAATAATTTTTTCGTCGACCCCCAGTAGCGTAAAAAACCACGGGGTTCGATAAATTAAAAAGATGAGTAATGATAAGGGTTTGTGATTTTTATTAACACTTCATTAACATGTTGATATTTTCATAAACCCTGTTATAATAATATATGGATGGATTTTAGATTACCTATGAGGAATTGAAACTCCTAATGATTCGCCACCAAAGTCTTTTGTTGTAACGAATTTTAGATTACCTATGAGGAATTGAAACTGGGTTACTATAAGAACAGTCTTACCTTCTTTATTTATTTTAGATTACCTATGAGGAATTGAAACCTTAATGCTGGGTTCCCCGTAATGATACTGGATAGAATTTTAGATTACCTATGAGGAATTGAAACCATATTTCTACTCTTTCACACTTTCTGCAGCACTTAATTTTAGATTACCTATGAGGAATTGAAACCCATGCAATCACATTCACCTTCGCATAAAATGAGTTCATTTTAGATTACCTATGAGGAATTGAAACTTTTTTGGCCGAAATGCCAGGCATTGTTCCTAGTATATTTTAGATTACCTATGAGGAATTGAAACTTAAAATGTGCAAAATTCCATCAAATTTAAATTTACATTTTAGATTACCTATGAGGAATTGAAACTTAAAATGTGCAAAATTCCATCAAATTTAAATTTACATTTTAGATTACCTATGAGGAATTGAAACGTAAAGAAAGGGCGTGAATATATGGATATGAAAGTATAATTTTAGATTACCTATGAGGAATTGAAACGATATATGAAGAGGTGATATAAATGGCAGATATACAATTTTAGATTACCTATGAGGAATTGAAACGTAACAAGTATGGTGTAGCTTCCCTAGAAGTAGCTGATTTTAGATTACCTATGAGGAATTGAAACCATTAATGTTAGATGAAAGTTCAATGATTAAAAATGAGATTTTAGATTACCTATAGTGATTTCATATTTCCACTGCTGGTTTTGAGGGTATACATCCTTTTGCTGATAAAAATGGAAGAACCGGCAGAATGCTGATCAATTGTCTTCTTATAGTAAATATTTTTCACTAATAGTTTTATTTAAAAATGACAGGGAACAGTACTACTGGTCTTGTAATATTTAGGATAAATATCTAATTTATAGAAAATAATAAGCAAGATATTTGTAAATATATGGAATGAAATTTTTTCATTTATAGAAATAAAAAATAATTTGTAATATTATATAAAATTATTCATATATATGAAGGAATTTGGAAAATAAGGTAGAATATCATATATAAGTTTAAATAAATTAATTTATAAGATAGATAGCATAGCAATGTGTATTTTGGGAGATATTAGTTTGTATTTATAAAAAAGTAAAATTATATTTATGGGTAAAAAAGGCAGGGAAAACATATGATTTATATTTTTTTAGATGAAGCAGGATCATTTGAATGCAATGATGGTAACAAAACTAAAAGAGAGATAATAGGAGGTGTAATTTGTAAAGGTATAAAAGATGAAGGATCTATAAAAACACTGAGCAGTAGTGTGGAGAAGCAATTTATAACTGCCGGAGGATATGATTATTATAATAAGATACATGGAAAGCAGAGAAATGGGAAAGTCCAAAATGCTGTTTTAAAAAGTATATTTATAGATAAAAAATGTGGAAATAAAATAATTCCTTTTTACATAGAGAGAGGGACTATTAATAAAAAAATTTTTTCAAATATAACAGATGATAACAATGCTTCATTTCTTTATTTAAATATGCTAAACAGAGTAGTATCAAATCTTCTATTATACAAATCAGGAATACTGAATTATGATAACAAAGTAATTATAAATCTGCCCACGAGAGTATTACCGGTAAAAAAACTCTCAACTCAGGAGATAAAGGCTTTCAAAGAACTTTCGTATGATATACTAAATGGCAAGGTGGTTCTTGATCTGTCTCCTAATCTCCTTTCAGCATTAAGCTGTGAAATTTCAAATTGCAGTTTCCTAAAAAACAAAATTTATGTGGAAATAAATGCAAATAAAATAGCTTATGGCGATGAATGCGATAATAAGGGTAATCTTAATGTTTTTTATCAACTTTCAGATTTTGTGTGCAATAATGCTTATCTTAAAGTTATGGATGATTTAAATGAAATTGTATTTGCATATGATGACATTGATGAGTGCTATAGAAAAATAATTCAATATTATAATGAAAAAAAGCTTTATGAATATATAAATCAAAAAGAGAAGTATAATATTGAATTTAAAAATTCTAAATATAAAAGAATATATGATTCCTATATAAAAAGTTTAGATGAAGAAAAGCTATATAATGATGTATCTATAAAAGATTTTATAATCAAAGAAGGGGAAGAAATAAAGTCAAAAGAATACAATAGGATATTTGTCAAAAAAAAGCTTGATAAGGTTGATGAGTATATAACTTCTTCTACTGCTAAAAATGATTTAAAGACAGCTATTGAATATTATATATTTAAAATGAGAACATATAACCATTTGGGAAATTTTAAAGAAAATAGTATCATATATAAACAAAATATCATGAAATTGACTTATAATGCAGATTCTTTAGATATTATAAGGTTAAGAATGGAAGCTATAAATTTATATGCAGTTACATTGTCGAATAGTTTCCTTTTTAAAGAATCAATTGCGTATATTGATAAACTTATTAAATATCAAGAGTTTGTAGAAGAAATGTATAAAGAAATAGCTTGCGATATGGATAAAAAGGAAATTCGTAAAAATTATGTTGACATAAATATGGGAAAATATTTGAGCTCAAAGGGGCAGTATATGTCATTTATTAATGAGGCATCTGCAGAAAAGTATTTTTTAGAGGCATTGGGATGCTTTAAATATAATGATAAGCAAAAAAATCAGGCAATATCTTACCTGATTCACTATTACTCATATTTCGAAATTGTTCCAGAAAATAATATAAGACAGATTATAGATAAATATTTTGGATTTGATAGTTTTCAGAATGGAATAAATTATTTTACAAAGATTAAATATGAAAATTTGCTTTCTCCAGGTGAATCTTTCAAGCTTTTTGCATTTATCAAATATTGGGTTATTTATGAAGAAATAGGACAAGACATTGGCCTAGACCAAATTGAAAGACTTGGTAATAAGCTTGTTAATTTATGTTCATATGTGAAAAAATATTCAAAGTTTTTTGAACATCCCTATGAGCTTATATTTTATAATATAGCCCAGAGGCTTGAAACTGCTTCTTTAAAAAAGGAATTTAATGATAAGGCCATAAGTATATGTAAAAATCCCAACAGTGAATTTACCTTAAAGGTTATTGGGTTTATGATAAAACTCAATTGCTATAAGAATAAGAAAGATTTGGGAAAATTCATAAAATTTTTGAATGAGGAGGATATTTTAGATGATACAAGAAAATATTTTGAAGTAAATGCTTTATCCAGAGAGGATGACATAAACAAAGCTTTAAATATTATAAATTCTAAATTTACATATATGTACAGATAGAAACAAAGGAGGCATTGAATTTATGCAAAAAGTAGAAAAGAAAGCTGATTTTCTAATAACTCTTGTAGGAACAAGCGCTATGCCCAATCTCATAGGTATAGTTGCAAGAATAAATCAACATGGGAAGGTATTTTTGATTCATACTTGTGAGACGAAAGATATTTCAGATGGTCTTGAGGATTTTATAGAACAAAAAGATAAAACTGATATAGAAGGAAACCTTCATGTAAAAAGTAAATCATTTGAATTAGAGAATTATGATAATCCAGAACAGGTGTATAAGGAGCTGCTTCCCAAATTTAAAGCAATATGTGGAGAAATTAAGAACTCGGCAATAGACAAACCTGTAATGGAGCTCAATTATACAGGGGGAACTAAAGTGATTTCAAGTTTATCCTGTAAAGCTTTTAAAGATGTGTTTGAAGGTTTTGGCAGTAGTCTGTATTTTACATATCTTGATGGAGAGAAGAGTGAAATACATATTTTTAAATCAAATTTGAATAGAGAAAGCATAGTTGATTATTCAAGTGAAAGTGGGACCATTCCTATTACTGTTGGAGATGTGGTTGCCGTGCATATGAGGTCATTTCTAAATTACAAGGGTAGTTCAGATACTTTTAAGCAGAGTAAATTCAGCAGAGATATGTATGATTTCATAGCAAATAATTTGGATAAAAGGAAGGAAATCATCTCGTATTTAACGGGATTATATGAGGGATTAGATGAAAAAACAAAAGGTAGTGCAAACAAAGTTACAAAGTTTTTAGATGAATTTTCAGATGGAAACAAACTTTTGTGCGGCTATGACAGTTCTGATGATTTTTTTAAATCGTTTTATACGGAAAGGCGTAAATTGTCCAGTAAAAATATAAGCTCAGAAATAAGTGAAAAACTTCGTGGAAAATGGTTTGAAGAAGTGATTCACCAAATATTGATGGAGCTTAAAAAGGAAAATGTAATAGATAATTTTGCAAATAATCTGTCAAGTAAGAGTATCAGTACAAATTTTGAATCGGATTTTATAGCTATGAAAGATTATAAATTATATTATTTTTCGGTAAGTACTGTTGATACTGAAAGAATGACTAAATTGAAATTGTATGAGGCTAAACAGAGAGTGAAAATTATTTCTGGTGCGGAATCAGCAGCCGCAGCTGTTACTTTTGTAGAGGATAAGAATGAAATCCTTGAAGGAGATATGGATATATGGCAGGAAAATCCTAAAAATGTGCTTATAACGACATGGGGTGAACTTCCCAAATTAAAAGAAATAATTAGAAATTGGATAATAAAAAAGGGAGCGGTTGATAAAAATGAGTACTAAAGCTGATTGTATAATAACTTTAATAGGTAAAAATCCTTCTCCTAGTTACTATACGATTTTAAATTACAGTAAAAGTGGAACAAAAGTGTATGCTTTTTATACGTTGAATGATGATGAGTCGGTAAGCAGTGAAAATGTTTTGAAAAATATAATCAGTTCTGTGAAAGAAAAAGATGATTCAATTATTATAAAACCTGTTCCCTGTGACAAAAGCAGGAGGAAAAGTATTAAAAAATGTGTAGAAAATGAATTTGGAAATATCATAAAAGACTGTGATTATGATAATCTTGGCAGCAGAACAGTAGATATTATTGTGGATTATACAGGATCTACAAAATCCATGTCAGCATTTTTCTATTCATTTTATGACAGAGTAGTTAAAGAAGGTGAATATAGGAAGTTGAATGTACACTCTTCTTATGTTTCTTCTGACAAGGGGGAAATCTATGAGTGTAAATTTAAACCAGTGAAAATTGAATCCATATATAAGATTGAAAATGTATTTAAACAATTTAGCGTAACAAAGGAAGATCTAATAAAACTTCACGGCTATAAATTAATTGGTGGGAATCAAATCAGTAATGTTCACCATAATCATAAGTTTGATCATATTGATACAGAAAAAGGAAATTTGAGATTTGGCATTACTGTAGAATGTAAAAAGATAAAAGATCTTGTGGATAAGTATTTTGAGATATCAGATGAGGTTGAAAAAGCAGGGGGAAGTGAGGCATGTATTGATTTCTATATTAAAGGGTATAAACTTGAAAATAAATTTTTAAATTATGGGAATGCAAAAAGTGCATTTTATGATTCCCTAAGCAGTGTATATTCCCGGGACTTAAAAGAGAAAGTAACTGTTACATTTTAAGAAGAGAGCAAGGAGGAAAATAAATGAAGAGTTTGGTATTATGGGAGTTTTCAAGAAAACAAAATTATGTATTTAGAAGTAGCAGACTTAAAGAATGTATTGGGGCATCCATGATCATAAGAAGGCTATCTGAGAACTTCAGAGAATATGATCTTGAAAATGAAAGTTTCATAGTAAAAGGAGGTGGAAAAAGCTTATATCTATTCGATGATGAAAAATGTGCAAATGAGTTCATAAAAAATTTTAGCATAAGAGTACTTAAGAATTATCCTGGCCTTGAATTTTTTATAGTCAAGGAAGCGGTTGATATTTCAAAGGATGATATAAAAGCTTCAATTAAAAATATATATAAAAAATTAGAAATAAAAAAAAGCAGTAGAAAAAATTCAGGGAATCAGATTGGCTTTGGAATAGAAAGAGAATGTGATTCTACGGGATACCCTGCTGTTTCTTTTTATTATGATGAAGGGAAAAAATATATTTCAAGTGAGATAAAAGCAAAACGGGAGGAAGAAAAGAGTGCTGTCAAGGAATATTTTGATGATCTCGTTCCGGAAAATTATAAATATAGTAAAGAAATTGATGATTTGGTAAATGAAAAAGGGAAAAGCTATATAGCTGTAGTACATATTGATGGGAATGAAATGGGTAAAAAATTAAGAAATTTGGAAAATAAAGTAGTTAAAAGAGATAACGAGACCATGGAGGTTTATAACAATAGATATATAAATATACTTAAAAATTTCAGTAAAAAAATAGATGAAAGTTATAAACGTGCATTTAAAAATATAGCAGTAAATGTAGTTAACAGCAGAGAAAATTTAGAAGATGTTTCGAAAATAGCTGACAAAATTATTCCGCTGAGACCGCTTATATTTGCAGGGGACGACGTGACTTATTTGAGTAATGCATATATTGGAGTTGAAACTGCAAGATCTTTTCTTCAGGAACTCGATAAAAATTATATTGATATTGAAGGCATGGATCTTGGAAAACTTCATGCATGTGCTGGAATTGCAATAATAAAAAAAGGATATCCATTTATAAAAGGATATGATGCTGCACAACAGCTTTGTGAAAATTCGAAGAAAACTATTCTTAAAGAAAAATATGGAGATACGTCAATGCTGGATTTTCATATTTTTCAGGGAGATATAGATAAATCCATATATGACATAAGAGAAGAAGAGTATACGTTTAATGGTAAAGATGCGAAACTCACGATGAAGCCATTGGTAATTGATCCTTTGAAGAATTGGAAAAATTATCAAAACTTTATAGAAGCATTGAACAATGTAGATGCAGCTATAAGTGAGAAAAAAATAGGAAGGAGTAAGGTTAAAACTTTAAGGGAAGTGCTTAAAAAAGGTGAACAAGAAACGAAATATTTCTTTAAGTTTTATAATATAGAACCAGGTAGGTATTTTAGAGATCTTCATGGTGCAAGAGGAGACTACTGTTTTAATGAAAGTGATAGCGTGTGTATGTATTTCGATGCCATAGAATCCATGGATATGTTTAAAAAACTTGAAAAGTGAGGTGGAGTTAAAATGACATATTTTAAAATAAAAATAAAACTACTTTCCGAAAGTATTTTTGGAAATGGGGAATCAGAATCGAGTGGAGTTGATGTTGATATATTAAAGGATGACATAGGTGTTCCTTATTTTAGAGGGAAGACCTTTAAGGGAAAACTAAGAGCGGAAATTTCTGCACTCGGAGAGTATATGTTCTGTTTCAGTAAAAATAGATATGACAAAATTATTGAAGGACTTCTTGGGAAAGAGGGAAAGTTTGACAGCAATACTTTAAAGTTTTCGGATTGTGTTATATCAGAGTGCGTGCATGATGATCTCAAATATGGTGTTGAAAATTATAAGTTTGACAAAAAAGATATACTTAATTCTCTTACGGAAGTTAGAACCTTTACAAGGATTGATGAGAATGGAGTTCCAGAAAAGGGTTCTTTAAGGCAGGCCAGGGTGATAAAAAAAGGTTTGATTTTATACTGTGATGTAGAATGTCAAAGAAATTTAGATGATATTGAAAAGGGCATACTTTCAGCAGGAGTAGCAGTTTTAAGGAATCTCGGCACAATGGAGAGCAGGGGAAAAGGAAATGTAAAATGCTCACTTATAGAAAAAGGTGAAGATGTGACAGCTAAATATATTGATGTACTGGAAAAGGAGGCTTAAATATGGCTAAATATGTTGTATTTGATATAAAAAATATAGAACCGATAAAAATTTCATCTACAGTTATGCAGTCCGATAATGAATATTCCAGAAGTTATATACCGGGATCGGCCATAAGAGGTGCATATATATCAAACTATATTAATGCAAATGATGTAAAGGATCTTAATTCTGGAATACATA
The DNA here is from genome assembly GCF_040939125.1 of Clostridium sp. BJN0013. NCBI lineage: Bacteria > Bacillati > Bacillota > Clostridia > Eubacteriales > Clostridiaceae > Clostridium > Clostridium sp. BJN0013. Next base: position 1,975,451 of record NZ_CP162495.1, read on the forward strand.
GAGAAAAACTGTTAAAGGGGGGAATGAAATTTTTAAATGCCTATCCGGTAATTGATGAAGTCAGATCACTGCCATTTCCAAGATGTTTTTATGCTCTGAAAGATGATATAAAGAAATATAATGTAAGTAAAAAAATGAGGATAGCAATGTTTTACGAAGATACCGATAGGGACATCGATAAAGTGAAAGGATTTGAATTTGCAAATTTTAATTTTAGTAAAGAAGTATTGGAAACTCGAGGGATAGATAAAATAAATAATTTGCATATAAAAAAGGAAGCAAAGAATAAGATCTTTAGGTATGAAGCTATAGATTCAGGAGAAAAATTTAGAGGAATAATTAAATGCGAAAATGACGATTATATTGAAGAAATCAAACAAGTACTGAAGAAAGGATTATTCTATATAGGTGGTTCAAAAGGTTCTGGATATGGGAAGTGTAAAATAGATAATATAAATGTAAATGAGAAGAACCCTGAAATTAGGATTTTTGGAGATGCAGTAGATGATTTTGAAGATAGAGAGTCTTTTTCAATTTATGCATCATCCGATATATTATATAGGGATAAATTTGGAATTTATAAATCCTATATAGATGAAGAATATTTAAAAGAAAAGCTCGGCCTTGAGGAAGTTAAATTTGAAAACAGTTTTGTAGATATGGAATATTTTACAGGATTTAATAACAAGTGGGGATGCAGACTTCCCATAGTAAATGGAATAAAATCAGGAAGTATATTTGTTTATAAATTTAAAGGCGATTTGAATCTCGATAATATTAGGAATTTCGAAGAAGAGGGGATAGGAGAAAGAAAGCAGGATGGTTTTGGAAGATTTATAATTTTACCTGACATTGACCAGACTCTTTCTTTTAACCAGGTCGTCCTTTCAGATAGTCATAGTGAGAAAACTGAGGAAATTGAAGTTAAAGACGAAGAAGATAAAAATCAGCTCAGCATGATACTTGATAGAATTTATCTCAATAAAATCAATAAAAAACTCTCTGAAAATGTATTGGGAATGAACTCCCAGGTGAATTTGAGTTTAAATAAAAATCAATTTGGAAAACTTACAGAGTTAATGGACGTTCTTCTTGGAATGAAATATGGAGATGGAATAATAAGACTTAGAAATTACTTTCAGCATATTTCAGAAAGAAAGATAAATAGAGAACTTGCAAATAAACTTGAAAGACCTTTTATAGATAGAAAGCCATTAAAAGACTATATGTTAAGTGAACTTGAAAACAATGATAAATTTGATTTTGGAAATAAGTATGGGCAGCCTTTTAAAATAGGGGGAGTTGAGTCAAGACTCCATGGTGAAGCTCAAGTTATGTATAATTACAAATTAAGGATTTTCAAAGAGCTTTTTAGAATGCAGCTTAAAGACAATTCAGAGGGAGGGGAAAATTAATGCCACTTAAAAATGGAAAATATTTGAAAAGAATAGAATCTGAAATTGAAAATATTTCTCCTTTGAATATAGGCGGAAACGATGGAGAACTTTTAGTAGATATTGAAGAAAATAGTGTGTATTTGCACGGAACAATGCTTGCAGGGGCAATTAGAAGTTACCTTTCTTCGATTTGTGTTGAAGATGTAGAAGACATGTTTGGAAAGAGTAAAGAATCAGATGATAATAGCCTGAGTAAAATATTTATCTATGATTCCTGCGCGAATTTATTGGGCATAGAGGTAAGACCAGGTGTGTGTATTGATAAATTTTCAGGTACATCGAAAAATAAGGCAAAATTTGAAAGGAAATATATATGTGAAGGTCATAAATTCAAATTGTGTATTGAAATCTATGGTGATAATAAGGAGCAAGCTGAAAGATATGGCAAAAATATCTATATTGCACTGTCGGCAATAAATAATGATTATATAGCATTGGGCTCTTATAAAACAGGTGGGGCTGGGATATTTAAAGTAAATTTTGTAAAAGAAGTTAATTATGATTTTACAAATAAAAAAGATTTATTTATGTATCTTAAAAATTCTAAGGAATATGTGTCAGTTGATATTGGGAAACTGCCTTCTGAAAATTTGAAGAGCAGCGTATTTGTAAGATATGAACTTAAAGGAAAAATTGAAACTCCCCTGCTTGTAAAGGGGAATTCGTCACTTGACTATACTAGGCCGGATGATGAGCAATTTAGGAATGAAAAAGGGAAATGTGTCATTCCACGGACTTCACTTAAAGGAATCATAAGAAGCCAGGGTGAAAGAATATTGAGATTTTATGGGAAAAAAAATGATATAGAAAAGATATTTGGTTCTGAAGATGGTGCAGAAAAAAAACTTCCATCAAGATTTACAGCTTATGATTCTAAAATAGAGGATGTAAAAAAGGCAACTTATAGCAAGATAAAAGTGGACAGATTTACTGGAGGAGTTCTCAAAGGACAAAAAATGAGTGAGGAACCTGTAATGGGAAAAGTGAGGATTTCCGGGAAACTCAAACTTGATAAGAAATGTGAAAAAGATGAGGCAGTTGGGCTTATTGCTCTTGTGTTTAGAGATATTGCCAGGGGAGAATTAAGTATTGGAAGCGGCCAAAGCACAGGAAGAGGTAGAATTAAAGGTCAGCAGCTTAATATATTTAGTGGAAATAATCTGCTGTTTAGATGGAATATGAAAGATAAGAAAGCAGAGATAAATAAAATTGATGACTATATATCTGCACTTGGGGAGGAATAAAGAATGGAAGTTAATGTAACTTTAGAAGAACTCACGAGAGAGAACATTAAAAAATTTATAGATATAAATAATAAAAATTACAATACAGATGTAGGAATTGAAGCTGTTTTATCTGATAAAAAATTTTACGATATTCTTGGAATTAAATATGGAATAATATATAATTTTGATTCCGTAAAATATGATACTGTCGATAAGTTAAATATTGATTTTAACAATATTATTGAAGCAAGATTTTTTAACAGAGATACTGAGATTGATGTAAGAATGATGGATAATAAAATTGGCGGGAATATATTTATTGATAATGGAGAAAAAGAACTTTTTATTGATGAAAATTTTTATTTGAGATGCAATAGAGAAAATAATTACAACAAGTTAAAAGTTAAAAAATATATTGATTTTGATGAAGACGGACAAGCTTATATTTTCTACTTAAAACCATGTGAATTATTGAAGGAGGCGTAATTATGGGAAATAAAAATTATAGTATTATAAAAGATCATAGTGTAGCTCCATATAATTTTGTATCACTTCCACATAGGTGTGTGTTTCCTTATAAAACTTATGAAGATCTACCGGGTCATAATATTTTAAACGAGCTATACTTGAATGGCTGTATAGAATATGAAATAGTAAATGAAACTCCATTAATTGTGGGTTCCAGTGAAAGAAATAATGGAAAAGTCATAACTCCTTTCAAAAATCCCAAAAACAAATATACAATACCTGGAAATACAATTAGGGGAATATTGAGGAACAATACTGCATTTTTGAGCTTAAGCAGCCTTGAAGATTTTATAGAAGATGACAGGTTTTATTTCAGGTCTTTTGGAAAGGGTAAGAATAAAAAGGATTATTTCAAAAGGCTTAATATAGGTACAAAAGTTGTTGGTGGAGAAAGTATGTCTATGCCTAAAAACGTAAACGGTGGATATGTTTACAAGGATTCAAGGGATAAATATGTGCTTGTACCGTCTAAAAAAGTAGGCAATAATGATCTTTCCTATTTTGTAATAAGCGAACAGTATTTGAGGAGTATACATCCTAATGTGGGTGAAAACTATATGTACAGTTCTAAAATTCTCGATCTTATAGAAAATAAGAATAAATATAAATCTCGAGGATACAGGCCCAACCAAAATAAAAAAGAGCTTTTGGAAGATAGAAATGATAAATATAAACCTTATTGTGTAAAAATATCTTTTGAAATAAAAGGTGTTCGCACAGTATCTAAAATAGGTAAACCGGGGAAATATAAAAATCAAGGTTATTTGATGAGTTCAGAGTTTATCCAGGGGAAACTGGCTCACTATATAATTCCTGAACCTGATTTTGATAGTCCGGACAAGATTGAAATATCCAGGGATAATGGCAGATTTAAATTTATAAATTTTTATAAGAATGATTTACTGAGAACTAAAAAGCAGAGAGAGCCCGATAAAATAGACAAGGAAAACGATAGAACATATTTCTTTTTACCTGATAAAGAAGGCAGAAATTCGGGCAAACCTATATTTTATGGAAAATTTAACGATAAGTTATATTTTGGATTTAGTCCCTATCTCAGGATACCTTATGATTATTCAACAAAAGATTTAATGCCTGAAGGATATAAAGATAAAAGCGGTTTTAGTTATGTAGATGCACTTTTTGGTTTTACTGAAAGGGGCAAAGAAAAATATAATTACAAAGGAAGGTTGAGCTTTGAAGATGCAGTCTGCACGGATGAATCACCTAAACTTTGTGGAGAATATAGACTAGTTGCCAGTGAGCCCCATGCAAGTTCTTATCCATCATATTTGAAGCAGGATATTATAGGCGGGGAAGATACCAAGAAAATTAAAAATTACAATGATTCCGATTCGCAGATACGTGGAATAAAAGAATATTTAAATAGAGATAATGATACTATTAATGATACTGTTGAAAATGCAAATGAAAATGTAAATGGAAAGGTTAGTGAAAATGTTTCTGTATATATTAAACCTCTTGCCCCCAAAACGGTATTTAAAGGGAAAATATATTTTAACAATCTTACCAAAGAAGAACTGGGACTTATATCATGGGCACTCAAAGTGAAAGATGGTGCTTATGAAACTATAGGCTATGGAAAACCCTATGGATTTGGAAGGGTAAAAGTTGAAAATATAAATATAAAAACAGAAGATATCCGTAAAAAATATTCCTCAATGACTGCTGACTATTATAGAGAAGAGAACAGAGAAGTTCTTGTAGATGAATATAAGAAAAGTTTTAAAGAAAAATTCAATATTGATATAGAGTTGCAGGCAGCAGTTAAAGATTTTATGATTTTAAAAACTCTGGTTGTAGATAGAAATCATGAAAATGAAGCCAGGTATATGAAAATTAAATTTTATCCTGATAGATCTAAAAGTAATGAATTTAATATGCTTAAACCCCTGCCAAATCCTGAAGAACTTGAAGATATACTAAATGGTAAATTTATTCTAAGAGAAAACAGCAGTTCAAATGAAATTAATAGTAATCATTATAGAAAAACCCAAAAGGATAATGGAAAAAAACATATACGCAGTAGAGGTAACAATCCTGAACACCATGATAAAGATAAGTTTGATAGTAGTTCGGGCTTGAATAATTCCTTAGGAGATCAATTAAAAAAGTGGAAGAACGAAAATGAGAAAAAGGGTAGATGAATGTTTAATTTGTAAAAGGGTATATAAATATGAAAAATAGGTTTATAACTATCTTTTGAGATGTATGCTTTATAGGTTTTTAGGAACAGGTAAATATAACAAGTGTATATATAAGTTTAAAGGTGACTTGGTTGAAACACGATTTATTCAAGAAGCCATTATAAGTACTGTATGCAGGTTTTGGGATTGGAATAAAGATATTGTAAGTGTATTTATTCCAAAAAAATCCAAGGATGCAAATTGGTTTAACGGAAATGATGAAAATAGAAAACTAGAAGAAATACTTCGAAATAAAGGAGTGAATTTTGAAGAGATACAAATTCTAGAAGGACAAACAGAAAGGAAATTATGGAAAATATACGATGAAATTTTTGATGTTATAGATGATGAAGATAATGTTGTATTTGATATAACTCATGGACTGCGCTCAATTCCATTACAGGAATTAGTTGCATTGAACTGTGCCAAGGTAATTAAAAATATAAGTATAGCTGGGATTTATTATGGTGCCTACGAAGCAAGAGAAAAAGTATGTAATAAAGTTATAACCCCAATATTTGATTTAACACCTTTCAATAAACTACTGGATGAAATTAGATTGAAATAACTACTGGATATACAATTTTTTCTCGTTTTCTCTTCTCATTGTAAAAAAACCTGAAGTCTAATGAAAACTATTTTGAGTGAAGTCAATACTTAATAGAGACTAATCTGGGAAATGATAGGTATTAGATTTTGATTATTACAAGTGTACTGTATACTTTATATTTCGAGATACTTATGAAGTGATTTATAATTTAATATTTTGTCGTCGACCCTGAATAGAGTAAAAATTACTGAGGGGCGACGATTTTTACATTTGTAGCTAATTAGCAGGCTGAGATTAGTTTTTGAAATTTTTCCAGAGATTTTCTTGGATATTGCAGTTTTGGACAAGCTGATGTATTCTATATTTGATGGGTTTTTAGGATACCTATAAGGAATTGAAACTGTTTCTATGTTCCTCTAAGTCTTGATAAAAATTCGTTTTTAGGATACCTATAAGGAATTGAAACTTAAGAAAATCTTTTGACTGTTCAAGTAATGATGTCGTTTTTAGGATACCTATAAGGAATTGAAACATGATAAAGCAATATAGGGAAGCAAAAGGTCTATCTCTGTTTTTAGGATACCTATAAGGAATTGAAACATTATTTCCCATCCAGCATACTTTTTAGGTTCTTGGTTTTTAGGATACCTATAAGGAATTGAAACTTTACTTTTGATTCAACGTTAACTGTATCTGGTATAGTTTTTAGACTACCTATGAGGAATTGAAACTCCACTTAAAACGAACATTTCATTACAATCAGCACAAGATTTTAGACTACCTATAAGGAATTTGAATCAATAATAAAAACTTTATAATTTTACCAATGTGTTTAAACAACCCCTGGGTTGTTTTTATAGTTATCATTTTTTGATGATTATGAGAAAGATTATTATGATATAATTATGTAAATAAAGTATTCCAATACACAAAAATATAATTTGTGGAAAGGAGAATTACAGTTGGATATAAATGGTGTATTCTTATGGTATTATAATATTTGTAAAAGGGAATTATGGTTTATGTCCAGAAAAATTGTACCGGATCAGCAGGACGAAAATGTAGATATAGGAAGATTTATATATAAAAATACTTATAAAAAGAAATTTAATACATAAACATGAAGTACATTATGGAACTAAGCCTTGGGATAGTTGTTTTTCAATAACTCCTTTGAATAAAGAAAAATTGAAGCAGAAAATTGTAATGTATAAGGGATATGTTATAAAAGGATGGGATGGTGAATTTTTAATGCGGGGTTTAAAAGAACTTATGGATATAGACTATAACGCAGGTATTGGTTCTAAAAATTCTTAGGGATTTGGGTGTATTGAAGTAAAAAAAGATAGAAGGCTGAAGCAATGTTATATAAGAATTTGTGATTTTATTAACAATTTATTAGCATATTGTGCTATAATGATAATTGAATGGAATTTCAGATTACCTATAAGGAATTGAAACTTGTAAGTGCAATGAGAAACAGCTGATATTTGCAGTTGATTTTAGACTACCTATAAGGAATTAAGACTTTATTAAAGTATTAATTTTAATACAAAATAATACTACTGAATTTTAGATTACATAATAATAAAAAAAACTCTAGCTTATAAACTTAAGTTGGGATTTTATTTTTTATAGGAATAGTTTAGGTTATTGTAGATACTTTATGTCAAATAAAGAAAAAATACATAAATTTATATCACAAAAAGAAGGAAATTTAGACTATTTATAGAATTATAATACAGTATGAAAGAAGGTGAAAAGGTGCAGGAAGGTATATTGCAGATAGGAAATGCAGTACTATCTGAAGGAGATATGCTCCTTAGTTTGGTCCAGGAACTTAAGACAACTAGAAAAAATAAAAAGCTCTATGTAATGAAAATAAATTTTAATACAGGGATAAATACTTTAAATATTGATGTAACTGAAGAAATGGGTGAAAAAACAACATTGAAATACTTATTTTTAGGCAAATCAGGAGGTCCTGCTTCACCTCAGTGGTTTTCTTCCAGTACCACTGTAAGTTATTTTTTAACAGAAACATTTTTTAATTTAAAAAATAAATATTTTGATGAAGAATTAAATACTAAAATAAATAATATATTTAATAATTACTATGTGGATTTAGGAAAAAATGTAAAAAATAAATACAGGTACGTCCTGGATTTAAAAAAATTTGGCATAAGCGAAGAAAGTGTAGAAGACATATATCAGAATTTAAAAAATGAAAATCAGGAAGATAAGAAAATTACAGATAGACTTGGAAAAATATTAGAACAGTACATCAAAGAAAAATATGATTTGAAATTTAATGAAATAGGTCTTTTTACCATACTTATAGATGGTGTTCCATTATGTGACTTTCAGGCATACAGGGAAAAGGTAAAATGTGAAAAGTTAAAATTTGAGAATAAAAAGTCTAATGAAAACTATAATCAGTACTGTTCCATGTGCGGGAAAGATGAAAATCTTACGGATGACTTAACAGGTATACAGATAAAGTTTTATACCACAAATCAAGTGATATTCAGCAGTAATCTAAGTAGAAAAAATTATTCTAAAAACATGATATTGTGCCAGAATTGTTTAAATAAGTTATTGGCAGGAGAATCTTATATAAAAAATAATTTAAGTACAAACCTTGCAGGATTTAGTGTATATCTTGTACCGCATTTTGTATATGGAGAACCCCTTTCCAAAGAAGAATTGGATTATATATCTGAAAATATACAAAATTCCTTTAATACTGTGAAAAGTTTTAAAAGTATAGAAGAGATGAGAACAAATGCCCGAAATTCAATTCTTTCAAGAGATGAAAAGAGTTTTTATCTTCTTAATCTTATATTTTACAAAAGTGCCCAGGCATCTACAAAAGTTCAGAAGTTAATAAAAGATGTTGATCCTTCTATATTTGATGAAATAAATTATAATTCCACCAGAACCTATGAGCTTGCAAAGTCCATATTAAGTAATAAGTGGAAAACAGGAATGAATCTAGGAAGCATATATTATCTTATACCTGTAAAAATAGTAAATGGAGAACCAAAACAGTATAAGAGTTTGCTTTCTTTATATGATGCACTTTTTACAAGGAGAAATATACAGAAGAGCACTATAATAGAAAATGTTATAAAGGCAGTTAATGTTATATATTTTGAAAAAGAAGGATTTAATATAAACTCAAAATATAATTCTATATACAGTACAGTTTTAAATGGAAATTTGTGTATTGAATTTATGAGGTATATGGGATGCATGAAGGAGGAAATGGCTATGGATACAGAGGATTTAAAGCTTAAGGATCATATTAAAAATTATATAGAAAATATGAAATATAATGAACAGGAAACAGCTATGTTTTTACTTGGATACCTTATAGGAGAGATTGGAAATGCACAGTACAGGAGATTACATAAAAATTCAGGGGAAAATAATACAGATTCAAAAAAACCCATATTAAATAAATTAAATTACAGTGGCATAGATAAAAATAAAATTATAAGACTCACTACAGAAGTTTTTGGAAAGATGAATCAGGAAAAGATAAGACATTATAACGAAGTGATTTTTAATGAATTAAAAAGACTTTTAGATATGAATATTAAAAAGTGGAAAATGAACAAGCATGAAAATTTATTTTATGTATTATCAGGCTATAGCTATAATACTGCTAGGGCAATACTAAACAATAAAAAGAAAGAGGAGGTAATTTCAGATGAACAATAGTGAGATATTATACCTTTATGATGCAAAGCTTTCAAATCCAAATGGAGATCCTGACGAGGAAAACAGACCAAGGATGGACTATGAAAGGGACATAAATCTTGTATCGGATCTGAGGCTTAAAAGATACATAAGAAACTATTTAATGGACATGGGCTATAATATATTTGTAAGGAAACTGGAAGATAAATCGGTAACTCCAGAGGAAATAATAGCAAGTTTGAAAAATAATGATGTGGATACCATACTTGATGAACTTATAGATGTAAGATTATTTGGTGCTACTATGCCTATAAAGAAATATAATAAAACTTTTATAGGACCTGTCCAATTTAATTGGGGGTATTCCTTAAACAAAGTAGAACTTATGGAATCCAGTATAACCTCTCATTTTTCCTCAGACAGTTCAAATTCCCAGGGAGCTATAGGAAAGGATTACAGGGTAAAATATTCATTTTTGGCTTTTTCAGGAGTTATATCGGGTAAAAGGGCAGAAAAAACCAAACTTAAAGAAGATGATGTAGTATTACTTGATCAGGCTATGAGATATGCTATACCACAGCTTGCAACTAGGAGTAAAATAGGACAGTATCCAAGACTTTATATGAGGGTAGAATACAAAGACAATAAAACTGTACTTGGTGATTTTAGGGATTATGTAAGGTTGGAAGGGAAAACTGAAAATTTGAGGGCAATAAATGAATGTTGTCTTCATGTTGAAGAACTTCTTAAGTTTTTAAACAATTATAGTGACAGAATATTTAAAATCCACTATTTTGCAGATAAAAATCTTCAAATAATGAATGGAGAAAGCGAATGTGAATTTCAGGAGGTATTTAAAGGTTTCCATTTAGAAGAAGTTAAATAGGAGGCGGAAATGGATATATTGATTTTTGATTTAAAAGGCAAATTTGCTCACTTTAGAAAATTCTATACAAATTCTTCTTCTCTATCTTATTCAATTCCTCCGAGAACTGTAATTGAAGGTATAATAGGAGCTGTTTTAGGTATGGAAAGGGACAGTTATTATGAAATGTTATCTAAAAATATATGTAATATTGCCCTTAGAAAGCTTTGTAGTATCTATAAAATAATGCAGACTGTAAACTATATTAAAGCTACCAGTGAAAAGTATCTTATAGAACCAAAGGAACATACACAGATACCCTTTGAAATAATAACCTCTAAAGATAGTCTTGTGTACAGAATTTATATAAATTCAAATAATATGAAAATTATGGATAGCCTTAAACACAGTATAGAAAATAAAAATTTTGAATATATACCTTATTTAGGGGCTGCTCCTTTTAACTGCAGCCTGCATTTTGTGGCCAGTGTACAGGGAAAACAGATGGATTGTAATAGCTGGCAGGAAATAAGCTCCGTTATAAATTCAGAGTATATATGCAGTGGAGGTATTGATGTAGGTAAACAGAATCTATTTTTAGTAAAAGAAAAAATGCCTGCAGATTTTACAGATGGCAGAATAATACATGAAGTGAATTCCTATGTATATGATGAAAATGGACAAAGCATAAAAGTTAAATTAAATTGTAAGTCTGTGAATGTAAAATATAATAATGTAGATGAAAATATAGTTTTCATGTGAGAGGAGGAATTTCATGGAGTTTTATTCTCACAATAATCCGAAGAAAAAAATGATACTACATTTAAAAGAAGTAAAGCTTTTAAGTGAGACTTTAGTGCCGGATGATTTGAAACAAATAAATGAAATAATAAGTTTCACTCATGATTTTGGAAAATATACTACTTATTTTCAAAATTATATAATGAAGAATGATGAAAGTTCTGGTGAACTTAAAAACCATGGCTTTATATCTGCTGTTCTTGCAGCGTATATTTGTTTTGAAGTATTTGAAGCAAAAAGTAAATATCCTCTTATTGCATATAACTGTGTATTGCACCATCATGGAAATCTTCAAAATCCAGATTATGATCTTCCAAAAGAACTCAGCGGTATAAATAAACGTAAAGATGATGCATTTTTTCTAGAAAAGTTGAATAATTCTTTAGAACAACTTAGAGATTTAAAGAATAATAAAGAATGGATAATAAAAGACTATGAAGAATTGGGATATGGAAAATATATGGAGAAATTTTTAAATATGAATTCTTTTGATAACATACTTGTATCTCTTAGAAAAATAAGCTTTAAAATAGATATGACAGGTAAGAGCGAAGATATATATTTTTTACACCAGATATTATATTCTGCCCTTATATCCGGGGATAAATTAAGTGCTTCAAATACACATCTGCCCCAAGTCAAATTTGGAAATTATAGAATGTTAGATAAAGTTAGAAGGGAAAAATGTAGTAATGACACAAAGGATATAAATAGAATAAGAGGATATATATTTAATGAGGTAAGCTGTAATATAGAAAAAAATTATTTAAATAATGACATATTTTCCATAACTGCACCTACGGGAACTGGCAAAACTTATACTGGATTTTTTACAGCATTAAAGCTCAATAAATTATTAGGTGGAGGCAGAAAAATAATTTATGCACTGCCTTTTACATCTATAATTGATCAGAATTACAATGTAATCTATGAATTATTTAAAGATGTACAGAATTTTGAAAAGGAAGACAGCGGCTATATAATTAAACATCATAGCTTGTCCAATGTGGTTTATAATTCAGAAGATGAGGATTACAGTCGAGATCAGGCAGAACTTTTAATTGAAAATTGGAATAGTGGAATAGTGGTTACTACTTTTGTACAATTATTACAAACTTTAATTGGCACTAGAAATAGAATGCTCAAGAAATTTGATGCCATAAGAAATTCGATAATTCTTCTGGACGAGATTCAATCATTGGATATTAGATATTATAATTTAATAGATAATGTATTAAAGTGGTGCTGTAAATATTTAAATTGTAAAATTATATTTATGACTGCCACAAAGCCTATAATTCTAAAAGATGCATTAGAACTTTTGAAAAACAGTAAAAAATATTTTAATTATTTTAATAGAACTAGATTGATACTTGATTTAAGTCCTATAACTGTAGAAAAATTTCTAGAAAAATTCAATGATAATGTTGAAGAAAAATCTTACTTAATAGTTTGCAATACAATTTCACAATCGTTAAAGATTTATAATAATTTAAGTTTTTCCGATAGAAAAGTATATTATTTATCTACTAACTTATTGCCTTTACATAGGAGAACTGTAATTAGAGAAGTGGGAGATAGACTTGAGCATGGAGAAAAAATAATACTTGTATCCACTCAAGTAGTTGAAGCAGGGGTAGACTTTGATTTTGATAATGTTATAAGAGATATTGGTCCCCTTGATTCCATAATTCAATGTGCAGGCAGGGGAAATAGAAATGGACAAAAGGATACCTGTAATGTTTATGTTCATTTTATGGTAAATGAACATAATAGTTCCTTTGGCTCTATGGTATATGGTAAAGGACTTATCAATATAACTAAAGAAATTTTAGAAGATTTAAATATTGTTGAGGAAAATAACTATTTTGATCTAATAGAAAAATACTTTAAAAAAGTAAACGATAATGTTAATGGGGATGATGTGTCTCGGGGATTTTTGAAGTCCATACAAAAATTATATTTTACAAAGGAGGGTTATGACTATAGTCTTGATAAATTTTCTTTAATTAAAGATAACCCTGATTATGTTGATGTATTTTTTAGAATTAATGAAGAAGCAGAAAAAATTTACGTCAAATTTTTGAAAATGATTGAAGAAAAAAACATAAATAAAAGAAGGACTATATATATTGAAATAAAAAATAAACTTAGAGATTATACTTTGTCTCTTCCTAAAAAGGAAGCATCAAAGTTTCAAGGAAAATTTATGTTAAATGTTTCTCAAGAGGCTTGTGACTATTATTACGATAAATATACTGGATATAAACGGAAAGATAATGATAACTTCATGGCATTTTAATGGATTACCTTCTATTTTAGATAATCTAGTATCTGATGGTACCATTACACAGGAACAAGAAGATGCTGTACAAAGTATATTTGAATCTAATATTTGGTTTTAATTTTAGTAAAGGTAATTATATGTTAAAAATACACACTTTTTAAAGATCTTAAATTATGATCGTTAAATTAATGTTTAGCGATCATACATGCTGAGAAATTAATTTAAGCTGAGAATATATAGTTTATTCTCAGCTTTTGATGTCAATATCTATATTTATAGATATGTATTTACTTTCCAGGGTTTATAAACATTTGAACCCAATATGGAGTTCCGTTTTTATCTTTAGCAACTCCAACTCCAATTTCAGTGAAATTAGAATTTAATATGTTTGCCCTATGACCTGGAGAATTCATCCAGGAATTCATTACTTCTGCAGCATTTTTCTGTCCGTAGGCGATATTTTCTCCTGCTGCTGTATAGCTAATACCGAATTTCTTCATCATATCAAAAGGTGAACCATAAGTAGGTGAAGTATGACTGAAATAACTATTATCAATCATATCCTGTGCTTTTGCTGTGGCTACTTTGGATAGTTCAGCATTAGCATTAAGCGGAGATAATCCATTTTTACTTCTTTCTACATTAACTAATCTAATTACTTCGTTTGCTTCTGCATCTATGGTAGAAGCTTGTCCACTATTTTCTGCTGGTTTAGGTGTAGTAGAAGTTTGTCCATTATTTTCTGCTGGTTTAGTGGTGCTGGTTTGATTGTTGTTTGTTGACGGTTTAGTGGTAGAAGTGTTGTTTTTACAAATATTTTCACAAGCATTTTTTGAAGTAACGACTGTACAGTTTTTAAGGCAGTTCTTAAATTGAGAATAGTTATTTAAGTTATTTAAATCGCATTTTAGTGAAACTTGTTGAATTGATGGATTGTTACAAGTATTTGATGTTGCTTTTGCCATAGTAGGTATAATAGTTGGTATGCCAGCTGCAATAATTAGTGTCGAAATTAAAAATTTGATTTTTTTATTCATAAAGTAAACCCCCTAAAATTTTTATGAAATTATATTAAATTTCATATTAAGTTTTTGTATATTTATTAAAAACTTATCTTAGAGTATAAATAATAAATATGAATAAATTAATTCTATTTTATGAATGAACTACAAACATTTTTGAAAATTATCAGAAATTTATGGTATATAAGGTTCATTTTTCATATAAATATAAATTTGTGAATAAAATAAGTAATTTTTTTCTTGATATGGATACAATGTTGAATTTATAGATATATATTAAATGTATTCATCATATACTATGTTTTTATTTATAAATTATAATAGAATTATGGTAAATTATTATTTCAAATTGTAATTTTAATACTTATTCATAAAATGACTTTACAGAATGAATATTATGAAAAATATATTTATAGAATTTTTTTATGCGTTTATAAATAATAATTAATTTATTAAAATCAGATATAATTTATATGCTTTAATAAAATAACTATATATCAGAATATTTTTAATATAATATTTATGCAAAAGTATATAAATTTATACTTTTATATTATAAATAAAAAAGAGTCAAAGTAGATATTGACAAATACATTTTATTATAATATTATATAGTAACATTATATATAAGAAGTTTGATTCTTATAATTTAAAATTTAATAGTATAAGTTAATATAGGATAATTTGTTAAGGTTTACTAGTAGGGGTAGAAGGAGCATCCATGTCATGTACTGAAGAATAAATGTTATAATATGGTATTTAATATTAAATTTCAGCTGTTTTAAATAAAAATTAGTATTATTTATAATAAATCAAAGGTTTATACAAATATTTTTACTTTGATTTATTTATTGTATGACTTTACTTACATAATGACTTAAAATCGTAATCTAACACAGAAATATGTTAAAGTATTGATATAAAAAGGCCTCTAGTGATTTTAAGTATAGGCCTTTTTATTATATTTATTTTGAATGTATTGTTTTATATGATATACTATAAAAATAATACATAACTTTCAGGAGGAAGAAAGCATGGTTGTGGAACCAATTAAAGATAAAAAGAAGATAGATGCACTGCTTACATACCTAAAGGAAAAAAATGAAAGGGATTGGCTGCTGGCAAAATTTCAACTTAATACAGGACTTAGAATATCAGATGTAGTTAAAGTAAGAGTACAGGATCTAATGACTTCACATCTTAGTTTTAAGGACTATTTTGTATTTCAGAAAAAGAAAATTAAATTGAATAACAATCTTAAGAAGACTCTAAAAGCTTATATAAAGCATAATAACCTTGGACAAACTAATTTTTATATTTTCCAAAGCAGAAAAGCCCCCAATGGGCCTATAAGCGTCACACAGGCGTATAGAATCCTAAAAGCTGCAGCCGTAAATCTTCATATAGAAAATTTCGGTACTCATAGTTTAAGAAAAACCTGGGGCTACTGGACTTATAAAATGAGTAGATATAACATTGGCCTCATTATGGATACATTTAATCATTCGTCCAAAAAGATCACTCTTAGATATATTGGAATAACCCAGGAAAATGAAGATGAACTGTATTCTTTAGTTCAATTTTAATGTATAATATCTGTATATATTTAGGGGCAGAAAAGCATCGTAATGAATTCATATGACAATATCCTAAAAAACTTTGTGAAGATATAAGCAAAAAGAATATTTTAGCAATTAATGAGCCAGAACTTGTAAAAGAATTTTTTAAGTTTACTATAAAGGAATTTACACTAAATTTAATTTACTAGGAGGGACCTTATATGAAAATAAAAAGCGCTTTAGAAAAAAATACTAAACAAGCTATTGTGAACAAAGTTGTTGATTATCTTGACAAAAACCCAGAAGAAAATATAAATAAGATATTTGCAGCTATTAAAATGCTCACAAAAGACAAATCTGCATTATCTCAGATTGAGTTTGTTGAGGATTACTACAATAACGATAAGCCCAAGCATGAATTTATCCAAGATATTTTAAAAAATACGGATACTAAATGTTTAAAGAAGTTTTTTACTAATTTTTTTGCAAATGCAAATTGGTATGCTGGTCCTAAGAGGCAAAAATATATGGGACAGGAGGATACTAAAATACCATTTGTTATGCTTTTAAGTCCATCTATGAGGTGTTCACTTCACTGCAAAGGATGTTATGCTTCAAGTTACAGTAAAAAAGATGATATTCCGCCAGAAGAAGTTGATAGAATTATAGGGGAGGCAAGAGACCTTGGAATTTACTATATTATTATTCTAGGTGGCGAGCCTTTCTTCAATGATTATCTTCTAGATATTTATGAAAAATATGATGATGTGATGTTCACACCATTTACTAGTGGACTTTTGCTTAATGAAAAAATTGCAGATAGACTCAAAAAATGTGGCAATGTAATACCTATGCTTTCAATTGAGGGGTTTGAAAATGATACCGATGCTCGTAGAGGAAAGGGAACATACCAAAAAGCTTTAAAGGCTATGGATATGCTCCATGAAAGAGGTATATTGTTCGGAGTATCTTCAGCGGTTACGAGAACTAATATAAACACAGTGCTCAGTGATGAATTTACAGATATGTTAATCGAAAAAGGTTCAAGAATGAGCTGGTACTTTTTGTTCATGCCTGTCAATGGAGAAGATGAAGATTTTAATATGATGCTTACAGCAGAACAGAGAGATTACCTTGGAAGAAGATCCAGAGAAATAAGAGCTAATAAACCATATTTTACTATAGATTTCTTTAATGATGCTCCATATGTTGGAGGATGTATTGCAGGTAAATACTTTTTCCATGTTAATTCGAAAGAAGATGTTGAACCGTGTATATTTTCACATTTTTCAACTGTTAATTTGAAGGGGAGACATTTGATAGATGCATTTAGGGATCCATTTTTTAAGAAGTTAAGATCTATGCAGCCTTATAATAAGAACATGTTGAGGCCATGTAGTATGATAGATAATACCAATGTCATAATAGATGTGTGTAAGGAAGTAGGGGCGAAACCGGATGATGATGGAGCAGAAAAAATGCTTCATGACAGTGAATTTCATAGAAAAATAACAAAATCAGCAGAAGATTTTGCACCATATGCAGAAAAAACATGGAAGGAAGTTTTTAAGCAAGAAGGTAATGATAATTTTTCTAAAGGATAATATAGACTATACCTTGTCAAGTAAACAATAAAGATAATAAAAAATCTGAAACTTTTACGAATTTAATTTGCATTATTATAGAAATTAAGAAACAAATGCAAGAGTACTTAAATATGGAAAAAATGAGCTGGAAATTTGTTTAGTAACAATTGATTTACATCAGTATCATATGCTTATGATGAAAGAATATTTTGCTATGTTTTTGAAAAATAAATCTTTTCTTATTCTTATTTATTGTATTTATATATATATATATATTAGATTGTTTATTTATAATTAATGTAGGCTATAGAATCAATGCAATAAAATATATTTTTTATTTAAGTTAGGTGATAATTATATGAAAATAGTTTTTATTGTGCCGGCAGCAGATATAAGAAGAAATTCTATATATAGGTTTGGAGAAAAGATATATGGACATACAAATAGTATTGTAGGCCCGCTTATACTTGGTAGAATTTTAGAAAATGCAGGTCATAATGTAGAAGTATATGAAGAATTATACAAAGATTTAAACTTTAATAAATTTAAAACTGCAGATTTGATACTATTGTATACCATGACTTCTAACTCAACTAGAGCTTACTATATTGCAGATTATTTTAGAAATAAAGAACATAAGAGGGTTATAATAGGAGGAATACATGCATCAGGTATGCCAGAAGAAGCTTTACAGCATGCAGATCAGGTGATTGTAGGTGAAGGAGAGAGAGTAATTAAAGATGTAGTTGAAGGTAAAATCAAGGATAGAATAGTTTATTCAAAATGTATAGAAAATTTAGATGAAATACCATTTCCAGATTATAATATTCTTAAAACCCCATGTGATGCGGCCAATGTAATTACATCAAGGGGATGTCCCTTTAAATGTTCTTTTTGTACTACATCAAGAATGTTTTATCCTTACAGAAAAAGGACGCCAGATAATGTAATAGAAGAACTTAAAATGTATAAAAAGCAAGGATTTAAATATATGAATTTTGAAGATGATAATTTTACTGCAGATAAAGCTAGGGCTAAAGAAATATTAAAAAAGATGATTTCAAATAATTTGGTATTTAAAGAGACGTTCTTTTTTGGAAGAACAGATATGGCAAATGATGAAGAATTGCTTCAATTGCTTCATGATGCTCATTTAAATAGAGTACTTATAGGAATAGAATCTTTGAACCAGAAATCTTTAGATGATATAAATAAAAAACAAAAAATTTCTGATATTGAGAAATGTGGTGAGGTTCTTGTAAAATATAAAATAAAAATTATAGCAAGTTTAGTACTTGGATTAGATGGCGACAGCAAGGACGATATGGAAAAAGGTGAGAAATTTTGCGAAAAAATAAATGCTTATCAATTTCAACCTGCTATTTTAACTCCTTTTCCCAAAACTCCTATTTATGAACAGTACAAAAATGAACATCGTATACTGAATAATGATTGGCAATATTTTGATATGATGGTAGTAAATTTTAAGCCTAAAAATATGTCGCCTTATGATTTACAAAGTGAGTTTTTTAAATTAACAAAAATGTTTTATACTTTTAAATCCTCTTTCATAATGTTTAAAATTTTTGGATTTGCAGCAGGAATTAGAAGATTAGGATTATGGTTTGCAGTTAAGTTTTCAAATATATTTTTTAAAATAAAATCTTGTATAAAAGATGGAAATATATATAATAAATTAAAAGAAATTTCTAATGGCATGAATAGTTTTAGTGGGTAATAATTAAAAAAAGTGTAAATACAAGGCTATATGCGAACTGGGAAGACAATGCCATTACATCATCTTTTATAAATTTTATATTGACAAAATATTTTAAAGGCCTTATAGTGTATATAAATCAAAAATGAGTTAATTAAATATAGATTTCTTATCAAGAGAGACGGAGGGACTGGCCCTATGATGTCCGGCAACCAGAAAATTTATATTTCATGGTGCTAATTCCAGCAGGTATTTAGTTTGGAACCTGATAGATAAGAGACTAGAGGATATAAACTTCCTGAAGTTTCTTTACAGGAAGTTTTTTATTTTAATTTAATACAAGATAATGAAAAATATATGGAATTGGCTCGCTATTTAATTATAAAGCATGAATTGGAGGTAGTAAAAATGAGTAGATTATTTACATCAGAATCTGTTACGGAGGGACATCCAGATAAAATTTGTGATCAAATATCGGATTCCATATTAGATGCCATTATTGAAAAAGATGAGAATGGAAGAGTTGCTTGTGAAACGGTTGTGAATACAGGAATTGTAATTTTAGTGGGTGAGATATCAACTAAGGCTCATATAGATATACCTAAGATAGTGAGAAAGACTATAAGTGATATTGGATATAATAATTCAAGATTTGGATTTGATGCATCTAACTGTGCTGTAATAACATCCATAGATGAGCAATCCTCAGATATTGCACTTGGAGTGGATGATTCTTTGGAATCTAGAAATGGTGAAAAAGATAGTATTGAGGCAATTGGAGCAGGAGATCAGGGAATAGTATTTGGATTTGCAACTAATGAAACACCGGAATATCTACCCCTTCCAATAGTATTGGCTCACAAGCTTGCAAAGCAGCTTGCGGAGGTAAGGAAAAATAATATAATTCCGTATTTGGGTCCGGATGGCAAAACCCAAGTTACAGTAGAATATGAAAGGGATAAGCCTATTAGAATAGATACTGTACTCATATCTTCTCAACATGAGGATAATATAAGTCATGATAAAATTGAAGAAGATATAATAGATAAGGTCATTAAAGTAGCAATACCAAAATGGTTAATAGATTCCCATACAAAGTATCTGGTTAATCCTACTGGACGATTTGTAAAAGGGGGGCCAGAAGCGGATTCAGGTCTTACGGGAAGAAAAATAATAGTTGATAGTTATGGAGGATATGGGAGACACGGAGGCGGAGCATTTTCAGGGAAAGATCCAACTAAGGTAGACAGGTCAGGAGCTTATGCTGCAAGGTGGGTGGCAAAAAATTTGGTGGCAGCGGGCATAGCAGATAAAATTGAAGTAGAAATAGCCTATGCCATAAGTGTTGCTAAACCTGTATCTATAAGTGTAGATACTTTTGGCACAGGTAAAGTAATAGATGATGATCAAATAGTAGAAATTATAAATGAAGTATTTGATTTAAGGCCGGCAGCTATTATAAGGGATCTTAATTTAAGAAGACCTATATATAAAAATACTGCTGTATATGGACATTTCGGCAGAACTGACATAGATGCCCCTTGGGAAAGGCTTGATAAAGTTAATGAAATAAAAAGTGTATATAAAAATTATAAAAAATTGGTCAGCAGTCTTTAATTATATTAGTATATCAAATAAATCATTATACCTTGCATAATACTGCTTGAACAGCAGTATTATGCAGCAAAATATTGGAGGGGAAAATATAAGATGATTGATAAGAACAATGTTGATTTTATAACAAAATGCATTCATGTAGGAAATGGAATTGACAAGGAAACAGGAGCTATCAGACGTCCTATAACTATGGCAAATTGTTATAGACTGCCGGAGGATGCATCTTCTATAAATTGGAGTGATGTAGATCAGCTACTTTATACAAGGAATACTTCTGCTAACCAGATATACCTTCAGGAAAAGTTAGCTTCCCTTGAGGAGGGAGAAGATTGTGTGGTACTTGCAAGTGGTGTTTCTGCATTGGCTGGTGTATTTTTTGCCTTTTTAAATAAGGAGTCACATGTAATTTGTTCCAATGTCTCCTATATAGCAGTTTATAGATTATTAAATGAATATTTACCAGATAAGTATGGAATAGAAGCAAGTCTTGTAGACACTTCTAATTTAGAAGAGATAAAAAGAGCAATACGACCAAATACAAAGCTTATCCATATTGAAACTCCAGGAAACCCTACTACTAAAATAAGTGATATTGAAGAAATATCTAAAATTGCAAAATCCATTGGAGCTTTATTAAGTGTTGATAGCACCTTTGCATCTCCATTTTTACAAAAACCTCTGCAGCTTGGGGCTGATCTTGTCATACACAGCTTGACAAAGTATATAAATGGACATGGAGATGCCATGGGAGGAGCAGTAATTGGTAAAAAAGAACTTATAGATAAAATAAAACGTGAAGCTATGGTTAATCTGGGAGGAACTATAAGTCCTTTTAATGCATGGTTAATTATGCGTGGAGTTGTAACACTTCCACTGCGTATGAAACAGCATAGTGAAACTGCATTGGAGGTGGCTAAATATCTTGAATCAAACCCAGTAGTAAAGTTTGTAGCATACCCTGGACTAGAAAGCCATCCGCAGCATGATATTGCCAAGAAACAGATGAAAATGTATTCGGGGATAATTTCTTTTGCACTTAAAGCAGATGTAGATACACATAATAAATTTATTAATTCACTGGAATTGATCACTCAGGCCGTTTCATTAGGGCATGATGAGAGCTTAATTGTTTATACTGGCCCAAATGATGAGAGAATTAACTTTTACCCAGAGGTGTTTAAGGATGGATATGTTAGATTTAGCATAGGACTAGAAAGTGCTAGTGATATTATATCTGATTTAAAACAGGCCTTGGAAAAATGCGGATTACAGTAAGTTGGTAAATAAAAATTAAGTAAGCATTATCTGGAGAAATACTTACTTAAAGAGCAGATTTAATTTTTATGTAAATCTGCTCCTATTTAGTATAATAGAATTATTTTAAATAGATATTATTATAGCTTATTCAAATCATAAGGTGTTTCCTGATATACATAATAATTGAGCCAATTTAAAAATAGTAGGTTAGAATGGCTTTTCCAATTTGATAAAGGGGTTTTATCTGGATTATCATCTGGAAAATAATTTTTGGGTATATCTATAGGTAAATTCAGTGCTATATCTCTTTCATATTCTGATTTTAATGTTAAAGTATCATATTCAGGATGTCCAGCAATAAAGATCTGGCGTCCACCTTTTGTCGCTACTATATAGACACCAGCTTCCTTGGATTCAGAAATTATTTCTAGTTCAGGAATTTTTTCGATATCCTTTCTTTTTACAAAGGTATATCTGGAATGTGGCGCATAAAATATATCATCAAAACCTCTAAAAAGTTTAATATTAGCCCTATTTATAGTATGAGAGAAAACACCGGATATTTTTTTATCCAGCATATATTTTGGAATTTTAAAGTGATGGTAAAGTCCTGCCTGAGATCCCCAGCATATATACATAGTTGAATAAACATTTTGGGTACTCCAATCCATAATTTCAGTTAATTCTTTCCAATAATCAACGTCCTCAAATTCAAGTTTTTCTATGGGTGCACCTGTTATTATCATACCATCGAATTTTTTGTTTTTTATCTCTTCAAAAGTTTCATAATATTTAATTAAATATTCTTCAGGAGTATTTTTTGAATTATGAGACTTTAAATACATTAAAGATATATCAACTTGTATAGGTGAATTACTTAACAATCTTAAAAGTTGTATTTCAGTAATGGTTTTAAGGGGCATTAAATTTAATATAATTATATTAAGTGGTCTTATATCTTGTCGTACTGCATGATTTTCATTCATAACAAATATATTTTCAGCTTTTAATACTTTAGAAGCTGGAAGATTATTAGGTATATTTATTGGCATAAAATCCCTCCTTAAATTATAATATTTTTAGTGGTAATCAAATAAAAATCTTATTATTCAAATTTCAATTTTGGAGTTAAAATAAAATAAAAGTTATTTTTCTGTAAGAAAAATAACTTTTACAATAAACTAATTTGAAATTATTTTCCTTATCTCTCAGAAATAATCTGCTGGAATTAACACCATACATTTTAATAAAATGTTGGTTGTCGGGTTTCATAGGGCCAGTCCCTCCGCCGCTCTTGATAAGATTAAATTTGATTTTATATTACATGCTATACTAAAATTTCATTTTTGTCAATAATTCATTTTAACTGAAGACTAATCGATTTAAAGACCGGATTCTCTAAATTTATGTTCTGAAGTTCTTATTAAATTATGTAAAGGCCGTTTTAAAAGTGACAAAAGTAAAAATACACAAGAAAAATCATAATTATTACTGCTTAGTTTATTTTGAATATCTTTTAATTCTTTATTTAAATTTATGTAATAATATATTATATTACTGACTAGTCAGTAATATAATTAAACATCTTTTTTGTACTGGTGTCAATAAATTAAACCATGAAATTTATTGATTAGTCTATTTATTCTCTTAGACTTTATCTAAATCTAGAAATCATTTAACATAAATAGTATATGAGAATTAAAGCATGGCCAATCTTAGATAAAAAAGAGTATGCTGTTTATAGAGTAGTTAGTAAAGGCATAATAGGAGATAGGCTGGCGTTAAAAATGCCTTAAATACGAAACTTATATAATTTATGGATTATGTGATATAATAATATGTAATGTAGATAAAGTATTAGTTCAGTAACAAATTGTATAAAAAATTTTAATGAATAAATATTTATTTTGAAATTTCACTTTTTATAATACCTTAGTTTTTTCAAAATGAGTATAATCAGTGTAAACCATGTTACTGGTTATAAATTGTTAACAATATTGACACATAAGTGTAATAACTATTTAGTAATATGTAGTAATATTCATTATTATAAAATTATTATAAAAGCCTTTTTAGGCGGAAATGGAGAGAAATTATTATGAAATTTAAAGGTAAGAGTGCATTTGAAAAATCAGGTAAGTTTTCCAGCTGGATTGCTTTTTATATTGCTGCTTTAGTCACAGCATTGGTTGGAATTGCATTATTGGTAAATAATATTATATTATTTAGAAAGACTGTAAATCAATATGTAGCTCAAGGGTATTCTGCAAATATTGTACTTGAACAATTAGTACCATCTCAATTATTACCTGGAATATTTGAGTTTATTGGTGTGTATGGGGGAATTGTATGTATTTTAATAGGAATAGGTATAATTAATAAGAAATTTTCAAAACTTTTTGGTAAATTATATAATTGTGATAATAGTTTAGAAGAAGATATGCCAGAACAAGAGGTTATCGAAGTAAATCAGGCAGAAAATGTAGAAACTCCAAAAAACACAGAAATGGATAAATACGATGAAAATAAGGGTATAGAAGAGACAAATAAAGAACAATAGCCAGTAAAAAAAGTTTTACTTTTTAATCTTAAGTCAGTACATATTAAACATATAATTATATAAAGAAAAATAATTTATATTATTTTATTCCAATATTAAAAAAAAGATTATATAATTTAATTAAAACAAAAATATGGGGGATGTTTGCTGATGGATTGGAAAGAAAAGTATATTTATGAATTATGCAGTAAAACAATTGATGGCGAAAAGGCGTTAAATGCAATTAATAACTTTGTAGCTGAGATGAAAAACGTATTAGACAAGTATTATGTAAAAAAGTCTACTATAGAAATTGATGAGGATAAAAATACTATTAAAATTTATGGAAATGTTATAAAATGGAATATTACTGGAGAAAAATTTGAATTAAGTTCTAATAATGGTAAAAGTATAAATATATCTGTTTATAAAAATAAACATAAAATTAGATATTGTGAGGGTAGTCATACTAAAAAATCAGGAGTGTATATACTTAATAATAGTGATGCATACAATCATTATGTAGATGAAGCTTTTGAATATCTGTTAATGCTAGATAATTAGTGTATTAAATTTTTTAATTATTCTTCTCTTTGTATTGAAAATTAATATGTAAATCATTAAAATATCATAAATCTATTTTATCCGAAGGCTGCCGACAACATTCACAACTCCTTTAAAGTGGGAGATAATCACTGATATGCTATGGATAAGTTCTTCCAAGGTTCAAATGGAAAAAGGTAGTTCTCATGAGTAAGTTCCACCTGAACCTAAGAATCACTTGATATGTAAATTATATTACAGTATAAATGAAAAAGAATAGTGGCAACATATAAACGTAATTTAAAGTGGTTAGATTATAGATTCATGATATGGAGGAGAATAAAAGTATGAATATTAACGACAAGAATTTACAAGAAGCAAGAAAATTAAATCAACAATCTAAAAATAAAAAGGGAAATGCATCAAGCAATGTGAGTTCTTTAATAAATAATGATTCAAATATTCAAGAAGCCAGACAATCGAACCAGCAATCAAGGGAAAAAAGTAGTTCACCTAGTTTTACTAATAGTATAAATAATTTAGAAGAAACTAAAAAATTAAATCAACAATCAAGACAAAATAAAGGTAAATAACTAACTAATTAATTTTACCAGTAAAATTTACAAATAAAATCCATCATATTACAGTAACATAATATGATGGATTTTAGTAAATATTTTATAAATGTGAAGTGTGAAGTTTTATTGCATTGATTAGGAATTTAAGCATATCATCTCAATTAAGAGGACAGCCCTAATAAAAAAGATTATGAAGTGTTTTAAATTATATAATATACATTTAAAAATTTATACGATTGAACTTAAAAATTGTTTGATAAATTATGGCAGTTTATAAAAATAGAAAGAAGTGATATATATGGAAAGGACATTAGTACTTATAAAACCAGATGCTATGGAAAGAAAATTAATGGGTGAGATAATATCTATTTATGAAAAAAAGGGATTGCATATAGCCGCTTTAAAGATAGTAAAGCCAACTATAGAAATAGCTGAAAAACATTATAATGAACATAAAGGCAAACCATTTTTTCAAGAGCTGATTAATTTTATTACACGCAGTGAAGTCTGTGCTTTAATTATAGAGGCGGATAATGCAGTAGAATTAGTGCGAAAAATAAATGGAGATACAGACCCTTTAAATGCAGAAGTAGGAACTATAAGAGGAAAGTTTGCTATATCAAAATCTGAAAATGCAGTCCATTCCTCAGATAGCTCGGAAAGTGCAGAACGTGAAATAGAAATATGGTTCTCTAATTAAATTTTATTTAAGTGGTATATTGAGTTAAAGCTGAAATATCAAATTGAAATTATTATGCTCTAACTTTAAAGCTTAAACCAGTAAAAGCAGCTTATACAACAAAAATTAATTTTAAGGGAAATTATTTGCAATAACCTTTAACTGCATCTCTCCATACTATATATCCCTTTCCATTTATATGCAGTCCATCTACAGTATATTCCCGGTAAAGCTTATTTTCATTGGGTAAAGTGAAAAGAGAATATAAATCTATATATTTAATATCAAAATTTTTACAAAGTTCTCTTAAAGAAGCATTTAGCTCTATTATTTGTTTGTCATTTGTATTAGTTTTAAATAAATCCTTATTTATAGGTAGTACACTTTGAACATATATAGTAGTGTCAGGGGAATTCTCTTTTATAGTTTCTAGTATCTTAGAGTAGTTAGTTATTATGTTTTTTGAGGTTAAGCCCCTGCCTATATCGTTTATTCCCAGCATAATAAAAATTTTGCTTGGTTTTAATCTGGTTATTTCACTTATTCTATTTAATGTACCAGAGGTTGTATCATAACTTATACCTCGATTTAACACATTAGGATTATTCAATAGTTCATTCCATTCGGCAATATCTATCAAGCTATCTCCTAAGAATATTATTTTTCCATAACCACTATAGGTATTCATAAAAGTGGTTACTCTGTTTATGTAATATTGTTGATAGATATCAGTACTTAAATTTATATTGATCATTTGTTCCATATTTTCTGGATTTGAAGAACTAGCAGTATTATTTAAATAATTAGAGCTTGAGGATGTAGAGCTAAAAGGTGTATATATTTTATTAATATGTTTTTCGCAGTTTACTAAAATAATTAATAATGCTAGAGTAACTATAATTAATGTTGAAATTTTTTTGATTTTCATATATTATCTCTCCTTGTATAATGTAGTTACAATATTCGATAGAAAACTATCTTGAATTCTAACGAACATTATAACTCATTTCTTTTAATTCATTCGAAGATTTTCTACCCGATAGGGTGTACTAATCTCGTCTAATTTAGTTTTCTATTTAAGCCACACTAGTAAATACTGTCGTATAATATCTTCTGAATAGAAGATAGATGTATCTCTCCTAGGAAGTAACTCTAAAAAGTTATTACTACCTGAAAAAAGAGTATCATTCCATCAGTGAGAGTTCTATGTTTAGAGTGTTATACAATTTTAATTTTACATATTTATTTTTAAAAAAATTAAAATAAATATACTTCCGTAAAATTTAATTACATAACTAGAATAACATGTTATTGAAAAAATTGTTTAAAAAATATGTAAAAATTACAAAGAAAATTAAATATTAATAAAAAAATTTGTTGTTTTTGAATATATTTTTGAAGACAAGCCTTTTATATGTTAAAATGAACTGGGTGGTATCCATTTGGAACTACACTTTATTTTATGGGAGGAAAATCATGCAGTTAAATATGCTGAAATCCAAAATTCATAGAGCTACTGTTACAGAAGCAAATCTTAATTATGTAGGTAGTATAACAATTGATAGAGAGCTTATGGAAAGAGCCCACATAATTGAATATGAAAAGATTCAAGTTGTAGATATAGATAATGGAAATAGACTTGAAACTTATGTTATAGCAGGAGAAGAGGGAAGTAAGGTAATTTGTTTAAATGGAGCTGCTGCCAGATGTGTACAGCCAGGAGATAAAGTTATTTTAATGACTTATTGTCAGATAGATGAAAAAGAGGCTAAAGCTCATAAACCCATAGTGGTATTTTTAAATGAAAATAACTCAATTTCTCAAGTAACTGATTATGAAAAACATGGACAAGTAAAATAATAAAATTAAGCCTATTTTTTAAGTAGGCTTAATTTTTATATTCTTCTAATTTTGAGAGAATTCATACCATTTAGTTTTCATTATAGGAGGAGTATAGTTTTTCATTTTTTCTACTAATAAGAGGGGGTTGTCCGATATTGAAATAATTTTTAAACTAGATTTATCCATAAAGCCCTCAGTACAGGTAGCATTAAGCATATCCATAAGAGGATTGTAGTAATTTAATACATTTAATAATCCAATGGGCTTTTTATGAATTCCAAGCTGGGCCCAACTGAGAACTTCAAATAGTTCTTCATAAGTGCCAAGACCCCCAGGAAGGGCTATAAATCCATCAGAGAGATCAGCCATAATTTTTTTTCTTTCATGCATATCTTTAACCTCAATAAGTTTGGTTAAATTTTCATGAACTGATTCACCGGAGAAAAGTCCTTTAGGAATAACACCTGTAACTTTTCCATTATTTTTTAAAACTTCCTTTGATATTTCTCCCATAAGTCCTACTTTTGAACCACCATATATTAATTCTATTTTATTTTCCACTAATATTTTGCCAAGAAGTCTGGCGTTTCTCTGGTATTCTGGATGTAAACCGGAATTAGAACCAGAATAAACACATATTGCTTTCATTTATGATAAACCTCCTGAAATACATTTTTAAGCTGAAATAGTACATATTGTTTATCTTATATTATATGAATAAGACCTTAATAAACTTACAGTAATTTTTATTAAATTATTATTTATTATCATATAGACTCATATGTTTTATAATATCCTTATATTTTTGGGAAACTTCAGGATAGACTGTGAGCATGGTATCAATAACATAATCAATATTTGTGTCATCAATTTTTTTTGCATTGGTGCCATTAAAAACTATCATGTCCTTGCTGTCTAAAGAATTATAGATCTCACTTACAATAGGTGACTGCATAACCTTATCATTTTCTATGCATTTTTCTGAAAAATATAGTATATCTTCGACTACAATAAGCTGACCATAAGTGTATTCTTTTTGACAAGGTTTTAAATTGTAATCTGTACTGCAATCAAACATAGTATGTTCAACATGTTTAAAATCAAGTACATTTTCATTTTCTTTTCTAGTTAGCACGCATCTAACATCTAATTCCATTAATCTTTTTTGCATATGTTCTGAAAAACTTTTTCCAAATTCAGCAATAAACATTTTCATTGATATTGTTTTTTTCATTTTATAATTTTTTTTATACATATCATATCTCCTTTTTATTTTATATATAAAAAACCACCTTTTAATGGCGGTATATCAATACAAATTATATATTAAAGCTAGGTTTTAAATTAAATATTTTAAAATTTATAGAGTTTTTGCATGAATAATAGGGGTATACTACTCTTTATTTAGAATTTTTATATTAGTTTTTGGATGTAAATCAATCATTACATAATAATTATAACATAAATAGATGTGTAATAGTAGAAGAATAAAAAACTTCTATGAAAATCAAGTGATTAAGAGATTAAGGTAGGAGTTTGTTTATAAGGGATGCTTTTCTCCATCTGAACCTTAGAGGAGCTTATAAAGGGGTGTAGCAGTGATCATCTCCAGTTTTGAAGAAGCTGTAGGTGTTAGCTAATTCCAGTCTTTGGATAAATGATTTGAATGTTAAGTAATTTGTATAAAAAAGTGAAATTATAATTTATAAAACTTGCATAGTATAAAAAAATGTGATAAAATCATTATTAAAATGTTGATAAATTTATAATATCTTTAATATCAGGTAATTAAAATTTAAAGATATTATTGTATTTATTCATAATTAAAGAAGAATAGGTTTGAGATGCATTTCTGGGGCTTAGAGAAATGCATTTTTATTCAAAAAGTTTTTTAGATAGGGGCTGACGGTATGAATTATAGTTCGGGATTTCCTTCAAAACAAGGTCTTTATGATCCAAAATATGAGAAGGATTCTTGTGGAGTGGGCTTTATAGCCAGTATAAAAGGTGAAAAAACCCATGATATTGTAAAAAAAGGTATTCAAATTTTAGTTAATTTAACTCACAGAGGGGCAGTAGGTTCTGATACTAAAACTGGAGATGGAGCAGGTATACTTGTTCAAATTCCAGATGAATTTTTTAGAATAAGTTGTGATAATTTAGGGATGGAATTGCCTAAGGCTGGAGAGTACGCAGTTGGAATGGTATTTTTCCCTAAGGAAACCGCTTTAAGACTGCAGTGTGAAGGAATAATTGAAAGGGTGACAGAAGAGGAAGGACAAAAAGTATTAGGCTGGAGAGATGTTCCAACTGACAACAGGAGTATAGGAGAAACTGCCAAAGGTACAGAACCTATTATAAGACAGATATTTATAGGAAAGAATTTAAAAGATCAAAATGCGTTTGAGAGAAAGTTGTACGTAATTAGGAAAAGAGTAGAAAATGAAGTAAGAAAACTTCTTGGAGATATAGTAAAATCTTTTTATATATGTAGTCTTTCAAGTAGAACTATAGTTTACAAAGGGCTATTACTGGCAGAACAGATAAAAAAGTTTTATATTGATTTAAATGATATAAATTTTAAAAGTGCTATTGCCTTAGTACATCAAAGGTATAGTACAAATACTTTTCCTACATGGGATTTAGCACAACCATTTAGATATCTTGGACATAATGGAGAAATAAATACTATAAGAGGAAATAGGAATTGGATGAAGGCACGTGAAGGCGTACTTAAATCTGAAACTTTTGGAAAGGACATACAAAAGCTTTTTCCTATAGTAGATTCAGAGAGCAGTGATTCTGCTTCCCTTGATAATGCGCTGGAATTATTATATCAAGATGGCAGATCTCTTCCTCATGCACTTATGTTGCTTATACCAGAAGCATGGTTTGGAAATCAGCATATGGAGCAATACAAAAAAGATTTTTATGAATATCATGGCTCATTAATAGAGGCCTGGGACGGACCTGCTGCAGTTTCTTTTTCTGATGGTGTACAAGTAGGTGCAACTTTAGATAGAAATGGTTTGAGACCAGCAAGATATATAGTAACTAAAAGTGGTTTTGTGGTAATGGCATCGGAAGTTGGGGTATTGGAATTTAAAGAAAGTGATATAGCAGAAAAAGGAAAACTGAAACCAGGAGAAATGTTTGTTGTAGATACTGCAAAGGGAAAAATTATTAAAGATAAGGAATTGAAAGAAGAAATATGTAAGATGAAACCTTATGGGGAAATATTAAAAAATTTGAGATTTACCCTTGATATGTTCAATTCCGTTAAAGAAAAAGAGGAAATAACTCCAGAGGTGTTAAAAGAAAAGCAACAAGCCTTCGGATATACTATTGAAGATTTAAAAAGAATAATAGAGCCTATGTCAGAAAATGGTAAAGAACCGGTGGGTTCTATGGGAAATGATGCACCTTTTGCAGTGCTTTCAAATAAAAATCAGTTGCTGTTTTCCTACTTTAAACAACTTTTTGCCCAGGTAACTAATCCCCCTATAGATCCTATCAGAGAAAGACCGGTAATGTCACTTTTTAATTATATAGGATCTACTCAGGCAAATGTATTAAATACTGAAATTTTAATTGATCCTTTTATAGAGATTTATAGTCCTACATTAACAGATGAGGAAATATCAAAAATAAAAAGTTTGAGAAATAAAAATTTCAAAACTACAACAGTACCTATTACTTTTAAATATGATATGGGAATAGAAGGTTTTAAAGATGCTCTTAAAAAAATTTGTGAGAGGGCTTCAAAGAGAATAAAAGAAGGTTATAATATATTGGTGCTTAGTGATAAAAATGTGGATTCCTATGAAGCGGCAATACCAAGCCTTTTGGCAGTTTCGGCAGTACAGCATCATCTTATTAGAGAAAAAAGTCGTACAAAAGTTTCAATTATTGTAGAAACAGGGGAAGCAAGAGAAACTATGCATTTTGCATTACTTGTAGGGTGCGGTGCTTCTGCGGTTAATCCTTATCTTGTATATCAGACTATAGATCAAATGATAAAAGATGGTGATATGAAAAATATTACACCAGATGAGGCAAAGAAAAATTATATTAAAGCTGTAAATAATGGTATACTTAAGATTTTATCGAAAATGGGTATATCGCCGCTGCAAAGTTATCATGGTGCACAGATATTTGAGGCTATAGGTCTGGATTCAGAGTTTATAGATAAATATTTTGAAGGTATGCCTTCAAGAATAGGCGGAGTTGGCATTGACGTAATAGCTCAAGAAGTACTTACAAGACATAATAATGCTTTTAATAAAATAAGGAAACCTATTTCTCAGCTAGATGTAGGGGGCAATTATTCATGGAGAAAGGGAGGAGAATTTCACCTTTTCAATCCAGAGACTATATATAAACTTCAGGTTGCATCTAGAACCAATGATTATGAACTCTATAAAGAATATGCAGATATAATAAATAACCAGGATAAAAATTTATGTACAATACGTGGTTTGTTTAAATTGAAAAAGGGAAAGGAAATTCCATTAGAAGAAGTTGAACCGTTAAGTGAAATACTTAAAAGATTCTGTACAGGGGCTATGTCTTTTGGTTCTATAAGTAAAGAAGCTCATGAAACTATAGCTATAGCTATGAATAGGATAGGCGGAAGAAGCAATACAGGAGAAGGTGGGGAAGACCCTGAAAGATATATACTGGACCCTAATGGAGATTCAAGAAGAAGTGCTATAAAACAAATAGCTTCAGCACGTTTTGGCGTAACTACTGAATATTTGGTTAATGCAGATGAACTTCAAATTAAAATGGCTCAAGGGGCAAAACCAGGTGAGGGTGGACAACTTCCAGGTAGAAAAGTAGATAAGTATATTGCTAAAACTAGACACTCTACTCCAGGCATAGATCTTATTTCACCGCCTCCTCATCATGATATTTATTCTATAGAAGATTTGGCACAACTTATATATGATTTGAAAAATGTAAATCCTCAAGCAAACGTAAGTGTTAAGCTGGTCTCAGAGGTAGGAGTAGGAACAATTGCCGCAGGAGTAGCAAAGGCTCATGCAGATTTAATATTAATAAGTGGACATGATGGTGGTACAGGAGCATCGCCAATTTCATCTATTAAACATGCGGGAATTCCTTGGGAGCTTGGCTTATCAGAAACCCAGCAAGTTCTCTTGTTGAATGATTTGAGGAGTAGGGTAAGAATTCAAACTGATGGACAGCTAAAAACTGGAAGAGATGTAATTATTGCAGCTTTGCTTGGAGCAGAGGAGTTTGGATTTGCAACTACAGCTCTTGTAGTAATGGGATGTACTATGCTTAGAAAATGTCATCAAAATACCTGTGATATGGGTATAGCCACACAGGATCCGGAACTTAGAAAGAATTTTAAAGGTAAACCTGAATATATAATAAATTTTCTTACTTTTATTGCACAGGAAGTGAGAGAATATATGGCTAAACTTGGATTTAGAACGGTAAATGAAATGGTTGGAAGGGTGGATATGCTAGAAACAAAGGATGCCATTGATCATTGGAAAGCTAAGGGATTGGATTTGTCTTCAATTTTGTATAAACCATATATGCCAAAGAGAATTAAATCTTACTGTGTAATACCTCAAGATCATGGGCTCAGTGAAGCACTAGATTATAAACTTATTGAAATGTCAAAGAAAGCAATAGCAGATAAATCTAAAGTTAATATTAACATGGAGATAAAAAATGTAAATCGTTCAGTAGGTATAATGTTAAGTGGCACAATTGCTAAAAAGTATGGAAGTGTTGGACTGCCAGAAGATACCATTACAATAAATTTCAAAGGCTCTGCAGGACAAAGTTTTGGTGCTTTTGGAGTACGTGGACTTACCTTGATACTGGAAGGTGACGCCAACGATTATGTGGGCAAGGGACTATCAGGAGGTAAAGTGATTATTAAAACTCCAGAAGAAGCAACTTTTGTAGAAGAAAATAATATTATAGCTGGAAATACTATCTTATACGGAGCTACATCTGGAAAGCTGTTTTTAAATGGAAGTGTAGGAGAAAGATTTGCCGTAAGAAATAGTGGAGCTATGGCTGTAGTAGAAGGTGTTGGAGATCACGGTTGTGAATATATGACTGGCGGAATAGTGGTTATTATAGGTAAAATGGGTAGAAATTTTGCAGCTGGTATGAGCGGCGGTATAGCTTATGTACTGGATGAAGATAATTCTTTCAATGATAAATGCAACATGGAAATGGTAGAAATTGAGGAGAACTTAGATAGTGACGATATGGAAGTGATAGATAGTCTACTCAAGGAACATTATAAATATACAGATAGTACAAAGGCTGAAAAAATTCTTAATCAGTGGAATGTTTATAAAACCAAATTTAAGAAAGTAATACCTACTGCATATAAACTTATACTTGAACAACAAAAATCAGAAGCAGCTACTGCTTCTAATATGTAGGAGGTACATTATGGGAAAATTAACTGGTTTTAAAGAATATAAAAGAGAAAATCCAAAAAAGCGGACAGTGGAAGAAAGAATTAAAGATTATAAAGAAGTATACTATAAATTTCCAGAGGACAAATTGAATTTACAGGCGGCAAGATGTATGGACTGTGGTACTCCTTTTTGCAATTGGGCATGTCCTATTCAAAATTTAATTCCAGATTGGAATGATTTTATATATAAACGTGAGTGGAAAAAAGCTTTTGAAAGACTTTCCCTTACAAATACTTTTCCAGAATTTACAGGCAGGATATGTCCTGCGCTCTGTGAAGGTTCCTGTACCCTTGGAGTAAACAGAGAACCTGTATCGGCGAGGGAAATAGAACTTAATATAATAGAAAAAGCTTTTGAAAAAAGTTGGGTAGAACCTATACTTCCAAAAGTAAGGACAGGGAAAAATATAGCCATAATAGGTTCAGGACCTTCAGGACTTGCTGCTGCTGCGGAACTTAATTCCGTAGGTCATAGTGTTACTGTATTTGAAAGAGAGGATGAACCAGGGGGATTATTAAGGTATGGTATTCCTGATTTTAAATTGGAAAAGTATGTAGTAACCAGAAGAATAAATATAATGAAAGAAGAGGGAATAGTTTTTAAAACCAATACCAATGTGGGAGTAAATTACTCTACCCGTGAACTTTTGAAAAATTTTGATGTGGTAATTTTAACAGGAGGCTCTACTATTCCGAGGAATCTTAATATTGAAGGAAGAGAACTTGGAGGGATATATTTTGCTGTAGATTTTTTAAAGCAGCAGAATAAAAGAGTGTCGAAGAAATCCATTAAAGGGAAAAGTGTAACTGCAGAAGGTAAAGTGGTAGTAGTTATTGGTGGGGGAGATACAGGATCGGATTGTATAGGTACTTCTATAAGACAAGGAGCCAAAGCTGTTTATCAATATGAAGTCATGCCAAAGCCTCCAGTGGAGAGAAATGATAAAATGCCTTGGCCCATATTTCCTAAAACTCTTAAAGTAACAACTTCTCATGAAGAGGGATGTATTAGAGAATGGTGTGTAAGTACTAAAAAATTCATAGGAGAGAAGGGAGTTTTAAAAGCTCTTGAAGGTGTAAAAGTACAATGGAAAAATGAAAATGGAAAAATGGTGATGGAGGAAGTACCTGGTACGGAATTTCAGCAGCCTGTGGATATAGTTCTTTTAGCTATGGGATTCCTCCATCCTCAACATGAGGGCTTGCTGGAAGAACTTGGAGTAAAATTTGATGCTAGGGGAAATGTAATAGCTGATGAAAATTATATGACTGAAAAAGATGGCATATTTGTAGCTGGTGATATGAGACGGGGACAGTCTCTTGTAGTATGGGCATTAAATGATGGAAGAAGAGTAGCAAAAAGTGTGGACGAATATTTAATGGGAGAAACATCTTTAAGGGGATAGTGAATTAATTCACAATTCACGATGCACAATTTGTAATGTATAATTGATTTTAAAGTATAGAGTTTGATGACGATTATGCAGCTATTTCAAGGGAACTCACTTTATGTAGGCTAAATACTACATGGAGTGAGTTTGCTGTTTTGTCTTTAACAATATTTTAATGTATAGAATTATATAAAAATTTAAAAAATCTATTGACATGTAAATTGATTTATATTATACTTAGTTCATATTTAAATAGTAAAAACTATGATAGGGAACAGTAGATATGGAGAGTGTTTTAAAGAGAGTGGGAATTGGTGAAATCCCATAGGCATGTTGTGTTGAACTCACCCTTGAGTTGCAGGCTGAAATAGTAGTAGGCTGTGCCGATATGAGTCGTTATTAAATTAAGTAATAAATTTGGGTGGTACCGCGAACAGACTTCTCGCCTCATAAGGAAGCCTGTTTTTTTATGTTTATTTTAATAATATTGATGTTTAAAAATGTTATAATCTTAATATTAAGTGTATAAAAGCTATGATAGGGATTAAGTAGGTTTATGAGTATTTTAAAGAGAGTGGCAATTGGTGGAAATCCACAAATACTTTATACTGAAACTCACCCTTAAGCTGTAGACTGAAATTTAGTAAGTCATGCCGGCATGTGTCGTTATTTAATTGAGTAAAATTTGGGTGGTACCGCGGACAGACTTCTCGCCCCATGAAGAGGTCTGTTTTTTTGTACTTAAAAAGCATATTAGCTATAATCTGCCATGATTTTTCACTACATAGAATTTACTAAAAATATCAAATTAAATTTACAAGGAGAGATGACCATGAAAGTTGCTGAAGCAGTTATCCAATGTTTAAAACAAGAAAATGTGAAAATGGTATTTGGGTATCCTGGTGCTACAGTAGTTCCTATGTATGAAGCTTTTAGGAGATCAGATATTGAACATGTACTTGTAAGACAGGAACAAGGTGCAGGACATTGTGCTAGCGGGTATGCTAGGGCTACAGGAGAAGTGGGAGTCTGCATAGTTACTTCAGGCCCTGGTGCAACTAATGTTATTACAGCCATTGCTGCGGCATATATGGATTCTATTCCTCTTGTTATCATTACAGGTCAGGTTAAGTCCGTATTAATTGGAAAAGACGTGTTTCAGGAAGTAGATATTACAGGTGCTACAGAATCTTTTACAAAATATAATTTTCTTGTAAAAGATGCAAAATCCATACCTAAGACCATAAAAGAAGCTTTTTATATAGCAAATACTGGTAGAAAAGGACCTGTACTTATAGATATACCTACGGATATAATGGAAGAAGATATTGATTTTGAATATCCTGAAAGTGTCAATATAAGAGGATATAAACCTACTACTAAAGGACACTTTAAACAGATAAAAAAAGTAGTAAACAGACTTAAAACCAGTGAAAGGCCAATTATCTGTGTGGGTGGAGGAGTTATACTGGGAAAAGCTGAAAAAGAACTAAAACAATTTGTGGAAAAATCCCACATACCTGTTATACATACTCTCATGGGAAAGGGGAGTATGGATGAAAATAGTGAGTATTATGTAGGCTTAATTGGAACTCATGGCTTTGCCTATGCAAATAAGGCCGCTGAAAATTCAGACGTTTTAATACTTATTGGAGCTAGAGCTTCAGATAGAACTACCTTTGGTGTAAAAACTTTTGCCAAGAAGGCGGATATAATTCATATAGATATTGACCCTGCGGAGATAGGAAAAAATTTGGATACTTATATTCCAATAGTTGGAGATTGTGCTAATATTTTAACAGAGTTAACAAAAGAAATAACACCTATAGAGACTAAGAACTGGATGAATGAGATTAAAGAATGGAAAGAGAGTTTAAAGGTAGTTAGAAAACCTACAGATAAGGTAAACCCTAAATATGTTTTAAAAGTTGTATCTGATATGGTAGAAGAAGATGCTATTTTAACGGCAGATGTAGGCCAAAATCAGCTCTGGTGTGCACGTAATTTTAAAATAACAGGAGATAGAAAGCTTTTGACTTCCGGTGGACTGGGTACCATGGGATATTCCCTTCCAGCAGCTATTGGAGCCAAACTTGCTTGTCCAGATAAGAGAGTTATAGCTTTTGCAGGTGATGGTGGATTCCAGATGAGTGTATTTGAATTGGGTACTGTCACTGAAAAAAATGTAAATCTAATTATAGTGGTTTTTAATAATTCAGGACTGGGTATGGTTAGAGAAATTCAAAATAATAGATCCCTTGACGAGTTTGGGGTTAATTTTAGAACTAATCCAGATTTTATTAAACTATCAGAAGCCTATGGGCTATCAGCAAAAAGAGTGAAAAATGACAATGAATTTGAGGAAGTTTTTAAGGAAGCTTTAAATTCAGACAAAGCATTTTTAATAGAATGTATTGTTGATCCACATGAAAGAACTTTTTAGGAAGAGGTGAGTACCATAAAAAAGCATGTATTATCAATATTAGTAGAAAATCATTCAGGTGTTTTAAGTAAAGTAGCTGGCCTGTTCAGTAGAAGGGGATATAATATCCACAGTCTTACAGTAGGAATCACAGAGGATCCTGAAATATCAAGAATAACCATTGTATCTATTGGGGATGACTATGTGGTGGAACAGATTAATAAGCAGTTGAATAAGCTAATTGAAGTTATAAAAATAATAGATCTTACAGATACTCCTTCAGTGTATAGGGAACTTTCCTTGGTAAAGGTATCTGCAGACCCAAGTAATAAATTGATAATTATGGAAACTGTAAATACTTTTAGGGGAAACATAGTTGATATGAATGAAAAGAGTATGATGATTGAGATAACTGGAGATGAAGATAAAATATCTGCCTTTATTGAGATCATGAAACCTTATGGAATCAAGGAAATTGTACGTACAGGACTTACAGCCCTTCAAAGAGGATGTAAATCATAATTTAATAGTTGCTTATAAATCGAACCGATAAACCAACAAGAGAAGCAAAAATGCTTCTCTTGTTGGTTTATAACTTAACTATTATTTTTGTAACAAAGATACTTTTAGTTTTTCTTCCTCTTCTACAATAGGACTTACTTTATCGAAGGCATTTATATACATCTGTTTTATTTCACTTATAAGCGGATACCGTGGATTTGTCCCTGTACACTGATCATCAAAGGCCTGTTCCGACATATCATCTAAGGTGGCATAAAATTTTTTCTCCACAACTCCTGCCTCCCTAATGGTTTTTGGGATATTTATCTTTTCTTTTAGCTCATCTATTGCCTTTATCAAAAGCCCTACTTTTTCATCCTCACTATTTCCGCCTAACTGCAAATGATCAGCTATTCTGGCATATCTCCACTTGGCGTTTGGGTATTTATATTGAGGAAATATTGCCTGTTTTCTCGGATCATTTACTGCATTAAATTTTATAACTTCATCTATCATAAGTGCATTGGCAATTCCATGAGGTATATGGTGCGCAGCTCCTAATTTGTGTGCCATGGAGTGGCATACTCCTAAAAATGCATTGGCAAATGCCATACCTGCCATAGTTGAAGCATGTGCCATTTTTTCTCTGGCTTTTACATTAGTGGTTCCTTCTGCATAGGCTAACGGTAAATACTTAAATATCAATCTTATTGCTTCAAGTGCCAACCCATTGGTATATTCTGAGGCCATTACAGATACATAAGCCTCCAGGGCATGGGTCAGTGCATCTATACCCGATGCTGCAGTTAGTCCCTTTGGCATATTCATCATAAGCTCTGCATCAATTATAGCCATATCTGGTGTTAATTCATAATCCGCCAGAGGATATTTGGCTCCTGTTTTTTCATCAGTAATTACTGTAAACGGAGTAACTTCTGAGCCTGTTCCTGCAGAGGTAGCCACCGAAATCATCATCGCTTTTTCGCCCATCTTAGGGAATGTATAAACTCTCTTTCTTATATCCATAAATCTCATGGCCAGGTCTTCAAATTTTATTTCAGGATGTTCGTACATCACCCACATAATTTTTGCAGCATCCATTGCGGAACCACCGCCAACTGATATAATAGTATCCGGATTATATTCAAGCATTTCTGCTGAACCTTTTTTAGCTGTAGCAATACTTGGATCTGGTTCCACATCTGTAAATATTTTATAACCTACTCCCATTTCTCCAAGAATTTTTGTAATACTATCCGTATATCCTAATTGATAAAGAACTTTATCTGTTACTATAAAAGCCTTCTTCTTATGCATAGTCTTTAATTCTTTCAAGGCAGTTCCAAGTCCACCATATTTGAAATAAATTTTTTCAGGAACTCTAAACCAAAGCATGTTTTCTCTCCTCTCCGCAATACTTTTTATATTCAACAAATGTTTTGGTCCAACATTTTCCGATATGGAGTTTCCTCCCCAGGAACCGCAGCCAAGGGTCAATGAAGGAGCCAGTTTAAAATTATATAGATCTCCTATAGCTCCCTGTGCTGACGGCATATTTATAAGGGTTCTACCTGTCTTCATAGCTTCACCGAATTTTTCCACTTTTTCTTTTTGGGTCATGGTATTTACATAAAGCACAGAAGTATGCCCTATGCCTCCCAATTCAACCAGTCTTGCTGCTTTTTCCAGACCATCATTGAAATTTTTAACTTTGTACATGGCAAGAACCGGAGATAATTTTTCACGAGAGAATGGTTCTTCAAGTTCTACGGACTCTACTTCACCTATAAGTATCTTTGTTCTCTCAGGCACTCTCACTCCTGCCATTTCTGCTATTTTACAAGCACTCTGTCCAACAATATCAGGACTTATACTTCCATTAACCAAAATAGTCTTTCTGACCTTATCTATCTCGTCATTTTTCAGTATATAGCCTCCTCTTTCTGAAAATTCTCTCCTTACTTCCTCATATATTCCATCCAGTACCATTACCGACTGTTCCGAGGCACAAATCACACCATGATCAAAGCTTTTTGAAAGAAGTATGGAGTTTACTGCCATTTTAATATTTGCACTGTCATCAATTATAACCGGAGTATTTCCAGGACCAACTCCTATGGCAGGTTTTCCCGATGAATAAGCTGCCCTAACCATACCTGGCCCGCCTGTAGCAAGGATTAAATCCGCCTCCCTCATTACTAGCTGAGAAAGCTCAATTGACGGTTCATCTATCCATCCTATAATTTCCGCCGGTGCCCCTGCCTCAACTGCAGCATCGAGGACTATTTCTGCTGCCTCAACAGTTGATCTCTTAGCTCTAGGATGAGGTGAAAAAACTATGCCATTTCGGGTTTTAAGGGCTATTAGAGCTTTGAATATTGCCGTAGAGGTGGGATTTGTAGTGGGCACAACTGCTGCAATAACACCTACGGGTTCTGCAATTCTAACCATACCAAAACCTTCATCTCTTTCTAAAACTCCGCAGGTCTGTTCATCTTTATATTTATTGTACACATATTCTGAAACAAAATGATTTTTGATAACTTTATCTTCCACAATTCCCATGCCAGTTTCTTCTACAGCCATTTTAGCAAGTTTTATTCTGGCACTATTGGCTGCCATAGCTGCCTGTTTGAAAATCGCATCTACCTGTTCCTGGGTATAAGTAGAAAATTTCTCCTGTGCCTCTCTTACCTTTTGTAATTTTTTCATTAATTCCTCATCATTTGTAACTTTCATAAGCAACACCTCTTTTTTAATTTTTTAATAGTGTTAGCATATGTATGGTATATTTATTCTTCCAAGCAAAAAAGTTGTAGAAAACTACAACTTTTTTAAAGTAAAATGCTATTGTTGATTTTTCAATGGGTCATATCCAACTACAGTCCATATTCCTGTATTATCTTCTCTTATAAGTCTTTTTAAATACACTCTTTTTATAGTAGTCTTATCTCCGCCTACCTCTACAATTGCTTCTTTGCCGGTATTTTCAATCACCTTTAATTCTTCATATTTAATAGGATACTCCCCTTGAATACCTTCAGGCGAAATTTTTAAACTTGCGAAAACCTGAGCTACAAAAACAGGATCTAATTTCCAGGGTGAATGTCCTGCATCCACATTTTTCTGTTCCTGCTCTTCCACTTTTAAATCAACAGGAACTTCAACTTGTGGTTTATCTGATGACTGTTCTTTTGATGATATGTCAACTATACCACTAGTTAAACCCTTTATAAATAATTCTAGTTCTTCTAAATAAGTGTTACCAATCACAGCATATTCAAAACCATCTTGCTTCCATCTAACTGAACTTATACCTGTTATATCTGCATAAGCCCCCTGTCCTTGAAGAACTCCTACCTCACTCTGTATAGGCGATTGAATTTCTGCTACATTGTTGTTTACCTTTCCTAAAACTGACATAGATGCTGGTTTAAATTCACTATCAGATTTTTTTTGTAAAATCACAACCTTTTTTTTATTATCTTTGGAGGTATAATTTATCTTAACAACTTTAGCATCATTTACTATTGATATATTGTTTTGAATAAATGATGATGGAACATCTTTAGGTACTGTAGGTGTAAATCCCAAGATTTCTTTAACATCTGCCAGACTATTTACAATCTGCTCCGTATTTGTATCTATTTCTTTAAACCCTTTTGGTACATTGTAGGCCAAAAGTTCCTTAGGAATACTTTCAATAAAATCTATACTTGTATAGCATACCTTATATTGAATGGAGTACTGCATGGCAGATTGTTTTTGCAGTGGCATTTTGGTATCTTTATCAATCCATATTTTATAAGGGCTTCCCCCCTTTGGAGTTACTTCCATTACAATAGCAGTTCTTCCTGAAACCTTGTCTTCAGCTACAATCTTAGTTTCAAGTGCATTTTTTACGTCATCTATCTCTTTTCCCAATTCAAATATAAAACTATAGGAATCAGGAAAAGCAGCTAATACCTCTACTTCCTTTTGCCCTGGCTGAATCTGCCATTTCTTTTGTCCATTATTTACAGTAATCACATCCTTTTGAGCTCCTTCCAATCCTTTAACATAATATTTTCCTTCCTTATCAGCCCATACTTCCAATTTCGACTGTACTGTAGATTTTCCCTGTGCATTAGTTTCTATAACCTGAAGAATCCCATGATAAGCTTTTACTTCCTTAAAAGCCTTCTCCATGGCATAGACCATATCCAACTTTCCAAAAGGCCGCAGTATATTCAATATAACGATTAATGCAACAGCTGCCGCAACAGAGGCTATCCCTA
The DNA here is from genome assembly GCF_040939125.1 of Clostridium sp. BJN0013. Lineage (NCBI taxonomy): Bacteria > Bacillati > Bacillota > Clostridia > Eubacteriales > Clostridiaceae > Clostridium > Clostridium sp. BJN0013. The sequence goes on from NZ_CP162495.1 coordinate 2,019,085, forward strand.
AAAACCACCTTTTTCCTGACCTCTTTAAGGCTTTTTCTCTCAGGAACTGCTTATTTACATTATTAGCTAAATTTTTAACATAATTGTCTTCTGGAAGACCTGGTTCTTTTAAACTGCGTACTAACCTTACAGTTTCAAAAAGTTCCTCCATTTCAGGTGTATCTGCTGGGTTTCCATGTTCTTTAGGTTTTTTTTCATTATTTAAACTGTCAATATAATCCGTTAACTTCTTTTCTTTATCGGTCATCAATTACACCTCCATAATTTAATATTCATCCTTGAGAATTTTTGTAAGGTTTTGTAGTGCCCTATATTGTAGGACCCGAATATTGCCCACTTTTTTATTCATCTGCCTGGCAGTATCCTCTACGGAGAATCCTTTTAATATTCTTAACTCAATAACAGTGCGCTGTTCCTCATTTAAAAGCTTTAATGCATTTTGTATAACTTCACGCTGTGCCATATCCTCCGTACAATCTTCTACTGACGCTGACTCCGGGTTTATATTATCAAAGTTAACTATGCTGCCCTGACGTTTGTTTTTACGCCACTTATCTCTCAGGATATTTAATGAAACAATTTTTAAAAAACCTATAAATTTATCCACTTCTATATTATTTTTTCGTATATATGAAATAGCTTTGAAATAAGTTTCCTGAGTAATATCTTCAGCTTCTTCACGATTTTGTACTTTAAAGTATATAAAACGATACAATGGTTCCCATGTAGCTATACACATCTTTTCAATAGATCTTATGTCATCTATCTTAATATTCTTTTCACCATCTATCATAAGTTACAACCCCCTTTACAAGTTACCTAGTTACATTAATAATGACGTTGAAAACAGCAAAAAAGTTACAATTTAAAGATATTCTTTAATAATATTTTTAATGGAAATTCAATATTGTAAGTATTTGTTTATATCATTAAAATGATGTGTAATTTACATTTTGGAAAGGATCCATCCAGTATAGTTTTATATATTTAATAATTCAAATTCAAGTAAACAAAATAAGAGTTACATATTGACACGTAAAAAATATAGAGATATAATAAATAAATATTTATTTATTTATTATATCTGAGAGTCGAGGGTGATATATATGGCAAGAATTGCAGATCCTGAAAAAATGGATAGTATTAAGAGAGCAGTCATGGAATGTGTAATAGATTATGGATATGCAGGAGTATCTACTGCTCTGATCTGTAAGAAAGCAGGAGTTTCACCTGGATATTTATATCGATATTATGATAGTAAAGAAGAATTGGTACAAGAATTGGTAGATTCAAAGATAGGAGTAATAGTTAATGATTTTATATCAGATATTGATTCTTCTGATACTATGTATGAAGCCGGATATAAAACAATAAGAAAATTATTTATGAATGCGAATAAGGAACCAATGCTGGCAAAATTTTCTGCTTCTATTGTAATGGATCTAAGAATACCGACAAAAGAAAAATTTAATAAATTTAGTGGTGTCTTAAATTTAGCGAAAAAATGCATTGAGTTAGGAAAAAAAACAGGTGAAATTAAGTCTAACATAACTACTACGGAAGTACTGATTGTATCTTTTACAATTCCATTTAGGTACTTATCATTTTCGTTAGAATTGGAAAATGATAAAAAATTTACAGAAGAAGAAGCTAAAAGAATAGCAAAAATATGTGTTAATGCATTGAAATAATCTTTTTATTTATTAATAAAAGTAAGAGCAAAAATTTTATAATAAATATTTATTCCTATATGATAATGCATTAAAATTGTTTCCTAGATTAAATTCTAAAGTCAGGTAGAATTAGAGATGGAACTGCTATAAGTGAAATACTAAATTAAAATTATATGACAGCTTAATCCATATGGAGAAGCCCTTTGAAATCTTTGATTTGATTGTATATTTTAGAAGAAATCCATAAGAAATGGAGAGGTAGAAACTTGATGAAAAATAGAGTAAAAATTGAACCATCTGATTTAGTAATCAATTTTATCGTAAATAAAAGCAAATATATCGAAATATTTTTCGCTATCTTGGTTGCAATCAGCATGTTTTTATATCCGTTTGTGAAAGTCAATTATGATCTGACCAAATATCTGCCCGATACGGTGGCATCCAAAGTCGGCTTAAATCTTATGAAGAAGGAGTTTGGTTATCCCGGTACCGCACGTATTATGATCAAAAATGTATCCTTGTATCAAGCAAAGCTGTATAAAGAAGAGATAGAGGCGGTAGATGGCGTAGATACAGTTTTCTGGGCAGATACAACAGAGGATATTAAAAAGTATACCGATGTGTATACTTCTGATACCTTTATAAAAGCTGAAAACATCCAGGATTATTATAAAGACAATTGTGCAGTGATGGATATTTCTTTTATTGCAGGAGATTCCGATACAAGAACGTCGAAAGCACTGGACAAGATTTATGAGATTGTAGGGGATAAGGGCAGCTTTACAGGACCGGCTGTTCAAAATAAATCTTTGAGTGAGAGCTTGAACAAGGAAATGAAAAGTGCTACGGTCATTGTCGTCATCGTCGTGGCAGTGGTACTGCTTCTAACAACAACAGCATGGCTGGAGCCGTTGTTGTTTCTTCTGGTCATGGGGATCGCCATCGTGATCAATATGGGAACAAACGTATTTCTGGGAGAGATATCATTTATGACGGCAAGTGTGGCTCCCGTCCTTCAGATGGCAGTTGCAATGGACTATTCTATTTTTCTGATGCATGCGTTTACCAGAGAAAAAGATGAGGGCAAAGAACCCAAAGAGGCGATTAGGATTGCCATACGGCAATCCGCATCCTCCGTTATTGCCTGCGGCATGGCAACCATTATTGGTTTTTTAGCGTTGACCATCATGAAGTTCTCAATAGGCTACGACTTGGGCATTGTTCTGGCAAAGGGAATTTTTATCAGCCTGTTGACCGTTTTGTTTTTGATGCCTTGCATGATTATACGCAGCCAAAATATGATTCAAAAAACTGCACATCGTAAACTGATAAAGCTTCCCAAAAATCTAGCCAAAAATATTTTCAAGGTCAAATATGTGGCACTGGGGCTTGCAATATTTTTGGCAGTGCCATGCTTTATTGCAAAAGATATGAACAGCTTTCTTTTCGGCAACTCGGCGGTGGGTGCGGGGGAAGGAACTCAGGTTTATAAAGATGAGCAGGAGATTGACAGGATTTTTGGAAGAAGCAATATGCTCATGGCATTGGTACCAAATGATTCCAACATAAAAGAGAAACAATTGTCCGATGAACTGGGGAAACTCAGTTATGTGAAAAAGGTAACCTCACTGGAAAATACGCTGCCGGAAGGTATACCGGAAAGCATCATTCCCAATCAAATCACCACACAATTTCACTCGGGCAAATATGCCCGGATACTAGTTTACATAAGGACACGGGAAGAAAGTGCCTCGGCATTTCGATATTCTGATGAGATCAAAGGCGTCGTTCAAAAGTATTATCCACAGCATTCGTTTTTGATTGGAGCCACGCCTTTTACACAGGATATCAAAACCATCATCACCCGTGATTATACCTTTGTAGACAAGCTTTCTCTACTGGGAGTGGTAGTTGTGGCAATGTTGGCTTTCAGATCACTGTTGCTTCCTGTTTTACTGGTAGTACCTATCGAAATAGCCATTTTTTTCAATATGGCAATACCTTATTTTATGGGAGAAAATATGATTTTCATGGGTTACATTATCGTCAGCTGCATCCAATTGGCTGCAACCGTGGACTATGCAATATTGATGACCAACTACTATTTAGAATATCGAATGCGTTTGGATAAAAGACAGGCTATCCTGGAAATGATTTGGGCAGCAGTTCCACCCATTATGAATTCCGGAATAATTCTGTCCTTTGCAGGATATACACTTTACTTCACTTCCAGTATTGCGGCCATTGGTGCTATGGGACATCTCATCGGACGTGGGGCACTGCTGAGCATTGCAATGGTAGTTGTGCTGCTGCCGGCACTGCTGTACATTTTTGATTCGCAAATCTACAGGCATATTTCCAGAAGAAAGCAGCTGAAAGATAAAATCAAGAAAAAACTTGCACATAAGCTGCAATTGGCTGGAATGTTGTCTGAAGCAGAAGGGGAAAGCAGTGAATTCTAAAAACAACAGCGATAAATCTATTGAAAGTTTGGAGGGATTGAAGGATGAAAATTAGAAAAAGAATTTTGTCAAGTATAGTAGTATTGCTGATTCTGCCCGGCACCTTATCGACTACGGTCATAGCGGCAGCGCCGGGAGTTTCGGTGGATGAATCCGCCTATGTAAATCTTAATTACTATGGCATACCCACCAATATAAATATAGTAAAAAGCTTAAGTTTAAACGGAAATAAGCAATTTACAGACTATGGTGAATATGAAAAGGTGACTAATATGTCCAACAATGTTGTTCCGACGATGAAAGATGGGGCAATCAGCTGGAATTTGAACAACTACAATGGAAAATTTTATTACGAATGCACTCCTAAAAAGGGAACTGTGGTTTTACCCTGGAATGTGGATGTGTCCTATTCTCTTAACGGCACTCCCATAGATGCCTCCAAGCTGGCAGGTGCATCTGGTTTGGTTCAGGTAGATGTAAAGGTAACGCCAAATACCAAGGCCGATATATATTACAGAAACAATATGCTTTTGCAGATGCAGACTATAGTGGATATGTCAAAGGCATCCAATGTGGATGCTCCGGGGGCACAGGTTCAGACCATAGGCAATAAAAAAATTATTGTGTTTGCCGCGCTTCCAGGAGAGAAAGATACCTTTACACTCCGCATCGGTACGAACAGTTTTGAGACCGATGGTATTCTGCTGACCATGGTGCCGGGAACCTTAAAACAGATGCAGGATGTGAAGGACCTCAAAGAGGACATTGATACATTTAGAGATTCCGTGAATTCTATCTACGACAGCACAAATGCCCTTTTACAAACCGCTGAAAATATGGAAAGCGGTTTGTCACAGGCTCAGTCCGGTTTATCCTCGTTGGATCGTGCCAACAGCAACATAAGTGCATCCAAGGACAGTTCTTTTGCCAAATCAGAAACAGCATTGGCGGATTTGTCAAATATCGCAGCCAATACGGCAGCAATGATTCCTCATATCGGTGAAGGAGAGAATGCTATTGAAGACTTGAACTATGATTTGAATGCCATGACAAAAACCATTGAAAGCACAAAGACCGAGCTGGAGCAATATAAGACTTCCATCAAAAATGTGCAGGATGACATCACAAAGCTGCGAAATGTTGTGAAAGATGTAAACAGCAAATCCGATGAAAGAGATGATCTGCTCCAACGTACCAAGTCGGATATAAAAGATATGCAGACGGATTTGGACGATTTGAGCGACAGCTCTGCTGACTTGAGCAGCAAGTTGAGCACAATTAGTTCTGACATATCTACATTATCAGATGCCATGAAAAATGTAGAGTCGGAGTTTTCAGAGTTTTATGGAAAATATTCACAAATCATTGAGTCTGATGAAACATTGAAAACATTGTGCGATAACATACAGAGAATGCTTTCCTACGTTGACTCAACGCTCTCAGATCTTGCTGCGCCATGTGATTCTGCCAGTGAACTGCTCAGCGTAATATCCGATATATCTGAAAATGGGAAAGATTATCTGAGTACTGCCAATAAAAGTATCTCTTTGTTAGAAGATTATTTTGAGGATTTTCACAAGGCAAATAAGATTACAGACAAGATGCTGGGTGAGCAGGAAAAGATCTTGTCAACCACCAGCAGTATGCTGACAAAAAGTGAAACGCTTATTGACAATGTTTCGGCAATCAACGATACAGCCAATAAGTATGAGAGCAGTTCTATAAAAGCACTGCAGGATACGGAAACCCTTTTAGAAAGCATGGTGAAAGGACTTAATAGTTCCCAGGATTTCCTGAATGATTTTGAATCTACGCTTAAGAACAACAGCGATGATATCAGCCAGGGCAACAGCGATACACTGAAGGGCCTCATCGGTGTATTGAAGCAGAGTCTTGAGGGAATTAAAACTACACCTACCATGCGGAAGGCAAACGATTCTATTAAGTCTACTACGGACAAGGAAATTGATAAATTTGAAAATGAGAACAGGTTACTGTATTTAGATCCGGAAGCAGAATTAATCTCGTTTACTTCCAGCAAAAACTCTTCGCCCAGGAGCATCCAGGTGATCATGAGAACACAGGAAATCAGCAAGGATAGTGGTAATAATAATATAGCAAATGCAGATTTGGACGAGAAAGATAAAGGTGTACTTTACAGAATCGCTCGTGTATTTATTGAGCTAAAGCAGGCTGTAGTATCAATTTTCTCTAATATCAATCAGTAAAGTGTCAAATCTGAAATTGAGTCAAAACAGTAAATGACATGAAACAACCAAATTCTTTATACACCGGGATCTGGTTGTTTTGCATTAGCAGCTTTTCTTAAAAAACAGTTTTATTTATTGATAAAGAGTGTGGTATCATTTACTATGATAATAAATTGAAATTATTTTCTAAATTAAATTCTAATCTACTGTAAAATTAATAATATGTCTTTTGACTTTAATGTTATCGATGTATTAAAAGATTAAATTATATTTGGTGTGAGCAAACTAAGTCTAAATTCCATAATTTACATAAAAATTATTGAATTATTTTTTTATATCAGGGCATATTAAATAGTGTAAAGAGCATGAGAATTGAGCCGAAGCTTATATATGTTCTTATATTTAAGAATATATATAAGCTAGCCTAAAATTGTATATAGTTTTTTAGAAATTTAGTAGATAATTTAAAAATACTTCTTGGTAAGTTTTTGTAATGTTCACGCTAAAAATTAAAAAATGTTATGTATACAATTAAAGGTGGATCTTATATGTCGGTGAAAGGTTTTATTATAGTTAATTATATTGATTATAATAAGATCCCAAATTGTTGTATAAGGTTCAGCGAAGATCATTCAAGGTGCTGAAATGGTTATATACAGCTAAAGGGTTGTATATGGCTGTGTAGGTATGTTGTGTGGTTGAACGAATCATCAATATGGGTGATGAACTGTTTAATTATAGTTTTTGACTTATAGCAATATAATAGAGGATTATAATTAGATATTAAATTATCTGTATTGGTGTAAGGTAAATTCTCATGTTCTTTATATTTTGTCTTATATATAAATGTAATTCTTCTATAACATATAGAGAAAAAAGGTAACTTAAAATTAAAGTCGTACTATAATTTATATTATTATAGTATGGCTTTTTTTGTAAAATTTTAGTTTTCAAATATAAATGGCTATGTTATAATAAAATTCAATAGAGAGGGGATTAATTATGGATTTAAGCATGAAAATAAGAGAAACTGTGGAATATATAGATATGAATATAAGAGTCACTCCTAAGATAGGGATTATACTGGGCTCGGGGTTAGGAGAGCTGGCAGAGGAAATTGAGGAACCTAAAATTTATAATTATAATGAAATACCGCATTTTCCGGTTTCTACAGTGGAGGGACACAAGAATAGATTTGTTATAGGAGATCTTGAAGATAAACGTGTAATTGCAATGCAGGGAAGGTTTCATTATTACGAAGGATATTCAATGGAAGAGGTAACTTTTCCCATTAGAGTAATGAAGAAATTAGGAGTAGAAATACTTATAGTTACTAATGCCGCAGGAGGAGTAAATAAAAATTATAAAAGTGGAGAACTTATGCTTATAAGTGATCATATAAATTTATCCGAACGGAATCCACTTATAGGAAAAAATTTAGAGGATTTTGGAACTAGATTTCCGGATATGTCAGAGGCGTATAATAAAGGGCTTATAAAGATAGCAAAGAATGCAGCACTACAATTAAATATACAATTACAGCAGGGAGTATATGTATACATGAGTGGGCCAAGCTATGAAACACCAGCTGAAATAAATATGTTAAGTATATTAGGAGGGGATGCAGTAGGTATGTCCACAGTTCCAGAAGTAATTGCAGCAAATCACAGTGGTATGAAAGTTATGGGAATATCCTGTATAACTAATATGGCAGCAGGAATACTTAGGCAGCCTTTAAACCATGAGGAGGTTATAAAGACTTCATCTATGGTATCTAAAAATTTAAAATTACTTTTAAGAAAAATATTGAGGGAACTATAAAAATAAGGCACTAAATCTAAAGGTTTGGTGCCTTATTTTATAATTTTAACGAAAGAATATATTTAAAGTATATTATACATATCTTTTTCATGTTCATGTTTTTGCTTTACCTCTAGTATATTATGAAGCACTAATTTTATAGCTATAATATCATCTAGATATCCAATTGGAAATACATAGTCTGGAATAATATCTACGGAAAGTATAAAATAAAGCAGTCCACTTCCAAGTAGAGCGTGAATTTCTTCTGGAATACTCTCATCACAGAATTTTTTATACATTTGCTTTAGTTCCTCTATAAATAAACCACTTCCATTTACAGCTTCTATTTTTTTATTAAAATCTTTGTATATGATATTTTTCCCTTCTTCTGTAAGGGCATATATTTTATATTTTTCTAGTTCCTCTTCTATTTTTGATAAATCACATTTGTAATTTAGTAGATCAGGCAATTTTAAAAGTTCATGAATGTTTTTTATAAGGGAAGATGAATCCATAGAGTTTTCATCATTTAAGGATGTTATATCATATCCATCAGCTATTAATAATTTTTTTATAGGCACATTTAGACATTTAGAGAGAATTCTAAGATGATTCATATTTGCACATTGTTTGCCATTTACAATTCTTGAAATGGTGGCAGTATCTATCCCACTTAGGGAACTTAATTTACGCATGGAAAGTGAATTTTCTTTTAGTAAAGTTCTAATCATAGATCCTAATTTAGATTTTTTCTTATCTTCATACACACTTATCTCACTCCTTAATTAATTAAAAGGTTATTTAAAAAAAATAATAATTATTTATATTAAAGTATATGCATGATGGGCTATGTTAGTATAATTGACTTTAATAATTTTGTTAATGTTGAATTTATTTCAACATTAATTTGAAAAATAAGAAACAATTTCTACATATAAGTATACTATGATATTAGATTGAATTAGGGATGTAATCTATTTTGGAGGTAACAATACAATGAATGGTTTAAATGAAAATAGATTAGAAGGATTTAATATAGGTAAATCAAAATTTTATAATAGTATAGATAAGAAAGAAAAAAAATATTTAGATCACAGTACATTATTATGGACAGTTATAGGTCCGGGACTTTTGGCTGCCATGGGAGATAATGATGCTGGGGGAGTCATATCTTATTGTGTAACAGGTATTAAATTTGGCATAAGTTTATTCATTCCCCTATGTATTTGTCTTATTATAATACCCTATGCAGTTCAGGAAATGTCAATGAGGGTTGGTACTATAAGTCAAAGCAGCCTTATAAAACTTATTGAAAAGCACTATGGCAAGTATTGGGTAAGGTATCATGTAGCTGCTTTGTTTGTTGAAAATATTTTAATGCTTTCTACGGAATTTATAGGTATGACTGCAGGTTTAATTGTCATTGGAATACCTATTTGGATGTGTACAGCTATTAGTTTGGTGCTGATACTATCAATTGTTACGTTTGCAGGATACAAAAAAAAAGAAAGAATGGCACTTTTAATTGGCAGTTCCAATATAATATTTATTGTGATTGCATTTATTGTTCATCCTAATGTAGTAACTAGTCCGTATAATTTTATGCCCTTGAATTTAGTTCATGGCAGTAATGATTTATTGTGGTATATTGCAGCTATTGCAGGTAATTCGATAGCTCCCTGGATGGTATTTTTTCAAAGCAGTGCTTATGTGGATAAAGGTGGTGCAGGGAAAAGTGATATTTTTGAAAGGCGTGTGGATATTCGTATAGGGTGTATAGTTCAGGTGATAATTGCAATTTGTATACTTATTTCTGGAGCAGCATTATTTGGACATATACAGAATATAGAAAATGCAGGACCTGCTGAACTGATAATTGGTTTTACAGATTATTGTGGTAGAGGCATAGGCACATTATTTGCTTTAGGTATATTTAATGCAGGCCTTCTTGCTTCCATTACAATATCACTATCTTCTTCCTGGTGTGTGGCAGATGCATTTAATTGGCCTTGCAGCTTGAATGATAAAATAAGGGAAGCACCTAAATTCTATATTATATACATTGGAAGTGTGATTATAGCGGCAATGATTATTTTAATACCTAATCTGCCTTTAAATTATATAGCACTTATTACTCAAATAATAGGTGGAATTATAATGATTCCTATTATTATTTTTATTATATTGATGGCAAATAAAAAGGATATTATGGGTAAATATAAAAATACTTTATTCATAAACATAAGGGCTTATATGGTTGCAGCAATATTAATAGGAATAACTATACTTCTTTTATGGAATTTTTTATAAATATATTAGTATTTTGAATTATAAAAGTAAGTACTTGTACCTTAGGAATTTTCATGATACCATGGTACAGTATGGAATAATCTATTTAATATAATGTATTAAGATTATTTTGATTTAGGCATGTTTTAATTCAGGAAGAAGGTTCAAGGGTGAAAAAGGATAATATTTCTATTGGCTATAGAACATTTATTTTAACTTTTACACTTATGGCTATTATAATGTGTATAATTTTTAATGTTCTTTTATTTTATGGATTGTTTATAAGTGTAATTTTTTCTTTAGGCATGTTCAAAGTATGTGGTTTTACATTTAAAGAACTTTTAATAATGATTACAAATAGTTTTATAGAATGCAAGGAACTTTTTATCTTAATATTACTTATAGGAATAACTATTCCAATATGGTTTTCCTCGGGAATTATACCTGCTATGATGTTTTATGGATTTAATTATATAATAGGTAAAAATTTAATATTTGTAGCATTTATATTTACATCTTTAGTTTCAATTTTTATTGGTTCCGCAGTTGCCTGTATAAGTACTATAGGAATTGCATTACTTGGCCTTGGCAAGATATTTCAAGTTCCAGACTATATTCTTCTTGGAGCCATTGTTTCAGGTGCATTTTTAGCGGATAAACTTTCCCCAATTTCAGGACTGGTAAATCTTATGATTTCTACTGTTAAGATATCCTATAAGGAAGCACTTATATCCATGCTAAGAACTATTTTACCTGCTTATATAATTGTATCTATAGTTTATTTTTATATGGGTAGAAATTACACTATAGCGCAGTATGCATTAGGTGATTTTCAAAAATCTATTGGAGAAAATTATTTTATGTCTCCCCTGCTTTTATTGGTACCGGTTTTAATATTTTTGTTATGCTTTTTAGGAGTAAAGATGGTTAAATCCCTACTTGCAGGGGTAACTGTAGGAATAGTAATAAGTATTTTTTTTCAGAAGGTATCTTTGGTAAAAATTTTTAGTTATGTTCTGTTTGGATATAAAGGGCATACTACTTCATTGCAATTAGATAAAATATTGGTGGGAGGAGGCATTCAGTCAATAGTTAGTATATTTTTTATAATAATGATGGCTGTTGCTTTAAGCAGTATATTTAGTGGTACTGGAATTATAAATCCTATAATAAATAAAATGATTTCTAAAGTAGAGTGTAAAGAAGAGATTATTGTAAAAACAGGGGTTATAAGTTCTATGTTAACTATAATTTGCGATCAAAGTATGGGAATAATACTACCAGGAGAACTGTTAAGAGATAAATATAAAAAATTGAAAATTGAAAATCATGTTTTAGCCAGGACCATATCTGATACAGGAGTTATGGTGGCACCCTTGATACCCTGGAATGGAAATTCACTGTTTATTTTAGCACTTACAGGAGTGTCATCAATCAAATATGGGCCTTATGCATTATTGTGTTATGTTTTACCTGTAGTTGCTTTATGCCTAGTTTTTTCACAAAAAATATTTCAAGAAGAGAATTGTTAGATTATAAAAAACTTAGAATTTAAGTTTTTGGTCTAATATCGGCAAATATTGGAATAATGCAATAAATAAGTATATTTATAGTTGCAGAAGGGTAAATCCTTATATATAATAATAAATAGGTAAATTTAAAATTACGGAGGTGTATATTATTAATAGAGTTAATAACTTAAATGAAGAAATTAAAGTAGAAAAAATTAGATTGGTAGGAGAAAAAGATAGTATTATTATAAATACTAAAGAGGCTTTAAATATAGCCAGGGAAAAGGGCTTGGATTTAGTAATGGTTTCGCCTCAGGCTAAACCACCTGTGTGTAAAATAATGAACTATAGTAAATTTGTCTATGAGCAATCTAAAAAGGCGAAGCTGGCTAAAAAGAATCAAAAAATTGTGGAGTTGAAAGAAATTAGACTGAGTGCTACTATCGAGGAAAATGATGTAGAAATTAAAGCTAATAACGCAAGAAAATTTTTAGCTAAAGGTAATAAAGTTAAGGTATCTATAAGGTTTAGGGGGAGACAAAATAATTATACAAATTTAGGTAGAAATGTTTTGAATATATTTTTAAGCAAGGTGGAAGAGGAAGCATCTGTAGAAAGAGCTCCTAAATTAGAAGGGAATAATATGTTTATGATTCTAGCTCCTAAAAAGTAGTATGTCTAATAAAAATATAAAAAGTTCTATCAGGGCTTGACGAATTAAGTCCTGATTTTATTTTTTTGCAAAAAATACAACAATTTTGTATACAATGTTTACAAAAAAAATTTAGTGTATTATAATGATAATGATGAATGATATTGAATGTCATTATCGTAAATTTGATTAAAGTAAGTTTAGTTGCTACATAAATAATGGTTTATAGGGTAAATGATTTTGATAAATACATAATTTTTGTAGAATTTGTGGAAGAGGAGGAAGTATAATGATACCTATTACAATGATAAAAGTAGGAGAAACAGGCAGTATTAAAAATATTTTAGGTAATGATGATACCCGTCGCCATCTGGAGCATCTTGGGTTTGTTCTTGGAGAAGATGTAACTGTAGTGGCTGAAATAGCTGGAGATATTATTGTAAATGTAAAAGATGCTCGTATTGCCTTAAATAAATCTATGGCAAAGAGGATTATTGTATAGTATATTCACAAATAGAAAGGGGATAAGTATATGAAGACGTTGAAAGACATCAAATGTGGTGAGACAGTTACTGTTGTTAAGGTACATGGAAAGGGTGCCATTAAAAGAAGATTTATGGACATGGGCTTGACTAAAGGTGCTGAAATTTATGTGCGTAAGGTAGCTCCCTTTGGAGATCCAGTAGAAATTAATGTAAAAGGCTATGAGCTCAGTCTGAGAAAAGAAGAGGCCTTAATAGTAGAAGTTAGTTAGATTAACACTTAACTAAGAACTATAAATTTTAAATATTGACACCAATTAGGAGGGATGTAAATGTCAATTAAAATTGCTCTTGCTGGTAATCCAAATAGCGGTAAGACAACTATGTTCAATAATTTAACGGGCAGTTCACAGTATGTGGGCAATTGGCCAGGTGTTACTGTGGAAAAGAAAGAGGGTAAGCTTAAAGGCCATAAAGATGTTATTATTCAAGATTTACCCGGTATCTATTCTCTTTCTCCCTATACTCTGGAGGAAGTGGTTTCAAGGAATTATTTAATTAATGAAAAACCAGATTGTATTATTAATATTGTTGATGGCACTAATATTGAAAGAAACCTATATCTCACTACGCAACTTATGGAAATTGGCGTACCTGTGGTTATGGCTGTAAATATGATTGATATGGTTCGTAAAAATGGAGATACCATAGATATAAAGAAATTAGGAGAAGCCATTGGTTGTGAAGTTCTTGAAACATCTGCAACAAAGGGTATTGGTTCTAAGGAAATAGCGGAAAAAGCAATAGAGCTTGCTAAAATGAAAGCTGTTTCTTCTCCAGGTCATACTTTTTCAAAGACAGTAGAAAATGCTCTATTAGAAATTCAAGATATTGTTAAGGATAATTTAAATGGCCTAAATGCCCGTTGGCTTGCTATAAAATTATTTGAGCGGGATGAGAAAATTGAAGAACAGATAACTCTTTCAGATGATATAAAAGAACGCATAGAGAATATTATAGATGAGTGTGAGACAAAATTTGATGATGATAGTGAAAGTATTATTACAGATGAGAGATATTCTTATATAGGCAAAGTTGTAAAACAAGCTGTTCATAAGAAGAATAGAAATAAGTTAACAGTTTCTGATAGGATTGACAAGATTGTAACCAACCGTATTTTGGCCTTACCTATTTTTGCAGTTGTTATGTTCCTTGTTTATTATCTTTCTATTTCAACAATAGGATCATGGATGACCGACTGGGTAAATGATGTCTTGTTTACTGATATTGTACCTAATGCAGTGAAAGGTTTTCTAACAGCTATTGGCACTGCTGAATGGTTGAATTCCCTTATTTTAGATGGTATTGTTGCCGGTGTAGGTGCCGTACTTGGCTTTGTGCCTCAAATGATGGTATTATTCTTATGTCTTGCTTTACTAGAGGACTGTGGTTATATGGCACGTATTGCATTTATTATGGATAGACTATTTAGAAAGTTTGGACTGTCAGGTAAATCTTTTATTCCAATTCTTGTGGGAACAGGCTGTGGTGTTCCAGGCATTATGGCAAGTAGAACCATTGAAAATGAACTTGATAGGAGAATGACAATTATGGTCACTACTTTTATACCTTGTGGAGCTAAGTTACCTATCATTGCCTTAATTGCAGGGGCTTTGTTTCCAGGCTCTACGTGGGTTGCACCTTCTGCATATTTCTTAGGAATTGCAGCTATTATTGTTTCAGGTATTATGCTGAAAAAGACAAGGATTTTTTCTGGAGATCCGGCTCCTTTTGTAATGGAACTTCCGGTATATCATGTACCAGGTGCTAAAGGTGTTCTTATTCATACATGGGAGCGTTCAAAAGCATTTGTTAAGAAAGCAGGAACTGTAATACTTCTTGCTACTATCGGCGTTTGGTTATTAAGCTCATTTAGCTGGACTTTTAAAATGGTGGATATAGAACAATCCATACTTGCTAGTATAGGAAATGTAATTGCACCTTTGTTTGCTCCACTTGGATGGGATAACTGGAAAGCTGCTGTGGCTTCAATAACTGGATTAATAGCAAAAGAAAATGTTGTGGGAACTTTTGGTATTTTATATGGTTTTGCTGATGCGGGTGAAAATGGAGCGCAGGTTTGGGGGACTCTTCGATCGGCATTTACCCCTCTTTCAGCATATACATTCCTTATATTTAATTTATTATGTGCTCCTTGTTTTGCTGCCATAGGTGCTGTTCGTAATGAAATGGCTTCGGCAAAATGGACATGGGGTACTATTGGCTATCAGACCGTATTTGCCTATGTTATTGCATTGATTGTATATCAATTAGGTTCATTATTTACAGGTGGAGGTTTTGGCATAGGTACAGTTGTTGCTATTGCTTTAGTTTGTGTATTGATTTACCTCTTATTTAGAAAACCTGTTAAGGTTAATAATAAAGTTAGTGATTCTAAAAAACAGGAGGCGGTGGTATAATATGTCTACTGTCATAGTTGGAGTAATTTTATTTGGCATAATAGCATTTGCTGGATATAAAACTTATAAGTCTCACAAAGGAGGCAGCGGTTGTGGCTGTGGTTGCTCTGGCTGCGATAAATCTGAAGAACATTAAAATACAAAAACAGCTTGGTGTTGTGCCAAGTTGTTTTTGTATTTTAAAACTGAAATTAAATTATTATATTTAATAAAAACATAACAATTTTATGTACCATGTTATATTTATTATTGATAGTAAAATTTAATATCATTACATAACAATTAATATACCGTAAGAATTTTAAAACGGTAAATTTGAGAGTGTTATTATCATATTAATAAAAACGGCGGTAGGAAATTGATGTATTTTCTATTGCTGTTTTTGTTTTATTATAATTAAAAACATTATCTAAAATCGAGTAAATAAAATGTCAGAAACTCTTCAGGTATTTGGGGTAATGGGAGGAATCGTGGTGCGTCCCGACAGGGCGCATATTCTAGCAGGTGGAAATCCTGTCAAGGTAAGATTTAGCAAATCGCCTTGTATCGAGTCTTGGAGGTGTTGCGGTAACGTAACATTTTAAGCGTAGACAGAAAGCTAGCGAGGTAGAATTGACTGGGTGGTAATCCAGCAGTGAATGGGATTGAGCTTCGAAAACTTCTTGATGATGTGGCAGAAACGGTCACGGACGTGGAAAGCAATATTTGTTTGTGCGATAAAGCGAGTGCAAATAAACACATCCGGGGTCAGAGACCCTACCTAGCTAAGTATTGAGAATATGAGGAAACTCGGGGAGATCCTGAAAAGATTGAATAACACTGCATCTCCAGGTATTGATAAAGAAAGTTATAAAGTACATTTGGATGAAAATGTGAGTAATTTGCTAATCAAATTAAAGAAAGGTTGGTACAGACCTCAGCCAATAAAAAGACAGTATATACCTAAAGCAGGAAGTGATAAAATGAGATCACTTGGTATTCCTGTTTTAGAAGATAAAATAGTGCAAGGTGCTTTAGTTATTATTCTACAAAGTATTTATGAAGAAGATTTTCTTCCTATATCATTTGGGTTCAGACCCAATAAAAGTTGCCACGATGCATTGAAAAATCTAAGCAATGACATAATGAAGAAAAAAGTTTACAAAGGTAGTAGTTAAACACTGTAATAGAAATCTTCCACTAGGTCCAATATGGGAAAAAGTAAAAGATGAAGACTTAATACTGAAAGTTCTTGATCTTCAATTCTATTTGTTGATATTTCACCACTTTTACCATAAAAAATGAATGAATTAGCTGAGTTCCAATTTTCAACTACATTAAGTCCTTCATGTATCTCTATTCTCAATTCTTCTGAATTAAGGTATCCATCAACAGCTAAACTATATCCAAATTCATAATCTATAGCTGCCTTTTAATTTTTTATAGAAGAATAAAAATTATTTAAAAAATCTATAATATTATTTTTTGACACATACCATTTACTTGATAATACATTATTTTTACTATCACATGATGTAATATATATTTTGTTAGAAAATATAATTAAAGTTTGATAAGCTATTTTTGATGATGGTTTATTTACTATTTTTATTGAATATATATTACCCTCTAAATTATTTTCTGAATCATTTATTTCTGTTAAATTTAAAGAATTTAAAAATTTTAAGATAGTGTTTTTATCAGTACTATTTATAGATTTCATTTCACCTAATTTATATATGTAAATGGTATCTATATTTTTACTTAAAAAATTCTTGGTCGTATTATTTCTATTTATATACATTAAGCATAATAAAATACAAATTATTATACTTAATAAAAAAATTAAAATATATATTTTTTTCATATATACACCTATCAAATAAAATTTTATCATTAGAGGCAATACAAGCCGCCTTGTCATATACTGAAAAGCATATACCATAAAGTAACTAGTAAGCGTTTATTTTATCCAATTTATTGAAGATACTTTACACTTCATAACACAGCTGCTGGTATTAACCCTATTAGGAGTACCTACAACGAAAATCTTTTTACATACTAGTTTATATAGAAAATATAAACCCATATAAAATGTTTCAAACTATACCTATGTCCATTTTTATGTTCTTTTTTAACCATAACTATTTGAAATATAATACAAAAAAATATTAAACATATATATTCATAAAACAGTGATTTAATAGCTGTAACAAGCATAAACATTTCATCTCCAATCATTATAATTTTTAACTTTATAAAATATAACGATTTTAAAACATAAAATACTTCATAAAATGAATAGATTCGTATTCGGATTTTGAGCTTATAAAAACTAACACCATAAAATGTATACCTTAAATGGTGTTAGATGCTAAAGTTGCTCAATTTCCGAAACGAATTATAGGACGAAGCCACGGGGCAGTTACTATGGGGTTTCAATATCCCTCACATATCCTTAAGTTTAATATTTTCTTATATTTTAGCACAGAATTTAGAGTAAAACTGTAAGATACCCCTACAATTGTTGAATTTTCACTTAATCACATATGTACTTTCCCCCTCCCCATAGTTAATAAACTAATAACAATTTCCATAATCTATGCCGTTTTAGAATTTTTATCTGGTGGTCCCGAAATCCTCGGTTCTATTTTCCTCATGGTTACCATTTTGCCACTACAGCATGGACATTTATTTATATCTATTCCTGCAACTTTTAAAATAAACTCTGCTGTTGTTAAATTTAATTTAGCTTTGCTTTCACTCACCGGAGCTTTAAGAATCATCTTACATTTTTTAAGTTTTGTTCTACGGTTGCGATTACTTAAGATTCCATAATGTCTTATCTTAACAAATTTAGGTGGCAGCACATGCATTAAAAATCTACGTATGAATTCTTCAGCTGTAACTGTCATAACTTTTTCTTTATTATTATCCCGGTAATCTCTCCATTTAAAACTCACAAGTCCATTTTCAAGAGCAAGAATTCTGTTGTTTGAAATTGCAACCCTGTGTGTATATCTTCCTAAATATTCAAATACATGTTCACTGCTCTTAAATGGAGCTTTACAATAAACCACCCATTCTTTTTTATACAACTTGTCTAAAAAGCAGTGAAAAACATCCTTGTATTTTAAATCTTCAATACCGACAGTAAATTTTAATTTGGTATTGCTGTAGTATTCTTTTTTAAGATAGTATAAAAATTTTCCGCGAAATTTTGCAGACAGGACCTTAACAGGTATAAAAAAATCTTCCTTGGAATTAATCCACCTTACCCCATCAAAAGATATTCCGCCACCGGTAACTATACAATGAATATGGGGATGATTCATAAGATTTTGTCCCCAAGTATGCAGTATTGTTGTAAAACCTATTTCTGCACCAAGATACTTTGCATCCTTTGAAAGTTCCAGAAGAGTTTCTGATACAGACTTAAACAAAATAGAATACATCTCTTTCTGATTTGTAAGTACCAAAAAATTTAGTTCTTCAGGTATAGTGAATACAACATGAAAATATGGTACTGGTAATAAGTCATTTTTTCTATCTTCAATCCATTTTTCTTTTTTTAATGTCTGGCATTTAGGACAGTGTCTATCTCTACAAGAATTATAAGAAATTTTAATATGGCCGCATTCTTCACATTCATCCATGTGACCGCCTAACTTTGACGTCCTGCATGAGATAATATTCCAAATTACCTTTTTAATGTGGAATGGCAGTTTATATTCTTTCCAGTACTCCCTTAGAACTTGAAGATTTAATTCTGATAAAAGTGAATATCGATCTTTTTTACATTTACCCTGCCTTATAAATATTTGCATATTTTTACTGTCTATATCTGTTACTTTGAGATTGCAAACCTCACTTACTCTTAATCCTGCAGAATAAATTGTCATAAAAATTGCCTTGTGTTTAATATTTGGGGCAGCATCAAAAATAGCTTTTATCCCTTCAGGCGATAATACAACAGGTAACCTTCTACATTCTTTTATTCTCGGGATTTTATTAATATCCCAGGTCCGGTTTAAAACTTTTGTATATAAAATTTTAAGGGCTGTATAAATTGAACCTACAGATCCTTCTGTCAAACATCTTTTTGTGATACAATAGTGTAAATACTCTTGTATTTCTTTTTCACCCAATAAATTAGGTGATTTTTTATGGTATTTTGCAAAATTGCCAACGTGATTAATATAATATTTTGTAGTAATTGGACTGTACCCTTTCAAATCCATATAGATTTTCATTTGTTTTCTTAATTCTGACATGATAACACTCCTCAATTATTTTGATTTTTGTCCTAAAATAATAATAATTGAAGTGTTCATGATAATAAAGTGGTATTTAGATAAAAATAAATACCACTTTTAAAATACATATCTTTAGATTTTACCACAGAAGTTTAAATTACTTACAACGCAGCCACCACTTAATAGTGGTTTCGTTCTAATTTACAATTACGAATTAATACATAACCACCCATATCAAGATTATACTAAACATAGAAAAATAATTAAACCGCAAACTCATTTACATTTTAAGGAATTGAGTTTGCGGTTTATCGTAGCTACCCTAGGATTGACCCAATTACATTAAATGGACAATTATACTCTCATTGGCTCTTCCCATATTAATGCTAATCTTTTATATGAGTACTTCATCATCAACTTACTAATTGAGTGATAAATTGTTGATCGAATTTTCGGACAAGAGATCCATTACAGTTAAGTAAACTAGCCCATTGCCTTCAAGTTTGGGGGAACTTCCCAATGGTAATGTTCTTTTTATTAATTGGGCATAAAGTTCAGCCTCCGTGAGATTTCGTTCGAAGCTTGTATTGACCAGCATTTTTATCAGAGCCAGTGCCCCCGAAACATGAGGTGCAGCCATGGAGGTTCCACTCAACCTAGCATAAGTTCCATTCAAATAGGTTGATAAAATTTCCTCTCCAGGAGCTACTAAATCTATTTCATTGTTAGAATTTGAAAAATCGGAAGAGCGTCTTTGCAAGTCAATTGCACCTACACTTATCACTTCATTATAACAACCGGGATAGTCAAACTCATTTGTTGATTCATCGCCATCACCAGCATTTCCTGCCGCACAAACCACTAGAATGTTGTTGTTGACAGCTTTTTGAATGGCTTCATGTAGTTCAGGAACATCCTCTGGCCCTCCAAGCGACATGGAGATAATATCAGCTTTTTGTTCTATTGCATAGTTAATCCCATTAATAATCCATTCGTATTGACCAGAACCATCTTCATCAAGAACCTTGATAATAAGTAGATTAGCTTCAGGGGCTACCCCTACAATACCAGTATTGTTTTCTATTGCAGCGATGGTTCCTGCAACATGGGTACCATGGCCATTGTAATCCTCGTATACATCGATGTTACCCCCATCATCGTTGGTGAAATTTCTTCCGCCGACAATTCGTTCTTTTAAGTCGGGGTGGGTAGTATCGCAGCCAGTATCCAATACGGCAACTGTGATACCTTTTCCTTTTGTTTGATCCCAGATTTTTGGAGCCTGAATCATTTCCACCCCTTTGGGAACCTCATTGACCTTTTTTAGCTGTTTAATCACTTGAAACGGAATTAAATGTACTTTTCCATCCATTTTTAATCTCCCCCTATAGAATTAAATTAACCCCAATGTTAGTATGCATACTTTGTATAATAAATATAATATGAAGTAATACGTAATTTAATGTCTATTAATTAATTATAACTAAACGTGTAAATTTAAAGGTGAAGAAAAATGAAGAATAGAGCAAATGCATATTTAGGGGCTATGGGGTAATACCAGCAGCTGTGTTATGAAGTGCAAAGTATCTCCAATAAATTGGATAAAATAAATGCACATTTCTCAAAAGGCGTATCAACCGTTGATACGCCTTTTGAGAATATTAATGGCCGTAGTTTTATTACTTTGTCCCTGATGACACGTTCGCTGGTAATACCCCATAAAGTAAAATGTATTTCCAGAAGAATATGCCTGTTTATAATATTCATAAGCAGGATCCATTAGGAGTAATGCATTACCTCCGAGGATGTTATTCATCCATTTATGACTGTAGCATGGTTTCCTAAAATTATATAGTTGTACTCCATCTGAAGTTCTCTGTGTAACTATAGGTACTTGTAAATATCTCCAGTTATAAGATGTTGAGATTTGTATATTTATGCTCTTTTGAGTTGTTGGCAAAACATTTTTTACATCTATTTTTTGTGTACTTAGAATTTTATTTAAATTGTTCTCATCAATTAAATGATTACTACTAATACATGTATCACTTAATTTGATTGTTCCATAGGTATTTTTAGCTATTAGAAATCCTTTAGATAGGATTACTAAAGGATTATCTTATAGTATCTGTTACAGATGCAGCACAGTGTAATTTATACCCTTTATATTTCCCAAGATGAGTACCTTTACCATAATTGACAAACCAATTCTCAATAGTGTTTTTTATTTAGGTAACTATTATGGAGATAAAAATTAAGGAAAAGTAATCTTTCTAAATAATAAATGGATATACTAAAGAAAAACTGTAATATAGTTGGGTTTGGGGTATAGTATTACAAGAGGTGATTAAAATGGAACAACAACTCTGGTGGAAAGAAGCAGTATTTTACGAGATATATGTGAGAAGCTTTATGGATTCTACAGGGGATGGTATAGGGGATTTAAAAGGTATAATTTCAAAATTGGACTATTTAAAGGATTTGGGTATCGATGTGATATGGATTTCTCCCGTGTATAAATCCCCTAATTGTGATAATGGATATGATATCAGCGATTATAGGGATATTTCACCAGAGTTTGGAACATTGGATGATTTTTATGATCTTCTAAAACAAGTTCATATGCGTGATATGAAGCTTATAATTGATTTAGTTATGAATCATACCAGTGATTTACATCCATGGTTTATTGAATCTAGAAGCTGCAGGAATAATTCAAAGAGAAATTTTTATATATGGAAGCAGGGGATAAAAAATAAAGAACCTAATAATTGGAAAAGTATATTTGGAGGCTCTGTTTGGGAATATGACAGAAATACCAAGGAGTATTATTTTCACTTGTTTTCTAAAAATCAACCGGATTTAAACTGGGAAAATAGGGAAATGCGTGAAGAAATATATGATATGATAAATTGGTGGCTTGAAAGAGGCGTAGACGGCTTTAGGATAGACGCCATAAGTCATATTAAGAAAGATGTGCTTGATGAAAAAATGCCTTATGTTAAAGGGGAAAGGTATGTAAATGCCTTTGAGAGATATACTAACGTTCAAGGGATCTTTTATTATTTAAAAGAACTTAAAGAAAAGGCGCTTAATAAATACGATATTGTTACTGTAGGAGAGGCAAATGGGGTTACTGCGGAACAAGCGCCTCTCTGGGTAAATGAAAAAGATGGTATATTTAATATGATATTTCAATTTGAACTTTTGAATTTATTTGAAGCACAATCATATCATAAAGTAAATATATTAGATATAAAAAGAATCCTGTCTAAGTGGCAGAAAGTGCTGGAGAACAAAGGATGGAATGCACTATTTATAGAAAATCATGATGTACCTCGTATTGTTTCTATTTTAGGGGATAATGAGTATTTAAGAGAAAGCGCTACTTGTATTGCAGCCATGTATTTTATGATGAGGGGTACTCCTTTTATATATCAGGGACAAGAAATTGGTATGACCAATATAAAGTTAGAAGATATTGAAGAATATAACGATATAAAAAGCAAAGAATTCTATTACACCAAGATAAAGGAGGGAGTACCTAAAGAAAAAGTAATGAAAATATTAGGATTGTCCTCAAGAGATAATGCAAGAAGTCCCATGCAGTGGAATGATAAAAAGAATGCAGGTTTTACCACAGGTATTCCCTGGTTTAGTGTAAATGAAAATTATAAGAAAATTAATGTGGAAAATCAATTGAAGGATTCCAAGTCCATACTTAATTTTTATAAGAAAATGATTAGTATTAGAAGAGAAAATAAAGTTTTTATCTACGGAAATTACAAAATGATTTTGAAAGATCATATGAGTATATTTGCATATACAAGAACTTTTAAAGGTGAAAAGGCCATTGTAATATGTAATTTAAGTGCGGTTAATGCGTTATATAGATATGATACAATAAAATTAAATTATTCAAATTTTCTATTAGGTAATTATCCCATAGATAAAGAAAAATATGCTACAGAATTTGTATTAAAGCCTTATGAAACTAGAATTTATAAATTAAATTGTTTGGAGGAAGATTCAGTTTGGAAGAAAAATATGTAATAGGAGTTGATTTAGGGGGCACTAAAATAGCTGCTGCTTTAGTGGATTTTAAAGGAGCAATAATATGTAAATATACCTTGCCTACAAAAGCGGAAAAAGGAGAAAAATATATATTAGATAATATAATAAAAATCATAGAAAAAGTAATGAACTTTGGCGGAGTTTGTAGTAAAAAAATAAAATGTATTGGATTAGGAGCTCCGGGTCCTCTTGATATAGACAAAGGAAAAATTATATGTACTCCAAACCTGCCCTTTAAAAATTTTAATATTGTAAGCCCCTTGAAAAATCATTTTAAGATGCCCGTATTTTTAGATAATGATGGTAATGCTGCGGCTATAGGCGAACACACGTTCGGTGCAGGAAAAGGAATTAATAATATGGTGTTTATAACTGTTTCTACGGGGATAGGAGGAGGAGCAATATTAAATGGACAGATATATAGGGGTAATACCAAAAATGCTCTGGAAATAGGACATATGACCTTAGATGCACAGGGTCCGCTTTGCAATTGTGGTAATTTTGGATGTGCAGAAGTAATGGCTTCAGGAACAGCTATAGCTAGAGAAGCAAAAAAAGCAGTAGAGATGGGATATAACACCACACTTGCATTATATAAAAATATAACTTCAAAAGAGGTCTTTAAAGAAGCTCAATTGGGAGATAGTATATCACAAAACATACTAGATACAACTTTAAATTATCTGGGTATATGTGTAGCGAATATAATTACTTGTTTAGATCCGGAAGCTGTGATTATAGGTGGAGGAGTCTCAAAAGGGGGAAAAATCATCTTTGATAAAATAAATGAAGTAGTGAAAAGGAGATGTTTTGATACAGTAAGTAAAAATACAAGGATACTTCCTGCACTTTTAGGAACAGATGCAGGCGTTATAGGAGCTGCAGCACTTGCATTTATAGAAGAAAAATTTTAGTGGTTTTCTTCTATAAATTATGTGGATCAATTTAAAAAAGAACCTCAGTCTCATCTGGAGTTTCATCTGGGTTATCTAGTGGTGCAGTAGGTGAAATAGATGTTCTAATTTCTCCACCAGTTTCTTTTACAATTTTATTTAATTTATCAATATCATCATCCGTAATAAAATCCGCATCCACTATTACTTTATAGCAGATGTTCTCAATCTCTCTGAAACTACCAAAACCGCCCATTATAGGACTTCCAGGATGAGAACTGTATAAGGAATTTCTATAATTTATTATATTTGAAAAGTTCATTTCCGAATCTGAATCCATAGTATTTATGTCTATGTAATTATCATTTAAATCAAGAGCAGTGTTAAAACCATTCAAGTTAAGTTCTTCTACTGCAATATTAGCGTTTTTTATCCCTCTATAGTGAATTTCAATTCTCATTTTTACCATCCTCCTTATGAAATATATAATGTATTTTCCCACTTATTTTAAATAATATTCAATTTCTTAAAGTAGCCTATTTTTGATCACTTACATATTTATATATTGAGGTGATTTTATTGATAGTAGATGCTGTATTTGAAGGTGGGGGAATGAAAGGAATAGGTCTTGTAGGGGCAGTATGTTATTTTGAAAAAATGGGATATAAATGGAATAGATTTGCAGGAACTTCTGCTGGGGCAATAATAGCTGCTCTTTTAGCAGTGGGGTATACAGGGGAAGAATTGAAAGATATCATTATGAATTTGGATGAAAAAATATTTTTCAAGAAGAAAAAAATATGGGAGCTTTCCATGATAAAAAAATCTATCTCATTTTTCAAAGATAAAGGTATATATTCTTCAGATGCTGTGGAGAAATATATAAGACAATTACTGATTAAAAAAGGTAAGATAACTTTTGGAGATATAAGTATAGATGGAAAATCTCCTCTTAAAATAATAGCTTCGGATATAACAAAAAAAACTATGTTGATATTGCCAGATGATTTAAAAAACTATGGAATAGACCCTATGAAATTTGAAATATCCGAGGCAGTGAGAATGAGTATTAGTATACCTTTATATTTTAAACCAGTAAAATTTCATTATAAAGAAGGCTGCAGTTATATAGTTGATGGAGGTATACTTAGTAATTTCCCTATTTGGATATTTGATACGGAAAAAGTTCCAGCCTGGCCTACTATAGGATTTAAACTAGTAGAAAACAGTGTGAGTTATAAAGAATCTAAAAAAACGGATTTTATTTCATATTTATTTGATATAATGGAAACTATGCTTGATAAAAATGAGGAGATATATGTAAAAGACAAATATGCAGTTAGAACTGTTTTTATCCCAACTCTTGGAGTTAAGGCTACTGAGTTTAATATTTCTAAAGAAATGAGATTGAAATTATTTAAATCAGGGTATAATAGTGCAGAACGTTTTCTACATCTATGGGATTTTCAAAATTATATAAGAGATTATGTGGTTAAATAAAAAATTATGTAATGGATTTTAAAAATTAATTAATTTAAGGTAGATTGATGCGAAGTTTGCATCAGTCTATTTTTGTAGAAAATTAATTATAAGTAATTATTAGAATAAGTCCTGAAGGTATATTGCCAATATCGACGAAGCTACTCTTATTAGTGTATTTTTGTCTGTCATTAAATGATAATATTTTACGAATTTTTTAGTTTGGTGACTATATTATCGTATTTCATGTAAATATAAGACGATTATAAAAAATAAATTTTTAAATTCTCCGACAGATTATAGCAATATATTTAAAAATTACATGATATACTATATTCAATATCAAATTATAAAACAAGAGAACTTATAATAGTGAAAAATTATTCACATCATTAGTTCTTAGAGACTCTATAAAAACCTAGGTTGTTAAAATTTGGTATAATTGTGTTTTAATATTAAAAAGATTATACAAACGAAGAATTAATGGAGGGATTAATCTTTTCTTTGGATCTGAATTTAACAGTAAAAAATTTTTAGTAAGAAAAGGAATATTATTTATGATCAAACATTCAAAAAAAACAATTAGTCTTATCTTAGGTGCAGCAATATTAGTTTCAAGTACAATTACATTATCTACAACAACAGTAAAAGCTCAATCTATCCCGCAAACTCAAAGTACAAGTGTAACAAAAATAACAGATATTAGTGAAGCTATAAAACTAATAGAACAACAATTTTTAATCAAAAATTCAGATGGAACAACAACAATAAATGTACAGGCTAGCAAATATATCGATTCAAATATTTTAGAACAAATAGAGAAAGGCTCTGAACAAATAAATTCAAGTATAAAAAATGGAACTCTAATATATGATAAGAAAAGTAATACTCTAAAAAGTAATATTCTAATTAAAAATTCAAGTACAATACAAACGATGAGTACAACAGTAGATGGTACCTATGTTTGGCATTGGTATGGATTTGATTTTGTAATGAATGGTACTAATTCTGGTATTTTTTCTGCTAAATTAGCTCAATATTCTGCTGTTTTGGCAGCTGGAGGTGTTGTAGGGAGTGTAATACCAGGAGTGGCTTTTGTATGTGGTGCTAGTTCTGCAACAATGGCTTATTGGTCAGCTGTGGCAGCAGAAGGGGCTGCAAGTGGTAGAGGGTCTATAGCATATTACCTGGGTGATCCTTCTTGGGCTCAATTAACTCATGTAGACGCTAGATAGTAAGTGTTTTTACTAGCAAAAAGAGTATTTCTACTCTTTTTGCTTTTTTACATAAAGAAAACCACGAGTAAAGAGCAAAATTATAAACTTAGGAATTTTTATATAGTTAATGATATTTTTTGCTGAATAGATTATGATTGATACATTTCAAAATAAAAAAATAGCATATAACTACTCTGCTTAAAATTATGTTACCATTTATAATATAAAAAGTCAGGAGGAAATAAATTTGAAAAGCAAATATTCAATAAATTCAATAATTAGATTTATACTTGGAATATTAGTAATTATATTATCTATAAGTATATTGATAGGTAATTCTAATGCAAAAGTAATAATGATTTCTATGCTTATTTGTTTAGGCATTTTTCAAATTTTTAATGGGATACACTTTTATAAACAAAATAAAAAATCAGATGGAGTATTGTTGATTTTATCCAGTATATTCATTTTTGCTGTTATACTTAAAATTGCAATATTTTAAGTATGTTATTGTATTTAGAATACCACAGGTTTTACCTGTGGTTCCGGAAAGCTTATAGCTATGAGTAGGAAAAAGAAAAACTCCAATATAAAATAGGAGTAGGTTTGCCAACCACTATAGGTGTAATCTTAAGGAAACTATGTGAACAAAAAGGAGTTAAAATTATTGAGGCTAATGCATGTAAAGATCATATACATATGCTTATAAGTATACCACCTAAATTAAGTGTATCGCAGTTTATGGGATATCTTAAAGGAAAAAGCTCACTTATGATTTTTGACAGACATGCAAATTTAAAATATAGATATGGAAATAGACAGTTTTGGTGTAAAGGGTACTATGTTGATACTGTAGGAAGGAATAAAAAAGTCATAGCAGAGTATATAAAAAATCAGATACAGGAAGATTTAGCATACGAATAAATGAGTTTGAAAGAATATATTGACCCGTTTACGGGTGAGACAGTAAAAAAAGGCAAAAAATAAAGCACCTTTTAGGTGCAGCCTGTAAAGGCATATGCGGTTGGCACACCGTTCAGTGTGCGAGTAGCACAGCCAAGTGCGTCCTCCCAATTAAGATAAATATCTAGAGAGTTTACTTAGATATTTATTAGATATTTAAAGGAGGAAAAGGTTGAAAAAGAAAGTACACTTTACTAATAGTATAAGAAGGCATAACAAATAGACCACCTTTCGCTGGTCAAAAAATTGAATATTGAAATAAGTTAAGGTTAAGAAGCTGACTTGATTTTATAACCTTGGAACTGTGCCATTAGTATTGCTTGCTCAACTTGGAAACCCGGACGGATTTTTTCTTTCCTGCACTTTCATTGTTGGTAGGTGTAAGACCAGCCCATGAGCATAAGTGTTTCGCCGAAGGAAAAGCCTCCATGTTGACACCAATCTCTGAAATGACAGTGATTGCAGAGAAAGGATTACTAAACGATGGTGCGGTTAGAATTAGATCGAGTTCTTGCTGATAGGGACTGGCGAGCGCAAGGATCAGTTTTTCTAACTCTGCTTTCCGGGATTCCAAATCCTCAAAATGTCTTTTGATAATCTTTAATTTACCAGCCTGTTCTGGTGTAATAAACTCATCAATGGCGAGCTCCAATTCGGAAATTTTGTTTCTCATAGAGCCATGAATTAAAGGTTCTAAATCAAAAGAAGTATCAAGAGGATTTTCGAGAATCTTATCCAGAATTTTTTTAGAACTTTTACCAAAAGTGTCCGAAACAACGTTTCCCAATTGAATGTTGGGAACCGTGAGACAGTTTTGGAGACGGTTCTTCTCACTGGACATAAAGCAGGTTAGTTTGTAACGATAGCGCATAAGGTCACGAAGCTGACGGATATCGCTAGGCGGCATAAAGCTACCGGCAACAAGATCGCGCTTAAACAGGTCAGCAATCCATTTCGCATCTTTCTTGTCAGTTTTATTACCACGAATAGCCTTAACATATTTAGGATGTGCAAGTACAATAGAACAACCATTTTCTAAAATATTGTAGACTGGAATCCAATACTTACCAGTAGATTCCATGCAAACATCCTTACAATTGGAATCAAGCAGCCATTGTAACAGCTCTTTCAAACCTTTGGTATAGGTAAAAAAGCGATGGCTTTTGTAAGTGGTAACACCACAAGAATTAGTGCTTGCAATGCAAGCAACTACAAAAGTTTTGTGGACATCAATACCACAACATGTTTTATAGATAATTTTTAAAGTCATAGGGACTCCTTTCTGAACTAAAAAGTTCTAAAGAATAATAGGGGAAAACGGCATTGACTGATAGCCTAGCATTTAAACGAGATTGTTTAAACAAAGATAAGGTTACGTGCTCAAAAGACACACTTATTTGTGCTTGAAAAGGCTATCTACACATATAATCATTCGGTCATCTGACAAATCAGACAGCCCACTCACCTCCCCGTGATTTGTAGTATACCGAAATCCCTATGACTTAATAATAGAATAGAAACTCGCTCAAAGCCAGCATTTTTCATCACGTTTTGTGCCTTGAGCGAAGCGAAAGGAATGGATATAATCATGAATATAAGTATAACAAATATTTTAGCAATTCCTATTATAATTAGTTTTATATATATTATTATCCTTATAGGATATTCAATTGTTAAAAATAAAAAATAATAAATTAGCTTGAGGTATCGCCAACATTTGTGACAATATTGGTGATACCCTTAGATTTCTGCAAACACAATGAAACATTTAAAGCAAAATAGGCACAAAAGGACTATGAAAATAAGTAAGATTGATGAACTTTACAAGCAAATTGGCAGACTTACCACTGAAAATCAGTGGATGAAAAAAAATCTGGTTTCTAGCTTTAGCCGTAATGAACGCATTTTCATGATCGATTTTAACTGGAGAGAACTTCCTCTTTCTGTATAGGCTGCTGTATGGCTTAAGAAATATAATAACATGACTGTAAATAGATGAACCAGGGCACATTATTTATCCTTATTTGCTTAAAGGACTTGTACTTAATAGGCCTAACCAGGTCTGGAGCATTGATATCACCTATGTTCCCATACATAAAAGCTGGCTTTATTTAGTTGCAATTATTGACTGGTATTCACGCTTTTTTATAAGCTGGGAAGTAGATGACAACCTTGAGATTCATTTTGTACTGGATGCATGCAAAAATGCCTTAGAACAGGCATGTCCTGAAATTATGAATGGTGACCAGGGCAGTCAGGTGCGACAAGAAGTCGCGTAATACATTGTCGTAAGACTGCCCCATCCATTCGGGGTAACTCTATCGTGACTAGCGTGAATGGTAACGTTTGGGTTAGAAAGCTCACGAGACAATGTGGAAGTTCGAGTAGCCTAAGCTGGGACAACTGCTAGAGTAAGAATGCTATGGAGAACGTAAAGTGAATCATTGTAGGAATCGTTACGCTGGAGAAAGCGAAATAGGCTGAAACGCTTTGACCAAAATGGTAAGGAGTCGAGCAAAGGCCAACTGTTAAACCAATGCGAATGGATAAAGAACTCCCGGTTTAAAGATGACTCCTAAGGCATTTACAATTATGTATTATGTGGAACTTGGTAAACCCTATATGTTCCTCCATCGAGAGGTATCTAACCGTAAGGGGCGAAATGACATAGAGGGCAGAAGAAAAGGATAAAAAGCGAATGCTGATTTTGTAATGAAAACAGATAAGGGTTCAAAATTTGCCCTAATTCGAAAGAGTGCAGACTTATCCTATGGTATTTCTTAGCAGGAAAGGAGTATATATTTATGAATTTTAGTAATTCAACGACGGATAAAACCGAGAGACTAAAAGACACGAAATCACTTGAATTTCAATGGGAAACAATTGACTGGAAACAAGTTGAATTCGATGTTAATAGACTACAAACCCGAATCGCTAAGGCAACAAAAAAAGGGGACAATAATAAAGCCAAAAGATTACAATACTTATTAACCCACTCTTTTTCAGCTAAGGCTTATGCTGTAAGAAAAGTAACAACAAATAAAGGGAAGAATACGTCTGGAGTAGACAAAAAACTATGGTCTACCTCTGCTTCGAAGATGAAAGCTGTGCTTTCACTTACTGACAAAAACTATAAAGCAAAACCTTTAAGACGAGTATACATCGAAAAGAAAGGTAAAAAACAGAAACGTCCATTAGGTATACCAACAATGTATGATAGAGCAATGCAAACATTATATGCACTAGCGCTTGAGCCAATCGCAGAAACAAAAGGTGATTCCATTTCCTTTGGATTCCGCCGTGGACGAAGTGCAAAAGATGCCTGTGAGCAGATATTTTGTGTATTAGCTAGAAAGTGTTCTCCGACATGGATACTTGAAGGCGATATTAAAGGTTGCTTTGATAACATTAACCATGAATGGTTACAAAACAATATACCAATGGATAAAATTATTATGAAGCAGTTCCTAAAATCGGGATATATATATGAAGAAAAGCTGTTCCCAACGGAAACAGGGTCGCCACAAGGCGGTGCAATCTCAAGTATATATGCAAATATGACATTAGATGGACTCGAAAAAGTGATTCAAGATAAATATCATAGAAATTCAAAAGGTAAAATAGAAAATCATTACAGAGCCAAAACTAAAGTGAACTTGATTCGGTATGCTGATGATTTTGTTATTACTGCAAACTCAAAAGAAATTGCTGAAGAACTTAAAACTACTGTTAGTCAATTCCTCCAATCAAGAGGTCTAACACTATCAGAAGAAAAGACTACAATCACACATATCGACAAAGGGTTTGACTTTCTTGGCTGGACATTTAAGAAATACAGTGGGAAATTAATAGTTAAACCTTCTAAAAGTTCTATTAAAAACATAATTAGGAGATGTTCCACAATAATCCTTAAGGAGGGGAAAGCTAGCACCCAATCTGACTTAATAAGAAGGCTTAATCAAGTCATAAGAGGTTGGACAAATTATCACAAACACGTGGTTGCTAGTAAAGCCTTTTCAAATATTAACAACACCCTTTATCACTTACTACAGCAATGGGCAAAACATAGACACCCAAATAAGAACAAATGGTGGAGACTAAATAAATACTGGCATGAAAAAGGTTGGAAAAGATGGCTTTTCAAGACGGACGAGTACAGTCTAATTAATTTGAGACGGATTAAAATCGTCAGATATCCAAAATTGCAGATCATAAAAACACCTTTCTTAGACAAGGACTATTTTGATAAAAGAAAGATAAAACTGCATACATTTGTTGCTGCCTGAAAGGGTGAAGAAATGCTTGAGCCGTATGAGCGGGAAACTCTCACGTACGGTTCTTAGATGAGGGAAAGGGAGCAATCTCTTTTTCTTAATCGATTTTACAAACTCTAAATATACAAGTCTATTCATTGAATATGATAATATCTTTATTGAAAGACTATGGCGCAGCCTTAAATATGAAAATATTTATTTACAGGATTATAAGAACCCGAGGGAATCATGTATTTATAATCCAACATTTCTAGCTAATTGATACCTATACAATTGAGGGTTGTTCATGTTTTTTAAATTATTCTTTAGTATATCATAATTATGTATTATAACCCTCTGTTTATTATTACAAGTTATTACTTTAGGTTGTTTTGCATCTCTAATCTTATTAATAAACTCTTCAAAATTTATACACACCACTTTAATTAAAATATAATATTAAACAAACTACTATTATAATTATAAACGAATCTCCCAAAGTTTCTATATCGTGTTTATATTTAAATTGTTCCCTTTCTTTTGACGTAAAAAGTTCGTCAAAAATAATTTATAAAACAAAATATCCTAATATGATAAATTGACTTTAATAGCTTTTAAATCATTGCAAACACCAACTACATATAATTCATATGGTTTTTTATAAAAAAAGTACCTATAGATTTTATTATATGTAATAATTCTTTTAAATATGGTAAAACTATTTGTGAAAAGTTAATAATAGTATAAAGCGTTCGGATAAAATTATGGGTTGGAGAGTGTGAAGTTATAAGGAGGTATGGTATATTGACTGTTGGATCAAGAGTAAAAAATACATTGGTTACGCTTAGGAGCATTGAGAGTACTTTGAGGATATATTCTCTTCAAGAACAAAATAAAAAAGCTAAAGCTGCCTATAAAAAAGCTTTGGAAGAGGTTGATGGGGTAACCCAAAATTTAGATAAAAGATTAAAATTTTTGGAGTATGAAGAGCCTCAGTACAAAGGTAACTGATTTGGAGGAATATTGTATATGAAACCATGGATTGCAATTTTAGTTAAATCTATATTATTATTTTTTATATCCATAGCTTTTATAAGAATTATGGGAAAGAAACACTCAGCTAGGATGAATGCTTTTAACTTTATAAATTATAGTGTAATAGCAATCCTTGTAGCATTAATTTCTGTAAATGTTATAAGCAACTGGGTATGGGGCATGTTGGCACTAGGTGTATGGTTTTTGTTACCTATTGCTTTAGATTATATATGTATGAAAAGTAAACTTATATATAATTTAATAAATGGTAAGGAACTTGTAGTTATAAAAGAAGGAAAAGTCATGGAGGAAAATCTAAGAAAAATAAGATATAGTGGGGAAGATTTACTGAGAGAGCTTCGTTTTAAAAATATATTTAATTTGGCAGATGTGGAATTTGCGGTAATGGAATCTACAGGAGATATGAATGTAGTATTAAAATCGGATAAAAAACCGGTTACTGCAAAGGATTTGGGAATACAGGTAGCACCTGAAGGAGCACCTCAGACTGTAATTTTGGATGGAAACATAATAAATGAATCCTTAAGTAATTTGGGATTAAACCAAGGGTGGCTAAATACTCAACTGGAGTTATTGGGAGTATATTTAGACAATGTGTTTATAGGTCAAGTAAATTCAAAAGGAGAACTTTATGTGGATTTATTTGATGACGTTATTGAAGTCCCAAAATGTAATGTAAGAGAAATGTTATATGCTAACTTAGAGAAGGCTCAGTCAGATTTAATGTCTTTTGGGCTTGAGACTGAAGATGAAAGGTTAAAGAATAGTTATGAAAAAGATTCTACTATATTAAAAAATGTATTAGAGGAATTAAAGCCCTACTTATTAAGATAGAAGGTGACAATATGTCAAATAAAAAGACTAAAAAATTGACTCCTCTGCAGAGAGAATATCAAAATCTTGCAAAGGAAAAAGAACCCAAAAGAAAAGTACTTAAAAATTGCCTTAAAGCATTTTTGGTAGGAGGAAGTATATGTACCATAGGCCAAGGACTTCAATTTATGTTTATAAAGTATTTTAATTTCACAGAGACAACTGCGGGTAATCCTACTTCTGCAGTTTTAATAATAGTTTCTGTAATTCTTACAGGATTTGGGGTATTTGATCATATTGCACAGTGGTCTGGGGCAGGAACTGCTATACCAGTTACTGGATTTGCAAATTCTATTGCCTCTTGTGCTATAGAACATAAAACTGAAGGATATGTGCTTGGGGTAGGAGGAAATATGTTTAAATTGGCTGGTTCAGTAATAACTTTTGGAGTTTTTGCTGCATTTGTAGTCGCTACATTACAGATAATTATTAAATGGTTAGGTGGGATTTAAATGATTCAGGGACATCAATCTTGGGTATTTGATTCTAAGCCTGCAATAATTGGATGTTCTACTGTAGGAGGACCCTTTGAGGCAAAAGGTGCCTTAGCCAAGGAATTTGACTTACTTCATGAAGATATTTGGATTGGCCAGGATAGTTTTGAGAAAGCTGAAAAAAAATTATTAGAGGAAGCTTGTGATTTAGCTGTAAAAAATTCAAAATTAAAAAATGAAAATATAAATTTTTTCATAAGCGGAGATCTTATGAATCAAATAATCACCAGCAGTTTTGCAGCAAGAACTCTAAAGATACCTTATCTAGGAGTATTTGGTGCCTGTTCAAGTTCTATGGAAGGCTTAGCTTTGGCATCTTTTATTATTGATAATAATGGAGCAGAGTATGTACTTTGTGGAACTTCAAGCCATAATGCTGCTGCTGAAAAACAATTTAGATATCCAACAGAATATGGAGGACAAAAACCTCCTACAGCACAATGGACGGTAACTGGAGCTGGTGCTGCAGTTATTGGAAAAGCTAATGATAGACCTAAAGTTACCACGGCTACCATAGGTAAAGTGGTAGATATGGGAGTTTCAGATCCCTTTAATATGGGAGCTGCTATGGCAGCAGCTGCTGTAGATACCATTGAAGCACATTTTAGAGATTTAAAAAGAAAACCGTCTGATTATGATATTATAGCTACTGGTGATTTAGGTAAAATTGGCCATGAAATAGCAGAGGATATGTTAAAAAGAGATGGGTTTGAATTTTCACAAGGAGTATTTAAAGATTGTGGTACTCTAATTTATAAAAAAGATCAACCTGTATTTTCAGGTGCTAGCGGATGTGCCTGTTCTGCTATAGTAACTTATGGACACTTTTTAAAGGAAATGGAGCGAAAAAGATTAGGAAAGATATTAATAGTTGCCACAGGGGCACTGATGTCACCTATGTCCTATCAACAGAAGGAAAGTATACCTGGCGTTGCACATGCAGTGTCCATAGAAATATAGAAAAGAGGTGCATTTTGTTTAATGGAAAAATTTTTTTTGGCATTTTTAATAGGAGGAATAATATGTGTAATAGGACAAATAATGATGGATGTATTTAAACTTACTCCTGCACATACTACAACTACCCTTGTGGTATTAGGAGCTATACTAGGAGGTTTTGGCTTATATGAGCCTTTAATAAAATTTGCAGGTGCAGGTGCTTCTGTACCTATAAGCAGTTTCGGAAATGCTCTGGTAAAAGGAGCCCTTATGGAGGCTGAAAGATATGGATTAATAGGAGTTTTGACGGGAATTTTTGAAGTAACCAGTGCAGGTATTTCAGCAGCTATAATATTTGGGTTTATAGGGGCGTTGATTTTTAAACCCAAAGGATAGATTATTTCAGAAGGAGGTGATAAAATATGACAGTTGGAACTCAAATGCAACAAGCTATAGCTGGAATTCAAAGTGCATGTGCTACAATGAAGACATTTGCTTTGGAGACACAAGATGAAAATGCTAAAAATGATTTTCAAAATATAGCACAAAATTTAGACGAAGCATTGCAAATACTTAAAGGAAGGCAGCAATTTATACAACAGCAGGAACCACAATATAGTAAAAATTAAAAACATAGTGTAAATAAAAAGTCATAATTTTTATTATGACTTTTTATTTACATACTAAATATTATGTTTACTAATAAAATGTAAACTAATTTTAACAATCTTTAACAATAAAACCTACTTAACAAAAATTATCATATATTATATAATAAGTATAAATCAATATTTATTGTAGGAGGGAGCAAGGAAAAGTAAAATTTATATTTAATTTTGAAAATCTTATGATTATAATTATGTTTATATTAATATTTTTAATTGTAAAAGGTGTGACTTTTAAACAAGTTTATTTATTAAAAGAAGTTTTATTTTATATCACATATATGATTATAAGTTTTTCCGTTCTTTTAATAATAGCTCAAAGTATAAGATGGAAATGGTATGGATATTTATAGGTATAATATTGGAATTATTTATTAATATGAATTTTTTAAGAAATAATAATCAGATTTATATATTTATTAGTAAAAGGGTAGATTAATTTTGGAAATATGTGGTATAATATATAAAAATTCAAATAAACATTTTTATTAAAGTTTTATTAAAGGGGGATTTAGCAATGGACGAAATAAAGGTGATAATAGATAGGTTTGAAGGTCCTTATGCTGTTTGTGAAAAAGAAGATAGAACTATGATGGACATAAAACGAATAAAATTACCTAATAATGCGAAAGAAGGTTGTGTTCTTATTATTCGGGGAGATAAAGTAACCATAGATATAGATGAAACAGAAAAAAGAAAAAAACATATTGAATCATTAACTAAGAATATGTGGAATTAATTAATCATCACCACCCGTAAAACGGGTGGTTTGCTCTAGCCCTATAAGGGCACATTACCAGCATTATGCCTCAAGGCATCTTAAAGATCTCGCCAGCCGCAATATTGCTTTTTTATTTTTTCCAACTATGTCTACATAGAATCCTCTGCACCAAAAGTGCCTATTTCCATATTTATATTTTAAATTTGAAAATCTCTCAAATATCATTAGACTACTTTTTCCCTTCAAGAATCCCATAAAACTTGAAACACTTGTCTTTGGTGGTATCGATAAAAGCATATGTATATGATCTTCACATGCATTCGCCTCTATTATTTCTACACCTTTCCATTCACAAAGTTTCCTTAATATTTTTCCTATCTCTTTTCTTTTTTCTCCATATATTTCTTTTCTTCTATATTTGGGTGAAAATACTACATGATATTTACATCTCCATTTAGTATGTGATAAACTATTACTGTCCATTTAGGGCAAACCTCCTTTGATTATAGATTTGGTTGACGAGACCTCTTCTATTTTATCAAAGTGAGGTTTTTTGTTCACCGCTTAAGCTATTCTGAACACACCTGCATAGCAGGTGGTTTTCATATAGACAAAAAGTATAAAGCTGGAAGTGTTAAAACACTTCCAGCTTTAGTGAATTGATTTTTTCTTATAGCCTTTTCCAGAAACTTCTACATGTCCTATAGTTATAAGTGCATTTTTATCAAAATCTCTAACTATAGATTTTAATTTGGATATTTCTAATCGGGATACTATTACATATAATACATTAGTAGGCGTATTAGTATATCCGCCTTTTCCATCTAAAAGAGTAACACCTCTGCCAAGCCTTGCAAGAAGAGCATCTGTTATATCTTGTGATTTATCAGTAATTATTAATACAGCTTTTGATTCATCTAATCCTTCTACAGTTATATCAATTAATTTAAAGGCTATAAAGTAAGTTACCATGGAATACATAGCTCTGTCCCAGCCAAACATTATTCCTGCACTACTTAATATAAATATATTAATAATCATTACCACTTCACCTATAGAGAATCCAGTACGCTTGTCCAAAATTATAGCTATAATTTCTGTGCCATCAGAACAACCACCATTTCGCATAATTAATCCAATACCAATTCCAAGTAGTATTCCTCCAAAAACTGAGGCTAAAAGAGTATCATTTGTTATACTTTTAACTGGTTCTAAAAAAGAAACAATGATTGATAAAGCAGATACAGAAAATAAAGTAGATACTGTAAAAGTTTTTCCTATGTGCTTATATCCAATTATGAGAAAAGGTATATTTAAAATAAAAATAAATAACCCTAGGGGCAAACCTGTGAGATAACTAGACATAATAGATATACCGGTAACGCCTCCATCTATTACACTATTAGGAATTAAAAATATTTCCAGAGCCACAGCTGCTAGGGTGGCTCCAATAAGCATGAACAAGAATTTAACAAATACTTTGAATATTTTGCGACCTTTTTTTCCCATCAAACCACATCCTTTAGGGTGTATATTAGAGTATCTACTTATTTAATTATATTTTATAAGTCTATATTTTGTCAAATATATTATGTAAAGTGGAATAAAATTATTTCAGCACAGAAATTTTCTATGCTGAAATAATTTTATTCCACTTTTCGCATCTTCCTCCGAAGAAACCTACTGTTTTTTCCTTATTCAATATTTTCACTACTTCACATCTATTAGAACATCCTGTACATTCAAAACTTTTAGATACAAAATTTATGTTTGCAAGATCAAATCCTCTAAAATTAGTAAGAGAATTATTTTTTTCTAAAGCTTCTTTTGCTAAAATAGCAGCTCCTATAGCACCCATTACTTTAAAATTTTTAGGAATTATTATTTCTTTTCCTAATATTTCTTCGAAGGAAGCTTTCATTCCTACGTTTGCAGCAACTCCACCTTGAAAAAATATTTCGGATTTTATATCTTTTCCTTTTGCCACATTATTTAAATAATTTCTAACTAGAGCATTACAAAGTCCTTTTATTATATCTAGATTACTATATCCCATTTGCTGTTTGTGTATCATATCAGATTCTGCGAATACAGCACACCTTCCAGCTATTCTGGCAGGATAGCTGGACTTTAAAGCATAATTTCCAAATTCTTCAATAGGAATTTCTAACCTTTCTGCCTGCCTATCAAGAAAAGAACCAGTTCCAGCTGCACATACGGTATTCATCGCAAAGTCTGAAACAATACCATTTTCTAAAATTATTATTTTAGAATCCTGACCTCCTATTTCTATTATAGTTTTTACAGAGTTGTTTAAATTTAAGGCTGCTATAGCATGAGAAGTTATTTCGTTTTTTGTTACGTCAGCTCCTATAATAGAGGATGCAATTTGTCGACCACTGCCTGTAGTACCTACAGCCTTTATATCCTTATTCTTATATTTATTTTTTAGTAATCTAAAGCCTTCTTGAATTGCATTTATAGGTCTTCCTTTTGTTCTAAGATATAGAGAATCTAGTACATTTATATTTTCATCTACTATTACTATATCTGTACTTACAGAACCTACATCAACTCCCATATAATACATTGTTTTTTCTCCTTTCAAGTAAATCTAAAAAAGCTTCTATTCTGGTAATATATCCAGCTTCTCCAGTCATTTCATCGACTATTAAAGTTAGTATAGGAAAGTTTTTATCTTTTGATATAGTGGGAAGTATAGATTTTGATACAATTTCAGGCATACATCCCATAGGAAAAATCTGAATTGCACCGTCAAAGCCTTTTTCATTTGCTAAAACAGCTTCTCCTATACATTCTCTAGCATGGCCGCCTATATAAAAGGGTAGATATTCCTTAGAGGCTCTCCTTATATTCAGTGAATTTAAATTTAATGCAGAGAGAGCTGTATTTTTAACCCACCAACTTGGAGTTATGCATCTTACCGTTGATACTCCATAGTCCATGAGTTTATCTTCTATAAACAGATTTGAAAAGGGTTCTACAATAGTATATATTTCACCGATTATAGAAATTTTTAAAGGAATTTTATTTTTACATATGGTGATTTTATCCAGTTTCTCCATATGTTCTTTTAATATATACAACATTTCTTTTGGGGAAGTGCTTCTAAAAGCTTTTTCTTTACACTGTTTTAGTATATTCTTACATTCTCCTTTGTTTAATTCATAACCAGCTAATAGTTTTGCTTTGCTTTCAATGCTGTCTATCAAATTTATTATCTTAATTGCCAAACTTGCTATTTTAAGTTTTTCTGCCGTACTTTTTTTGCTGTTTGAGATAATTGAAGTTATTCTGCGTATAAGTTCTTTTATACCTATGTCTTTGGGACAATCTATAACTATGAAATTTAAATTGTATCCTAGTTTCTTTAGTAAATTTATTTGAAGTTCGCAGTATTCTCCAAATCTGCAAGGGCCACAGCTGCCTACTATTAAAATTGTATCTGCCCCTTTTTCTATACTTTGAATATAGTTACCAATCATTATTTTAAAAGGAAGACATATCTCTTCAGGGGAATATAATGAGCCTATTTCCAAAGCCTTTTTATTGCTTAAGGGTGGTATTATATAGTCAATTCCTAATCCATCAAATAAAGCTTTTGCTGCAAAATATGTATTCCCCAAATGCGGAAAAGTTATCTTCATAAATTTTCACATCTCCTTTCAAGCATATCTGAGAAAGCTTCAATTCTAGTATCAAAACCAGCTTCTCCAGTTTGCTCATCTATTTTTAAAACTAAGAAGGGGAAATTTTTTAATCTATCCTTGATAAGTTCTATTACTACAGAATCTATGCCGCAAGCAAAGGAAGATACATATATTATTCCATCTACTTTTTTAGTTTCTGCAAGATAAGTGGAAAAACCATAGGAATTTCTAGCAAAGGTCCAAAAAGGTTTTTTGAACAAGTGTTTTATTTCATCATTTATTTGAGTTTTATCTATATCTTCCTCAGTAAGTATACCTATGTTTAATTTATTTAATTTTTTGATTATATTCATATTGGTAAAACTATCGTATAAGTTATAAGGATGACCAACTAAGGCTATATTTCTAGAAAAACTCATATTATTTGACGGCAAATTATAGGATTCTTGTACTTTTAAGGCCTTTTTATATGCTCTATTTATTTCTAAAAGATTTTTACTAAATTTTAAGCCTGCATTTAAAATCCAGTTTCTAAGTTTATTTTTAGAAAAGGCATATAAAGGATAAGTTAATGCCTCTGGCATATTAGGTATGTTGTCTAATACCATTTC
Source organism: Clostridium sp. BJN0013 (assembly GCF_040939125.1). NCBI lineage: Bacteria > Bacillati > Bacillota > Clostridia > Eubacteriales > Clostridiaceae > Clostridium > Clostridium sp. BJN0013. The sequence goes on from NZ_CP162495.1 coordinate 2,060,791, forward strand.
CGGAAGCCCACAAAATTTAGGACAGATAAATTCATCTTTATTTAGTTGCATTATTCTAGGAATAAGAATTATATCACATTTGTCTTTTATAGCAGCTACGTGACCGTGAAATACTTTTATTGGAAGGCAAGCTTCATCTACGCAATACTTTACGCCCATATCTAGTATATATCTGTTAGTATCAGGAGAAGTTATTATTTCTGCTCCTAATTCTTGAAAAAAAGTTTCTGCAAAAATATGATATTTGCAGTACAATAATCCTTTTGGAAGTCCTATTTTCATACATTTATTAAGCTGTTTAGTACAGCAATACCTCCAATCTTTTTTAGTATTTAATATATCATTTCTATATTTTACCTTAAATATAGAAAATTATTCAGTTAAATAAAATAAATAGAGAATAGTTTATATAATAAATATTATGTTAAATAACAAAAAAATAAACCAAAAACAAAAACAATAGAAGGAATTTTTCTCTCCTTTGTAGAATATATAAATATATATAAGATCGTTAAATGATTATTTAACGATCTTATATAAGAAAGGGGAATTTTATATTATGAAATACAACTTAAACCATATATACAATCCAGAACTCCCTGGATATTTAAATGATTTTTTAAATTATCTTGGTACCATCAAAGGCAAATCAAAAAATACTTTGGAAGGCTATAAAGTTGACTTAACTATGTTTTTTAGGTTTCTAAAACTATATAAGGGACTAGAAAAAGAAGGTTCTCAATTTGAAAATATAAAAATAAACGATATTGATATTGATGTTATAAGGCAAATAACCTTAAGTGACTTATTTGCATTTATATCTTTCATAGAAAACTATAGACATAATAAGAGCTATGCTAGGGCCAGAAAAGTGGCTTCTTTAAAATCTTTCTTCAAATACCTGTATAGCAAGGCTAAATTGATAAATGAAAACCCTGCTCTAGAACTAGAATCTCCTCAAATAAATAAAAGAAATCCTATTTATTTGAGTTTAAAAGAAAGTAAGCTTTTACTTGAGTCTATTGATGGGAAATTCAAGGAAAGAGACTATTGTATTATAACTTTTTTCTTGAATTGTGGGATGAGACTTTCAGAGCTTTGTAGTATAAACATATCCAAAATCAAAGAGGATACCCTCACTGTAATAGGAAAAGGAAACAAGGAAAGAACTATATATCTAAATAAATCCTGTTTAAAAGCACTTAAGGATTATTTAGTTTCAAGAGATAAATATTTAAATAAAATAAGAGATAAGGATGCCCTTTTTATAAGTAAAAACTATACTAGAATAAATAAAAGATCTGTTGAAATTATGTTGAAAAAATATTTAAAAAAAGCTGACCTGGACAGCGAAAAATATACACCTCATAAATTAAGGCACACTGCAGCCACTCTTATGTATAAGTATGGTAATGTAGATATAAGAAGCCTTCAAAAAATACTTGGACATGAAAGTGTGTCTACTACTCAAATATACACTCATGTAGATGATGAAAAACTTAGAGAAGCAATAAAATCAAATCCTTTAAATGAAATAAATGAAGAACAGAAAGAGGTAGATTCTTAATTATTATTGTTTGTTATTTGTTTTTTGTGTTTACTTTTTGATAAATTCACATAATATTTATTATTTAAACATTAAATTTTTAGGCTGTCTCCAGAACTACTAAAATTTCAGATAACTCAAGGCAAATTACTACTTTTTAATTTGCCCTATTTTTTATAATTTTTATCAGCCCAGGATATTCTTCATGGATTATTTTATTGAATTTATCTTTATTATCTAAAATTTCTCTTAAACCATCTATATCATCTATAAATTCCAAAGTGCTTTCTTTCATATTCTCCATATAAGAATTATTTTGGTCATACGCCATTATTTCAGGCTCTTCAATTTGGTAATCCTTTAATTCATCTTCATCATCTAAAATTGTATCAATCTTTATGGCTTTCATATCATAGTCCTCTAATTCCAGACACTTACCACAATTGTTGCACCTTTTACTTGGATTTAAATCACATGTATTGCACTCATTACAGTTATTACAAACTTTTTTTTCATTAAATATACAGTATTTCATAAATATATTGAACTCCTTTTATTTTATTTCTTTTTTGGTTTACTTTTTATTTAATTTACATAATATTTATTATTTAAACATTAACTTTAAAACCGGTAAAATTAGTATAGAACATAAGTTTGCCATTTGTCAACTTCTATGATATAATTCACGTAAATAGATTTAGAGGAGTGTATTTTATGACAGAACACAGTAATAATAGACAATCTCAAATATATAACTTTATAAAATCACAAATTAAAGAAAAAGGTTATCCTCCTTCTGTTAGAGAGATATGTGCTGCTGTGGGGTTAAAATCTACTTCTACTGTCCACAGTTATCTTGAAAAATTAGAAAAAAGAGGTTTTATAAAAAGAGATGCCACTAAATCCAGAACCATAGAAATTATTGAAAAATCTCAAAAAAAAGAAATGATAGAAGTGCCTATAATAGGAACTATAACTGCCGGTATGCCTATTATAGCAGTAGAAAATATAGAGGATTTTTTTCCCCTCCCCATGAACTATATAAAAAATAGCAGAGAAATATTTATGTTAAGGGTAAAGGGAGAAAGCATGGTAGATGCAGGTATATTAGATGGTGATCTATCTATAATAGAAAAAATAAACTCTGCAGAAAATGGAGATATAGTAGTAGCTCTTATTGAAAATGAATCTACCTTAAAAAGATTTTTTAAAGAGAAAGATCATATAAGATTACAGCCGGAAAATAAAAATATGTCCCCTATCATAGTAGATGATTGTAAAATAATCGGAAAATTAATAGGTATATATAGACAATACTAATTATTTATCAATTATACTGGATAAAGCCATGAGTATTCCTATTTTAGCATGGTCAAAAGTCAATCCTCCCTGTAAATAAGCTATATAGGGTTTTCTTATTGGAGCATCTGCGGATAGTTCAATGGAAGAACCCTGTATGAAGGCTCCTGCAGCCATTATAACTTGATCTGAATACCCTGGCATATCCCAGGGTTCACACTGTGAAGAAGAATCTACAGGGGATGCTTTCTGGATAGCCCTGCAAAAATCTATTAATTTTATTCTGTCATTGAACTTAATACACTGTATTATATCGCTTCTTTTATCATTGTATCTTGGCAGAACTTCAAATTTGGCCAGTTCCATAATTCTAGCACAAAAAACAGCACCTTTTACTGCTTCTATAGAAATATGAGGTGCTAAAAACAATCCTTGATATAAAAGCCTCATTACTCCAAAAGTTGAACCACATTCCCCTCCTATACCAGGTACTGTAAGCCTATAAGAAGCTTGAGTGACATATTCTTCCTTTCCCGCTATATATCCCCCAGTAGGTGCTATACCTCCTCCTATGTTCTTTATAAGTGATCCTGCCACTAAATCCGCACCTACATCTGTAGGTTCCATTATATCTATAAATTCACCATAACAATTATCCACAAAGCATATTAATTCCGAATTGATTTTTTTTACAAAATTTATTATCTCCTTTATTTCCGATATAGAAAATGATTTTCTCCACCCATAACCTGTTGATCTCTGTATATGTACTATTTTTACTTTATTATTTTCTATTAAATATTTTTCTATACTTTTAAAATCTATTTTATTATCCAAGGTTAAATCTATCTGATGATAATTTATACCATATTCCTTAAGTGAACCCACTTTTTTATCACTGCATGTACCTATTAAATTATGAAGTGTATCGTAAGGAGTTCCACAAACAGATAACATTGTATCTCCTGGACGCAAGTTGCCAAAAAGAGCACAGCAAAGTGCATGAGTTCCATTTACAAAATGAGGCCTTACAAGTGCACTTTCTGAATTAAATACTCTAGCATATACTCTATCTAAAGCATCTCTTCCTATATCTCCATAACCGTAGCCAGAAGAATTGGTAAAATGGGATTCACTTATACCCTCTTGTTGAAGGGCATCTAAAACTTTTAACTGATTGTATTCTCTTATTTCATCATAATATATGAATTCACCTTTAACATCTTCTAAAGCCTTTTCATATAAAGAAATTACTTTATCATTTATTTTGTATTTATTTTTCAGTTTTTCTTTAGTTATATTTAACAAAATTATTACCTCCAAAATGTATTGACACATAGAAAAAGAATAGAAAATTGCCTATTCCTTTTCTATGACAGCTCTTTAAAATAAGCTTATGATCTGTCATCTGTTCCTACAGGAGTATTAAATAGAATTGCTTTTGATGGTGTAATAGTAGAAAGTGCATGTTTATATACCATCATTTGTTTTCCATCACACTCTAATATAACTGTAAAATTATCAAAACCTTTTACAATTCCTCTAATTTGAAAACCATTAGTTAAGTATACAATAACCGGAATCCTGTTTTTTCTGGCACCATTTAAAAAGATATCCTGTAAATTATTAGCTGGTTTACTCATAGTTTTTTCCCTCCGTAACCTTTATTTGTAGTAATTTTTAGTTCTATAAAGAAATTACTGGTACTTACTTTTTATTTTAGAAAAAAATGTTTGATATAATATATATTATATCAATATTTAACATTTTAACAAGTTATTAATATATTAATTATGTAATTCACTATTTCTCTATTTGAAGTAAACTCATCTTTATTTACCCAAATAACTCTTTCATCTTTTCTAAACCAGGTTAACTGTCTTTTTGCATAATTTCGGCTTCCTTTCTTAACCAGATATATAGCTTCATCCAAGGATATCTCTCCTTCCAAATACCTGATTATTTCTTTATATCCTATACCTTTCATAGATTGCATATCTTTCGTATATCCCATGGATTTTAAATTTTTAACCTCATCTATAAGTCCTTTTTTTATCATTAAATCCACTCTTTTATTTATTCTTTCATATAGTTTAATACGATCCATATTAAGTACAAAATAATATATTCTATAAGGTATATTATATAAATTATCTCTACTATTAAATTCACTTATGGTTTTTCCAGTAAGTTTATATACTTCTAGTGCTCTTATAACCCTTTTTAAATCATTTGGATACAATCTTTCATAGGAAATACTATCTATGTTTTTTAAAAGAGAATGTACATATTCCCTACCCTGTGCTTCCGCCAAACTTTCCAAATATTTTCTGTAATTTACATCCACTTTTGCACCGGTAAAGCCATAGTTATAAATAAGAGAGTTTATATAAAGTCCTGTTCCCCCTACCAACATGGGAAATTTATTTTTACTATATATATTTTCTATAGTTTTCTCAGCCAAATTCTTATATTTGGATACATTAAAATTCTCCTGAGGCTCAACAATATCTATCAGATGATGGGGAATTCCCTGCATCTCCTCTTTTGTAGTTTTAGCAGAGCCTATATTCATATACTTATATATCTGCATAGAATCTGCAGATATTATCTCCCCATTTATTTTTTTAGCCACCTCTATGGATATGTCAGTTTTTCCCACTGCAGTAGGTCCTGCAAGTATAAATAGATTCTTCATACCTTTCCTCTCCTACTGTATTCTCTTAAATTTTTTTTCTAAATCATTTAATGTAAATTTTATTATAGTAGGTCTTCCATGAGGACAGGTAAAGGGATCTTCTATAAATCTTAATTCCTCAAGCAAATATTCCATTTCCATTATTGACAGATTGCATTTTGCTTTTATGGCAGCCCTGCAAGCCAGTGTAGCTATGGAAAGATATTTTACCTCAATAGTATCTCCAAAACCCATATTTTTTAAATTATCTATTATATCTATAAATAAATTTTTAACATCTGGATTTCCAAGTATTACAGGTACTTCTCTCACATTTATAGTATTATTTCCAAATAGCTCCACGTTGAATCCAGCTCTTTTAAATACATCCTTATTCTCCACATAACATATATAATCTTCAGCAGTAAGTTCCATAACTACAGGGGTAATCAATATTTGGCTCATTACCTTCTCTTTCTGTATACTGCTTTTATATTTTTCAAAGAGAATTTTTTCATGGGCTGCATGCTGGTCTACAATATATAAATTGGAACCTGCCTCTGCTATTATGTATGTATTGTTAAACTGCCCAATTATTTTAAAAGGAGGCAGCTTGGAAATTTTACTCTCATGTGAAGTACTTATATTCATACTTTCATTTATAATGCTGTTTTTGTCTGTAATATTTTTGTATTCTTCGAAAATATTATCTTCCTCTTTGGAATTAACATACTGTTCTTTATTATTACCATATTTCTCTTTTATATAACTTTCATAACTTGGAGGTTTTAAATCAATGGGAATTTGAACTTTATTTGTCTCTACATATTCTTCTTCCTGTGGCAGAATTTTATCTTCCACATCTATTTTAAAAGAATCCTTTAAACTTTCCCTAAGCGCCTGATGAATTGTATCAAATACAAATGTAAATATCATTCTGGAATCACTAAACTTTATTTCCCACTTAGCAGGATGAACATTTATATCTACAAATTCAGGAAATATATCTAAAAATAGTATAAAAAAAGGAAATTTATTAACAGTTAAAAATGATTTAAAAGCTTTTTCTGCAGCTGCAGTTATAGACTTATCTTTAACGTACCTTTTATTTACAAATATACTTTGATTATTTCTACTTCCCCTGCTTACTTCTGAATTGCCTATATATCCATAAATTGAAGCTATATCACTATGGTTTTCTATAGGTATTATATTTTCATATATATTTTTACCGTATATGCATCTTATAACATCCATCACTTCTCCACTGCCATAGGTGACTAAGGATTTTTTCCCATTTTTAAAAAATTTAAAGGCTATATCCGAATTGGCCAAAGAAAGTCTATTTATTATATCAGAAATAAAAGCTCCTTCCCTTCCTGGAGATTTCAAAAATTTTTTCCTTGCAGGTACATTAAAAAATAGGTCTTTTACTAAAACTGTAGTTCCTATGTTACATCCTGTGTCCTGTATATAGTTTAAAACTCCTCCACTTATGGAAATTTCCTTTCCATAGTTAAATTCATCTTCCACCCTGCTTTTAAGAATTACATGGGATACGGCAGCTATACTAGATAAAGCCTCCCCTCTAAATCCCATGGTATATATCTTGTTTAAATCTTCCAAAGTACTTATTTTACTGGTGGCATGGGGCATAAATGCTTTTTCTATATCTCCAGGATGTATTCCTGTGCCATCATCTATTATCTTTATAGATTTTTGTCCTCCTTCTTCTATTTCTATAATAATATTTTTAGCTCCTGAATCTATACTGTTTTCCAAAAGCTCCTTTACTACAGAAGAAGGTCCTTCAACTACCTCCCCTGCAGCAATTTTATTAGAAGTATCCATATCCAAAAGATTTATTCTTTTCATTATAAATCAATCCTTTACTTTGAAAAATATTTTTTCAAATAGATTTAACTTTTTTTATTATATCATAGAGCTTATTAAAGCCTTCCATAGGAGTCATATTTAGTATATCTATATTTTTAATTTCATTGATTAAATTTTCTTTTTCTATATCTAAAAATTTTAATTGCTCTCCCTTGCTAGAAGCCTTTCTCTCCTTTTTTTCTTCCTGTAAATTATTTTCTTTTATGTTTTCATTTTCCAAACTATTTAGTATTTCCCGTGCTCTTGTTAAAACTTCCTCTGGAAGACCTGCCAGCTTTGCTACCTCAATACCATAAGACTGATCTGCTCCTCCTCTTATAATCTTTCTTAAAAAAACTATATTATTTTCCACTTCTTTAACAGATACACAATAATTTTTTACTCCTTTTATTTTACCCTCCAATTTAGTCAGTTCATGATAATGAGTGGCAAATAACGTCTTACACCTGAGTTTGCTTTCTTTGCATATATATTCTATTACAGACCAAGCTATGCTTAATCCATCATAGGTACTTGTTCCTCTACCCACTTCATCTAATAATATGAGGCTGTTATTGGTAGCATTTTTAAGTATATTGGAAACTTCCCACATTTCAACCATAAAAGTACTCTTTCCAGAAGCCAGATCATCGGATGCACCTATTCTTGTAAATATTTTATCACATATAGATATGGAAGCACTTTTAGCAGGTACAAAGCTGCCTATTTGAGCCATAATGGTAATCAAAGCCACCTGCCTCATATAAGTGGATTTTCCTGCCATATTAGGTCCGGTTATTAAAAGAAGTTGATTCTCTCCGGTATCAATATCTGTATCATTAGATACAAATTCTCCTGTAGAAAGCATATTTTCCACTACAGGGTGTCTTCCTTCCTCTATAAATATTCTATCTGAAAGAGTTATTTCAGGTTTGCAATAATTATTTTCAAGTGCGACCCTTGCAAGAGAAGTTAAACAATCTAATTCTGCAATTATCCTAGCTGAATTCTGCATTCTAGTAACTTCTTTTTCTACTTTATCCCTTACTTCTATAAAAACATTATACTCCAAATATATTAATTTTTCCTCTGCACCTAAAATTTTATCCTCCATCTCTTTTAACTCTGGAGTTATATACCTTTCTGCATTTGACAGAGTCTGCTTTCTTATATATCTGTGCTCCGGCACCAGATTCAAGTTGCTCTTAGTTACTTCAATATAGTATCCAAATACCTTATTATATCCTATTTTTAGGGACTTTATTTTAGTAAGTTCTCTTTCACTGGCCTCCAATGATGCTATCCAGTCTTTACCTTTAACTTTTGCCTCTTTTAACCTGTCTATTTCATGGTTGTAGCCTTCTTTTATCAAGTTTCCTTCTTTAAGAGAAACGGATGGATTATCCAATATAGCCTTATCGAGTAATAAATAAATATCTTTTAATTCATCTAAATTTTCATACATGTTTTTCAACAAATCTGTTTTAAAATTGGATAATAAGACTTTTATATCAGGTATCTTTTCTATGGAACTTTTTAAAGAATTTAATTCTTTTGCATTTACACTTCTAGATGATATTTTTCCTGCTAATCTTTCAATATCGTATATGTTCTTTAAAGCCTCCTTTAAATCCTCATGGTAACATATATTATTTAAAATTTCTTCTACTGAATCCAATCTTTCTATTATCCTATTCCTATCTATGAGAGGCTGCTCTATCCATTTTCTAAGCTGTCTGCCTCCCATGGAAGTATTGGTTTTATCTATAACCCCGAGTAGTGAACCTTTTTTCTTATTTTCTCGCAGATTTTCTACAATTTCTAAATTTCTTCTGGAATTTATGTCTATAGTTAAATAATCTACTATATTATAATATTGAAATTTGTTTATATGAGAAAGATTGGTCTTTTGGGTATGCTGTATATACTTAAGTAGAGCACCACAACATTTTATAACTTCAGTTTTATATTCTTTTAAATTTAAATCTTTAAACTGTTCTTTTAATACTTCTTCTCCTTTTGAGAAATAACATTCATCTACCCTACTAAAAGTTTCATTAAAAACTTCCTCTATAGATTCCAATATATTAGAATCTATATCCTCTTGAATTATTATTTCTCTTGGATTAAACTTACATATTTCATCTAAAATTATAGATAAATTAAAAGGAGTGTCTGTACAATTAAACTCTCCTGTGGATATATCTGCAAAACATAAGGCACAATTACTGCGTTTATTATTTATGTACAAACACATTATATAATTATTTTGATTTTCATCTAAAAAGTAAGTATCCATATAAGTTCCAGGAGTTATAACTTTAATAATTCCTCTCTTTACAATACCCTTAGATTGTGCAGGATCTTCCAGTTGTTCACATATGGCTATCTTATATCCTTTATTCACCATTCTGCCTATATATGATTTTGCCGCATGATAGGGTATTCCACACATAGGAGCTTTTTCTTCAAGTCCACATTCTCTTGCAGTAAGCACTAATTCCAGTTCTGCAGCAGCTATTTTTGCATCATCAAAAAACATTTCATAAAAATCACCTAATCTAAAAAACAGTATACAATCTTTATAACTTTCTTTTATTTCCATATACTGTTTCATCATTGGAGTTAACCCCACCTTATTTCCTCCTTTTCATTATATCTGTTTACCTAGAAGCGAAAAAGAAGTTGCTCTAGTTATTTCAATTTTTACTAATTTTCCTATGGAAGATTTATCTCCTTGAAAATTGACTAGCTTTCCAGTTCTGGTCCTTCCCATAAGTTTTGTATTGTTATTTTTACTAGGGCCTTCTACTAATATTTCTTCTATTCTTCCTTCATAGGCCTTATTTTTTTTTGCAGCAGATTCACTTATTACATCTACAAGCCTATTAAATCTTTCGTGTTTTACATCATCAGAAATTTGATCCTCTATTTTGTAGGCAGGAGTACCTTCCCTTTTAGAATATATAAATGTAAATGCCGAATCAAATTCTACTTCTTTTGCCAGGTTTAATGTGTCTTCAAAATCTTCCTCTGTTTCACCTGGAAAACCTACAATTATATCTGTAGTTATAGATGCACCTGGAATTTTGTCTCTTATTCTATTTACAAGATCTAAATACTGTTCCTTAGAATAATTTCTGTTCATTTTTTTAAGTATATTAGTAGAACCTGATTGTACCGGTAGATGTATATGCTCACATATTTTATCACAATTTGAAATTACATCTATTACATCTTCAGTTAAATCTTTAGGATGTGAGGTCATAAATCTAATCCTTTCAATTCCATCTATATTATTAATTCTTTTTAAAAGCTCACTGAAATTTACCCTGGGATTTAAGTTCTTTCCATAAGAATTCACATTTTGACCCAGCAGTGTAACTTCCTTATATCCCTTTGAAACCAGTTCTTTTATTTCATTTTCAATATCTTCAGGGTTTCTGCTTCTTTCACGTCCCCTTACATAAGGTACTATACAATACGCACAGAAATTATTGCAGCCATACATTATAGTTACAAAAGCTTTCACATTGCTTTCTCTATCTATTGGAACTCCTTCTACAATTCCATCCTCCCTATCCTGTATTTCCATTACGGATATGTTTTGCTGCTTTACTGTATTTAAATACTCGGGAAATTTATAGGCATTATGAGTTCCAAATATTATATCTACAAATGGAAAAGTTTTAATTATTTTTTCTGCCATATGTTTTTGCTGCATCATACAACCACATAAAGCTATTATAAGCTCTGGTCTTTGCTGCTTTAATTTTTTTAAAGCTCCTAAATTGCCATATACTTTAAGTTCTGCATTTTCTCTTACACAGCAGGTATTAAATATAATTAAATCTGCAGAAAATTTATCTTCTGCTTTTTTATAACCCATTTTTTTTAGCATTCCAGACAATTTTTCTGAATCTTCTTCATTCATCTGACATCCATGAGTTTGTATAAAAAAAGTTTTTTCGTTATTTGTCTGTTTATTCATTATTCCATTCTCCACTTTATAATTTTAGGCATCTAAAAAATAAATAACCTCTAAATGGGTATTTATTTTTAGATGCTCTAATACCTTACAATTATATCGTTAATATTTATATATGTAAATATGCTGTAATTATAGTTACAAGCCCACTTCCTTTTTCAGTTTATCTCTATCACTATTACAGCGAATTAACTTGAGCATATAAGCTTGCCTTTCTATACTTTCAAATTTATGAAATATATGAATTTTATCTGTATAAATATCAATATATTCTAAAATACTGTCTATTAAATTTTCCTTTGCAAGTTCCAGGTCATTACCTTCTCCATATATATTAACTTCATTTAAAGTTATAGTGCAAAATTCATCCCTTGATTGTATAACTGGTTTAAATCTAAAAAACCCCATTAAGAAATTTATATATGAGGTTTTTATATGATTTACCTCTTCTCTTTTGTTCTCATTTTTATCTATGTATTTTTCTAATATATTATTTAGTTCGCTAATGTAGTTTTTTGCATCTTTTACATTAAACTTTCTTTCAAGTAAAACTTTCATATTATTCCACCTTTTATAATAAAAAATCTTTAAATAAATCACAAGTCAATTAAACTACATATTTTGTTAATTATAATATATTCTTATCTTTTAATTCTTTTATAGCTTTAATAATGGAATATTTTATTGTGATATACAATAAAAACATGACTAAAAAAATTATTAACAAAGAACAAAATATAGTAGGCAAATAGCTTTTCATTAAAATACCTACTTTCTAATTAAATTTTATAAAATGATTTTTAGCCGTATGTTTCTGCAAAATTACAAATTTCGATATAATATGCAGGCACCATACTACAGCTATTACCACCATAACATCATAACAAAAATTCAACAAAAATAAATGTTTACCAAAATCACCATGGCCTGAACCTATGACCGGTAAAATAAGTTGAGATGCCCCTGATACAAGGATAAACCATAACATTAGTATAAGAAGACGTATATCTCTACTTTTATTTTTTATAAAATAAATCAGTGTTATAGAAAAATATGTCAGCGAAAATACAATAAAAACAAAAATATTTCTATGTATTTTGGGATAATTATTTACAAGATTGGTCCTAAAAGTATTTACTGCTTTATGTGGATCATATTGTCCTTTAGCAAAATTCCATGGGCCCGGTTTCGAAAAAGCATAAGCGCTATTTGCAGACTCCACAACTTTTTGCCAAAGTCTTTGTGGATGCATGACATAAAAAGCCAATATTTTTACAGGAGAAATATTAGGATAAAATTCCTTTAACATTTCCCTTCCCAGTGGATCATTTCCAGAATGTCTATTATAAAAAGATTTCCCATAAAAAACCATAAATTTTTTATCCAATCCAAGCTCCTCCAAATCTTTTTCAGGGTTCTCAGAGCCTCTTAAAATTCCTGAGAAAACCGCCTGATACATATTATTTTGATTCATTCTATCCGTTAATGAAATATAAGCGGCACTACAAAGTATAGTTACCAGTAATGAACCTACTATAATACATTTTCTATAATTTTTCTCTCTATAATATATAAATAACCCTGCATAAATTGCAAGCATAAAAACAAGTAATGGCAGTTCTTGTGCTTTAGAAGTTAAAAATCCCCCAGAGGCTATAAAAAAATACACAAAATGTCTTATCAAGGGTTTCTCTTTAGTTATTAAATTAAGATAAATACCTATATTCAAAAAAAAGAATACAATAGTTCCTGCTTCTCCATAAAAAGAATTAAAATAAGATATATAGGATGTATCTGTAAAAAATAAGATAATACATATCCCTACTGCTGCCTTTAATAAAGGAGACAATCTTTTAAAATTAACTATAAGAAATATTGCCCATATAAATACTATTGAATAAACAAATGCCAAATACCTTATATCAAATAACTTATTATTGAATTGATGTGAAAATAGTGATATAAATACAGCCAATTTTAATAATATACTTCCTGAAACCCAGTTTTTTCCAAAAAGTATAAATACATCTGGTTCTGATATTAAATAATTCAAATGTACGAATCTATCATAGATTTTCTTATAACTACTGGATAAATCCCATAATCCTCCATACAAAAGTAATCTTCCAAAATCTCCATTATCACATTTTCCTACAATAGGATATAAAAAGAGAGTATTTAATAAAATCCCCCCTATAACTAATAAAATTATTAACTGAATTATATAATTATCCCTAATATAAATTATTTTTTTTGTTAACCAATTCATTTTATTTAAGCTCCAGTACTTTATTTTTAATAAGTATTTAAAATATTGCTATTAATATTTAAATATTTCTTCAAAATGACAAAAAAGTCCTTCTAAAAATAAAAAATTTAATAATATCTTAATAATAATACTTATTAAATATGAATATTTCACCAGCAGTGATTATCTCTCACTTTAAATAAGATGGGAGTATTAGCTAATCGTCATGTTGTGATAAAATTATTGTTGAAAAATTTCTTTGAAAATTATATTATTGTATATATAATATATTAGAACTTAGGAGAGGATGGACATTTATATGAGATTATCAAATAGAATTTTAAATATGCAATTTTCACCTATTCGCAAACTGGCACCATACGCTGCGGAAGCTAAAAAAAGAGGTGTGAAAGTTTACCATTTAAATATTGGTCAACCGGATGTGCTAACTCCAGATATATTTTTCAAAGCAATTGAAAATTTTAAAGAAAGTGTACTAAAATATACAGATTCACAAGGTATGGATGCACTTCAGGAAAGTTTCATAGAATATTATAAAAAGTGGGGTACAGAGTTTTCTAAAGAGGAACTAGTAGTGACTAATGGTGGCAGTGAAGCTATAATGTTAACTTTTATGACAATATGTGATCCAGAAGATGAAATAGTTTCTCCAGAACCTTTTTATACAAATTATAACGGTTTTGCAGAATCAGCTTCTGCTAAAATGGTTCCATTTTTAACAAAAGCTGAAGATGGTTTTCATCTACCAGATGAAAAATTGATAGAAAGCAAAATAACCCCTAGAACAAAAGCAATTATGATTTCAAATCCTGGTAACCCTACAGGAACTGTATACACAGATAAAGAACTTAGAATGCTTGCAAATATAGTCAAAAAACATGACTTATACTTAATCGCAGATGAAGTTTACAGAGAATTTGTATATGATGGACTAAAATATACTTCCACTCTTACTCTAAAAGATATAGCTGACAGGTTAATAATCGTAGATAGTATATCTAAACGTTATAGTGCCTGTGGTGCTAGAATTGGACTGGTAGCTTCAAAGAACAAAGAATTTATGCATAACATAATGAAACTATGTCAAACTAGACTATGTGTGCCTACAGTAGAACAAATTGGAGCAGCAGCTTTAAAAGACACCCCTGACAGCTATTTTATAGAAACAAGAAAAGAATATGAAAAGAGAAGAAATATATTAATGGAAGGTCTGCAAAAAATTCCAGGTGTTATATGCAGAAAACCTAGTGGAGCTTTCTACATAGTTGCTAAATTGCCTATTTCAGATGCACAGGATTTTGCAAAATTTTTATTAACTGATTTTAATAAAGATGGTAAAACTGTAATGGTTGCTCCTGCCGACGGTTTTTATGCTACTGAAGGTCTTGGAAAAGACGAAGTAAGAATATCTTACTGCCTAAATTGTGATGACTTAAAAGATGCCATGAATTTATTAAAAATAGCAATAGAAGAGTATAAAAAAATTAAGAATTAAATATATTTTTATAGTGGCTAGCGCCAAGTGGTATCCTGTACCGAAAATTAGATTACATACAAAATAAATTAAGAGTTTACTTTAAACGTTATAGTTACTAAAGTAAACTCTTATATTTTAGAATTTTATTTCAGGAGAAAAGCATTCCGTTTGGCAAACTCCACCCTAATCTAAAAATCAAAGGGTTGTTTTTAAAAAATTATTTTTCTAACTCCCAATTAAATCTTTCCTTTTTAACCTCAAATCCAACACTTTTATACAAATTTAATGCTATATAATTAGAATCTCGTACCTTTATCATTATTTTATGAAAGTCATTTGAGTATATTATATTTAAAAGATAATTTAGAAGATATTTACTATATCCCTTACCTCTATACTTTTCTATTATACCAAAATTAACTATAACAGGAATATTATCTTCTATTATAATCTGTCCATATCCTATATATTCCTCGTTTCTTTTTAAAAAAACCGATCCCTTTTCAAAATAGTACCTCTGCAATTGTTCCATATATATATCTTCTAAAGTCAAAGGTATTCTATTATGCTCCTGGAATATTTGATTTTGTATTTCACATCTTTTTTGTTCATCTTTTCCTTTTTCAAATATCTGAAATTTTAATCCTTCATGAATACTCAAATCTATATTTTCATGTAATTCCTTGCAAAGAATTAAGGTACCTTCTTTTTTTTTAAAACCTATATTTTCAAGTAATGTGGAATTATAATTATTATCTTCGCACAAATATTTTAAAACGCAATGTTTCTTTATAGTACTTATCAAATGTATATAGGGTACACTATCTACCTTCTTATTAGAAATAAATGATACATTCATAGCATTTATATTATAAACATTTTTACGTACCATATCAGTCCAAATATAGCCTATATAACTAAAATTATTTCTAAGTAATTTCACTGTTCTTCTTAAAAATATCTGTTGAGCAAAATTGGATTTATCATAAATTTCAAAAAAATCTTTATTTAGGCTATTAAATAGAGTTCTTTTGGAATTTAGTTTTTTAAAACAGCTTAAATTTCTTTTTACCAGTGGTACACATTCATACATATAATTTTTCCCCTAAACTTATTGTTTAGAATAATAAATAAACTTCAAAATAAGAGACCATCCCCCGGCGATGATCTCCTATATATTTGAGGCTTTTACTTCTACAACTTGTTCAAATATACCTCTCTTTATTTCAGTTGCCGTCATATTTTTCGCATTAAATTTTTCAGTCATGTAGTTACAAGCATCCCAAGGATTTATTTTATCTCCACAAGTAAACACATCCACGGCAGCATAACCAAGTTCAGGCCAGGTGTGAATGGTTAGATGGGATTCAGATATTATAACTACCCCGCTTATGCCCTGAGGGCTAAATCTATGAAATGCAACTTCCCTTACTTCCGCTCCTGCCTTTAATGCTGAATCTACCATTGTTTTTTCTATAAAGTCTTTATCATTTAATATTTTGCCGTCGCATCCATAAATCTCTGCTAGAATATGTCTCCCTAATTCATTCATTTTTCACATTTACCCCCTTAGAAAAAAATATAACAATTAAATTTTATCAAAAATAATAGAAAAGTCAATATATAATGCTAATATTAAAAATTTACTTTTAAAATCTCTATTTTTTAAAAGATTTCTCTGATTTCCTATGTATATCACAATAAAAATATAGTGTTTACTTAAATTCAAGTAAATATATTTTATCCTTTGATATTAAATTTTTAATGATAAATGTGAAAATTTTCTATATTAATATTAAATTTCATCTACTTCTTTTATACTTAAAGCTATCTTTTCATTTTCCTTATTTACTTCTAAAATTTTAGCTTTTATTTCCTGACCTATTTCTAGTGCATCTGAAGGTTTATCTATTCTTTTATGACTTATTTGAGATATGTGAACTAATGCATCTACTCCAGGTTCCAATTCTATAAATGCCCCAAAATTGGCAAATCTAACTACTTTCCCAAGGACTACATTTCCTACCGGATATTTTATATCTACATTATTCCAAGGATCCTCCATAAGTTTCTTTAAAGACAGAGATAATTTTTTCTTTTCTTTATTTACATCCAATATATAAACTTGAATTTTATCTCCTATTCCCAAAACATCTCCTGGTTTATTAACTCTTCCCCAGGACAATTCAGATACGTGAAGAAGTCCATCAACTCCCTGTACATCAACAAATGCTCCAAAATCAGTCAACCTTCTAACTTCTCCTTCTACCACTGTATCTTTTTCAAGTCTATTCCAGGTTTCTTCTTCCCTTTTCTCTCTTTCAATCCTTAAAATTTCCCTTCTTGAGCCTACTACTCTAGTTCCCTTTCTTTCCTGTTTAAACTCAATTATATTAACTTCTAACTCCTTATCTACATACTGGGAAAGATCATTTACATGATATAGTTCCACATGGGAGGCCGGTATAAAAACTCTAGCTCCTTTATAATTAGCCACTAATCCTCCATTTACATCTTCTTTTACTGTAACTTTTAAAGAAGTATTATTTATATTTGCATTTTCTAATTCCCTATAAGCATTTTCCCTATCTAATTCCAACTTGGATAATACCACATATCCATCTTCATTTTGCCTTCTTATTACTTTAACATCTAATTCATCTCCAATATGAATTAATTCTTCTAAATTGTTATCTTCTTCTTTTGTTATTTCAGATTTTGGAAGTATACCATCTGATTTATATCCTATATTTAAAAAAGCCTCTTTTGAATTCACAGATATTACTATACCTTTAATTTTCTCCCCTAATATTATCTGGGTATCATTTTTGTCCATATAAGATAACTGCTCATTTAACTCCAAATTTTTGTCATCACTCATTTTTAAAACTGCCTCCTTTATTATCCAATTGGGTGTTGAAGCTCCTGCTGTAACACCTATAGTTTTAATTTTATTGGTCTTAATTATATTATCAGGTATTTCCCCTGAATTTTCAACATGAATTGTATTATTACAATTACTTTTACATATTTCATAAAGCTTGGTGGTATTAGAACTATTCTTACCACCTATTACTACCATCATATCTACTTTTTTTGATATATGTTCTGCAGCTTTCTGACGGAACTCTGTAGCACTGCATATAGTATTGAATGCAATAAATTCTTTGCATTTTTTAGCTACTATATTCAATACCTTTTCCCAATTAGACTGTTTTTCTGTAGTCTGTGAAACTATACATATTTTTAGGGGTAGCTCATCTAAATCAATACCATTCTTTGATATAATAGCAGTATTTTCACACCACCCATTTATACCTAATACCTCTGGATGATTAATATCACCTACTATCAATATATCATATCCTAATTTATAGTATTTTTCCACCTTTTTCTGTATGTTAGAGACATAAGGACAGGTAGCATTCACCACATTGATTTTTTTATTCTTTAAAAGATTCAATATATCTTTTGCCACACCATGAGAACGTATTACAACTACATCTCCCTCTTCAAGACTATATATATCATCTAATTCTATAGGATATATACCTTTTTCTTTCAAACTATTTACTATATCATTATTGTGAATCAAAGGACCTAAAGTATATATTTTCTTTTTGAATTTTTCCCGGGCATTTACAGCCTCAGTAACAGCTCTTTTTACACCAAAGCAAAATCCAGATTTATCCGCTAATATAATATTCATGATACTCACCTTTAGCTATGTTCTTCAATGTACTTTCTTATGTAAACTGAAATAATTTCTACAACCTCGTAAATAGAAAGTTCAGATGAATTTATTTCTATAGCATCTTCTGCTTTTATAAAAGGAGAAGATGCCCTATGAGAATCTATATAATCTCTTTTAATTATCTCATCTAATATCTTACTATACTCTACATTTATATTTTTCTTTTTTAATTCTAAATATCTTCTCCTTGCCCTTTCACTAGCACTAGCTGTAAGAAAAAATTTCAAAGGTGCATTTTTTAAAACTACAGTACCTATATCCCTTCCATCCATAATTACATTGAATTTTCCTGCCATATCTTGCTGCAATTTCACAAGTAATTTTCTAAGTTCAAAAATGGCAGCATAATTAGATACATTATTACTTACATCAGGATGTTTTATACTATCTGTTAAATCTTCACCATTTACAATAAGCCTATCTTCTTCAAACTGCATTTTAAGTGATTTTACAATTTCACATACTCTCTCCACATCCTTGTAACATACTTCCTCTCTCATGCATAAAAGTGCAGCAGCTCTATACATAGCACCTGTATTTATATACATAAGATTAAATTTGTGGGCTATAATATTTGCTATAGTACTTTTACCTGCAGCTGCAGGTCCATCAATTGCCACAGATATATTCAAAATGTCATTCCGCCTTTCTTTACCTAAGAAACATACCCAAATTTATATCAGGACTTTTACCTATATTCAAATCCTATTTATATATTCTATAAAAAAATATAAAATCCTTTATTTATATTATCATTGATTTAATTAAATTTGTACTACATCTTTAATTTTATTTCCTGCTAAAAATCCAGTAGACAATGCAATTTGCATATTGAATCCTCCTGTATTGGCATCTACATCTATTATCTCACCTGCAAAGTATAAATTTGAAACTATTTTAGAATTCATAGTAGACGAATCTATCTCTTTAACACTTACTCCCCCAGATGTAACTATGGCTTCTTCTATAGGCCTAAGACCTTTTATATGTATGGTGAAATTTTGTAATAGTCTGGCTAAATTTTGTCTTTCTTCCTTAGTTATGGAATTACACTTTTTATCTGATTTTATATTGCATAAATCTAGAATTATGCCAATAAGCTTTTTAGGGAGCAGCCCTTCTAAAGAATTCTTAAAACTTTTATTTGAATAGCTTAAAAATTCCCTCTGTAATCTTTTATCCAGCTCCTGAAAATTAAGGGCAGGTTTTAAATTTATAACTATTTTTAAATCTTTATTATCCTTCACCGCTCTACTGGCACTTAATACAATAGGCCCTGAAATGCCAAAATGGGTAAATAACATTTCTCCAAATTCCTTATATAAGATATTATCATTGGAATCCATTATACTTAATTCTATATTTTTTAAAGAAAGTCCCTGTAATATTTTTATCCAGCTCTCTTTAATTTCTATAGGAACAAGAGCAGGCACAATTTTTGTTATAGTATGGCCTAAACTTTCGGCTATTTTATATCCTTCTCCAGTAGAACCAGTTTGTGGATAGGACATGCCACCTGTACAGAGTATAAAAAAATCTCCTTCTATAAGTGAATTATCTTCAAGTTGTACTGCTTTTATAGAACTATCTCTACAAATAAGTTTTCTAATTTTAGAATTAAACCTTAACATTACATTTTTTTTTACTAATTCTTTTTCCATAGCTTTGATTAAATCAGAAGATTTATCTGATTTAGGAAAAACCCTTCCCCCCCTTTCAACTTTTAAATCTACCCCAAGATTATTAAAAAATTTAAAAGTATCCTTATTTGTAAAGGAGTAAAGAGAACTATACAAAAAATGAGAATTTACAGGAATATAATCAAAGAATTCACTTATATCCTTTGAATTGGTTATATTACATCTTCCTTTTCCTGATATGAACATCTTCTTACCAAGCTTTTCATTTTTTTCAATCAAAGTAGTATCAAATCCTCTGTTTGCAGCAGTTATTGCTGCCATCATCCCAGACGGACCTCCTCCAATTACTATTACCTTTGACATTAATTCATACACCTTATTTCCCACTAATTTTGATCTTTCAATGAATATACCTCATATTCTTGCCAAATAGTTTCTAAATTCGAAAAAGTAGAGGAAATTTTTTCTTTTTCCTGTAATCCCACAGCAATAATCAATGCATTAATTACACTTAAAGGAGCCACCAAAGAGTCCACAAAAGAAGTCATATTACTTTGAGCAATTAAGGTATAATCTGCTCTAGCTGCCAGAGGAGATAAAAGACTATCCGTAACAGCTACTACTTTAGCATTTCTGCTTTTAGCAAAAGCTAAAGCTTCAATAGTTCTCACAGCATATCTAGGAGACCCTATACCTATTACCAAATCATTACTAGTTAGATTTATCATCTGTTCAAAAATATCACTTATTCCATATCCTACAACTTTTACATTGTCTAAAATTAAATTTAAATAAAAGCCCAAAAAATCTGCAATAGCAGTGGAACTTCTAAGCCCTATTATATATATCCTATCTGCCTTAAATATATTGTTTACCACATCATCAAAAGTCTTATGATTTATTTTTTCAAGAGTAGCCCTTATATTTTCCATATCAGATTTTAAAACACTTTTTAGTGGACTTTCCTGACTTACAAAATCATTTGATAATTCAATTCTCTGTACCGTAGTAAGTTTGTTTTTTATAAGCTCCTGAAGGGATTTTTGCAATTTAGGATATCCTGAAAATCCAAGTTCATTTGCAAATCTAACTACAGTTGATTCACTTACACCTACATTTACCCCTAATTTTGCAGCTGTCATAAAGGCAGCCTTGTCATAATGCTTTAAAATGTATTCAGCTATTAATTTTTGACCTTTACTCAATCTAGGAAATTTAATTTGAATTGTTCTTATTAAGTCTTGATTATTAGTGCTTTCCATTTACTTCATTCCTTTCTCTCCATCCATGCCAACTTTGCAATATTTGTTTCATTTTAACATCTATTGAGTAAATTATCAATATAATATTCAATTGTTTATTCAATTAACTATTTAATCATATTTATAAATATTTATTATACTTTTATTATCTTTCTTGCATATTCCGAAAGTGAAACCATAAATATTTAAATTTTTATTCAAAAAATCTACAATTTTATACATATCTTCATAGTTACTAAACTCTTTTGATGAAATTAATTTCAACTCATTTTTCATAATAACTTTCCACCTTTTATATATTGTATTTCTTTTTCAGTTAAATATCTCCATGCACCTTCTTTAAGATTACCTATTTTTATATCTCCTATAGCAGTTCTCATTAAAGTTATTACAGGATGGCCTATGGCATCACACATTTTTCTAATCTGTCTGTTTTTTCCCTCATGTATTTCTATTTTTACCTTTGAACTTTCCTTATTTGAACTAATTAAATTAAATTTTGCTTTAGCTGTTATATATCCCCCTATATCTATACCATTTTCAAATCGTTTTATATCCTCACTAGAGGGTTTCCCTTTTATTGTAGCAATATACACCTTGGATTTTTGGCTCCCTGGATGAGCTATATTATTATATACTTCTCCATCATTGGTAAGTATTATAATTCCTGAAGTATTATAATCTAACCTTCCTATAGGATAAACTCTTTCATTTACTTTTACTATATGAAGAAGTGTTTTGCGTCCTCTATCATCTTTAACAGAAGATATATATCCCTTAGGTTTATTTAATAATATATACACTTTTTTATTTTCTTTCTCTATTCTTTTATTATCTACTAGAATTTCATCCCTCTCATCATCAATTGTTGTTCCTAATCTACTTACAATTACTCCATTTACTTTTACTCTTCCCTCCAATATTGTATGTTCACATTTTCTTCTGGAAGCTATCCCACAGGAAGCCATATATTTATGTAATCTCTCTATCATGTTATCATCATCCTACTCACATATTAAATATATTTTTATTATCATTATATAGCAATTTAATAGTACTTTACTATCACGTGATTCAGAGGTTCAGGTAAAATTTACTTATAAGCACTGTTTTTCTGAACCTTAATCAGTGTCTATCCACCACTTCTAAGAAAATATGTGATCTTTAAATAATAAAATTAATCCTCAATAATATGACTGAGGATTAATTTTATTATTCCACTTCCTGTATACTTATTTGTCTTATATGTTTAGTATGATTCCATTCTTTGTTATTCTTGTCCAATATTCCTTGTATTGTTATTGGTATCCATGTCAAAGTATATATACCATAGAGCAGATACCATATAAATATTCTAAGAGAATTTTTACCTCCTAATAAGGATATGCCTATTACAAATATCAAAAGATATAAAATACTTCCAGATACCGTCTCTAATAGAGTAGGTGAATCAAACATCAGCGCGAGTACTACTATATTGAAGGAATATAAAACAAATATAGAAAACATCTTCTTTGACAGTTTATTTTCTAACATCATTATAAAAGGGGTTACTAGAAATTGAACTATACTAAATGTTTTCCATACTATAGGTATAAAATATATATTTATAACAAATATATTTAAACCATGGGTATTCTGTAGAATAGTTATAAAAGCTGAAAGCCCTATTAACAAGGTGACAAAAGGTTGCACAGTATATATGGCACAGTCAAGTGCCGTGAGATTTTTATCTCTTAGTGCCTTTTTTATAAGTTTAAAGAAAAACCTGGAGGCAACATCGGTAAATCCTTTCATCCATCTTTTTCTTTGATGCCAGGACTGTTTCAGCGTTAAAGGCTTTTCATCATACACTACGGCATTGTGAGCCCATCCTACCTTATATCCATTTAACACTAATTTACAGGTGAATTCTAAATCTTCAGTTAAACAAGTGGCACCCCATCCAAGTTGCTTTAGTATATCTGTATTCATACAAAAGCCAGTGCCTCCAATTTGATTTGATAATCCAAGATTTGACCTAGAAAGTTGAAAAAGCCTATTGGCAGTCCAAAAAGAAATTGAATAAGAGCCTGTTATCCATGAGTCATTAGGATTTTTACTGTCTATGTAACCTTGAACAACTTTATATCCTTGACATAATTTATAATTCATTTCCATTAAAAAATTTTTTGAGACCAAATTATCTGCATCAAAAACAGCTATAGAATCATACTGTTTATCCATTTTAAATATTTTATTGAACATCCATTCCAGTGCATATCCCTTCCCTTTTTTATCCGGAACTCTTCTTTCAAATACATTTACATTATACTGTTTTGCTATGGATGCTGTATTATCATCACAATTATCCGCAATAACAAAAATATCATACATATCTTTGGGATAATCAATATCTTTCAGACTCTCTATTATTTTTGCAATAACCATCTCTTCATTATGAGCTGCTACCAAAAGGGCAAAAGTATTTTTAGGCATACATTTTTCTGCACCATTATCTCTTTTTTTATAGAGTCCAAATAAAGAAAGTATTAGATAATACATTGTGATTGTAAAAACTGATATTTGAAAAATAGCTGTAAAATTAAAAATAAACTCTTTCATCACAAAAATCCTTCCTTATAATATATTTATCCGCATGCGGCAATTAGCTAATACTCCCATCTTCTTCAAAGCAGGGGATAAGCACTGCTACGCGCCTGGATAAGTTCTTCTAAGGTTCAAATGGAGATAAGCAGTTCTCTACAGCAAACTCCACCTAAACCTAAGAATCACTTGATTCTATCATACTGAAACAAATATATATAAAATATCGTATATCATGATACCACAGATTTCTACTTATATGGTATATGTCGAAATATTCTGACTAACAGAATTTATATATTTTTTTACTTTATACTAAAGTAATTTTATATAAATCTTCTCTTCTATGCTTAAGTACAGGAAGAGATTTTCTTACCTCATCTATATAGTTTAAATCTATTTCTGATATTAGTATTCCCTCTTTTTCATCTAATATATTTAATATATTACCAAAGGGATCTACTATAAGAGAATTTCCATATGATACATAAGAATAATTCACATTCCTTGCTGGTGATATTCCTACAGTATAAAGTTGATTTTCTACTGCAGCACTTCTAAATAATAATTCCCAATGAGCAGGTCCTGTGGTAGTATTAAAAGATGCAGGAATAAATATAATTTTCGCCCCTTGAAGTGCCATTAACCTCATAAGCTCAGGAAATCTTACGTCATAACAGACAGCTACACCTATCTTTCCCCACTTTGTGTCTATTACAGTAGCTTTATTACCTGGCGTTAAAACTTCTGACTCTTTAAATGTTATTTTATTTTTTATATCTATATCAAATAAATGTACTTTTCTATGTTTTCCTATTATTTCTCCTAATTCATTAAATACAAAAGAAGTATTATAGATATTTCCCTTTTCATCAATTTCTGGTATAGAGCCTCCAATTAGATATATTCCCATCTCTTTAGCTGTAGATGATAGCATACTTAAGGTCTCTCCCTGACAATTATCTCTTTCAGCATATTCTCTAAAATACTTAATATTATATGGACAATTAAACATTTCTGGTAATGCTACTATATTAGCTCCTTTATTTACAGCTTCACCTATGATTTGTTTTGCTCTTTTCACATTATCACTCTTAGAGGACTTCAAAACCATCATCTGGCACAAACCTATTTTCATCACAAAACACCCTCTTTTAAATTAGCTTATATATTTATCTATAATATTATACCTACATACAACTTATATACTACCATTAATTATAGTTTATTATTATGGACTATTCAACGATGGATAAAAATTTAATATTTAAGATACAATTTTGTAATTTATTTTTTAATCCGGGCCTAAAAAGGGATAAGTATCTTGCTAACCCTTTTCTAAGTTCTTTTAATATTTTTCATACCCTAGAAAACTATTGATTAAAAATAATGTACATTATATAATTTTAATATTGTTATTTAAGTAAAAAATCAATTAAATCATTATGAATAGGAGATCATTTAATGAAACAACATTCCCTTTCCAGAACTGAACTATTATTTGGAAAAGAAGCTATAAAAAAATTAAATCATAGTACTGTAGTACTATTTGGTTTAGGTGGCGTAGGAAGTTTTGCCCTAGAAGCTTTAGCAAGAGGGGGTATAGGCCATATTATTATAGTAGATGATGATACTATTTGTCTGACAAATATAAATAGACAAATACATGCAAACTTTCATACAATAGGTAAATATAAAACAGATGTTTTAAAAGATAGAATTTTAGATATAAATCCTAATTGCAGGGTAGAATCTTATAAAATATTTGCAGACAAGAGTAATATAGATAATATTATACCCCTTACTGCAGATTATGTAATAGATGCTATTGATACTGTATCTTCAAAAATATCTCTGGTAGTATGGTGTAAAAATCATAATGTAAATATAATTAGCTGTATGGGTACAGGAAATAAACTAGATCCTACTAAATTTAAAGTATGCGATATTTACGATACAAAAATATGTCCTTTAGCTAAAGTAATGAGACATGAACTTAGAAAACGAGGAATAAAAGACTTAAAAGTATTGTATTCAGAGGAAATACCTAAAAAACCAAAAATAGAAGAAGTTACAACTTGCAGGGAAGGCTGTGTATGTACTGGCGGTTCAAAAAAGTGTTTATTAAAACGTCAAATACCTTCTAGCAATTCCTTTGTTCCTCCTGTGGCAGGAATGATAATAGCAGGTGAGGTAATTAAAGATATATTATCATTAAATTAATTTTTATCTTTATAAATGCCTTAATCAAGTGATTCCAAGGTTCAGGTGGAGTTTACTCATAGGAAATTTTTCTCCATCTAAACCTTAGAGGAACTTATAAAGGAACTTGTAACAGTGCTTATCCCCCACTTTGAAAAAGCTGAAGGTGTTAGCTATTGATATAAATTTATTTTGGATAATTAAGATTTTTTTCACTAATGCTATTTAGCACATCCTCTAAATATTTTTTTGCTAAATACTTAGCCATAGGTAAATTCATATCAAGATAATTTCCGCAATCTCTTGCTGATGCACCTGGAATTTCACCATTATATTCTGCAATAAATTTAAACATCTCTTTAACTAAACCTATAATTTCCCTTGATTCAAATCCCCTATCACTTCCTAGCAATAAATACAATCCTGTTCTACAACCCATAGGTCCGAAATAAACTATCTTATTGCCATATTCACTATGATTTCTTAAAAAGGTTGCTCCCAAATGTTCAATAGTATGCAATTCAGCAGTATTCATTACTGGTTCAAAATTTGGTCTTGTCATCCTAATATCAAATGTGGTTATTATTGCTCCATTAATATTATCTCTGCGTGAAACATATACTCCAGGTAATAATTTCAGGTGATTAATTGTAAAACTAGTGATCTTCTCCATATTTTTCTCCATTTCATTTTTATTGTTATAATTTTTAATATTTCCTATTTTTCTCTTTAGTTTTTTTATATGTTTTATATAATTATAGTATATATTCTTATATTTTTCTATATTAGTGGTTTACTTTAGTTTTTAATTAACATAATATATATGATGTTAATTCCACCTATACAAAAACAAATATTATTAAAGTCCTTATACCAACAATATTTGTTTTTATTGAATTTACTTTTTATCCCAAAACAAACAAGATACAAATACTCCTATTATAATTACTCCAAATATGGTTTCAAGCATAACCAATATCCTAACAACCATAGAATTAGGCAAAATATCTCCATAACCTAATGTAGTCATAGTAACAGCACTAAAATACATAAAATTCCATATTGGATATTTGAAATTTCCATTTATTATAGATCTCAGTACCAAAGGACTATCATCTAAAAAAGATATGGAGTTTTCTATAAGTTTTGGAAAATAAAAATTTAGAGGATAATAAAAATATTCCTTCCTAAAAATTTCATTATAAAGTGAGGTATAATTATTTACCCAGACATATTTGCTATCTATCTTTTTAAATTTACTCTTATCACTTTTTTTATAACTCTTAAAATCCTTATATTGTTCCTCTTCATTTATCTTGTAAAAACATATTTTTAACTTATTACTATTAAATTTACTACTTACTTTATCTTCTCCTAGGTCTTCTATACTTATATGGGTAATATCTTGACTTTGAAATAAAAGATAATAATAATTAGCCCAATTTTCTCCTAATACTTTATCAAAGGTAAATATATTTGCAGAAAAAGATGATCCAGGAGTCTCTAGTTTTGCAATGGGTCTTTTATATTCATTAGAGGATATTAAATATTTTACCATGTCTTTAAATTCTCTATTATATATGGGGATATTCAAACTCTTTCTAAAAGCTTCTACCTTTGTATTCATGTTCACATCATTTTGAAATATAAAAAATTCTCCCTGGGAATCATTAGCTATATCCCAGTAAATAAATCCAAAAGAAAATAATATGCTAACATAAAGCAATGCTAACATAAGTAAAATAGTCTTTTTCTCAAGCTTATGTAAATTAATAAACCACCTCATAAATATAACCTCTATATTAATAAAATAGATATATCTATTTATACTTTTACAAAGAGATTATTATCACATTTATTTATTATAATAAAAAGAAACCCACTTAAATTACAGCAGATTTCTTTTATTTGATTTAAATATATTTTTAATATATAAGTTACTCTTCCTCTATAATTTCATATAGTGTATTTAATCCCGCTTCTAATTCTTCTTTTGAAATAATAAGGGGTGGTAATAATCTCACTACATTTGGTCCTGCAGTTAATACAAGAAGACCTTTCTGGAGAGCTTTCTTTTGGATTTTGGATGCTTCCCCTTCAATTTCTATTCCTATCATAAGTCCCATTCCACGAACTTCTAATATGCTCTTTTTATTCTTACTTTTAAAATACTCCTTAACAAATTCCCCTTTTTCACTTACTTCCTCTAAAAAAGAATCCTCACTTATTATGTTTAATACTTCTAGGGCACCCGCTGCACAAACAGGATTCCCCCCAAAAGTAGAGCCATGATCTCCATATCCAAAGGTATTTTTCAATTTTTCATTACAAAGCACAGCACCTATAGGTAATCCTCCTCCCAGGCCTTTTGCAGTGGATATAATATCTGGACAAACACCATAATTATTAAAACCATAGATCTTTCCTGTTCTTCCTATACCACATTGAATTTCATCACATATAACCAAGATATCTTCCTTCTCTGCTATTTCAAAAACCTTATGAACGAATTCTTCACTTAGTGGATTTATTCCTCCTTCTCCTTGAATAGGTTCTATCATAATAGCACAAATTGATGAATCTATGGATTTTTCTAATTCTTCCACATTGGCCTCTGCATATTTAAAGCCTTCAGTAAAGGGATAAAAATATTTATGAAGCTTTTCCTGTCCTCCTGCTTTTAATGTAGTTATAGTTCTTCCATGAAAACTCTTTTTCAATGTGAGTATAGTATTTCTAGCCTTTCCATGTTTATCAAAACTATACTTTCTTGCTAATTTTATAGCTCCTTCATTAGCTTCTGCACCAGAATTACAAAAAAACACTTTATTCATATTTGAAATTTCAGTAAATTTTTTGGCTAGTTCCAATACAGGAATATTCAAAAATATATTAGAAGTATGAACTACTTTTTCCAATTGAGCTTCTACAGCTTTAATCCAGGTCATATTTCCATAACCTAAGGACATTACACCAATGCCAGATGTAAAATCTAAATATTCCTTGTTACAAGTATCATATAACTTACATCCTTTTCCATAGGTAAACACCACAGGGAGATGATTGTAAGTATTCATAAGATACTTTTTTGCATAATTTAAATAATCCAAATTAATCTCCTCCTAATAAATCATAGTCCCTATACCTTCTTTTGAAAATAATTCCACAAGAAGACAATGAGGTACTCTACCATCAATAATGTGTGCACTTTTAACTCCTGATTTAATTGCCTCAACACAACAATTTATTTTAGGTAACATTCCTCCTTTTATAATATTATCTTCATATAATCTTGGGATATCCTTTAACCTGAGTTCTGAAATTAATGTAGATTTATCCTCTATATCTGTCATAACTCCAGGTACATCTGTAAGAAGTATTAAATTTTGTGCTTTTAAAGCTGCCGCTATCTTAAAAGTACATGTATCTGCATTTATATTGTAGGTTTCGTTGTCATCTCCAAATGCTATACTACTTATTACAGGAATATATCCATTATCTATAGAACTTATAATAATTTCAGTATTTATGTTTGTTATCTCTCCTACTCTTCCTAAATCCACGTCTTTAGAAATTTTTTCAGCTTTTATCATCGCCCCATCTATTCCACAGAGCCCAAGAGCTTTTCCACCATAACTTTGAATTAACTTTACTAAATCTTTATTTACCTTTCCACTAAGTACCATTTGAACTATATCCATAGTTTCTTCATCTGTATATCTTAGCCCATCTATAAAAACACTTTTCTTGTTTAATTTTTTTAGATAAGAAGAAATAAATGGACCTCCTCCATGAACAACTACTAAATTTATTCCCACACATTTCATAAGTACTAAATCATTTATAACATATTTTTTTAGCTGTTCATCCAACATAGCACTGCCACCATACTTAACAACTATTGTTTTTCCTCTGTATTTTTGAATATATGGCAGTGATTCAGCTAATATTTTTGCCACCTCATTATAATCCAATTCCTCCCGTACCTCCCTTAAGACATATAACTTCCATTAATCTTTACATAATCGTAGGTTAAATCACATCCCCAGCAGCATACACTGGAATTTCCTGAATTAAAGTTTAAAACTATACCTACGGCATTTTCTGAAAGTATGTCTACAGATTTTTCAATTGAAAAATCTACAGGATTGCCATTTTTAAATACCAGTATACTTCCCTTTGAACTTTCCATTGATACTTCAAGCTTATTTATATCAAAGTTTACTCCAGAATATCCAAGGGCATCTAATATTCTGCCCCAATTGGCACTGCGTCCAAATAAAGCAGTTTTTACAAGATTTGAACATATTACGGATTTGCCCAAAATTTCCCCTTCTTTTTCTCCAGGTACATTTTTAACTTTACATTCTATTAATTTAGTGGCCCCTTCCCCGTCTTTTGCTATCATTTTAGCCAATTCTACATTCAATTTTTTTAATGCCTCTAAAAATACCTGATAATCTTCATTCTCTTCATTTATAATAGGATTTTCTGCTAATCCATTGGCCATAATAAGCACCATATCATTTGTAGAAGTATCTCCATCCACAGAAATTCTATTATAGCTTACTTTTACACTTTCCTTCAATGCCTTATCTAAAAGATTAGCATTTATATTTACATCTGTGGTAATAAAAGAAAGCATAGTTGCCATGTTAGGATGTATCATTCCCGATCCCTTAGCCATAGCCCCAATTACCACAGCTTTCCCCCCCAATTCTAATTTTACAGCTAATGTCTTTTTAAAAGTATCTGTAGTAATTATAGCTCTGGCTGCATCTTTTCCACCATTTTTATTTAGCTTTTTAACCAGTGATGGAATAGACTCCTTTATAGCATCAATATTTAATTTTACACCTATAATTCCAGTAGAAGCTACAAGTACATTATCCTCTTCAATTTGTAATTCTTTTCCTATACACTTGCACATTTCTTTTGCATGATTTATTCCATCTTCTCCTGTACAGGTATTGGCATTTCCACTATTTACAATTATGGCTTGAGCTTTTTTATTTTCCAAATGACTTTTAGTCACTAAAAGAGGTGCCCCTTTAACTATATTTTGAGTATAAACTCCCGCTGAATTACAAAGTTTAGTTGACATTACAAGAGCTAGGTCCTGTAAATTATTCTTTTTAAGACCACAGCTGATTCCTGAAGCTGTAAATCCTTTAGGAGAAGTAATTCCTCCTTCTACAATTTCTAAATTCATCCTAAATGTCCTCCTTAAAATTTAATTAAAAAACGGCTGGTACAGCAGTAAGTCCTTCTTCTTCATCAAACCCTAAAACAATATTCATATTTTGGATTGCCTGTCCCGCTGCTCCCTTTATCATATTATCTAAACAAGATATAATTATAAGTTTATTGTTTTCGCCGTCATAATGTATGGAAATACAACAATAATTAGAAAGTCTTACATTGTTTATCTTCGATACTTCTCCTAAAGGAAGGATTCTTACAAAAGGTTCATCTTTATAGAATTCACAATATTTTTGATGTATTTTTTCTATATTTATTAAACTTTTTGGAGTTGTGTATACTGTAGACAGAATACCCCTATTTATTGGAATTAAATGTGGAATAAAAGTAAGTTTTACCTCGTATTTTGATACACTATTTAAATTTTCCTCTATTTCTGGAGTATGCCTGTGGTTTGCCACTTTATAAGCACTAAAACTCTCATTACAATTTACAAAATGACTACTTTCACTAAGACCTTTCCCCGCACCGGTTAATCCTGATTTACAATCTGCAATTATACCTTTTTCTTCTATTAATCCTTCAGAAATAAGAGGTAAAATACCGATTTGAACAGAAGTGGCATAACAGCCTGGATTTCCTATAATTTTGGATTTTCTTATATATTTTCTATTTAGCTCCGGAAGTCCATATACAGATCTTTCATGCAATTGGGGTATGAGAAAATTTTTGCCATACCACTTTTTATATGAAGATTCACTTTTAAATCTAAAATCTGCACCCATATCTATACATATTTTATCTTTGGCCACTGCCTTTTCTACAATAGGTTCACTTACTCCGCTAGGCAAAGCCAAAAAAATCAAATCACTTTTTTCTATAACTTCGTCATCCTTTTCACATACAAGCTCTTTCAAATTGTAAAAACCTGGATATATACTGCTAATGGATTTTCCCTGACAACTTGTAGAGGATATACCTGATATTTCAATTTTATTATGATTTGATAAAAGTCTTATCAATTCTGCTCCCACATAACCAGTTCCTCCAACAACTCCTACTTGTACCAAATTAATTTGCCTCCTTTTAGATCATAATTGCCTATAAAAATATAATAACTACATATTTTTTAAATATGTAGTTATTATATGACTTTATAAATAAATATGCAATATTTTTTATAAAAATTAATTTAATATTTTTTTATTACTTAAATAAAAAATAATATTTCATATTATTTTTATCTTAATGCAGAGTATATTTCATGTATATATTTATTTCATCTTATAAGCAAACTCCACCTTAACCTTAGAAGAACTTAATTATAAATATACAGTAATTGAAAAAAAAATAAAAGTTTTTATAAACTTGTAAAAACTTTTATATCTTAAATATAATTATCAAACAGATAAACTCTATTTATTGCCCATAAACACATTATTCCATTTTGTATATATATTAAACAAGCTTACTATATCCTGCTCATTGTATAATAATATTTTTTCTTTTTTTATCTGTGGCATTCTGTTTATATACTCACTATCTTTAATTATTTTACTAAAAGTTTTAGCTAAATTTGAACCGCTTATAATTTTATCCTCTCTGGTGATTCCAAATTCTTTTTCCAATGATTTCAGTCCTATAGATTTATGGATTTCTTTTTCATATTGCTTTTGCAAATCCACACTTATAAAATGTTCTTCTATATTATTAAATTCCATATTATATTTTTCAAAAAGATAATTTATAACTGTAAAATCATTATTTCCTGAAAAAGTTACTATATACTTTTTATTTTCCCTAATCATATTTTCAAAGTATTCTTTAGCCAATTTTAGTATCAATTTTGTATCTTTCCTATTTTCTATCATGTACTGTGTTACCTTTAGCACCTCATTCTTATAATCATAAAAACAGCAACCAAAAACACCTATACATATAGGCTTTTTGTATATATAATGTTCTAAATCAAAAAATATAGCATCTCTAAAAATACATCTGCTTTCGTCTATCTTCAATGAATTTTCTATTACAGGTTTTTCAACATCCACATCGTTAAGTCTTTCTATCATGCCACCACTCTTTTCCAATTCCTTTTTAACCACACAGTTTTAATATAATTATATATAATAAAATTACATGCCATTTAAATTTCCTTTATACAAGAAGCTCCAAGTTTATATATCATATCTTTTCTCTCAACTATTATCTTTACTCTGCTGCTCACCTTATCATCTTCCAACACTTTTCTCAATAACTCTCTAGTAGGATTCACACAAACAGGATTTTTTACCATCTTCATCATAGAAAAATCACCTAAAGTATCTCCATAAGCATAACTTTTTTCTAAATCTATATTGTATTTTTTAGTTAACATCCTTATAGCTTTTTCTTTACTGATACTATCCCACATAGGAACTACCTCTCCTGTATATATATTATCCTTATTTCTTATATATACAGCTCCTACATAATCATCAAATCCATATTTAATTGCCATTTCTCTAACCAATTCTACAGGACTTCCAGATACAGTCACTACTATGTGTTTACTTTCTTTATGCCACTTTAGCATATCTCTGGTATAAGAATATACCCTATCTCCCTTCTGAGCTACTACAGTTTTAGCTATAAATTCTATTTGAGATCTATGAAGTCCTTTTATAGCTTCTATATATATATTTGCCATTTTCAAAAGATAGTTATCATAATTCCCCTTTCTTTTATCCCATCTTTCATATTCAGGTTTTACTTCTTTATACCATCTTTCTCCAGGTATTATTTCATACTTCACTAATTTTTTAAAAACTTCTGTTATAAGACCTTCTCTATATAAAGTACCGTCAATATCAAAAAAAGCTGCAATACTCATATCCATTCTCCTTATATAATATATTATCAAAATTAAAATACACAATATTATTATCTTATATGTTATGTATGTTAGTTTTGCAACTCTAATAAAAAAATATTAAATATATTTTTTTAAAGTCCTGATATTAAAATCAAGACTTCTCAATTACATAATCCATTATATCTCCAATGGAAACAATACCCTTTACCACATTTTTATCATCTATTATAGGAATGGCTACTATATTATTTTTTCTAATCCTTTTTGCTACAGTCATAATATCCTCTTCACTTCGGGCCACAACTACATCCTTTGTCATTGCCCAATCCACAGGACAGGTATCATAATGCCCCTCTTCCATTAAAAATCTATATATATCTGCCTTTACTATCATACCAATCAGTTGTCCATCTTCATCAACTATAGGTGCTCCGTTTACATTATGAGTATCCATTATATCTAAAGCTTTACACAAACTATCTTCCTTTTTTAACTTTACAATATCTGATTTCATTATTTCTTGAACCATAACAACACCCCTCCTTTTCTTAATTATACAATGTTTTTTCTAAAAAGTCTAAAAATTTCCCAAAAGTTAAATGCATTATTAATTTGAATTAAATATTCATTAATAACTACCATTTATAATATTGTCAAATTTTTCTACATCCTTTTCTCCTTTTATTAGGTAATCTATAATTTGTGATGCAACTCTTTTGGATATTTTTTCAAATTGTATATTTAAATTTACATTATTTTTCTTTAAAAGAATTTTTAAGTATCTTTTTTGCTTTTCTGTAATACAGTTTTCTCTCACCAGTAATTTATCATTCCTTATTTTAAAAGCAAATTCGTGTATTTTAGGTAAATTTAAAACATCTTCATAATTATGAAGCATTATTGTATATTTTATACTATCAGTATTAGACTTTAAAAATTCTTTATATAAATCTACACTAATTCTTCCATCTATTTTATCCTCTCTGTTTATACCCAAATACTTTTCCACAGTCTTTAAATTACATCTCTCCATACCCAGCTGTTTGTAATAAGGTCTTATAAGTCTGTATAAATCCACATGATATTTAGGAAACTCAAAGTATATGTTATTCCGGTGCATTCTCTCTTTTATAAAAGGTTCATCAAAGGCTATTCCATTATAAGAACACCATTTATCATATTTTAATATATCCATACCAAAATTATATAATACTTCATTTTCATCCTGTATACTATCTGCAAAATACTGTTTTATCGCCAATTTATTTTTATCAATAAACCTTCCAAGGGATATAAGTATTATGTTATCACATTCTCTATCGAAACCAGTTGTTTCTATATCAAAATAGGCTATACTTTTCATGTCACAACTTGAAAATGCATTACTTTCTACATTTACCAGACGATCATATTCTCTAATTTCCATAATATATGTTACTTTAACGTAACTTCTCCTTTCTATATTATCTGATTATCCAAGGGAATATCAATATTTATCCTACCATCAGTGGGCTTGAGATTCAAACACCTGACAATCTTTCAATAAAATATTTAAAATTCTCATTTACATCTTTTCTACTACTTCTATTCCCATTAAATTTAATCCATTCTTTAATACTTGACAGGTACATTTTACCAAAGACAATCTAGCCCTTTTAGTATCCTCATCCACTGCATTTATAATACTATGGGCATTGTAAAACTTATTAAAACCTTTAGCCACATCTATTACATACCTAGTTACTACAAATGGCTCCAGTCTATTTATAGCCTTTAAGATAGCTTTATTAAAACTCTCCAGTGTCTTTATAAGTTCAAATTCTTCCTTACTACCCAATTTACTATAATCCATCTGCTTTTTATCATAATCCGTCTCTTTAGCTTTCCTGAGTATACTCTTTCCTCTTGCATAGCTATATTGAACATAAGGACCAGTTTCTCCTTCAAAACTTAACATTTCATTCCAATCAAATACTATATCTTTTTCTCTGTTATTTTTTAGATAGGTAAATATTACAGCTCCTATACCAATCTTTTTAGCTACCTCTTCTTTATTTTCAAGTTCAGGATTTTTTTCATTTATTATCTCAAGAGTTCTCTCTACAGATTTATTTAATAGATCTTCTAGAAATATTACATCTCCTTTTCTTGTAGAAAGTTTTTTATTTGCAAATCTAACCAGTCCAAAACCTACATGTTTACATGAATCTGCCCAATCTTTACCCATTAACTTAAGGGTGGTAAATACCTGCTTGAAATGAAGCGATTGGTCAAGACCCACTACATATATACTCTTATAAAAATCATAGGTTTTTTTCCTATATATAGCTGCGGCTAAATCCCGGGTAGCATATATAGTCGTTCCATCTGATTTTTTTACAATACAAGGCGGTATATTGTATTCATCTAAAATTACAACTTTTGCACCATTACTTTCCACGAGAAGTCCTTTTTTATCTATTTCTTCTATAACTGCATCCATTTTATCCGTATAAAAACTCTCTCCTGCATAGGAATCAAAATCTACCTTTAATAAATCATATACTTTTTTAAATTCTCTAAGACTTAAATCTTTAAATTTTTTCCAAAGTTTAATTTCTTTTTCAGATCCATCTTCCAATTTTTTGAAATACATTCTACCCTCTTCATTAAGTGAAGGATCTTTTTCTGCTTCTTCATGGAACTTTACATATATTCTTAAAAGTTCTTTTATAGGATCTTTATTAAGATCTTCCTCATTACACCATCTATTATAAGCCGCTATAAGTTTTCCAAATTGAGTTCCCCAGTCTCCCAAATGGTTTATTCTTGTACAATTATACCCTTGAAAACTTATCATGTTATATAGAGCATTTCCTATAGAGGTACTAAAAAGATGTCCTACATGGAAAGGTTTTGCAATGTTAGGCGATGAATATTCTATAACTATATTTTTCCCTTCTCCCATGCTTGAACTTCCATAACTATCTCCCTTTAATAGTATTTCTTCTAAAGTATATTTAGTAAATATTTTTTTATCTATAAAAAAATTTACATAAGGTCCTAAATTTTCAATGTTTTCAAAGTACTTACTATGTAATTTATCTTTTAATTCCTTAGAAATTATATTTGGTGCCTTTTTCAATACTTTTGCCAATTGAAAACATGGAAATGCATAATCTCCCATTTCAGGTTTTGGCGGTATTTCTATTAAATTTTCTATAAAATTTAATTCCAAATCTATATTTTTCTTAATCTCTTCTGCCACTAACTTTTTAAAATCCATATTAACAGTTAAATAAGTATACCTTTATCCGAAGGCTACCCTTACTATACCTCACCCCAGCTTATTCAACCTAGGGGATTGGCACTGCTACGCCTTTGGATAAGTTCCTCTAAGGTTTAGATGAAAAAAGCATCTCTTTATGTGCAAACTCCACCTGAACCTAAGAATCACTTGATTTAACACTTTTCATCTCCTCTCCTATTTCTATTCTTTTAAACAAGAATTAAAAACCACAAGTTGCTATATAATATAAAAAACCGCCTCTTTTATCTTAAGAGACGGCCTCCTCCTATCACGATATTTAAATAATAGGTATACAGCCTATCTATTACATTTCTAGTTTATAACACCTCATATTCTTCATAACTTATATAGATGTTATTTAATAAAATCATACACAACTTACATCTTATTATATTACTACTAACATTTTTTTGTCAATATATAAATTTTAGTGTTTTTCATGTTTTAACCATTAATATTACTTTACTTTTCAAATCCATATAGGTGATTTTTATGCCATTTCCATGCAGTTTCAATAATTGTCTCAAGTGAATTATACTTTGGCTTCCAATGAAGCTCTTCTTCAGCTTTTTTAGAAGAAGCTATAAGTACTGCCGGATCTCCTTCTCTTCTAGGTGCAATTTCAGCTTTTATTTTCTGTCCAGTTACTTCTCGTGAAGCTTCAATTACTTCTTTTACAGAAAAACCCCTACCATTACCTAAATTATAAATTTTACTTTCCTCATCCTCAATAATTTTATCCAATGCTAGAAGATGAGCATTAGCTAAATCCATAACATGAACATAATCCCTGACACAAGTTCCATCTTTTGTATTATAATTATCTCCAAATATAAATATTTTATCTCTCTTTTTTAAAGCCACCTGAAGTATTATAGGAATCAAGTGTGTTTCAGGGTCATGATCTTCTCCTATAAGTCCTGAAATATGTGCACCTGCCGCATTGAAATATCTTAGTGCAGCATATTTTATACCATATGCCCTATCACTCCATTTTAACAACTTTTCTACCGTAAGCTTGGATTCTCCATAGGGATTAGTGGGATATGTTGAATCATCTTCAAAAATAGGTATGTTTTTAGGCTCTCCATAAGTTGCAGCAGTAGAAGAAAATACAATATATTTTACTTCATATTTTCTCATAGACTTTAATAAGTTCAAAGTACCTCCTACATTATTTTCAAAATACTTAAGTGGTTCCGATACACTTTCTCCCACCAGAGAATAAGCCGCAAAATCTATTACTGACTCAATTTTATTTTCTTTAAAAACCTTATCTACTGCACTTTCATCTCGCAAATCTCCGTAGTAAATTTTACCTCCTAATACAGCAGGCTTATGTCCTTTTTCAAAGTTATCCAATACTACAATTTCTTTTCCTCTTTCCAAAAGTTCTACTACCATATGGCTACCTATATACCCTGCTCCCCCACAAACTAGAATTGACATTTTAAAACCTCCAATATAAAACATAGTAGTCTATTTATTATATATTCTACTACAATTATTTTTCAATTTGTGTTAATAAAGGATTAAACTATAAATTTATATATTCACAAATAGAACAGACTATGTTTTTATATTTAGCTTCCTTCAATCCTTTATAATTCCTTATTTGACGATACATTTATTCTTTTTTTATTTCATCTTCCATTTTGCTTATTTACAAATAAGTAATAATTTTTCTACTTGTAGGCTAAACATTTTCCTGATATTCCCGGTTCTGTCATCCTTACAGTATTTAATACAACATTAACTTCTCTTTCATTTAAAAGAGCTTATTAATATATTAAAAATAAAAGATGTAATAAAAATCATTTGATTTCCGTCACATTTTAAATATTAAAATACAAATAAAAACTGCCAGAGAATATAAACATCCTCTGACAGTCGGGCAATTAATTAAATTATTGATTATAATTTAATTTCTTTTTCAATACTGTCAAAATCTACTTCTTTCAAATCTATTACTTTAGTCTTATATTTTTTCTTATACCATATCCATAGCCCTAAGAATAGTGGAAGCCCTATATAAGACGAAACTACTCCACTCCAATCTATATTGTTAGCTTCAAAATAAGTAATACCTTGTCCCAAGATAACTATAATGCAAAGCACCAATGCTATTATAGGTCCTAAAGGAAATAATTTAGCCTTATATTTTAATCTTCCAAAATCCCTATTTTGAGCAACATAAGCTTTTCTAAAACGATAATGGCAAATTGCTATACCAAGCCATGCTACAAATCCTGCAAGACCTGAAGCTGCTACCAGCCAAACATACACTGTACTTTCGGCATAAAGCCCTGTTAAAAAACATGCAGATGCCACTATTGTTGTAAGTATCAATGAATTTACAGGTACTCCTCTTGAATTAACTTTCGCCAGCCAGGCAGGTGCTTTCTTATCTTTAGCCATAGAATACAACATTCTAGTTGAGGCATACATTCCAGAGTTTCCTGCTGACAGCACTGAAGTCAATATAACCGCATTCATAAGAGATGCAGCTCCTGCTATACCAGCCTTTTTAAATACCAAAGTAAAAGGACTTGTATCAACTCCTGCATTCATATACGGAATTATGGCACCTACTACAAATATTGTTCCTATATAAAATATTAGTATTCTCCAAAATATACTATTAATAGCTTTCGGTATGGTCTTTTCTGGATTTTCGCTTTCTCCCGCAGCTATACCTACTAATTCAGTACCCTGGAAAGAAAAACCTGCAATCAAAAATACTAGGAATATAGATTTAAAGCCTCCTACAAAAGGTGCTTCTCCTACTGTAAAATTTTTAAGTCCTACTGGATTTCCATTAAATATACCTATAATAGTTGCTACTCCTACTAATATAAAAACGATAACGGTTACTACTTTGATGCCTGCAAACCAAAATTCCGATTCTCCATAGGCTTTTGCAGATAATAAATTTAATAAAACTATTACAGCTAAGAAACACACACTCCACACAATAGCTGGTACACCTGGCAACCAATATTTCATTATAAGTGCTCCTGCTACCATTTCTGCAGCTACAGTTATTGCCCAATTGTACCAATAATTCCATCCTAATGCAAATCCTAAAGCCGGATCTACAAATTTAGTGGCATAAACACCAAAAGAGCCTGAAACCGGCATATAAGTAGCCATTTCTCCTAAGCCAGTCATTAAAAAATAAACCATAATTCCTATACAACCATAAGCTACCAGCGCTCCTCCAGGACCTGCCTGATTAATAGTAGCACCTAATGCTAAAAATATTCCTGTTCCAATAGCTCCTCCTATGGCAATCATATTTAAATGTCTAGCTTTAAGCCCTCTTTTTAGTTCATTAGTTTGCTCTACTGAGCTTTCCATTTTTTTCTCCCCCTTATCGGTATCAAAATCCCCATAAGTAAAGTAAGTAAGATAAACATAAAAATAGCCTTGAGAGTGTACACCCAAGGTTATAAATATAAAGATATATTAATTCCACAATGAATGATAGCTCTTCACAAATTAGATTTGTGACAGTTTTGCACATATTTTATACAAAACCAGTTAATCCAACAT
Organism: Clostridium sp. BJN0013; assembly: GCF_040939125.1. Taxonomy (NCBI): domain Bacteria; kingdom Bacillati; phylum Bacillota; class Clostridia; order Eubacteriales; family Clostridiaceae; genus Clostridium; species Clostridium sp. BJN0013. The sequence goes on from NZ_CP162495.1 coordinate 2,102,266, forward strand.
CAAAGCATCTGTTGAACACTTCGGCAAAATTTCCTTTTAAGTTTCTTCACTGTGCTTACCTCCAAAACTTTACTTATAAATTTTGCACCTCTATCTTAAATATTCACTTATAGTACACGTACATTATGTACTATAAGTGAATATTAGTCAATGGTATTTTAATACATTTCTCTACTCTTTATGACAAAAATCAAAATATATTTTTAATGAATTTATTTCATGTTACTGAGCTTTAAACTGTCAAAATAATCTTTTATCTTTAAATCCATACCTAATATATGTTCTGATATCCAATTATAAATAAAATCCAATAGTTTCAATACAGATTTTTGTATATCCTCATCCAACTCCTCTAAATCTAAACTTTCAATTTTATTTATAAAGGTATCATGGGCTTTTTTTTGTTCCTTATATCCAGGATAATCATAAAGTTTCATTATTTTTTCTTCATCTTCAAAATGATATACAGTATATTCTTTGAGGTCATCAATTAAATTTAAAACATCTCCAAAATAATCTATGTGATTTTCATTTATTATAAGTTCATATACAGATTCTCCTATTTCAAAAAGTCTTTTATGTTCTTCATCTATCCTTTTAATTCTACAATTGTAACTATCCTTCCATTCAAACATTTTATTACCTCTCCCTCTGATAAATTTATCTCCTATATATAAACAACTTGCCTATTAGATTAAAACTAACTCTTGATATATTTTTATCCGAAGCCTGAACCTAACAATCATTTAATATAAATATTGTTTTTCTTAATTATAACAAAAAATTAGAAAATACTAAACTATTCTATTTAATATAAAAAACACACCAAAATTGAAGTAATTTATCAATTTTGATGTGTTCTAAACAAAACTATTAAATTCTATTGTCAGATTATAATTTATATTATACTGTTAAGAATTAAATTTTAAAAAATAACATTTTACATGATTCTTCCAGGAATTACAGCATCCAATATTCCTATAATAACTGATGCAATAATAGCTCCCAATATGGATACACTCATATTCGGCACTAAAAATTGAGTTAAATACAGTATTATAACTGCAATTACAAAACCTTTTATTCCTTTTCCAAAAGGGGATGCATCTACACCCATAAATTTTTCTACAAAATAGTCTATTAAACTTATTACAACTGCTGCCACTAAATAAGACCACAGTCCCACTATTCTAAAACCAGGTGTTAAAAATGAAGTTATCCCCAGTACAATTACTGTTAAAATAAATCTTACTATATAACTACCTATAGAAGATTTTTCTGACTCTCTTTTTGTATCACCCACGAAAGTCACTCCTTTTCAATAAAATATTTATTTTACATAAACATAGTCTTTACCTAAATCACAAAAAATATTTAAAAATAAAAAACTTTTTAAACTTAACATATTGACAAAAATATATATAATCTGCAATATTTTATATATAAAAGACTCGCATTATGTATATTAAAAATCAATATTGACAAAATAAGAGAAACAAGGTATAAGTAATATTGTCTATATAGAACAAATTTTAAGTTTAAAAGTATAGATATATTAGTTCTAACAATTTATTGAAAAGGAGTATAATAATGAAAACATTTCAAACTCTTATTGATGAAACTTTAAAATCCAGAGATTTGGATGAACTGGAGTCTGCTGCCGATTTATTTCAATTCGGCATTGAAAAGAGATACTATAATAAAAAACAAGCAAACGAATTCAACAATGCTTACTGGAAAACCAAAGATAAGCATTTAGCCCATGAAATTGCTAGTGAAATAAACTCCACCAGATTAAATGTTATAAGCATAGTTTCCAATGCCCCAATGAATATAAAGAACAATAAAACTGAACTTTTAAACTATGTAAATGGACGAATAAAAGCACTTAGAGGTAAAATAAGCGGCATAAAATAATTTATCCGAATTTATATATTTCTATTAAAATATTTTAAAAATATATTATTACGTTGAAAAAGTCAGATGAAATGAATTTCATCTGACTTTAGCTCATATTTATTCTATTTTAAATTCTGTTCATATGCCTGAACCATTTTTTTAACCATATTTCCACCTACAGAACCTGCTTCTCTTGAGGTAAGATCTCCATTATATCCTTCTTTTAAATTCACTCCTACTTCTCTTGCTGATTCCATCTTAAATCTATTTAAGGCTTCTTTAGCCTGTGGAACTAAAACTTTATTTGATCTATTTGCCATGATTAATTTCCTCCTCTTTTTCTGTATTCTTTTTTATATTCTGTGTTTTATATTACATTATAAGTTTGCTCCATATAAAAATTATTACACTATAAAGTTACATGAAAATAAGTTAATATTTATTATAAATAGAAATATTTTATATAAATTATGTTAATCCTACAATTACATACAAAATAATCTTTTTTAAAGTATAATTAATATATATTAATTTTTAACAAGTAGGTGATTTTATTGTATAAAAAAGGAGATCTTCATTTGCATACAACTGCTTCTGACGGTAGATTATCTCCTGCCGAAATAGTAAATAGTTCAAAAAAAGCAGGCTTGGATATAATCTCCATAACGGACCATGACACTATATCTGGTATAGACAGTGCTCTATACCAAGGAGAAAAGGTAAATATAAAGGTTATTCCTGGACTGGAGTTATCTACCCTATATAATAACAAAAGCGTTCATATATTAGGTTACTTCAAAGACCCATCTTTTATATCATTGAAATTTAAAAATTTTTTAAACCAAATGGATTTATACAGGGTGGAAAGAGGCAAAAAAATAGTTGCTAATCTAAATAAATTTTTTAATATAAATATTTCTTATGAAAATATAGTAAAAAATGCCCATGGAATCATCACAAGGCCTCATATTGCTCAGGCCATTATAGATGAAGGATACAATTATAGTTTTCAGGATATATTTAAAAACTTTATAGGTGAATCCTGTGCAGCTTATGTACCTAATAAAAAACTTTCCACATTGGAAGGCATAAAAATGCTTCAATCATTAAATGCATTAGTTGTATTAGCCCATCCTGTACTTATAAAAGATATTGATATCGAAGAACTAATCAGGCTTCCTTTCCACGGTATAGAAGCAATTTATGCTAACAATACAAAAGAAGATACAAATAAATTTATAGACTATGCTAAAAAATACAACAAAATAGTAACTGCAGGTTCCGATTTCCACGGCAGCACTTCACAAAAAGATAAGGACTCAAAACATTCCCACGCCCTAGGTCAAGTTTTTTTAGATGAGGATGGAATAAATATATTTTTAGATAAACTAAATAGCCTTTAAATATACTAATTTTCATATAACTTAAAATGCTGTATAACTAAAAGTTTCAGATTATACAGCATTTTTTATCCGAAGGCTATCATTGCTGATACTCCCATCTTCTTCAAATAAGTTCTTCTAGAGTTCAGATGGAGATAAGCAGTTCTCTACAGCAAACTCCACCTGAGCCTAAGAATCACTTGATTATATTCTATTTAAGAAAGCAGTATATCCTTTTACAGCTTCATATATATCAGCTTTGCTGGCTACTTCCCAAGGTGCATGCATATTTTGCAGCGCTATGCCGCAGTCTATAACCTGCATATTATATCGTGCCAATATATAGGCTATGGTTCCTCCTCCCCCTTGATCCACCTTTCCAAGTTCTGAAGTTTGCCAGTACACATCATCTTTTTCCATTATATTTCTTAGTTCAGCTATATATTCTGGATTTGCATCATTGCACCCAGACTTTCCCCTGGAACCAGTATATTTATTAAATACTATCCCCTTGCCAAAATAAGCTGAATTGTTTTTTTCCATAACAGAGGGGTAATTAGGATCGAAAGCAGCACTAACATCTGAAGATAACATTTTTGAATTTGTCAAAACTCTCCTTAATTTTAGATCATTATAATCTCCACAAAGTGCTATAGTTTCTGCCACTGTATTTTCAAAAAATCTTGAATGCATTCCAGTTGCCCCTACACTTCCTATTTCTTCTTTATCCACTAAAAGAGTAGTGCAGGTCTTGTCGGGATTGTTTATATTCATCATTGCCACAAAAGAGGTATATGCACATATTCTATCATCCTGTCCATAAGCCATAATCATACTTCTATCCAATCCAAAATCCCTAGCAGGTCCTGCAGGAACTACCTCCAGTTCAGCAGATATAAAATCCTCTTCTTCTATTTTATATTTATCATTTAATAGCCTCAAAATATTTTGTTTTACCCTGTCTTTAGCTTCCTTATCCTGAATTGGAATACTTCCAATTAATATGTTTAAATCCTCTCCCTCTATTACTTTGTTTGCCTTTTTTTCCATCTGGGTTGAAGATAAATGTACAAGTAAATCAGATATTCCAACCACAGGTTCATCCTCTTTTTCTCCCATTACTATCTCTACTTTACTGCCGTCCTTTTTTACTACTACTCCGTGAATGGCAAGAGGAATTGTAACCCACTGATATTTTTTTATGCCCCCGTAATAATGAGTATCTAAAAGTGCAAGATCTGTGTCTTCATAGAGAGGATTTTGTTTTAAATCAATTCTTGGAGAATCTACATGAGCCCCCAGTATTCTCATGCCTTCTTGCATATCTTTACTTCCAATTATAAAAAGTGCTAAAGTTTTGTCCTTATTATTAGCATAAATTTTATCACCTGGTTTTAAAGTAGCTTTTTCATTTATAATATCTTCCAAATTTTTATATCCATTTTTTTCAGCTCTAAATATAAATTCTCTTATACATTCTCTCTCGGTTTTACACCTGGACATAAAATCCTTATATCCATCTGATAACTCAAAAAGAAGTTTAAAATCTTTTTTTGAATATTTATCCCAGGCATATTTATACTTTTTAGTTAAATCCTTTGACATTTCTATCTCTCCTTATCTATATTTAACTTACAACAATACTATGAAAAAAACAAATGGTAACATTCATTTTATTACCATTTATATTTTATCACAATAATTTTATTACAATGCTATTAAATTAACTTAAAGCCATTTTTTTCTCTTAAATACACATATAAGAGTTATTGCTACAACTACCATAATCAATATCACATAATGACATCCATTGTCCCGTTCTACAAAAGGTATTCCTTTTAAGTTCATACCATACATGCTGCTTATTAAATTTAAGGGCAAAAATATGGTTGCTATTACTGTGAAAATTTTCATAAGTTCATTGGTTTTATTGGCTATTTCTGATTCAAAAGCTTCTCTAACCAAAGCTAAATCTTGAACTAAACTTTCCAGTGAAGACATGAGTTTCTCTATTTTTTTATTTAAATTTATAAAATACTTCATACTCTCTTTATCAATTACAAGGTTATCATTTATAACTAAACTATCTCCTATGTATATAAGGGGACTTAAATATTTTCTTATTTTATAAACTTGTCTTCTAAGAGTTATTAAATTATCTATTTGTTCATGTCTTGGGTTTTTTAAAATACTTATTTCAATTCTGTCTGCTTCAACTTCTAGTTCAGATATTATATCATGATTTCTAACTACTATCCTATCTAAAATATAATAAAGAAGTATACATACTTTTGGATTATCTTTAAGTACAAAACAATTTTTAGAATCATTTATATCCTTTATTAAAATATCTAATATGTCAATTCTGTCCTTGTATACAGTTATAATATACTTTCTACTTAAAAATACATTTAATTCTTTAGATATCACTATTTCTTCCACATAGCTAAGTACATTGAATATTAAAAAGATATATCCATCAAAAAAACTTATTTTTGGTACCTGTGAAAAACTTTTACACTCATCTATCGTTTCTCTGTCTACTGGTATAAAATCCTCTAATCTGTCAATTTCATCTATAGATAAAATTATCCAATAATGATTATCCATAAGATCAATATTTCTGGCAATTTCCCGGAAATCATTATCTATATTTAATATTCTCACAAAAAACACCACCAATAAAAACTACAGCTTATAATTTAGGCATTTAAAAATACAATTTATGAATTCCAATCTATATATCTGTCACCTAGTATAAGTTCAGCTTATATTAGTGTGTTAATTTTAATCATAAATAATTCGTTATTTCTAATAGATATAATTTTATCAGCTTTTTTACTGTGTATACTGCAAGAAGTACTGACAATGGAAGCTAACAAAAATCAACTAAACTCATATTATATAAATATAAATTATTAGGGGGTTCTTATGATACCATATTTTATAAAATTCACAGATGTAATGGATTTAATTCTTGCTAATCCTTATTTAAATCTTCCATATGTAAGGCCTGGTATTACGATGTTTACACCTTTACCTTTATATAGATTTATTACTTATAATATTCTTGGCAGCACAAATAAAATAAGTAAAGCTCAAATGAATGCTTTAACTGTATGGAGAAAATATATTGTTCAGCTTGCAAAAAATCATTCAAAGGAAATGTATATTAATGGATCACCCATAGAAAATAATGTAAGTTTAACATTTGATGATGGTCCCGATTCATCAGTAACACCTAGAATACTAGATATCTTAAAAAGTAATAATATAAAAGCTAATTTTTTCTTTGTAGGAACTCAAATAAACTACTTTCCCAATATGGTAAAAAGAGCCTATGATGAAGGACATTTAATATTGAACCATAGTTGGAATCATCCATATTTCACTAAAATAAACATTAAAAGAATACAAGATGAGATTATTCTTACTGAAAATAAAATAAAGGATATTATTGGTAAAAGGCCTACTTTAGTGAGACCTCCATATGGAGCAACAGATGAAAAAGTTTTAACTGCAGTTAGTGGAACAAATAATAAAATTGTCATTTGGTCCATTGATTCCATGGATTGGGTTCAGAATATAAATAAACAAACTATTGTAAAAAACATACTGGATAATGTAAGGCCAGGTGATATTATTTTAATGCACAGCAGCCTGGGACATAAAATAAATATAGAGGTTTTACCAGAAATTATAAATGAATTAAAAAGAAAGGGTTATAGAATTGTTGATTTAAGCGTATTGCTAAAAATAAATCCATATAAATAAAATAATTATAACAGTCTTAACCTCCCTTTCTGAAAGATGCTAAATTTATAGGACTTAATTGTACAATCTATATGCCAGTTATGTCACAATTATAAATTTTTATACATTATAGATATTTTGCTGGTGAGATAAAAGTTGAAAATAAAGAATAAATTTATCACAGGTATATATTAGTGATTTAATTAATATAGATGAAATAAATACTGTAACTTAGGACACAGTTATTCTAATATAGAAGGTGATATAGTGAAAAATAAAATATATAAGGATATAATTTTAATATTTATAATGGGTGCGTTATATATGGTTCTTGAAGGCATGTGGCGTGGATGGACTCATGTAAGTATGTTAGTGGTGGGAGGAATAAGTGCCTTTTTAATAGGTAGATTAAATGAACATCCAGTTTTCTATGACCGTAAAATGTGGCAGGAGTGCATCATCGGTACTGCTATAATTCTTGTTTTGGAATTTGCTTCAGGCATGGTATTAAATATGTGGCTAAAGCTTGATATATGGGATTATTCTAATACATGGGGTAATTTATATGGCCAGATATGTATACCTTATGCAATATTATGGTTTATGTTAGTGCCATTTTGTGTATTTGTGGACGACTATTTAAGATATAAACTGTTTGGTGCAAAAAAGCCACTGGAATTATTACAGAATTATAAGGATTTATTTACAGGTAACTAGAGATTAGAAATGGGCTTTTTTATTTTATGCTTTGCCATTATAAATATTATTTTAAAATATTCTTTTAAGAAAGAGGCTTTTTAAGGTCTTTTTTTTATCAATTAGTATTTAAAATGTATAGGATATCAGCATATTAAGCCTATTTTTTTGTGTCCAAGATATTGACATAAATTCAATATCTTTTTACAATAACATTAATGGTATTAATATCACTTGTGAGATAGTTTATCCATTGTTGAAATCGTTTAAATGGATTTTTCAGGAGTAACAGAAGAATAGCAATAAATATTTGAAAGAAGGTAATTTTGATATGGAAAGTAAATTAGCTCAAGCAATTCAAATGAGATACTCACCGGTTGCAGTAGTATTTACCAATGAAAAACCAGAAGAGGCTATCCAGTTTAAAGAAGGAAAACGTGGTTGCGTAGCAGCAATGTTAAACGGTGCTGCCAAAGGAAAAACAGCTGTATTTAGCCGAAAAACTTTTGGATGTTATGGCGGCGGTACAGGGCTAGGTTTTGGCAATACCTACAAAAATTTTCCTGGTGGAATAGAATATTTCCTTTCTACAGGAAACAAGAAATTTTGCAGCACAGAATTTGGTAAAAACCTTGCCGAACAGATGCCTCACTTAGAGCATGGAGAAGGTTTAAAGAAAAGTCCAGAAATAGCAAAAAAGTTTATTGATTCTTTACCAATGGTAGATGTACCTACAGAATATATTATATTTAAACCTCTGGAAAAATTATCTACTAATGAAACACCTCAGGTTATTATATTTTTTGTTAATCCTGACCAACTTTCTGCGCTGATTGTTATGGCAAATTATGCACGGGAAACAAATGATAATGTCATAGCACCATTTGGTGCTGGTTGCCATCAAATAGGCATAATTCCCTACAAAGAAAGTACTTCTGAATCTCCCAAAGCTACTATTGGTCTGACTGACATTGCTGTTAGAACAAAGTTTGATAAGGATATACTGTCATTTACTGTACCCTATAAGATGTTTATAGAAATGGAATCCAATGTAGAAGGAAGCTTTCTTGAAAAACAGGATTGGATACAAATTTTGAAGAGGAACAAATAAGCGCAGCAATTAGCTAACACCCTATCTTCTTCAAAGAAAGATAATCATTACTATACCCCTGGATAAACTCTTTTAAGGTTCAGGTAAAGAAAAACATTCCTCATGAATAAACTTTACCTGAACCTTTGAATCACTTGATACTTTCAGATTTTTTAATAAAATTAAGCACTTATGATTTTATTTTTTCAGGTCTTAATGTTTTATTTATGACCATTTGAATTGGAATTTTGTTTAGATAGGTTGTCTTTACTGGAATTATTATTATGGTTATTATCCTCATTTTTATCAGTTCTTTTCTGAGAATTTTGATCTTCTTTAATTCTATTACTATCTAAATATTGTGATTGTCTTAAATTAGTTTGGCCTCCATCATTATTTTTATCTAAGGTAGAATTATTTCCATTAACAGAACCATTTTTTCCCGAAGAACTGTTCTTATTGATATTACTATTTAATTCTTTATTATTATTTTCGTTATTTAATGACTTTACATTATTTAACGGATTATTAAATGTATCATTATTAGTAATCTTTGTACTGCTATTTGAATTACTATTTGAGTTCTTATTTAAAATTATATTACCATTAGATTGAATCTTAACATTTAAATTAGAAGTTTCTATATTGGATTTAAACTCAGAAATATCTATATTTTTACCACTTATATTAACAGAAATAGTTTTTGTTTTGATATAATCCTCATTAATAAATTTATCTTTTTTAGATTCATCAATTATTATTTTTAAACCATTATTGATATTAACATTATTTATTTTTACCTGACTTAATATTTTACTGCCATCACCATTTAATGCTTTGGAGGAAATAATTCTGTTTAAGAAGTTTACCTTTAATTCAATATGTGGATTTATATTTACCAGAATTGTAGCTACTGGACTATAATAAGCCTTCGCACCTCCACCTATAAATAATATAAACATTATACATGCTGCAGCTGCTATTACTTTCCCATTAAGATAAAAAAAATTATGAAAAACTTCATCTCCTTTAAATATTTCTCCAATATTAGGCTTCTTTCCATTACAGTTTACTTTTATAAATTCACCACAAGAAGTAAGCAAATTAGCATATTTTCCATTTATACTTATTACTATCCCCTCTTTTTTACCCATCATTTTCACCTACTTTTATATTTAAATAAGACTTTATGTAAAGGAAATTCTCACTGTTAAATATTATAAATAAAACAATAATATATTTTCTCCATTTATCAATAAATTTTTTATTGAATCCAGTATACATACATATTTGTTTAACAGGTAATTGCTTATTATTTAATATGGAATTGCTAATTTCACTATTATTACATATTTTGAAAACAAGCTTTAGAACATTATTTCTTGTATCTTTATGCTTGGGACTATTATTCACAAGGCTAGTAAAATCAATTTTATATTTTATAAGTTCTTTATTTAATTCAATAATTTCATCTGCTCTATTTTTATTTTCCAGTTCTAATTCAAATTTGGATATTGAATTGTTGTTATCTAATTTTTCCATGATATAATCACCATTATCAAAGGTAAGCAAAGGTGAATTTTTATTTTTTCTAAAATAATCAATTAATGCATTTCTAATTATAACTTTTGCATATGCATAGAAGTTTCCTTTAGATTCTGTATAACTATCACAAGCTTTGTTAAATGCAATTAAAGCAATGCTTAGTTCGTCATCATTTTCCCATTGAAGATATCTTTTGGAAATAGTATAGGTACATTTATATATAAAGTTTTTATTTTCACTAATAAATTTATTTCTGTTTTCATAGAACAAGTGACTGATATTCTGCATGAAATCACCTCATCTATAAATATTATACGCAATAAATAAAAATTTTAAGGGGAATTTATTAAACCCCCTAAAATATATTAAGACATCGTATATTTTAATGATTTAGTTAAATGCGTATGTAGAAAGGATGATTAAAATGAAAAAAATAACAATTTTAGTGGCAAGTGTAGTAATGACATTAAGCATAGGCGGCACAACATTTGCCGCTAATACAGCAACTCTAAAAGATCGGGCTGGTATAACACCAGATAGTATTTTATATCCAGCAGATAAAACAGTTGATAGTATAAAAGTTACATTGTGTTTTTCAGATGAAACAAAAGCAGATAAGTTATCTCAAATAGCTCAAGAAAGATTAGGTGAAAGCGAGGTAATGGTAAGTAAAAATAAGAAGGAGCTTGCAGACACAGCCCTTAATGATTATCAGAGTAATATGGACGCAGCTGAAAATAAAATTGAAGATGCGATAAACAATAATCAAACCGTAGATAATCAAGACAAACTCAAAAGACTGGAATATATAGAAAGTAAAATTACTGATAAACAGAAAAAATCCCTTGATGTATTAGCTGCACTTCAGAATAAAGTTGGAGATAAAGCAAAAGATGTAGTAGCAAAAGTTATAGAAATGCAGACAGCAAAAAGAGATGCTATACTAGCTCTAAGAAAAGAACGCACAGTTTATAATAATACTAAAAAACAATATAATGAAGCTAAAGCAGCCATTGAGAAAGCAAAGAAATCGGGAGATGAAACAACAATTAAGGCTGCAGAAGATTTACTGCAACAAAAACAACAGGCATTAGATATAGAAAAACAAAATCTCACAAAAGCTATTGAAACAAAAAAAGAAGCCTCTAAGATAAGCGTGGGTAAATTGATAAAGGAAACAAAAGAACAGACAAAGAAAGATTCCCAAAATAATGAAAATACACAAACAGGTGAAACAAGTACTACTACATCAACTACAACTGATACTATAACAATTGACACTACAACAACAGATACTACTGCAGATTCCACTGTCACTAATTCAACTTCAGTAACCAGTAAGAATGCAAAAAAACAGACATCAGAACCAACTATAAAAAGTGAAACTAAAAATGTAGTAACTGATAATAAAAATAAAAAAGAGAACAAAGCAAATAATGTTAATGAACAAAAAAAGGAAAAAACTCAACATTAGTTTTATCAAGTTCTTCTCAGGTTCAGGTGGAGTTTGCTTATGAGGAGAAATACTTTTCTCCATTTGAACCAAGAAAAACTTATTAATTAATTTATTTATGCATTATTCACTATTTCTACAGTTTCATTCAAAACCAAGTGTGAATCTATATCAACCCCATGTCTCTTGGCATAGTAGCAAACCTCAAAATGTTCTGAAGTACATATGGACTTATACTCTCGAAAAATTATAGCTTGGACTCTTACAGAAGCATTAGCTGTTTCCTGTGTTATTGACACAATTAATGAAGCTAAACAAAATAGGAAGCTGCTTAATCCCCTTATTATACATAGTGACAGAAGCAGTCAGTACGTATGCAAAGAATATAAATAAAGAAAGAATATGAAAAAACAGAAAACTAGACACGTCAATAGTACGTTAAAATATGGAAAATGATTAGAAGTGAGCTATTCTCATTTTAACTTGTACTTTTTCTTGACATAGCACCAATGCACCCTCTGTATCCAGCGAAAGATATGAAAGGAATGATGCATCATCATAAGGACTTAATTGAGACTGTTCAGGAGTGTGAGGTCACTTGCGAGCATATGACAACCATGATAATTGATAAGCATAATGTTCATATGAGAAAAAAACAGCTCAAATTATTACGCGACTGTGCAGATGTCTGCACATTAATGGCAAAATTTCTTGCTCGTTATAGTATGTTTTCAAAGTCTCTTGCTAAGTTCTGTGCAATTGTGTGTAAAACTTGCGGAAATGAATGTAAAAAACTTCCTGACGAAGAGTCTCAACGATGTGCTCAAATATGCTTTAATTGTGCAAAAGAATGCAAAGAATTTGCAGTTTCAATGATGTAAAACAAGAAGTTACTTATAATTTATAATTATCATCTATAAAAACAGTTAGTACCATAATAAAGTTATTAACTGTTTTTATAGACTATTCATGTAGCCATTTTTCTACATTCACCATTTACCTCCAATAACTTTCTACATTGTAATAAATGTAGTTGTAACTGCCCAAACTAATTCAGTATCTTAAGAGGTAACAACTGAAAAAACCAACAATTCATCCAATGTTAATTTCTCTTCTTCTATCATTTGTAAAAATGTTATTATTTCCCCTTAAATAATAACATTTTTACAAATGGGGGGCTTTATTTTATACAATTCTCTTAGCTTGATGGCTATGGGGTCTCGCCAACATTTCTCTGAATCATACCAACAGGAATTAAAAAATAGCCTAAAACTAACTACTATCAATACTAAGAAAAAAAGGCATTGCTGCCTTTTGAGTTGGTGTACAATATGAGAATATTATGATTTAAAATAGTGTCTTTAAATCTAAACTGTACCCTTTATTTTAAGTAACAATTTTAAAATTCTAATATATTAACTTATTTATAAACAATAGTTGTAAACATACCTCCTGTTGGATCTGTCATATTGTTGCTCATATGGTGAGGTATATGACAATGAAAGGGCCATATACCTGGATTATTAGCAAAAAACTCTACATCGTAAGTTTCCCCTGATGCTACATTAATTGCATTCTTTTTCACTCTATTGCGTGGGTGAATTGTGTTTCCATCTGAAGCTGATACATAAAATTGATGTCCATGAATATGAATTGGATGTCCATCTTCCATAGCATTTCCTAATCTTATTCTCACTGTTTCCCCATAGATTACTTCTAGTGGAGTAACAAAAGGAAAACACCTTCCATTCATAGTAAAGAAGTTAAAATTATGTGCAAGTGGATCAATATCATACTTACCTTTCTTAACTACTCCCATTAGCAGTTCTTCTACTTTAAATTCCTGAAGCATAATAAAGTAGTCTTTATCTATTTTTAAATCATAAGAAGGATCTACTATTATTAATCCTCCTTCTAATCCCATCATCTGCTGTTTATGGGCAATATGATGAGTATGGTACATGTGGGTACCTGGTGAATTAATTATTCTAAATCTGTAATCAAAATGTTCTCCTGGTTCAATTTTAGGTGAAGGCTGTATATCTGGTACTCCATCCATAACATTAGGTACATCTAAACCATGCCAATGAACACTAGTTGGTTCAGGTAATTTATTATATACTCTAAAATTAACATAGTCTCCTGGGTAAACTTTAATAGTAGGTCCTGGTGTACTTCCATTGTAACCCCAAGCCTTAATAAATAATCCGGGAAGTATTTCTCTTTCTACCTCTTCTGCTACAAGCTCAAAATATTTAACTCCCTTTATTTCCTTATACTTTAAATTAGAAAGATCCGGTGTGATAACCATTAACCAATTCTCCTAAAATATTACTTTTACTTTATTAATTTATGTTATATTCCAAAATAAGTGATTTTTGTCTTTTCTTAAAATTTTATTATCATATTAGTTTCTTTAGATTTTCTAAATAACTTTATAATATAAGCGAGTAAATTAATTAATAATCCATCTTTATATACCAGCATCCGTGTCACTAAGGGCAAAGTAAAAAAACGCATTCTTCTAAACATTTATTGAATTAGAAAAGTGCGTTTTTTACAATTTTTTAATCAATTAGAAGTGTTGGCAGCAAAGGTGAAGAATAATATAAGAATACTGTAACTAAATGTGTTGGCATATATTTACATACTGTTAATCTTTTTTTGAAACATATAATTTTTTAGAACTATCTATGGTAGCAATATAAATATTTTTTATGTTGTCTATATTGTACATAGCAAGATTATTCATAAGCCATTTTTTATCCACTCCCGATTTAACTAAATTTTCTTCAAATAATTTACCATCATTAACGATAACTAAAGGTAAATCTACAGGTTTTGCAAGTAAGTTAAAGTCTATTGGAGTAACTGGTCTATGAGATTCTTTTTTTATTATGCTAAAATGACCATTAGGTTCTAGAATTACATATTTAACTTCTGAAATATTAAAAATATTCTTAAGCCTTAGTTCACTCATAAGCAAATCAACATTTATAAAATGCTTTTTTAAATTCTTTCTTATTATCTTCCCGTCATCTATTAAAATTATGGGTTTGCCATTAAAAAATAAAGATAATTTTCTATTTTTTAAAGATATTAAACTAAATACATAATGCCAAAAAAATAAAGTTAATAATGGAATAATTATATATGTAAAGGATACCTCCCCATCTAACAATGGTGCAACTGTGAGAGCTCCAAGTATCCATACCAATACAAAGTCATACGAAGTAAGCTGATTTATAGTTCTTTTTGATATATATCTTCCTACTAAAAAAGCTATTATACCTACTATAAAAGTTCTTATTACAAACCCAAATAACGAAATGTTTTTAATAACACCAAAAACCCTCAGCATAAACTCACTCCTATGAACTTATATATAGTTTTTTATCTGAAGTTAAAATTCCTAAATAAATATCATTTACATTATCAATATTATTAGATTTAAGTTCTTCCTCAATCCAATTATAACCCAACCTATTCTTTTTAAGAATTTTTTCATCTATTTTTCCTTTATAAATAAGAATTTGTGATAAAATATCTTGCGGTGTATCCATTGCCATATCTAATTTAGTTATAGGGAGATTATTATTATTTACAGCAGCACTAAAATCCCCTGTGGATTCAGCAATTAAATACTCTACTTTTTCAAGATTAGGTGCATCTTTTTGTCTTAATATTGAAATCAAATTATCAATTGTTAGTTTTGCTTTTGAAAGATTATTCTTTATTAACTTTCCATTTTTAACCAGTATGATAGGTTTTTGAGAAACTACAGATGGAACTTTAAAATATAAGTATGCAATAAACAAATTAATTAAAGTGTATACTATAATTATAGCTATTGCGTCTACTAATCTTGCTTTAGGATTGACCATACGAGAAGCTGCGATGTGACTAATACCTGCAGCCATTAAAAAGTTGTATGAAGTTAATATACCAGGCTGACGAAATCCCATTACCTTTGCTGAACCAAATAACATAAAGTATAAAATAGATGTTCTAATAAATAATTCAAGTATACTTAACTTTTCTCCTTGAAAGAAAATAGTATATATATTCATAAAATCACCTTTATATAAATTTTATAAAAGATAAATTAAATATTCATATTGAAATTATTAATTTATCTTTTTACATAATATTTTATTTTACATTATACATTCCATGACTATTCATGTAATTAAAAAGTTCTTCACCATGCCTTTGTTCATCTTGTTGAATATGTTGCATTGCCTGCCTAACTACAGGATTAGCAGATTCAAAAATGTCAATATCATAAGTACCTGAAACATATTTTTCTGTAGATAACAAGTCACTACAAAGCATTTTATCCTGTTGATTATTTGTAGCTCCTTGGGGAGTACTTTGAGTCAACGGTTGTTGAGTTTGTTGATTGTGGCTTAAATTTGGTTGTTGACCTTGAAGCATTTCATTAATAATATCATAGTGATGTTGTTCTTCACCAGAGAGTCTATTAAAAAGCTGCTTCAACTGTGCATCTTGTGCTTGCTGAGAATACTTTTTATATTTTTCAATACAAATTTCCTCTTGAAATTTTCCATCTTCTAAAAACATTCTTTCTTTTTGACTAAGTTGTATTTGCATATTATTATCACCTCTAAAGTTTATTTTGTACAATAATTTTTTACATTATGTATGAAATTAAACTTTAATTACGAATTTAAGAGAATAAGTTTTTATAATCTATATATACTAACATTGTAAAATTCTATATTTAAAGGAGGACTTCATTATGACTACAGTAAATAAAATTGAAAAAGCTTTAACAAGTGCTCAAGGATTAGCTAGTCAATTAAAAACATTTTCAATGGATACAAACGATCAACAAGCTAAACAAACTTTTAAACAATTAGCACAAACAGCTGAAAATATAGCACAGATGCTCCAAAGTAGATTTGATTTTGTAAAATCAGAGGAACCACAATATAGAGAATAATATTAAATAGAAAATATATTGAGCTAATATAATGAATCTCTAAATTAAGTAATGTTATAACATAAAATAATGTTTTTATTAAGGGGTATAGGCAGATTTTGAGAAAAATTGTACGCTAAGAGTTCAAAGTATAGAACTTACATAAATATTTATACTCTAAGAAGAATTGCTTGCAATTTGTTGAAAAGTACCACTAAGAAAAAGCAGTTACTATAATTTCAAACAAATTGAAACGATAACTGCTTTTTTATTCATTACCTGTTATTTTCACAGTCTCTAATTATATTTTACAGAACATTCATCACAGTTTATTAATAAATTTCCAAATCAAAAATTTCGGGGGTTTAGGCTTAGAATCCCAATTAATTGAAAAGTGGTAGGTGTCTTCGCTCTGTACAATTAATAATTAATTGTACTCATTTCTTTGAGATTATATAAATACACTTATATATTATGTGAAATCGTAGAAAGTTATTCAATTTAATATATATTAATGTTATTTATCCTATTAATATTAAAATTATAAAAATGGTAAACTATTTACACACCCTACTATTACTAATAATCTCCTCTTCCTTCAGTATCCACTGTAAATTTCACATTAACCTGAATGTCAGACTCACATACTACCTTATCCCAATCAGTACCTGTACCTCTTCCATATTTTGCAGCAGCAATTCTTCCTAAATCCAAAATATCAGTTTTATACTTACATTTCATATCATTTATTGTTTTATTACACATTTTATCTACGTAGTTTTTCATGTCTTTTTCAAATTTTTTTAACACTTTGGGATCTGAATATAAGTTATCGTATAATTCATTAGATATTATATTTCCTTTAAGATTTAAGTCTATTACAAACTTATATTTTGCATTTTCTTTATAGCATTTAATCTTTCTTTTTGAGTATGTATAAGAATTTATATATTTCTTAGAGTCCTTTTGTAATGTCAGTATACCTTTAGTCCTATTTTGTTTTAAAATATTAATTATTCTTGTTTCATCTATATCTGCTTTTCCTACACCTGAGTGTAAGTGTCCTGACAGCAATTACGGAAGAGTTGTTTACATTAAGCCTGACTTTGACCCTAGGATGTTTCCTCCAGTACCGCGACATTCTGAAAAATTTAAAGCTGTGTTTAAAACCAGAACCTCTGTAGAGCGCTCAAACAAACGAATGTTTCAAGATTATGCAATTGAAGAATATAAATCTCAAAGTGCAGTAATGCGTATGTCTTTAGCCACTTTTGCAGTAATTAATATACATTTAGATGCCTGGATAAAACACACTGGATTCAGTTTTATCGACCTTTTACAAAATAAGGCTGCATAAAACACTTGTTGAATATTTTTCCAACTCAAAATCCTAGGCTTTTTTGTCATGCCCTTTTTTATATTAGTTCTCTCATAACAATGTGTGATTTTGAAGGTTCATTTAATAAATTCCCATTTAATGATAAACAGTTAACTAACTATATTCTTTTTCAAAATTTCCAGCTACTTTTCGAGAGTCTTCATTATAGTAGTATCATCACCATATGTAATTACTGAAAAGCATATACTATTGAATGGAATATAGTATAAAATCTAATATTAACTAACATTTGACTTGAAATAATTATCATATGCTTTTTATTTAATAACATAGAGCTTTAATATTTTACAAAAAATAAAAAACAACTTATAATATCTAAATTTTTATTAATGGCATATAATGCAACAGAGGTGACTAAAATTGTTCTCTTTAAACTCATTAGATCCAAATCAACTTGCAAAACTTAGTAGTTTTATAGCTATTGTTTTGTCCAAAAACAAAGATGCAGGTGAAATAAATGTACTTGGAAATTTAATTACATCAGTAGGAGATACTATGCTAGTTATTGCAGCTCAACAAAAAAACTAAAATCAATTCAGGATAAAAAGGATCAAATTTGCGATCTTGAAAAATAAATTAAAGACAGTACTTACGCAGACCAACTTAAACTTTGATACATCAAAGTTTTATAGACTCTAATGGAAAAGAAGTACTGTGGTTTTATTATTCTACAATATTAGGCTTATTTAATAAGCATAGCCTCTGTATAACATTAATATAGTTAGCAAAATTATGGTTCTTCTATATAAAAAATAAGGAAATCCGATAAACAGTAAATGTGTTATATCAGACTTCCTATTTTATAGTGATCATGACTTTGTTTGTCTATAACTATTTATCAGTGTCATATTTTTCAGTTAATATTTGCTTTTTTTTTAATGTGTGGAGCTTGTGAAAAATTTTTTAGGGTTTTAGGGGAAAAGTACAGGGGTTATCCCTTTCATGGCAAAGCAAAGTCAACGGGTTTTGGTTATAATTAGCGATATTAGAATATTGTACAACATTTAATGGGATTTAATTCTTCTATCTTTTATCTCTCTAAATACACCAATTGCTAATAATATTAATCCAAGAATAAATAAAGTTACTTCCAAGTATCCTGAAAGAGTTTTGTTTGGTAAAATCCTATGCCATTTAAAAAGCCAGTGAGAAAATATATTATCAAGTATAGCTATCAGTCCTAAAGAAATAAGACTGCCATTTATTAGAATTCTGTTCCTTTCGTTGTTTCTCATACTACTTTCTAAGTATTTCTTCCTTTTTCAATTTATATTCTTCAGAATCAATTTCCCCATTAGCATACCTTTTATTTAATATTTCTATAGCTTCGGATTTGTTATCAGAATCGTGGTTTGATTTTTTATGAAATCTTGGTATTCCACAGCCTCCACTCCATCCACACCCACGTAAAAAAAACATACCAACAAAAATCAATATTATAAATATCCAACTAAAATTGTTAAATCGCATAATTAAGCCTCCATGAAAACTCCACTAAAGATTAGATTATCCGAAAATTTTAATACTATTCACTTTTCATCTTAGTATGGGGTTTTGCGCATAGAACCCCATATCAGTTTTAAAAATTTCATAATCTTTTTTAGTTGTATTAGTTATTTCTTCAACAATTTGTTGAACTTTCTTTGAAGAAGTATCTTTACTTAAGTCATTTACCCATTAAAAGGCTTAAAACTATAGAAAAAGAAATTTAGATAGCAAAGTAGATAATAGGATCGTTTATGGGATTAATTTACTTAACGTGGGTTTTGTCGATTTTGTTGGCTGCACCCCTGTATAGTCTCCACTGATCCTACTTTAAATTTGGGTAGCTTTGACAATAAAACATGCCCGCCTTTAACCATAACCTTGTAACTCTGGCGTCGATATCTGTTGTTAGAAATTCAATTCTCCCGTCATAACAATCACTGCCATGCCACTGATTTTGACGCTGGTAATATTACCAGGCTTTCCAGCCACTTCAACATAGACGTGGCTGGGTCGTCCCAATTCGTTACCTTATTCAGCCGCGAGAATACGATAACCATCGGTTTTGTATATCCCATTTTCCACAACAAATGCGCCGATACAACTGTTACCTGTTCCACAGACAATATCTTCGTTGGTACCTTGTACGGGTAGAAAGGTACGCACATGAAAGTCGCAATTAGGATCGTCCGTCTCTGTAGTAAAAATCTGCAAGCCGCTTATCCAATTCTTACGACTAAGTTCAGCGATGGCAGCAAAATCGGGACACAGGCCTTTTATGGCCGACAATGACTTTAGGCCAACCACATAATAGTACAAGCCAGTATACATTTTGCAGATTGGATAATTTTCCAAATTGCCGGGATCAGTCCCTAGCATCGCAGCCAGAGTGTCATGAGATATTGCTGCGCTTTCAAACTTGGGAGTGGTCATTGTTATTGTAATAGTATATTTTCCATCGTCGGCGGAACTGATATCGATCGGTAGAATGCCGCCACCGGTTTCTAACCATACCTGTTTACAGTCCCGGCCAATCTTTCCCTCCTCCAGCAAAACATGAATTGTTGCGAGGGTCGGATGGCCCCCAACTGCTATTTCGCCGCAGGGTGTAAAATAACGGACCAGAAAATTGGCCTTGGTGTCATTAGGTGGAAATACGAATGTCGTCGCAGGCAAATTTATTTCCCTGGCTATGGCATGCATTTCGTCGTCTGTAAGACCTGCAGCGTTGCTGACAACACCCGCCGGATTACCCGCCATCGGCTTGCTGGTAAATGTATCTACTTGGTTAATCCTGATTCTCTTCATGTTATTCCTCCTTATTTTCATCATCTACTATGATGACTGTTGAGTTATTGATTATAAACTCTTCACTTACATTACAAATATATTTAAATTTGTTTTCATAATTCACTATACTCCCTTCAGTTATTTTCTAAGTAATTTTAACTAATAATTTCTTTTGATTTTGGATTATCTCCTTCAAGCATTCACAAGCAGATTAATAAAAGCCGTTAAGTTAATAGGATAATGATTATTAATGTAAATCTATATTGTATTTTCATATAATTTATTGTATCATAGAAGAATACTACAATAAAATTGAATATTTTGAATATAACATTCGATAATATTGAATCGCAGATGTCAAATTATGGAATTTTATCAACTCAAGACATTTTTAACTATCGCAAAACTGGGTAGTTTTGTACAAACAGCAGATGCATTAGGTTATGCTCCGTCAACAATTACAAGCCATATTCAGTCAATGGAAAAAGAAATGGGGGTTAGATTATTTGAACGTCTTGGACATCGAATAATACTAACGCATCAGGGCACAGCTTTACTTCCTTATGCTGAGCAAATAACTAAACTTACTTCTGAAGCATTAGAAATTGTAGCAAATCCTAGTGAGCCGAAAGGCAAATTGACAATAGGAACAAGTTATTTATTGGGAACTTACTGTTTACCCAATCTATTCAAAATATTCCGAAAAGCTTTTCCTAAGGTGGAAATGATAATAAAGTTTGCAAATTATAACACAATTTTCAATGATATCCATAGAAATGAAATTGATGTTGGATTTAACGTTAATGATAGGATTGATGATGATAATCTTATCGAAGAGAATCTTTCCAAAGAAGAAATGATATTTTTAACAGCACCGGACACCCCTCTAGCGCTAAAGGAAGTAGTTACACCTCATGATCTAGCAGAAACATGTGTTATTCTTACCGAGCAAGGCTGCAGTTATCGGTCGTTAGTGGAAAAAACCTTTAGGGATTTCGGGGTATACCCTCAAGCTATTTTAGAAGCTAGTAGTTCCGAGGCAATAAAACAACTGATTATGATAGGATTGGGGATTTCCATGTTACCCCGGTTTGCAGATGGTCGAATTTGCGCTGTCCGATGGACTGAAACATCTCCCCAATATTTTGTAAAGATGTTGATTCATAAAAATAAATGGATATCACCAACCCTTCAAGCTTTTTTAGAAATGACGCGGAATTTTTATGATTTGAAAACAAATAAGCACAGGTAGGCAATGAAGTTGACAGTACATCATAGTACATATTCCCTATTATCTTATGACTCTCAGTCAACTTTAATGAGTATCATTTATGTTGGGGTAATACCAGATTATCAATTTGTGTTAAAAGTATGCTAATCTATGGTGCATACTTTTCAGTACATGACAAGGCTGCTGGTATTACCCCTGTAAAAGAGTTAATATTTGTAATCATAAATTATAGCGATTTATATTTTACAAATATTAACTCTTGCTTTGCACTTATAGCAGCTTCGCTGGTAATAGGCCAATTAAGTAACTTTCTATAACTCAATTACAGCAAAATAAAAAGCCATATAATTAAAGTCAATATTTTATAAATTAACTTTAACTAGATGGTCTTTTATCCGATAGCTACCTACCGTAATACCCCGACTCACTCTGTGAAAGCGACTATCACCAAATTATAGATTTGGGATATTTACCAGTTTCCTGAAGAACCGCCTCCACTGGAGCTGCCTCCCCCAAATCCACCTTGGTCACCTCCACCAAGGCCTCCGCCTCCTCTTGGGCCTCCCCAAAAAGAATTCCAAAACATTGCATAAAATAAAAACCTAGTTATTCTTGCTTTATTAAGTATAATATCTAATGCAAAAGCACCTAAGATATAGTATATTACTACAGGATTTATAGCAATTGATTTTTGCTTATGTGTAGTTTTATTACTTCCTTGTAAACTAACATTATATTCTTTCGCTATATCTCTTGCAAAAACTGAATAAGCATTCTTTAAACCTTCACCATATCTTTTTTCTTTAAAAAGTTGAACTGCTTCACTATTCATAACTCTAGAAGAATATATATCTGTAATTACGCCTTCCAACTCTCTTCCTACCTCTACTCTCCATTTTTTATCATTTATTGATAATAATATTAAAAGTCCATTATCCTTACCTTTTTGTCCAATTCCCCAGTTTCTAAAAAGTTCATTGGAATAAGATTCTATATCTCTTCCTTCAAGTGAACTAATTATAACCACTGCTGCTTGTGAACCAGTTTTATTTTCTAATTCACTTCCAAGTGATACAATATAGTTTTTAGAATCTTCATCAATAATCCCTACATAATCATTTATATACTTTAATTTAGTTGGTACAGGTATATTTGAAGCACCCTTTACAAAATAAGGCAAAGTCAAAATAAAAATTAACACAGAAAGTAATACACCTAAAGATGATTTTATCACCTTAAATTTATTATTTATTTTATTCATTTAAATTTCCCATTTTAAGATTGTATAAAATAGCTTTTTTACAACTTAGCTCTATCAATGAATTATCCATATGATTCTAAGCTGTAAGATAAACTATTTTGTAAAATCTACCTTTGGAACTTCCTGTGCTCCCTGACTAGCCTTATAATATGTTTTTTGGGAAAAACCAAGCATACCTGAAATTATCGAATTTGGAAATCTTCTTATGGATGTATTATAGTTATTCACAGCAGTATTATAATCTTGCCTTGCTATTCCTATTCTATTTTCTGTACCCTCTAAAGCAACAGATAAATCTCTAAAATTTTGATTAGATTTTAAATCTGGATACCTTTCAACAATTACTAAAAGTCTTGAAAGTGCTGATGAAAGTGCTGCATCTGCATTTGCTCTATCAGTAATTGTTTGCGCTCCAGCAAGCTTAGCTCTTGCATTCGCCACATCTGTAAATATTGTTTTTTCTTGAGCTGCATAACCTTTTACTGTTTGAACTAGGTTTGGTATTAAATCTGATCTTCTTTGCAGCTGAGTGTCAATATTTGCCTCTGCTGCATTAACTTTTTGCTCTAACCCTACAATGGAGTTATAACTACCTATTAAAGGTAAAAATATAACTAACAACATACCTATAACAATTAAAGATGTTTTCAATCTTTTACTCATTTGATACACCACCATTTTCATAATAGTATATTTATTTTAAGTAATTTTTTTAATAAATATACTAGTGCATCAAATTCTTAAAGAGTACTTTTTCTAGAACCTGAAGTTCCAACAATATCTGTACACTTCCTTCATTTTTCAACTTAAATATAAAATCAAAAGTAAATTTGTTTAAATTTTTCCAAACAATTTCACTCTAAGTCTTAAAAGCTACCCAAATATTAAATTCTAAATTAGATTTTAGTATTTAAATCCGAAAAAGTTCCAATAATTCAAAAACCATATATACAGCATTTCTGTAAAAGCTAAAACTAAGTAATATATTCTAGCAGATAATTTAATGTTTTTCTTCATCCAATCAATTATTATATAAACTAAAAACAATAAGTTTAAAATCAAGCTCAATATTGGCACACATAATAATAATTTAGCTTCCATGTTTATGCCACATCTGGTTGGTTCCCCCAGTACAAATAAAGCTGCTGCAAAGAAAAATACATTTAAAAAGCTAATTGTAAAAGACATAACCAAAAGATATTTTTCTATCTTGTTTAATTTATTATCTTTCCTTTTTATCATAATATAAGCTGATCTTCCAATAGAAAATATAATTGATGCTAAAAATACTATTAAGCAAAATATAATTATGGAAATCTGCACAGTTGAAAGCTCATACCATTTAAGTTTTTCATAAGTTCCGTGCCAGCTGTCCTGCTGCTGTGCTAGGTAATAAATTTGTCCACTCTTATTTTTCTTAAATACTACATACTTCCCCGTATCTACTCTTTTAAATACCAATGGTTCTATTTCTTTGAGGGTTGTTGTGTACTTTTTCCCTACAAAAACATCTTTCCCTGTCAATGATAATGTTTTTTTATCCTTTAAACTTACAGTTAAATCTTCACCTTCTGAAAATGCATCAGCTTTGTGAAAGATACTTTTGGGATTTTCACTAAACCTATAAGTTCCTACAAAATCTTTTAAATTGCTTTTTGATCTATAAGAAGTCTTGTTATCCTTTATTTCTTCTTTCTTTGGAAGATACTTTGCAGTCATTTCTGCCACAATTTCATCTGGTACATTGTTATTTCCTTGATTTACAGATATAAAGACTCCTAAATTTTCATTTGGAAATAATGTCATATCGCTGTATATGTTATCTGGTGAATATCCAAGATGTTCTATTGCTCTATATCCTTTTATGATTTTTTCATTAAATCCATAGGCCATTCCTGGAAGCCTGGTATCAAAGGTTGCATGCTGACTGTGCATATTAATAGCTGTACTTTCCTTTAATATTCTTTTATTTTCATATGCTCCATTATTTAACTGGGCTATCATAAATTTAGCCATATCATCAGAAGTTGATATTATACCTCCAATGGCATAGTTATTAAAATATCCTTCTACTTTCTTAGCCTTAAAAAGCTTACCATTTTCATATTCATAACCTGATTCTAATCCTTTTGGGTTCATATCTCTATTTAATGTTGAATTGTTCATTTCTAGTGGTTTAAATATCTTATTCTCAATAAAGCTATTAAGAGGTTTTCCTGAAATCTGTTCAATAATTCCCCCTGCCAGTGCTGTATCATAGCTGCTGTAGTTGATAGCAGTTCCAGGCTCTCTTACTACTTTAGGCAGATGTTTTTTTAAAAAATCATTCATAGGAACTAAATCTTTTTTGTCTTTTGACAAATCTGCTATTCTATTATCGTCTATGCCTGATGTATGTGTAAGAAGCTGTTCTACTGTTACTGGATTTGAATATTCATTTTTTAAACTGTAATCTTTTAAATATTTATTTACATCAGCTTTTAAATCTATCTTACCTTGTTCATAGAGTGCATCATTGCTGTATAAGTAAAAAGCTTTGAAACAGATGCTATTCTAATCAAAGTTTTATCAGCAGTCATAGGTATTTTATTTTCTAAATCAGAATACCCATAACCCTTACTAAAAACAATTTTTCCATCCTTAACAATAGTAATAGCTGCTCCCGGAATATGCTCTTCCTTCATCTTTTTTTGAAAAGTATTATCCATAAATACTTTCATATCATCTTTATTACCAAATAAGTTATCACTTGAATTAGATTCTGCAAAAACTGTAATGTTACTTGTAAAACACAATATAAATATTGACATGAATACAAATATCTTTTTATACCACATATCTAAGCTCCTCCATATTTTTAAGCATCTTCAGAAATTAACTGGTATTTTTCTTAAAATGCCTTATTTAAAACTTCAATTTATAACTAAATTATATAAAACGTCTATGATATCAGCCATTTATTTACCTTACAATATTCATTAACCAACATTACAATATTGTAAGATTTTATGACTTTAGTCCCTATATCAATGTGACTATAGAAATCTATTAATATACAAAAAAAAGCTTTATAATTAGATCATCAAAGGAGAGAAATATTAGATTTGCCAACCTAATTCAACAACAAATTTAAGGAGGGGTACAGATGACAATTAAAAAAAGCTTTCTAATACTTATTACAGCAATTATTTTCTTAATTTCCAACATACAATTTGCTGCAGCAAAAAATAATGGTTCTCCACCACCAGCTCCAACAGGATTAACTATTTCTAATATTAGTACAAGCTCTCTTACATTGAATTGGTCTTCAGTATATGGTGCATCGGGATATTATGTTTATATGGCTGCACCAAATGATACTAACTACACTAAAATTGCCACTGTCACTGGTATAAAATTACTAAAGTCCGGACTAGCTGCTAATGCCCAGTATTGGTTCTATGTTAAGGCTTATAATTGCTATGGTACCTCAGCAAGTTCAATTCATGTAACTGCTAATACCCTGCAAATTTCTATAATACCAACTACAGCTAAAAAGCAAGTTTTAGGCTTTACAACCTATTATTATTCGGGAGATCCATCCTCTTACAATTCAATGGTAGCTAATACTTTAACTATTGATAAAATAGCTACCCAAACCTATACTACAGACAGTCTTGGCAATATTTCAGGATTAGTTCCAACTAATCAAATTAGCTATGCAAACAGCAATGGAATTAAAACCTATGCAATGCTTCAAAATAATTTTGATGGTAATATTGCAAAAGTAGTATTGGGAAATCAAACTAACAGACAAAATTTAGAAAGTAATCTTCTAAATGCAGTAAAAGCAAATATCTATATTGGATTTAGTTAATTCTTATAAGTTAAACGGCATTGCTATTTGGAGATTGGGGCTTGAAAACGCAGATTATTGGACAAGCATAAAAACAAAATTTAATAGGTAAAAATAGCAATGACTGTTCATAGCATCTCAAATACTATGACTCCAAAGAACTCAATTTACAATAAAATTTAAAATGAATTAAATAGGATAATATTTGATTCTGTTCTAACTGTCTTATTTCTAATTCTTTTTTTGTATCAAGTTTAGTTTTATTCATATATACTGCTTGAACACATTCAAGGGTTTTAGTTAACCCTAATCTGTTTAATATATAATCTACCATATATTTTTGATGTACAAGGATAAGATTGCATTTCAATATACTATTTACCAGTTATCGTCCTTTTTCAAAACTATCTACAGATACCATATATGCATTGCTTTTTTGTTCTTTTATCAATACACCATCTGTTCCAGCATACAATATGTCTGCTGTATATCTACGTATGGACTGAATCATTCCCATATGTAATAATGAATTTTTTATTAAATATGCATTTGCTCTATTCTTGATTTTTCTCCACCTTTAAATTTACACGTTTAGGGGTAGAGGGAGCATCCGTGTCATGTACTGAAAAGCAAATGTAATAATATGGTGTTTTATACTTATACAAATGCAAATAAAAAGGCAGTACTGCCTTTTTGATGATGAACACTATACGAATAATGAGTAATTAGCATAAATGAGTAAATTCAGTCTTTTTATAAATGCTTAAAATGTTATTTATTTCAAAATTGATTATCTATTCTACTTATGCTATAGTAAATGTATAATAGTTTAAGGAGTGATTTCATGTCATTATCATACACCCTATTAGGTTTGCTAAATTATGCTTCTATGACTGGTTATGATTTGAAAAAGATTTTCGATGATTCTATTAACTTTTTTTGGTCGGCTCAAACAAGTCAAATTTATCGTGAATTAAAAACATTAGAGGAAAAAGGTTACATAGTTTCTGTAGTAAAACCAAGTGATAAGGGTCCATCTAAGCGTATATATAGCATTACTGAACAAGGGTTATCTTACCTGAAAGAATGGCTTACTAATGTCCCTGATGAAATAAACGAGGATAACCGTAATGCTTTTTTATCGAGAGTTTTTTTATCCTCAAATGTAGGTTTTGAAGAATTATTTTTTCAGCTTCAAGAAAGATTAAAAAAGTATAAAAGAGATTATGAAAGCCTTAAATCAGTTGAAAATAAACTTGGAGAATATCTACAAATGTTTGATAGAAAGGATGAAGTTTATTATTGGAAAATAGCACTTAGTAGAGGTTTTCATGATGTTGAATCTCACATTCATTGGGCTGAAGAAAGTTTAGATTATATTCGAGAAATAATTAATAATAAGAAAAGTGAGGATAGTTAAATATAATGAAAAAAAAACGTTTAATTACAATAATATCTATACTTGTAATGATAATTTTAATTTGTTTAGGAAGTTTTATTTATAAAAGTGTTACGTCAATTTCAGAAATATTTCGTTTAAACAGCAAACTTCAAGCTGAAGGCTACTATATGGGGCAATTTGAATTTAAAATGCTTGGATGTGCTTATTATCTCGACAAGGGACATTACATAACAGCATTTTCTAAATTGAATCAAATACATAAGCAGTTAGAGACTAAAGAAGGTTTAATAAAAGTTCCGAAATTCACTAGCAAAAAAGAGGAATTTGAGTTTTATATTGGTCTACAAAATCCTAAAACGGGGGCGTTTATGGATAACTCTTACCCACTTTTTACATATATTGGCTCAACTTTAAACATGATTAAGCATCTTGAATCTTTATCAGATGATACAGGTCAGCCTATAAAACTTAAATATCCAATTAAATTTTTGGATGAAATCAATTCACCTGAAAAGCTAAAGCCCTTTTTAGATGACTTATCTACAATTGGGTTTATAGCATCTAAACTTCCAAGAACACCTTATGTTGAAATAGCTGAACTATGCTATTATAACGACTTTGAACATACTAATTTATACACTTTTTCTCCTGAGTGGAAACAAGCACTCTTACAATGGCTATACAATAATCAAGATAGTAAAACAGGCTTTTGGGGTCCAAGATTAAGGAGCAACGGAAAGCTTTTAGATTCTGGGGACTTAGGATCTACTTTCCATATTATCAAGTTGTTTGTAAATGAAAATGGAGACAACATACATAGTGAGTTTCCTTTACGCTATAATAATGAGATAATAACAACAGCCATTAATAAACTTTCTCAGCCTGCACCTAAAGATGCAAATTTGAGTGAACTACATGACTGGAACTTAACAAGGTATCAAGGAATAAGCTTGATTACAAATTATTTGTGGCAAGGCATTTCCACTGAAAATAAAAATAAATCTAAGGAATTCATGGAGAATATCGTAAGAAATAAATTCGAAAAATATTATATTGAAAGTGAAGGAGGTTTCAGTTACTATCCTGGATTAGCAGAGGCTACTTTAGATGGTACTGGAGATGCATTATCTTTACTTAGAATTGTTGGTGCATTATCTCTGAACAGGCAAAAGCAATTATGGACAACTCCAACGAATAACATCATAGACTTAGGCGTGTACAAAATTTCAGAGTTAAAGGAAAATGACTTTACTTCAATTAAAAAATTCCAAGACATAAATTCATTACGTTTATATAGTAGTGAACCAGGTCCAGATGATTATTTATCTAATGTTGTTGGTATTATTTATCCTAAAAAGACATCAGTCCTTGATATTATGGACTTGTTGCTAAGAGTAACTCAATGGGTTAGTACAACATCACAGAGCATGGGAAACTGGACAACAAAAGAACAGATTATACAAGACCTTTCTACTGTAAAAATATCATCTGTTCAAGTTTTAAATAGAAATAATTTTCTTAAACAAGCAAATGGACTGCTAAATAATAACGGGAAATTGATCGTAATTGGATTTGATATTCTCCAAGTACCAAAATACAAAATAACATTTTATATTAAATAAACATTTAATATCTCTTAATAATTATATAAATTTAATATCCATTATTTAGATTAAACTTTAACAAGAACGGTTCATATTAATTGTTAATATGGACCATTTTATAATTTTGTAGAAACAAAAACTATATCATTAATGGTTCAATTCAGCATACTTAATTTTAATACTTCAATATAATTAAGTCGTCATATGAATAGATTCGTATTCGGATTTTGAGCTTATAAAAACTAACACCATAAGATGTATACTTAAATGGTGTTAGATGCTAAAGTTGCTCAATTTCCGAAACGAATTATAGGACGAAGCCACGGGGCAGTTACTATGGGGTTTCAATATCCCTTACGTATTCTTAAGTTTAATATTTTCTTATATTTTAGCACAGAATTTAGAGTAAAACTATAAAATACCCCTACAATTGTTGTATTTTTACTTAATCACATATGTACTTTCCCCCTCCCCATAGTTAATAAACTAATCACAATATCCATAATTTATGCCGTTTTAGTATTTTTATCTGGTGGTCCTGAAATTCTCGGTTCTATTTTCCTCATGGTTATCATTTTTCCACTACAGCGTGGACATTTATTTATATCTATTCCTGCAACTTTTAAAATAAACTCTGCTGTTGTTAAATTTAATTTAGCTTTGCTTTCACTCACCGGAGCTTTAAGAATCATCTTACATTTTTTAAGTTTTGTTCTACGGTTGCGATTACTTAAGATTCCATAATGTCTTATCTTAACAAATTTAGGTGGCAGCACATGCATTAAAAATCTACGTATGAATTCTTCAGCTGTAACTGTCATAACTTTTTCTTTATTATTATCCCGGTAATCTCTCCATTTAAAACTCACAAGTCCATTTTCAAGAGCAAGAATTCTGTTGTTTGAAATTGCAACCCTGTGTGTATATCTTCCTAAATATTCAAATACATGTTCACTGCTCTTAAATGGAGCTTTACAATAAACCACCCATTCTTTTTTATACAACTTGTCTAAAAAGCAGTGAAAGACATCCTTGTATTTTAAATCTTCAATACCGACAGTAAATTTTAATTTGGTATTGCTGTAGTATTCTTTTTTAAGATAGTATAAAAATTTTCCGCGAAATTTTGCAGACAGGACCTTAACAGGTATAAAAAAATCTTCCTTGGAATTAATCCACCTTACCCCATCAAAAGATATTCCGCCACCGGTAACTATACAATGAATATGGGGATGATTCATAAGATTTTGTCCCCAAGTATGCAGTATTGTTGTAAAACCTATTTCTGCACCAAGATACTTTGCATCCTTTGAAAGTTCCAGAAGAGTTTCTGATACAGACTTAAACAAAATAGAATACATCTCTTTCTGATTTGTAAGTACCAAAAAATTTAGTTCTTCAGGTATAGTAAATACAACATGAAAATATGGTACTGGTAATAAGTCATTTTTTCTATCTTCAATCCATTTTTCTTTTTTTAATGTCTGGCATTTAGGACAGTGTCTATCTCTACAAGAATTATAAGAAATTCTAATATGTCCGCATTCTTCACATTCATCTATGTGACCGCCTAACTTTGACGTCCTGCATGAGATAATATTCCAAATTACCTTTTTAATGTGGAATGGCAGTTTATGTTTTTGGCAATACTCGTCTCCATGCTTAATAAAAATATCCTGCAGCTCAATCATTTTCTATACCTATAAGTATATCCAGTGGACTCTTTATATTTAATAAATCCATTCTTCTGAGGTGTAGATATATGGTGGTAGTAGTTATCCTTGTATATCCTAAAAGTCTCTGAATATAGCAAATATCCGTTCCGGTATCTAAAAGATGTGTTGCAAAACTATGTCTCAGTGTATGTACTGTTGCAGGTTTAGTAATCTCTGCTTTTTCCTTTGACTTCTGAAATACCCTTTGAACGCTGCGTGGTGTTATGGCATCAGTCCTATATCTTCCTGAAAACAAATATTCTTTAGGTTTATATTCTTTCCAGTACTCCCTTAGAACTTGAAGATTTAATTCTGATAAAAGTGAATATCGATCTTTTTTACATTTACCCTGCCTTATAAATATTTGCATATTTTTACTGTCTATATCTGTTACTTTGAGATTGCAAACCTCACTTACTCTTAATCCTGCAGAATAAATTGTCATAAAAATTGCCTTGTGTTTAATATTTGGGGCAGCATCAAAAATAGCTTTTATCCCTTCAGGCGATAATACAACAGGTAACCTTCTACGTTCTTTTATTCTCGGGATTTTATTAATATCCCAGGTCCGGTTTAAAACTTTTGTATATAAAATTTTAAGGGCTGTATAAATTGAACCTACAGATCCTTCTGTCAAACATCTTTTTGTGATACAATAGTGTAAATACTCTTGTATTTCTTTTTCACCCAATAAATTAGGTGATTTTTTATGGTATTTTGCAAAATTGCCAACATGATTAATATAATATTTTGTAGTAATTGGACTGTACCCTTTCAAATCCATATAGATTTTCATTTGTTTTCTTAATTCTGACATGATAACACTCCTCAATTATTTTGATTTTTGTCCTAAAATAATAATAATTGAAGTGTTCATGATAATAAAGTGGTATTTAGATAAAAATAAATACCACTTTTAAAATACATGTCTTTAAATTTTACCAGAAAAGTTTAAATTACTTACAACGCAGCCACCACTTAATAGTGGTTTCGTTCATAATTACTATTCCGAATTAATACATAACCATCCATACCAAGATTATACTAAATATAGAAAAATAGTTAAACCGCAAACTCATTTACATTTTAAGGAATTGAGTTTGCGGTTTATCGTAGCTACCCTAGGATTACCCCATCAATTCGGATTTTTTGCGGGTATACCAGTATAGCTTGGAGTAGTAAGAATAGCTCTGATTCGTCTATGATTGTTCTTCTTTATTTCCGCATTCCTCTAACCACTTCTTTTTTGACCATGAATTCTTATACAGCTGTAAAAGAATTACTCCTCCCAAGGTCATTCCCATAAAAAAGATCATTCTTAAGCTAACCTTTTCGTTTAAAATCAAAGCTCCAAGGATGACAGCAACCACGGGAGTAACATAGTTGGACGAAGAAGCAA
This sequence comes from Clostridium sp. BJN0013, assembly GCF_040939125.1. Taxonomy (NCBI): domain Bacteria; kingdom Bacillati; phylum Bacillota; class Clostridia; order Eubacteriales; family Clostridiaceae; genus Clostridium; species Clostridium sp. BJN0013. The sequence continues at coordinate 2,135,650 of NZ_CP162495.1, forward strand.
TTGAAGCTGGCCACTTGCTAAGCACATAAATATTTGATGTATATCCGATGATTGAACCAAAGATCACAAGATAAACGAGGGAAAGTAATATACTATAGTTTAAGTGTACCTTTGCGCCTTCCCCAATCGCTATTCCGACACAAGATAATCCAATCCCTGCAGTTAGCATCTGGATTCCTACTTGAGGAAAAATGTCACTATTCACTTTAATTTTTTTCGAGCATACCATGCCGATGGACCCAAAAACTGCAGCCATAAGGACTATCACTCCACCTTTTATGTCAATTGATCCCACTCCCATACCAGTGAAAATTAACATGCTTACACCAACAAATCCCACGATTAGGCACAACCATCCTAACGGTCCAACTTTGCTTTCTTTTAAAACCATTGCTTCTATGCCCGCTGTAAACAAAGGGGTTGCTGCGATCAGTACAGCCGTGATTCCGGAGTGTACCCATTGCTCCGCCCACATGATAAGGCCATTTCCTAATAATAGCATTAATATTCCCGGTATAGACGCTTTGATGATTTCTGAGGATGATGAAGGGAATTTATACCTTTTGACTATGGAAAATCCCAGCATTATCAGCCCTGCCAAAATAAACCGAATTCCGGCAAACAATTCCGGAGGAAACTGGCTAGCGGCAACCCTCATAGCCAGATATGTTGAACCCCAAAAGATGCAGACAGCGGTATATGCTAAAACAACCTTTAATTCATCAGCTTTTTTTATCATTATTACTCCTTCCAGTTCCTATGCCATTAAATTTTATTAGCAGTATATCAACATACCGGTAATGAAAAAACTCCTATCTTCAATCAATCAGGCTTTTTTACATATACCCTTTGCAAGAACTCAACTGCTATGTATATATTAACCCTTACTCATTAATGGCTTCAATCTGGTTTTTACAAGGGTATACCGGTATAGATTGGAAAGTGCTGATAAAATCAATAATATGAAGTTAGCTGATAAAAGCTCACTATAGCAATGCCTCCCACCCGGAAAAAAGGATATAATTAGCTTTGTAAAGCAAGGGATGATTTAAGCCTATTGCATGTTCTCTTTTCACCAACTGTACATCATTTTGAGTATCGCTCCTTAAGCTGTGGCTCAACATCTTATAAGTGATTCCTATAATAAGCTTTTTTTCACCGCATCTTTTAACCTTATATACAATATTTACAGAACGACTTGAAATATTGTAATAGATATATATAATAAAAAGTAAGTAAGAGTTATTGCTGAAAAGGTAATTATGAATACAAAACAAATATGTAGGAGGTATAAAGTATGGATTATTATTTACGCGGAGAATTAGCAAAAGAAGCAGGTCTGAATTTTGAAACCTTAAGATATTATGAAAAAATAAATCTTATCCCGACTGCAGAAAGAAATAAAAGCGGTTACAGATTATATCCAAAGAAAACGCTGAATAGGCTTAAATTTATAAAGATGATGCAAAATTGCGGTTTTTCTATCAGTGAAATTAAGCATATATTATACATTATCGAGAACCCGGCAGAGTGTCATGAAATATGCGATGATATTATTAACAGAAAAATGTATGAAATTGAAGAGAAAATTAATGGAATAAATCATGTAAAGGATATGCTCCTAGGAATAAAGGAGAATCTAAAAGAACAGAATTGCTTGTATTTTACATCTCTTTTATAATAATCTCTTGACATTGTACTATACTACAAGCTTTATAATTAGTTTATAAAAGCTGGAGGTGGTAAATATGAGTGTTAAAATCTTTTATTTTTCAGGTACAGGAAATTCACTGCTGCTTGGCAGAAAAATTGCGGTCCAAGTAAAGGAAGCAGAATTATTACCGGCTATATCTTTATATGGCGGCACTTCAAAAAAGGTCGAAGCTGATGCTGTAGGATTTGTATTTCCTGTTTATTGTCTGGATATGCCGGATTTTATTAGAGAAATAATTGATAAAAATGATTTTAGCCGCGTAGAATATTTTTTCGCTGCCGTTACATGTGGAGGAACTCCAGGAAATGCGCTTAGTTCTCTTGACAGGAAGCTAAGAACAAAAGGGGAAAAATTAAACTGTGGCTTTGAAGTAAAGATGGGTGACAACAGTATTGTATATGTTACTTCACAGGAAAATCTGAAGCAGCGCATGGAAAGACTGGAAGATGTTTCATCGGAGATTGCCGCAATGGTAAATAAGAGGGAGACAACCGGGCAGGTATATGAATTCAAAGCTGATTCGGCTTTAATGAAGAATCAAATGAATAAAGCATTATCCATGGATTTTAAAATAAACATGAAAAGTGCTATAAAAGAAAAATGCAATCTGTGCGGTCTGTGCACAGAGGTATGCCCTGTAAGAAACATAAAGATAGTAAATGGAAATGTCGAGTGGGGTGATAACTGCAAACTATGCTTTGCCTGCCTTAACTGGTGTCCTCAAAGTGCCGTATGCTTTGGAAAAATCGAACCAGGCCCCAAACAGCAATATCGTTGTCCAGGAATAAGTGCATCGGATATAATTTGCAAGGGGGATGAAGTGCAGTTCTTCAACAAGCCTGATAATAATACAGAAAAGGTGTATTAATAATGAAAGCAGTAATTACAAAAGAATACAGTGCTCCGAATGTATTTAAATTAACGCATATTGTCTTCAATACTACAGCATAAATTGTTTAAAAATATAAGCAGAAAAAAGTTATCAGTTCAACTATATTTTGCAATATACAAGAGCTCATGTCCTAATTGGGAAATAAATATTGGGTACATAAGTATAAGTTTACACAAAATTGGAGAATGAGAATGGAAACGAAATATCAAAAGGTAAAAGATTTTATTAAACAGGAAGTAGCCATCAAGAATTTGAAGCCAGGCAGCAAACTCCCATCCATCCTTCAAGCTTCAGAAATGCTGCAGTGTAATAAGGCTACAGTTATACGCGCTTATAATGAATTGGAAAATGAGCATATCATATACTCTGTGCCCAAAAGCGGTTACTATCTGGTTTCAAAAGCAGAACAGGGTAAATGTACTCCAGGAACGGATTGCATTGACTTTTGTCCATTCATTTTCAACGATAAGGTAATTCCGGACATAGAACTGCAGCACTGCCTTCACCAGGCAATTAACCTGTATAAGGATAAAATGCTAACCACGGATGATGTATCGGGTGGAATTGTAAGCCTGCGGAAAACGATTCAAAAGCAGCTGCAGGATTTACAGGTGTTTACCTCTGCGGAAAACATTTTTGTAACGACGGGCTCGCAGCAGTCTCTTGCTATTTTGGTCAATACCCCACTGCCAAACGGGAAAAACAAGATCCTTGTCGAGCAACCTGCATGTTCGGAAATATTGAATGCTCTTGAGCTATGTAACGCAATGACCATAGGCATAGAGAGAAATTCAGAAGGCATAAATCTTGATGAACTCGAAAACATTTTCAGAAATGAAGATATCAAGTTTTTCTATACCATGCCAAGGTTTCATAATCCGACAGGGTATTCCTTTTCATCCGGACAGAAGAAAAAGATACTGAAGCTTGCCCAAAAATACAACATATATATTGTTGAAGACGATTGTTTTGCAGAGCTAGACCCAAATAAAAAAACAGATCCCATGTTTGTGGACGATGATTCTTCCAGAGTTATCTATATAAAAAGCTATTCGAAAATACTTTTTCCATGGCTGCGGCTTGGAATCATCGTATTCCCATCCCAACTTGCCGGTTTATTCAAAGACATGAAAATCTGCAGCGATATTATAGAGCAAGGTGCTCTTGAGCTTTATATTGAAAACGGTATGTATGACAAACATATAAAGAAGATGAAGCAAGTTTACCATGCAAGGATGAATGCATTGAAAAAAGCATGCGATAAGTATCTAAAATTTAGGATAAAAGCTCAAATACCGGATACAGGCTGCTTTACATGCCTTGAACTCCCGGAAAATATTAAAGCGCATACATTTGTCAACTCTTTAGAAATGCGAAACATAAAGATTGCAACAGCGGACAGTTCCTTCCTGCCCTCCTGTAAAAAGACAAATTGTATCTGCTTAAATATTCGTAATGTTAATGAAGAAAAAATAGAGCAGGGAATCAAAATCATATCAGAGGAACTTGAAAAATTATCAAATAACAGATTTGTAGATTTCATTAAATGGCATGGCTGATTTACGAATAACCTTCTACATAGGAAAATATTCACAGAAAGTAATACAGGCATTTTTACAGCTTTATCATATGAAATATCACCTACTAAATTGTTATCTATATATTATATATAATCAATTACTTGGTTTTGTTGCTTCAACTACTTCATATTTTCATCCTTTTTCAGGTGTAGCATAATAAAAAATTAATTTTTCTCTTTAATGTCCAGTTTTGCAACCTACTGCTCATATATTTTCGACAAACTTCTCACTGATCGGCATAGAAATTGTTGTTCTTTCTCTGCCGATTAAATACTCTTAGAGTGAGAGGTTCACCTACATGGTTGGCCTAATACCAGCGAAGCTGCTATTAGAAAAGGTATTAAATTTGGCAGAAAAAAATACCAATCGATGAAAATTTTAAAACTACTTATACTCAGTGGAAAGAAGGTAAAATAACAGCAGTAAAAGCTATGGAGCTTGTTTCTATGAAAAGTAATACTTTCTATAGAAGGGTTAAAGAATATGAATCAAGTTAGTAAACACAAAACCGGCGACTATGTAAATATATTCCATTAAATTACCGGTTTTTACACGTATCTCGGCTTCCACCCTATATGGTTCCATTGATTTATTACTACCTGAATACCAAATGAGTACCAGAATTGCATTGTCTTTTGATTCATTAAGTTCGCCGTAAGTTACATAAGCAAGTTTACACTCAGGTATTTTACCACCTTCCTCTAACTCAAAGTCACCAATATTATAAATTTTATAAGGACCGAGATTTTCTTGTGAGTAATATTCATTTATTATCAAATTAGAGTGTGTCTGAAAACAATGCAACAATAAATTACTTAGATAAAATAAAAATAGCAGCAATATAAACAAAAGCAAGGAAAGAATCAGCAAGCTTGTCATAACGAGTTGCAATTCTTCTAAAATGTTTGATTTTGTTAAAGAAACATTCAACTAAATGACGTTCCTTGTACAGCCACCAGTCACAATTCCATGGTTCTCTTACATTTGATTTTGGTGGAATAGTATATGAGGATTTCTTTGAAGTAATATATTCTCTAATTTCATTTGTGCCATATGCCTTATCTGCCAGGATATTGCTGCCTTCTATATCAACGTTGGAAAGAACATCTACGGCCTGTGTACTGTCGTGTAGATTGCCAGATGATAATTGAAAATGGATTGGATTGCCAAGTCCATCAACAACTGCATGAATTTTTGTTGTATGTCCGCCGCGACTCAGTCCAATATGCTGTTTTGTTTCGCTGTTTACAGCCCCTTTTTAGCACCAGCACTGTGCTGGTGGGCTTTTATACATGTTGAATCAATGCTTAAATTTTCATAATCTGCATCTGAGGTTAACTCTTTAAAAATTGTTAATAAAGTACCATCGTTACGCCACTTACAAAAACGACTGTATACAGTTTTCCATGAACCGAAGCGTTCTGGTAAATCACGCCATGCTGCACCACTTCTTGCAATCCATAGTATGGCATTAAATATAAGTCGGTTGTCTTTTGGAGATCGTCCTGTTTTTGCTATTGGAATTAAGTTTTTTATTTGATCTCATTGTTCATCTGATATTTCATAACGCTTCTGTGACATATTTGCACCCTCCAAGTTTTTTATCTTATTTTACCTAAAACTCCGTTCTTTCGCAATATTTAGTTTTCAGACACACCCTAATAACCACCTTTCAGAATAAATTTACTTACAATGTAATATATTTCAACAAAATAAAAAAATCCTTTATAAAACCAAATTTATTTTTTTATTATTTTCTATATATTAATCATTACATGAAAATTATTTAATATAACTCCCTGAAATAAATAATCAGGAATATCATGAATATTTCCCAATATAAAAAAGAAAGTATTGAAGTTTTAATTTTTATTCAGGGGAGCATCAATTTATAAATTCTTTAATTAAATCACATACATATTCTCTTTTGGCTATTGGTAACATATGTCTTGAATTAGGTACAACTACTAATTTTGAGTTTTTTACCTCTTGGTTTATTAATTGTGAATATTCAACTAAAGTTAGAATTTCATCTCCCCCGGTTACTATAAGTATGGGAATATCAATATTTTTTAGGCAAAAGGTTACATCTATAGACTCATCAATTATAAAATCCTTAATTATTATTTCTTCAGCTTCAAAAGTATCTATAGCCTCTTGCACCTGTTTATTATCAGAATGTCCGAGGCATTTAAGAAAATAATCAAAATCTATAATACCTTTGTGAATTTTAGTAGCAAATTCCTTGTTTAACTTTGGAAAAGCAGCCCCTGAATTTAGAATTATAGCTTTTTTTATTGTATCAATATTTTTAGAACTAGCTTCCAATACTATGGTTCCACCTAGTGAATGACCTATTAAAACAACATTATCTATGTCTCTTACAAAATTACATACTGCATCTACATAGCTATCTTTACTATAACTTCTATTCTTAGATTCTCCATGTCCAGGTAAGTCTATAAAAAAACAATTAAATTCTTGTAAGCAATTTTGCATAGCTTGTAAAAATTTCTTATTGCAACCTGAGCCATGAACAAAAACTAAATTTTCTTTTCGAGATCCATTGCCTTCAAACAATTCATATACAATTCCTTTTTTACTTAATATCATTCCAATTTCCTCCTGCAAATTTATAAATTATAAATTCTATAATATATTTAATTTTCCTGCTATATATTACAGAAAAATAAAACTTAAGAAAATTAAGACTTATTTTCCTAAAGTTTGAGTTAGTTTAAGAACTCTAAAATCCTTTAAAATTAAGTTCTCATAAAGTATTCTATTTACTTTTATTTTCAATAAAGAAAATGTTCCTATATTCCTTTCTGGTGATTTTTACCCTTATTTTTTAGTGCTAGTTTTATTTTTTTCTATAACTTCTGGTATTGGGAACTACATATCTAAAGTAACTATATTAGGGGGATGACAACAATTAATGATTTAAACAGCCATAAGACATATATTTACAATTGAACCCTGTCATATAAGTACCTTAAGCATTTTTGTGATATCACAAAATATAAAATTGATAGTTTTGTGACATAAAATAATGGCATCACAAAAGCCCTACTTTTTATGACAGTTTGCATATAAAGTACATCATTGGTAAAACTTATAGGTTTATAAAAATAATACCTATGGTATAATATTCCTAAGAATTAAGTCATAGAGGTAATTTTATACGTCATATATAATGTCCATTACTATATAATTGTAATTATAAAATTATACAGGGGCCTAATTCAAGGAGGATTTTATGATAACCCTTTCAAACAATTCTGATTCTATAATAGTAGTCTTACATGAAATATATGGTATTAACCAACATATAAGACAAGTCTGTAAATACTATAATCAGGCTGGATTTGATATTATTTGTCCTAACTTACTAAATTTAAATCAAGCTTTTGATTACGCTTATGAAGAAGATGCTTATAAATATTTCATAAATAATGTTGGTTTTAGTTTAGCATCTCAACAAGTTAAAAACCTTATATTACAGGTAAAGCCTAAATATAAACATATATTTATATTAGGATACAGTATAGGGGCAACAATCGCATGGTTATGTAGTGATATGGAGATTAGATGTAATGGTATAATTGGATATTATGGTTCACGAATAAGAGATTATTTATATATTACTCCAAAATGTAAAACATTATTAATATTTCCGAATGAGGAAAAGTCATTTAGCGTAAATAACTTACTATGCACTATTAAGAAAAAAACCAATGTGAATGCTTATATGTTAAGTGGTATTCATGGATTTAGTGATCCATTTTCCCGAAACTACTACGATAAATCATATCAAGATGCGGAAAAATTGGTAAATGATTTTTTAACACAAAATAAGTGATATTAAGTAAAAGATATATTATGACGACACATTCTTATGGCTGTTTTTCGCACGAATCGTTGCCGTATCCCAAGTTTACAGTAGACACCGAAGCAACGGGAAATTATTGGTAATAATTAAGATGTATAAAAAAATGCCATAAAATCTTTTTGGATAATACGGCATTCTATGAACTATCTATCATTGATGATTAACAAATTATATAAGATTATTTTTAGCTTTCTTGTGCTAAATTACTACATCTATATTTAAAGTTATCCTAGAACTTAATATTTTATTATTTAAAATTATTATCCTATAGCTAGAATATCTCCAACTGTTTAGTAAAATCTGTTTTTTAGTATATTGATTTTTCCCACCAGCCGAATGCAACTATCACTTTATCAAGTTTTGAAGCTGATGATTTTATAACTATGACATAGTTTCCACCTGGAGGCTCTATAAATTTTCCGTCTTCTTCACCTACTAATGTTGTATTAGGTGGCACTATTCTTTCGTATACATTAACACCATTTTCAGGAAGCATAGTAGTGGATTTTACAAATCGGATATCTACTTTGTTTTTTGGAAGTGGTCTTAAGGCTGTATTGGTTGGAGAAACTTTATGGGATACAATTCCTTTCTCAGGAAGATTAGTATTAAGCCATATTTCAGCAGTTAAATAGTCATCGGAAAAGTTTGAAATAGTAAATACATTTGCATATAAATTAACACCTGAATTACGAGGATTTACTAAACCAGCCCAAGCACTTAATCCATTGCCTACTCTCAAAATTTCTGTTTGACCTACAAAGTATTTTCCTTGCATTGATTTAAATAAAGAAATTGGAATACTAACTACTTGTTGTAGCTTAATATTTTTGTTGTTCACTATATAGTTACTGTTTTCTTGTAACATAAATTACATCTCCTAAGAATTGTTTATCATATATTTTAATAGAGATTGTCTTCTGATATATAATACTCAGTAGATGTTAAAGTGTTCGTGGACTATATATAAGGGGTAATGGGAGCATCCGTGACACCAGGGGCAAAATATTGTTAATTTATGGAATAAGCCCATGCTAGTATGGACTCTCTATATGGGATAATACCAGCGAACATGTCACCAGGAGCAAAACAAAAAGGCAATAAAGCCTTTTTATTGAACAATATAAGAAAAAAGCGAATTAACTTCTTAAATATCATATACATCATAGTATTAGAAAACAATTTTTATGTCATTATCATAAGGTGCTGTCCCATCAAAAGTATTTTTATATGAACACATCCACGTTGGAGTAAACCCACTTTTATATGCAACAGATTGTGATGCAATATTAGATGAAGCAGTTCCATAATAAGGTACAATCCCTCGTTCCATAATCATTGTTGCAAGATTACTTACTAAACTTGTAGCAAGTCCTTTATTTCTAAATCGTAGTAATACATCAATGCCTATTTGCCACATTAAATTACTATCGACTGATGCTCCTGCCATTGCCACGATTTCATTATCATACATTGCATATATTACAATTACATCTGGTCGAGGATGATTTATGTCGTATTGAATTGCATTTTCAAAACCTGAAATTTTATATAAATCATGTATTTCTTTTCCCTCTTTTATGTAAAAATTAAAACCATCAGGCATAGGTAACTTTTTTAGCCTATTACAATCAGGAATATAATAAAGAGAATGTCCGAATACAAATGGTGCTACAAATATATCTTCTCTTGTTTTATTTTCTAATAATGGTTTTACCTTTGCTAAAATATCACTATCTGCTGAAACAACTATACCTTTACCCATAGTTGTAATTTCAAGGAAAGGAGATTGCCTATCAAACATTCTTCTTCCTTTATTTAATTTTGCTTCACAAAATACTATACCGTCTTTAACAAAATCCTCTGTATTGCAATTCATATCTATTGCTAATTGTTTTCTTACAATTTCTAATATTTTAGATTTATTTAACTCCATAATTCCCACCCCTATAATTAACTTTTTGTAAGCCTATGTAAATAGCCTTTGTTTCGCATTTTTTACCATTGTTCAAATATCTCAGATTTACGATTAATAAACTATGTAAGAACATTATGACACATGTTATGTATAAAGATTATAACCATAATCTTGCTTTAATAATTACAGTAAGTCTAATTTTGAATCTTTTTCAGTAATCATTCGCACAGGTTTGCAAGGAACGCCATACGCAAGATAGCTAGCAGGAATATCCTCTGTTACTACACTGCCTGCTCCAATAACAGCATTATCGCCAATATGAACACCACCGATAATTACAACATTTGCTGCAATCCAAACATTATTTCCTATATGAATCTCTTCGGCATATTCAGACATTGAAATATGACCATCTGGATATTTCATAGTCGTTCTTTCCTCTGCGATCAGTGGGTGATTGGTAGCCATTAAAGATACGTTTGGACCAAACATAACATTATTACCTATATAAATTCTTGCATCATCCATAACCATAAGATTAAAATTAGCAAAGAAATTTTCACCAATAAAAGTATGACACCCGTAATTAAACTGTATTGGGCCTTGAAAATAGTATCTATCCCCTATATTACCAATAAACTCCTTGATTATCAATAAACGATTTTCATCATATTGATCAAGTGCATTAAATTTTTGGCAAAGAACATGTGCCTTGTGCTTAATATCTCGAAGTTCTTTTGTACGAGCATCAAATAACCTACCTGCAAATATTTTTTCTTCTTCTTACATAATTTACCTCCTAAAAACGATAGATTTAATTCGCAGAATACAAATGATTCTTACATCGTATTCTATAGTTACCTTAACATTTTCATTCTCCCTATGTATTGTTTAAAAATTGCACGTTATAAATGTTTTGTCCAGCTTTTATAAAAGGATGTTATTGAATCCCACATTCCGCATGTAAAAATTAGCAAATGATTAATTACATTTAGTACTCCACTAAGATATTAGAATATGTTATTATATTGTTCAAATATAGTACACGGAGGAAAAAATGAATATAAAAAATATAAAACCTGTTATAGATGGAGCTATACCATTAATTTTAAAATACTGCAGAAAGCTTAAGATTGCAGAATATATTAATGATAAGATAAATTTTGATAAAGAAAGACGACTAGTATCACCTGGAACTGCTATTGAAGCCATTATTGCTAATGTTTTAGTAGACAGACATCCTTTATCAAGATTAGATGAGTTTTATGAGAATACTGATGTTGAAAAGTTTTTTGGCAGTGGTATAAATTATAGACACCTAAATGATGATGCGCTTGGTAGGGCACTAGATGATTTCTATGAGATAAATCCTAAAGAATCTTTCTCAAACATAGCTCTCGAAGGAATTAAAACTTTTAACGTGGAAGTTAAAAGTTTTCATGCTGATACCACAAGCAAAAATGTCTATGGACAATACACTTCTCCATCATCAGATGATAATTGCATTAAAATAACCCATGGTCATAGCAAAGACAAAAGGCCTGATCTGAAACAAATTATGTTTGGAATTGCCTGCACTAATGACAAAACTATTGTTACTGGAGAAGTTTTGGATGGTAACACTAGTGATAAAACATGGAATACAGACTTCATAAAGAAAATAAGAACTACTGCCGATAGACTTGATGTTAATAATATGATATATGTTGCTGACAGTGCTGCACTTACAAAAGACAATCTTGATGCAGCTTTTGAGCATAATATAAGTCTTATTTCCTTACTGCCATCTACTTTTAATATTGAAAAAGAACTTAAGAGTAAGGCTTATGAAAATACAGAAAAGTGGACTGATGTAGGTAAAATCAGCAATAGAAAAGATTCTGCAAAGTACAAAATCCAAAGCTTTATTGATGAAATTAATGACCAGAAGTATAGGTTTATTGTATGTCATTCAAGTGCGTTAGATAATCGTAAAATTAATTCTTTAAAGAAAAAAAGAGATAAAGAAGAAATGAATATTAAAAAGATTATAAAGGACTTTGAGAAGAATGAGTATTATTATGAACAGGATGCAGTAAGCGAACTTAAACGATTTATTGGTGAGAATGAATTTAATTTTTATACTATAGATGGCACAGTCTACTCCAAGGATAAAAAAAAGAAAACAGAAAAAAGAGGGAAATTAAAGGCGGGAGAGAAAGTTCAAATGGAGACTAAATTTAAATTGTCTCTACAATACGATATAAACTATGATGCATTTGAAAGAGGTAAAAATGAAGCAGGAATGTTTGTACTTCTAACCAACATATTAGATACCCAGGCTATGTCTGATGAAGATATATTAAAGGAATACAAGGAACAAGTTTGCGTAGAAACAAACTTTAAGTCTCTTAAAAACTCTGACTTTATAGATGAAATTTATCTTAAAACACCTAAAAGGATAGAGTCTTTGGGATATGTTTTTCTGTTGGCACTAATGGTTTATACTACAATTGAAAGGGAAGTAAGAAATGCTTTAAAAAAAGAGAAGGAGCCTGTTATAATACCTGGTAAAGTTAAAAGTTACACTCCCTACGGCTAAAAATATTATGGAACTCCTGAAGAATATCATTGTATCTATTATCACGTTTAAAGACGGTAGTACTATGCGTATAATAAACAACATCAATGATAACACAAAGAGGATTTTAATTTTAGCTGGTTTTAGTGAAAAAATATATACAGAGGATTTTAGCTATTAATCTAGAAATATTAAAAGATTCCTATTTATACCACAAACTATTAATGGGTCTTTAACTTTTTGATTTTTGTGTGGTAAATATAACACATAATGCTTAATTAAAGTTGTAATGCTATGTAATGCTAGTCTATATTTTCTTTGTAGAATGTAAGAATCTCCAATAGACATGTCGGAAAATTCTACATGCGGAATATAGGTTGAATGATAAAATATAGTACTATACCTGTGTACAACTATATGTATTAAGATATATAATTTTCACTAACAGATGACTACAAAAATTTTTCTTAATGACCTTACCAGCTATTTAAGAGTTTTTTCAAGATTAGCTATGTGTTATTGTAAATTATATAGTACCTAAAAAATAAAATAAAGAGTAAAGAGCTGTTTAAAATTTAGACAAGCTCTTTACTGTATTGAAGGAATAAACATTTTGGTCAAAGACGTAGATTAAAATATGAGTTTATTTGAAAAAGTCACTTAAGTACCTTTTCTGATTTATTTTTATTTATAATTTTTTCAAACTTTATGAGCCTACAACCTATCATGAATCCTATTATGTTAAATATTATATCATCTATATCAAAAATATCTACTTTTAAAATATATTGAATTATTTCTATACAAAGAGAAATAATAAATGCGCTTACCAAAGAAAATGTAAAAGTTTTTTTTCTAAATAAATACCCTAATGGAACAAATATAAATATATTCATAATCACGGTGAATATAAATAAAGGATCTGCAGATATATTTTTGATAATATCAAGAGGATTAAGATTTATTCCTGTCATTCCAACCATTCTTATAAAGAAAATAAACATTAGAATACAAAAATAACATCTCCAAAGTATATATGCACATGGTTTACTAATCTTTTTATGTATAAGAAGATTAATAAGAGCAAATATAAATATTCCTTGACATATTATAGCTATTATATGTATCCAAGTATGTGAGTAAATTCCAGGAAAAAAATTCATTATTAAATCTGCTGTCAACATCCTGTGTAAAGAAAAACCTATTATTAAAGAAAATGTAAAAAACTAATATTTTTATATCAACAGTATGCTTAATTTTTATATTAGGTACTATAGTATTCGCTGCTAGTCTTATCACTTATAATGGTACAGGCATATGGAACAAGTATTCAGTAGGTACTTTTAGTCTTAATTCTGCTAGTAAAATCTATGTGGATCATACAACATCTTATTGTGGTATTCCAAATGGAAAGTTTCACATAGATGTAGTTAAACAAAATTCTGTAGGACAATATACTAATACTATAGCTGGACAAACAGTTTCAGGTACAGACTCATGGACCCTTACGTATTCAAATGTTCCTACTGGTGTTTTTAAATTACATTTTTATAGAGATGATGTTTATACCTCTGGAACTTGGGACATAAGCGGTACAGTACGTAAGTAATAATTGTCGATAATTTATAAACTAATATGATAAAATTTACAAATTAACTCCATGAAATTAAAACATATAACATTTTTTTAATCAAGCTAGAATCAACTTTGTACTTAAGTTTACTTGGCCTTCATTTTTTTTACTGATACTATAGTTATACCCTAGATAATTTTTTCTCCATTAAGTAACTGATATTTAGTTAATATTACTTAGCATATTTTATCATAGATTTCAGTAAAATCAAATGATACTTTATTGAAGTTACTTTAATAATAGATTTAAAACGTTTTGTAATTAAACGAATAAAATAGTTACTTTAGAAAAATACAGTAATAACAAGTATATTTTAGGATTAATAGAACCTAATATCAGTAGCCATATAATATACTAAAAAATAAATTCCATAATTTTGAAAATTTATTAAATATCTTATTATATTTAGACATTATAGATTATTAGTATTAAGTAACATTCAAATTAAGCTTTTCATATAAAATAGATAAAATCACTGATAACTAAAGAAAGCGAATGTTACAAAAGTGTGTTGTGTAACATTGAAAATACTCAGAACGACTATTAATAATTTACTTTGCCCCTGGTTACAGAGCTGCTGGTATTAAGCCATTAACTTGCTCCTCGTCTAATTAACGCTGATGTTCGTAATCCATATGCTAGAAGGGATTCTTTCATATCTATATGAGGCATAGATACATTATAATAAAATTCTGAACCCAAAGGATACTTATCAATTTGAGAATATTTTAAAACTCTACTTGTATTAAAACCTTCTTCAACAGCATTTTCATCAATTGTATAATCTATAAAAACTGTTTCGACATATGTATTTGTTTCCGTTTTGCTTTCATTATCCTTAGTTATTTTTAGTAATTGCACAGTTGAATAAGTTTTTTTTGTAACTGAATCAGGAACAGTATCATCTTCAGTTATACCTATAGATTTAATGTCTGAGGAATTAGGTACTAAAGATTTTAATGATTTGTCAAGTTTTAAATCATTATCATTAATATTATTTTTAGCTCTTTGAAAAAACTCATCTAGACTTTTTATTTCATTTTTTTGATATACGGTAACTGAACTTGAATTATCTTTAGAAGATAAAATTTGAGTTTGTACAATTGTTGTAGAAAAACTTAGTATTAAAATTGTAGATAATTATACAAAAGCCAATAACAAATGTATATTTTATAACTTATAAATGCAAAATAGACAGCTAAATCAATAAGATAGGCTGCCTATTTCACTTAAAAGTGAATTATAAAAGTAAATATCTAAATATGTGCAGTGAAATGCTTCCAATTAGTATGATAGTTAAAAATATGTGCGTATATAGCCAAAATGTTTTATGCCTTACATATATTTTTTTAAAATACTTCATAAGTATTCCAATTAATGTTACCAAAATCATTAATAGAAGGCTAATGTATCCGGTGGAAAACCTAATGTGGGTTAAGTTGTTTCCAGCATGGATAAAAGCTAAAATTGTTGCTATTATAGAAAAAATACAATGGAAATTTAATAAATTTTTAGCAGGTAAATTTATTTTGGGGCAAATACTTTTGAACCTTTTAAATAGACTATAGCTGCAGCCTAGGATAAAAAATACACATATCCACCAACCCAATAATTGATTATTCACCAGACTCTAATGCATTTTCAATGGCTTTTAAAATTACTTTACTGCTATTTGTTGCCCCTGAAATAGTATCTACCTGAAGACTTTGAGCTTTTAGCACCTTTTCTGGAATAACTTCTGCTGGCTTTCCTCTGTTATTTTTATGACTTAGCAGGGTTATATCTGCAATCTCATTATTCTTAACTGTAACTGCAACTTTCGCACCCACATACCCCACATCACAGGAACCTGTATATTTACCATCTGAAACCTTTGATAAATCCACATTACTAATTTTTAATTCTCTAATTGCTTTCTTATACTTCTGCACAGAAATTAAATATTTTCCCCCAATAATGCCCACAACTAGAATCACAATACAAACTGCACTAAATACTATCTTTTTTACATTTGACATGCCTAATCCCCCTTCGCATAATTTTTTACTATTTTTTTTATCCGAACACTACCATTGCTAATACTCCCATCTTCTTCAAAGTGGGAGATAAGCAATGCTATGCGCCTGGATAAGTTCTTCCTCTAAAGGATAACGTATTCTAAGTGCTAAAGACACTAAGAATACTGTTAATAAGGTTCAGATGGAGATAAGCAGTTCTCTAAAGCAAACTCCAGCTGAGCCTAAGAATCACTTGATAGTTATATTTTTTAAATAATTAACTTCTTTAAGTCATTGGCTAAGCCATTACAACTTGATTTTCTTTCCATATCAGAAAGTATATAATACCTATCCATCTTTAATAATCCTTTTTGTTCTGCAGCGGCTGAATTTACCTCTAAATCAACTGCCTTTTCTTGAAAAGATATTTTATAGGTTTCATTTTCAAAGGGATAGGTAGGAAGTGCCACCTTTTTCTCCTTACCTGTAGAGAATTTATTAGGATTGTACCTAGTTCCCAGTGTATACAGCTTGGCAAATGCTGTAATAATAGATTTCACAGCATTTTCACCTATATTCATCTCAACCCAGTTAAACAATCTATCATTATAAAATTCTTTATTCTTAATTTCATCAATTTTACCAGGATAAATAACTACCTGATCTTTATTTACAAATCCATCTAAACTTTTGATATTTTCTATAACCTTTATTGGAATATCCAAAAACTCTTCAATAGCTCCTGAAGGTGTTAATATAGGAGAATTTAAATACACGGCATTTTCATTGCTCTTAGAATAGTTACCATCTTCTATAATGCTAATATGAATAAGTTGCCCCAAAGCCTGGTCTAAATTTATTAAACCTGTTAAAACCGCTGCAGTTAAAATGCCCGTACCCTGTGCAATTATTCCGCAAATATTTAAATTAAAATCATTCAAAAAAATGCCAAGTGCATATTGAACTGCAAAAGAATGAATAAGTTCAATTTCTTCACTATATCCATTTTTCAACTCCTTATATCTATCCATGCATTCTCTGTATGCGGTATTAAATGCAGCAAAACGGGAACATAAATCATGTTTACAATCTTCAAAAATCTTCATGTTGCCATCCAGCATAAGGTAAGCTTGGGTTTCACGATTTGGGTGAGAACGTCCCTTATAAACTCCTTCAATGCTGCTGCCGTTTTCAAGTGAAGTAAGCACTTCTAGCAAATGTGCCCTTGATTTCACTACTGCTGCAGCCTTAGTGATTAATTCCTTTTGAGCACCATTTACAGTAAAGCAAATTGAAGCTGCACTTAAATTTTCATGCTGTTCTATGTGATTCTTTAAATTAGCAGCTATGCGTTTCACCACATTTTCATTTCTGCCAGTTAACTGTAACAGGTATGGAGATCTTTCTTCTTCATATTCCCTTATATCCGGAGCTTTTTCCAGAACTACATGAACGTTGGTTCCACCAAAGCCGAAAGCATTCACTCCTGCCCTTAGAGGAGTTATGTTACTACTTTTCCATTCCATTGGTTCTCCACTAACAACATAAAATGGAGAATTAGCAAAATCTATATTAGGATTACTTCTTGACTTATCATAGTTTACAGTATGTGGTATTTTTTTATTCTTAAGTGCAAGAACTACTTTTATTAAACTTGTAACTCCAGATGCGGATAACATATGTCCTATGGAAGATTTAACTGACCCAATAGCACAAAAAGCTTTTTCTGATGTAAAGGAACGAAAAGCGTGATTCATACCTTCGATTTCAATAGGATCACCTAAGGGTGTACCTGTACCGTGAGTTTCAATGTAAGATATGGTTTCTGGATTGATATTTGCTTCTAAATACGCTTTTCTTATAGCATCTGCCTGTCCCTGAGGTCTAGGAGCTGTTAAACCCTGAGAATGTCCATCATTATTCATGGCAGAACCTTTAATTACAGCCAGTATATTGTCTCTGTCTCTCATGGCATTTTCTAATGGTTTTAACAGTACTGCACTTGCCCCTTCTGAAAGTACCATACCATCTGCCCTGCTGTCAAAAGGGTAACAAACTCCTTTTTTAGATAAGGCCGTTACTCTGCTTAGTCCTATGAAGGGAGTAGGCGAAAGATTCAAATTCACACCTCCAACTATGGCCATTTCACTTTGCCCTGTTCTAATACTCTCACATGCTAGATGTAGTGCTGCCAGGGAAGATGAACATGCCGAATTAATTGTTAAACTTGGCCCAGTAAAATTCAGACAGTGACTTACCCGAGCTGCTACCTCATTTAAACTATTTCCTGCAACAAAATCAGGCACCATCTCTGCTGGTTTCAACACATTAAAAATACTATTCATTATTTCATCCTGTTCTACATGACCTATATTATTAAATATGTGATTACTTGATAAATAATTCTTTAGTTTCATGTAAGTTCTATAATTTGCAAAGTGTTCTGCATAGGTGTTTTGTTCACAGCCTACAAAAACTCCAATATTATTTGAGCCATATCTTCCTCCATAGCCAGCTTGCTGTAACGCTTCCCATGCAATCTCCAGAAAAATTCTCTGCTGCGGATCAGTAACAACAGCTTCACTTGGGGACAAACCAAAGAACATAGGATCAAACTCGTAGGGCTTATCTATAAACCCACCATACTTGGAATAAGAAGTATACAAAGAG
Source organism: Clostridium sp. BJN0013 (assembly GCF_040939125.1). NCBI lineage: Bacteria > Bacillati > Bacillota > Clostridia > Eubacteriales > Clostridiaceae > Clostridium > Clostridium sp. BJN0013. Next base: position 2,154,506 of record NZ_CP162495.1, read on the forward strand.
TTTACATCTGTACTAAAATAATCCTTTAATGACCATCTTTCTGATGGCACTTCTCTTATCATACATTTGCCACTTTCAAGAATACTCCAGTATTCATCCAAAGTATTTGCACCTGGTATTCTAACACTGGCACCTATTATTGCAATATCCTTTATTTTTTCCATTGAAAAAGTATTTTTTTCTGAAATATCTATTTTTTGTGCTGTTACACCATCAGAATCTCCAGAATAAACTTTCTCAATATATTGTGCCAATGAATCAGGAGTTTGATATTCAAATATTAATGTAGGATACAATTCTATTCCAAGATTATGTCCTAACTTCTCCATAACCTTAACTGCTCCCAATGAATCCAAGCCTAGCTCGAGAAAATTCTGTCCTATATCTAGTTCTTCGTGATGAACTTGCAATTGGTCAGCAATAATTTTATAGACAGTCTCTCTAATATTTTGGGATTTTTTAAAGTCTAGTGTATTAACCTTAATTGAAAGAGGTTTCTTTTCCTGTGTTATTTCAAGCTTATCTAGAATGTGTATTACTCTTTGACTTCCATCTGACAATACCCTCATTAGTGCTTCCACAGCTTTCTGAGCAGGAAGAGGATTTAATCCTTGAACTTTTATTGCCATTGAAGCCATATTACCAAGATTAGCACCCATTCCAGTTTTAGCCCATAGAGAATAATTTAATGCAATAGTTTTTCCCGGTGCATTTTCAGATGCCCTATAAAAACTGTATGTTGACAAAAAGGAATTTGCTGCAGCGTAATCGCCAAGTCCTGCTGACCAAATCTTTTTCGAGGAAGATACTGATGAAAGCATAACAAAAAACTTTAAAGGCTCCTTTCTTGTAACATAATCAGTTATTACCGCTCCCTGCACCTTAGGTTCTATGACACTATTCACTGTATCAATGCTTTTATCTAAAAGTTTAAAGCTTGAAAAATCCCAGGTACCAGCTGCATGAATTACACCTTGAATAGAGCCATATATATTATTTACTTTCTCCATAAGAACTTTCATTTCATTAATTTTTGTCACATCTACAGCTTCATAAATAACATTTGCTCCAAGTTTTTCAAGGCTTAAAATTAACTCAATCTTTTTAGCACATTTAGCATTATTAGATATTTGTGTATTCCACTCTTCTCTTAATGGTAATTTTTCGCGGCCTGTTAAAACTAGGTTAACTTTAGCTTTTTTAGCAAATGCTTTGGCAATTTCACCTCCTACAGCACTTGCACCTCCCGTAATTAAATAGGTTTCGCCATCATTAAACTGGATTTTTGAAGATTTACTCAATTCACCTGTGTTGATTAAATCTCTTACATACCTTACTCCATCTCTGATAACTACTATACCCTCATCATTTATTTCCTTCCTTATCTCATTAAATAGTATTTCAGCAAGTTCTTTATTAGACTTATACTCTTTTTTATCTGTATCTATACAATATGAATTTATAAAAGTATTTTCCTGATCTAAAGCTAATGTCAGAGTTACAGCAATAGATTGATGTGGATTAAAAATTTTATAATTTTCAGTTACAGATATGCCGTTGTTTGTAGCCAGCAATAATCTGATATTTCCCGCATTAATTTCTTTTAAAGCCCTTCCAATACACAATATACTGTAAATATCCTCCTGGACCACTCTGTCATCAAATACAAATTCTGATTTCCAGGCTTCCCTTTTAAAATTCCATAAATGTATCACTGAAGCTATAGGTTCTGGAATGTTTTTAAAAAGCTCAACATAATCCCTCTCCACTAATGGATTAATTATAAAATTTTTATTGGAATCACAGCTGTATTCACTTCCTGAGCTAACAACATAAATTTTATTTTCTTTTTCATCAAACATTGATTTGAGTTCTTCTCCAATGCCATTTCCATCATCAAATATTACTACACTCCCTGCTGGTAATAAACTAAGGGAGTTGTCTGATTCAGCTTTCCAGTTCCAACTATAAAACCAGTTGTTTGGTACCTTTATATTTTCCATTCCAAAATCAGGCCTATATGTACTCCTGTGGAATGGATATGACGGTAATTGAACCTTATTGTAGGAAATACCCTGCTCAAATTTTTCCCAATTTATATTAATTCCTGAGCAAAAGAGTGAAGACAGTGTGCCTAAACAGGTATCCCAGGAATCCTTCTTGCGGTCTGAAGCTGTGAAAATTATTTTAGTATTGCTAGTTTTTATACCTCTTGCCATTCCTGATAATATCTTATCAGGGCCACACTCAATAAAGGTATCTACAGAGTTGTCTGATAAATATTTTAAACTTTGCTCGAACTTTACAGGTTGAAGAATATGCTTGATCCAGTATTCAGTATCAAAAGGTTTATTCATTATTTCTCCTGTGATATTTGATACTACAGGTATTTTAGGAGAATTAAAGGTTACCCCCTCTAATACTGCCTTAAAATCATCCAGCATTGGCTTCATAAGCGGCGTATGAAAAGCCTGGGAAACATTTAATTTTTTAAATCCCATTCCCTCTTTTAGCAGTACTTCACTAAATTTTTCTATTGCATTTACTTCCCCTGATATAACCTGATGGGTTCCATTGTATGCTGCAATCCAAACATTACCTTCAAAAGCTTGAAGTAACCCTTGGAGTTTGTCTCCGGAAGTAAACACTGCACACATACTGCCCGATGACTGCAGTTCTTCCATTAATTTGCCCCTGGCAGCTACTATTTTTGCAGCATCCTGTAGACTTACTATGCCCGAGAGACAAGCTGCTGACCACTCACCAATACTATGACCAAGTACATAGTCAGGTTTAACCCCTAAATCTGTAAAGAGCTTTCCAAAAGCATAGTCAATGGTAAATACCACCGGCTGTGTAATATTTGTCTTTGCAAGAAGTATTTCATCTGCTTTGTCACTATAAATCAAATCAGTTATTTTTTCATTAAGGTAAGGATAAAATACCTCCGAGCATTCATCAATATATCCACTGAAAATAGGCAGATTTTCATATAGCCGTTTTGCCATGCCAATATATTGTGATCCTTGACCAGTGAACATTAATGCTATTTTAGGAAATACTTTACCATCAATATGATCTAATTTCACTTCTTGAAGCTTATTCATTAAATCCTCACAGGAATCTGCAACTACACTACAGCGATATTTAAGCAGTGTTCTGGTGACATTTTCTGTATAACATATATCTTCCAAGGAACTTTTATTATTATTTTTAAGATATTCTACTAAATTTTTTATTTTTTGATTTAATGATTCTTTTGTATTTGCAGAAAGACACAGAACATGCTTAGATCGTTCATATATCTTTTCGGGTTTTGTTTTAGTTAACTCAGGAGTCTCTTCAATAACCATATGGCAATTAGTACCTCCAAATCCAAAGGAATTAATAGAAGCCCGTCTGGCTGTGTTTGGAGAAACCTCCCACTCCTTTGCCTTAAGAATAGTATAAAAAGGAGTTCTATCAAATTTAATAGAAGGATTAAGCTCATTTAAATTCACATTAGGAGGCATAATTTTATTATTTAAGGCTAATACCACTTTAATAAAGCTTGCTATGCCCGCACTGCTGAGAAGATGTCCAATATTTGATTTGACTGACCCTATAGCTATGGAATTAGCTTCAGGACTCCACCTTTTAAAAGCCCTGTCTAGAGCTCTAACTTCACTTAAATCCCCAATCTTTGTACCAGTGCCATGTGCTTCTACATATTGTATATCCTTAGGATTGAAACCATTATTTATATACAAGGATTCAATTACTTCACGCTGGCCATCAGGGTTGGGTGCCATAACTCCTATAGAGTGTCCATCATTATTTACTGCACTTGCCTTAATAACTGCAAGAACATTATCTTCATCTTTCAAAGCTTTTTTCAAAGGCTTCAGCAAAACTAGACCTGCACCTTCTCCTGGAACAAAACCATCAGCTTGAGAATCAAAAACTCTTGACAGTCCACTTGTTGACAGGGCACCTGCATTACTAAAATATATATATGGAGTGGGAGTGAGTAAAAGGTTAATTCCTCCTGCCAGGGCAAATTCACATTCACCTCTAAGAAGAGACTGGCAGGCCATATGAATAGTCACTATTGAGGATGAGCAGGCTGTATCTACCACCATACTAGGCCCTTTTAAATTAAATTCCTGAGAGGTTCTAGCTGCAACCATATTCAAAATATTATCCACAAGTAAATTAGGATGGAAATGGGTTATACCAAGCTTATTTTTCCATTCCTCAAGAATAGACTCTTGTTCTTCTTTTGCAAGTGAGGTGAAACTATCAAAACTTTTGAGATTTGACATATTTAAAGTATTTAAATGATATTCATAATAAGAATTTGTACCAGCTCCAATAAATAATCCCAAATTCTTTCCACTTATTTTTTTCTTACAATACCCTGCCCTCTCTAATATTTCAAATACTAATTCAAGCATAATTCGCTGCTGAGGGTCCATAACAGAGGCCTCCTCATCAGATATATTAAAGAATTCAGCATCAAAATCAAAAGGTTTATCTATAAAAGCACCTGTACGGCAATTTGTTTTTATTGGATCAACATCAGTACTATAGTATTTATCTATATCCCATCTATCTGCAGGTATTTCATCAATGCTGCACTTTCCATTCACAATATTATTCCAAAATTCTTCAGGAGTTGATGCATCCGGGAAACGGCAGGCCATTTCTATTACTGCTATGTCATCATCCTTATCCATTATAGGTGTGGTTGTTTTTGTCACACTAATTTCTGAAATATTTTCTTCATGCAACCTTCTAATATATTCATCCATATCACTTATAGTTTCACAATTGATAAGTATATCATGGCTTAAAGTTAATTCCAATTCATCTTCTAGCATACTTAAAATTTGAACTGCTTTTATTGAAGTTCCTCCTAATGATAAAAATGACTGATTATATCCTATACTTTCTGCAGGTCTGTCTAGTACTTTTGACCAAATTTCACGTATTTTATCCATATTTTGTCCTGATATTAAAGGCCTGGATGTTTCACTTTTCTCTGTTTTTTCTATCTCATTAAATAATAACTCATCTGAGGTAAATGTTTCACCCTCATACTCATTATTTAAAAATGACTGTACCAGCATAAAACGCTGTATTTTACCGCTGGTGGTTTTAGGAATAGATTTAATCAAAACAACATATTCAATGGCAATGCCAAAAATTTCATTTATTTTACTAAGTATATTTGCATAAAAGCTTTTTAAATTATCCTTATTAATGTGAAGTGCAGAAAATAAGGCAACTTTTTCTCTTCCTTCTTTTTCATCGTGCCACCCGCATACTACAACTTTGCCTGGTTTTACCCCTTCAAATTCTTCTAACTTAAACTCAATATCATGTGCAAAGAAATTTTGTCCATTAACAAAAATTATGTCCTTCATACGCCCTGTTACACATAACTTTCCATCAATCATAAAACCAATATCACCTGTTTTCAGCCACCCATCCTGAAAGGAATTAAGGGTCGCTTCTGGATTATTAATGTAACCTGAAGTAACATTGTCACCTTTTATTTGAATTTCCCCTAATTGTTTTTCTAAAACTACTTTTCCCTGCTCATCTACAATACGAACTCCCGTTCCAGGAACAGGATATCCTTCACTCGCCACCTGGAATGAATCAAAATTACCTTCATCAATTTCTTCAGCTATTGAATTATTTACAAGGCTATTTCTGCTGATACAATGGCTTTCCGGTTTAGTACCTGCAATTGGAAAAGTAACTGCTAGACAAGCCTCAGCCATTCCATACACCATATACATACTTGTTTCAGATAAATTACATACAGCTAATTTTTCCATGAATTCTTTAGCTAGGGGCACAAAAATAGGTTCTGCACCGTTAAAAATTAATCTTAGGGAACTTAGATCCCATGCTTCTAGATGTTTATCTGTAATTTTTCTAAGCAGTAATCTATAGCCAAAATTAGGGCTGGAAGTTACAGTAATTTTATGCTTGGAAATTGAATCAAACCAAAGAGCAGGTCTTCTTACAAACTTTACAGGATGCATGTTTATCTGAAATATACCTAAGGCAATTAATGTTAAATGATTGCCGATTAAACCCATATCATGATAATAAGGCATCCATGAAAAAAATCTATCCTCTGAAGTTAAACCCGCACCTTCAATGATTCCTTCTATATTAGTTAATAAATTTTTATGTGTTAAAATCACTCCCTTAGGTTTACTGGTAGTTCCTGAACTAAATTGTATAAAAGCAGGCTTTTCTGATGGTGACAGATTTATTGAACCTTTTACTGTACTCTGCCTTAAATTTGATACATCCAGCATTAACATATCTTTACAATCCTCATATAACTCATTATTTTTCATACTTCCAATCATGGAAGCATCACTTATTATTACAGGTTTTTCAAGGGTATTCCACACATTTATGAGCTTTTCTAAAGAAGCATTTTTTCTCTTGAAGGATGAAGGATAGGAAATTGGTGCAGGTATAATTCCGCCAAGTATACAAGCCCAAAAGCTGATGGCAAAGTCAATATTATTTTCAAAGGAAAGAATTGCAAAATCGTCTTGTTTTAAACCATTTTCTTGAAGCATTCCTAAACAGTAAACAGCCTTTTCAAGTATTTGTTTATAGGTTAAGAAAACTTCTGTATTATTATCTTGTATAAACAATATTCCTTTATCATTTTGATTTTCTGAAGCTTCTATTAATAAGTTACCAATATTTATTTTACTGCAATACTTGCCTGTTACAGGCTTTCCCCAGGCAATTGACATTTTTTCATTATTCATGTAATCATCCCCTTAATTATAGTTTCTCAAATTATACTCATATTTACCTCTTTTAATATAGACTGTAAAAAGAAATACAACAAAAATTAATAGACATACACTAAAAATATGGTCATTTCCAAACAAACTCATAGCTGTAGACGAGATTACCGGACCTATAGTAGATCCAATTCCATAGGAGAAAGTAAATAATGAGGTTCCAGAAGGTATATCTTCTTTATCTAAGTTTTCAACTGTAACTGCCAGAGATAATGGATATATGGGGCCAATAACAGCACCAGATAAAAATGAGAAAATTAATCTTAGAGCAAAATTATTGAAAATTATAATTCCTAAAACTGTAAATACAGAAATAAGAATGCTGCCTATCAAAGTTTTCTTTCTTCCCAGCTTATCCGAAATGTAAGTCATAGGTATAGTACCTACAATACTCCCCACTACAAATATTCCCAGAGCATATCCAAGATATGAAAGGCTATATTTTTCATGGAGAAGAAATATAGGATAGAGGGTAATTAGAGTGGTTTCTGTGAAACCATATAAAAACGCCCCCTGAAGTCCAACAAATACTTTTCCTAACACATTTCCCTCTGGCTTTTCTGGAAATATTAGTTTTTCCTTAAAATTGAACCCTATAATTATTGGACACAATATAAGGGCAGCTATAGGAATCATAAAAGGAAACCAGGTTCTATATATATATAGCTGTGGACCTGTAACAGAGCTAAATATAAAACCTACAGCAAAACAAAATGAATATAAGCCGCTGACTATACCTCTTGTATTATCCTCTGTTAAATCATGGAGCATTGTTTGTACTCCAACCATATCAGCACTTATGCCAAATCCCATAATTATCATTAAAAAAAGCCAGAGAAATAAGTTTGTAGCCAAAGGAAAAATACCACAGGCCACTGCAGCAGCTAATGCCCCTAGTAATATAACTCCTTTCATATCCCTATTTCTCATTTTTTTATCTATTAAAATAGAACCTATTGACATAAAAAGAAAAAAAGACGATGAAATTATCCCAATATATAAATTTCCTACATTATTTTTTTCTAAGTGAGTGGATGCAAGGGGATTTATGATCCCCATTGCAGTTCCTAAGAATAACCCTACAATATAAAGTACCCATTTTTTTTTTGAAGCAGCAAATATGCATTTTCTCTTAAATTCATAATAGTTTGTCATTCCTCCTTACCTTTTACTCAATGCAGCTCTGAGAGCGGGTATATGCTGAGATCCAAACCAGTACATATCCTGCTTTCCAAAAATTTTAATAGCTTCTCCAGTAATATAATCTGATTTATCTGAAGATAAGAATAAAACTAAATCGGCAACTTTTTTAGGTGACATAGCATTTTTCTTAAATGCACCTGGAGCCATATTTGTATCTACCATAGCCGGACAAATTGCATTTACCTGAATGTTATTAGCTTTGAACTCCTCTGCTAAAGATTTAGTTAATCCAATAATTCCATGCTTAGACGCTGAATAAGCACTCATCAAAGGATATCCTATAAAAGATGAATCAGAACCTAAATTAATAATTTTTCCTGATTTTTGTTTCACAAAATGAGGTATAGTCAAATAACACAGGTTATATGTTCCAAACAAATTAACTTCTACAATTCTCTTCCATTCCTCCTCTTTAATATCCGTAAAAGGAGCCATTTTTGTTATTCCTGCGTTATTTACAAGAACATCTATTTTGCCAAATTCAGAAACAATTTTTTTCACAGCATCACAGATATCATTATAACTGCTGATATCCGCTGTTATAGCTATAACTTTACTGCCAATTCTTTTAATCTCTGCTGCTGTTTCCTCCAATTCACCTGCTGTCCTTGATATAATAGCTACTTGAGCACCTTCTTTAGCCATTTCAATGGCAATAGTTTTTCCTATACCTCTTCCTCCACCGGTTACAATTACACTTTTGTTTGATAAAAAGCCCCCCTTTTTACTTCCATTTATCAATGATAGAGGCTTTAAAGTACTATTATTTTCAGGATTTTTTCGATTATTGATGTAGGAGATCATCTCCATAAAAGCTCTCATGTATTCACTTCCAAGATGCTTTATGGTAGATTCACTGTACATATTCTTAGAATATTCTATTTCCAAATTCAACTCACCATTTACTATAGAATAGAAAAATTCAATTGATGAAATTCTCTTTTGATCAGGATGGGAATATCTTCTGTCAATATCATCCTTTGAAAATTCAAATATATCGTATTGAGGCATATCCCTGTTTCCCAGATAATTTGACCTTATAGATGCTAAATTTAAATCAGGATATAAATATGAAGGCAAACTGTCTGAAATTAAATCATAACTTATACCGTTCATTGGAACTCCATTCATAGCATTTGTGATCTTGTGGACTGTTTCATTCCAATCTTCATTGTGTCCTATAGTAACTCCCAGTGGATAATTTATTGCAAAATTTCCTGCAGTCTGGAAAAATATATTATTCCCCAGATCCCTTCCATTCATTCTATGGCTTACTACTATCCATGATTTGTTATAGAGCCTTTGCAGCATTTTATAAAGCGGTGCCAGTAAAATTGGATATACACTTGTTCCGAAGCATTTCTTTGCAGTAGTTAATAACTGCTGTGTTTTAGCCTTATCTAAAATAAACATTTCTGAACTGGCAGACTGCTCAGTATTACTGCCCAGATTAAAATCCTCAGGAATCTTAAAAGAATAAAATTCTGAAGGAAATTGTTTTTTCCAATAATCTACAAATTCCAGGCCTTTATTCTTCTTTTCTTCATTAACTCGCAAAATAAAATCCCTATATGATTTAGATTTTTCAAGTTTAATATCTTCAGTCAAAATAAGTTGTCTATATATTTTCCATATATCCTTAAACAACAGTTGATTTGTTATAACATCAGAAATGAGGTGATGTCCAATTACAGAAATATCATAAAGAGAACCATTTACCCTTATAACAACCACTTTCCAGAGAGGCCATTTGTCTACTTTTAGATCTAGAATAATTTTATCAATTAAATTTTTCACCTCTCTGTCTCTCTCTTCATGCTCCATATGAGAACCATCATAAAAATCTGCTTTTACATTTTGTCCTAAAGGCAAAAATTTCTGCTGCCACTTTTCTCCTTTATTAACTAATACACTTCTTAAAACATCATGGTTATCAGTTAATATTGAAAGTGCTTTGTTAAACAAATTATAATCTAAAGGCTGTTTATATAAAAACCTTGTATATCCAGTCCACTGATATGGATAATCAAAATAATTCATTAGCCAATTCTGTGCAGGTGACAGTGGTATTTCACTGGTTAGTGCATCTTCAACCACATTACCCTTCAGTTTCCTTTGAGATAATTCATTCAAAACTTTTCTATCAAGCTTTCCATTAGGAGTCTTTGGCAAAACGGTCACCCATTCAAAGCGGTGGGGAATCATGTAATAAGGGAGCTTCTTTGATATACACTTTTTTAATTCACTATCATCTACTTTATTACCTGAAACCCAGGCAAATAATTGCTTCTGCCCCTGAATATAGTCCACTGCAATTACAGCAGTTTCATTTACACAAGGATGGGTTCCAAGCACTGCTTCAATTTCTCCCAGTTCAACTCTAAATCCCCTTATCTTCACCTGATTGTCTTTGCGTCCATGATACTCATAACTCCCATCTGGCCTTCTGGAGGTTAGATCTCCTGTTCGATACAAATAATCACCTGGAACATCTTTGAAAGGATTAGGCTTAAAGGCTTCCTCTGTTTTCTGCCTATTATTCATATAGCCACTTGAAAGCTGAACACCTCCAATCCAAAGTTCCCCCATTTCCCCATCTGGAAGTTCTTTCATATTTTCATCTAAATTTTTAATGAACACATTATCAATAGGTCTGCCTATTGGAATACTGTTTTCTCCATTAGTTCCAGGTCTTTTGTCAATTATGTGACAGGTAACATCAATGGATGCCTCAGTAGGTCCATAAAGATTTGCAAGCCCTATTGATAAACCATGCTTATCTATCCATTTTTGTATTGTGGCCATTGGCAGTGCCTCACCACTAAAAATTAACCATCTTAAATCCTTAAAGTTATAATCATCATCCTCTAAAGCATTTACAAATTCACCAAACAAGGATGGCACAAAATGCATTATATTTATCTTTGTATCTATCAGCCATTTTCCTAAACTCCATGGATTTTTTACAATTTCCTTACTAACAGGACATACTATACCTCCATACATTAAAGGCCAGAAAAGTTCCCAGACAGATATATCAAAACAACAAGATGTCTTCTGTGCCACCCGTTCTCCCGGCTTTAACTTAAAAGTATCCTGATGCCATTTTAACCTATTCATATAACCTCTATGCCCCAGCATGACCCCCTTAGGGTTTCCAGTTGAACCTGAAGTATAAAGAACTGTCATTAAATCATCAGGAGAATTTATAACTTCAAGCTCACCATCATGGGCAGCCATCCATTGTTCCTTTAAGATCTGCTTGTAGTTGTATATTGAATCCAAAGGAGTGCCATAGTCCAAATACATAAGGGCTTTTATGACAGAATCCTCCTTTATTAATTGTTCTAATGAAGTTTTTAACCCATGCTCAGCAAGTAAAATTTCTATACCTGAGTTATTTAGTATATATTGAACTCTTTCTGTTGGATAACTAGGATCCACTGGAACATAAGCTGCACCTGCTTTCATAATACCTATCATTCCAAATAACATCATAGGACCTGGAAGTACCATTATTCCAACAAGAGAACCTCTTTTAACACCCTGACTTTTTAAATAATTAGCAATCCTATTTGATATGTTGTCTAATTCCTTATAGGTTATATTCTCATCCTTATACATAATAGCTATTGCATCAGGCGTAGCCCTGCACTGTTTCACAATTTGTCTATATGGAATTTGTTCTTCTTCCCCAGAGTAGTTCTCTGTTAAGCTTTGATTTTTTTCAACTAATGAAGCCATTTCACTTAGAGTCCTGCATTCAAAAAGAGAGTTTTTATCAATTCCTTCATGAAGTTTACACAATCTTGTTATTATACGAATACGTTGTAAAGAATCGATCCCAAAATCTGCCTCCAGATCCTTATGTATATCCTGTTCACAGATAGCTGTACAGCAAATTTCCTCGGCTATTTTCTGTAGTTCTCCAAGTAACATTTTATCTTCCGAAACCTCTAGTCTTAGTACTTTATCCTGGTTTTCCATTTTATAATTTGCAAGAAAATGGAGATTATCTATAAATTTTTTAATTAACAAATTAATATTATCTTCATGAAAATGCAAACTATCATAATTGGATGAGATAAATATTTGATTTTGGAATAATTCAATAACATTATCTATAGCTCCTGCATTAGTTGATGTATATGCTTCATAATCAACTATTTTTAAGTTGCCATATCTTTCTTTTATGTGAGTATCTCCAACAAAAGAAAGATATAAGTTTGATTTTAAGCTGGAACGCACAAAAGCCGCTGTCGTTTTAGCCATCTTTCCATCTTCAAGCATATCCTCATCTTTTGCCATTTTAGCAGCAATGTAGGTTTGAGCCCTGTCTATTCCTGCAGATATTTTATCTTTTATTTCTTTATCCACCCTCATTACTAATGTCACCCAATCCTCATCAGCCTCTTTTGAATTAAAGCTTAGTGACATATTCTGAGCAAAGCACCCTATAAGTCCTGTTGCATCAATACTAGGATATACCTTCCCCCCAGTAGGTAAATTTAGTATAATTTGATCACTGTCCTCATCCAGCTGTGTTACAGATTTTAAATAAGCACTAACTATAATAGTAAACAAAGATACTCTCCATGCTCTTGATTTGTCCATAAGAAGCCTGGTAATATTTTCACTTATCCAGTATTTCTTAGTCTTAACCTGGGCAAATTCATTATCAGCATTACCCCTGCCAAAAGGATTAAAACTATACTTTGCCTTCCCGCAAACTCGAGAATAACTATCTAAATTTTTGTTTTCTTCAGGATCATTCCAATTATTCATCTCTGAAACTACTTCATTATAATCGCCGAGGGATACACTTTCCCATAATTTTACGCTGACACCCTGTATTTTTGCTGCATATATCTCAAGTATCTCTCTGAGGATTTGCTGATTTCCCAATCCATCTGAAACCAGATGATTATTTGCCAATATTAGTTCATATTCAGTGTCATTTATCTGAATCACCATAAATCTATGAAGCGGGTATACAAAAATATCAAAGGAATTGTTTAGAATTTCTTCAATAATCTGATTAATTCTCTGGCTTTTAGCTTGCACAGGCATGTGTCTTATATCCTGTACCTCTATTTCAGGTAAGGTAGGATTACTAAATACTTTAAGACTATAGTCTTTAAAACTTTTTGCTCCCTCACAAACATCAAATTCCCCTCGCAAACTAGGATGCCTCTTTACTAATTCAATCCAACTTTCCTGCAGCTGATTTAAATAAAGTGACCCCTCAATTTTTACACCTGAACAAATAGTTAATGTCCCCACCGACCAATAGGATACTAAAAATGGATATTGAGCATTCAAAATTACTAAATCATCTTTTTCACTTTGACTTAACTCCTCCACATTGTAAAACTCCTCAAATATAAGGACAATTTCACCTATTGTTTGCAATGACATGAGCCGTGCTATAGGATACATAGATGTAAACTCATCTAGTCGTTCAGCAGGTACAAGCTTCATTAGCTGGTTCATCAATGTTACCATTTTAATTGAATCAATTCCCAAATCACCTTCAAGAAACATTTCACAATCAAGATCTTCAATTTTATGCCCAGTTACATTTGATATAAGTTCATATACTTGCACTTTCATATCTGCTGCATTTATTTGATTAACACACACTTTAAATTCCCCTTCCATATGTTATTAAAGTATCTGACTTATGGACAATTATCCTGGTAAAATATACTTTCATTTCACAATTAAATTTTTTAGTTTTTTCAAGCCACATAGATAAAATTTTACATAGCATTTTTTCTAATTTTGGTGTAATATATTATTGGTTATTTGTCATAGTCAGCTCTTTATATAAGTCATTCATGAATCAACCTATATTTTAGAGTTTGGCTATGCATTTTTATAAATGAGTATTTTACAGACTTGCTATAACATGATTTATAGTTTCAACCACATTTTTCATATTATCATTTATGAAGAAATGTCCTCCCTGAAAGGCATATTTTTTACATTGTTTTCTTGTATAACCTGACCATTCATCTATTTTTTGGACATCCACCAATTTATCACGCATACCATAAAAAATAGTTATGGGACAATCAAATGGGTTTTCTCTATCATTATATTGATATGTTTCAAGAATCCTAAAATCAGCCCTGAGTATTGGAACAAAATAGCTGGCTAATACCCTATCTTCAAAAACTTCAGCAGGAGTAGCACCATATTCTAGGATAATATTTTTGAACTTATCTTCAGGTAGCCTATAACAAAGTTCTCTCTTACTTTTAACATGTGGAGCATTAGAACCTGAAAATATTATATTAAGAGGATTATTTAGACCGGATTGTTTAATTTTGCAGCTTAGTTCATAGGCAATTATACTCCCCATACTATGTCCAAATATTACATATGAAGAGTCATTTAAAAAATCTTTTATTGATAAAAAAACATCATTAACTGAGTCTTCAAGGGTTGTATATAAGGGTACGTTTTTTCTTCTTCCCCTTCCAGCCAGTTCAACTCTGTATATTTCAATAGATGTGTTAAGATATTTTGTCCATTTACTGTAAATCATCGATGATCCGCCAGCATAAGGCAAGCAGATTAATCTAATTTTATCCATTTTACCACCTCACAAGGGCCTTAAACATTTTATACAATTCCAAGTCACTCCATAGTATAATGTTATTTGAAAAATTGTTAGTTCTGGCACATACTGAAAGTTTGTAATTTTTATCTATATCATATTGCTTGAAATAATAATCCTCAAAACTACCTTCCCTTTCAACCCGTACATCATCATTACAAAGTTTTATATTAAATGAATTAAGTGCTATATACAGACCTTTTCCAACAGCTTTAATATAACTTTCTTTTAAAGTCCAAAATTCATAAAATAGAGACAATCTAGAACCTTCATCTGACATTAGAATACTGCCATATTCACTTTCAGAGAAAAAATGCTCAGCAATACTAAAATCAATAGGTTTAATTTGTTCAATATCAATACCCACTGGTAAATTATGTACTGCACACACTATCCAGTGTCCTGAATGAGAAACATTAAAATGAATACTTTTAGGATAACTTAACAATGGTTTTCCATAATAATTTTTTGTAATACTTAAATCTTTATTTCTCACATGAAAGTTTTTACATAGAATAAATCTTACTAATATTTCAGACATCACACCTCTTTTCAAATCTTCCAATTTATAAAATTTCTTTACTCTGTAGAGTTTCTCTTCAGAAATAAACGACATTAACTCATTTAATTCACAGCAATTCATATTGTCACTTATATTAATGGCATAGATATTGACCATATGGAACTCCTCCAGATACAAAACTTTCTAAAACTTACTTGAAGGCCGTAATTAGCTAGCCCCTCATCTTCTTTAAAGTAGGGATAAGCATGTTACCCCCTTGATAACTTCTTCTAAGATTCAGAGAAATACAACACATATATTATATATTTTTGGAAATATATAAGTCAATAATTCAACGTGTAAAATGACAAATATTAACACAGAATTAACGTATAATTAACTAATATGACTAATATTTACACAAAATTACATCAAATTAAATTTACATTTCAATATACGACATAAAATTTAGTTCTAGTTAATTATTATATTAAACTATAAAGACACATTAAAAGCTCTTTTCCATAAAACTGTGACTAATATAATTAATATGATTAAATATACACATATACCGTAATTTATAAAGGTACAGAAATAATGTATTCCCGCTAATACTCCTAATAATATCATAAGAGGAATAAAAATTAGTTTTTCCCCTTGTCCTGAAGTCTGAAATTTTTCTGAGAAAGGTAGTGATTTTTTCATAGATTTAAAACATATAACTGTAAACAGCAAAATATTAAAAAACAGTACAAATATATCCGGAATTATTCTAATACCAAATATAAATATAAACAGTATAGATTCCAGAATATATACCGGAAGCATAAGCTTTACAATAAAGGCCTTTAAAGTTCCTTTAAATATAGAGGCTGTGTTTTCAATTGGCATAGCTTTATAAATCCATGCACCTCTATAGTTTATGGAATATCTCATCATCATGACTATGGAAGGAATTATTAATGTGCAAAAATATATATTCAAATACATCTTGCTGGAAGCTATACTGGATAAGCTTTCATATCCTATATTATTGAATATAAATATAAATGGAAAAATCAATGAAAATCCTAGTGATGGATACACTTTAAGCTTAAATTCCCTTTCGTTTTTCATCATATAGGAGGCAAATTTAAAAAATATTCTTTCCTCTCTATTTGAACATATTATACTGGATAAAGCTATAGACAGCTTACCTTTAACCTTTTTTCCCCGGACACTATTATTGTTTAACTTCTGCAGATTTTTCTCAAAGGTTGGTATAAGCTTTACATATATAATTATGGAAACTATGGGCACAATTAATGCTAATACAGAAAATATCACAGTAAAATAACTGTAATTGTGCTTCAATATCAATTCAAAAGGAGCACTAAACCATACTGGTGGTAAAAAATACTGCCACCATCTGGGAGTTAATATTGCTTTTAAATCTACAATATTGAATAATCTCCCTATAAATTGATATCCTAAAGTTATAGTTATAGATAATATTATTTGAACATAATTTATTATATCCTTTAATTTTTCGCCATCAAAAAACTTTAATATGACCAGATACAATAAAGCAGTTATTATTACTATAAATAGATTAGATAAAATTATTTCAAGAAAAAATATTAGAAAAAATAAAAATCCTTGTTTTATCAAAGCTACCACCAAAGCTACCCCAGAAATTGAAATAGTTATTAAAAACATATATATGCATACATGAATTATTTTTGCAGTGTTTAAAGTTTTATTATCTACTGGTTTTGAATATATAATATTTTTATCCCTTATGTCTAAAAGCACAGAAGAAAAATCAGAAATTAAGGAAGTCATAAGCATAAACATAAGAATTCCAAATACAAAACTCATTTGAAACATAAAATTTCTATCAATAACAACAAAGGGAACCATAATTATTCCTATAATTACATAAAATAATAGAGACTTTTTAAGATTATTTCCGTTATTATTTTCACTTTTCTTTTTAGTGGAATTTTTTAATATTGTAGGTACCCGTCTTCCATCCATGAGAAGTTTCATCTGTAGTATCTTTCTCATTATAGTGTAATCTACGCCATATTTTTCAAATACACTCTGAAACTTATCCAAAAACTTTAATACTCTGAAATCTTTCATAACTGCTACCTCTCTTCAATTATAGATACAAATTTTTCAGCTATTGACTTGTGCTCACTAAACCCTACTAAGTCATTGAATATTCTTTCCAGAGATTTTTCCTCAGATTTATTTTTTAAATCCTCAAAAGTACCATCAGTTATAATTTCACCATTATTAAGAAGTACTATCCTGTTGCTTATCTTCTCTACTACATCCATTATATGAGATGAATAAAATATGGTTTTGCCCTGAAGTGCCAGTTGTGCAAGTATTTCTTTAACTACAATAACGCTGTTGGCATCCAATCCACTTAAAGGTTCATCATAAAACAGTATATCTGGATTGTGGAGTAAGCTTGATATTATAAGTACTTTTTGTTTCATTCCCTTGGAATAAGAAGTTATTCTTGAATTGTAAACTTCATCTATACCAAATAGCTTCATGAGTCTTTCTGCTTTCTTATCTACCTTATTATAATTTAAACCATAGAGTTCTCCTATAAAAGTCAGATATTCTCTAGCTGTAAGACTATCATATATTTCTGCTGTCTCCGGTACATAGCCTATTTTTCTTTTATATTCTATATTACCATCACTTATATCTTGTCCTAAAATTCTTATCTCTCCTTCATATCCCCCTATGAGTCCAAGTATTATTTTTACTGTAGTACTTTTTCCTGCACCATTAGGACCTATATATCCTATGATTTCACCTTTATATACCTGTAAATTCACCCCTTTTAATACCTGTTTTTCTCCGAAGCTAATTTTCAAATCTTTTATACTTATTAAAGGTAATTTTTCGTTTTCCAATAAGATCACTCCAGTCTGTTTTCTTCTAGGTAGATTTTATCATATTATTCTGTATAAGTCTGCTTTAATTATATTGTAACAGAGCTTTAAAAATTCAATAATATCATAATACATATATGGTAATTATTTGAACGTAAAAAGACAGAAAGTTAGACTTTCTATCCTTTTACGTTATGGTTCTTCAAACAAGTTTAACAAGCTTTATTATACCTTGAAATTGCATCTGTTATAGCTGTTCTTTCTATACCCGTAACTTATCCATGTTTATCAAAATATTTATTTGTTTTCTTATATTTAATGCAAATACACCTGCCCATACATAACTCTTTTTATAATTTTTATTTTATTAGGGAAGATATAAAACTTTTCTATTCCGTTCCTGATTTTAAGGCTTCACTCATAGAAACTGCATTGACTTTTCTTCTGCACAGCAGCTTCGACAGCTCATAGGAGAGCATGACAACGACAAATCCAAATATGATGTAAAGCGGAGTGATCGTCACGGGCATTGAAAAAGTGACGCTATTTTCAAGTGCTTTTATCAATCCTACCAGCCTATCCCCTATCCCCCTATTGTATATACTTCTCGTATTCTCCCTGCAACAGGGCTCTGTCGATAAGGCTGCCATCTTACACTATACAGTTCTCATTACTCAATAAAGGTCAGCAGCATTTTAAACCGTTCTTTTGCTGCCAAGGCATGCGGCACATTTGCCGGCATGACCACAGATTCCCCTTTTTTGACGGTGAGGATTTTCTCACCGATAGTGAGCTCCGCAGCTCCGTCCAGGATCTGTAACAGGGCGTCCCCCGGAGCGCTGTGAGCGTTAATTGCTTCCCCCTGAGCCCCTTGGTCAATAGCAAACAATATAATGTTGATGTTGGGCAATTGGGCAATGGTCAGGCTAACCAACTGTCCGCTTTGATACTCCACCAAACTTTCCAGGTTCACGCTCTCCGCATTAGGAATATTCATGATAAACTGGTTTTTCTCCAAATTAGCTCAGTCCTTTCTTGCGTTTTAAAATATTGTGGCATGCCAGTTGGTGTTCTTCAACTTTGTTATAAACGTCATCCCAACGAGGCCTTGTGTTCCACTACTTTCTTGTAAACGTCATCCCAAGTTTTACAGGGAATAATGTTCAGATCGCTTTTGGGGTAATCCGTTTGACCATATAAAAAAATGGTTCCCTTATAACTGCCTGGTAAATAGTTGAAAATATCAAGGGTATCGTCAATCAAGCCTATTACTTGAGGATAGAGATAAGCTAATGTATCTGCTTTCCATTTCATTCCTTCCTCAAGCTTTAAATTGTTAGGCCTGGTTATTACCGGTGCATCGGGAAAACCATGTTTCTTCAGCCATCTCTTTGTAGCATCTCTGATTGACGTCTGTCTTAAAGTAAGGTAACCTACTACAAGGATAACATGATCTATTTTCTCAACCGCTTTATCAGAACCTTCAATGATCGGATACTCTTCCGTCATTTCTTCCGATTCCAGGGCGAGCAGCCCCCACTTTCGAATTTCTTCAACATTCCAAAAGGGGACATCATGAGCAATCATTCTTTCGCGTAATTCTTCTACTGATAGATTTTGGGGATTTCCATAGCGCTTCGCAAGTTCGCCGGCCATGTAATGGATTGTCCATGAAAGTGTCTCATCAAGGTCTATTACTAATCCTTTCGTTCCACTATTCTCCAGTTGTTTCTTAAAAGCAACAATGTTAGAGTTCATTTGTTCAATCATTTTTTCCATCCTTTCTTCCGAGATTCTCGGACCTTAAAATATCATTTCAGCACCTTAAAGGATTTCTATATACCCTTCCGTTCCGTTCACCCGAATTCTTTGCCCATCTTGAATCCGCTTAGTGGCGTTTTCCACACCGGCTACGGAAGGCAGACCATATTCCCTTGCAACAAACGGCACCATGGGTCATCATTCCACCCACTTCCGTCACCAAGCCTTTGATCGTTACAAACACCGGCGTCCAGCTTGGGTCGGTAAATACGGTGACCAAAATATCGCCGTCCTCCATGTGAGCATCCTCCATTTTCAGAACGACCCGCGCCCGCCCCTCGATGGTCCCGGAGGAAACGGGTATACCCGCCAAAGCGCCTTTCGGTATGTTACCGGTGTCGTATTCGCCGGATATGATCTCGCCCTCGGACGTCATCACCCGTGGCGGCGTCAGCTTCTCATAGGTCTCGTATTCCTGTTTTCGCTTCGTTATGATGCCGTAATCCACCCGGTTTGTACGGATGGCCTCGCGGAGTTCCTCAAAAGACAAATAGTAGATATCCTCCTTCTCCCGGATAACCCCCTTTTGCACGAGCCGAGCGGCCTCCTTCATCAGGGCCTGCTTGATGATCCAGTAATGCTCGACCATGATATATTTCGGGTATTCCCGATAGCCGACAAAGTTGCGCAAAACGCTGATCTTCTTCCTTGCCTTCTTGGCCTTCTGTTTTCCACCGGGCAATTGTTCCAGACGATTCAGGAGATTCTGTTCTTTCTGTTTTGCTTCCAGCAGGCCCCGCTCAAACAAGGCGTTATGGGCATTCGGTTCAAGATTCTTGATATTGCTGAGAATCATGGGGACGAGTGCGGTAGGCTGTTCGCTAAAGCGGGGCCTGGTGATATCGATCTCGCCGGGGCAACGCATGCCGTATTTTCCAAGATACGCCCGTATGGATTTGCTTACAGCATTGCCGCCTTCCAACTTAGCCAAATTCTCAAAAAAAGTTTCATCATTGGCATGTTGAAAATACTCCAACACTGCAGGATATTGCCGGACGACATCCGCCACATCCAGCAACTCCAGTCCCATTTCGGCTGACGTATGGACATATATATGGTTATAACAAGTTAATCTTCTAAAAATTTCAATAAATACTTTCATAAAGTGCTGCTTAGTTCTAATTTTCATAGTATTTTCATCCTGATAATATACTGCATTAACCTTATATAGTTATATATTAATATAATTCAATATTATGGACATATAAAGGTATAGACTATTACCCTGGATTAACCGACACTATAAATATCCAAATTATTACTATAATGTTTGGTTATAATTACTTCTCATGTAGAATAAAATCAAAATTAAGCCTGTACTTTTTTCTATAATCATTGTAGCATCTCTTAAACCATTTCAAACCCGCCCTAAACAGACTGTATACCCTTATTGTCTTTTTATTCTTGTTAATCCTTACAGCTCCCAGCTCTTTATTTTTCTTATTCTTTGTGCAGATTTTTCCTAATATTATAAGCCAAGTATAGGCTATGGAAAGACATAAATATAAGTTCTTAAAATAAGTTATTCCTTTTGACCAGCTATCCTCCATATTAAATCCATTGCTCTTTAAATCTCTGAATGCTTCCTCAATATCAAATCTTTTTTGATATTCATTTATAGCTTTTTGGGGCTTCATGTTTGTTGCAATATACCATACATCATTATCTTCTGCTAAGGCAACTCCCAGATTGCATTCATATTTTTCCTCTGTTAACAGCACTTTCTCAAAGGATTTTCGCTTATTTGCTTTTATCTTTATGTCACTCAATTTTTTGATTCCAGGCTTGTTTGAAATTCTAACATTTGTAGTTGATATACATCTTATTGCATATTTCCATTTTAATTCTTCATCAATAAACTTAAACAATTCAACACTTCTAAAGCCTCTATCAGCTAAAAGAATTACATCAAAATTATAAGGGGATAAGAGTTCATGAACCACTTTTAATCCTTCATAGACATGCTCAAATTCTTTGTTTTTCTTATCTTGATACTCAAATATTTTATGCCACAATGGAATCACTCTGTTATCAACCCTTAGTGAAAATTGAAGAATAGTAAATACATCCTCTTTTGTGGTATGGTCAAAAATTATATGAACCTTTCCTGAATGATTCTTATATTTCTTCAGAAGAGTCCTTGCAAAATGGTATTGAACTATATCAGTATTTATTTTATCATTTGTTAAGAATCTGAAAATCCTTTTTACTTTACTTGCTTCAGTTGCCTCACTGAAGTCGCTCTTTAATTCTTGTGCAATTTTTGATAGCACAACTGATCCTGAGTCTATAATTCCTATTATAATTGCTACTAAAATTCTTAATCTAGGTGCTGTCAAAAAAATCATAGATTCTAGGCTTTTTTTCAGTTCTGTGATAATATATTCTTGAGTATTTAACATACTTGTTAACCGCCTTCCTATTTATATTGGTTGCAACTATATTTTATAGGGTTTTAAGGCGGTTTTCTATATAATTTTATCCTGCAAATGTTTTATACATTAATTTACATTAAACTGTCCATACGTCAGCCCATTTCGGAGGTAACATCGTTGGCAACGGATTTGGTAAGCGAATCCGCCGCGCTCTTTTCGCCCAGCCACTTTTCCATGTTCTTATTGATCCAATTCAGCGCTAATGATCCGGCATAAACCACTCCCATACTTTTGGGGTCATACATCGCTTTTTTTAAGCGCTTGAGTTCTTCTATAACGGCGGCAAACAGTTCTTCTCCGGACAGATTTGCGATCCTGCGTTGCAGCTCTCTGATAGATGCCTCATTTTGGGACATTAAAGTTTGAACGATGAATGCGTCGTTGTTGCGGGATATCTTGATTGACTGAACGACCAGCCCCCAGGAAAAATACCCTGTGCCCATGCTGAAGAACCCTTTCCCGCTGCGCGCCAATGATTTCATGAAGGTCTTCCGTTTCATCAGGCTCTTGAGTGCGTTAAGCATAAGAGGATCGATCTTGCCCATAGAAGCGAGCACTATTTTTCGTCCCACGGGAGAAGACAAATCGTGGGCCAGATCGAAGAAAAACCTCCCACCGATCGGAACGAGAAGGGCTTCCTTGGACTTTTCCTCTGGCTTATCTTGAAACCCCAACTCAAAAAAGGATAGCCCCAATGTTTTCATGGCGTCGGTCATCATCTGCTGATGGCTGAAAGACATATACACATGGTTTTTCCCATCCTGTACGTCCGGTATGGGATATAAGGTAGTGATAGAGCGGCTCTGGACAACAAAGAATTTATTTTCATACAGGCACCATTCGATATCCTGCGGACGGCCGAAATAGGCCTCAATCGTTCTGCCTGTTTTCTCAAGCTCCAAAATCTGTTCGTCCATCAGCGTCTGCCTGTTCTGACGTTCAGCCTCGATCTTCTTCTCCTCCGTTCCACCTTCTTTTAAGGCATAGATAGCCAGCTTCTTAGTGGATATCTTCTTATCAACGATTCTGCCATCACGTATCTTATAGTTATCTGCGTTTACCAGTCCGGAAACCAGAGCTTCACCGAGCCCAAAGCTTGCGTCGATGGATACAACCTTCCTGTTGGAAGTGATGGGGTCGGCAGTAAACATGATTCCCGCCGCCTCCGGGAAAACCATCCGCTGGATGACCACGGACAGATGGACCTTGCGGTGGTCGAAGCCGTTTTGGATGCGGTAGGTTACAGCATGGTCGGTAAACAGCGATGCCCAGCATTTGCTGATATGTCTCAGGATAGCTTCTTTTCCGATGATATTCAGATACGTATCCTGCTGTCCCACGAAAGAGGCTGTCGGCAGATCCTCCGCCGTAGCACTGGAACGTACGGCATAGGCATTTTTTTCACCAAGCTGGGCAAGATGACCGGTAATCTCATTATCGATGCCTTTCGGAATAGCTGTTCCTTCGATGACCTTTCGGATTTTCGCGCTGATTTCACCAATACCTTCCCTGTTGTCCGCTTTTAGAAGGGACAACTGATCCAGCAGTGAATTAAACTCCTCGTTATTCCCAATAATTTCTTTATATGATTCGGTAGTAACGCAAAAGCCCTCTGGCACTTGTATCCCCTCAATCCTGGATAATTCCCCCAGGTTGGCGCCTTTGCCCCCGACTATCGCAAGCTTGGTTTTATCGATTTCCTGAAAATCAAGTACATAGGAATTCATACATATTCTCCTTTCTAATTTTCGCGTTTTTATTTCTTATTAATAAAAAGCATTTTTGAGCAAATCAGACTATACGTTATAAATATTTCTCCTTATAAAAATTTTTTTTAAAAAGATTTATATATTCATCAAATTCTTCACATAAAGCATCAAGATCAATCTCTGTTTTAGGCATTTTACTTAAATACCCATCGGTAAGCAAAGTTAGTATTTTCATGACCAGCTTTGGATCAATGTCATCTTTAAATTTTGAAGTGTCAGTGCCTTCAAAAGCAACTTTGCTCCTCAAACTTTCACTTTCACTATTTGCAAGTATAGCTTTTATATCCGCTTTAACCTCATCATCATTTTCAAAATACACATTGTCTAGAAAGGAAAGGATGGCAGGGTGTTTTTTCATAACCGAAATTTCAATGCTGGCTGCAAGCTTAATTCTGTCAAAAAAATCAGTAACGGCATTATCAAACTTTTCATGGAGTTCATTCATGATAATATGGGTGCATAAATCAATTAGGTATAAATACAAAGCCTTTTTTGTGCCAAAGTAATGAAATACCAATGCTTTTGAAATCCCCGCTACAGCAGCGATATCGCTTATAGATGCTTTTTTGTAACCGTTAGTGCCAAAGCATGTAAGGGCAGCATCAATAATTATATTTTGCTTCTCTACGGGTAAACTTAAAAATTTCTCCAAAAGACTCACCTCGTAAATAGTATTAACCAATTCGGTTAATACTATTATAACATCTTTAACCGCTTCGGTCAATAATATTTAAAGCTTCTTAACGACCACAATAATACAGCATGCTCAATGGTTTATATCCAATAGTCGGTTTGCTCATACCCAAAAAGATATCCCTCAGAATTCTTACTTTACGGTTAGCTCAGCAGGGGGAATGGAAGGCTTTATGATCTGGCTACTATAAGCCATTATAAAAATTATGAAGCTATTCAACGGTCAGAGCAGTTTAGTAAAATAATCAAACAATATTAGCATAAAATAAAACCTGATTAGCTAATCCATATAGTAGAGTGACTATACGATTAGAGAAATTACTAAAAGAACTAGCTTTTTCAGTTAGTGCAGAACAAGCCTCTAGACTAGCTATATATGTAGGTACATCTAAAAGTTCACATTATTTTTTAAGACTTATAAGAAAATTAGATGCAAACAACTTAAACACTAAAGAACATGTCAACATAGGTATAGATGACTTTGCTTTTAAAAAAGGCCGCCGCTACTGGAACATGAGGTAAAAAAGAGCGCACTTGCCACGCCCTCTGCAATTTGCTTTTTTCGATAAGGAGAAGCAGCGGCTTTGACTTTTAGTTCAAAGCCGCCATTACCGTCAAAACAACGGTTTTGTATTCGCTTTAAAATGTTGGCATCCAGCGTACCATAAAAGAAAGAGCCGGTAACTGTGAGAAATCTCACATGTTATCGGCTCTGCGCCTTGGCGTCCGGCTCTTTGATAACTGACAGATTCAGTTGTTTTACATTGATCAGCGTTTGCTGTTTACACTTTGGACAAAATAGCGGGAAGTTTTCAAGCACCGTATCACCGCATATCCTGACCCGTGTTTTGTTGCCACAAACCGGGCATAATATTCACTCGTATTTACACACTCTACCATCCCTTTTTACTTGATGTTTTTGTTGACCACTAATTTTAATGCCTGTAAACATTAAGCCGCTTTCCGTTTATAGGCCCTCATTGCGAATATATACGCGACAATAAGGATACCCAGGCACCATGCGAGCGCAATCCAGATGTCGCTGTCGACGGACTGCCCCGCGAGCAGTGAACGGATAGCATCCACGATCGAAGTAACCGGCTGATTTTCGGCAAAGGCGCGAACGGGTCCCGGCATGGACGCCGTAGGCACAAAGGCCGAGCTGATAAACGGTAAGAAAATAAGCGGATAGGAAAAGGCGCTCGCTCCGTCCACCGATTTTGCGATCAGTCCAGGAATCACCGCGATCCAAGTCAGGGCCAGCGTAAACAGCGCGAGGATGCCGGCCACGGCGAGCCATGACAGCACCCCTGCCGACGAGCGAAAGCCCATAATCAAAGCTACAAGAATGATGACGATGACCGAAATGGTGTTGGATACCAGCGAGGTCAGCACGTGCCCCCACAGCATGGATGAACGTGCGATCGGCATGGAATGGAACCGCTCGAAGATGCCCCCCTGCACATCCATAAACAGACGGACAGCCGTATAGGCGATGCCGCTTGCAATCGCAATCAGCAGAATGCCGGGGAGCAGATAATTCACATAATTGTCCGTACCGGCTTGAATTGCGCCGCCCAACACATATACAAACAGCAGCATCATTGCAATCGGAGTAATGCAGACCGTGATAATGGTATCCATGCTGCGGAAAATATGGCGCATGGAACGTCCAAGCATAACGCCCATATCGCTGAAAAAGTGTTTCTTTACGGTTTCCATTTACTTTTCCTCCTTCTTGCCAATGATTGCGAGGAATATCTCCTCCAATGTCGGCTGTTTTTCCACATACTCCACCTTTGCGGGCGGGAACAGCTTTTTCAGTTCCGCGAGCGTACCGCTCACGATAATCCTTCCCTCATGCAAAATGGCGATACAGTCGGCGAGTTGCTCGGCTTCCTCCAAATATTGCGTGGTCAGGAACACCGTCGTGCCGCCGTCAGCAAGCTCTTTGACCGTCCTCCAAACCTCGATGCGCGCCTCGGGGTCAAGCCCGGTGGTCGGCTCGTCGAGAAAAATAACTTGCGGTTTTCCTATAAGGCTCATGGCGATGTCGAGCCTACGGCGCATACCGCCCGAATAGGTGGAAACCCTGCGGTCGGCGGTCTCGGTCAAACCGAAGTGTTTCAGTAAATCATCGGCGACCTGACGCGGATTTTGGAGGTGCCTCAGCTTGGCGATCATGATAAGGTTTTCTCGCCCGGTCAATATCTCGTCTACAGCGGCGAATTGCCCTGTCAGGCTGATTGACTGGCGCACATAGTCGGGCTTTGCCACAACATCGATGCCGTTTACAGCGGCGGTTCCGCCATCCTGTTTAAGCAGCGTGGTGAGGATTTTAACAATAGTCGTCTTGCCCGCGCCGTTGGAGCCGAGTAGGGCGAAAATCTCACCTCGCTTCACTTCAAAATCGACGCCCTTTAGGACTTCTGTGTCCTTGAAAGACTTTCGCAGACCTTTCACTTCAATTGCTTTTTCCATCCCGACATCCCCCTTTTTTATCCGTAATCTTTTTCATGGCCTTGTTAACTTCTTGGTCAACAGATTCTTGATAGATGTCAGCGTAAGTTTTTGAATCTTTGATTAGATCGTCGCAGAAAGTCGCTACGTCACTGCCCGTCACTTCGAGTACGCCTTTCCCCAAGGCCGCGTCCTCTTCAAAAAGATCGATAATCCCCGAGAGCAAACCCGTCCCGTCGGTTAGCTCAACAGGGCCGACCTTAAAGAGATATTTTTGAATCTCTTTATAAACAATCTGATAATCTTGCGGGAGCGCTTTGATACGTGCCACGTGCGCTCGCCACTCTTTTTTGCCTTCGATAATATCTTGTATTCTCATTTTATCCTCCTATTCACCTAATTTTTTAGCGAT
The DNA here is from genome assembly GCF_040939125.1 of Clostridium sp. BJN0013. Lineage (NCBI taxonomy): Bacteria > Bacillati > Bacillota > Clostridia > Eubacteriales > Clostridiaceae > Clostridium > Clostridium sp. BJN0013. The sequence continues at coordinate 2,182,156 of NZ_CP162495.1, forward strand.
ATTATTGTTGAGTTGCTTGCGCCACTTGTCGCGATAAGACTTTGCCCCTTCTTCGCCGGCCAGCGCTGAACAGAAGCCTTTGATATCGTCACCCAAAACCTCTTGGACACTCTGACCGTCCGCCGCCGTTTCTTCAAGCAGACCAAGCACACCGTCAAGAATTGGCATGAGGTTGCGACCGGTGAAATCTGAGTATGACCAAAGATTGGCATTAATTTTTTCCCATGCCGCTTGATAATCAGCAGGCAGTTTTTTGACTCGCGATTCAAAAGTTTTCAATTCTTTAGTCATGTCACTGCCTGTGATTTTTTTCCAAAAATTCATTATTTTTTCTCCTTTAACTCGTTGATTTTTGACGTGACAAATTCCCATTTTTCCCAGAACTTCCGCAGTTCCTCGCGCCCCGCGTCGTTGAGCGCGAAAAACTTTCGCGGCGGTCCCATGTTGGAGGGCTTCTTGGTGATCTCCACCAACTTGTTTTTTTCAAGCCGTATCAGGATGGTGTACACCGTTCCCTCCACAACATCTGTGAAACCGAGGGCGTTCAGCCGCCGCGTGATTTCGTAGCCGTAGGTTTCTTTGCGGCTTATAATTTCAAGGACGCAGCCCTCAAGCACACCTTTGAGCATTTCCGTTAGATCTTCCAGCATAATCACCTCTTACTATTCTGTATGACTGATATTCAGTATTGCTTACTACCACTATATAGTAACACGTAGTAGTTGGTTTGTCAATAGCGGTTGTTCTGATAATGGATTTCAACTAAAACGCAAGATGCTATCCGGCAAGCAGGGCAACTGTGGCCACAGTCGCATATTTTTTGTAGGATGAACCTACAAAAAATTGCTTATTGAGGTCAGCCCCAAACCCTGCCCCTCCGCTTCTTTGTTGCGTCATGTCGCTATCGCTCCATTTCCTTGTTTTTCTGTACGTCCGTCAGGCCGAGCAGATGGTCAATGTTGACCTGTATATCCTCCTGCCCATAACCTTTGCCAAGTGTGGAGGAGTGGAATTGCAGTAAATGTAATTATGAAAATGCTTGCGGTCAACATGTGTAGCTACAAAAAAAGCGTGCTTGCCTTTAGTCCAGCGCATAGCCTGTTTCATAGCCTATCCAGTTGGCTTCCTCCGGAGTTATCTCACCGGAAACAAAGGACTGGCGGATCTGATAGTACAAAACGTCCGCATCCCTTTTTTGTTTTCGGCCCGTGATAGCCTTATACTTGGCTGTCACAGTAAAATATTATTAGGCAGAAAAATAAGAAAATATATTTCATCCAAAGGGGCATCGTACACGATTCCTCCGAAGTCCAATACTCAAAATCCATGGAAATGTGATCGCTGACTCTATAAAGAACGTCACTTAGTAGAATGCTCTTTTAATAAAATCAAGCATTTTCGTAGGATTGCAACTCGGTACGATAAGCTGGCATCTTCTTTTTTACCTTTGTTTACTGTGCTTCGATATTTATCTTGTGCAAATAGTATAGGAATTGTACATTTTCAGACATACCCTAAGCATTTTTTTATTTTAGGAGGAAAAATATGACTTTGAATCTTAAAAACTTGATTAAAATATTTATGTTATCTATAGTTCTACCAATGGCAATAGTACTAATAATAAACAAATTATTAGTTTTTCAGATCATTGTGCCTTCAGACTCTATGTATCCTACAATAAAAGAAGGGGATAGAATCCTTGTTACAAGAGTATATGATACAACAAAGTTAATGAGAGGCGATATAATAGTATTATATTCAGATGAATTAAAAACCACTATAGTAAAAAGATTAGTAGGAATGCCAGGAGATTTTGTTTCTATGAAAGATGGACAAGTATTCATAAATAAAAAAAATTAGATGAACCTTACATAGTGTGTAGAAGTGATTCCAGTAAAAATTTAAAAGTGCCATCTAACCGCTTTTTATTTTTAGGAGATAACCGTTTTTCATCATATGACTCAAGATATTGGAAAGAACCATACATAGAATCCACTTGTATAAAAGGAAAAGCCCGATTTATACTATATCCATTTAAAAGATTTGGAAAATTTACTATTGGGCAAGACGTACTAAAAAACTAATAAATTTTTTTAAAATAGGAGTGAAAACCAATGATACCATTTAATAAGATATTTAAAAATAATTATCTAAAAAACAACGATATTTTTTATCTATTTATAATAACTTGTCTAGGTATATTTATACGAACCTTTTTTATAATTACTGTAAGTAATTATCCAAAATCTGATTTTTACACATACCAAGATATTGCAACTAATATTTTTTTACATAAAGGACATTCCTACTTAGGCAAACCCATAGCTTTCCAACCTATGGGTTACACTATGTCATTAGGATACTTTTATAGCCTCTTTGGATTAAATAATATTCTTCTAGGTAAAATATTTAATGTTATATTGTCATCAATTACATTAATAATATTCTTATTAATTTTATTAAAACTAATGCATAATAGACTTTCTATATATTTATCATGTATCATTATTACGTTTATTCCAAATTATATAGCATATAATAACGTTTTAGGAGCTGAAGTTTTAATAACTTTTCTGTTTTCTATTGTAATTTATCTACAGATATGTGACTTTAATAACACACTTAAATATATTATTATCGGCATTTTTACAGGAGTTGCCGCTTTAACTAAACCTTTTTTTCTCATGTACCCTTTTATATTAACATTAATTAATTGGATAAATTACAAAAATATAAAAAGTTCCATTAAAGTATTACTTAGTACCTTTGTATTCTTATGTCTAGTTATTGCTCCATGGACATATAGAAATTATAAAGCTTACGGGCTATTTATACCTGTTTCTTATAATGGAGGATATGTATTGTTTATTAACAATAATCAGAATAATACAACCGGAGCTTAGATGCCTCTTTCTTCAATACATGTACCAGAAGATGTAAATGCTAAACTTTTAAGACTTAATTTTGATTATAAAAATTCCTATAAGCAAAACGAAATTCTATTAAATCCTAATCTAGAACCTGTATTCAAAGATGAAGCCAAAAAATGGATATTAAATCACCCGGATAAATTTTTTAAACTTGGTATTATTAGAGTACGTAATACATTTTTTAAGGGTGCTGCAGATATATATGAATGGGCAATAGATAGTGTATCACCAAAAAGAGCCAATAAACTTTTGAGAACTAATTTTATTCATTTAGTTTTCGATAGGTATATCTATATATTAAGCTTTGGTGGTTTTATTTACGTATTATTTAACTTGAAAAATGTACTACTTAGCTTATTCTTTAATAAATATAAACTTAATTATGAAATATCTATACCATTTTTTAATATAGCATTTTTCATACTAATACCTTTTGTATTTGAAGGTCAACCAAGGTATAACTTTCCTGTATTATTTTTACTTGCAATATGTACAACTAATTATATAGAAAAAATATTTAACTTTATAAAAAACAATCAACTTATAACAAATTTAATTGGAAGACTCTGTTTAAATTGATATACTCAGCAGAAACTTCATGGGGTAATGAATGAAATGCCTCCAAGATTTGAAGCTGGAGGCTAACTTTTATCATAAATTTTTCCCTGTAAATACATAACTACTTTGCCCCTGATTACAGAGCTGCTGGTATTACCCCTATTAAGAAGCTAAGTGAAAAATCCCAAAATAATGCTTGATTTTTTATGCTTACAGGTGGGGAATTTTTATTCCGATAAACGGGACTTTTTTCTTGACAATAACACCATTATGATTTAAAGGAAATCTCTGAAGTTGAAGGAAGTGTTTGGGCAGCATATAACTAGGTAATTCTTTTTTTATATTTTGTTTTAATATCTCAATACCCATTTCAGACAAATATTCATATTATTTTTCAAAAAACAAACACAAAATAGACAGCTAACCCACAAGATAAGCTGCCTGTTCTGTTTAAAAATACATATGAAAATATTTTAAGTTGTATATATATATTATTTTACACAAAAAACCCGTATAACTAATAACAGATATAACAGTATTTGCTATGCCTCTGGAACTGACAAGTGAAAGGCAGAAACCTCCCACAGGTAATGGAAACAATAGATATTCTGGTTTTTCATTTAATAAATCCAATACCATGTGCAGTGCATATCCAAGTCCAAACCAAATGACAAACTTCCCTGCGATGAGCCATACTCCTATATTCATAGTTGCAAAACCCAGCAAACTATGCATATATTTTCTATGCCCTGTTATTCTTCCAAAAACAATTGAACTAACTACAAATAAAATGCCTATCACCTTCAGCTGTCCCGGCATATTTTTACTTATTAACTTCATAACATTGTAATGGAACAAATATGTATCTGCCAAATACAAGCCTAATAACAAGATAGTCATGTGAATAATATCACTTATAACATGGCCAGCTTTAGACATTTTCAGATCTGCATCTGTGGCATATGATCCCAGTACCACGAAACCCAAACCTATAATAGAAGTTTCTATACTTGCTTTAGGAACTAATAAAAACGCCGCTCCGCAAAGTCCCACCGCTGCATGTGTCTTTCCCGTCATAATTTACCTCCAAAAAATCATTTCATTTTCTATTAAGTTTCTTTTCTTGTTCTTAAGAAGCAAGCTTAAAAACTTCGATCTATTTAATTTAGCTTGAAGTACCTCTCAATTAAATTATCGAATAAATTTAATTCATAAATATATATTTTATATAATGTTTTTAGTTTATTAACATTGTATATATGATATTTCTCATATTCCAAATGCTATAACATACAAAAAATGAAAAGACTGCTGCTTTAAATCTTTTTAATCTTAAAGCATTAGCTAAAACCGATACAGAACTAAGGCTCATTGCAGCTCCTGCTATCATAGGATTTAATAGTGGGCCTCCAAATATGTGTAAGATTCCCATTGCAACTGGTATTCCAACTGTATTATAAGCAAATGCCCAGAATAAATTTTGTTTAATATTTCTTATAGTACTTTTACTTAATTGCACAGCCGTGGGAACATCCATTAAATCGCTTCTCATAAGAACTATATCTGCTGATTCCATAGCAACGTCTGTTCCCGAACCTATAGCTATACCAATATCAGCTTGTGCTAGTGCTGGAGCATCATTTATACCATCACCAACCATTGCAACTTTCTTACTTTCATCCTGAAGTTTCTTTACTTCACTCGCTTTGTCTTGCGGTAAAACTTCTGCTAGAATTCTATCTATTCCTACCTGTTTAGCAATAGCTTCGGCAGTTCTTTTATTGTCTCCGGTTATCATTGCTACTTCAATTCCCATATTATGAAGCTTTTCTATTGCTTTTCTACTATTTTCCTTAACAGTATCTGCAACAGCTATGATTCCTGCTATTTTTTCACCTACAGCTATATACATTGGAGTTTTACCTTCTTCTGCTAAGTTATCTGAAGCCTTTTCTAATCCTGTTAATGATATTTTGCTTTCAACCATGAGTTTTCTGTTTCCGAGTAATATATTTTTACCATCTATCTTGACTTCAATCCCATGACCAGGAATAGCTCTAAAGAAATCAAGCTTCTTAAATTCTAGTCCTTTTTCTTCTGCACCTTTGACAATCGCCTCACCAAGGGGATGTTCTGAACCTTTTTCTGCTGATGCAGCTAATTGTAATAAATCATTTTGAGTTATACCACTTACAGTAACTATATCCGTAACCTTTGGTTTTCCTTCTGTTATAGTACCTGTCTTATCAAATACTATAGTTTGTATCTTATGGGCAGTTTCCAGTGCTACACCACTTTTTATTAAAACACCGTATTCTGCTCCTTTACCTGTACCTACCATAATTGCTGTTGGGGTAGCTAGCCCCAGGGCACATGGACAAGCAATTACTAAAACGGATATAAATATTGTAAGTGAGAATATTCCTGATTCTCCACCAAAGAAGTACCATGCTAAACCTGAAATAACTGCTAAGGATATGACTATAGGAACAAAGTACCCTGAAATAACGTCTGCAAGTTTTGCAATTGGAGCTTTGGAACCTTGAGCATCCTCTACTAACTTTATAATTTGGGCAAGTGCTGTATCTTTACCAACTTTAGTAGCTTTATATTTTATAGTTCCATTTTTATTTATACTTGCCCCAATAATTTTATCTCCGGCATTTTTTTCTACCGGAATACTTTCACCTGTTAACATTGATTCATCTACTGAAGTAATACCCTCAATCACTTCCCCATCTACAGGTATCTTTTCTCCTGGTTTAACTACTATTACATCTCCTACTTCTACTTCTGCAATAGTAATTTCTGTTTCTTTTTCGTCTCTTATAACTATAGCTGTTTTAGGAGCAAGTCCCATAAGTTTCTTGATAGCTTCAGAAGTCTTTCCTTTAGAAACAGATTCTAAATATTTACCAAGAGTTATTAAAGTAATAATTACTGCTGCTGACTCAAAATATAAGTCTTTAGTATAACTTATATCTCCACCGATAATCTTAACTGTTGAAAATATACCATAAAGAACTGCTGCGGATGTGCCTATTGCAATAAGTGAGTCCATATTAGGACTTCCTTTAAATAGTGTTTTAAATCCAATTGTGTAATATCTATTACCTGCAATTATAACAGGTATAATTAAGAATAATTGTGTTAAAGCAAACACTTCTGGATTCATCATGGGATTAACAAAACCAGGTAGTGGAAGTCCTAGCATATGACCCATTGCCATATAAAGTATCGGTACTGTAAATATAGTAGATATAATGAAATTCTTCCATAAGAGTTCTATTTCTTTTTCTTTTCTCTCTTTATCCATATCTACTGTAGCTTCTTCTTCAATTGCCTTATAGCCAGCTTTTTCTACTGCATTCTTTATATCTATAACTCTTATCTTTGAATGCTCATAGCTTATAGTTAATTTTTCAGTGGCTAAATTAACACTTGATTCTATAACACCATCAAGCTTTTTTGTAGCTCTTTCTACTGCTTTAGCACAAGATGCACATGTCATCCCTTCTATTTTAAATGATTTAGCTTCCATATATTTCTCCTCCCTATAAACATAAACAAGTACTATTTAACAATTATTTTTGATAAAAATTCTATAATTTCATCTATCTTCTCGCTTCCTCTGTTATGTTCAAAGGCTTCCACAACACAATGGTTCATATGCTGTTTTAAGATGAGCAAATTAGCTTTTTTTAAAAGTCCTTGAGCTGCAATAATTTGATTAGATATATCAACACAATACCTCCCATCTTCAAGCATCTTTATAATACCTTCAATTTGCCCTTTTGCTGTCTTTAATGATACCAACGCTTTATTTTTTTCTTCGTTCATGCTTTACCTCCTCCCCGTGTAGGAGTATACTCGGTATAATACTTATAATTTATAATGTCAATATAAATTTTATTATTACCCCACCGATGTGGGGTGATAGATTAATAAATTCATACATAATTATATTTTACTAACTGATTCATACTACAAAAATATAAAGATAAGTATCGCTTCTATACTTTTATTCACATATATATTAACCAAACTTTATAAAGACTATACGGCATCTTGACAACATTTCCCACAAGACTGACACTAATACATATATTACCGATACGTAGTGTTGATATCAAATGAACTTTTAAAATAGTTCTCATATTTTGACAGTTTTTACATACCTAATTTGCTCAATTGTATTTATAAAATTTAACTCTCCCAAGGTAATAAATATAATATATTATTTTGTAACATTGAACGACTTTAAATTAATACAATCTCTTTCAATCCCCATTATTAAGCCATTCTAAATGTTACAAAGGCACAAGGAAATCCGATAAACAGTAAATGTGTTATATCAGACTTCCTATTTTATGATGTTCTACTTTACGAGTGATCATGATTTTGTTTGTCTATAACTATTTATCAATGTCATATTTTTCAGTTAATATTTGCTTTTTTCTTTTATATTCTTCTTCACTTATTTCACCGGATGCTAATTTTTCGTTCAATATTTCAATTGGTTTTCTATCATGCCGGTAACCGCTTCTACCATTAAATGATCTCATGAAAAATACTACTATAGCGATTATAAGTAAAAAACATACAATCATCATAGGCATCATTCCCCATCCCCAATATCCGTACATCATATTAATCCCTCCTCCTAAAATTCTTGTTCACTCTATATACTTATCTATTTTTACAAATAAAATATCTTATTATACTTGCTTTACTAATTCTTGAATTTAATACATAACTTCTTTTTTCATTACATATTTTCTTTCAAACCTATCGGCACAGTTCTGACTGCAAAAATAATATGTCCTGTTATTTATTACTCGGCATATGGAATCCTTTTTGGACACATACATACCACACACAGGATCTCGTGCCATATCTACTGAATTCTCAATATATCCTGCACCGTGTTCTTCATAATCCTTCTTCATATTTTTATGATTCACATGCCCATCTCCGCAGCATCCGCCTCCTTTGGACATCATATATATCATTACTCCAAATATTAAAAAGTAGAACCAGTTATTTGCTAAGAATTCCAAACTAAACACCTCTTTTCAATATTAAAAACATGTTAAATTTCTTAATTCTTATTATTTGTATATAGTATATAGTAGAGTTATGTAGATAAAATGAAGATTTATCAACTTACCTTAAAATTTATTTACTAGACCTTTTAACTGTGAGCATAAAGTGGATTAGATCAAAAACTGAAAAAACCTGAGATAAATATGAATGTGTAAAAAAGCAAAATTGTCTATATTCATAAAGATGAAAAACTATCTAAGAGATATTTTTGAAGAAATGTAAAAATGCACAAAAAAAAACACATAAGCACCTAATATCGAATAAGAAATTAGGTGCTTTTTATGCTTGAAAATAGTAAATTAGAATTTTTAAATTACTACATTATTAGTTATTAAGAAAGTTGTTCGCTTGTTCCTGTGTTATTTTTCCTGATTTTACAGCCGCATCAATTTTACTTTTCACATCTGCTTTTTTCTCATTAAGTTTTGCCAGTATTTTATCTGCTCGTTCTTGTGTTATTTTTCCTTCCTTCACTGCAGTATTCAGTCTTTCTGTCAATTTTCCCATGTCTTCATTAAAAAAAGCCTGAAGCTTAGATTTTGTTTGGGAACTACTCAGTCTTTCTCTTATTTTATCCGCCTGCTCCTGTGTGATCTTGCCTGATGACACTGCTTCTCCAATTCTTGTATTCAATTTTTCAGTAAGCTGTGAAGATGAGCTGTTCGCCTGCTGCACTGCAGTTATCCCATCACCTTGTGATTGTTTTTGATTGTCAGCCGCAAATACTGCTGTACTGCTTAAAAACAGTGCACTTGCTAATACCCCTGATAAAAATTTTACCTTCTTCATAATTAAAACCTCCTTGTGCTTCTGGCACGCTTTTTATTTTTGTAAAATCTTTTTTTAATTTTACAATTTCAGTATAGGACAGCAGTATGAAACTTTTATGAAAGTAATACTGTATTTTATATTATTTTTATAAAAATTAACGTCCCAGTTGAAACCAGAATACAACTCCTCTATTTTGATTTACAACTCCATATTCACAATTGTGCAATTCCATTATTGCAGAAACAATAGAAAGACCTAAACCACTCCCTTTATATCCATCTTTATGTTCAAGTTTATAAAAGCTCTGCCAGATATTTTCCATTTCCTCTAGAGGAATATTTTTTCCAGAATTATAGACCTCAATTCGTATATAATTTTTATATATATTTTCAGAAATGCTTATTTCCTTATTTTCGTCTACATGATGGATGGCATTGGTTAGATAGTTAGATACAACATCAGAAATCAGATTTCTATCAGCATAAGCAAAAATTTTATCAGAATGAATAAATTTAGGTGTTATCTGACCTTGTTCAAATAGTGGAGCATACCTTTCAATGACCTCATTAATAAGTTTATTTATGTCAAAACGCTCTAATTTTAGGTTATAATCATCTGTTTCAAGACGGGCAAGAGATAGGATTTTCATAACCAATTCCTCCATGTTTTCCGCTTCTTTATATATTGTGGATGCATAATTTATTCTGCTTTCCTCATCATCCGCTACATTATCCATAAGGCCCTCCGCATAGCCCTTTACAATGGCAATAGGCGTCTTCAACTGATGTGAGGCATTTTGCAAAAACTTTTTACGCATTTTTTCGATCCTATCTTTTTGATGAATATCAAGTGCAAGACGATTGTTTTTATTTTTAAGCTCCGTTATGGTATTGTCTAATATTTTGGAAAGTACATTCATATTTTCTCCCAAATCCTGTATTTCATCTTTTCTATTTCCCTTATACCTGCCGGTGAAATCTAGTAATTTCATATTCTCAGACATTCTAGAAATTTCAGTTATTGGCTTGGTTAACTTTTCTGCCATAATAATTGAAATTACTATACCCATTATTAATGCAACTAGTGCTACATATAACAAAAATTCATTAAAAATTTCCGCACTGCTGCTAATTGATGCTACTGGGAGATACATTATTAATTTCTCATTGCCTTTTAAGTTTCCAGCAAATAAAATAATTTCGGAAGACATTTTCTTAAGGGATATTTTTCTAATGGTATAATCTTCAGTCTGTTTTAATACACTACTTCTTTGTATCAATGCTTGGCTGTTCAGAAGTGTAAGAATCCTTGGGAATATTCTGGATGTCATATCTTCCTGAGGATATACAAAAATATTTATATTATGATCGTAGATAAGGGTATTTAATTCTTCTTTAAAAGCATTGTTGTTATTACTGTATAGCTGGTGTAGATGCTCATAATTGCTTGTCATGAAACTTATTTTTTTATACGTATAATATTTTTCAAGAAATACTGCATTAGTTATATAGTACAAAAGCACCATTACCAAAATAAGACCACTGAGAACGAAAAACATACTCATCTTAATAGATCGTTTCATTCTTGCGCCTCAAATTCATAACCTACGCCTCTTATGGTCTTTATATAATCAGCTTTATTAGTCAGCTTTTTCCTAAGTTCTTTTATATATACATCTACTGTTCGAATGTCTCCCTCATAATTAAATCCCCAGACATTATTTAAAATTTTTTCTCTGGTTAAAACAATCCCTTGATTTATAAATAAATATGTAAACAATTCAAACTCCCTTTTAGTCAGGTTCAATGGCTTATTATCCAATATGATATCATACTTGCTCTTATTATATTCTAGAACTCCTATCCTTTCATGCTCCCCTTCTTTTAAATAACGCCTGAAAACCGCTTCTATTCTTGCCATAAGAGCTTTTGCTGAAAAGGGTTTAGTTACATAATCATCGGCTTTCAGATTAAAACCTAATATTTCACTTTCCTCATCATCTTTTGCGGTGAGCATGATTACAGGAACATCTGTGTGTTTTCTAATCTCTGTTAACACCTCATAACCATTCATTCCAGGCATCATTATATCAAGTATGATTAAATCAATTTTTTGATTGAAAAATACTTCTACAGCATCTTCTCCATTTGCAGCTTCTGAGACGCTGTAGTTTGCCTTTATAAGATAATCTCGTATTAAACTTCGCAGCGCTTTTTCATCATCAACTACTAAAATATGTTTTTTATCCACTGTATCACCTTCCCTAAATAAAAATTTAAATTTTTATTATATCACTATATTGTAAAAGTTTTATGAAAATTACCATATATCAGCATCTATTGTTTCTAAGTCTCCAACGAATCAATTGCTTATAAGCTCATTAAGTGGTTATTAGAACCCTTAGAACAAAACCATAAGCCTCTGGCATATTACGGTTTCACAGGTAAGAGAACCTGAATGTGATCCTACAAAACCGAGAATAGACCTATAAAATTCCAAATGCTATAACATACAAAAATGAAAAGGCTGTTATTAAAATTCTTACCAACAGCCTTAATCTAAATTAACACAATATTAATTCTTAAAAATCAAATACACTATGCCATTCAAAAAAGAAATCTGATAAACAGTAAATATATTACATCAGATCAGCAGGGTTGTTTATTTGATAAGATATTATTAAGCTGTGATACCTTTGATTCCAAATATAGGTTTCATAAAAGGTATTTTTGCTTTCTGATAAATATTTATATCCCCAACAATCTTTAAATCTTTTAAAACAAATACTTTAATATTATTATATTTATAAATATCATATAACTCCTCGTCTATTATGTCAGTTTCAAATAAAACCTTAATTTTAACAGTTTTCACATCATTATGAATGTTACCACAATCGCAATCTATTGATGTATTTTTAATGAATACCATAAAACATAGATTTTTACTCTGAACATAATTCAGAGCCTTATCGTCGATTTTTACCATAGTTATTCCCTTCCTGTTTATTATATTCTCATTTATCCTGCTGAACATCAAATAATAACTTCTACTTAAAGAACATATTACCGGTACAAAGATTAGTAATTTATTCATTAATCTATCGCATTTAATTTTTGCATTATTATAATTCTTGTTTAAATTGAAATGTGAATATTTGTTTAAATTACTGAAATAATATCAATTATATATAATTAATATGTAGATTTTATGAAGATTCTAATAGATTATACATAATTTAAAATATATAATAGAGATATATGGTAAAAGCAGTGAGAAAACAATGTTACTGGTTTAAGAAACAATATATATTTTTGTTTTTCGGTACACTTTAAAATAATACTATCTTGCTTGTATAGATATTGATTTTTCAAAATTAATCTTAAACTGAGGCTATTTATAGTATTAAGACTCAATAGTTATGTTATTTATTCAAAAATAAAAAAGAGTATTTCTGTTCTTAATGTTTCACAATAATATTTTCAAAATAAGGAGCATACATAGATTCGTGTAAATCAAATCTATGTATGCTCTTTTTTATAGTGAGTCCAGTGAAGTTAGACCATGCTTATTGGAGCAATATCAATATCTAGTTAATGTAATTGCCAAGAAGCCTTGTAGCCAATCACTATGTGTAGTAGAAATATTGGGTATGAAGTGCGAACGCAATGCAGACTCATATTATTACATCGAATCTATTGAAAGTAAACTACCTAATTCAAATTGGCAATTTTTAGTTATATAGCTGGTACATCCTATAATAAATCCATGCATGAACGGTGGACGAGGCGTAGCTGGCATCAAAGGCTTTATACTTTTAATATACTGTTTAACTACTTCAGGAACTGAGTTTTGGTTTACTAATAATAAAGGTGTATGTTTACCCATATGAGCTAATACTACTCCTGCAGCAACTTCCATTGCATTGTTTAGAGTACCAAAAGTGAAGGCATGACCGTCTCTATAGCTTCTTCCCCATCCAAAGTTATTATTAGAGTCTATATATTTGGAGAAATTAACTGCAAGTGTATATGGATCCATGCCATCTATTCTTTGGACAGATGATATATTAGGCAACTTACCTATGGTTTGTTCAACAAGATTAGATATATTTTTACTTGAACCAATAATATAAACATTTACCCCTGTGATCTTTTTTATACGTTCTAATGTACAATAGGGAATTTTGTTATTATTAACAAATAAAATAGAATCTCCATGATGAGCTGAAAAGTAAGCTACCGGGAGTATTTCCTGATAGTTTTCCCCGGAAACAATTAAGATATTTTTTGTATCATGTTTGAAATCAAATATGTTGCATGCAGTTTCATAATGATTACGTCCAAAAATATGGTACGTATTTAATCCAGCATAATTAAGTTGACGTTGTATATTCCTAGAAAGGTTTCCTACTAGGATTACATCTATTTCATTATATCCTTTTGGTTTTAATCTTAATATTTCATCTAAAGTTTTTCTGTTTAATTCGAATCTTTCTGTAAATAAAATTGGAGCATTTATTGGGTGATGTAGCAGTGAAGAAGCTGTAATTGCATCAAAAATTTCATTTTTGTTTAATAAAATAACTGCTCCTGGATTTGAATGAGCAAATATTAATTGTGCAAGTTTTATTGATGTATCAATAGAGTTAACACCACATATACGTGATGTATCTGGAGTTAAAAGACATTGATTACTTGTAAATGGAACTACATTATCTAACAAACTAGCAAACCTCCAAAAATATATATTCATTATATAATAGTCTTAATTAATTAATATGGTTAAATAAAAATACACTTTAAGTTAATCTTTATAACATCTTCATAACTATTGATCTAGAAGAGAATTAATAAAAAATAATAGATGTATATTCTCATTTGGAAGGACAACATAACTGCGTTTAAATTGTATCAAACAATAGATTTTTAAAAAAGTGATTTTGCTACTTATGTTTTTCTCTTTTTTCAGATATAGACATCATCTTCATATGGCTTAAAGGACATAATAAGAATAAGAAGTAAACTAGATATCTATTTCCAATATTAAAATAGTTAATAGCAATAATCCCTACTAAGGGAAGCAGACAACACACAATCATAAGTATTAAATGATAGTTTTTATGATTGTGATTATTACTGTATATATTATTAGCATCAAAATTTTCACTACTGTCATGTAAATGATTGCCGTGATTTAAGTAACGCATATTTTTACCTCCAAATAGGTAGTTTATTATTTGTATTAATAATACTAAAAACATATATAGATCTTATGGAGAAATAAAATTTAAAGTAAAAATTATAATTAAAAAGATACTATGTAAGATATTTCATACATAAGTTTAACTTCATAATTCCTACATATACATTATTTAACTCTGCGAGCTGTTATATAGTCCCTCCTATCAACTGGTGAAATCTTAACCACATCTCCAGTACGAGGAGCATGTATCATTGCACCGTTACCTACGTACATCCCCATATGAGTAGGGTTACCACCTTTACCAAAGAAAACTAAGTCCCCCGGTTGTAATTGTTCTCTTGATACACCTACTCCATCATTTATCTGATCATATGTAGTTCTTCCTATAGAAATTCCAAAGTGTTTATATACATATTGAGTAAAACCAGAACAATCAAATCCACTAGGTGTAGTTCCACCCCATAAATACGGTGTTCCTAGAAAATTTGAAGCATACGCTACAACATTATCATTATTATAGGCGAACTACCCCTAGATAGAGTTATCTTAGGTGCTTCACTTCTTATATTAGCAACCTGATTTACAGCTGCACTCACAGCATTTTGTTCAACCAGTGCATATTGTCTCTGCTGCTGTTTAGCTTCTTCTATTAGCTTTTCTTGATCACTTTTATTTTTATTAAGTTCATTTAATTTATTCTCATTCTCAGATTTTAACGCTAATAATTTTTTGTCTTCTACTTTTAACTTGTCTACTTTATCTGCAATATATTTTTGTTTTGTTTTATAATTTGAAATAACCTTAGTATCATAACTCATAATTCTGCTAATCGTGTCCACTCTCGAAATAAAGTCCCCTAGTCCTCTGGAGTCTAAAAGTATATCTAAATATCCACTAAAACCATTTATATAAAATGCTCTTATTCTATCGTTAAATAATTTCTTTTGCTTTTTCATATCAGTTTCAACTTTTTTTAATTCATTCTCTGAATTCTTAATATCTTGTTCTTTTACCATTATTTGCTTTTTATTATCAGCAATTTTATCCATTGTCCCTTCTATCTGGTTGTCCAAGTTTTCTATACTTGCTTCAAGTTCTTGAAGCTTTGAATATGAATTACTACTAT
The DNA here is from genome assembly GCF_040939125.1 of Clostridium sp. BJN0013. Lineage (NCBI taxonomy): Bacteria > Bacillati > Bacillota > Clostridia > Eubacteriales > Clostridiaceae > Clostridium > Clostridium sp. BJN0013. The sequence goes on from NZ_CP162495.1 coordinate 2,197,852, forward strand.
TTAATGCCGGTTGTGCAAAAACTACACTATTGATTGCTACTGTAAGCGTTAATGCCATTAAGAACTGCTTTAATCTTTTATTCAATACTCCCTCTCCTAACTTTAATACTCATTTAGTGTAAATGAATAAAGCAATACATTTATACTAAATAATGTATTTTAGTGAATTAATGTAATATTTATATTAAACACTTTAGCAAAATGTCTAAAGATATAGAACATCACACTTATTCCAATTTGTCGAATTATATGTTTTTTGCATTATACAAGAATTTTATGTAGATTTTATGAAGATTTTATTATCAATAGACGTTTTTTATAATTTTCTACTTTAAATGAAACATTAGATTACTTCTATGCAATTAATAAATATATAAATGTAGTGATGTATAATTAATTTATGTGGTGTTTAATTCATACTTAAGGGTATTATAAGTAATATAAAGTTTTTTGGAGATTTTTTTAGCAGTTGTGAAATTGCTGAATTGGAAAATAAGTTTTTAGGAATTAAGTATGAAAAGGAAGAAATGTTGAAAACACTTGAAAACGTAGACATTGAAAGGTATATGCATAACATAAACCAAAAAGATATTATGGAGGTTATGTTTAAATAGTCGTATACTAACTTTATGGAGATGTGTTAAAAAATTGGCATATCAAAAAGGAAACGAGGATTGCATTTTATGTATAAGAGAAAACCTGAATGGCTAAAAATAAAAATAAGAGGAGGACAAGTCTCTCAAGATGTAAAAGAAATACTTAAAAACTATTCCTTAAATACTGTATGTAGTGAGGCAAATTGTCCTAATAGAATGGAATGTTTTAATAAGAGCAGGGCAACTTTTATGATACTGGGAAAGAATTGTACTAGGAACTGTACATTTTGTAATGTAACTAAAGGCAAACCTGAAAACGTTGATGAAAAGGAACCCTTTAATGTAGCTCAAGCAGTTGATAAATTAAACTTGAAACATGCAGTAATAACCTCTGTTACAAGAGATGACCTAGAAGATGGAGGGGCTTCTCACTTTGCCAGTGTTGTAAAGGAAATAAGAAAGCTTAATAAAAATATAACGGTAGAAGTTCTAATACCTGATTTTAAAGGAAGTGAAACTGCTCTTAAAAAAGTGGTGGATTCAAAACCTAATGTAATAAACCACAATGTAGAGACAACACCTGCTTTATATAAGGAAGTAAGACCAATGGCAGTTTATAAGCGCTCATTAGAACTTTTAAAAAGAGTTAAGATTATGGACAACTCAATTTTAACAAAATCAGGATTTATGTTGGGACTTGGAGAAAAGGAAAAAGATATTATAGAAGTATTAAAAGATTTGAGAAAAGTAGATTGTGACATTGTTACAATAGGTCAGTACTTGTCGCCTTCTTCAAAACACCATGCTGTTGTAGAATACGTTCATCCTGATGTATTTAAAAAGTATAAAGAAATAGCTTTAGATCTAGGTTTTAAATTTGTCTCATCTTCACCATTAGTAAGAAGTTCTTATCATGCAGATGAAATGATTAAAAATTAGTATCAAAATGAGATAAAGCTAAATGTATAATAATGTATAACCTCGAGATGATATTAATTTAGTATCATTTTGAGACTCGCAGACTTTGAAAAATTTCTAAGCACAAAATTTTAAAATTAAGTATTAGATATTATACGGCTATTTGTATATATAAGAGAGCTATTTAAAAGCACATGGGAAATCGGCACGTAAATTGCTGTATATTTAGTGAAATATAAATTTGGATATTTTTTAATCTTAGGAGGTTTTATTATGCATATTCCAGAGAATTATTTAAGTCTATCAACTTGTGCTGTTATGGGAGCGATAATTATAGACTTACTTAAAGAATTTTCTATTGCTCTTGGTTTGGCTTTTGGTATTAATTTTGTTGATATTACATTTTTAAAAAAGAAAGTGAATTAGAGTAATTTGAGATACATTATTCTTTGGAAGTGTCACAAGTTGTAAATTTTTCCAAAGGAAAGCATATAGTTGATTTAATCTTAATATTATGCTAAAGTTAGTTTATAATTTTAAACTTATAAATCATAACTTAATTATATATTTAAGTTTTCTAGGGTTCCGCAGTTTGTAACTGGCAGGTCCGAGAGAAAACACACAGTTGACTGTGTACACGGAAGGATAAAAGCCTGGGAGATATTTTTATAATATTTCCTTAGGCCTTTTTTGTCTATATGAAAACCACCTGCTATGCAGGTGTGTTCAGAATAGCTTAAGCGGTGAACAAAAAACCTCACTTTGATAAAATAGAAGAGGTCTCGTCAACCAAATCTATAATCAAAGGAGGTTTGCCCTAAATGGACAGTAATAGTTTATCACATACTAAATGGAGATGTAAATATCATGTAGTATTTTCACCCAAATATAGAAGAAAAGAAATATATGGAGAAAAAAGAAAAGAGATAGGAAAAATATTAAGGAAACTTTGTGAATGGAAAGGTGTAGAAATAATAGAGGCGAATGCATGTGAAGATCATATACATATGCTTTTATCGATACCACCAAAGACAAGTGTTTCAAGTTTTATGGGATTCTTGAAGGGAAAAAGTAGTCTAATGATATTTGAGAGATTTTCAAATTTAAAATATAAATATGGAAATAGGCACTTTTGGTGCAGAGGATTCTATGTAGACACAGTTGGAAAAAATAAAAAAGCAATAGAAGAATATATAAGAAATCAACAGAAAGAAGATATGATCGCCGACCAAGTAAGTATGAAGGAATACATGGACCCTTTTAAGGGTAGCAAGTAACATAAATTGCGGCTGGCGAGATCTTTAAGATGCCTTGAGGCATAATGCTGGTAATGTGCCCTTATAGGGCTTAGGAAAAACCACCAGCTAAGCTGGTGGATATTTATTATTTTTATTTTCTTTTAAAATAAGCTGTGAAATATTACTATACTGATTTTAACTACTAATTTAAGGGGGTAAAGTTTATGGAATGGATTTATTTAGTTACAGCAGGTTTTTTTGAAGTAAGTTGGGCAATAGGGCTTAAATATTCTCAAGGATTTACAAAAATATTACCTAGCATATTAACTATTATAGGAATGATTGCAAGTTTCTATTTTTTATCATTGTCTTTAAAAAGCTTACCTCTAAGTACTGCATATGCAATTTGGACAGGTATAGGAACTGTTGGTACCGTAATCTTAGGTATTATTTTATTCAAAGAACCAATTAATGCAATGCGTACAATTTGTATTGTATTTATAGTTCTTGGAATCGTTGGTTTAAAATTAATACCAATGGACTAATAATCATATATGATTTAGAAATAACAAAAAAATAAGTTAAGTATAGTTTTACTGAAAGAAAGTGATAAGAAGAAAATACGTAGCTATCTAATTTTAATATGAAGGAGGAATTTTAATGACGAAGTTTGTCATTGAAAATGATTTTTGGAGTCTATTTCCAGGTGCAAGGATTGGAGTTGTTGTTTGTCATGTGATAGACAATTCTATAAAAGATGAAGAACAATACAAGGATATGATTTATAATTCAGAAAAGGAGGCCTTAAAATATTTGAAAAATACGGAATTCAGTAGTAACGAAGTTATAAGAGTATGGAGAGAAGCCTTTCAAAAATTCAAAACAAAGAAAGGTGCGAGATCATCTATTGAAGCATTATTAAAACGAGTTCATAAAGGAAATCACATAGGAACTATTAATCCGCTAGTTGATATTTATAATTCTATTTCTTTAAGATATGCCATGCCTTGTGGTGGCGAAGATATTGATACATTCGTTGGAAATATAAGATTAACTAAGGCAGGTGGAAATGAAAATTTTATTACATTAGGAACGGATAAAAACGAACCACCATATGAAGGTGAAATAGTATATAAAGATGATGAGGGAGCAATTTGTAGGTGCTTTAATTGGCGGGAATCAATAAGAACAATGCTTACCGAAAATACAAAGAATGCTTTTTTGTGCATTGAATTAATTGATGAAGGAAGATTAAAAGAGTTTAAAAATGCTTTAAAAGATTTAGCAAAAATAGTACAGGATAATTTAGGTGGAACATATAAGATTTCAATTCTTGATATTAACAATAAAAAAGTATCAATAAATTAATTTGAGGAGGATACCGTCAATGGGTTATTTCAGTTATAAAGATATTTATATTGAAGATGGAAGAAGGGTACTGGAAGTTAACATACTTCCAGAAAAGCATTGTAACTTTGATTGCATATTTTGTCCTATTGGGAGGTCGCAAAATAAGGTAGATACCCAAAGGTCATTTGATAAAATAGAAAGTTCATTGATTGAACTAGAAAGCATGATAGAAAATACAAAACCAGAATTAATTTTTATTAACTCAAAAGGAGAAGCCTTAGTAAATGATAAAATTGATGATATTATTGATTTTATCAAATCCGAAGGTTTACCTATAAGACTGCTTTCTAATGGATATTTACTAGGTAGAGATGAATATATGCAAATTGCTAATAAATGTGATGAAGTTGTTGGAGAGCTAAAAGTAATAACAGAAGGAGATTTCCAAAGAATCCAAAGACCGATTGAAGAATATACATTATCAGAATATATTTCAAATATGATTGCTTTTAATAAACAATACAAAGGAAAATTTATATTTGAAATTACTATCATTAATGGCTATAACGATGATGAAGAATCAATTCAGAAGATAAAAAATATTATTAAGGAAATATCTCCTAACAAGATAATTATTGCAAGAATGGAAGATGAAAGATTTAAGAAAAAACTTGGTATAACTGATGAAAGATTTGAGAAAATTTCAAATGCATTACTAAATATTTAGTAATTCTAATACATAATATTCTTATATAATCCACTAACCATAATTCTATTACAAGCAATAGTAAATTTTTGTAGATAACAAAAGATTAAAGGAGGAGGTGTGTACACATTAATATTGAAAAAGAGAAAAAAGTTTTAGGTATTGAACAGAATATTTTTTTTGCTGGCATGACTAGCTTTTTAACTGATACAACTACAAAAATGATATATGCTATTATGCCATTATTTCTAATGTCTATAGGTACTTCAAAGATAGAAGTATCACTTATTAAAGGAATTGCAGAGAGTACAGAGCATCAGTTCTCAAAGCTTTGTCAGGCTGGTGGAGTGATAAAATTGGCAAAAATAAACCTTTCATGGTTATAGGCAAAGGCAATACTTATAAATTATAAAAGATCAATAGTATTCTAAAAGTTAATTAAACAGTTTTGAAAAGCACATCTATTTGATTATATGGTTAATACATATTATTCTTATTTTGTTTATTAAACTAGAGTAAAAAACGCTCTGGTTTTATTTTTTAGCAAGTAGATTAATTAGACTTTATAAACGTTCTGTCTGATATACAATAAGACATCTAATGCAAACACCTGGATTGTGGAATATATTTTGCCCCTAGTGTAACAGATGCTCCCATTATCCCTAAATGAGAAAATTCGAATACAAATATTTACATTATATAATTACATTACACCCATACAATTTTCATAGTCTTAAAAATAATTTCAAATGGTATCTTTTATATAGTTTAATTCAAATCACATAAATTTCACATAAAAATCTGATTGTTATCACAAAGTTTTCAGTTAACATTCTAACTAACACATAGATAAACTTTAGAAAACTCTAATAAATATAAGTTTTTAGAGTTAATAACCATAATAGAAGGTGATCATTATGATTCTAAAAGAGACAATTTACAATAAGAAATATGAAAAAACATTTTTTGCACTGGGAACTATAAATACAATAGTTGTTTATGGTTCAAGCTGTGAAGATGCTCTGAATAGTGCTTGTAGTAGAGTTCTGGAAATTGACTATAGAATGTCTGCCTTTAATAAATATCCACCAGCTTAGCTGGTGGTTTTTCCTAAGCCCTATAAGGGCACATTACCAGCATTATGCCTCAAGGCATCTTAAAGATCTCGCCAGCCGCAATTTATGTTACTTGCTACCCTTAAAAGGGTCCATGTATTCCTTCATACTTACTTGGTCGGCGATCATATCTTCTTTCTGTTGATTTCTTATATATTCTTCTATTGCTTTTTTATTTTTTCCAACTGTGTCTACATAGAATCCTCTGCACCAAAAGTGCCTATTTCCATATTTATATTTTAAATTTGAAAATCTCTCAAATATCATTAGACTACTTTTTCCCTTCAAGAATCCCATAAAACTTGAAACACTTGTCTTTGGTGGTATCGATAAAAGCATATGTATATGATCTTCACATGCATTCGCCTCTATTATTTCTACACCTTTCCATTCACAAAGTTTCCTTAATATTTTTCCTATCTCTTTTCTTTTTTCTCCATATATTTCTTTTCTTCTATATTTGGGTGAAAATACTACATGATATTTACATCTCCATTTAGTATGTGATAAACTATTACTGTCCATTTAGGGCAAACCTCCTTTGATTATAGATTTGGTTGACGAGACCTCTTCTATTTTATCAAAGTGAGGTTTTTTGTTCACCGCTTAAGCTATTCTGAACACACCTGCATAGCAGGTGGTTTTCATATAGACAATAATATGTCCATCTTTCCACTGGTAAACATGAGCTGGACATATATTAGTGCAGATTTTCTCCCTGCAATTTTCACATATCTTAGCATCCCTAATGGCAAGGTGTGATGTAGTATCAACATTATAGGTATTTAAAAACAATTTATCATCAATATTTACTTTATTTTTAGTATCACTCATTATTTCACCGCCCTAAATAGTTTAAACCCATCTTTAGTTAATCCCCATAATGAACTTCCTTTAGTCATTTGTTTAATAATGAGTTTTTGTTTATCTTTTTTGGATACTCCATCTACTGTAAGCATCTCACTCATTGCTTTATTAGCTGCTGGTATATAATGATTAAAAAAATGTGGATTCTCTTCAAGCACATGAGAAGCATTTTTGTACTTTTTTAAATCTTTCATAATAAAACTGTCTTTAATCAGCTTTTAATAATAAGAAAGTGTACGTTCACTAAATTCATCAAGTTCCTTTGCACGTATTATAGTTTCTGCAGCAAAACGTCCGGATGTCATCCCAAGATTTGAACCCTCCCGATGAATACCATTTACAAACTGGGCAGCATCACCTACCAGTATGACACCATCTCCTACTAATTTAGGTATACTTTTATATCCACCTTCCGGAATTAGATGTGCATAGTATTCGCAGGACTCCCCCCCCCCGGCAATTAAAGGTTTTATCATTGGATGCTGTTTTATATATTCAAGCAGCTCATAGGGCTTTACTTGTTTATTAGCCATCTGGGAAAGCAAGGCACCACAACCAATTGATATATGTTCCTTATTAGTATATATAAAAGCTGTACCTACCATTTCTAACGTACCATCACCAAATATTTCTATAGTTGCTCCCATACCCTTATTAAGATTAAAACGTTCTTCAATTTTCTCTGAAGGTATTTTTAATTCTTCCATAACTGCAAGAACTACTTCATCCTTTCTCCATTCACCATGGAATCCAAGACTCTTAGAAAGCAGTGAATTTACTCCATCTGCAAGAACCACTACATCAGCATAAATTTTCCCATCAGGTCTGTCTGTGGAAACACCAACTACCTTATTACTTTCCACTATACATTCTTTTACAACAGTTTCATTGATAATAAGCGCCCCAGCTTCAATGCATTTTTTTGCAAACCACTGATCAAATTTTCCCCTAAAAACTGTAAAATTATTATAGGGAGGTTTAGACCATTCCATATCTCTGTAACCAGTTTGCACTGCAGAATTCTCATCCATCAACCAGAAGCGCTGTTCAACAACAGGCCTTTCTAGTGGAGCTTCTTTCCAAAAATCAGGAATAATTTCATCCATCATATGACGATATAATACTCCGCCCATTACATTTTTTGCTCCAGGGTACTTTCCCTTTTCAATAACTATAACATCAAGTCCTGCTTTAGCCATTACATAAGCCGCTGAAAGTCCCGCAACACCCGCCCCTACAACAATAGCATCAAATTTTTCAGACAATATGGCCACCTCCCTTTATACCTATATTATCAATCTCTTTATCAAGTAATGCTTGCTTAAACTCTTGAATTAATTTAGGTAATATTTCAAATGCATCCCCTAAAATACTGTATGTGGCAAGCTTCATCATAGCACAATCTGGATCTGTATTTATAGCAATTATAGTTTCAGCTCCCTGAATTCCAACAATATGCTGAACTGCACCTGAAATTCCTACTGCAAAATATAATTTGGGAGCTACAGTCTGCCCAGTCTGTCCAACTTGATATTTATAATCTATCAGCCCTTTCTCTACAGCCCCGCGACTTCCTGCTACCACACCTCCACATACCTTTGCAAGTTCCTTTAACAGTCGAAACCCTTGTTCATTTTGCATTCCCCGGCCACCACTTATAATAATTTTAGCATCCTCCAGTTTCGTATCTTCTGCCTGTTCTTTAATAATTCTAAGAACTTTAGTCTTAAGCCGCTCCTCTTTAATTTTAAATTTCTCTTTTACAAGAATACCTTCCCTACCTGGATCTGGAGCAAGCATCTTCATAACTCTTGGACGTACAGTAGCCATTTGCGGGCGATGATTTTCACATACTATTGTTGCCATAATATTACCTCCAAAAGCAGGACGGCTAGCAAGAAGTACCCCTTTTTGTAAATCAATATCCAGTGCAGTACAATCTGCTGTCAGTCCTGTCCTCAAATGGGTAGCCACAGCACCGGCTAAATCCCTGCCTGTAGTAGTTGCCCCCATTAGTAATATTTCTGGTTTATATTTTTCTATCAAATAACAAAAAGTTTTGTAGTAGGTTTCTGCCCTGTAAAAGTGAAATACTGAATCATCTATAAGATACACTTTATCAGCTCCATACTCAAAAAGTGTCCCTGATATGGATTCAACCTTATCTCCCAGCAAAACAGCAGATACTTGCACATTCAATTTTGAAGCAAGTTTTTTTGCCTCACCTATAAGTTCAAGGGTAACAGGGGCAAGCTTACCCTCAAGCTGTTCGGCGAAAACCCATACACCCCCGTTATATTTATCAAACTTAGTATTTTTATTTAAAAATATCTTATCTTTTTCATTATCAATGTGTATTGTTTTTTGTACACTCTTTTTATTACCTAATATACTTAGTGCAGACACCGGACATACAGAAACACAATTTCCACATTCATTGCATTTTTCTTTGTCAACTGCTAATTTGCCCTGAGAATCAATTTTCAAAGCATTATTTGAGCAATTTGGAATGCAGCCTCCGCAACCTATATAAAAATCTGCAATTATAACTGACATTTAATTATTTCCTCCTCGTATAATATAGTTGTACCAATCAATAGAGATTAGATCATCTCTACTAACGGATATTTATAAATATAAATTAATTATTGTTCGTACATCTCAAGTTCCGTTCTGGAAATTGCAATATCCTTTAGTAAGTCTAAAAATAATAAGAGTGTATCTTCCACAAGGGTAACTTGATTAATAGTTAAATCATTGTATAATATCTTCTGAATAGAGGTTAGATGTATTCCTCCTGGGAGGACTCCTTCGGAGTTCCTATACCCGTGAAAAAGCGTATCATTCCATCAGTGAGATTAGATGTTTAGCTGGTTGAGTTTCTTCCCTTGCGGAAGAATTACTCGTGTCACAAACGAGGTTGTTAGCTCACTGTTAGGTATGGATACTCTGTTCTATCTTCAAAAATATATGAAAAGGAGATATTTACAATGTCAAAATTTTTTAATTTACCTGTAGTAGGTATCGATGTTTCTGCTGATTATTCTATGGTTGCAATACTAGCCCCTGATGGAGCAGTTTATAGAAAGGCTTTCAAGATAATGCACACTTCTGATGGTTTCTCTTATCTTCTCAAAGAAATGAGAAAAGTGGAAAAAGAGTTCTCCATGAAACCATCACTTTTCATGGAATCAACTGGTGTTTACCATTTAACTCTTTTCCACTTCCTAAAGAATAACGAATTAGAAACTTTCGTTATAAATCCTCTTATTACTAATAGTAACAAAAATTTAGGAATAAGAAAAGTGAAAAATGATAAAATGGATGCCTTAACTATTGCAAACATAGCAAAATTTCAAAATATAAAAATGTCTGATTATTTAGATATCCCAATATTTGCTGTAAGATCACTTTGTCGTGATTACTACAGCCTTATAGATAACCGTTCCCAGTTCAAGAAAAAGTTATCTTCTGATCTTAGAACGTTTTTTCCTGGATATCATAATGTTTTTTCTGACGTAGCTGGTGTTACTTCATTAGCAGTTTTAAGTAAATTTTCATCCCCTAAAGCAATTGTTGATGCACCAAAAGATGATTTAATTGCTTTACTAAAGGAAAATTCTTGTAAATCAATTGACTGGTGTACAAACACATATAACAAACTTTTAAACGCTGCACTAAGTGCTGTACAAATAGGAATAACCAATAATTCCTTTAAAGTAACTATAGGCATAAATATAAAGCTTTTAAACATCATTAATGAACAAATTGAAACTCTAGTAAATGAAATAGAATCAGCAGTTAAAAATGACTCAACACCTGCTTCATTTAAGAACAACATAGCATTGCTTCTTTCTTTCAAAGGTATAGGCTTTATTACAGCTGTAACCATAATGAGTGAAATAGGCGATCCTACAAGGTTCAAGCATCCAAAAGAAATGGTTGCTTTCTTTGGAATTGACCCTTCAGTTAGTCAATCCGGGAAATTTAATAGTGACCAAAATAAAATGTCCAAGCGTGGTACACGCTTTGGTAGAAGAGCACTTTATGCTGCTGCTCTTGCATCAATAAGAAAATCCAAAACTGGTAAACCAATTAACAGTGTTCTTTACCAGTATCGCAATAAAAACTTAAATGGTAAGAAGAAGAAAGTTGCTCTTTGTGCAATTATGCACAAACTTGTAAAGTACATATTTGCAGTTCTTAGAGATCAAAAGCCTTATGAAATTCGTGAACCAAAACTGCACAACCAAATGTATGTTACTAATTTTTCAAGATCAGTTTCTTAACCACTTAGACAAATTAATTATGGTCCAAATTGGATAAATTATTTCCAATTTAGTTTTAGTAAAAATTTGCCATAGTTCGTATTTTTTTATGGTTTGTTTGCCATGCTCTTTTTTGCTCTTAAATTTAGTAAATAAATTTTTTAAATTAACTATTGACTTTTACTAGCTGGTCTTTAATTTATCTACCAGCGTTTTTACTACTTGTTCTGTACTTCCATGGAGCAGCTCACCACCTGCTCTCTTTGGCGGAGGGAATATGCGGCGAACTGAAGTTGGAGATCCCTTAAGCCCCAATTGAGTCAAATCAGCCTTAAGGTAATCAATCCCCCAGACTTTTGATTTATAACGTGCTGCTCTAATCATATTTGGCAATGGTGAAAAGCTTAACTGATTAATATTTTTTTCAATAGTAATCAGGCAGGGCATTTCAGATTGAACAACTTCATACCCATTATCAATTTTTCTATATATTACAATATTGTTTTTATTAATATTTAAAGATTCTATTTTCTCAACATAAGTTAACTGAGGTATTCCTAACCGGCTGGCAATTCCAGGACCAACCTGGGCAGTATCACCATCTATAGCTTGTTTACCGCAAAATACCATGTCAATTTTTTCTATATTCATTATTCTCTTTATACCCATTGCAAGTATATAACTAGTAGACAGTGTATCTGATCCTGCAAATGAACGATCTGAGAGAAGGTATCCTTCATCTGCCCCCATTTCTATACATTTTTTAATCACTTCCTGTGCCTGAGGTGGACCCATAGATATAATTGAAACTTTACCTCCAAATTTATTTTTAATTCTAACTGCTTCTTCAACTGCATGAGCATCATATGGATTAATAATGGTAGGTGCACTAGATCTATCCAGAGTATTGGTTTTAGGATCTATTTTAATTTCTGTAGTATCAGGCACTTGTTTCACACAAACTAAAATATTCAAGAATCATCAGCTCCTTATTTTATAACTTAAATCAAGTAATTTATTTTCAGATACCTTATTCAATATCTCCTGTCTTACGGGTATATAATATAAATTCGATGTGAAGATGATATGAAGATCTAAATAAAACTTTAAAAAACTAGAAAACCTGAAAACCAACGCTTTTCTAGTTTTTTATATATTTTTTTCAGTTCTTCATATTATCTTCACACTAAGTTTATATTATATAGGCGTTGATACAGTCTATCATTAAAACCTTAATTAAAGCTAGTAATTATTAAGTATTTTAAATAAAAAGGTGGTGAAATTATAATTGAAATTCGAAGAAATGTATATACCCATAAATAAAGAAATATCCTCTGTAGAACAGGAATTAACAAATATATGTAAAAACTTTAAAGCAGGTTCTTTACAAGAGATTTTAAATCATTTTTTTAAAATTCCAGGCAAAAAGCTACGTCCTACTTTAGTACTATTATCCTCAAAAATAATTAACGAACAATTGCCGCCAAAAACTTATCATCAATTAATTCAATTATCTGTTGCCCTTGAATTAATTCACAGTGCAAGTTTAATTCACGATGACATAATTGATGATGATTTCCTGCGGCGTGGACAAAAAACTTTAAATAAAGTATATGGAAGGAAAATAGCAGTACTAGCTGGTGATGTTATTTACTCCCATGCCTTCTATATTGTCACTAACTCATTACCAAAAGAATATGGAAGAGAAATAGTTAAATTAGCAGAAAACATGTGTTCTGCAGAAATACTGCAAGCAAAAAATACTATTTCTACAAAGGAAGTATATTTAGAAATTATTAAAGGTAAAACAGCATTATTCATGGCAATATGCTGCAAGCTAGGAGCTGCTTTGGCTGGAACTTCAGGTGAAGCAGCTGCATTACTAGAAAACTATGGTTTCAACCTAGGTATGGCCTATCAAATAGTAGATGATTATATAGATGGGGACCAGGATACTGCTCTAAATGTAACTCTTGAGGATGCACATAATTTTGCTAAAAATTCACTAGATTTAGTTAAACCATTTAAAAACTCTTGTTATAAAGAAACTTTAATAAATCTAGTAAACTACATCATGAATTTTTCACATTCCAAAGTAAGTAATGCTTAAGGTGATTTGAGATAATTACAAAAATAATCAATAAAATTGAATGAAAGAGGAGATTATAAAATGAATCAAAAAATAACTAGAAGTGTAATTTTAACCTTAATTTTCAGTTTGACATTTTCAGTACTTGTATTTGCAAGTAGTGGAGGTAAACAAATCCATAAACAAGTTGATAGTATAAATGCTTCAATTATGTTTAATAGTGAAGAAGTAAAGACAGGAAATAATGATTTTACAATAATGTTAAAAGATAAAGATAATCAACCAATAAGTAATGCTGATGTAAAAGTTACAGTTGGAATGGATGGCTCAATGGACATGAGTTCACACGACATGGGAGACTCTAAAACAATGTCTACCGAATTAAAAGAAGGCAGTGAAAAAGAAGAATATGTGGGAAGTGCTAATTTTACTGATAAAGGCACATGGAATGTAAAAACCATGTTTACTGCAAATGGACAAGATAAAAATACAATTTTTAATGTTGATGTTGTTAGCAGCGGACCTAATTGGTTTATAATTGGAGGCTTCTTAGGAGCAATTGTACTTATTATTGTTATTGCAGCTTTAAAAAAGAAAAAAGCAAAAAGTGCATAACTCCAAAGGAGGTATATTATGTCAAGTCATAATGATTGCCAAAATAAATCAGGCAAACAAGACAATATAAATTTGCTGAATAATAAGACATTTACTAGGTTTATAAAAAGTAAATGGTATCCAGGAATATTTCAGCTACCGGTAGCACTAATCTTTGCATTTATTGTATTTGAACTCATTGTCGGTCCAGCAGAAGCACATGACAATTTCGGTACTGCAGGAACATGGGTATTATGGTGGCCTTTACTACCTATAATTTTACTTTTTTTAGGTAGATTTTGGTGCACAATTTGTCCTTTTGGAACTTTAAATGATGTGGTACAAAAATTCGTTGGAAGTAACAAACCTGTTCCAAAATTCTTAAAAAAATATGGCATATGGATTATTGACGGAATATTTCTTATGATTACCTGGAGTGATCATATTTGGGGCATTGTAGAATCACCACGGGGTTCCGGAGTTCTTCTTTTGATGATTACCACAGCTGTTGTACTTTCTGGTGCACTCTTTGAAAGAAGAACATGGTGCAGATATTTATGCTTTCTAGGAGGTTTATCTGGTAACTATTCCAGAACAGGTATGCTCGAACTGCGCGGTACTCCAGAAAAATGTTCAAAATGTAATGTTGCAGCTTGCTATAAAGGAGGAAAGTCAGCTCCAGGTTGTCCTATGTTTGAGTTTCCAAGAACTATGGACACCAGTGCCCAATGCAATTTATGCGGACACTGTATAAAAAATTGCCCTAATAATTCAATCAGGATAACCCCGCGTGTTCCAACCAAAGAATTATGGTTGGTTAAAAAACCAAAGTTAGAGGTTTCTTTCCTGGCAATCGTAATTATGGGTATTGTATTTGTACAAAATATAACCATGCTTAATATATGGAATAGCATCTTAAAATGGCTGGAAAATGTCACTGGCACAACAAGCTATTATGTAACATTCACTGTAACTTTCATTATAGCAATGTTAATACCTATTTTACTACTTGCTTTTACTAGTTTATTAGCAAAAAAATTTAATGGTGCTTCACTTAAGGATAATTTCACCAAATTCGGATATGCTATTATTCCTTTAGATATGACCGGACATATTGCACATAACCTATTTCACTTACTTGATGAAGGTAAATCAATTGTTTACACAGCAATGGGTGTTTTAGGAATGCAGATTCCCAATTCCTCTGCAGCAATGCTAGATACTTCAACTATTCAAGCGCTTCAGTATATATTAATTTTCCTAGGAACTATAGGTTCAATCTATACTGCATATAAAATGCCAAAAAATAGCAAAGGTGATAAAAAGCCCCTAGGCACTTCTGCTGTTTATACAATACTAATGTTATTCTTAGCGGTTATAAATATAATTTTATTCTCAATGCCTATGGCAATGCGTATGTAATTTGATTTTCATTTGGAGAAGATTATATCTTCTCCAAAACCTATCAAGGAATATTAGAAAGAAGGGAAAAAATGTTAGTAACAAAATTTAAAATATGGTTTAAAGCTGTAAGACCCTTTTCCTTCACTGGTTCCATAATTCCCGTAACCTTAGGAGCCATATTTGCAATAAAAGAATCAAAATTTCAATTGGGATATTTTATCTTATCACTAATTGCTATTGTTTTATTACAAGCAAGTGCCAATTTACTTAGTGACCATGATGATTTTAAAAATAGAGTTGATACAAAAGATTCTTATGGTTCAAGTGGTGTTATACTTAAAAATCTATTGACGTCAAAAAAGGTATATACAGGTGGATTTACTTTATTAGCCTTAGGAGCTTTTATAGGAATATTTCTATCATATAAAAGAGGATTATTGGTTTTGTTAATAGGGTTAATAGGTACTCTAGCTGTATATTCATATACTGGAAAACCTTTATCTTTGAAGTATAGAGGCTTAGGTGCTCCCCTTGTATTTTTAACATTTGGTCCTTTAATGTTAATAGGCTCCTATTATGTACAAGCACAAAATATAAGTATGGAAGCATTTTTTATTTCCATACCTGTCGGTTTATTAACTACCGCAATTTTACATGCTAATGATATAAGAGATATACGTTACGATAAAAAAGCGGGAATAAAAACTTTATCTATAATAGTTGGAAAAAGCAGTGCCCAAAATATTTATTACAGTTTTGTAATTTTATCATATGTTTCTATAATAATAATGTGTTTTTATAAAATACTTCCAATTTGGAGTCTATTTTGTTTAATTACTATACCTACAGCCTATAAAAATATAAGAAAGTTATACTCTGTGTCAGATTCGCCTTCAGGTATAGTATCCCTTGATAAAGATACCGCACAGCTTCAAGGACAATTTGGTATTATACTTATTCTTTCGCTGTTAATACCTTTCATTGTAAATTTAAGGGGGTAAAATTTTGGAGAGAAATAATACTAAATATTTATTTATCACAATATTGATTGCCGCTATTTTATGGTATGTAATGTTTGTAATAAAACCTATTAACTTCTGGCTGGAGATGAGTTTATCTATTACTTTTTTAGTATTTATATCGTTAATTATAGATAAAAAAATTGCTAGAGTAGATAAAATAACATTAAAAAATATTGTAATTGGAGTTTTATCAGCTATATGTTTGTATATGGTATTTTATATAGGCAACATTATATCTGGTTATATTTTTCCATTTAAGAATGCACAAGTGTTATCCATATATAGCATTAAAACACAAGGAAATCTTTTATGGATTAGTTTATTACTTATCTTTATAATTGGACCATGTGAAGAAATTTACTGGCGTGGATTTATTCAAAATACACTATCAAAAAAATTGGGAGAAAATAAAGGGTATATTCTAACTGCACTTCTGTATGCAGGAGTTCATGTTATTACTGGAAACATTATGCTTGTCATAGCTGCCCTTGTCTGTGGAATATACTGGGGATGGATGTACAAAAAGCAAAAGAGTCTCTCCAGTGTAATTATATCTCATGCCATTTGGGATTTAACCATATTTGTTTTACTTCCTATTATGTAAAAGAAGGGATACCTTATGAATAATAACACTAATGTATATAATATTTTCTCATCTATTGCAGATAACTATGATAAGCTTAATACTATATTAACATTAAATATTGACAGCTATTGGAGAAAAAAGCCATTAGACTATGTAATCTAAATAAAAACCATAAAATATTAGATGTATGCTGCGGAACAGGTAAAATGATAAAATACGCCTGTAAAACTGTAGGTAAAAATACAGAAGTTATTGGATTGGATTTTAACAAGAAAATGCTTAGTGTGGCAAATACCAAGCTTAATCAATCTATTAAA
This sequence comes from Clostridium sp. BJN0013, assembly GCF_040939125.1. Taxonomy (NCBI): domain Bacteria; kingdom Bacillati; phylum Bacillota; class Clostridia; order Eubacteriales; family Clostridiaceae; genus Clostridium; species Clostridium sp. BJN0013. Next base: position 2,214,922 of record NZ_CP162495.1, read on the forward strand.
GATTACAAATTCAAATTAGTTAAAGGAGATATGTTAGAGCTTCCCTTTGAGGATTTAAGTTTTGATTGTATCACTGTTGCCTTTGGCTTAAGAAACGCAAAAAATAAATTAAAAGCCTTATCTGAAATTTATAGAGTTTTGAAATCAAATGGAAGGTTGGTTTGTCTGGAACTGTCAAATTCATCACTTCCTGTTTTCAATAGTCTGTATGCAGTATATTTTAATTATATGCTGCCCATTATGGGATATTTAGGTACAGGAGACAAAACTGCCTACTATTATCTTAGGGATTCAGTAAATAGCTTTATGTCAAAAACTGAACTTCAATCTGCTTTCCAACAGATTGGTTTCATTGATACTGGTTATTTATCCCTTACAGGGGGTATTGCTGCAATTCACTACGGAAACAAAAAATTACTGTAAAGACATCTCTAAAAAAAGGTTACAATATTTTGGGATATTGTAACCTTTTTATTACTTCACAGGTATGGATACTTTAAAAGTTGTACCCTTATTCAATTCACTTTCAACGGTTATTTTACCTTTATGTACCTCTACTAAGGATTTAGTTATTGTAAGCCCTATTCCTGCTCCCCCTGTAAGTCTGTTTCGTGATTTATCAGCTCTGTAAAATCTTTCAAAAATATATGGAAGATCTTCCTTTGGTATTCCCTGTCCATTATCTTGAACTATCAGTTCAAGATAATCATTTTTATTATGGGCTTGAATTAAAACCTTACCGCCCTGTTTTGTATACTTTAAAGCATTTGAAACTAAATTTATTATTATTTGGCTTATCTTATCTTTATCAGCACAAATGAATATATCTTTACTATTAAAAATAAAGTCAATTTTCTTACTTGCATATTCATTTTGAAAATTAAGCATAATATTTCCAACTACTTCACTTATATTGAATTTAGATTTATTTAATATGAGATTCTCTCCTTCATACTCAGCAAGTTTTTCCAAATCACTTACCATACGATTTATCCTCATTATTTCTCCATGACAGCTGTTAATTCTATCTTGTGTGGGCTCCCATACTCCATCTAATATAGCTTCCATGTGACTTTGCAGTGTAGTAAGAGGTGTTCTAAGTTCATGAGATACATCTGCAGTAAGCCTTTTTCTCAAATTTTCTTGGTTTTGCAGTGTTTTTGCAAGATTATTTATTGTAGATGTAAGATTATTTATTTCAATAATGTTAGAGTTTTCATTAATCCTGGTACTGTAATCACCTTTTGATATTTCTTCAGCAGTTTCTATAACACGTAAAATTGGCCTGCTCAAACCTCCTGCCATAATTACACCTAGTATTAAAGCAAAGGATAATGAAATAATTCCCACGCTTATCAGTATTTTATTTAAAGTACTTAAAAACATCAAATCCCTATCACTATAGTAAAAAGGGCCATAGTACCCAATTATGGCAGTACCTATTTTTTGAGAATTTTTCATTAAAGGGTATTCATCTTGTTTATAGCTTCCTTTCCAATTTGGATAAAGCTTTATCATATTTTGTGACATATGATCAAGCATTGCCTGACACATACCGTTATTATATGATGTTGCGTTCCAAATTGTTTTGCCTGATAAATCTTTTACAGTGAGTATGATTCCATTTTCAAGTGCATTTATACCAGTGCTTTCTATTACATCTTTGTTCCATCCATGGCTGCTGTACAGCTGAACTAGAGAATTTATTATATTCTGGCTCGTATGTTCATGGGTCTGTATAACGTAATTTTTAAATTGTTTCTCTAAGAAAAAGTTGGCCAGTATACTAATTAAAACTACACAAATTAGTGCTACAAGCATATATGAAAAAGACAATTTTCTTCTCAGGCTTCTTTGCATACTATTCACCGCCAAACCTATAACCAACTTTATATACGGTTAAAATGTATTTAGGTTCTCTAGAATTATCTTCAATTTTTTGTCTTAAATTTTTAACATGAGCATCTATAATTCTGTCAAATCCATTGAAATCTTCCTCAAGAGCTAAATTTACTAATTCCTCTCTAGTGAAAGTCTTTTGAGGATATTTTACCAGTGTCATTAATATATTATACTCACTAGACGTTAAATTCACAGTTATTCCATTTTTCTTTACTTCATGTTTGGTGTCATTTAATACTAAGTCTCCATTATTAAATGATAAAATATTTGAAAGTGGTATTGCCTCTTCTTCAGTTCTTCTTAAATGCGCCATAACCCTAGCTACCAGCTGTTTAGGACTAAAAGGCTTAGTTACATAATCATCAGCTCCAATATTAAAACCTTCCAATACAGTTTTTTCATCAACTTTAGCAGTTAACATAATTATTGGAACCCTGGATTTTTTCCTTAACATTTTGCATATATCTTCACCAGATATATCTGGCAGCATTAAATCCAATACAATTAATGCAGGACTAATCTTTTCAAATAATTTCACCGCATCAGTACCATTATAAGCTGTATGGACTTCATATCCCGCCTTCTCCAAATATGCTTTTATAACATCTACTATTTTTTGTTCATCATCTACCACAAGAATTTTCTTTGGAGACATCACATTACCACCTTCCTCAAATCAAGTGATTCTTAGGTTCAGGTGGAGTTTGCTCATGAGAAATGCTTTTCTCCACCTGAATCTTATTAACAGTATTCTTAGTGTCTTTAGCACTTAGATATCCAGGCGCGTAGCAGTGCTTATCCCCCCACTTTAAAGAAACTGGGGGTGTTAGCAATGGTAGCGTTCGGATAAAAGATTAATATAATAATTATATTAATTTTTTATGTAGAAATTATGAAGTTAAATCATTCATATAATATAATTGCTTTTTACCCTTCCGCCACATGATATAAAGTATCAAAACACTTACCATACCTACAATAACATCTCCTGTTAAAAAAGCAATATTAGATGATGTAAATATTGACATTATATATGGGATACCATCCCAAAGTGCATGGAGTATAACTACAGTTATATATGCTTCAATTACCCTTATATTTATTTTAGTATTTCCACGAGAACATTGACTTACAATAGTGCCCCCTAATATTGCTGTCCATGTACCATGACCTAGTGGAGATAATATTCCTCTTAGCAAAGTGGTATATACAACCAAAGATAAACTACCTCCACCTCGTAAAAAAGTTGTAAAAACATATCCTGAACTTTCTAAAGCTGCAAAGCCCATGCCAGCAGCAGCACCCAGAATAATTCCATCTATCCTCAAACTATTACATCTATGTCTTATTAAAATCAGAACACCAATAATTTTTGTAAATTCCTCAATGATGCCAACTATAAGTACAGATTTTAAATCAAGACTATTTATAAAAATCGGTTCTATTATTCCTGCTGAAAAAGTTCCTAAGAACCCTCCATAAAAAAAGCTTACTAAAATGTCTATCATCCTTACCCTACTAAAATAGCGTCTTTCATAAAAGAATGCCACATAAGTCACTGGTATAAGAAAATTTCCCAGTATAACTATAGCCGGAAATATATTGAGATTATCTGTAAATATCAAAACTGCTAATCCAATGATATAGGTTACAAAACCCACCAAAAGTAATTTATACCAATTATATCGTTTTTTAATTTTTTTATCTCCATTTATTGGTACATGTTTCTTCATGTTAGTATATCTCCTTTATTTTTATTCCCCAGTATACTTTCTTTTTTAATATAATAAAATTATTATCTACTTTCATAGAGAGAATATACTAAATTACTTTAAACAACTTATATATAATATTATATTATACTTTCTTCATATCCATTATTATACTGCCAAAGGTTTTCTTTGGAGATATCACATTAACACCTTCCTAAAATAAAAGATTAATATAATAATTATATTAATCTTTTATGTAGAAATTATGAAGGTAATCTTCACCTGAACCTAAAAATCACGTTTTTTAATCACATATTACTAGTACCTTAATTAGAAATAAACCCATCCATGCATACATCATATTTTCCCATAGGAACCTCATCTAAAATCTGAAAACTATAGGCAAGTCCAATTTTTTTTGAATCAGTTCTAAGTTTTTTTAAAAATCTATCATAATATCCCCCGCCATACCCTACCCTGCCGCCGTTTTTATCAAAAGCCAGCCCAGGTACATAACAAATATCAATAGATGTTTCTTTCACTTTTAAATCTATATTTTGGGGTTCTAATATTTTATAGGCTCCCTCTTTTAATTCATTGAAATCATATATTCTAACAGCTTCCATATAGCCCTCTTTATATATTACTTTAGGGACACAAATCAACTTTCCATCTTCTAAAGCCGTCTTTATTATATTATGGGTATTCACTTCACTTTTATAACTTACAAATATAAATATACTTTTTGCTTTATCATATTCTTCACTTTTTATAACTTTTTCAAATATTATACTATCCAACTTTTCTTTTTTCTGATTACATAGATTATCTCTTTTTTCCATCATAATTTTTCTTATATAAAACTTATTCATCTCCACCATCTTCTTTTCTAAGTTCTTGTATTCTTTCACTTATTACATCTACTGGAGTTACATTAGATACAAGACTATACCTATAATTTGCTGCTGCAGCCTCTATTATAACAGCTAAATTTCTTCCCGGTCTTATAGGAATTTTCAATTTTCTCACAGGCACATTTAATATATTCATATATTCCTTATCTATACCCAATCTATCATAATTTTCATCTTTTTTCCATTGTTCCAAAGATATCACCAAACCAATATTCTTTGTTTTAAGCACAGAACTTAATCCATAAAGGGCAGAAATATCAATTATGCCCATACCTCTAACCTCTATCATACCCGAGGTGATGTATGGGGAAGTTCCATTTAGCACTCCATCTATTTGTTTTACATCTACTGCATCATCAGCAACCAGCCTATGTCCTCTCTTTATAAGTTCTAGGGCAGTTTCACTTTTTCCTATACCGCTTTCTCCTGTTATAAGTATACCTATACCGTACACATCCATTAAAACACCGTGAAGTCTGGTTTCAGGAGCCAACTTAACATCCAGATAATTCATAAGTCTGTTTATAAATCTTGTAGAGATATTATTAGTTCTAAGTATCCATCTTTTATTTTTAATAGCACTTTCTAAAAATTCCTTGTGAGGTATTAGCCCTCTAGTAATTATAGTACCTGGATTATCAAATTCAAAATATTTTTCCAATCTTTTTTTTCTAAGCTCTGGCTGCATAGCATCTAAAAAACTCCATTCAGCTTTTCCTACTATCTGAACTCTCTCATTGGCATAGTAATTATAAAATCCACTAAATTGAAGTCCCGGTCTATTTATATCACTTACATTTATTTCATTTACATTTTTCCCCTTATTTATAACCTCTAGTTCTAAATCCTTTATAATATCTTCTATTGTTACTGACATATTTTCACCTCTTAGTTCAGTTATTAATTTAACTTTATTTTGTATAAATTATTTTATATTGTCAACCTTTTTATAGATTCCAATATTAAAATATAACTAAAACTTGATAAAAGCTTTACATTTTTTATGTGAATACTCATTGTTGATTTTTGTATTATATTGTATATTAATGACTAATAAAAGATGCGTTTATTTATCTATTATCTGTTAAAATATATAGAAGTAGCAAAGTTTTTTCCTGGGGGAGTAATGTAACAATGAAAACTTATTTAAAAAATTTAGACATAGAAATAAATGAACTAAAACAAGCTTTATACATATTAATGAAAACAAGAGAGCTTACCGATGATATAGTTGTTAAATGTAGTAAAAAATTAGACAAGTTAATTTTAGAGTACCAAAAAAATAATTTAAAAAATAAAACATAGCACCTACAAGAATAAAAGAACAGCATAAAAACCATACTGTTCTTTAATTACATCTACACTATATTATATACATTATATTATATTTCCTTTAAATTTAAGCTTAAACTTCTAGTAAGTATCCCCACAATAACTGCAGCAATAATTCCATCTACCATATGATGAATCAACGTACCTGCTCCTACTACTACAAGTACTTTATACATAGTAAATCCAAAAGGTATTACAGCTATGGCTTCAAGTACGGCATGAATAGGGGAAGTAAGCACTACTACTTTTCCAAAAGAAACTCCTTTTTTCAACATATAGGCACCTGCTAGTCCAACAAATATATGACTGCAAGCTCTAGCCGCTATTACAGCCGGTGAGGTTATTAAGAACCCAATAGCAGAGCCTATACCTACCATTACTGCCGCAAAAGGGCCTAAAAACATAGATAAAAACATAGGTACATGAGAAGCTAATGTGGCACTAAAAGGAGGTATTTGTATCTTTAAGAATCCAAAAGTAGTAGGAATTATAATAGCTAAAGCAGTTAAAAGCCCTGCATAAGTAAGTTTTTTTATATTGTTATTCATTTTTTCTCCTCCGCAATAAATGTATATACACTAGTATACTCTACTTCATTGCATATGTAAATAAAAACACCTCAAAATTTATTAAATAAATATACTTCCTTATTTCCCATACCGTCAAATATTACATATCCCTCTGTTTTTTCCAATACAGATGAAAGCAGTAGTTTTTCTATGTTTATAAAAAATTTTTCCATATGATATTTTTCCGATACCTTTATACTCCCCTTTCCAATTTTTTCTTTTATATACTTTTCTTCCTTCTTACTCCTTTCTCTTATTAAAAAATCAGGAAGCCATTTTTTCTTATTAAATTTTAAATAATCATATTTTATTATTTCCTTAAGTTCCATACTACTTTCATTAAAATATTCTTCCTGAAATTCCAAAAATATTTTATAATAATCTGTGGAGGATATACTCCTATTAAAATACCCTTTATTATGAAAAAACATTGCAAGACTATAATAAAAATCAAAGGCTTCTTCAAATTTAGAAATAAAATACTTTATTATATTTGCAAATTTTCCAGAATTATAATATTTATCTACTATATGTTCTACTTTTTTCAAAATTACAATTTCTCTATAAGTTATATGATTGGTTTTAAGAATCTCATAAGGGGCATAAGGCGAATACACCATTTTCCACTTTTTGGCCTCTTCTCTCATAGGGGAACCTTTTAATAATTTTAAAAATCCCATTTGAATCTCCTCTGGCTGCAGGGAATACACCTCATTAAAGGATTTTTTAAAAGATTGAAAATTTTCTCCTGGAAGTCCTGCTATCAAATCCAAATGCTGTTTTATATTATTATTTATTTTGATTTTTTTTACTTTCTCTTTTATATCTTTAAATTTAACATATCTGCTTATATTATTTAACACATTTTCATTAGTAGTTTGAACTCCAATTTCAAATTGAATTCTTCCCTTTGGGGATTCTTTCAATAGCGCTATTTCTTCTTCTGTAAGAATGTCTGCAGAAATTTCAAAATGGAAGGTAGTTTGTGTATCACATTTTATTATAAATCTCCAGAGTTCCAGGGTAAATTCAGGATTGCAGTTAAAGGTTCTATCTACAAATTTTATAAGAGCTATATTTTTATCCATTAAAAACTTAATTTCTCTCTTTACTCTTTCTATATCTAAAAATCTAACTTTATGAATAGTGGAAGAAAGACAGTATTTGCACGAGAAAGGACATCCTCTACTGGCTTCGTAATATACAATTTTATTTTTTAAATTATCCCCTTTCTCATAGGGAAATATTATTTTATTCATATCCATCAGTTCTCTTTCTTTATTTAAAAACACTTTATCTTGCCATTTAAAACAAAGACCTGGTATTTTCCTTAAAACTAAAAAAATTTGGGAATCATTATATTCTTTTTTATTAAAATACTTTATCTGAAACTCTACAAATTCATGGTAGGTATCTTCTCCTTCTCCTATTATTATGTATTCTCCAGCCATATTCTTTAAAACATTACAGCTGTCATAGGATACTTCAGGTCCCCCATACAATATTTTAATGAAGGGATTTACAAGTTTAATAAGTACAGCTAGTGATTTAATATATTCTATATTCCATATATAACAGGAGAAGGCCACTATATCAGGTTTCTCCTCTATAATTTCCTCTAGTATTTTTTCTCTCCTGTCATTTATGGTAAATTCTCTTATAACACAATTATAAGGAAGTTCTCTAGTATAGGCTTTTAAATATCTTACTGCCAGGTTACTGTGAATAAATTTTGAATTAAGTGCTGTTAACAGTATTTTCATATGTATTTTTCATTTCCTTTCTCCACGCAGGTTAAAAACATGAATATTTAAGTAAAAATCATGCTAAACCAGATTTTTCTTTTGTGCCTTTATATAATAAAGTCCATCTGAATTTTTCAAATCTAAAATTTTAAAATATTTATCTAATAATTTTACTGTATTTTCTTTGGAATTATTTTTTAAAATATTAAAATCTCTTATTTTTATTTTTTTTATTTTTCCCCCTGGAATTAATATTTTTACATATCCATTAAAAATTTTACTATAGCCTTTATCCACATCCCATATATAAAGCAAACCATCTTTCTTTAAATACTTATAAATATCTTTAATAAAATTTTTCTTTTTAAAATTAAGCCATAGTTTATTAAAGGAAAATAACAATATACAATTGTGGTAATAATCCTTCTTTATATTTTCCTCTTCTTCTTTTCCATTTATATATTCTACATTTACATCATCATTGAATTCCTTGTATATATTATATACTATACCTTCATTGTGAAGCCCCACATCTAATAAATTTCCTCTAAATATTTGATTTTCCATATTTATGAATATAGTTTTACTCATTTATATCACTATCCTTTATCAATATAGGGAAGCACCGCCTCATTATATATGTTCTTGAAAAATAAAAAAAATCCTCCCTTTTATGGGAGAATTTTAAAGTTTTTTACTTTTTCATAGTATTTAATCATGAAGCCTGCAGTAGTTCTCTGGGCTTCTTTTAAAATAACTGAAGCTATTTTACCATACTTTTCATTTATAGACTCTATATTGCTATTTTTTATATAAATACTATTTGCCATTATAGCATTATTTTTTATGAAATCTTCTAATTTTTCATATATTATAACTCCATCTTCTGCTACAAAAGAATAATCTGTCATAAGTCTGCTTATTATCCAGAGTTCAAATTTTCTATGACTGTTTAAAAGCCTATTATTTACATGATGCGGAACTGTAACATCCTGAACAAGGTGGCAGGATGCACCAAAGTAAAATAGAGCCTTTTCTAGTTGACCAAGACTCAAAAGTTGTAGGGATTGACTATAATATTTTCTACATTCTGTAAGTGCATCTGAAAATCCATATAATCCTTTTTCTCTGTTTACATGATAAAAATGATTGGAGCTTTTAAAATCTTGATCCGCCCAGGTAACTCCTGCATTTAAAGCTCTTATATATTTCCTAAAAAAATTATATTCTTCCTGGTATCCATCATTTTGTAATATTGCAATGGACTGTAACATTATAAACTTATGAACAGTACAATTGGTCTTCATAAGTTTTTTCTTAAGGGGATTTACTGCAAAAAATATCCCCTTTACAGCATTTCCATAGGTTCTTTCAATTTCATGTTTCATCTAAAAAACAATCTCCTCTTTAAAATAGAATATACATACCACATTATTGGATTTGAATCTTCAAAATTAATATAACACACAGTATTGATACAAAGATTATATATGGATAAATATTCTTGTCTGATTTTATGTGTTCATTAATTTTACCTTTGTTTATACTATATAAATAACCTTTATTTTCGTCAAGTGCTAATAATTCTTTGTTAAATATTCTCATACTTGAAATTTCAACTTTACCATTAAGCTTAATTTTCTCCATAGGTGATCCTATTCCTCTAAAGCTATATATTATACTATCTGACTTATCCCAAAAAAATATACAATTTTTTTGGGATAAGACTCCTTCTCTATCTATAGCCAGTGGCCCCATAGTCCCTACAGTTTTATGCTGATATAAAGGTGCTGGAGGATCGACATTGGGGTGGATAGCCAGTATAAATTGCAGAGGAGAATTTTTAACACTTTTAAATTTAGGTGAAGTAACAGGATCTCCCCCGCTGTAATCTGGCCATCCATACCATACACCCTTTTTAATTTCATATATATAATCCGTATCTCCTATAACTGGTCTGCTCCCTCTATTTTCCATCCCCCCCAGGGTGCATATAAATTTACCTTCACTGGTAAAATCCATTCCTTTTACATTTCTTATTCCCCAGGCAAAGGTTTCACTACTGCCCTGTGTTAAATTATATCTGATAATAGAAGCATTTCCCGGAAAATGTTTTGGAATTACTTGTCCCTGTACACTTTGGGTATTATAGCTTTGAAAAGCTCCTCTCTTTTCTTTCCCAAAATTTATACCTTTTAAAGTTATATCTACTGGAGCAACATCATGAGCATAAAGGTTATTTTTTACCCATACATTATCTTCTCCCACTACCGCTGAATTGGTTGCAGCCCCTATGGATATGTATATATATCCATCTTTTACCCTTACTAAACTATCTTTATAATCTCCATAATTAGGCATACCACTTACAAGTACAGAATTTCTACCTTTTTCTATATAGTAACAGTATACTTTATCTCCGGAGGAATAATACAAATTCCCTTTATAATAATCCAGACTATAAATATTTAAATTCGAGTCTTTTAATATATCATAGCTTTCTCCATCACTTTTTATGATTTGTATTCTATTTTTATATGCTATGTAATAATTATCTTTTTCATCCTTCACAAAGTCCACCGCACCTTTTAATCCTCTATATTTTAAGTTACAGCTTAAAGTAACATCTTTTATTTCAATTTTAATTTTTGAATGAGTTTTATAGAAATAATATTTAAGCATACTACCTGACAGAATTACAACTGCAATTATAGATAAAAATTTTAGTAACTTTTTCATATATAGTACTCTCCTTAAAATATACATCACACTAAATATATATTAGAAAAATCCACACATATGAGTAAGTATTTAAAAATCCTTCTCCCCTCTTAATTATTAATTTAAGAAGAATATACTGCATGTTATCATCATAACTATTAATATTAAATAATTCTATCTAAAAATACTATAATTTGAAAACAGGAGTTTTTATGAAAAGAGACCGATTTTTAAAAAGTTCACTTATTTTAATTTTCGCAAATTTAATCACCTCTGTATTTGCATTTATATTTTCTATAATATTATCTAGGAAATTAGGTGCAGAGGGAATGGGGCTTTATGGGCTTATAATGCCTGTATACGACTTATTTGTATGTCTGCTGTCAGGAGGTATGGTAACAGCCATATCTAAAGTAGCTGCTGTATATTTTAGCAAAGACGATTTTAACAATTTAAATAATTCCATAGATGTATCTCTTACCTTTAATTCCATATTAGCTACATTTATAGTATGTATAATATTCATAAATGCCCCTTATATAGGAATAAAAATAATAAAAGACCCAAGAGCTATACACGCCATTCAAGTTATGTGTCCCGGTATATTTTTTATATCCCTTTCCTCCATACTTAAAGGTTATTTTTACGGAATATCAGAGGTAAAAATACCAGCTATTATAGATATATCTGAAAAATTTTTAAGAATTACCTTAATAGTAACTATAATATCCTTATTTTCCTTAAAGGATATAAGGAGCACTGTAACTGCAGCCTATATAACCTTAGCCATTGGAGAATTTATAAGCTTTGCTGTTTTATATATAATGTATAAAATCAAAAAGAAAGGATTAAAATTTAATTCTTCCTACTGTGAAGATAAAATACAACTTTTATTTAATGTACTTGTTATATCTTTTCCTCTCTGTCTAAATGGATTTTTAACTACAACACTTTCTGCAATTTCCACTTTAATAGTACCAAGAAGACTTGTAGCCTCAGGTATAGAATATAATTTAGCCCTTAGCATGATAGGTAAGTTTGACGGTATGGCCCTTAATATAATCTTTCTTCCTATTACCATCATAAATTCCATGTCCATAGTGCTTATTCCAGATTTATCTGAAAAAATGAGTAACAGAGATTATTGGGCTATAGAACACAGAGTATCACAAATAATAAAGATATCTCTTCTTTTAGGTATTGTCACTATGATAATCTGTATTACCCTGTCTGGATATTTGGGAGAATTGTTTTATAAAAGGTATGATCTTGACTCTTACATAAAATTTGCCGCCTTGTCTGCCCCTGTAGTATTTGTTTCCATTTCCACCTTGGGCATTTTAAATGGCATTGGAAAACAAAATATAATACTTAGAAACTCCCTCATTTCTGCTGTTATAGAGCTTATATTAATATACATACTTACAGGCATACCATGGATAAATATATATGGATGCGGTATAAGTTTAATTATAACTTATTTTACTACTTTAATTTTAAATATGCATGAAATTATAAAGGAAAACTTCTATGGTCATTCATAGAAGTTTTCTCTTCAGGAATGCTTTTCTTAATATAAATTTTGGAATTAACCTGGTTACCCTAGCGGGCATTGACTGTATGTCTCTGCTGTCTATACCTCCCACCAGAACTAATACAAAAGCATATGTTACTATTCCAACTAGTATGGATATTATAGTCGACAGAGCATTTGATATATATTGAAATTTTATAAATAGAGTTATATAATTTATAGAAGAATATACGAAGAACACCACAATCCCCATTACTACAGAAGCCAGTGCAGGTCTGACTGCATGACTTATGAGACTCACCTTTACCCCTAAGGATTTTTTAATAATTCTATGATTTAAGGTTATAGGTATAATAAACCCTAGAATGCTTCCAGCCACCGCTCCTAATATATTTATTTCAGGTATTGAAATCAAGTAGTAATTTATACATATTTTTATAGCTATACCTATTATGGAATAAAAAGTAGCTGTAAAAAGTTTTCCTATACTCTGCAGGATAGTAGTCTGTATTTGCATAATAGACATAAATACAAGTACAATAGAACCCCATGTCATAATATAAGAGCCTTTTCCAAATTTAAGTATAGAAAATACAGGTTCACTTAAAACCGAAAGTCCTACCGCACAAGGTATTGCAATTAGAAAACAAAGTCTTAAAGAATAATTTATATTATTTTTTATCTTTTTTCCATCTTTAACAGCCACTGCTGCAGATATAGCCGGAAGTATTGCCATAGACAGTGAAGATATTATAGAGATTGGAACATTTAAAAGCTGTTGATATTTTGTAAGATAGCCATAGAGTATAGTTGCCCTGGGTTCACTTATTCCTCCAGCCATAAGTCTTATTTTTGTATTCCATAAATCAACTATATTTCCAGCATAGGTCATGCCTACGCATAGTGTTATGGGCAGTCCATATATTATAATTTTCCTTACAAGTTCCCGGGTAGTAAGTCTCACGTTATCTACCTTTAATGCACCCTCTGGAGCTTTAAATTTATTATTTCTTCCATAACACATAATTAAAAAGCTGGCAGAAGCTAAAGCTCCTATAGATGTTCCCATGGTCCCTCCTGCACAGCCTGCCTCCACTCCATATCTCATTAAATATGTAGCAAATACAAGGGTAAATATTGTATTTAATATTTGTTCTATTACCTGGGATACTGCAGTAGGAGTCATATTTCCCCGTCCCTGAAAATACCCCCTATAAGCTGAGGCAATAGAGGTAAATAATATGGCCGGTGCCAGATTTATAAGGGATAAATACACCCCTTTGTAATGAGTTGCCTTAGCTAAAGGTAATGCAAAAATCATAAGAAATGTGGCCATTACTATACCTATGATTATTAAAATAAATCGTGCTATCTTAAATGCTTTAACTGCATCTTTATAATTTCCCACTGCAGCTAGTTCAGATATGAGTTTTGATATGGCTACAGGTATGCCTGAATTGGCAAGTACAAAGATAAAAGCATATATCTGATAGGATGCACCATATAATCCGTAGCCTTCTTCTCCAATTATTTTCATCAATATTGGAATGTATAATACAGATAATATCTTTACTAACATCCCAGCCATAGAAAGTATGGCAAACCCTTTAGTTGTTGATTGTTCTTTCATAATTTAAAACTCCCTGTCAAAAAACTCATAAAACAATAAATATTTAAAATTTATTAAATATATCATTTTTTATCTTTTTAAATATAGGTGGAAGCTTTTCAGATATAGTCTTGTTGTTCATATAACTTAACTTTCCTGTACAATTTCTAAAAGTTATCTTATAGGCATATAAATACTGATAAGTTAATCCATACTTGTTATAAAAAAAACTATTTATTTTAGATATACCATATTTAGTATCTCCTATTATGGGATTTCCTAAATATGCTAAATGAGTCCTTAATTGATGACTTCTACCTGTAATCAACTCCAATTCCACTAAAGAATAAGTACCACAGGTATGAAGAGTTTTCACATCCATGGATATTTTTTTCGTATTCTTTTTAGGTGAATTATATATGCTGGAAATATTATTTTTTCTGTCTTTTAATATATATCCTTCATAAACACCTTCATTTATTCTTCCCTTCACCAGAGCCTGATAATATTTCCTTATATTTCTCTCCCTTATTATTTCGTTTAACAATTTTAACGATTCATAATTTTTACCATATATTACTATACCTGAAGTGTTTCTATCCAACCTATTACAAGGAGAAGGAGTAAAGGTAACTTCTATTTCTGGTTTAAAATCTCCCTTGTCATATAAATAAGATAATACATAATCTGTTAAAGTCACATCATCAGTCTTTTTATCTGAATGCACTAACACTCCCGGCCACTTTTCCACCAGAATCATATTTTCATCTTCATAGGTTATCTTCAAAAAATTACTGTTTACCTTATTAAACTCAAAATTTTTCCCCTTGGAAACTATATATTGAGCTTCTACTATATCCTTATCCATAAGAAAATACTTCTCTTTAGTCTTTTTTCCGTTTACTTTAATATCACCTTTTCTTATAGCCTTGTATATGCCGCTTATAGGTACATCTCGAAGCCATTTTCTTAAAAATTTATCCAATCGCTGACCTGATTCATTACTTCCTATTTCTACTTTCATTTTATCTCTCCTGGTATCTTAAATATTTTTTATTTTAAAACTTTATACCAACAATATTTAATTATATAATACTATTATTGCATAAAGCAATATATAAAATTTATTATATCAAAATCCATATGAATGTAAGAATAACTTCAGATGGATTTTTTCAAAAATATACCTAAAGTTTAATCATATCTGCAATGAAAACTTTAGGTATAATTTATCCAATATACTATTTAACCATATTAATAATACCGCTTATTTCAAAAAATCATAGACCGCCCTGCACTGTATGGAGACTCCAATGGGAAGGCATTCTTCATCTATATCAAATAAGCTTCCATGAGCTGGATATATTATATTTTTACTTTCATTTCTGCAACCTAAATAATAAAATGCAGAAGGTCTCTCCATAGAAAAATAGGCAAAACTTTCCACGCCCATACTTGGACTTTCCAGCATTTTTACATGTTCTTCTCCTATTTCCTCGTAAGCTGCTTTTAAAATATCTTTAATTACATCATCGTCATTGTACAAACAAGGATAGCTCTCTTCTATATTTATTTCACACTTTCCTCTCATAGAGTTTACAACACCAGAAGTTATATCACGAAGCCTCTCTTTAACATATTCTCTATGTTCAGTTCTCATAGTTCTCATGGTACCAGCTATTACAACCTCTTCTGGTATTATATTTTGAGCAGTTCCTCCATGTATTGAACCTACTGTAATAACTGCCGGATCAGTTGGAGGAAGTTCCCTACTTATAATTTCTTGAAGGGATAATATTACATGGCTGCTTATAACTATAGGATCCACTCCCATATGGGGTCTTGCACCATGGGCTCCCACTCCTTTGATTTTTATGGTAAATGGATTAGAAGCTGCATTTACCACCCCCAATTTTACACCTATATTTCCTACTTCTATATTCTCATCCACATGAAGTCCTATCACCCTATCTACTCTGGGATTTTCAAGTACTCCTTCCTTTACCATTAGTTTAGCTCCTCCTGTAGTTTCCTCTGCAGGCTCAAAAAACAGCTTTACAGTTCCTTTTAATTCATCTTTTATACCATTTAAAATTTTAGCTACTCCTAAAAGTATAGTGGTATGTGCATCGTGTCCGCAGGCATGCATTTTTCCTTTTACTTGAGAAGAATAGCTACAGTTTTTATTATCTTCCAGAGGAAGCCCGTCTATATCAGCCCTTATACCTATAGTCTTGTTTCCTTTTCCCCTTATTATTCCACAAACCCCTGTACTAGCAGTTTCTACATACTCTACACCTATTTTTTTTAAAAATTCTTTTATTTTAAGAGAAGTTCTTTTCTCTTCATATCCCAGTTCAGGATGTCTATGAAGATCTCTTCTTATGTCAATTAATTCTTTCTTTATAGACTGTGCCATCTTAAAAAAATCCCTATCCATATTTCTACCTCCAATTATTTATAACACTTCTACTCCCATCCTAATTCTATTATATCTCCCTGAGACAGTTTATCATAATATCCTGCATTATTACCATTTAAACGTAAATATAATTTCCCCTTTACCCTGCTTAAATCAAATTCCACATAATTAAATATATCTACAAATATATACTCTTTTTTCCCTTTAAGTATTATATTTTTTCCATTTACAGTAACAGTTATTTCTTCTTTATCATCTTCTTTGACTTTATTTATTTCGTTAAAATCCTCCTTATCCTCTTTTGTAATTTTATATACTTCATCATCTATTGATTTTTCTTCCATATTATCGATATTTTGCTGTTTTTCTTCGTGATTTTTTAATACTCTGTAAATTCTATCTCCTTCTTTTATTATGTAATCTTTATCTAATTGCTTTCCATTTAAATAGTATAGAAATTTCTCACTATCTTGATTATGAGGAGAAAAATATTTTTCATAATCTCTCAAAGTTTCCGGAAAAATTATCACTACATTATCTTCCTGGTTTATATTACTGTCCAAACTTACCTTATTCTTATTTATGTAGGCAATAGGTTCTAAATTTTCTATTATATCATTTATAAAAAAACTTATAGAGTATATTTTATGTATATAATCCTTAATTTTAGGTGAAGCTACCTTCCCATTAAGGGCATATTTTATTTCTATGTTATCTCCTTCCTTCACTTCCTCATCTATACTTTTTGGAAATCCATTTACAGTTATTTTTGCACTAGAAGCTAATGTTCCAAAAGCAACTCTTTTTATTCCATTTAGGGTAAATCTTATATTGTCTCCATTTTTTGCTATCAATACACCAGGACTTATACCCGCATGCAGCATTGCATCCATAACCGTATGCGTGTGGGAATCAAAAAGACTTACTACCTTTCCATTTAACATTATATCAATAAAACCATGTCCTAACCTTTTTATGCAAATTAAAGCTATACCTAAAACTGTAACTCCCATGCTCCCTAAGGAATTATCAGGACAAACACAATCCACCACGGCTTCTCTTCCTTTTATGGCAATTCTCTTAAGTGGTATATTTAACCTTTTAGCTAAAAACTCTTTTAATTTAGGAGTATGGGCTCCACCTCCTACCAAAAAAATAGCATTAGGGGATTTATCCCCATTCAACTCTATTATTTTACTGCCAATTTTATCTGTTATTTTTTTCACAGCGGGAGTTATAAGTTTTATTACATCTTCTGATGATATTTCATTTTCTATACCTAAAACATCTGTATAAGTTATATTTTTATGCTGGTCACACTGTTTTTTTATACTTTCTGCAGTATTAAAATCCACTAAATAATTTTGTGCTATAACTTCAGTTATTTCATCTCCCGCTTCTGGCACCATACCATAGGCACTTATACTATCCCTGTTACTTAATGCTATATCTGAAGTTCCTGCTCCTATATCAATTAGAGCTAAATTTAACAATCTTAAATTTTGTGGAACAGCAGCTTCCATGGCAGCAATGGGTTCCAAAGTTAAATTTACAACGTTAAGACCCACCTTTTCCATAACAGAATATAAACTATCTACTACAGATCTTGGAAGAAAGGTTGCTATAACCTCTGCAGATACATTATTCCCTTTATGACTTAACAAATTACTTATAACATATCCATTTAAATAATAGTTTTTTACACTATATCCCACACAATATAATCTTCCTTTAACACTTTCATTTATTTTTTTTTCAGCAGACTTTACCGCAGTTAATTCCAAACTTCTAATAATGTCCCTATCTATTTCTCTTGTATAATCTACTTCTATTTTTTCTTTTACTACTATAGTTCTAAGAAATCTTCCCGCAGCGGCAATAGCCACATCTTTTATTTTCATATTTAAATCTTTTTCAAGTTCACTTTTTATGGTATTTACCACATTTGCCACAAGAGCCACATCATGTATTTGACCATCAATCATCGCCCTTTCTTCATGTTCTATGCACCTTTCTGCTATTACACGGAATTTTTTATCCCTTAATATCCCTACAGTGCCTATTACAGATCTTGTTCCTATATCCAATGAAAATATTATATCTTGTGAACTAAGATTAGTAATTTCCATAATATTACCTCTTTTTCTATGCTTATTAGGCTCATATTGTTAAAATATGAGCCTAATAAAATTATATAATAATATAGTTAAACATTCAATCAAGTGAATTCTAAGGTTCAGGTGAAATTTGCTCATAAGAAATACTTTTCTGCATCTGAACCTTATTTGAATAAAAACTATATTTGGAATTTCTGTATTATTTTATTAAGATCTGGTTTCCTGTATACCGAAAGTTATATCTTTTACTGCATTATTTATATTCTCTGAATTTAATTATAATTCTTCCACTGCTCCAGAAAGCCCTTCATCTGATATATTAACTTTTTGTACATTTTCTATAATTGATTTTATCAAATTTTATTTTATGTACTGAGTTTGTTATTTGAGATTTATATGTTTACATTGATTTTTATATACATAATATTTATAATGTATACAAGAATTTCATTTCACATGTTTTGTTTATCGGATAAACTCAATTCTTTTTAAGCCTTTTTAACTACTCTACTATAAAATAAATTATATGAATATAGAATTATGCATACTATATAAGAGTTAATTGCAGTCATAAGTAAAGTTTCAATTATTCTAGGTATCCATAAAAACATAAATCCTTTAGCCATAAGAGCTGGAGTTAATATCAGTAGAATGTAGGTATTTATAGTGCATATAAAAATTCCAGAAATACCTAAAACAATTACCATCTTAAAATAGTAATTGTTTATAAAACTATAGAACTTGCCTAAATTTTTATTAATAAATAGATTTATAAGCAAAATTAAAATACCTATGATACCTATTAGCATAAATCCATAACTAAAGTATTGAGATTTTTTGCCTAAAAACATTAATAGTCTACTTAAAGTAGTATTAGACATAAATTTTATTATAATAAAATTTATAAAACCTATTAGAAACAGCAATATAAAAAATATACTGTAATAATTTCTAATTTTGTACTTGCTTTTATTTATTATACTCCTCCACAGTATAGCAGGTAAAATACCTGCTATTATATTAGTTATGGTGAACAAAGGAATATATCCACCCATAGGTTTCATTATATATCCAAATATATCTATTAATCCCCCTGCAATTCCCCCATATAATGGACCAAAAATAAGTCCCGGTACTATGTAACATATAGCATCAAAGCTTATTCTTATGGTTAATATACCACCTGCAGCCACAGTTATAGCAAAGGGTCTTAAAACAATTGCAATTGCAATAAAAACTGCTGTAATAACAAGAAATCTTAAATTCATTCTGCTTTTCACATATTTTACCTCCAGTATGTTATAATTTAAATCTAGTTTACACTTATAGTTGAGAAAATTTGATAACATATATTTACAGTCACAAAAATTTATAAAAAAATGGAGACAAACTTCACATTTTGTTGTATAAATTAGTTTGCCAACAGATTTTAACGACAGGAGTGAAGAAAATGTCTCATAGAAGTATTTTAGCAGAAAAATCACCGATAATCCAATTTTTGTTTGAACTTAGATTTTTCGTATACTTCTCTAAACCTGTGTTAAAACATATTGAAGAGTTCATAAAAAATTCCACACAAATTGGAAATTGATTTGTATCTTTCTTTCTCTTTATTGTAACAAGATTGATATTTCTGTCAGATTTTAATTCTGAAGCAAATTTATTTCCCATATATCCTTTATCCCCTATTATAGTTGATGGAGATAAAGGATAAGTTAACTCCCATACTGCGGCTCTATCATCAACATTGGCAGGAGTCAAAACAAAATCAGTAACATATCCATCAAATGTTGTTAGAGTATGCAGCTTAAATCCATAATATGTTTCTTTCTTGGAGACACATTTGCCGTAGGCAGCCTTCGGTCTAAAGGATTTATGAAAATGGGCTCTTCCAAATTCACATACAGGGATTGGCATACTGTCGATTATCCCATATTTTTCCTGGGTATAGTCAAGGAATCGGGTTAGTTCTTGACGAATTTGCTTCATAACCTCATAAAGAGATTTTCTTGTCCTATGAAATCTTGTTCTTGTACAAAACTTGGGTGGTATAGGTGAAAAAGTTAAAGAAGAAAGATTAAAGAAAGGATTAAAACAATGTGAATTGGCACATGAAGCTGGTATTTCCAATACATATCTTTCAGATGTTGAAGTTGGAAGGACAATTCCATCAATAAAAACACTGGACAAGATATCAAAAGCATTAAAAGTTGATATGAAAGTGTTTTTATGGTACTAATTAATTTTTGGAGTTGAGAAGAAATATAATTAATTTTGTAGTGTAAATACATCTAATGGTGGCAGTTAATAAAATAATGTAAATAACTTTTTTAATTTTACTTTCTATTATTTTTTACTTTCATCATACCAATATATTTTTAAAACTATCCTCCATCTTTTGTGTCAAAAATAAAGAAATAATAAATGCAGATAGTAACAAGATGTTAGGAGCGATATACTTTGAATAAAATAAAAAATACATTAACAATTGAGGAAAAGATGGAATACCTAAGAGAAAAACTTAATAATCATATTATTAATAATTTAGGAAATAATGGGGTGGAAGCAAAAAAGTCTATATTAGCTATAAGTGAAGAACTTGATAAAGTCATATTTAGCTATATTAAAAATTTTAATAAAAAGACTTAATGTTAATTATAAATCTTAGGAGTTGTGGTATAGGTGATATTTAGTTTTTTTAGGTTTTATCTTCTTCACTATCAACATCAACAGTAATGCTATCTTTAAAGCTGTTCTTATATTTTAGAACGGCTTTCTCTTTCAAGTCTACAAGTCTAAAGCCTTGGTGTTAAAGGGCTTTAGGCTTTTTTGTTTAATGGAACGTTACTAATAAAAGTTGAAAAAACTACAGTTTTCCAAAACAAACAAATAAGTCAATACCGCTTTGAGCCTTGATATTAGTAGGTTTATAGCGGTTTTGTGAATAGCAACGCTGCACCCTTTTCGGAACGTTACCATTCATAAAATAAGTTGTAGCCATATTGATTTATAACGGTTTAGAGGGATTGGAGTAGTGCAACTTTATTTTGTGTGCAATTATATTATTGTGTGCCTGTTAGCTTTGCTTGGTAGATAAGAATTTAGAATAAAGATTAGTTAGAGGATTAAATATGTTGTTAGGGTTGATAGAAAGGGCAGAAAATCATTTTGTAGGCAATACCTTAGATGGAGCATATATTAAAGTGAGTAATTTTGCATTGGATGAAAAAATACAGGGGTACCTTTATTAGTACTTAGTAACCATATAAATAACCTGACATAGTATGTTAATAACAACAGATAAAATGGGGGGAGTACAGATGAAAGAACTATTATCAAAATTAATTAAAAATCGTGTTGATATTGTTTTTAAATCAGGGGATAAAATAGAAAAAGCAATTATAGTAGCTGCAATCAGAAATGCACTTGTAGTTGATTATAATGGTGGCATAGCAGTGATAGAAATACCTCATATTGCTTATGTTCTAGCGGAAACAGGAACTGTTGAATTAATGGACAGTATATTAAGTGATGAAGAAAGCAAAGATAATGATGAGAAGAATCATAAAAAACATCCTTAATAGTTAGTTAATTATTTTTAGAGTTTAAACTAACTATGTTTTATTAATTTGCATTTTATGTATGTCAAATTATATAAACTAAGGAAATAAATCTATCGATTTATTAAGTCAAAATAGAATTAAAATTATAAAGTTTAATAACAAGTAAGAATAAGGGTATAAAATAATTATATGTAAACAAGTATCACTTTACAAGTAATTTTAAATTTTAATAGATAGATGCATCAAATACCTTTTAAAAATATATCAACTATATATCAAGGTTGCAAAAATTAATATGAGTTAGAGGATATTTGGTATTATAATTAGTGTTGCTCAAAAGTCAATAATTGAAACTATAGTAGATTATTTAAACGAGTATTGCACTTTTTTTTTAAAAAAAGTACAATTTTCATGTATTTGTTTCAATTATTACAGCTATATTTATAGTTATTTTAGTACCACTAAAATTCTTACTTTATTAAGAAAAATATATAATGAAAACTTTGTTTTTATAAAGTTAATAAAATGATCATATAAAGTATTTTATTTGTAAGTAAGTTGCATTGTTCTTATATATTGTAAAATAGCTGAGATTTAGGTTTTGATAGTTCTGCTTTATTACATAACTTTATGGAGAAGGGGATAACTAATTTTGACAATAATAATTATATAGCAGCGTGTATTTATAAATTTTAACAAAACTTAATGGTGATAATTACATACTAAGAGATTCCTGACTACAAAAATTGTGATTAAATCATAGCTTCAAATTTATAGCAAACAGGAAGAGGAATAATTATGAGCAATACAGGTATCGTAATCTTAGTAATAGTATATGCTATTTCGTGTCATAAGCATGAATATAAACCATCAAATTAACCACAAAAATTTGTGGCTAAAACATAACTTTAAATTTATAAAAACACAGGAGGATGAATAATTATGACCAATTTAGTTATCATAATTTTAGTAATGTTATGTATTATTTGGTGTTGTAAGCATGAAGATAAACCATTTAAAAATTTTGATGATTATTTAATAAATTTTTATAGAGGACCTAAACCCCCACACAGAGGGATACCGAAACCACCACATAAAAGGTTACCAAAACCACCACCACTTTCTAAGCACCACGAGCAACAAAGACGTCTATATGATAAACATCTAGAATATCAGGATAAAAATGATTCAGGGTACTTCTCACTATCATCAGGTAAGTTTTGGCACAATCATAAATTGATTTCTTCTTTTATTATATTAATAGTCGGAAGTTTTACTATATCTTTTCTCAGTATAACTATAGCAACTATTTTTGTGTTATTATGACAATTATAATTATTTTCTTTTCACCAAGAGAATTGAATGAAGCATATCCTGCTGCAATAGGGGCTATTATGGTACTATTCATAGGAGTTGTGACTTATCCTAATCTAGTAGATATTGCGCATAAAGTTAGTGGTGCTTCTCTCACTATCATTGCAACTATTGTCATGGCAATTATTTTAGAAAGCTTTGGATTTTTTCATTGGATGGCAGCTAGGTTATCAGGGTTAGCAAAGGGATCTGGTTATAGATTATTTTGGTATATACAATTATTATGCTTTCTCATGACTTTACTTTTTAACAATGATGGAAGTATTTTGATCACTACACCTATTCTTATTTTATTACTAAAAAATTTGCAATTAAATACTCGTGAACAGATACCTTATTTATTGAGTGGTGCATTAATTGCTACTGGCTCAAGTACACCTATAGGTGTAAGTAACATTACAAATTTAATTTCATTAAATATAATTAATATGACACTTTATAAGTATACAGAAATGATGTTTATTCCTGGCACATTGGGACTTCTATTCATGTCACTTTTGATGTTTTTGTTACTAAAAAAAAGACTCCCACGTACTCTTCCAAGATCAGTAACAGAACTAGATGAAATATTTTTTACAAAGGAGTTTCATCCATTTAAAGTAAATTTCTCTCTCAATACGAAAAAAAAACGTACAAGCTTTATGTTAAAGATTTTAATATTCGTATTTGGAATACGCTGTCTATTATTTGTTGCATCCTATTTTAGCATTCCTATAGAAATTGTTGCAATTATTGGGTCATTTGTATTAATATTGGTTAGATGGTACTATTTAAGAATGAGTCCATTGGATATTCTAAATAAAACACCATGGCATATTCTATTGTTTGCTTTTTCAATGTATGTGATTATTTATGGATTAAATAATGTTGGATTAACAAAGCAGATCATAAACTTAATTGAACCAATTTCAAAGCAAGGTTTGTTTTATGCAAATTTTACAATGGGAGGATTAACTTCTATTTTATCTAATATCTTTAATAATCATCCCGCATTAATGATAGGTACAATTGCATTATCTAATATGGGATTAGATAATCTCACTTTAAAAGCAATTTACTTGGCTAATATTATTGGAAGTGATATGGGATCTCTTCTTCTTCCTATTGGGACACTAGCTTCATTAATGTGGATGCATATATTAAAGAAAAATAAAATTAAGATATCATGGAAAGAATATTTAAACGTAACAAGTATCGTTGTTCCTTTAACAGTTATGTTTACTTTATGTATTTTATATTGGTGGATTAAAACAATGTTTGGTTAGAGCTTATCATTAAATAATTTCAGTTTTTCTAAAAACAATAAAAGCATATGCAAATTTAACAAGCCTAAAATAGGAAGAATGTGACTTCTTAAATATTGTTAATGCCTGAATAGTTATATCTAATAAATAACTTTCTAAAGCGATTCATCCATGAGTTGCAAGCTTTTACTGCCCGATGGTGTTTGGATTTTTTTCTTTACTTTTTTCTCTCATAATGGAGGAACTAAATGGTGTGTACAACCGCTAAATATTATACCTTCTTTGGTTTCAGTTTTTCCTTAGTCTGTTGGACTTTTGCCAGCAGACTCTTGTGCAAGGGGAGATTTTATCATGTTTCTATCTATGCTAAGTCATTTCTAATCTACACCTTTAATTCCGTCATATCCTTTAAGTTACCGTTTCCACATGCTTTCAAATACTCCCGCATTACACCATTATTTAATCTGAATACATAAAATATAGTTTTTAATATTTTTTTTAGATTCATAGGTGGTCTTCCATTAATAACAATATATTTGTACTTTTTCTTTTTGATGTTAAACCTTTTACTAATTTTTATAATTGCTTACTTATTTCTGTTGATCATTTTTCTGCCGTTTTCATTTATCCTCGTCTTTTCTGATTATTATATAATATCAGAATTTCTTTATGATAAGTTCTTAATAATAACTTAGATTCCATTTGAAATTTAATAAAAGTAGGCAATTTGCTCAGGATTGATATAATAAGTCTGTTCATCTGATTTTAGAATAATTAAACGGTTATAGTTAAAAATAACTTCTCCTGATATGACTTGGGTGGAAGTAGTATAAATTGTTAAATGCACACCCTGAAAATTACCGTTTATAAATGCTGCTAGAGAAGAACTTAGAATATTCTTCTTATAGTTATCTTTATGATTATATTTCTGTATAACTTTGTCACAGTTGTGATCTTTTTTATAATCAGTAATGATTTCATCATTATTAAGTTCTGAATATGTCGTATAACTAATATCACGTTCATCTGAAATTACAGCATTATTAATAAGCTCCAATGATAATGATGCATTAGATTTATTTTTACTCTCTGATAGTATACTGTTATTCTCTTGTAAATTATCATAAATAGTACTTTCACTTGGTATCAAAGCTGTATTTTCTTTAGGAAAATTTGCAGAATGAGACTCAGTGATTTTCTCATTACTTAAAAGTTTTACGGCGTGTAATTTGGCATTAGGAATATTTGTTTTAGGTGGTGTAGTTTCTTTATCGTGTGTTTTCTCTAATAATAAATCTTCGCTCTCAGCAACTGGATCAGATTCAATATGTTTAGTGTTTGACTTGTAAGCATCTTGATTTTCAGTGAGGCTATCCTTATACTTTGCTGTCCAGTATATAATTTTATTACAATTCATATGGTAAATTGTATTATTATGTGTTTTTAATATAATAAATTTTTCTTTTGAATCTTTTTTAGAACATTGAAGTAATTTACAATGAAGTTTTTTACACTTAGAACCACAATCATAAATAACAGTAATATGCTTTCCTATAAATTTATTATAATCGTTAAAATGATAATCAGACATTGCATAAATCCTCCTAATAAGATATTGATATATTATACTTACGGGTAATTTATAAGTAAAAGAGGTACCATTAAGGTAGCCTCCAAATTATTTATATTTATTTAAACCTATAATCATAAACTATTATGATTATAAGTTTGAATTTTAATATATACTTTCTATAGCAGTATAATTGACAAATACTATACCTTTTTCAGTTTTCAGTTTTAATACATCGGCATCTTCATCGTTTTTTAAGATAGCACCTTGTATTTTATTACCGTTTATTGTAACAACTGTTACGTTATAACCAAGTTCACCTTGATTTATTCTATTAATATTCATCAAATTTTCCCCCTCTTACGAATATTGTTATAGTATTATAAAAAAATGCTGTATCTGCAAAAAATAGTTTTACAGTTGAATTTGTATGAGGGCTAATATATACTTTCAATTGCATTAGTACTAACCATTGTTACTCCATTCTCAGTTTTAAGTTTTATAAAGGTAGAGTCTTCGTCAGTTTTTAAAATTTCGCCTTGTATTTTATTACCACTTTTTGTTACAATTGTCATTTTTGTCCCCAGATAATTTTGTTCTATAATTTTAATGTTCATAATAACATTCATTCCTTTCGCTGTGCTCAAGGCACAAAAATTAATGAAAGAGTGATTAAAATTACCAATTACTGTGAATAATATAGACAAGTATACAGGTGTACTACAGAGCACGGCGGGGTGAGTGTGATTGCACTTCACTGTAATCCGTATAATAACATGTGCCGATTACTCTTTTAAGTACAAATAAGTGTGCCCTAGGGCACGTAAGTTAATCTTTGTTTAAACAAAGACCGTTTAAAAGTATGAGTATTCAGTCAACACCTGTGTACTTTATTTTTTTATTTGTAGGTGATATAAATGTTAAAAATCGTTTATCCTATTTGTTGCGGTATTGATGTTCACAAAAAATTTGTAGTTGCAACTGTAACATCAACCAATGAGAATAACATCACTACCTATGCAACCAAACAATTCAGTACTTACTCAAAGAATCTTTTCCATTTAAAAGAGTGGTTATCTGAGCATAACTGTAAAGAAGTTTGTATGGAAAGCACCGGAAAGTACTGGATACCTATCTATAACATACTTGAAGATTCCTGTAATATTACTCTGGCTAACCCAAAGTACGTTAAAAACATTCCCGGCAAAAAAACTGATAAAAAAGATTCTCTATGGCTTGCAGACTTACATAAGCATGGATTAGTTAAAGGAAGTTTTATTCCTCCAAAGGCCATAAGAGAACTACGAGACCTTATGCGCTATCGCTTTAAACTTACAAATTTCCGTTCAAGTGAGAAAAACAGATTCCAAAATTCATTAACAGTTTCAAATATCATGATTTCAAGCGTAGTATCAGATACCTTTGGTAAATCATCATCAGCTATAATTAAATATGCCATGGAGCATCCTGATAAATTAGATATAGACTATACTCAATTTCTACACAAGAGTATGTTATCTAAGGCTGACGAAATTAAGATTGCTATGCAAGGAAGCATCTCTAAAAATCAAACAGCAAAGATGTCTGTATGCTTGAATCATTATGATTATATTAACAATTGTATTTCTCAACTTGATACTGCCATTTCATTAATTTCAAGTGAATTTAAGTCACAAATTGAGCTTATTGCTTCTGCCCCTGGGATAACTACACAATCTGCTACAACTATAATTTCTGAAATTGGAGTGGATATGTCAGTCTTTCCAGATGCTAAACATCTGTGTTCTTGGGCAGGTCTTACACCACAAAATAATGAAAGTGCTGGCAAAAAGAAAAGTGTTCGTATAAGCCGTGCCGGAGCTTATTTAAAGCCAATACTTATTCAGTGTGCTAATGCAGCAATAAAAAACAAGTCCTGCCCATACTTTAAATATCGTTATGAAAGTATAAAGAAAAGACGTGGGCACAAAAGAGCAATTATTGCTATAGCAAGAATGCTTTTAACCTGTATTTATAATATGCTTTTAAAAAATGAAGCCTTTGATAATTCTATTTATGAAAAATATCTAAAAAGAGAAAACACTTCTCGACATTTTCAACCTGATATAGATAGAATTATTTTATTTCTTCAAGCTCAAGGCTTTGAAGTAACAAAAGTAAGTCAAGAGATATCACCGAAAATAAGTTGATTTTTAATTATAAATAATATAAGTCTCTTTTTTTGACCTCATTTTAATAGGTCTTTTTGTCATGTTCAAAAACACCTGAATTTCTTTCAAGTTAATGACCTCCTTATAATATTTAGAAATCTTTAGTATACTTACTGTTAATATATATTTAATTGAAAAAATTAGTTTCTTCACTATATATTATTAAATTTTGATCAATAATGTTACGAAGCTACTAGAGATTTAACACTTAAATTCTAGTGGGAATTTTATTTTTACTAGAATTGTATTTACTTCAACGAATGGAAGGCTTTTTATTAGGAGGCTGCAGTGACACTAATAAGGGTAATACCAGCGAACGTGTCACTAGGGGCAAAGTAGTAAAACTATGGCAATTAATATAAACAAAAGGCGTATCAACCGTTGATACGCCTTTTAAGAAAAATCTCGAGTCTATAGAAAAAAGTCTGTAAAATGAAGTTTTCTATGATAAAATCAAAATATCATAGAAGGCTATTTTATTATGAGAAAAAGAAGAGAAACAATGAGTGAGGGAAAAAAGAACATCATAGCTGCACTGATTAATGAGTATGATATCAAATCTGCTGAGGACATTCAGGATGCACTAAAGGATCTCCTTGGAGGAACAATCCAGTCAATGCTTGAGGCAGAACTTGATGAACACCTGGGATATGAGCCATATGAACGTACAGAAAATACCAACTCGAGGAATGGTAAAAAGAGCAAGACTATAAGAAGTAAATATGGGGAAATGGATATAAATGTACCACAAGATAGGGAAAGTACATTTAAACCTAAAATCGCACAAAAATGTCAGAAGAATATTTCAAGTATAGAGAGGAAAATAATTGCCATGTATGCCAGGGGATTGACTACAAGACAGATTTCTGACCAGGTTGAAGATATTTATGGTTTTGAAGTTAGTGAAAGCATGGTTTCAAATATCACAAACAAACTCCTGCCTGAGATTGAAGCATGGCAGCAGAGACCACTTTTGAGCGTCTATCCAATTATATTTATTGATGCAGTACACTTTTCTGTGAGGGACAATAATGTCATACGTAAATTGGCTGCCTATGTTATTCTTGGTATAAATGAGGAGGGAAGAAAAGAAGTGCTTTCCATCCAGATTGGTGAGAATGAGAGTAGTAAATACTGGCTCAGTGTACTAAATGAACTTAAAAACAGAGGGTTGGAAGATGTTCTCATACTATGTGCAGATGGACTTACTGGAATAAAAGAATCAATATCAACAGCATTTCCAAATACGGAATACCAAAGATGCATAGTGCACCAGGTAAGAAATACATTAAAATATGTATCCTATAAGGATAAGAAAGAATTTGCAAGTGATCT
This sequence comes from Clostridium sp. BJN0013, assembly GCF_040939125.1. NCBI lineage: Bacteria > Bacillati > Bacillota > Clostridia > Eubacteriales > Clostridiaceae > Clostridium > Clostridium sp. BJN0013. The sequence goes on from NZ_CP162495.1 coordinate 2,244,795, forward strand.
AAAAACAATATATCATGCACCATCAGAAGAAATAGGAAAAGAGTTTATGGAAAAGGTAACAGAAAAGTGGGATAAGCATTATCCAAATGCCATGAAAAGCTGGAAGGTCAACTGGGATGCCATAGTTCCAATTTTCAAGTTTTCAGCTGATGTACGTAAGATTATTTATACTACAAATTCCATAGAAAGTTTAAACAGCATATATCGTAAGTTAAACAGGCAGAGAAGTGTATTTCCAAGTGACAAATCCCTACTTAAGGCACTTTATCTTTCTACTTTTGAGGCAACTAAAAAATGGCACCTTCCTATTAAAAACTGGGGAAAAGCATATGGGGAATTTTCCATAATGTATAAAGGACGACTTAAGTAGTAAAAAATAACATGTCATAAATATCCTTTTTTAAGGGTATTCTTGACATGCTTATAATTAATTATTATATTATACTAAAGAGATTAAAGTAGTTTGATATTCTTTAATTCTCTAAAACAATTATCATAGTTAGCTATTTACAGAAAAAATTCTATACTCTCACAAATTAGTAAAAGTTATACACTAAGAGATTAAAAATTGCTCAATTAAAAGAGCCTAATACCAGCAAACGTGTAATGTACTTAAAAATAAATTCTATTATTTTGAATTTGTTTTAATTTTTTTATTTAGCTAAAAAATCCTTTTGACCAGTTTTAGAATATCAAATCTTTATTTTAGGGTAAATTTTACTTTTCAGCACATTACAATACTACCAATATTAACCATGATAAATTTTATTTATAAATAGTATACTAATTAATTTATATACTATTTATAAATAATTTTTAACAACTACATCTAACCTGCTGTGTTCAAGATTTTCAGACGTTACACTAAGGGCACTCTTGTTGAATCTCCTGCCACTACCATCCCTACAAATATAATCTAGCTTTATGGGGATACATTTTTCCTTCTCACATTTTATAGGATATATTATCCTACCCCTGCCACCTTTAGTCATTACTCGATATTCTTTTTTAGATTTAAAATCAAGTATCAATTTTTCATTTTGATAGTTTATTTGTTCAGGACTTATGTTCTTTAATTCACTTCGCCTTAGTCCTGTGGCTTTACAAAAATCTTCCAAATCTTTGTTGTTTTCCTTTGAAAAATGTTTATCGTAAGCCACATCATTTCTGCTCCTTTTAATGTAAGATCTATCTCTTCTTTTAGATGGTAATTTCACTCCAAAATCATATGTATGGCAACCCATAACCTTAGCTAATGCAGCAGCTTTAAGTCTTGTGGTATATCCACTTTCTTCTTTCTCTATGCCTTCTTTAAGCCACTCTCCAACATGTTCCCTTGGTATATTATAAAGTATCTTAAATTCTTTTTCAGGATGTTTTTCTCTTTCCCATGCAGCAAAATTTAAGCTGTGTTTTTTATAGTTATCACAGGTACTTTTACTATAGATTCCTGCAGCTCTTAAAGAATTTTCTTTTACCCCAAGTATATAATCATTAAATTTCTGTTCTTTTTTAGCTGCCTCCTTGGATTGGCCAAAACGCTTCAAAGAATCTATCCTTTTCAGAATTTGAAATTTAAGACTTGCCATGATATCAACCTCCTAAAATAAATTGCTTGTAGAGACCAGACCCCTTTATACTCATTCACATTCTTCATGTAAAGAGTCACAGTTAATAGACATCTTTCTCAAGGATGCCATCTGCAATTATAACTTAGGTTATGAAATAGCTCTGTATCCAGCTTTCGCCTTATGTGCCTCAGTTACCACATACCATATTAAAAAAATAAAGTTATTTATTTGAACAGTGATATATAAAAGTCTTGTACTAAGCAGAATACAAGCCAACCCCATCACTGGAAAAAAGAATTTATTTGGTGAAAAATGTCAGATATTTTATGTCCTAATGTACCAAAAATTTATTACTGCGGTTTACTCCCACATTATTATATGAGGAGTAAACCGCAGTTTCTATATATGGAATATCCGATATACTCACGATACGTTTCAAACGTATATCAAAAATATTCCCATGTAAAATTTAAATTGAATAATCCTTCTAAAATTTTAGTAATATACCTTTCTAAAAATGTTAGCCATTGTAGGCCGAAGTTTTATTTGTCACCCTAACATAAGAGCAAAATAAAAATATCTCTATAATTATTATGTGCTATTTTAATCAGCAACTTCTTAACTTCAAAAAAAATTAACAAAATAAATAATGCAAATTCTTAAGAATTTGTAAGAATGTTTACTGACTTTTCTGGTATAAGTATTAAAAATGTCATCATTCAGTCATGTTTAAACGCTACAGTAAATTTTCAATAAATTAGATAAATAAACGACCATATTATTTACTTTGCTCTCTAAATTTCTTTTTCTATAGTTTTAAGCCATTTAATGAGTAAATATATACGGTAAATAATTCAAAGTAAAGATATTATTGCTTTTCAATCTTTTGTTTACTGTAAATATATTCTATATTAACTAATTTGTATTAAATATATATTAATTTATGGTACATACTTTTCAGTACATGACAAAGCTGCTGGTATTACCCCATGTTATAAGACTTTCTATTACAATGACAAGTGAAATTAAAATAAGCTGTCAGCTCATAATCTAATGAACTGACAGCCTTAAAGACTGGCAAGTTAGGTGAATATAAATGCCACCAGTTAGCTGTATCCTCTATTTAAGTATTGTATCATACAAGGCGCTCTTAAAATCCTCAAGCTGCATTTTTTCGGAAATACTCTGCGCATTTGTTTTATAAGTTTGATTATTATATAAATCCAAAATTTTCGGTTCAAGGCTTTGTCTTGATAGCTTTCTCACAGCGATCCCCTTCGGACCGGCCCCTAATTCGCTCACCAGATTATCCCATAACGGCTGGTCGGCGGTGTGGGGGATCACCATTGTGGCGCAGCCGTATTTTAGGGAGGAATGGGTAGTACCCGCCCCGCCGTGATGAATTACGCCATACACCTTTGGAAAAATCCAATCATACGGTATGGAAGTCACGAATTTAATCAGGTCATTGTTGTACTGTGACGGTTCGGCAAATCCCCCGCCAGAAATATTGAATATTGCTGGTATGTTATGCTTTTCGAGAATGTCTATAAACAGCTTTGATTTCTCCAACGGTTTGGGATTTGTCATGCTGCCGAAAGTGATTAGCAATATTTTTTCGTGTCTGACAATAAATTCGGCAAGCTCTGCGTCTGGCGACCAATTTGTGGTTTTATCCCTCTCCAGATACCCAAGCACCAATGCGTTTGGAGGCCAATAATCAGGACGCGGGAAAACAGCCGGAGAAATCGCATAAATGATGTTGAGAGACATCAAAGCCTTTTTGACTTGTTTGCGTGATAGGTGAAGATCTTTGAAATATTTCTTCGCCGTACCGAGATTTGTCTGAGCAAATCCAAAGTTTGCAAGATTGTAAGTCAGTTTATTGATGACCAGTCCGAAATCCTCATTAAAGGCAACATGGGAGTGATTTTTCACATAATGCACCATACAAGGAATCGGGCTTACAAGAATGACCTTGGTAGAGTTTTTAATTCCCCATGCTAATGGGTATGTGACTTTTGCGTTGAATATAATCCGATCAGGTTTTTCTCTTTCTATAATTTTATGCTGTAGGTCTATCATATCATTTTGTATCGGAATGGATTTGATTGAAAGATCTACTATCGCTTTTGCTTTTTTATAAAAGACCTGGCTCCTCCCATAGAAAGTTTACCTACATCATTGTCAAGCAAGTCTATGAACGCGGAGCCGAGAGAGAAAAACCTAATATTTGCTTCGTGAGCAATATTTCTGTATTGTTCCGGAAACGCGCAGATGACCTCATGCCCTTTTTCCTTGAGCATTTCCGCAATCGTCAAAAAGGGTTCAACATCTCCACGCGTTCCGATTGATATTGCCAATATCTTCATCATCTACACCTCCAGACAAAATTGCATATAACAAAGGTTTTGTTCCTTATTTTAATATCTTAATTATAACACTAAAGACTACAGACATGGCCATTTTATATTATTTTGAAAATTAGCTCCGTCTCTTTTGGCTTTTTAAAGAAAGGCACGAAGCTCTAACCTATGAACAACTAATTTAATAAATATGTAAATTTAGGTTTTATTTAAAACAAACAACTTTAAATTTACATATTGTAAAAACTCCATTCAATTGAATCTAAAAGCATTTTTAATATTATATGGATATTAAATTGCAAATAAACCCGTTAAAGTCCTTAATTTATTGTAAAATTTTAACTATTAGCCTAATTCTCATACAAAACCGGGTACAGCTGAGATACGTGTAAAAATAGGCCACATACTGGATATAAGTTCCGAAATGTAGCCTATTCTTATTTCATTAGTATTTGATTAACATTATAAGAATATTACAAATTAACTCAACAACATATTATGCTCATATTTTGAACAAACTTTTTATAAAAAGCACTAAATCCAGAAGGGAATTGTAAAGGCAATTAAAATTACTTTTTCCCTCATAGCTCTACCATAGAAGAAGAAATAATAGTTTAAATCGGGTCTACCCTTTACAAGGAATGAATGGATAGTATAATTCTCCCTGCCCAAACACACCCTTCAATATCTATAAAATCCTTATACGTTTTTAAAATTTATAATAAATCCAAAAATTGTTTTGAATAATTGCTATTTTTATAATATAATATCTAAGTTATTGTAAATTAATGATAAATTTAGTGAGGATGTAAATTACATGAAGGAAATGTTAGAAAAAGTAAGAGATAAATTAAATTTTATGTTAGATTCAAACAAATTTACTAATGAGGAAATATTGGCTGTAAACCAAGAACTGGACAGGCTTATTCTTGCTTATTATGAGCTTAATTCACCAAACCTTCCTGAAAACTAGCCAAAACTTTAGGAAAATAAAACTTAATTTTCTTAAGTTTTATTTTTTTGTAAAATATAGCAGAAAAATTCAAAACATTGTAGAATTTATAAATTAAAACGTTTTAATTAGGAATAGGAGGATATAAAAAATGAAATTTTTAAAAGAAGAACTATTTAAAAAAAGCATGAAAATGATAAGTTCTATATCTTTGTTTTTTGCAAAGGGATTTATACTTTCAACATGTATAGGTTGTGGACACCAGCCAAAATGCCCTGATGAATTCTTAAAGTAATTACTTAGTTTTTTATAAATGCTTAGGTTAAAAATTTCACAAAAAACATAGAAACATTAATTTTTAATCTACAGCATTTATAAAAATAAAAAAACAAAGGAGAGATTATATGGATACTGCTATGACAAAAATAATAATAGCCTCTATAGAAACGTTACTTTTTTTGGGATCTTTCAAGCATTATATAACAAAAAAGAATTTGTAATACAGAATAAAGTTAAAATAGCACTATTTTTTATATTGTCTGTTTTTTTAGCTTATTGGAGTAAATTACATATGTCAAATATTTATAACACACTGTTCCTTGTAGTGTTGTATATCTTATTACTTACCTTAATTACAAAGATAAAAGTTTTTGATTCTACAATTATAGTTTCTTTATTCTTTACAATAATTTTAACTACAGAATCCTTTATTCAAATCATTGAAATGTTTATACTTAACATAAATTTAAATCAAACTATCTCTAATCCTAGATATTTTTGGATTACCTTAATAGTCTCCAAAATTTTACAAATACTCATTGTAGCATTAATCTTTAAGTTTAACTCATATTTTACTAAACTTAAATTATTTGAAAAAGAGGGGAGTATTTTTGCTAATTTAATAATTGAATTAGGTGTATTTACTCTTTTTATATTTTGTGTTAACTATGGTATTTTTAATATAAAAAATATCCAAACCTATAACATTATTATTTTTATTATTTATTTTATATTTTTAATAGCAAAATTTAGAAACTTAAGAGAAAAACAAACACTTGTAACTATAAATATTAATTACAAAATTCAAAAACATCAAATTAAAAATATGGAAGAAATAATTAATATAATCAGGCAGGAAAAACATGATTTTGCCAACCATATTAATGTTATACAGGGTTTATGTTTGTTAAATAAGCCTACTACCGTAGAGAAGATAAACAATTACGTAAAGAAAATATCAGATACAATACATTCATCATTTAGGTATTTAGATATGGGAAACGATTACATAGGCGGACTATTATCTATAAAAAACAACTATGCAGTAAAAAATAACATAGATTTCAAGGTAATAATTAATGAACCCTTTAGTTTAATAAAAATTAGGCAGGATGAATTAATAAGCATTGTTAGTAATCTTATAGATAATGCATTTGAGGCATTTGAACTCAAAGCAGATGTTGAACATAAAGAAATATCCATTACTACTTTTACGGAATACGAAAACTTTTGTATTGAGGTAGCTGATAATGGAGATGTTATTCCTGAAAATATAATAGAAAAAGTTTTCAATAAAGGCTTTTCTACAAAAACTAAACAAAAGGATATTCATGGATTTGGATTATGTATTACTAAACAATTAGTTGAAAAAAATAATGGGACTATATCTGTAGAAAGTGTTCCAGAGAGAACTAAATTTTTGATAAAGTTTAAAATGGAGAAAAACATAAATGAGTAAAGTCATAAGTTGTTTAGTAAATCAAATTTCCAAAACAAATCCTGAATTTTCTGATTTAGATCTAAAGAAAATAGAATACGGACTAATTTGTATTTTTGATGAAATTATAAAAATTATTCTTTATTTTATAATATTTTGGTTATTTTCACTTTAAAAATACTATCTGGTTATTCTTATGTTTTTCTGCCCTATTAGGTTATTTTCAGGTGGATATCACGCAAAAACTTACTGGGGATGTTTCTTTATTAGTTTTATTATATTTTTAGGAATGATTATTATGGGTAAGTATATTTCATTTAATAGCATTATTTCAATAACATCATTAATTATTTCATTTATACTTGTTTGCATTTTTTCTCCTGTAGATGACATTAATAAGAGAATAAAAAGTAAAGAATGAAGGATGAATCTTAAATATACTTCTATAATAATTACTTTTTTATTAAGTGTAGCATGTTATTTCATACTGCATAGATTCTTAAATACTGCTGTAATCTCAATTGTTGGTGCAGCAGTAATAATGATGATGATGGGAAAAATAAATAATGAGGATATTCCTAGTAATCAGGAAACATAAAAATATATATTCCTGAATTATATCTAAAATATGGTATAATGTTACCAAGAGAATAAAATGTTTTTAGTTAGTCACCCTCCAGTATTTTATCTCTTTCAAAGAGGTCGTTGTGGTTAATCTGACAACAGAGGGGGTGGCAAATTTGAGTGAAACTGTTACTGCGTTGGGATTTATATGTGTTACAACACTTGGCTTAACAGCTATGGTGATTGTAGGAACATATTTAAAAGATAGACTTAAAATTAAAGGTAAATCTTCAGTTGGAAAGTTAACAGAAAATGAAATATCTATAACTGCTGAAGAAAAAAACTCAAAAAACTAAAATGCACCTATTCCACAAGTGCATTTTAGATAACTATTAACTTGTAACCACAAAAACCACAACGGCTTCTTTTAAATATATTATATCACAATTACATTAATATTAAACCTAAAATAATTATTTAAAGTCTATATATTTTCGCTGTTATTAATATTTTTATACTAAATTTATAATTATTTACCATTTTTCTCTAGTAACAGTTACTTGTTATTAAGCAAGTTTATTACTTCATCAGTCTCAATTTTTCCGGATTTAAAACTCTGGTAGGTGTTATAAAGTCTTTTGCTCTCCTGTGGATTTATATATCTTAAGCTTATCATTTTTTTATACAATAATCTTTTTATCATGTTTTTGAATTACTTACTTTCTATATCCCCTTTAATTGCATTTAGAGCTTCTATGACGTTGTTTAATGTTCTAATGTATAAACATTTAAAACGCTCTAAATGACACCTCTATGGCTCTTGAATTTTTGCTATATTCATTTATTCACCACAGTAACATTTATTTGTCTCATTAATATTATAAAGGTATATAACAAAAGATAATAAGGACAACTTTTTATGTCAAGATATAGTTGTAAATATTATAGTGGTTGTGGCAGATTCGGACAAGGAAAAGGAGTAATAGTTATAATAATACTTTTATTATTATGTTGTGGATGCGGATGCGGATATTAAGACTGTGTTTGCTAAAATAGATTATCCAAGGGAAATGAAATTCTTCGTTTCCCTTGGATATGTATTTTTAAAATGGGATATATTCCAAGTGGCTTTGCCACTTGGATGTGACTTTATGGCGGTACCGACCTTATCCTGCCTTAAAAAATAAACACTAAAACTTTCGTTTGTTTTATCCAATTTATTGAAGATACTTTGCACTTCATAACACAGCTGCTGGTATTAGGCCAATTTGTTATGGTGTTAGTTTTTATCAGCTCAAATCCCAATACAAATCTATTCATATTATTGCGTAGATCTATATTATTTTTACTATTATAAATCACAATAAAGCAGTAGATCGCATATTGTAATTATGTAGTTAGTTTGAAAGGAGAATTTTATTGGCCGAAAACTTATCAAATGATACTAATGAAATTCGTGATGAAATGGACTACCATTATCATGAAAATAAATCTTTAGGGATAATGTGTCCTTATCTTGCAGGATATGATGTCCCTATGAGAATGCACCCTCTATATCCAGCAAAAGATATGAAAGGGATGATGCATCATCATAAGGACTTAATTGAGACTGTTCAGGAGTGTGAGGTCACTTGCGAGCATATGACAACCATGATAATTGATAAGCATAATGTTCATATGAGAAAAAAACAGCTCAAATTATTACGCGACTGTGCAGATGTCTGCACATTAATGGCAAAATTCCTTGCTCGTTATAGTGTATTTTCAAAGTCTCTTGCTAAGTTCTGTGCAATTGTGTGTGAAACTTGCGGAAATGAGTGTAAAAAATTTCCTGACGAAGAGTCTCAACGATGTGCTCAAATATGCTTTAATTGTGCAAAAGAATGCAGAGAATTTGCAGTTTCAATGATGTAAAAAGGGTACGGCAACAATTAATGATTTAAACAGCCATAAGACAGTTATTACAATTTTGATAAACTATAAAGCAAAAATGGTACTACTGTTTTGTGGTTGTTAAAACGTGAAATAAGGATAATTCGTATTATAGAAAATTTTTATATTTCGTCATTTAAGCGTTTTTCAGCTTCAAGTAATTTATCATTTAAATTTTCGAATGCATCAATTTGTTTATTATATTCTTCAACGGACGTAATAACTTTAAAAGGATGATTATTTTTCATTATGAATATTTCTTTATCTGTATCAAGTACTCTTGATGTGTTTCTCTGTAAATCAGTATATAGATACAAATTGACTATCATCAATTTTTTCCTTTATCACAGCTACACCCTCCTTATATATTATTATACTTATTGTTTAATTTTAATTGATTTATTAGTAGAATATTTTATCATTTTAAATTATACATAAGAATTATATTGTTTACTAACTAAGGTCACATACTGGATATTAATTCTAGCATGTGGCCTATTTTTATAAATATGTAGGCTATAACTTTTAGTTTCCTTTATATGGTATATGCTTTTCAGTACATGACACTGCTGATATTACCACTATATGTAAAAGAAAAAAATAATGTAAAATATTAAAAATAATGTAAATGTAGTATAATATTCAGATGTAAAGTATAAAATGCACATGTATGTACAGAGCTCTCTAAATTAAAGTTATAATTAATATAAAAAAGGCATAGAAATTCTATGCCTTTTTTATATTATCTTTTTATTTAACTCCTTAGTATAATTTAAATACTTTTGAACTACACTTTTATTAGGGGTAATTAGAATATATCATTATTTACATCTGGTACATTATATAGTGCATGAGTGACATTTCAACAACTTTACTTAAATACTGTCTTGCTTGCTCCATTGATATCCCGCAATTCGTTAATGTCTTTAACATACTAGGGTGATGCTGCTCAAACATTCTTACAATCTCTTGTGTATCTGATTTTATTTTTTCCATATCTTTTTTTGACATATCCATCATATCTGACATTTCCTGTTTCATGTCTGGTTTCTTCTCAGCAGGTGGTATTGTGCTTCCTTTATGAACTTTGTCCTCTTCAAATTCTTCTTTTCCCTTAAACAAAGATTTAGGTTTCACACGCATTACAGGCGGATATATATTTCTATTAACCATCATGTAATAGCAACGCATTGGTGTTATTTCTAATGGCGGATACATGTATTTATACATAAAAACCTCCAATAAAATTTTTCTCACAATAGTATATACTATTCAGAAGGCTTATATTTGGTATATTTGGAGTATCTCCATCATTATGCGGATTTACAACGTTAACCTTAAAATTATACATTTTTATCAAAAATCCTGGCTTATAATAACCTGTAATTTTAGTTCAGATAATAGCCTGAAACGTGATAAGTTCTTTATCAAAACTATTATCAGAATGAACTTTTCTTAAATAACCCTTTTTGAAAGCATAACGACATTTATTAATAATTGAACATAGTATTTTCAATAGTTTATTATCTTAACGTTGTAAATCTGCGTTTTACTGAAGGTACCCCATATATAAATAACACCATGAACAAATTATTATTTAGGCAAGTAATTATGTGTTATATGAACTAACTTGTGATACTAGAATACAACCATATAGTATCTGAAATGGAAAATGTCTAAAAGGTTGGTGTAGTTTCATGTGTATTGATTAAATGTGCAAGATTTAAATATTATTGTTCATAGTTTAACAATTCAACGTAAGTATCATACACTATTAATAACTTAAAAAAGTATATGTAGAGGAGAAGTTATTTTGAAAAGACCATTACTTGATTTACTTAGAAATGGAGGATATGTACTGTATACTAGGCACGGGGAAGCAACAGTTGGAGTAGATCAACCTAATTTGAATTTTCAATACTGTTTTACTCAAAGAAACCTTTCAGAAATGGGAAGGAGACAAGCGATGTACTATGGAGAAATTCTTCGTAGTTTGCGAATTCCTATTAATTATCCTATTCTAACTAGTCCCTTTTGCAGAACTATAGAAACGGCACAATTGGCTTTTGGAAGGGAGAATGTTCAAATCGATTCATTTTGGTTTGAAGTTTATAGGTTAAGTGGAAATTTATCAAGCGTAGAACAAAATAGGATATTAGTTTCCCTTCAGTCAGAATTAGAAACCAAACCCCCTCAAGGAGGTAACAAGGTCATTATTGCTCACAGTTTTCCACAAGGGATTGGGTTGGGGCAAATTCCAAATATGGGAACAGTTATTGTTAAGCCGCTTGGACAAGGAAAAGGTTATGAAATCATTAGTAAATTATCATTAGCTGATTTAGCGAATTTGTTAAGGTAGTTTAAAGAGAGAGATAATCGAAAAAATCTTATTTTATTATAAATTAAGAGAAACTGTATCCCACATATTAGACCTAATAGTTCTGTCACTTAAAAATACTTATAAATAAGCTATTCTCAATATTTTAAAGAAAATCCCAAAAACGAATGTTTATAGAATATTATAAAAGATAGAATAAGCCTACCCAAAATATATAGAATATTAATTCTATATATTTTTGAAAAATGTTATAATAAGTAAGCCCCTAACAAAAATATGATAAGGGAAGTATATGAAAATCCTCCTAAGAACATATTGTGTCTATTTGTTAGGGGTTTATTATGAAGCTGTTTTGTGCTTTATAATACGGAAGCTGATATTATACTTATATAATAAAACTCCATAAAACGGATTCAGTGCTTAATTATTATTGCTTTATAAATAGAACATTTCCATATATAATTCATATAATATATTGACACATAGCTATAATAACAATGAAATCACTTACTTTACACTATCCCTGTGCTAACTCTATAGTTGTTTTTTATCACAAAATGAATAGGAGAATGGATAAGTATTATTATAAGGTACTTAAAATTCTATTTAAGTACCTTAAAAATATTTTACAAAAATAAAAACAATAGTCCTATTTATGATATTTTAGTTTTGAAAAAAGAAGAAAGTAACTACAGCTAAAGTTAAAGGGTACAGTTTTGAAAACTCTTACATGGAGTCTATTTTATTGCTGTGTATTCATTATGAATTCTTTAACAGTTATCTATTTTATTTTTTTTAACATTGGCCTTTAAATTACAACTTGAGATATAGGGATTTGTAAAGATCAATTAAATAGACTTTCAATATAAAATCATTGTAGAACTATCTCAAATTCATGATAGATATAAAATTATAACCCTTTTTATAAAAAGTCCTTATAATATGATGAAGTACAGAATTTTCATCATATTTGTAAGCTGGATAATCGTCATCTTTTCCATAAAGCTTTATAAATTCAAATTCAATATTAGGGTGATAAAAGAAACTTCCTAGAATACCAGGTTTTAAATTATTTATTTTATTAATCATATTATTCAAGTCTTCTTTACCATCAACATAATTAAGTGGAGTAGGAACATAAATAGTTTTACTTGCTTTTGATTTCACATCGTCTTTTGGCTCATAAATATACTTAAAATATTGTTCCATTATTTTGTGTTGATAATCAGTAGCTTCATAGTGTGGAGTTTCAAAAAAAGTGTACGGCAAATCTAAATCATTTGCACATTTTATAGCGAGATCTAGTCTTTCACGAATACTTTTTTCATCAGTATTGTATTTTTTACTAAATTCAATTCCATCTATACTTACTTCATCTTTAAACTGGTGTGTATAACCATGAATACCAATAATACCATTTTTATTAATTAAATAATCCATAGTAAAAATAAAATCTGCATTATACATGTTATAAATTTTTGATGGATCATTATCAATGTTTTTAGTTTTATCTATATAACGAGGCACCCATGCAATATGAAAAGGGATTCCTGATGAATATAAATAATCACCTACTATTCTCAATTTTTCTAAATGCTCTGCCGTATTATATCTTTGTGCGGCCACTATGTCTTCTAACCTTATTAGTGCATGCTTTGGGCTAGATTGATTTTTTGCTGATGGTATTATCTTTTCTTTGTTCCAAAATAAATTAATTTTTCTTTTCTCAATATTCCATTTAGTTTTTAAATCTAATATGGTAGTTAAATCAAATAAAGACATATACATAACGTCACCATTTTTAATAATATTTTTTTTTAGATTGAATTTTACATTAGGATTATTATAGAACCAGTATTTTTTGTCTTTATTGCTAATAAATATATTTTTGTTCTTAACATTAATATTTATTAAGTCATTTGTTAATACCAATCTACCATTAATCCTATCGATTAATCCAGAAAGTGGAATATATAATCTGTTTTTGTCATTATATATTGGTAATACTAATTGTAGTGGTTTTCCTTGAAAATTAATTTTAATCTCTTCTTTTGGTAATTTTAAGTCTGGTAAATTGGTAAATTTATAATTATTTTTTAATTGGAGTTTTGTTTGACTTTCAAATTTTTTAGTAGTATTTGAAAGTTCATTATTATTACAGTTTGTACAAATAATAAGTGTGCTAACTATAATAAATATAAAATATCTTTTTAATTTTGACATTAACATCATCCTTACTATATTCAATAATAAAAAATTATTATTAAAGGCAAATAGCTATAAAGCATTTACTTTGTAACAATCTTTTCCCTTAATATGTGTTATTATTGTAAAAATCATACACTATATATCTATTGAGTAAGGATTTATATTATCTTAAATTCACTATTATACTTATTTGAGTAGATTCCTTACAAGGGTATCTCGTCACTTAACTGAAAACACATTAGTTTTTAGGTCGATATTTTTTTGACTTTTACATACAATTTAAGGAAAATAATTCAAGAAAATGCATGATAGTTAATAAGAATATATCACAGCCTGTAATGCCTATGGAATCTGAACCCATGCTTAAGGGAGAAGAAGAATTTGAAGAAAATAGAATTGATAAGGAAAGCACAATACCACCTGTGAAGCAGATGAAAAATATAGAACATAAGTAAAGTTGTTGAAATGTCATTCATGCACTATATAATGTATCAGATGTAAAGTTATTATAAAATAAATAATCAATTTGTAGGAATGGTATTGGAGAACACCAATGACATTCGTTAGGCTGCAATTAAATGATGTATTATAGTCGTAAGAGTTTTTCCAGCATCACGTTGATCCAAATGACTAATGTAAAAATATCTTCATTTTTCTTGAAAGACATATGCAAATAGTGATTCAGCAAAGCCCAAAAAGCCAAATATACCATTCAAAAATGAAGAAGAATCAAAATGAATTTCAACTGAGAAGGTAAGTAGTAAAAAGATCTTATTTTTACTACTTACCTTTTAGTTTTGGTAATAAGTGGAAAAATATGAATAAATTAGTAATAGTAAAAAAGCATTTAAAAATATTGATAAAATTTTTAAGAACAATGAAAAAGGATACAGAGATACTTAATAAGTGTATTATTATAGGTTCTTTAGTATCAATTGTGCTTTTAATTTTATCCAATTTAGTATTTTCTACAGTATTTAAAATACTGTAAAGTATAAGGATTTATCGGTGTAAAGATTTTTATTAATATTATAGTCACTTTAACTTATTTTTATAACTATTTCCAAATATTCACGCAATAACTTAGAGTATTCTTTATAAAAATGCAAAAACTTTAAGATAGCATTAAAGATTGCTATATAAAGGGATATTTATTATAACACATAACAGTAATAAATTAGTAGTACCACAAGCTAGGGAAGCTTTAAATAAGTTTAAGATGAAATCAGCTCAGGAAATTGGAGTAAACTTAAAAGATGGTTATAATGGGGATTTAACTGCCAGGGAAGCTGGCTCTATAGGCGGAAACATGGTTAAGAAAATGATTGAAGTTTATGAACAGGATTTAAAGTAAAGTATGATAATAAAAGACCTGGTGGGAAGAATTTCACTAGCTTTTATTAGCTTTTATTTTTTATATAAAATTAAAAGCAATTATTTCGTGTTGTATAATATTTTTATAAAACGAAAACAATAAAATCAATGTAAAATTCCCATGGAAAATAATGTATTGGTTATTAATTAATAATTGATATTAACTAATAATGTGTATTTAGCGCTCCATGAAAAATAAGTGCCTGTCATGTAAGGTGCTTATTTTTAGTTTTTTAAAAGTACAACTAAAATAACTAGCATCATTAAAAACCACAATTATATTTATGATACATTATTAAAGTTAAATTTATTTAGATATACAAACTAAAAATGCACCTCTGTTACAAAATGCATTCTTTCCATATTGATTAATTAAAGGAAATGATGTTATTAGATACATTATATCACAGTACATCTAAAATTAAACTATTTAAATATAAAAATTAATTACATTCATATTTTTTAACTAGTCTATAAAATGTAGGCTTTGTTAAATCAAGTTTTTTCATAGCTTCTACAGCTTTAATCTTTCCTGTCTTCCATTCATTATAAACCTTTAACCACTGCTCAGGATATTTTATAGCAGGTCTACCAAACCTAACTCCTTTTTTCTTTGCAATTGCGATTCCCTCAGCCTGTCTGGTCTTGATGGTTATTCTCTCTTGTTGGGCTATGGTACTCAAAACCTCTAAGAGAAGATTATTAATCATGTCCATTATCCACTCTTGACCTTCTGGTATATCTATCATTGTAGTAGGTAAATCAAGTATTTTAATTCTAACACCTTTATTTTTAAAATACTCAAGCTCTTCTTTAATTTGTTTTTTATTCCTGCCTAATCTATCTAAGTTTTTAATATATATGACATCACCTTTATCTGCAACATTTTTTAATAATTGATATTGGGGTCTATCAAAATTTTTACCACTTTGTTTGTCAGTCAGCACAAGTCCTTTATTACCAATATAATGGTCTAATTGGTTTATCTGTCTATCTAAGTTTTGATCCTTGGCACTAACTCGTGCATAACCATATATTTTCATTCTTTTACCTCCGCATCATATATAAACTTAACTATAATTATACTAGAATAGTATCAAAACATCAATGCAATATATGAAACGTTTCAAAATAAATCTTATTAGTTATTGATACGTAATAAAGACTTAATTTACGGTTAGCTATTATTTGTATCAAAAGGTATACCTTTTGATACGAGACTTATCCATAAGCAAATTTTCATACCATCCCATAATTAAATAACATACGTTTTTACCCTAAATAATTAATGTTATACTATATAAGTTATCTTAAACTAAAAAAATATAGCAGAATAATTAATTACTCTACTATACTTTTAATTATAACAAATGAATACCACTAATATTTAATTATAATGATTTTCGAGGTTTTACAAATACATTTATATATTATGTAAAATGATATAAATTATTCAATTAAAATATATCAATGTTACTTATCCTATTAATGTTAAAATTATGAAAATGGTAAACTATTCATACACCCTACTATTACTAATAATCCTCTCTTCCTTCGGTGGCTACTGTAAATTTCACATTGACCTGGATGTCAGAATTACATACTGCTTTATTCCAATTGATAATTATTATAGAATTATTTGCTTATAATTTATTTATATATAGTTAAGTCGTACAGGTAAAATATTGTGTATTAAACTATTAAGAAAAATGGAGGAGTGGTAATGTCTGCTTACATTTACATACAATGTTTCACCAAGTATAGAGAAAAAACCTTTGATTACTTGATAAAAACTTTGGATTAGTTTTACAGGATTTAGGCTTTGATGAAAACTACTTAACAAGTTATGTTGATAATCTGGTGTTAGATGCGTAAAACCAGGTACGTTCCCAATTTGGTACTAATAGAACAGTTCTAATCATATTCTTATATAAAGAAAAGAATACGAAGGAGTGTAAAGTTAGTTGTTAAAAAAAGTTAAAGTTAGTTTACGGCCCATTGTTAGTAAGGTAAATTTACCTACTGTTTTGAAAACAGCTGTGCTTCCGGGTGGCTCAATCGAAAGATTATTTATTGCAACCCAGGTAGGAGAGATCTTTTACACTGGAAACGGAGTTATAAAAACTTTTTTAGATATTCGCCCGCAAATCATAAAACTAGGTTTTTCTGGTGGTAGATATGATGAACGGGGATTGGTAGGGTTAGCGTTTCATCCCCAATTTTATTATAACGGTCTGTTTTATCTTCATTATTCAGTAGCTGGAACACAAGGCCCAGGTGCTCTTCCTAGTTCAGAAGTTTCAAGACAAGGTCTTCCCAAATTTTTTAGGCCTAACCCATGTGATCCCAGAACCTTAAACCTAAAGTGGATAAATAGAGAAATTCAATATGATCATATTGATACAGTTGAAGAATGGATTTTGCAATCGAATGGTCAAGCGCGAAAACGGAGGACATTACTTAATTTAAGAAGACCATTTTTTAATCATAATGGTGTCAATAGCTTAAACTTTTCACCTGAAACAGGAAAACTTGTTTTAACAACCGGAGATGGTGGATCAGGCTATGATCCATTTAATTTAAGCCAGGATGATATGGAAATTGCTGGTAAAATAATTGAAATTGATGTAGTTAAGAATACATTTATCAATAATCCACCTGTAGTCACACGTTTTAATGAACTTCCCGCACCTATTCAGGAAACGCTTACGGTAATTGCCAAAGGGGTTCGCAATATACTTGGCATTTCATTTCAAAGATTTTATAACCAGTATATCAAATATGTAGGAATTGTCGGACAGGATCTGGTAGAGTCAATTTTTTCATTTGTTCATTATAAACCAATACCGGTTGCTCAGCTTATTCAAGCTTCTTTAATGGAATCTGAACCTGACCAAGAAAGATTTATTAACTTTGGCTGGCGAGGGTGGGAAGGTGCTTTTCCTACTTCAATTATAAGGGACTGCTCTGCAAATTCAACTTTGGATGAGGAAACACTTGCTTATTACAATGATGCAGTAAAAACTTCAGTGCAGCGTCTTCAGCCTCTAACTAGTTATTTCCATAAAGACCCCGACCCGATAAGTTTGGAGGAACTGCACTTACAGGAGTCCAATCATATATAGGGAATAAAATTCCCGATTTAACTGGAAGTGTTGTGTTTACCGATTTTGCCCGGGATGAAGGATCTCAACCTCCGATTAGAGGGGTTTTAGCTTATACTAGGATAAAAACAGATTGTAAACTAAATGATTTTAGCGTTATTGAAACTGATTATAATTTTGGGTCTCAAGCAGCTTATTATGCTAGTTTGGGAACGAATCTCAATCAAACCAGACTATATTTAGGGGTTTATGGCTCTATGAATGTGACTGATTTTAACCAAGGTACTGTTTTTGAAATCGTTCCATGATTCATAACTATAAAATTCTACTTAATACCATATAAATCCCTTTCTTGGATTTATTGAATCGAAGTATAAAACAAACAATAGAGAGCAATCATGCTCCCTCGTTTGTTTATTTTTCCGGGAATTTAATAAAATAAAATGCCAACAAACATTAAGACACATTATTCTTATATTGCTCATCAATTAAAATAATACTTAAATAAAAGCAAGAAAAGTACTTTTTCTAATTTATTAGATATTTAGAAGAGTACTTTTTTGTAACAATAATAATAGAAAGTAAACTTTCCATTATTAGTTGGAGGTATTGAGTTGAAGAATAGACTTGCAGAAATTAGAAAACAGCATGGCATTACATAAGAAGAACTTGCAGAGAAACTTGAAGTGTCAAGACAGACAATCGGCTCACTTGAAAATGGACGATATAATCCATCTATAATACTAGCTTTCAAAATCTCTAAATTTTTTAAAGTCAGTATTGAGGAAATATTTATTTATGAGGAGAGTTCAGAAAATGAAAACTTTTAATTACGTATTTATTGCAATAGTAGTTGTACTATTAATTAGTTCATCAGTCGGTATGTTTTTTGTAGGTGGATATACGTCAAAAACTATATCTATGATTTTTATGTCAGCATCTATATATTCAGTCACAAGTGGGATATATCACAATTTTTTTGTAAAAAACAGATAAAGATGAACGAAACATTAGTATTGAAAATAAAGCCAAAGCAAAAGCTTTTGATTTTATGGGAATAGTATTTGGTATTCTTGTAATTATATATGTTTTTTAAATAGGGGGGTTCTATGCGTAAAACCTCGAAATTTTTGACAGCATAATATTTATTCTATTTTAAAGGGTAATTGAAGCATCTTACCATGCTCCAATTACCCTTATTAAGTAAGATTGAAATTAAAATATGGCAGCACCATATAAAAGTAATGTTTCATAAACGATCATTTTTTGAAACATCATATAGCAAACGAATTTATCATATCCATAAGTGCTATTTAAGTTTCAAAAAATGTACCATTATCTATTTATATTTTGGCACGTTTATGGTATTAGGCCCATTAAATAAATAATGTACATAGGTATAAACTCTTTAAAGCCATTTAAACACATAAAACATTTTTGATTTAAACCCTACCTACCTAGCTATTAATTCTCTGTTACAAAAGTTTAAATCGCTTTATTAAGCTTAAAATTCAAGTATTATAATAAAATACTTGAATTATTATATTTAGATATGCTAATTAATATCTAATCCTATAATTTAACAATATCATAAAGATAGTTATTTATATATAATGGGAATTTCTGTAACGTCAAAAATTTCTGGGTTTTGCACATAGAACCCCTTACTGAATAATTTTCTTTATTTAAGGTAAAATATAGAAATGATATATTAAATACTAAAAAAGATTGGAGGTATTGCTGTACTAAACAGCTTAATAAATGTATGAAAATAGGACTTCCAAAAGGATTATTGTACTGCAAATATCATATTTTTGCAGAAACTTTTTTTCAAGAATTAGGAGCAGAAATAATAACTTCTCCTGATACTAACAGATATATACTAGATATGGGCGTAAAGTATTGCGTAGATGAAGCTTGCCTTCCAATAAAAGTATTTCACGGTCACGTAGCTGCTATAAAAGACAAATGTGATATAATTCTTATTCCTAGAATAATGCAACTAAATAAAGATGAATTTATCTGTCCTAAATTTTGCGGGCTTCCGGAAATGGTATTAAACAACATACCTAATATGCCAGAGGCATTAACTTATCCTTTATATGCCTTTTCTAAAAATAAACTTAGAAACTGGATTTTAAATGCAGGCTTAAAATTTAGTAAAAATCTTTTAGAAATAAATAGAGTCTATAAAAAGGCCCTAAAAGCACAAGAATCCTATAATTTACCATTAAATAATATGAGTTTTTCTAGAAATATAGCCTTAGTTGGTCATCCTTATAACTTATACGATAGTTTTACCAATATGAATATAATCAAAAAATTAAATAAATTGAACATAGGCATACTTACTGAGGAAGATATAGATAAAACTCAAATAAATGATGAAATAAAACACTTGTTCAAAAAACCTTTTTGGACCTTTGCTAGAAATTCCTATGGTTTTTCCACTTATCTTGCAGAAACTAAAAAAGTAGATGGAATAATATATGTATCTTCCTTTGCTTGTGGCATAGACTCTGTAGTAATAGAACTTATCAAGGATAGATTAAAAAATTTCCCCTTCTTAGTTTTAAAAATAGATGAACAAACTGGAGAAGCTGGTTTTGATACTAGAATTGAAGCTTTCTCAGATATGCTTGAAAGGAGATGTGAAAATTTATGAAGATAACTTTTCCACATTTAGGGAATACATATTTTGCAGCAAAAGCTTTATTTGATGGATTAGGAATTGACTATATAATACCACCCTTAAGTAATAAAAAGGCTTTGGAAATAGGCTCATTATATTCCCCTGAAGAGATATGTCTTCCTTTTAAAATAATGATTGGTAACTATATTCAAAGTATAGAAAAAGGGGCAGATACAATTTTAATAGTAGGCAGCTGTGGTCCTTGCAGATTTGGAGAATACTGTGAACTTCAAATAAATTTACTTAAAAATCTAGGCTATAATTTAAATTTTATAGTTATAGATTATCCCAAGGATATAGGTATAAAAGAATTTATGCGCAGAATAAATCTAATTACATCAAATAGTAAGAAAACTACTGGAGAAAAGCTTAAAGTAGTATCCATAGCGTTAAAAATAATTAATTTAATAGATAAAATAGAAAGCAAGGCAAAATTGTTAGCTGGTTATGAAGTCAAAAAAGGTGAATGCAAAAATATTTTAAAAGAATGTAAACAAAAAGCTTTTAAAAGTACTTCTCCAAAAGAAATGCTCCATATATTAAAAGAATATATGGAAAAATTAAATGAAGTTTCTATATGCAAAAGTAAAAATCCTTTGAGGATTTCTATAATAGGTGAAATATATACCACCATAGAACCTTTTTCAAATTTATTTATAGAAGATAAACTTATGGACTATGGTGTGTCTACATCTAGATATATCACTCCAAGTTGGTGGGTTAAAAATGCAGCTTTATCTACATTGAAATTAAATTCACTTAATATAAGAAGAGCTTCTAAAGAATACCTGCATCTGTATATAGGCGGCCATGCCCGTGAATGTATAGGTGAAGCCCTTTTATCTCATAAGCATGGATTTGATGGTGCAATTCAAATTTTTCCTGTAGGCTGTATGCCTGAAATTGTATCAAAATCTATACTTCCTACTATATCAAAGGATAAAAACTTTCCTATACTAACTTTAATAGTAGATGAAATGACTGGAGAAGCTGGGTATATCACTAGAATTGAAGCTTTTTTAGATTTACTTGAAAGGAGAAAAAACAATGTATTATATGGGAGTTGATGTAGGTTCTGTAAGTACAGATATAGTAATAGTAGATGAAAATATAAATGTACTAGATTCTCTATATCTTAGAACAAAAGGAAGACCTATAAATGCAATTCAAGAAGGCTTTAGATTACTAAAAAATAAATATAAGAATAAGGATATAAAGGCTGTAGGTACTACAGGCAGTGGTCGACAAATTGCATCCTCTATTATAGGAGCTGACGTAACAAAAAACGAAATAACTTCTCATGCTATAGCAGCCTTAAATTTAAACAACTCTGTAAAAACTATAATAGAAATAGGAGGTCAGGATTCTAAAATAATAATTTTAGAAAATGGTATTGTTTCAGACTTTGCGATGAATACCGTATGTGCAGCTGGAACTGGTTCTTTTCTTGATAGGCAGGCAGAAAGGTTAGAAATTCCTATTGAAGAATTTGGAAATTATGCTTTAAAGTCCAGCTATCCTGCCAGAATAGCTGGAAGGTGTGCTGTATTCGCAGAATCTGATATGATACACAAACAGCAAATGGGATATAGTAATCTAGATATAATAAAAGGACTTTGTAATGCTCTAGTTAGAAATTATTTAAATAATGTGGCAAAAGGAAAAGATATAAAATCCGAAATATTTTTTCAAGGTGGAGTTGCTGCAAACGTAGGAATGAAAGCTTCCTTCGAAGAAATATTAGGAAAAGAAATAATAATTCCTAAAAATTTTAAAGTAATGGGTGCTATAGGAGCTGCTATTTTAGCAAAAGAAGCTTTAGAAAAAAATAATTCTCTTACTAATTTTAGAGGATTTGATCTTGCAAACATAAATTTTGTATCTAAAAGTTTTGAATGTACAGGATGTTCTAATAGATGTGAAGTAGTGAAAATATTGAATAAGGAAAAAACAGTAGGTTTCTTCGGAGGAAGATGCGAAAAGTGGAATAAAATTATTTCAGCATAGAAAATTTCTGTGCTGAAATAATTTTATTCCACTTTTCATAATATATTTGGGGTAGTATGAGCGAAGCTGTCACCAGGGGCAAAGTAACTTATTAATAGTCATTTTGAATGTTACTTAATACTAATAATTTATATTGTTATGTAACATACTTTCTACTTTGCCCCTGATTACACGTTTGCTGGTATTAGGCCTAATATGATATTCTTATAACCCCAAATTGCTTTATTTCTTTAAACATATCAAAGTCTTTCATAATTTCCATAAGTCTTGTTTTAGACTGAAATCGAATTTATCTATATCATTAGTTTTTTATTGGTTCATCATGATTTCTTACAATAGTTATAATAATTTTTTGGGGTATAAAATATACATGCACTAATCCTTCAAGTTGTATATTTCCAATACCATGTCTATAACTTTTATATCCACTAGGAGTTGTTAGCATCAGGAATCTAATTAATCGTATAGGTAAATTTTCTTGTAGTATCCATATATCCTAGGCTTTCATTTACTTTTTTTACTGTTCCCTTTGATAAAAATATTTGTAATATACCAAATATAGTAGTAGTGTTTTTATAAGGATATTCTCATCAGTATTATTTTGGCTTGCGTTTTCATATTACTACAAAGGTCTTATTTTTTATAAATCTTTTTTAGAAACTTAAGCTAATGACATTAGCAACAAACCACCCGTGTTTTAAGGGTGGTTCTGAATACATAAAAATATTTCATTTACTTTTTATACTTTATTATAAATGCCGTATTAATTTTCAGCATATCTTTTTATATCAACAGTAAGTTCAATTAAGGTTTTATTAACAATTCCTTTTATAAATTTCTGTTCTTCTTCACCGCGCATTATAGAGATAGTTGATTCTTCATCATCCTCTTTTTCATAAATTGGATTTGTAGTAATTGATTTCAAGTTATTTAAAACAGATGAAGATGTAACTGAGCAAATATCTTGTTCTTGAACTTGTGGAGCAGGTATAAATGATTTAAATGGTATCGAAACAGTTGTATGGCGAATAACACCGTCTAAAGCGATGCTACTATCTACAACACCGCAGCTTGGTTTAGCTTGCTCCTTCTTATTCTTATTTGTATTATTATTATCACTATTCTTATTATTATTATCACTATTCTTATTATTATTATCACTACTTTTATTATTTTGCATACTTATATAGCCATGGTCTTGTGAGTTATTTGAATTCTCGTTATTATTTTGCTCATTATTGTTTTCAACTTGTGGTCGTTTCATAGTAGTATATATAATACAACTATTTAAATAACCGCTTACTAAAATAGTTCCAGTGGCTACGTTTGTATCTTTTATCTCAATTTCGTTTAGTATATTAATCACTTTTAACACTACGTCTTTCTTAGGAGCATCAAAGATAATTTCTCTTTCGATTAATTCCTGACGTGTTACACTTCCGATTGATTTAAGCTGAATGTTTTTATCCTGTGGATTTAAATTTCTTTTCATTGGAATATTTTTATCCTCTGGATTTGGATTTATTTCCATATAGATATTTTCATCTTGTGGATTTAAATTTCTTTTCATAAAAATACCTCCCTTAGTAGTGTGTTAGTGTAAAGTTTTTCACACTATTTTTCAAATTTTCTCTTTATATATCAAGGGTTACAAAGTTTTTTTGAAATAAAAAACAATCACCCCCTAATTTCATGTTATAATTGAATATCCCACCAAACAAAAATCACATGAAAGGATGTCATTGTCTTGGATTCAATTATAACTTATTTATTTTTATATAATCAATATCTTTTGAAAATAATTTATCAATTACTCTTGTTTATTGCTAAATATATTTCCCTTAAGCAGTGGGCTTTTGATGATTCCCATAGTCCCTAATACCAGAAATTCAAAGTGGATAAACTCCCTAAAATTGTTCGTTTTGAGAAGGTAGACTATCAACTTCTTCTAGCTTACTATAAACATAAATATAATAAACTAATTATGCCTGTTAAAAGACGTAATGGAAAGTCTATTCCTGAAAATATTGTATGTCCTAGATGTGATGCACCCCACCACTATATCTACGATAATAATGGTAATAGAGGACAGTTTCAGTGTAAAATTTGTGGCCAAAATTTCAACGAAAGCAATTACGCTGCTAAACCTATAGTATTTGTCTGCCCTTATTGTGGGCATACTCTTTCACCAAAGAAAGATAGAAAGCATTTTCGTATACATAAATGTGTCAATCCAAAATGCTCTTACTATCAAAGCAATCTTGCCAATTTACCTAAAGGCTTAAATACTTCTGATAAACATAAATATAAGCTCCACTATATCTATCGTGAATTTACTATAGATTTTTTTAAGATGGACTTATATAAACTTCCTAAAAATGCTATAAACTTCAAGTATAAGAAGTTCAATGCCCACATCATGGGACTCTGTCTTACTTATCACGTAAATCTTAAGTTATCCACCAGACAGACTTCTCATGCTCTAAAAGAAGTTCATGGCATAAATATTTCACACACAATGGTTGCTAATTATGCCATGACTGCTGCTGCAGTTATTAAACCTTTTACAGATACCTTTGATTATAAACCTTCAAACATTCTTTCTGCTGATGAAACTTATATTAAAGTAAAAGGCATAAAGCATTATGTTTGAATTGTCATGGATGCCTGTAAAAAGTCTATTCTTGGCTACCAAGTGTCTGATACCCGTGCTGTAGGTCCATGTATTCTTGCTATGCGCATGGCTTTTGAAAAGTTCAAAGAGTTTCCAAATAAATTCCTAAAGTTTATTGCAGATGGTTACAGTGCCTATCCTCTTGCCAGCCAACAATTCAAGCTGACAAATAGATGGGATTTTGATGTTACCCAGGTCATAGGACTTACTAATGATGATGCAGTATCAGCTGAGTTTCGTTGGGTAAAACAAGTAGTAGAACGGCTTAACCGCACCTTTAAGTCTTCCTACCGTGTTACTGGTGGTTACGGAAGTGAAAATGGTGCCCTTTATGGTGTTTCTCTTTGGGTTGCCTATTATAACTTTCTACGTCCACACCCTTATAACTACTGGAAGCCACTAAATGAGTTAGACATTTTAAGCAATGCAGGCAATATGCCTGCCAAATGGCAACTGCTTATTTATCTCGGTCAACAAACCATTCTAAATATGCAGAAAAACCCGGTGGCTTAATTCCTTTTTGTTTTTAGATTTTTGAGCCAGAGGTAAATACCAAGCCACCCTTCGGGCTTGCCCTTGATGGCATTATAAATAAATGCTAAAATGCTGTGAATAAGACGGTGAAATTCATCTGTTTTTGAGTTTCTTCGCCGTCGGTGGCAATTTCAGAGCATTTATTTCTGATGCAGTCAAGGGTGGCGATTATAACAATCAATCCCCATTTTGGAAAAAATTTATAACCATCTCAATTCTTATGAACATATTTTTTAAAATTATTTTTTTCATATCTCACTTTACACTACCTATAATCTTCTTAGTATATAGTTTTTGCACTATTTAATAATATCTATAATAGTTCCATTTGTTACATTGTCTTTGCTACATTTGGAATTTTCATCTAATTATAATATATTTTCAAATTTTTAAAATGTTCATTGTGATTAAGAAAATTTCATATGCTCATAAATAAAATTATAAAATTTATACTTGATAATACTGAGTATAAATCTAATTTTCTTTAAATATATGACATATTATTTTATTTTTATGAATATAAGTAATTTTATTTTTACTATCTTTCACTATGAAATGATCGTTAGTCTCTCCTAAAAATGTTCCATTGATGTAAGAATGTCTATGACCGTATTCAATCATTACTAAAACATATTTTCCTATAGCATCTATTTTTTTGTCTGTATTTTCGTCTAAATGTTCTGACATTGATTTCCTCCCTTCTATGACTAATGCTTCTCACAAGTTTGAAAGTATCAGAATTTTTACAATGTTATAAATTACATTAGTGTAGGTTTAATACATTATACTGACTTCATGAATAAAATGTTCAACTAAATTGTTTAATGAAAAATTATTTTTAGCTATATGAAATTTCCTAAAGATTTAGAGCTTAATACAGTAAGTTTATTGGGACTAATATGATTAAATATTCCGAGGGTATTTTCTTAATGTTATTTCTTGCTCTTTTTTATTGAATTTATCTATTAGGCGTGGCATATGAGTACATTTAATATGACGTTCATAACGCTTTTGATATAGAGTCTTGGGTTTTATATACGTCTTTAAGTACAGAAAATAATTGTTTCATGAGCAGAGCTGAAATCTGGTTATCATGGATATTTTCAGTGGTTAAGTAAAATGAGAATGACAGTATACCTTACAGATGCTTTATATAATAATTTTGAATTTATAAGGGAACTAAGGTATAGGTTTATTGTATCTATAAGGTTTGATTTATTGATATAAAATAGATAAACTATGAATAATTTGATATAATACAGCAGGATATACTACACATATCAATGTAGAAACTCCGATAACTAAATAGTATGGCAAGTTTATTCTTTGCCATACTAAGATAAAAAACTGTATTTTTACATATTTTTATTTCATAAAACATATATTACCGTAAGTCAAGGTGTACCAATGCTTGTTAAAGATTTATTTGAACTTAGGTTTATATATTTTTACTACATAAATATAATACAGAACTCGGCTTATAGACTTATCTGTCCGTTTAAAATATTATTTGAGATATTTCCTCCTTTTAGGAGGTTTTTTTTGTTTTTGGGAGAAATAAAATTCAACAACCTAACTTAGATTTGACAAAGATTAATGTCAGAAAACAGATTGTATCTTCGTATTAGTATATGAGAAGCTTCTTAGGGAGGTAAAAATGTGAAGATAAATGAAAATAATTTTATAGAACAGATAAAAAATAAAAATGAAAGAGCCCTTGAATTTGTAGTGGACAATTATAGTAATTTAGTATTTAAAATTGTACGTACTACATTGACCTCAACATTTCAAGCACAACATACGGAAGAATGTGTCAATGATGTGTTTTGGGCTGTATGGAATAATGTTGAAAGTTTTGATAGTGAAAAGGGAAATTTTAAATACTGGATTACAGCTATAGCAAAATATAAGTCAATAGATTATAAAAGAAAACTTTTTAACCAAAGTAAAGACAAATATGTGGATGATTATAGCATTGAAGATAGAATTGATGTAGAAAATTTAATAATATCAAAGGAAAATAAAGAAGAGCTTTTAGAGGCAATAAGTAAAATGAATTCTTGTGATAAAGAAATATTTATAAGAAGATATTTTTTATATGAAGGAATAGAAAACATAGCAAAGAGCTTTGGAGTTGACAGAGGATTAGTTGATAAGAGACTTTCAAGGGGACGTAAATTTTTGAAAGAAAAACTTATAATCTTGAGAGGAGAAGTATTATGAATATTAATGATTTTAATATGGAAGAAAAAGATATATATATATTATTTAATAGTGTAAAGATTGAAGAAAGCGAGTTTGATTCTATGGATGAAGAAGTAACTGATGCAGAAAAGAAGAGAATAAAGAAAAATCTAAAGAGGAGGATAAAAGCTAAAGGTAAGTTTAAATTATTAAAGTATGGTTCTATAGCAGCAATTTTGAGCTTGATAAGTATAATAGGCATAGGTTGTGTTTCTCCGACTCTTGCAGAAAATATTCCTGTCTTGAATTCAATAACGCAAAAATTAAATGATAAATTTGGATTCCATGGAGAATATGAAAAGTATTCTCAAATTATAAATAGACCTGTTACAAGCAATGGAGTAACACTTACGATAAATGAAATAATAGCAGATGATTCAAAACTTATGATAGGATATACTATAAAAAGTGACAATAAAATTGAAAATTTAGAGATATTTGGTTTGAGTAAGTTTTTACAAATTAATGGGGAAAGATCCGCTTCAAGTGGAAGTTCTACAGGAAATTATACTGATGACCACACATATGTTGGAAGTGAGGAAATTCACACTGATTTATTAAAGAATACTTCAAATAAAATAAATATAACTTTAAATGTGGATGAAATATTAAATGTAAAAGGAAAATGGAATTTTTCTTTTAGTGCGTCAAAAGATGAATTGGTCAAAGATAGTGTTGTATTTAAGCCAAATATTAAGCTTGATTTTCCAAATAGTATTACAAATGTAGACAAAGTTGTGTTCTCGCCTATAGATACTTCTATTTTTGTAAGTGGAAATTATAAAGACAAGGAAAAGGTTAAAAATGATGTAGAAGTAAACCATGATGGTAGCTTAATGGATTATGATTACTGGATTGCTTATGATGATAAAGGAGTTGAACTCATGACTAAAAGCACAGGAGGTGGAGGCAGTGATATTAATAAAGGAACATTTAATGTTGAAATGCAGTACAATAAACTTGATAAAATTCCAAAATATTTAACTATTGTTCCATGTAAGATTATCCCTTCAGGTGGAGGAGGTGTATATACCGATAAGAATGGCAAAGAAATACGCTATACTGTTAAAGGTAAAAAGCCTATAGAAATAAATAACACAATTGATGGGGTATACCCCATAGAACTTTCTCAAGGAAAAATGGGAAAAATTATAATAGAAAAAATAGAAACAAAGAACGACAGTACAATAGTTGAATACAGGGTAGAAGGTAAAGCACCATATTTTGAGGCAGAAAGCTTATGGATAAAAGATTCTCTTGGAAAAATAGTTGATTATAAAAGTTATGATATAAGAAAAGATGAGAACAAGCCAAATGAATTTGTAAGACAATTTGAGAAACTTGACCCCAATAAAAAATATACTATATACACCAATGATTTTAGCAATGTGGAGTTCAGAGAGGATTTAAAGTTTAAAATCAGTTTAAATAAATAAAGTCTAATAAATTTAATATATGTATGTATAGTGTACCAGGCAAGAAATACATTAAAATATGTACCATTGGAAATTTTTTCATAATGTATGAAGGGCTACTTAAGCAGTAAAAAATAACATGTTAAGAATATCCTTTTTCAAGGGTATTCTTGACATGCTTATAATTAATTATTACATTATACTAAAGAGATTAAAGTAGTTTGATATTCTTTAATGCTCTAAAATAATTATAATAGTTAGCTATTTACAGAAAAAATTCTATACTCTCGATTGATTACAAACCACTTTGTTTTACTTGATTAACTTCGACAGCTCCCTAAATAACTGTGTTCCTGCCATTTTCAACAAATCGAAGAGTACCGTTTCAGTGTTACTTACCACAGCTCCCATTGCCGACATTTGAGACAAACCGTTTAAGTAATTTTCTTTTGTACGAGAACATACAGCGTCACCTACCACAAACACCTGATAATTACGAGCAAGTAGATCTCTAACTGTTTGAAAAACACATACATGGGTTTCCATTCCTGTAATAATGATTTTCTTTTTTCCTGACTGTTCTAAGGTATTAATTACTTTATCATTGCAGCCGGAAAACGTAATTTTTTCATAGACTGATACTTCATTAATATTGTAGTGTATTTCTGGAACTGTTTTTCCAAGACCCTTTGGATATTGTTCGGTGATAATTGCCGAAATCCCTAACTTATTGGAGACAGATAGTAAGGTATTGGTATTTTGAATTACTTTTTGGGAAGTGGGCATCGCCGGAACTAGCCTTTCTTGAATATCAATGACTATTAGTGCTGATTCTTCTTGAATTAAAGTAAATTTATCCATTAAATAATCTCTCCTCAAAATATCTAGTATATATATCGTATACATATATTTTTAGCTTACTGAATAACAGTAATTGTAAAATTAAATAAGTCATTACTTTATGATATAATGTTTTTGCTAAAAAATATACATAAAAATGGTATTAGTTATCTTAAAATTAAACCTTTATTTTGAGATTTGTTAGGTTTCTTCAAAATAAAGGTTATAAAATTCATTTGATGACATAAATATTTAAGTTAAAAGTTAACCTTTTGTCCACTATACATACATTGTAAGAGCTTTTTTATCTCTTCTTCAGTTATTTCTCTAGGATTGGAACCAGTGCAAGCATCTATTATAGCATTGTGAGCTATAAAATCTAGGTTTTCATTAAAATCGCTTTCACTTATACCATAATCCTTTATTGTTAGAGGAATATCCATCTTTTTATTCATATCACGAATCATTTCAGTTAATGAATCTATTAATTCATCTTCATTATTTCCTGGGAGTTTGAGTCTTTTAGCTATTTCAGCGTATTTTTCTGAACAAACCTTCTTGTTAAAATCTATAACATAAGGTAAGTATATAGCATTAGCACACCCATGAGGTATGTGAAATACTGCACCAGTTTTGTGTGCTATACTATGAGTTATTCCAAGAAGTGCATTTGAAAATGCCATTCCAGCCAGACATTGGGCTATATGCATGTGTCCCCTAGCTTCTTTATCTTCTTCATAGGATTTCAATAAATATTTATGAATCATGATTATAGCGTGCATAGCAAGTGGGTCTGAAAAATCTGAATGCGAATTAGCAACATATGCCTCTATTGCATGAGTAAGTGCATCCATTCCAGTATGTGCTGTAAGCTTTTTGGGCATTGTTTCTGCAAGAGCTGGGTCTATTATAGCCACATCAGGAGTAAGGTTAAAATCTGCAAGAGGATATTTAATCTTAGATTTATAATCTGTTATTACAGAAAATGATGTTACTTCAGTTCCAGTTCCACTTGTAGAGGATATAGCAACAAATCGTGCCTTTTGTCTTAATTTAGGAATACCAAAAGGAACTACTGCCTTTTCGAATGTAAAATCAGGGTATTCATAAAATATCCACATTGCTTTGGCAGCATCGATAGGTGATCCTCCTCCTATAGATACTATCCAATCTGGTTTAAAGTCTCTCATTATTTCAGCACCATTCATAACAGTATCAACAGATGGGTCAGACTCAACACCTTCTATCAATTTAACTTCAATACCAGCTTCTTTTAAGTATTCCTCAACTTTAGCTAAGAATCCGAATCTTTTCATGGATCCTCCACCTACAACAACTACTGCCCTATTTCCTTCTAGACTTTTTAAATTTTCTAAAGCATTTTCGCCAAAGTAAATATCCCTAGGTAAAGTAAATCTTCCCATTTTTTCCTCCTTATTATTAAATTGCATTACTTTACAAATTTTCAATTTTTTAATTATATAAAAAATCACCACAAATTAAGAAATTGATTATTTAACGATAATAGATGATATTTTTTCCAATTAAATATATCAGCAAATACTATGCCAGTATATTTTTTATTATGAAAAGGCTGAATATAGGTAGGTATTTTATAAAATCCAAATAATCATTAAAAACACTGTTGTAAAAAACAACATTTTTAAAGAAAATAATGTTGTTTTTTACAACAGTGTTGCTTTTACATACACCTTAACAAAAATTAATTTGATATTTTTTTATCTTTGTGTACAATGTACTTCTATTTATTCCTAAAATTTTAGAGGCTTTTGATATATTACCATTACAATTATTTATACAATTTATTATTGCTTTCTTTTCCCATTCTTTTAATGAGCACATATCGTATTGGAAATCTGTAGTATAAGAACTACTTTGCTTGTTTTCTGGAAGATTATTCTGGAAAACAAAAGATGTATTTCCATTCATGTTTACAATGTTTTCAATACAATTTTCTAATTCTCTAACATTTCCAGGCCAATTATAATTTAAAAGCTTTTGATATATATTAGGTTTTATTGTTGGAACAGGTTTTTTAAGTTTAAATGCTTTGATCTCCAAAAAATAATCTATCAGTATTTTAATATCTATATCTCTTTCTCTTAATGGTGGTACATATATAGGTATTACATTTAATCTGTAATATAAGTCTTCACGAAAGATTCCTTTTTTTACTTCTTTCCTTAAGTTTTTGTTGGTAGCTGCGATGATTCTCACATCTACTTTGATATATTTGTTTCCACCTATTCTCGTGACACAGTTTTCCTGAAGAACTCTTAAAAGATTTACCTGCATATCTAAAGGCATTTCCCCAATTTCATCTAAAAATAAAGTACCGCCATTTGCAAGTTCAAATTTTCCTGCGCGCCCTCCATGTTTTGCACCGGTAAATGATCCGTCTTCATATCCAAACAATTCACTTTCTATTAAGTTCTTTGGTATAGCACCACAATTTATCGCTATAAAACTTTTATTTTTTCTATTGCTGTTATTGTGGATTGACTGAGCAATAAGTTCTTTTCCTGTACCGCTTTCTCCTTGAATTAATACAGTAGAAGGACTGTTAGATATGTTTTTTAACTGTTCTTTTAAATTTATCATTTTTTCACTTTGGGCAATTATATCATCAAATGTATAAAGAGCAGATCCACTTATGTATTTATTAACTAAATTATATACATTTTGAATATCTTTGAATATAACTACCATTCCAGTTATAATATTACTTTTATCTTTTATGGGATATACATTTAAATTAAACCGTTTCTTTTCATCCGAATATAAAATTTCTTTATCCGTGTATACATTTCCTGATTTAAGTTCATCAAGTATATATTGCCAATTATATAAAACTTGATGTACATTTTTATCTATAATATATTTTCTATTTATTCCAAGCATACCACAGGCACTATTATTTATAGCTTTAACCATTCCATTATTATCTACAGCTAAAATTCCAAAATCCATGGAATTCATAACTTTATTCAAGTATTGGTATGCTTTAAACAATTCATTTTGAGATTTATGTAATTTCAAGTCATTTTCAATAGATTTTACTGCTGATACAACAAGTCCCAATGTATGAGGATGGGCAAGCTTCCGTTTTCCAGTCAGATTTAAACATCCTATTATATTTCCTTGCTCATTGTGTATAACAGAAGCACAACAGGTATAAATCTGAAAAATGTTTATGAAATGTTCCTCACCTGAAATTTGAACTGATGAATCTTCAAAAAGAGCAGTTCCCATTGCATTTGTACCTGCACTTTTTTCGCTCATATCAGCACCTTCTACTATCCCAGCTTTTGCTTGCTCTATTACTATATCTTTGTCACCTATAATAGTTAATACGATCCCATTCTTATCCCCAAGATACAATGAAAAACCTGATTTTTTTAAAAAATCATAAAGTATTTCCATAAACGGTCTTGCTATTTTTATAATCTCATTATTTTTCTTTATTAATTTTTCTAATTCTCTGCTGCTAAGTATTCGTTTGGGCTTGAGTATACCCTTTTCCATGTGATATTTAATGCACCTATTAAAAGATCTACTGATCATGTCACTGTGAGTAGATGGTTTAAACATTTCAAATTACCCCCTTTGTACATCAAGTGATTCTTAGGTTCAGCTGGAGTTTGCTTATGAGAAATGCTTTTCTCCATCTGAACATTAGAAGAACTTATCCAGGTCCGTTATCTGTGCTTATCTTCCACTTTGAAGAAAATGGGAGTATTAGCTAATTACCGCATTTGGATAAATAACTCTATCTTAGTGTATTGATTATATTTATTTTATAACATTAGTTTTCATTCTTCAACATGCCTTTGTATATTAATATTAAGATTGTTTTGGCCCTTTCCAAATTCATTTACAGTTTCAAATTTATAATTGTGGAATTTACTCAATTAACAAAAGGTGTCTTATTTATTTCAATTTAAAATTTTATGTATATAATAAAGAACTTTTGACTGTCTAGGAACTACATAAATTAGTTGAAGCCCCTTCAATAAGAATCCACAGCTTCAATTGGCTGGTGATTCTCATCATACAGAAAAAGTTAAAGTTTTTCATTCCAGGAAACTTTCAGTTCCTCTTTATTTTTTTAATCTATCTAAATGCCTGAAAAATGGTCTTGTTCTTTCCTGTTCTTGAAATTTTTCCTTTGGATCCTGATTTTTTACGTATTCTGGAATTATAATCACTATAGCTGCAATATCAAAGCCTTTTTGTTCTAAAATATCTGTATAGGCTTTTTCATAATGTTTACCTGAAATATATATATTTTCAGTTTTACCAATTATCTCATAACTTTCTTTATTTTCACCATATATTAAAATTGAAACTTTTTTATCATACCAGACACTTGCTGTTAAATTTCTATAACTTTGGGATGATTCAAAAAGCTCTATATATTCAATATTTCCATCCTCATTTATATGAAGAGTCTGTTTCACAGCTGTATGGGGTATTCCATCAATTCCGACAGTTGCAAGTACTTTTAATGTTTTAGAATTGTTAATAATATGTTTTATATCATTAAAATCTATTGTTGACCCATATTTTATCCTAAGAGTGTTGAGCCCCTCAGTTAACTTAACATAATACTCTAAAGATGCATTTTTCTGATCTTTAAAGAATGACAGTGGCCTTGGAACCCATACAATATAAACCACCGATACACCTTTACTTATCAAATCTTCCGCTTCTTCTAATGTATGTTTGAGCCCCTCTTCTTCCGTCTTGAATCCATTTGGTTTTGCCAATTCTACACCACCGACAATGCCTGAGTTAACATTACCTTTTCCAAATATATCAACTGCTGCTACAAGACGTCTTTTCCACTCCTTATATCCAACCCATTCTTCTTTACCTGGACAAATCCATTTGAACAAATCCTCATTTAACACCTCTATATCGGAAGTGTAACTTGTTAAACCCGTTTCATTATATAAACGTACAAGTTGTTCTTCGTTTAATGCAGTAGTTATCACCTGACTAGGAAATCTCTTTTCTTTGAAGTTTTGCCCTATAGCTTTCAAAATTTCTATATAGTAGTCAACCTCCGCATCAAAAGGTGTAGCACCGTTGGTATCTGAACCCATGGTCATACATATATTAGTAAATCTTCCTTTTTGCTTCAGTGCTTCTCTCACCGTTTCATAAGCATCTTGTGGGGTTAATCTTTGCTTTATAACTCCATCTTCTTTAAAATGAGGTACTAGATCACAATATTTGCACCCCCTTTGATTTTTCCAAAAATGGCAATATGATGTTGGTGTGATATTTAATCTTTGAGGTCTGGCAAACACTATTGAATCCATTGATACCCCACTGCTTGTTAATTCGCCATAATAGTCTGGTTTCTCCCAAAAGTTAACTTCTTCGATTATTTTATTATTATCAACTAATACAGATTTTCCATCACGATAATCAACAATATAAGGATTCTGTGCTAACGGAGTTGGATCAGTTATTATAGTTGTCCCGTCTCTCAGAATTAATGACTCTGGGACTGCTCGTGTTTTTTGATCTCTTGCTCCCAATGAAGCAAAAAATACATTAGCTCCTGTTAGCTGATATATGTTGGGATCTATTTTATCCAGTACCTTTTGAGTATAATGTACTCCCCTGCGCTGAACATCTATTTTTAAAATTATGAGCCTTGGAATTTGAGGATATTTTTCAACAATACTTTCAAATGACAGCTCATTTTCACGATTATTTATAATTGTCATCATCTTACCTCTTTTCTATTAATATTTTTTACCGATTTAGCAATAAGTGTATGTAATAAATAAAAGGTCAAGCTTCAATAAACATAGAAAATTCATCAAAATAAAAAGTATTTTCTAGTTTAAATGAAACTTGACCTCTAGTCTTCTAGTCAGCCAAAACAAAAAACTTCCTGTAAAGAAACTACAGCAAGTTATATTCTTTAGTTTCTCATCTTTCAGGGTATTCCTGCTGGAATTAGCACCATTAAATGTAATTACATCCAGGTTGCCGGGCATCATCGGGCCAGTCCCTCTACCTCTCTTGATAAGAGTATACGATATTAAATTTTCAAAACCCAATACATCTACATAAAATCATTATAATACTGTATAATTTGATATGTCAATAATTAATACTGATTTTCAGAAATTTAGCAGACAAATCTCCGCTATAGCTTAAAATATATTAACAAGAAATAAGCAAGAACTGGACCGTCTCAAAATAGAAATTATTTTTCTATTTTGAGACAGCCCTATATAATTACATTGAACCTTTCTTTAATATATGACATGGTATTTCTAGTTAGTAATGATCTCTTTGTTTTTTGTCATTCTTTCCAATTTAGTATTTACCATGGAATAAACCACAGGTACTACTACAAAAGTCAGGAATGTAGCTGTCAAAAGTCCACACATCATGGCAACTGACATAGGTCCAAACAGTGCACTCCCAGAAAAAGCCAATGGTATAAGTGCTGTA
The DNA here is from genome assembly GCF_040939125.1 of Clostridium sp. BJN0013. Lineage (NCBI taxonomy): Bacteria > Bacillati > Bacillota > Clostridia > Eubacteriales > Clostridiaceae > Clostridium > Clostridium sp. BJN0013. The sequence goes on from NZ_CP162495.1 coordinate 2,281,828, forward strand.
ATGGTCGCCGTGGAACTCAATATTATAGGTCTAAATCTTTGGCTTACAGCATATATACAAGCATCATTTATAGAAAGTCCCTCTTCTCTGCCATTGTTTATATATTCAATAAGAAGTATAGCATTTCTTATAACAACTCCAATTAAACTTATTATTCCCATAAAAGCTGTAAGCGACAGGTTCATTCCAAAAGCATGAAGCCCTATTGAAACTCCTATCAGCGACAGTGGCAGAGAACACATTATTATAAGCGGTTGTACAAATGATTTAAATTGAATAAACAAAAGTACATATATTATTACCAAAATGAGTACACCTGCTACGCCAAGACTTGTAAAGTACTTACTTATCTGAGCCTTTTCACCGTCATATATAACTTTTACTGGATCCAAATTCATCCCTTCTATTTTTTGCTTCAATGCATTCTCTATATTAACAGAATTATATCCACTTTTAACATCACTATAAACGGTTATGGTCCTATCTTCTTTATAGTGGGTTATTTTATCTATCTCTGAATTAAGTTTAACAGATGCAACCTCGTATAAAGGTATTTTATTCTTAGTAACACTTGATTCAATATATAAATTTTTCAAGTCTCCTACAGATGAAATATTTGTTTTGACCATAATATCATATTCATTACCATTTTTTCTATAAGTAGAAGCCTTATACCCTTTAAGTGCAATATTAATTTGCTGTAGAACATCCGACTTTAATAAGCCAAGTTGTGATGCTCTATTTTCATCTATATTTACCTCATATTCATAAGTCTTTTTAGCAGCATCATCTCTTACATTCATAGTCCCGGGCATATTTTTTAACTGCTGTTGTATTTTTTCAGAAGCATTCTGCATCTGATCTAAGTCATCTCCAGTAAGTCTCAAACGTATCGGTGCACCTATAGGCATTGCTTCCTCAAGTTGCTTTACTGTAGCTGTACCTCCGGAAATCTTATTATCCATTTGATTCTGTATGTATTCTACTAATTCCCCCCTTGTTTTAAACCTCTTTGTCTTATTTAAATCTACTTTTACCATGATTTCAGCTGTATCATCAGCAGATGCAATTGTAGGCAATGTTACATAAAATTTAGGCATGCCGCCACCTATAGCTGAAGTATAACTTATAACCTCTTTTTGCTGCTTTAATATACCTTCTATTTGTTTCACTAATTTGCTGGTACTTTTTATATCCGCAACCTTTTCATTTGAAACATCTATATATACTATATCTTTATCCACATAAGGGAAAAGCTGCATTCCAAGGGTTTTAATTAAAATCAGTGCTACCGCAAAAACAGCTAAAGCTGCTGTAATAATAGTCTTCTTATGCTTAAGGCCATATTTTAAAAGGCTCTCAAACATCATACGAACTGGATTTCTACGTTTGCTTTCTTTGCTCTTTTTAAAAAACAAGGAAGACATAGCTGGAGTTACAAACAACGCGCATAGATAAGAACATATTACACATATTATAACAACCTGCGGCAGACTCTTTAAAAACTTGCCAACTACTCCTGATATTGATAGCAAAGGTAAAAAAGCTCCTACAATGATTAGAGTGGAAGTAAATACTGGTATAAACAGCTTCTTTATGCCATTAAATGCCGCTTCATTCCTTTCCAAGCCATCATCTATTCCAACTTGTATAACATCACCTATTACTATAGCATCATCAACAAGTATTCCAAGAGCTATAATAAGTGCTGTAGTTGACATCTGCTCAACTTTAATTCCAAGTGCGTACATAATAACAAAGGTCATACATATTGATATAGGTATAACTGTAGATACTACCATTGAATTTCTAAAACCCATACCTATAAGAACAGTTATAACTACAAGTATTATTCCATCTCTAAGATTTTTCATAAAAAATGAGATAGAATCACTTACATCCTTAGGCTGAAAAGTAACTTCATCTATCTTAAGATCACTTGGCATTCCCTTTTTTATTGTATCCAATTTTTCCTTTATATCATTTCCTATTGGAATTATATTTTTATTTTTTTGAAAATATGTTACAAGTAATACTGCATTTTGACCATTGTTAGTAAACATATAGTTTGAATCATTATCATAGTCCATATATACTTTTGCTATATCCTTAATTCTTATGGTTTCACCGGTACTGCTTGAAACTCCTACAACAGTATTTTCTATATCATGCAGTGAACTAAACATACCTGGCGTATTTACTTTTATCTTACCCGTAGCCAAATTTAAAGACCCCGATGGTATATCCACATTTTGTGCACTTAATACAGTACATATATCTTTTAAGGATACGTCATACTTATTTACCTTGTTCCAATCCACCTGTACATTTACCTGTCTGTCCTGATCACCTTTAACGTCTATCCTGGAAACGCCATCAGTGTCACGGAGCTGCTTTTTTATGTCATCAGCATAATCTCCCAACTGCTGATAAGAATAGTTATTACCCGATATACTTATTATTGTACCAGCTGTTTCTGTAAGATTAGTATTAATATCACTATCATTACATCCACTTGGGAGGTCAGACTTTAAATCTTTTATCTTGTCCCTTAAATCTCTCCAAGCCTTATCTTCATCAGCGTCATTATTTAAATAGAGGATAACTATTGATGCATTGCTTTCCGAATAAGATTGTACATAGTCACATCCATCAACTTCTTCAGCCTTCTGTTCAACCTTTTTAGTAACCAACTTTTCTATATCGCTAGGTGAAGCACCTGCATAAACTGTAGTAATCATAGCTGCAGGAGATGCAACATCTGGGGTTTCCTGTTTTGAGATATTACCATAACAGTAAAAGCCACTAACTATAATTATAGCTACTAGAAATAATACAATTTTTTTATTTTTTATAGCTGCTTTAATTAATCCCATATTATATTCTCCTTCTATTTAACTATAACTTTGTATCCTGATTTTAGGTTCTTCATTCCTTCAACTACAAGTTCATCTCCATCTTTTAAACCCTCTATTAAAACTTTATCCTCATCAGTATCACCTAAAGTTATATTTTTCTTAACAGCATGTCCATTTTCAACTACATAAACATAATCTTCTCCATCATTTAAAACTGAACTAATTGGAATAGATATAGAATTCGTTTCACCCATATCTATGTAAACTGTTGAAGTTTCACCTACATAATATTTGCTGGCATCTATAGGAGTAGAAATCTTAATTTCAGTACTATATGTTCCAGACGTACTATCTGCTGATTGAACTATATTTATAATTTCACCCTGTGCTTTATCATCTCCAATGTTTACCTGTGCCTTTGTCCCAACTTTTACTTTCTTTACGTCATCCTCTGACAGACCTACTGTAATGACTTGATTTTCGCTTCTAAACAATATTACAGGGTTACCTGCCTGCTGCATTTCCCCCTCTTTACCTAATATATCAACAACATAACCATCCATATCTGCGGTCATAGTAGCATCATTAAGTAAACTTTCTTCTAAATCATAATTTGCTTTTGCTGTATTTAACTGATTTAAAGCTACTTGTTTATCTTCTGATCTAGATCCATTTTGGAGCTGTTGCAGACTTTGCTGGGCACTATTTAATGCATTCTGGCTGCTGTCCAGCTGAAGTTTTATGTTTTGCAATTCTTGATTTGAAATAGCTCCCGACTGATTTAATTTAAGATTTTTGTCATATAAGTCTTTATAATAATTATTGCTATCCTGTGCATTTTGTACTGCTATTTGAGCCTTATTTATATCTTCCTGCTGTGCCCCATTTACTGCTTTATTATATTGTGCTGAAGCTGTGTCCATTTGAGATTTAGAGGCTTCTGCAGCAAACTTTAAATCAGTTTTATCAAGTTCAGCTAATTTTTCACCTTTTTTCACATGTTGACCTTTTGATACATATATTTTTGAAATTTTAGCTGAACTTTTAAAAGATAATTTTCTAACCTCACTGCCCCCTGTTAACCCCTCATATTGAAGTGTTATAGGGAAACTTCCACTTTTAACTTCCATAGTTTTTACCGGATAACTTTTGGTAGTAGTAGTAGTCTCTTTTCCCTCACTTTTTGGGGAAACTGTAAAATACGCCACCAATAAAAAAATAACTACAATAGCTAAACAAATAATAAGTGCTTTTTTTTTTATAATATTAAGAACTTTGTTTGGCATAGTGAACCTCCTAATATAAGAATGATAAGTCGCGACCATATAGTTAATCTAACAGATTATATCATTATATTTTATATATTGTCAATACTACAAAACTCACTCATAAATGGTATAATTATTATGTTAAGGACATTACATAATTTAGAAATTTATACTTTAATCTTTATTGATTATAAAACTATGAAATTAGGGGTGATAACTTTGCCTAATAAAACTTTTTGCAATTTGCCTAAAGAAAGGCAGGAAGAAATTATAAAAATATCTATTGAGGAATTTGCAACTCACGATTTTGATTCAGCTTCCTTAAATCGAATTATAACTAACCTAAAAATTGCTAAGGGAAGCTTTTACAGATATTTTAATAATAAAACAGACTTGTACATCTTTCTTATTGAACATACTTTAAATAAGCAATTAACATATATAACCAATTTCAATCCAGCAGAAGAGCACTTAGATGATATAGCACTATCGAAAAAGCTTGTACTTCATTTATTACAATTTGATTTTATATATTACAACTATGCTAATTTTCTTTTTCATGCTTGTAAAAGCCAGCAGTTTAAATCATACTTACCAATGAATCGAAAAGAATTTGTACGTATAGTAGATATACTTCAGGATAAAAAATTAATACGCAAAGATTTAGATAAAAATATTTTAACATTTTACATATTTAGGAATATGATACTTCTCAGAGATTTCGTTATGGAAAAACTCAATATACCAGAGGAAGAATTTTCTAAAGGATATGCCACATATAAAAAACATGAAAAATCTATAAGTGAAATTACGGAAGAATACTGTGATTTACTACTAAATGGCATAAAAAAAGTGACTTATAGAATAAATATATAAGCCATTTTGTATGATTCCATATAGCTTGAGAACGTACTAGATTTGTGTAAATCAAATCTAGTACGTTATTTTTATGTATGTATATCTGGTAATAATTAAGAATCTTTCCTTAATACTATAAATTTTTTTAAATTTTAGAACAATTAAATTTAAATTGATCATTCTTATCCTACATATTGCCACTAATATCTTAACAAATTAAGCATGAAATTATATGAAAAATATCCATAATATCAATTATATAACATGTATATCTCTAACATAGCATAAAATATATTATTATTATTGTATATGAGGTAAATATCAGTGGTAGAAATTTTTTTATCTTATAGTAGAGCAGATAAAAATTATATAGACACTATTATTGATAATTTAAATTTACCATCTTCTCGATATAATTTATGGTACTATAATCCAGATTTCAAATTGTCTATGGACGAAGTCTTAAGAAAAATACTACCAGCATCCCACTTATTTATTTTAATTGTATCTAATAATTCTTTAAACAGCCTTAATGTTCAAGAAGAACTGACATTAGCCATTGAACTAACAAAGAAAGGACAAATAAAAGGTCTTTATCCCATTCTAATTGATAGTAATATTAATATAGGACTTGATAGGAGAATTCCTCAATACATAGAAAACAGAATTTATTCTGCAAATTCCCCATTTGAAGTTGCTAAATTAATTGAAAAAATTATAAAAAAATATTAAATTAAAGAGGTGAACCTAATGGGTGATAGTAATAAATGTAGTCCAGAAGAATATTTAGAAAGTTATTATAATTACTATGATATAAAGGCTATTTCATATAAAAAGTGGTACACTATTCTAATTATATTTTATACCACCATATCAGCACTTATTCCGTTTACAACCCTGTATTTTGACACTTTTTTTTCAGCTAAGTATATAATTGCATTTATGGGTTCTATTGCTACAATTGTATCATCATTAAGTGCAACTTTTGGATTTCACAAAAAGTGGATTGAATATCGAACTACAGCGGAAATACTCAAATTCCATATGTGCCTCTATATAAATAAATTCGCTCCATATAATGGAGAACACAGAGGAAATATTCTTGTATCAAACGTTCGTTCAATTGTGGAAACAGAAAATAAAATTTGGAGAGCAATTTCATATAATAACAAAAAAACAAATAGTGAAAAATAAACTATGTAAATTTTAAACACCTCTTTACACATTATTTTACGACTTGGTATTAACTTTGTGTAAAGAGGATTGATGTAGTTCTATAAAAAACCAAGGAAACCTAAAGTCTATTGTTTAAACAAAGTATAGGTTCTTAAAAATATTTCCTTTTTACATGGATATCTTTCTCCATCAACTCCAGTTATTATATAGTCACCATTACTAATATAGTGCTTTCCCTCTAAAGTTTTAATAAATGGAACTTTATCTGTATTGACTGGGTTTGTATAACTCTCAATATCTAATCCAGAATTAACAGCAACTTCAACCTCATCAAAACCATCTTCTAATCCACATTTATATTCTTCAGCCTCAACTGGTATTGGATTCTTAATATATTTTGGCATAATAGCAGTCACCTCATATATATTATTGTACATTTTTGGATTCTTTAAACAAATGAACTATCGTTCTTCATATATCATATGCACTACAGTCTACTACTGCTATCTTTAATTACTTATAGCCTGTTGAATAACATTAATTGTAAAATTAAATAAGTCATCACTTTATGATATAATGTTTTCGCTAAAAAACAGAAAAATATCAGTAAAGGATGACTTTAATTATGATTATAGCACCAAATATTGACAGTAAAAACACTTATTATAAAATTTATAAAGCAGTTGAAATTGCATTTTCCAAATTTGAAATTCAAAAGTCTAAAACTAAAGGCAGACCAAAAAATATTCTGACCAGCAGATAGTTGCATGCATGATATATGGAGTAAAAAATCAACATTTTGCCTATTTTCCCTTAAACAGCCCCAGTTCCTTTGCAATATCCAGATTTACCTTCAGTACATTTACTGTCTCACTTCCAAAAATGCCCAAAGCTTTGCCCTGAGTATTATCTTTAACAATTGTCTCCAGCTTATCCTTTGATAAACCAGTGTTTTCCACTAAAGCTGGAATTTGAACAGCAGCGGACTCAGGACTTATATGTGGATCAAGGCCAGAGCCAGATGCCGTCAATAAATCAGTAGGAATATTCTCTTTTTTAATAGAAGGATTTGCCTTTAAAAATTCATCTATGTCCTTCTGTACACGTTTAGCCAGTTCAGGATTGCTAGGTGCATAGTTATTCGACCCAGATCCAACGCTAACGTAATGGCCACTATTTTTATCTTCCTCGGTATAGGTATTATAATTCACTGCAGATGGACGGCTTTTCATAAATCTATCATCTGTAAAGCTCTGACCTATAAGAGCCGAGCCAACAGCCTTGTCGTTTACCATCACCAAGCTTCCATTGGCCTGCTTTGGGAATATTACCTGACTGATGCCTGTGAAAAGCAGCGGGTACACTAGCCCACATACTAATAGTAACACCAGAGTAACCAAAAATGGTTTTTTTATTCCTTTAAAAAATGTACTCATTTTATCACCTCCTATTCTAAAACTAAGTGTATTATGGTAAGGTATTTCTTTATCAACTTTTTTAATGGATCCACACTCCTTGCCACATTCAAGAGATTCCAATTGTTCAAAATCATAGTAGTCTAATATCTTTTTATAGATATAGACCACTAGAAAGCCAATTGCCGTAATACCTACATTTTTTAAAAAACTTTCCATAAAGACACCCTCCTTTTCCCCCGAAAGAATTTTTTATAGGCCAAAGGCCGTAAGCAGCGGAGTAATAATAAGATCAATCACTTTGATTCCTACAAAGGGTGCTATAATTCCCCCTAGACCATAAATCAACATATTACGGGTTAGCAGCTTTTCAGAACGCTGTGGTTTATATTTAACCCCCTTCATGGCAAGTGGAATCAGAGATGGAATAATAACAGCGTTAAAAATCAACGCAGCCAAAATCGCACTATAAGGTGTGGATAATGACATAATATTCAATATATTCATCTGCGGAATGACTCCCATAAATATAGCAGGTATAATTGCAAAATACTTTGCTACATCGTTAGCAATACTAAATGTAGTTAATGAACCACGTGTAATTAAAAGCTGTTTCCCAATTTCTACAACATACAATATCTTCGTAGGATCGGAATCCAAATCAACCATATTGGCCGCTTCTTTTGCGGCAGAAGTTCCACTGTTCATTGCAATGCCCACATCTGCCTGTGCCAATGCAGGAGCATCATTGGTACCATCACCTGTCATGGCAACCACCTTACCCTCAGCCTGCTCAGCCTTAATGGCTTTAATCTTATCCTCCGGCTTGCATTCTGCAATAAAGCTGTCTACGCCGGCTTCCTGTGCGATGGTAGCTGCTGTCAAAGGATTATCACCGGTACACATTACAGTTTTAATTCCTATGGCCCGGAGTCTTGCAAAACGCTCCACAAGTCCAGATTTGATGGTATCCTTCAAATAAATAACTCCTAAAATCCTATCATCTACACAAACCACCAGCGGAGTGCCACCAAGTTTCGATACTTCATTTACCTGTATGCTTAAATCTTTTGGAATTGTACCACCCAGTTCCTGAACATATTTTTGAATTGCATCAGAAGCACCTTTGCGAATTCTTGTGCCATCTTGGAGCTTCACACCGCTCATACGCGTTTGTGCAGTAAATTCCATAAACTCCATGGCGGGTATTTCTTCATGTTGTATTCCACTAAGCTGCCCGCCAAGCTCTACAATAGACTTTCCCTCCGGGGTATTGTCTTTTAAAGAGCTGATAACAGAATAATGAATTAACTCCTGTTCTTTCACATTTCCTACAGGGATGAATTTTGATGCCATACGATTTCCATAAGTTATGGTTCCAGTTTTATCTAGAATCATGGTATCCACATCTCCACAAGCTTCTACTGCTCTACCAGACATAGCAATTACATTAAAGCGAGTGACACGATCCATACCTGCGATACCAATTGCAGACAGCAGTCCACCAATAGTTGTAGGAATTAGGCATACAGTTAGTGCAATAAGTGTGGAAATAGGAATACGCACCCCACTATATACTGCTATAGGATAAAGGGTAACTATAACAATCAGAAAAATAATTGTCAAACTGACCAATAGTGTATTTAATGCAATCTCATTTGGTGTTTTTTTGCGGGATGCACCCTCTACCATGGCAATCATTCTATCAAGGAAGGACTGTCCGGGATCGGAAGTAATCTGTATCTTTAGCCAGTCACTTACTACTGTAGTACCGCCGGTCACGGAGGCAAAATCGCCTCCGCTTTCTTTTACTACCGGAGCAGATTCACCAGTAATCGCTGATTCATCTACAGAGGCGATTCCTTCAATAACTTCACCATCATTTGGGATAAACTCTCCTGCCTTCACTAAAATAACATGGCCTTTTTTTAACATATTGGCATTGACAATAGTTTCTTTTCCGCCATCATTCAAAATACGAGCCTGCATGTCTTTTTGCGTTTTTTTCAAGCTTTGGGCCTGTGCTTTGCCGCGGCCTTCAGCAATGGATTCTGCAAAGTTTGAAAACAACACTGTAATGAGTAAAATGACAGATACTACTATGTTGTATAAACGCAGATTATTTCCCTTATCTCCAAAAATATCCGGGAAGAATGAAAGGAGAAGAGTGACCACAAAACCCACTTCTACTACAAACATAACAGGATTTTTCATCATATATTTGGGATTGAGTTTCTTAAAGGCTCCAAAAATGGAGGTTTTAAGAATATCTTTTGTAATAAATTTTGTTTTTGTATGTTTACTCATGAAAGATTCCTCCTTAACTCCATAAAGTCAAATGTTCTGCGATGGGACCAAGTGCCAATACTGGAAAAAATGTAAGTGCAGCAATAATAAGTACAACCATGAGCAATGCTACCGCGAAGGTTCCTGTATCTGTTTTCAGTGTACCCACAGACTCACTGACCGGATGCTTCAACATTAGCGAACTTGCAATGGCAAGCTGAATTATAATGGATAGGTAACGTCCAAAGAACATAGCAAGCCCTGTGGTGATATTCCAAAAATAAGTGTTGTCAGCCAATCCCTCAAAGCCTGAACCATTATTTGCAGCTGAAGATGCATATTCATATACAACCTGTGTTAGACCATGAAAACCGGGATTGGTTACTCCTTGCAAACCCGCTGGAACTGTTATTGCCAATGCAGTAAAGGCTAGAATAAGCAGAGGATGTACGATGATGCCGAGTGCTGTCAGTTTCATTTCTTTTCCTTCAATTTTTTTACCTAGATATTCCGGTGTACGGCCAATCATCAGTCCACAGATGAAGACTGCAAGAATTGCATAAAGGATCATATTCATTAATCCCACACCTTTACCACCAAATACCACATTGAGCATCATAAACAACAAAGCAACAAATCCACCCATAGGTGTTAGGGTGTCATGCATATTGTTAATTGAGCCCGTAGTGAAGGCAGTTGTAACTGTTGTGAAAAGTGAGGATTGGGCAATGCCAAACCGTACTTCCTTGCCTTCCATGCTACCCATGCTTTGATTCAATCCAGCTTGTGCCAATAAAGGATTCCCGGCACTCTCAGATATGAAACAGACAACAAGCCCCATCACAAAGATAATGGCCATAACGGCAAAAATTGTTCTTCCTTCTCTTCCCAAAAAAATTCTCTTTGATTTTTCATTTTCTTTTGTACGATTGTGGACCATATGGCCAAATGCAACTACACAAGCCCCTGGCAAAATCATCATGGAAATTATTTCTATTATATTTGTAAATATATTAGGATTTTCAAATGGCGTCGATGAATTTGCACCGAGAAATCCACCACCATTTGTTCCTAAATGTTTAATTATCTCCAGCGAAGCAATTGGTCCCACGGCAATATCTTGAAATTTTCCCTCAATTGTTTGAATGGTCACACTGGCCGACAAAGTTTGAGGAACTCCCAGATAAACAAGAAGTAGTCCAACCAATATAGAAATAGGAAGTAAAACACGGGTTGTAATGCGAATTAAATCCATATAAAAGTTGCCCATGGTTTTTGTCTTTCCCGTAAGACCGCGAATAAACGCCATAGCAGCAGAAAATCCGCTAGCAGCGGAGGCAAACATCATAAAAGTAATTACCATCATCTGGCTCAAATACGAAAGTCCGGATTCTCCGGAGTAATGCTGAATATTTGTATTCGTCATGAAACTGATAATGGTATTAAATGACAGAGTAGGTTCCATCCCACCGATGCCATTAGGGTTAAAAATTGGAAGTGCCTGAAGCCTTAGAATCAGATATCCAACCAATACCATGAATGCATTGGTCGCAAGCAATGCTATAATATATTGCTTCCAATTCATTTCTTTTTTGTCAATACCGCATATGCGGTAAACCACATTGTCAATTCGGTCAAATACCGGATCGCCAAAGGTATGCTTTCCAGCTGCAATGTGGTATAAATATTTTCCCATTGGAATAACAAGAGCAATAAAGATTGTCAGTGTTAAAATGATTTGCAACATAAGTTTTCCTCCAATCTCCAATTAAAATTTTTCAGGATTTACTAGAGCGTATACCAAGTATGCTCCCAATACCAAAATGATAATTCCAAGTAATAGCATAAAAAGCCCTCCTCTTGTACTATTTTTCTACCTGACGACCGCACCAATCAACCAATAATTTAACCAATATAAAACACACTCCTAAAATGCCAAGCATTAAAAAATCCATTTCGACTCCCTCCTTCACCTTGAATATGCTTTAGTGTATCACATTTCTTATTAATCCAGTGTTAGAGTTTTTTTAATCACATTAATACTTCATTAAGATGATCTTTTGGAAATATTCTCCTAAAAATTGAACAACAAAAATAACCTGCACTTTTATAAAGAAATAGTACAGAGTTATTATTTGTATTTATTAAATTTATTATGCCTTTCTACAAAATACAGCTTAAATGATCTCGTTATCATCTACAGCCCGCAGCATGCGATAGCCAACCCCAATATGGGTTTGAATATATTTAGGTCTTGAGGGCTCTTTTTCTATTTTTTTTCGTAGGGTCGCCATAAAAACACGCAAAGCAGAAACATCACTGGCATAGTTGCCCCAGATTTCATGCAAAATAAAATTATGTGTCAGAACCTTACCTACATTCTTAGCCAATAGACAAATTAATTTATATTCAATTGGGGTAAGATGGATCTCCTCTCCCTCCAACCATACACAACCGGCTGCATAGTCGATTTTTAAACTGCCATTGATGAAAATAGTGGCATCCTTGAGAAGCTTCTTACTATCATAGCGAATACGGCGCAAACTAACCCGAAGTCTTGCTAAAAGCTCTTCAACACTGAAAGGCTTCATTAAATAATCATCTGCACCAGCATCCAGCGAATCAATTTTATCTCTATCCTCACTTCGGGCGCTGACAACAATGATCGGTATATTAGACCATGCCCGAATCTTTTTAATAATCTCAATACCATCCATATCCGGTAATCCTAAATCCAAAATCATAATATCCGGCTGCCTGGAAACTGCCTCTAAGATAGATGCACTGCCAGTTTCGGCAGTATGATATCGGTATCCCTGTGTCTCCAGTGTGGTGGTAATCAGCTTGCGGATGGCTTTATCGTCCTCCACTACGAGAATCAACGGTTTATTCATGATAATTTACCTCCTGTGCCTGCAAGGTAAAGCAAAATACTGTACCATGCGGAATATTATCTTTTACATAAATTGTACCGCCATGAGCATGAATAATAGACTTGCATAAAGAAAGTCCCAAGCCCAGTCCGCGGCGGCTATCTCCACGAATGTTGTCTGCAGTATAAAACATGTCAAACAGCCTGGTCTTTGCCTCATCTTCAATACCAGGACCATCATCTTCTATTTCTACTAAGATGAATTGTTTTTTCCGTTTTGCTGAGATTGTAATGTGAGAACCAGGCTGCGTGTATTTAATGGCATTATCCACAATATTGATAATGACCTGGATAATGAGACGAGAATCCATTTTTGCCATAATCAGTTCATCATCTACTATTGTTTCAATATGGTGGTTCACGCTATTGCGGTTGATATGGCACAGCGCTTCTGTAATAACTTCTTCTAAAAGTTCCGGCTGCAAATTCAAGTTTATTTTACCGTCTTCAATTCGGGTGATAGACAAAAGATTTTCAACCAAATTGATTAGCCACATGGAATCATCATAAATGTCTGCATAAAGTCCCTTCTTTTGTGCTTCACTCAGCACTGTAGAATTTCCCATGAGAATACCAGCATTGCCCGATATACTTGTAAGGGGTGTGCGTAAATCATGGGAGATTGTTCTGAGCAAATTGGCACGGAGCTGTTCCTGCTGTATCTGCATGGAAATCTGTTTTTGCCTTTCATTGAGTTTTTCTTTTTCCAAAGACAGAGCACAATCACCTAACATAGCAATCATCAGGCTTTTTTCAAAAACCTCCAACGGTACTTTCTTATCCATGACAATTCCAACAACAGCCAATACCATATCACTGCTGCGCACCGCAAGATATAAACATTTGGCAGCAGAAAGGGTATTCGTTGTAGCACCAGCACGTTTATTATTTTTATACACCCACTCAGCTACTGCACGTTCATCCGTTTTCAGGTAGGTCTTAAAATTACCTTCCCATCCATCCTTTGTGAAAACAAGTGGTTCAGATAATGTATTTTTCTGTTCAGGATAAAAGATCACAGTTCTGTCAAGAAGTTTTACCAATTGATGTGCCGTCTCGCTGAAAATTTCAGATTTATCCTTTGCCTGCTGTAATTTCCGGTTGGTTTCCAAAAGCACTTCCGTACGATAAGCTTTTTGTGCAGAATAACGAGCCTGTTCCTTTACCCGTTTTGTCAATGTACTAGCTATAAAAGAAGCCAACAGCATAACCAAAAAGGTAACAGGGTATCCCGGATCATATGCTAAAAAAGAAAAATAAGGATAAGTAAATAAATAATTGAACAGCAGTACACTTAATATAGATGCCACTGCGCTGTATATTTTCCCCTTTGTAACCATAGCATTGAACAAAACACCTAAAATATATACCATAATAATGTTTGATTCACTGAATCCAAGAGAGTCAAACCACAACCCAATCAAAGTACATACAAATAAAATACCTGCAGATTTAAAAATATCAGACAGCGATAACTCCAGGGGTTTTGTAAACTTATAAGTTCTAACATAAAAAGATGACTGTGTATCCGGAATAATATAAATATCAAGATTAGGTGCTAACGTAATCAACCTATCTACAAAATTGGTTTTTGCAAACCATTTTTTAACATGATTAGAACGTCCTATGACAATCTTTGATACCCTACTTGCTGTAGCATATTCTGCAATCTGTAAAGGAATATCTTCACCATACACTGTGGCAATCTGTGCGCTCAGCTGTTCAGCCAGCCGCAGATTTTCTCTCAGATTTGTCTTGTTTTTCGCCGATAATTCTTTGATTTCCGGTGTTTCCACAAGTAGTGCTGTAAATGTGCCGTGAAAAGCATCCGACATTCTCGCTGCTGTACGGATGACCTTAGCGTTGGAGGGCGCCGATGATAAACAGACTAAAATATGCTCATTGGCATAATGACTATTGTTTTTTAATTGTTCATTGTTTGATACCGCAACCCGGTTGACTTGATCTGCCGTCCGGCGTAAAGCAATCTCCCGTAAGGCAACCAACTTCTCTTTCGTAAAAAAATTGACAAGTGCTCTCTGTGCCTGTTCTTTCCGGTATACCTTCCCCTTATTAAGCCTATCAATCAAATCATCCGGTTCTATATCTACCAATTCCACTTGATCGGCGCTGTCGAACACACTATCTGGAATGCGTTCACGTACTGAAATCCCAGTAATGGACGCAACAACATCATTTAAACTTTCTATATGCTGAACATTAATCGTGGTATACACATCAATACCAGCACGAAGTAATTCCTCCACATCCTGATAGCGCTTTTTATGACGACATCCTAATGCATTTGAATGTGCCAGCTCATCAACTAAAATGAGCTGAGGCCTTCTCTTAAGTGCACCATCAAGATCGAATTCTTTCAGTACAATGCCATTATAAGATACTTCCAGTGGTGGCAAAAGCTCCAGACCACCTAATAGAGCCATCGTTTCCGGACGGGCATGTGGTTCAATGTATCCGGCAACTACATCAATTCCATCTTTCTGCACCTCATGGGCATCATTCAACATCGCACAGGTTTTGCCGACACCTGCCGCATAACCGAAATATATTCTCAGTTTTCCTTGTTTTCTTTCTGCCGACATATTTAAAAGCTGTTCCATCAATGATCTTGAATCCGTTTGCTGGATACCCATTAAAACACTTCCTTGTATAAAAATTCTTTTTATTTTAATTGTAGCATGGTAAAAATCAATATAGTATTACAATCTCTGCTATAATATTAAGATTACATTAAGACATAAAATTATATAGAAATAAAGCAGATATATCTCGTTTTTTAATGCAACAATATCAATGACCAATTTAACCTATTTCTTAAAAAGTATCTGTTATAATTACTACAAATTTTTCATATCAATCTTATTGCTTCCCCTGAATTAACAGCTGTCCACTATAAAGTAGAGAATTACAAAAACTTCTTTCAATATTATCTGAAAATAGTACACTCACCTCTTTGTCCTGCCTTTCAGTTATTTTTCCATGTCCGAAAACTTTATGAAATACTAAATCCCCTACTTTAGGATTAAACAATGAATTAACCCCTTCTAAATCAGTCAGATTACATTCCCTTATGAATCTGGACACTTCTACTGCCCTGCCTTTTATGGTACTTGTAGAACATAAATATAAATTATCTATAGCCCTGGTGATACCTACATAAAAAAGTCGCCTTTCCTCTTCTAAATTATTTAAAATACTGTTTGAATGGGGAATTGACCCTTCATTACAGTTTATTATAAATACATTTTTAAACTCCATTCCTTTAACTCCGTGGAGAGTACTTAATATAACTGCATCTTCTTCCTGTAAATTTCTATGTAAAAATTCTTCTGTAACTTCAATATGTTTTAAAAATTCGTAAATACTAGTAAAATCTTCACATATCTGTTTAAATTGATCTATAACATAATAGTACTCTTCCATATTAGAGCCTAATTCTTTACAATATTTGTGTAGATAATCTCTATATTCTAATTTATCTAATATAAATTCTATCCTCTGTTTAGGTTTTATCCTTCTTAGCTTTTTTATGTTTCTTTGGAGTTTATCTATGGCTTTAACTTGAAAAATAGGTATTTCTTCTATATTTTTTAAAATTTCAAAACAATTTTCTTTTACTCTATTATTTCTTACTTTTTCTATATTTATTTTTCCTATATACCTAAAAGGCTTATTTACTATGCTTATAAAACTATCTTTATCACACATATCCACTGCTAGTTTAAAATAGGATATTAAATCCCTGCAGATAAAATGACTATAAAAATTATACTTTCCATGTAAAAATTTAAATTTTACTTTACATTTTAATAAACTGTCTATTATACTTACACATTCTATATTAGTACGGTATAAAAGGACTATATCTCTACAACTGTATTTTCCTTCCTCTATAATTTCTTTTATAAAGCCAGCTAAGTAGCACGCCTGTTCCTTCTCACTTTCAAAAATTTTAAAACTGATATTTCCTCTGTTTGTTCTACTGCTTTCAACATATTTAAAATTTCTATTTTTATTGTTATATATCAAATTTTGAGACATTTTAACTATATTACATACACTTCTATAGTTTTTCTTTAAGAACAATTTTTTACCCTCTTTAAAATGACCACTAAAATCCACCATACATATGGGATCAGAACCTCTAAAGTCGTATATACACTGATCCTCATCTCCCACTGCAAATATAGAACTGTTTTTGCCAATTAATTTTAGAATATCTATTTGAAGTTTATCACAATCTTGAAATTCATCTACTAATATGTGTGTAAATAGATTATTATAATATTTAAGGATACTCTTATCCGTTTCTAAAATATTTTTTACCTCTAGTTGCAGATCATCAAAATCCATTAAATTATTTTTAAACTTATAGTCTTCATATTCCCTAATACAATACATAAACACAGTTTTGTCAATTTTACTATTAAAATCTTCCATACTTTTATTGCTATTTTTAAAAAGTGATATATCATTTAAAACTTCCCTTATTTTTTCTTCTTCTATAAATCCTACATAATGCATAAGCACAGACTTAATCAAATTATAGGTTTTAAAAGATTCTACTATGTTTATTTTGCCTTTATATCTTTTCAACATATTATAAAATAAAGAATGAAAGGTACCGAAAAAAGGCAATAAACTCTTATGCATCATTGACATATATCTATATTTCATATCAAGAGCGGAGGCTCTGGTAAAAGTTATTACCACTATATTTTTAGGATCTATATTTTTTTCAGTTATTAAATAACGTATTCTATTTATAATAACTGTAGTCTTGCCAGAACCCGGAGGGGCACAAATTACTACATTTTTTAAATCAGTATTAACTGCCTTTATTTGATTTACATCTAAATTATTTATCATATTAAAATCTCCCAAATATGCTCAATAAGCTGTTGAACTCCAGTCTTGTAATATTTTCTTTTAAGTATTACAATATTTATATATACTTAATTTTTGTCACAATTGTGTGAATTAAAACATAAATAGAGGAGATTTTTATTATGGAGAACGCAAAGAACTTCGACGTAAGAAATGGAAGGAATCTTACTATGCTGGTAGATTTTTATGAGTTTACCATGAACAATGGGTATTTCGAAAATAACATAGGCACTAAAATTGCCTATTTTGACATGTTTTTTAGAAGTGTTCCAGATGGAGGAGGATACTGTATTATGGCAGGTGTCCAACAGGTAATTGAATATCTATCCAATTTAAAATTTACAAAAGACGATATAGAATATCTGCGCGGTAAAAAGCAATTTTCAGAAGAATTTTTAAATTATTTGGAAAATTTTGAATTCTGTTGTGATGTATGGGCAATACCAGAAGGTACCCCTGTATTCCCAAATGAACCCCTGCTAACTGTAAGAGGTCCTGCTATTCAAGCTCAGTTTATTGAAACCATGATACTTTTAACTATAAACCATCAGACTCTAATTGCGACAAAGGCAAGCAGAATCTGTAAAGCAGCTTCTGGCAAACCTGTAATGGAATTTGGCTCAAGACGTGCCCAAGGTTATGACGGTGCTGTATATGGTGCAAGAGCTGCAGTAATAGGAGGATGTAGTTCTACTGCTTGTACTATAGCAGAGCAGATGTTTGGTATACCTGCAGTAGGTACCATGGCCCATAGTTGGATACAGCTATTTCCTTCTGAATATGAATCTTTTAAGGCCTGGGCAAAGGT
The DNA here is from genome assembly GCF_040939125.1 of Clostridium sp. BJN0013. Taxonomy (NCBI): domain Bacteria; kingdom Bacillati; phylum Bacillota; class Clostridia; order Eubacteriales; family Clostridiaceae; genus Clostridium; species Clostridium sp. BJN0013. The sequence goes on from NZ_CP162495.1 coordinate 2,300,337, forward strand.
ATATCCGGATAACTGTATACTTTTAATAGATACATATAATGTGTTGAAGTCTGGTCTGCCCAATGCTATAAAGGTTTTCAAAGAAATTTTAATTCCGAATGGACATAAGCCTAAAGGCATAAGAATAGACAGTGGAGACATAACCTATTTAACTAAAAAATGTAGAAAAGTATTGGACGCAGCTGGCCTTGAAGAGGTAGACATTGTTATTTCAAATTCTCTAGACGAATTTATTATAAGAGATGTATTAAGTCAAGGTGCTTGTATTGATTCTTTCGGGGTAGGTGAAAGATTAATAACTGCAAAATCAGAACCTGTATTTGGTGGAGTATATAAATTGGTTGCCGTAGAAGGTGAAGATGAAAGCATAATACCTAAAATAAAGATAAGTGAAAATGAAGAGAAAATAACTAACCCTGGTTTTAAAAAGATATATAGAATTTTTAGCAAAAAAGAAGATAAAGCCATAGGAGACTTAATTGCCTTAAGTAATGAAAATATCAATATAGGCGAACCTATAGAATTATTTGATCCTACTTTTACCTGGAAAAAGAAAAGGTTAAAAAATTATTATGCAAAAGAATTGCTGATAAAAATATTTGATAAAGGAAAACTTGTATATGAAAGTCCGGATGTAATGGATATAAGAAATAAAGCACAAGAAGAAATAACTAAATTCTGGCCTGAAGTATTAAGATTTGAAAATCCTCATCACTACTATGTAGATTTATCTCAAAATCTATGGAATTTAAAACAACAATTACTTCATAAGTATTCTGCTACTTACGAGGAATAATATTATTTAAATAACTGAAGGAATTGTAAATTAAAAAATAATTCCTTCAGTACAAACCTTATTTAAAACTGTATTATATTTTAGTTATCTCGAAATTCTATATCATTTAAAAACAATGTCCTTAGATATTAATATCATATTCCATTCTTAGGTTTCTTTATGTCTTGTCCACTAAAACCTCTTCTTTTTAGCTCTTTTTGTAGTTCATGCATGAAAAAGCCATGACAAACAATTAATATATTCATACTTGATTCATTTATTATAATATCTAAGAATTCTTTTGCTCGTTTTTTGGTATCTTCTACAGTTTCCATTTGTGATTTATTATTAAGAAACCAGGCAATTCTTCCACTTATACACCAAAATATGTATGGTAATCTTATATTACTTTTAAGTATTGGAGTAATAAGTACTTCTCTTAATAAATTAGTTTTAATTATTTCTCCTTTAAATATAATTTCAGCAGTTCTAACAGCTCTATATAAATCACTGGAAAAACACTTGTCCCATTAAACCTAATTTATCCCATAAAAATAGAGTCAAGGTTTTGCCCTCAGCTCTAGGTTACTTGTTGGTTTTTTATTCCTTTTTGGACTGTGGCTAATTCTATCCCTTGCGAGGATTTCATCAAGTTTTGGTAGGAATCATCAGTGTTTAGTGGGAATTACTATGGATTATTCCTTTGACACAATTATATCCACAAATCTTTTTATAATAAGGGCAGTGAATCCCCATATTGTATATTTTTCATAATTATAGAAATACTGTTTTACCGTTCCTCTTCTAAATTTATACTTTCTGCCATTTCTTATAAGCCTATAAGGGAATCTCTTTCCTGGTTGTGAAACTATTGGGATCTCATAAAGCAAAGGTTTATTTTCTATAAAAAACTGAAGAGGGACCTTAAAAATATGGTCTACTTCACTTTGGCTTGGAAATATATCTTCTCTATTTAATTTACATACAAAAGGATACATTATAAAATTATAGGGTGTCACAACATAGTCCATTTCCCCTATAAGTTTTATATCTTCTCTATTTAAATTTAGCTCCTCCATAGTTTCTCTTATAGCTGCACATACTGGAATTTCACCCTCTTCTAATCCACCTCCCGGAAAACATATATCTCCAGGCTGATGCTTTAAGTTTAGTGCCCTCACTTCAAAGAGTACACTTACCTCTTCTCCAGATTCACATAAGGGAATCATCACAGCATTTTTACTGAATTCTCCCATAATATGTGGTTTTCTTTCTTTAAATATATTTTCTATTCTTTTTATCACCTTACTACCTCCTAAAATCTAACTGTAAAATGCCCTTTTTATATGGTATACTGTAAAATGTTATAATTAATTATAATATTTTTATCCGAACACTACCAGTGCTTATCTCCCATCTTCTTCAAAGTGGGAAATAAGCACAGATAACGTGCCTGGATAAGTTCTTCTAAAATTCAGATGGAGATAAACTCCACCTGAACCTAAGAATCGCTTGATAACACATGTGCATAAATTTTCAGCAAATGGAGTGATGTTTTTTGAAGAGAAAAAATAATATCATATTATTTGTACTTATGTTTACAATTTGTTTAAATTTTAATGTATCTGCCTCAGATGCATCTTACGATACACTTCCTGAAATATATGGCAGTTCAGCTATAACAGTGGACATGCAAACAAATGAAATAATATATGAAAAAAATCCAGATACTAAAATATATCCTGCAAGTACTACAAAACTTTTAACAGCTATTCTACTTGAAAAGAATAAAAAAGAAACAGACATGCTAACTTATACAGCAGGAGCTAAAGCTCAACCTGAATCTTCTCTAAATACTGTCACACATCCCATAGAGGTAGGAGATTCTATGTCTGCAAAGGATGTTATGGATGCACTTTTAATATTTTCTGCCAATGATATGGCATACGTTATTGCAGAGAATCTATCTAAAGATGTATCTGAATTTGCAAACAAAATGAATGAAGAAGTACAAAATTTAAACTTAAAAAACACTCATTTTGTCACTCCAAATGGCTTACATAATCCGGAACACTATACTACCTCCTATGATATGAGTATTATCGCTAGAGAAGCTTTTAAAAATTCCTGGATAAGAAATACCATATATAAGTCTACCAGTACAATAACAACTTCTAAAGGTGCTACTTTTTCCATCATAAACACCAATAAATTGCTGGGTAAAGATGGCTGTATAGGCGGAAAAACTGGTTATACAGTACCTGCTGGAAGATGTCTGGTCGCAATTTATGAAAGAGATAATAGAAAAATACTTGGAATTGTAATGAATTCCATATATGATGCAAATGACACCTATGTATTTAACGATATAGAAAAAATAATAAACTGGAGCTATAATAAAGCCCCTTATGTTCTTCATAAAAAAGATTCTATAATTAGTAAAAAAAATGTAGACTTTAAATTTTTGCCTTTTGTAAATTTAAAAAAATCCATAGAGGTTCCTATTAAAACAGAAGAAGATATAAACTACTATGATAATGATCTTAATAAAAAAGAATTACAGCAAAAAATCACTATTACAAATGTAAATATAAAATCCTTGAAAGGTAAAATTCCTATAGGAATCCTTACAGTGAAACAAAGAGATTTTTCTAAAAGTTATAAAATTTATTCTGCACTTTCAAAATATTCTTTTTCAAAGCAGATATTTTCTATATACAGCATACTATTTATGCCTTTATTTATATTAATTCTAATCTTCTTATTTATGAAAAATAAACCTAGAAAGTATAAAAAGCATAAAAAATATAGCTATCATTAAACTTAAAATATGTAAAAAAGTATTTCTATAAATATTTATAGAAATACTTTTTTATTATAGTGTATATCTACACATTCCCATGATTAATTTATATTAAAGATTTATCTATGCCTTATTAACAACTACTTTATCAGACTGTTCATTATTTTTTTCCATCTGTAATGAAACATAATTTACAAGATCTACTGTTCTACATGAATAAGCCCATTCATTGTCATACCAAGACACCACTTTAACCATATTATCTCCCATTATTAAAGTTGAAAGTCCATCTATTATGGAAGACCTATTGTCACCCTTGTAATCTATAGATACCAGTGGTTCTTCTGAGTATCCAAGTATTCCTTCCATAGGACCTTGAGCTGCCCTTTTAAATGCTTTATTTATTTCTTCTACTGTAGCAGATTTTGAAAGCTCACAAACTAAATCCGTAATAGACACTGTAACTGTAGGTACTCTAAGAGCAAAACCATTTAATTTTCCCTCTAGATTCGGAAGTACCTTTGCCACTGCCTTTGCTGCTCCTGTAGTAGTTGGAATTATAGATTCCCCTGCAGCTCTTGCCCTTCTTAAATCCTTATGACTCTTATCTACCAATCTTTGATCTCCTGTATAGGCATGAATTGTAGTCATAAGTCCTTTTACAATACCAAAATTTTCATCTAAAACTTTAGCAAATGGTGCTAGACAATTAGTTGTACAGGATGCATTTGAAATAATATTATGGGAATTTACATCAAATTTTTCTTCATTTACACCCATAACTATAGTTATATCTTCATCTTTAGCAGGGGCTGTAATTATAACTTTTTTGGCACCAGCCTCTATATGCTTGTATAAATTTTTTCTATCTTTAAATTTTCCTGTAGATTCTACTACGATATCTACATTTAATTTACCCCAAGGTAAATTTTCTGGTTCACTTTCTCTAAATATTTTTATTTCAGAATCATTTATAATTATTGAGTCTTCTGTAGCTTTTACGTTGCCTTGAAATTTTCCGTAACAAGAATCATATTTAAAAAGATGTGCAAGGGTTTCATTGTCTGCTCTTGCATTAATTGCTACAATTTCCACGTCTTTCCGTAATCTTTCCTGAGCAATTCTTAAAAATAACCTTCCTATTCTTCCAAAACCATTAATTGCAACTTTCATAGACATTATTTTTCCCCCTATAAAATATTTATAAATTTATATAAAAGCTTATTATACATATTAGCTTCATCATTCAAAGATATATGTGATATAAATAATATATATGCTATATTATTTATATCAATAGCACATATATATGTCAAATTTATTTTTGTACCCCTATATTATGATATACTTAATTTTTCTTACATATGTTCTTTATTACGTTTATTTAATCTATTTTTCTCTTTTTTATCCGAAGACAGCAATTAGCTAATAACTTCACCATCTTCAAAGTGGAAGATAAGCACTGTTACGCCTCTGGATAATTTCCTATTTATAAAAACCTCCTTGACACAATCTTGACACAATATTTTTATTATTATATCATTTAAAGGTAATAGCAAATTCGTAGCCTTTCGTCTAAAAAGGATGAGAGGTTTTTACTTTAAAATAAATGGGAGTGAAAAAAATGACTAAAGTCAGAACAAGATTTGCACCAAGCCCAACTGGATATATGCACGTTGGTAATTTAAGAACTGCACTATATACATATTTAATAGCCAAACATGAAGGCGGAGATTTTATACTAAGAATTGAAGATACTGACCAGGGAAGATTTATAGAAGATGCACTGGATATAATTTACCATACATTGGAGATTACAGGACTCAAGCACGACGAAGGTCCTGATATAGGTGGCCCTGTAGGTCCTTATATACAAAGCCTGAGAACTGATATATATTTAAAATATGCTAAAGAACTTATAAATAAAGGAAAAGCTTATTATTGTTTTTGCACCAAAGAACGTATGGATAGCCTTAAGAACAATGATGATAACGAAAAAGAATTTTATAAGTATGATAAGCACTGCCTTAAACTTTCAAAAGAAGAAATAAATGAAAAGCTAGCATCAAATATACCTTATGTTATAAGGCAAAATAATCCTGAAACTGGATTTACAACTTTTCATGATGAAATTTATGGAGATATTTCTGTGGATAATTCAGAATTAGATGATATGATACTTATAAAATCTGATGGTTATCCTACCTATAACTTTGCAAATGTAGTGGACGATCACCTTATGGGAATTACCCATGTAGTCAGAGGTAGTGAGTATTTATCCTCTGCTCCAAAGTACAACAGACTCTACGATGCCTTTGGCTGGGAAGTTCCTGTATACATTCATTGTCCCCCAATAATGAAGGATGCACACCAAAAGCTCAGTAAAAGAAATGGAGATGCCTCCTTTCAGGATTTAATAAAAAAAGGTTATTTAAAAGAGGCTGTACTTAATTATATAGCCCTTTTAGGATGGAATCCTGGGAATGAACAGGAATTATTCGACCTAGATGAACTAGTGAAACTATTTGACTACAGAAATATAAATAAATCTCCAGCTATCTTTGACAATGTAAAGCTGAAATGGATGAATGGAGAATATATAAAAAAGATGCCTTTGGAAGAATTTAATAAACTGGCCCTTCCTTATTATAAAAAAGTAATTTCAAAAGATTTGGACTTTTTAAAGATAAGTGAATTACTCAAAATAAGAGTTGAAGTATTAAGTGAGATACCTGACATGTTAGATTTTTTCAATGAACTTCCAGATTATCCTGCAGAATTATATATACATAAAAAGATGAAAACAAACTTAGAAAATTCACTCTTAACTCTTGAAAAAATTCTTCCTAGATTTAAAGAACTTTCCCCTTGGACTTTTGAAAATATAGAAAAATGCTGTATGGATTTAATATCAGAATTGCAGGTTAAAAATGGAATAGTACTTTGGCCTGTACGAATTGCTCTGTCAGGCAAAAAATCTACCCCTGGTGGTGCCTTTGAAATTGCAGATATTATAGGCAAAGATGAATCCTTAAAAAGAATAAAATATGGAATTGAAAAATTAAAACTTGAAATCTAAAATAATTAAAATTCCATTTTATTGAAAAATTAGTTTTTCTCAAAATATAAATATACTAAAAATATTTTTAGTATATTTATATTTTTATCTATACATGTGTGTTGATGTTTACATCTCTTTTTCACTCTGAGTATTTTTCAATTCCCTTATAAGTACTATACTTGAAAATACAACCATCATACTATTATCAACTACTATAAATCCTAAACCCACTTCAGTAATAGTTTTATTATATATATATGCAAATTTTCCCTGTCCCACTGTTTGTATTATTACCTTTTTACCAATAAGGGAATTAAAATAATCTTCCATCCTTTTTTCAAATATACAATAATATCCCTTTGATACTTGTTTTAAAGATTTGTCCAAAGAAGAGAGTTTGTTTGATTGTAAACCAACTATATTTTTCATAGGTATTATAATTTTCTCTCCTGATTCATTGGTAAGCTTAATTAATATTTCATCTGAATGTATTAAATTCACTTCATTAAGTATACTCATTTTATCATCTTTAACACATACATCTAATTTTTCTCCAATTAACTTATTCATTACATACGATATACCTTTATTACAAGTAATACAATACTTACTGCCAGATAATATATTATATCTTTTTTTAACAATTCCATTTGGTTTTGTTATCTGTTCTTTCTCTTCTTTTTCATTAGGAGCCTTTTTTTCAACATTATTATGATTATGCTCCTCATTTTTCTTGGAAATTTGTCCTTTATTTTCTTCTTCCTCTTCCTTAGAAGTTTGCCCTTTATTTTCTTCTTCCTTCTTATCCTTATTTTCAGATGCTTTTTTACCTTCAGATTCTTTCTTGTTGTCAATCTCTATTTTCTTATCAGGTTCTTTTTTATCATGGTTTTCTGGCTTTTTTTCCACTTTGTCTTTTATCTTTTTAACTATATTACTATCTAACACGCTTTCTGTTTTTTCATTTTCTGTTTTTTTAGGCTTCTCCTTATCTCTTTTTCCTGTCAAAATACCTTCCTGTCTAAGAATATTTTTTTCTATAAACTCAATAAGTTCCTTATTGTCAATATATTGCTCTTTATAATACTCCTTATCATGATCATTCCCTGAATCCTTATAACGCCTTCTATTGTATCTATCAATTCTTTTCATATACTTAGGTATCATATATAAAGCCAGCTGCATTAAATCATCTATACTATTTCCTGTCCTTTTCATTTAATACCTCCATAATTCTAAATGCTATACTATCAGAATATGAAGGCTTTATTTTATAGTTACCCTAGGGACTCTAAAGCATTTTTCCTAAATTTGAAAAAGCTGGGGAGAAAGTGTATGGAGTAGATAGCCTTTAGATAAATTTAAACACTTATTTCAGCTTCTTCCCCTAAAAATTCTTTATTTTTCTCTAGTAAAGGCTTTATCTTACATTCTATAAAATCCACTACTTGCCCTGGTGCTCTTCCTATGAATTTTTTAGCATCTACAAGAGACATTATCTCCTCTTTGGTCATTTTGAAGAAAGGATCTTTTATAATCCTCTCTAAAAGATCATTTTCCATTCCATGCTCTTTTACCATTTTAGCTGCTTCCATAGAATGAACTCTAATTCTTTCATGGAGTTCTTGCCTGTCTCCCCCCCTTTTAACCGCTTCCATTATTATATTTTCCGTACACATAAAAGGAAGCTCCATAGCTATATGGGATTCTATTACCTTTGGATATACTACCATATTCTCAGATACATTCATATATAAGTTCAATACACCATCTAAGGCTAAAAATGCCTCTGGTATGGCTATTCTTTTATTGGCAGAATCATCTAAAGTTCTTTCAAACCACTGTGTGGCAGCAGTAATAGCTGGATTTAAAGTGTTTACTATTACATACCTTGCAAGGGCTCCAATTCTTTCACATCTCATAGGATTTCTCTTATAAGCCATAGCAGAAGACCCTATTTGATTTTTCTCAAAAGGTTCCTCCATTTCCTTCATATTCTGCAATAATCTTAAATCATTACTAAACTTATAAGCACTTTGGGAAATTTCAGAAAGAGTGTTTAATATTATGGAATCCAATTTTCTCGTGTATGTCTGACCTGTAACCATAAATTCTTCCTTAAAGTTCATTCTTTCAGTCACCATTTTATCTAATTTTTTTACTTTTTCTTCATCTCCATTAAATAATTCCATAAAACTGGCCTGAGTTCCAGTAGTCCCTTTTACTCCTCTAAATCTCATCTTATCTATTACAAATTCAATATTTTCAATATCCAAATATAAGTCCTGTATCCAAAGTGTTGCTCTTTTTCCTACTGTAGTGAGCTGTGCTGGCTGTAGATGAGTAAATCCAAGAGTAGGTAAATCTTTATATTTTAAAGCAAACTCAGTAAGATAATTTATAATATTTAATATTTTTCTTTTCAATATGTAAAGTGCTTTTCTCATAATTATTAAATCCGTATTATCTACTACATAACAACTTGTTGCCCCTAAATGTATTATTCCTTTTGCTTTAGGACATTGTAGTCCATAAGCATACACATGACTCATAACATCATGACGCACTTCTTTTTCTCTTTTCTTTGCATCTTCATAATTTATATTTTCCATATTAGCTTTTAACTCATCTATCTGTTCAGAAGTTATATTAAGTCCTAACTCTTTTTCACATTCTGCAAGAACTACCCAGAGTTTTCTCCAGGTCTTGAACTTTACTTCATCTGAAAATATATAACTCATTTCTTTAGATGCATACCTGGTATTCAAAGGTGTATTGTATATATCTCTCATGTAAAAATTCCTCCATTTATATGTAATTAAATTTTTTCATTCACATTATAACACAATAATCAAATTATTGTGTATTTTATACATGTTAAATTATAAAACTTAGGTTCTATTCTACCAGATTATTAATATATTTTAATTAATGATTATTTAACAAAGGTAGGTGGGTTTTTATTGAGTGCGAGACACCCAGTTCCTCTCAATAAATAAAAAATATGTATAAATTCAGTATCATAGACAAAGTTTCTTTAATCCTAATGGTTGTAGGTGCACTAAATTGGGGACTTATAGGTCTATTTAATTTTAATATAATAGGAATTATATTTGGAGAACCGATAAACTTAATAGGAAGAATAATATACATACTTATAGGAGTAGCGGGATTAAATATGATCATACTATTTTTTAAGACCAAAAATAGCTGCAAATAATATAAATTGAAATAGAAGACCTTCTAAAAATCAAGGTCTTCTATTTCTTTACTCCACATAGTTGAATTACTTTATTCCTCCAGGGATTTTATCAATCTGACTACCTCTTCTACTGCCAGAGATTCATCATCACCACATGCAGTAATTTTTACATTGGCCCCTTTGATTACACCTAATGATAGTACTCCAATCAAACTCTTTATATTGGCTCTTTTCCCTTTAAATTCTATATATAATTCTGATTTAAATGAAGAGGCTTTTTTAACTAAAAGAGTTGCCGGTCTTGCATGTAATCCTGTGGGACTTTTAACTATAACTTCTCTAGAAACCACATAATTCACCTCTACTTTTTTATTTTAAATTTAATATAAATCTCTCTATTCTATCTAGCCCTTCTTTTATATTTTCCATAGATGTAGCATAAGACAATCTTACATATCCATCTATTCCAAAACCCAGTCCAGGCACTACTGCAACTTTTTCTTTTTCTAGAAGCTGTTCTGAAAAACTCAACGAATTATCTATGGTAACTCCATCTATATTCTTTCCAAAAGTTTCTGATATGTTTAACATTACATAAAAAGCTCCCTGAGGATTTAGATATGAGACACCTGGTATTCTACTTATTTTATCTACCATGCAATCCCGTCTTCTTTTAAATTCCCTAACCATATCCTCTATCTGAGATTCTTCTCCTTCTATAGCTGCCACAGAGGCATATTGAGCTATGGAATTAGGATTACCAGTAGTATGACTTTGAACATTTGACATAAGTTTAATTATATCCTTATCTGCTGCAGCATATCCTATCCTCCATCCAGTCATGGCATAGGTTTTAGAAACTCCATTTATAACAATGGTCCTTTTATAAGCATCTTCAGATAGGCTGGCTATACTAACATGTTTCATAGTACCATATATCAATTTTTCATATATCTCATCTGATAAAATAAGGATATCTTTTTCTCTTGCAAAATCTGCAATCTTTTCAAGTTCCTCCTTCGAATAAATAGTACCTGTAGGGTTATTAGGATTGTTTATTATAATCATTTTAGTTTTTTCACTATATACTGACTTTAAATCTTCTACAGTATATTTAAAGTCATTTTCTTTTTTAGTATCTACAAATACCGGTACTCCATCTGAAAGTTTTACTAGTTCAGGATAGCTTACCCAATAAGGTATGGCTATAACAACCTCATCTCCAGGATTTAAGGTTGCTGTTAATACATTTGTAAGACATTGTTTTGCTCCAGTAGATATTATAATCTGACTATCATCGTAATTTAAACCATTATCTTTTTTAAATTTTTTAACAATAACTTTTTTAAGTTCTGCAATACCGGATGCAGGAGTATATTTCGTATATCCCTTTTTCATAGCATCTATGGCAGCTTGTTGAATATTTTCTGGTGTATTAAAATCAGGCTCTCCTGCCCCAAATCCTATTACATCAATTCCTTCTGATTTCATTTTTTTAGCCTTAGCAGTTATGGCCAAAGTTATAGATGGTTGAATTTCTTCAGCTTTTTTTGAAAGTATCATTTTTATTCCTCCATTACAGTTTAAATTTAAATTATGTAACATTTTTATTTTTAACTTCTTGAAATCAATATTACCCCAAATATTATAAAAACTACTCCCAATATCCTTACAAAAGATATGTTTTCCTTAAATACAAAATAGGAAAATAGCATGGTTATTACATATCCCAAACTCACCATTGGATAAGCATAACTTAATTCTACTTTACTTAAAATCTTTATCCAAAGCAAAAAACTTAACCCATAGGATATAATTCCAAGCATTACAGGCATGTTTTTTAATATGTTGAAAATACTGGGAATCAAATATTTTATAGTAAAACTTAATTCTAAATTTGCCGCACCATATTTTACAAGCACCTGTCCCATTGCTCCTAAAAAAACTGACATAAGTATTAGTGGAATCATAGGTCTATCCCCTAACTCTCTGAAATAAATTCTTCAAAAAAAAGTAGAAACAATATATCATTATAAATATTTCCGGGAAAGAATATCTTCCTTGTCCTTCTGTTATAAAATATATAGAAGTAAACATGAAAAATACTACAACTGAATATACAGTAAATTTATCCAGCAGTTGAGACTTGCCTTGAAATATATAGATAAGCACTTTTAAAGAATATATTAAAATATACAAAATAGCTGGCAAAAATACAACTATTTTTATAATGTTTGTAACTTCAAATAGAATCTTATTATAATAAGCACTTACACCACTATTATAGGTACTATATAGAACATCATCACCCCAAAAATATGTATTATAAAGTCTTTTAAACCCTAGTTCTATAAATTGCACCGGATGATTTCTTATCCATTTTTTTGCTGCATCACTTAACATTTTGTTTTGCTCTGTCTTATTGGCTTCTTTATATTTTTCAGTGTTTACAATAGAATTTTCAACTTTAGAAGCTGCCATCCATCTTCCTGAATGATTTTGAGAATTATTATTTATGTAAAGAACTATTCCTCCATTATTGGATACATAGGTAAATTGGCCCATTAATTTCGTATTCCTATATACCCAGGGTGAAATTACAATAACAGATATTATAAGTACGGTCAAGGAATTTAATACAGCCTTTAAAAATTTTTTATATTTTATAATATCAACTAAAAATAAAGCAAGAAAAAATATTATAAAAAATGGTTTTATAATTGTATTTAGTCCAGTAAGTATACCTATAAAAAGATATTTATACTTGATATTACTAAAATAAAAATAAGTACTTATAAAAAGTATAGCTGTAAAAAGTAATTCTGTACCCAAAATATTATTATAAAATATATTATTAGGAAACAATACAAATATTGTAAATATAATTTTCTTGTCTCTTTCCTTTAAGTTTATCTTAGATAAAATAGCTTTAAAACATAAATAATTTATAAGAGTTATACATAGATTGAATACTTTTGCTTTAAATATACTTGCTCCAAAAAGTTTAAATATTCCCCCTAACACTATAGGATATCCTACAGAGGTATAAGTATTTCCCCAAGAACCTCCATTAGCTATGTTTACAGCTAAAGTATAATAATAGTCAAAATCCGAAAATGGTTTTGCATCTATAAATGTTATCCATAATATGGATAAGATCATTCCAATGGCTATGATTATATTATAGTAATTATTATTTTCAGTTATACCGTGTTTTTGTTGGGCATAATTTTTATGCCAGAAACTCCTAATTTCCATGTTTAATTTATGTCCTTTCTATAGTTTTAAATATATTATAATTATAACAGCTATAATCCACAATAATATATTTATTAAAAAAGGTATATCTTTTTCAAATACATCTTCTGGTTTACCCCCTATATTTTTTCTGTCCATTAAATATTCATATCTAAATATACCGTATAAAACAAAAGGTATGGTAAATATCATTGTATTACTTTGTATAGAGCCAAAGGTGTATAAGCAATAGGCCATCAATATAGATGGATTTACTATAGTGAGCATTTTATTAATATTCTCAACAGAGTATTTTTCCAATATGGTTCTAGAAGAACTACTTCTATCTTTTAAAGCTATAAGTTCACTTTTTCTCTTGTTCAAAGCCAAAAATAAAGATAAAAGCATTGTACATAAAAACAGCCAGGGTGATACCTCTGCTCCTGTAGCAATACTTCCACTTTCGACTCTAAGTACGAATCCCAAAGCAATGGTCATAACATCTATTATAACTAAATTTTTAAGTTTAAACGTATAGCATACATTTACTATAATATATAATAATATTATAAATAAAATCCTTATATCCAATAAGATATATGAAAAACATAATACTAGAACAAATAATATACCAGCTAAGATAAAAGCTGTATTTTTAGACACACGACCACTTGGAAGAGGTCTATTCTTTTTATCAGGATGGCACCTATCTTTTTCAATATCAACTATATCATTTAATATATAAACTATAGAAGACCCTATACAAAATAGAACAAATGTAAATAAATTATTTTTTAATAATTGTAATTTTAAAAAATTTCCCGAAAATATAATTGCTGCAAATACAAAAAAATTCTTGATCCACTGTTTAGGTCTCATTAGTTCAATTATTGCTATCATAAATTTCCCTCCAGTATACTTTGTAAGGCCTACTACTTAACTAAACATCTTTTTACATTTTATCACAGTATATGATATAGTCAACATAACTTTACAAAGTAATACTTTATAATTAATATAATTATAAAATTTCATATTAAATTATGTTTAAATTTAATATAATATCAATAAGGACTTGAGATACCCTTCACAAGTCCTTTAATAAACATTAATTAATTATTACTATCTTGGTTGTACTATTAATTTAATAGCTGTTCTTTCTTCCCCATCTATTTCAATGTCCGTAAATGCCGGTATACATATTAAATCGATTCCACTAGGTGCTACAAAGCCCCTAGCAATCGCTACAGCTTTAATAGCCTGATTCAATGCACCTGCCCCTATAGCTTGTATCTCCGCTGCTCCTCTCTCTCTCAAAACTCCTGCTAACGCTCCTGCCACTGAATTTGGACTTGATTTTGCTGAAACCTTTAATACCTCCATAATAAACCTCCTATTAATATTATATTAACTTTATTTGATACTACTACTATATACTATTCTACATAAAATCAAAAATTCCTTTTAGGTTTTGTAAAGGCAAAATCTAAAAGGAATACTTTTCTATGTTATATATAATTTATACTTACTACTTAAATTATTTTGCATATTCAATTGCACGAGTTTCTCTAATAACATTCACCTTAATCTGGCCAGGATACTCTAGTTCTTCTTCAATTTTCTTTACTATGTTCCTTGCCATTTCAAGGGCTCCTGCATCATCAATATCTTCTGGTTTAACCATAATTCTAAGTTCTCTTCCCGCTTGAATGGCATATGACTTTTCTACGCCTTCACATGTATTTGCTATTTTTTCTAATTTTTCCAAACGTTTAATATATGCTTCTAATGTTTCTCTTCTAGCTCCAGGCCTTGCTGCGGAAATAGCATCTGCTGCCTGAACAAGTATATCTTCTAAAGATTGGAATTCTAAATCTCCATGGTGAGCTCCAATAGCATTTACAACTATTGGTGATTCTCTGTACTTCTTAGCGATTTCTGCACCTATAATAGCATGTGGTCCTTCAACTTCATGATCTACTGCTTTACCTATATCATGAAGTAATCCTGCTCTTTTCGCTATGGTTGGATCTATTCCAAGCTCTGATGCCATAAGTCCAGCTAGATATGCAACTTCTACTGAGTGTTTTAAAACATTCTGACCATAACTAGTTCTATATTTCAACCTTCCTAGCAATTTTATTAATTCCATATGAAGACCATGTACACCAGTTTCAAAAGTTGCTTGTTCTCCTTCTTCTTTAATGTCACTTTCTAATTCCTTTTCAGCTTTTTCAACCATTTCTTCAATTCTTGCCGGATGTATCCTTCCATCAATTATAAGTTTTTCTAGTGCTATTCTAGCAACTTCTCTTCTTATAGGATCAAAACCTGACAATATTACAGCTTCAGGCGTATCATCTATTATTAAATCTACACCCGTCAAAGTTTCAAGGGTTCTTATATTTCTACCTTCTCTACCTATTATCCTTCCCTTCATTTCATCATTAGGAAGTGTTACAACATGCACTGTAGTTTCTGCTACATGATCTGCTGCACATCTTTGAATAGCACAGGTTATAATTTCCCTTGCCTTTTTATCGGCTTCTTCTTTAGCTTTTGTTTCAACTTCTTTAATCATCATAGCAGATTCATGTTTTATTTCTTTATTAACTTCTTCCAACAGGATATCTTTAGCCTCTTCAGAACTCAAACCTGACAGCCTTTCAAGTTCTCCTCTCTGCTTCTGATATAATTCTTCTACTTTTGCCTGCAATTTATCAACTTCTTGTTGTTTTTTATCCAGGCTATTTTCTCTTTTTTCAAGGACATCGTTCTTTTTATCTAATAATTCTTCTCTTTGCAATAATCTTTTTTCTAGTCTTTGAATCTCAATTCTTCTATCTCTAGATTCTCTTTCTAAATCATTTCTTAATTTATGAACTTCCTCTTTAGCTTCCAGTATAGCTTCTTTTTTTTGGGATTGAGCTTCTTTTTTTGCCTCTTCCTTCAATCTATTAGACTCATAAATAGTCTGTGATTTTATAGCAGCTACTTTATTTTTCATTATGTTAAAATGAATTAATATAGCAACAACTATTAGTATACCAGCAATAATTTCATATATTATCATGTAATCCACATGAACACCTCCTTTGCTCTTATTATGTAAATCTATATTTCAGTTAAATATGCAAGCATAGAAAAGGTGTCATATTATTCAATTGGTAATTCCTAAATACATGATAAACCAGAATTTGTATTAATTTTATATTATATTTGAATTATTGTCAAGTTATATGATTTTATTCAATATACTAATAATCACCTGTTATTTTTCTTATTTTACCTTTAAAAATCATACTCCTAAAACATATAACAGATAAAACAAAAAACTAAAACTCATTTCATTTAAACCTTAATTATGATAATTAACCATTATTTGTATCATTGCTGAATATCACTTTAAGAATATCCTATTTTGATAAATTTTTGTTTTCCTGTTTTTTACTATCTTCTTTAGTATTTTTTTCATTTTTATCTTTAATATCTGATAAATTGTGTTTATCTATAGGAAGATTATATTTTTCTCTTATTTTATTTTCAATCTCAAATAAAATATCTGGATTTTCTCTTAAAAACTGTTTTGCATTTTCTCTACCTTGTCCAAGCCTTATTTCCTTATATGAAAACCAAGCTCCACTTTTTTGAACAAAATCCTCCCTAACTCCTACATCCAGCACATTTCCCTCTCTTGAAATCCCCTGATTATACATTATGTCAAACTCAGCTTGCTTAAAAGGAGGTGCCACTTTATTTTTAATTACTTTTACCTTCGTTCTGTTTCCCACCATGGTATCTCCCTGTTTTATGGAATCTACTCTTCTCACGTCCATTCTCACAGAAGAATAAAATTTCAATGCCCTTCCTCCAGGAGTAACCTCAGGATTTCCAAACATAATCCCTACTTTTTCTCTTAATTGATTTATGAATATAGTAACACATCTTGACTTATTTATAGAAGATGTAAGCTTTCTAAGCGCCTGAGACATAAGTCTGGCCTGTAATCCTACATGTGAATCCCCCATCTCTCCCTCTATTTCAGCTTTTGGTACTAATGCAGCTACTGAATCCACTACCAATACATCTATGGCATTAGATCTAACCAGTGCTTCTGTTATTTCCAGTGCCTGTTCTCCAGTATCTGGCTGAGATACAATTAAGTTTTCTATATCTACTCCTAAGTTTTTTGCATAAGATGGATCAAGTGCATGTTCTGCATCTATAAAAGCTGCCGCTCCACCGGTTTTTTGAGCTTCTGCAATTATATGGAGTGCCACTGTGGTTTTACCTGAAGATTCCGGTCCAAATATTTCTATTACTCTTCCTCGTGGTACTCCACCAATGCCCAGTGCTATGTCCAAATCAAGGCAACCCGTTGAAACAACATCAACATTTAAAATACTATTTTCTCCCAGTTTCATTATTGCACCTTTCCCAAATTGTTTTTCTATCTGTAACATAGCAGATTCTATAGCCTGTAGTTTTTCATTATTTAAATTTGCCAAAAGAACACTTCCCTTCTCATCAGAACATATGTTCTACATAAATTATATATCATATTATTCATACAGTCAATAACTTAATCTAAATTATATTTTAATTATAAACCTATAGATATTTTTTAATCAACGTTACATACTATTTATCTGGATTTAATACATCCTTATTTTTTATAAAATAATCTACCCCGGAAATTAAAGTAACTGCTATTGCTAAAAACATGGCAATACCTGTAATCCAATTCAACATTTTATGAGGATGACTTATAACAGTTTTTATAAAACCCAAAGATACGTGATTATAATTTAAATTTATTAAAGCCAGTATTATAGCAACTATTTGAGTTACAGTTTTAGCTTTTCCCCAGGGACTTGCCGCTATCACTATACCTTCTGAAGCTGCCACTGCTCTGAGACCCGTTACTGCAAATTCCCTGGCTATTATTATCATTGCAACCCAGCTAGGTATTATATGGTATTCCACCAGGGATATAAGTGCTGCAGTAACTAAAAGCTTATCTGCCAGCGGATCCATGAACTTGCCAAAACGAGTTATTTGATTTCTACTTCTAGCTATGTATCCATCCAATTTATCGGTTATAGATGCAAGTATAAAAATAACTATTGCAATAATTTTCCCATAAGTTAAACCCTCTAAAGTTATAAAAATCAAAAAAAATGGAATCAATAAAATTCTAATTATTGTAAGTTTATTTGCTAGATTCATCACATACAACTCCTACTAAATCATATTCAACACTATCTGTAATTTTTATGTAAATTATGGCACCTATTTTTAAATCTTTTTTACTTTTTATGTATATAACCCCATCTATATCTGGAGCCATTGCATAGTTTCTTCCATACCATATGCCTTCTTTTTTTCCCTCTACAAGTACTTTATACCTATGTCCAATTTTATATTTTTGCATGGAATGAACAATATGTTTTTGGAGCAGCATAAGCTCTCCTTCTCTTACGGTTTTTAATTCTTCCGAAATTTGATCTTTCATTTCACAAGCTATGGTTCCCTCTTCTCTGGAATATTTAAATACTCCCAAATTATCAAATTTAATATTTTCTATAAAATCCTTTAATTCTTTAAAATCTGCTTCAGTCTCTCCTGGAAATCCAACTATTATAGTAGTTCTAATTGCAATATCCTTTATTCTTTTCCTAAGTTCATTTATACTTGTTAATATATCTTTTTTCCTACCACGTCTACCCATAAGCTTTAATATATTATCACTTACATGCTGCAGGGGCATATCTATGTAATTACATACTTTATCATTTAAAGCTATTTCATCTATAATATCTTCTGTTATTTCCTCCGGATAACAATAAAGCAGTCTAATCCACTCTATACCTTGGACTTTAGATATTCTTCTCATAAGTTCAGGAAGCATTTTTTTATTATATAAATCTATTCCATATCTTGTAGTATCCTGTGCAATAAGTATTACTTCCTTAACTCCCTGAAGAGATAATTCATTGCATTCTTGTAATATATTTTCAATACTTCTACTCCTATATTTTCCTCTTATTTTAGGAATTATACAATAAGTACAACAATTATCACATCCTTCTGCAATTCTTAAATAGGCAGTGTGAGACTTTGTAGTGAGTATTCTTTTGCCTTCATTTATATTAAAATCACTATATTCACAATTATAAATTTTATTTTGTTTATTATTGATAAAATTGCTTATACTTTCTTCCAGCTTATTATAATCATTTACCCCCATCATTATGTCTATTTCAGGTAACAGTTCCATAAGTTCTCTCCCATATCTTTGTGCAAGACATCCCGTTACTATAATACCCTTGCAATTATATTTTCCCTTGTACTGTGACATTTCAAGTATAGTATCTATAGACTCTTGTTTTGCTGATTCTATAAAACCACAGGTATTTATAATTATAATATCTGCTAACTTAGGATCTGTAATTATTTTATAGGCTGACTTTAAATTACCTAATATTATCTCAGAATCCACTCTATTTTTATCACATCCTAAACTTATTAGTCCAACTTTTAATTTATTCACTAAGTCTCCTCCCATTTAGTTATTTTTAAATAACACATAAATACTTTCATATAATATACAACCTACATAAAAAATTTTCAACATTTAATTTTACATATTATTTACCCCAAGACTAATATTTTTAATACCCTCAGTTTTTTGAAATGGAAATGAGTGCCTCTACATCTTTTATAAGTTCTTGTAAGATAGAGAGAAAATCATTCCTAAGAAAACTCTCCTTAGATCTAAGAAGAACTTGGTATATCATCTTTTCCATGAATTAAAATCTGTCTTGGTTTAGCACCATCCTTTTTTGATATTATTTTTCTACTTTCCATTTCTTCTATTATTCTAGCTGCCCTATTATATCCTATTCTCAATCGTCTTTGAAGTAGAGATGTAGATACTTGTCCCTCATTTAGCACAATTTCAATGGCCTTATCTAAAAATTCATCATGGTCATTACTGACATTGGAACTAGGTATACCCTGATCTATTTGTTCCATTATCTTATCTTCGTATTTAATTTCCACTTCACTATTTTTTATATAATGTACTACTTTTTCAACCTCTGCTTCTGATATAAAAGCTCCTTGTATTCTAACCGGTTTTGAAGTACCTACAGGATAAAATAGCATATCCCCTTTCCCAAGTAATCGTTCTGCTCCACTACTATCTAATATGGTTCTAGAATCGATTTGACTGGACACTGCGAAAGATATTCTTGATGGTATATTGGCCTTAATCACTCCTGTAATTACATCTACAGAAGGTCTCTGAGTTGCTATAACCAGGTGCATTCCTGCAGCTCTAGCCATTTGTGCGAGACGTCCTATATAATCTTCAACTTCATTTGGGCAAACCATCATTAAGTCTGAAAGCTCATCAATTATTATGACCACAAAAGGAATTTTCCCTTCTGTTATGCCCCTATCAAATAAATCATTGTATCCTTCTATATTTCTAACACCATTACTTGCAAATAATTTATATCTTCTGTTCATTTCCTGTACAGCCCAATTTAAAGCCCCTGCTGCTTTTTTAGGATCTGTAACCACCGGTGTTAACAAATGGGGTATTCCGTTATATATACTAAGTTCAACTACTTTGGGATCTATCATTAAAAGTTTAACATTCTCTGGAGAATATTTGTAAAGTAAACTTACTATAAGACTATTTATACATACACTTTTACCAGAGCCTGTAGCACCTGCTATAAGCATGTGGGGCATTTTTGTAAGGTCAGATACTACACAGTTTCCTCCTATATCTTTGCCTAAACAATAGGCCAATTTATGCTGGGAATTTACAAACTCTTCCGACTCAACCACTTCTCTTAAGTAAACAGATGTAAGTTCCCTATTTGGAACTTCTATCCCAATAACAGATTTTCCGGGTATCGGAGCTTCTATTCTAACTGCAGAAGCAGCAAGTCCTAGGGCAATATCATCGGATAAATTTACAATTTTACTCACTTTAATTCCAGAACCTGGTTGAAGTTCAAATCTAGTTACAGAAGGTCCTCTGCTAACTTGAAGTATTTTTACATCCACCCCGAAACTTGCAAGGGTCTCTTCCAGTTTACTGGCACTATTTATTAATTCTTTTTTATCCTGTTTATTTAACTTTACCTGTACATTTTGATTCAATAAATTCAGAGGTGGAAAATTATATAGGAAAACTGAATTCTTTCCACTTTGTATCACTTTTTCTTCAATTTCCATACTTATAGGCTCTATGTTTATAGGATCAAACTTTTTTTCATAGGAAATATCTTTTTTAGATTCTATAGGACATTTTAAATCTTCATTACTTTTCGCCTTGTGATTTGACTGATCTTTTTTATCCATATTTCCATATTTCATAAAATCTAATATTTTAATTTTGTTTAAGCCTTTAACAAAATTTTTATTTTTAACTTCATTACTCTGGTCATTGTTTTCGTCCAACACTTTTTCCTCTATTTTAGTATTTTCTGCTTTATTTTTTTGAGCCAATAATTTTCTAAACTTATTCAGTATGTCATAAATAGTAAATTTACTCATTATTATAAAAGATATTATATAAATAGAGAAAAAAATAACATAACAACCAACAGTTCCAAATAATCTAAATAATGGTATATCTATCAAGAATCCTATTATACCACCATGAAATACATTATCAGAATTATATAATGTCTTTATAGCCAAAAATAAATTATATTCCATATTATAATCAAACATTACTATCATATGTACAACTAACAGGGTATTAACTATAAAAAGTAAAATACCATAGAATTTATTATTAAAAGTTATTTTGTTCCTTTTTATAATATAACAAATTCCAATAAATATTATCAATATGGGAAATATAAAAGCTCCTATTCCAAATATTATTATTAAAATTTTCTTCATAAGTTTTCCAGCTATGCCAGAAGAAGAGGGAGAAAATACACTTATTATCATAAGTATTCCCAATGTAGTTAACAATATACCTTTTATATCCTCATCTAATGAGTACTTTTTTTTTTGTCTAATTCTAGACATATATGCCATCACCTCCAGTATATTATTAAGTATATCCTATATAAAAAATATTCTACAATACTTTTGTTTTTCCTTTAATATTTCTTAAAAGATAATTTGTGTTCGAATCATTGATTTTACACAATTAAAGTACCATAGGATTACCCTATGGCGATTTTCAATGTTCTATTTTTTTTTCTAGCATAGTATTTAGCTTTTTAATAGCGTCACTTATTCCTCCTACCTTATCTATTAATCCCTGCTCTACAGCTTGTTTTCCAATCAATATAGTTCCCATGTCATTTAATAGATCATCTGATTGGAGCATTAGATTACTCAACTTTTCTCTAGTTATCCTTGATGTTCTCACTATAAACTCATTTATTCTCTCCTGCATTTTATTAAAATACTCAAAGGTTTGAGGTACTCCAATAATTAGTCCATTCATTCTTATTGGATGCACAATCATAGTAGCCGTAGGAGATATAAAAGAATAATCTGAAGCCGTAGCAAGAGGAACCCCAATAGAGTGGCCTCCCCCTATAACCAGAGATACTGTAGGTTTACTTAAACTCCTTATCATCTCTGCTATAGCAAGCCCTGCTTCTACATCTCCACCTACAGTATTTAAAACTACCAGTACCCCTTCAACTCTAGGATCATTTTCCATGAGAATTAAATTAGGTATTACATGTTCATATTTAGTTGCTTTGGTTTCAGGCGGAAGGGTTACATGCCCCTCTATTTGGCCTATTATAGGAAGTATTTGAATTTTATTATTTTCCTCTGCTATGTTAGGCATACCCAACTCTTTTATATTATTTAACTTTTCATTGGCACGATTATCTACTATTTCCTTATTCATCCTCTGCGGCATTTTAATCTCCTCCTTAAATAAATTTATTTTATGCATTTATGGAGGTTGCTATACCTTTTACTTCACATGTGATAAAAATTCTTTATGAAGTGCATTTATGGCCTTTCCCATTTCACTGCTTTTAACAAGACACCATATAGTAGTATGTGAATCCGCTGTCTGCAATACTTCTATACCCTCTTCATGCAATATCTTCAATATTCTAGCCATAACTCCTGGTATACCTCTCATGCCACTTCCTATAAGAGCTATTTTGCTGCAGTTTTCTATTAAGGAATATACAAGCTCTAAATTCTTAGCTATTACCTTAAACTTATCTATATCTTTACTATCTATAGTAAAAATCTGCTTACTTGGAAATACATTTATTAAATCTATACTTATTGAATTATTGGCCAGCTTTTCTAGTAAAGTATTATATATTTTATTACTTTCATCATAATTTACTGTGACTTGAACTCTATTATCCATAGAAGTTATACCATTTATTATCTCATCTGACTCCCCTATAACAGAATTAGTTATTATCGTACCTTTACAATTATTTAAGGTGTTTTTTACAACAAGGGGTATATTACCACTCATAGCTATTTTTACTGCTCTTGGATGTATTACTTTCGCTCCTTGATCTGCAAACTGAAACACCTCATTATAACTTATTTGTTCAATTAGAAAAGCTTCTGATACTATTCCCGGATCTGCCGTCATTATTCCATCTACATCTGTATATATTTCTATTACTTCAGAATTCAAGGCAACTCCTAAAATTGACGCAGTAACATCACTGCCACCCCTGCCTAAAGTAGTTACATATCCATTTTCACTTATTCCTTGAAATCCTGCAACTATAGGAATTTTCCCTTGGTTAACTAAATTTAATAATCTTTCTTTTTTTACTTTTAAAATGGAAGCATTGTTATAATTATCATCAGTAATTATACCTGCTTGTCCCCCAGTTAAAGGCACTGCTTTTAAACCTTTCCTCAAAAGTTCATCTGCTAAAACTATAGTGCTTATGATTTCACCACAACTCATAAGTAAATCTACTCCTAAAGGATTTTTAAGCTTAAAATCTTCTTTTATTAGTGAAAGCAGTGTATCTGTGGCATAAGGTTGACCTTTCCTTCCCATAGCAGATACCACTACAACTGGACAAAATCCTTTATCTTTTGCTTTTAATATTTTATTTACTACCTGCTCTCTTCTTTCATGAGTAGAAACAGAAGTACCTCCAAATTTCTGAATCACTATTTTCATATTAATCCTCCATTACACAGCTTATTATAAATACATAAATTTCTAAAAATATGTGTTGAATTGCAGTTTACTAATATACAATATGTTAATAGTGGATAATATGTTAATTAGCGTATACTATTAACGTACTTTTTTAAGGGATTTTTCATCTACATCTATTATAATAGTTTTGGTACCTATTTTCTTTACATATTCCCAGGGTACTTCTATAAATTCTCCTTTTCCAAAAATACTAAATCTTGATCTACCGTCATTTAAAATAAGCATTTTTAAAACTCCCTCTGAATCCACTATTATATCGTTATTGCCCAAAAAATTAAATTTGTTACCATCATTTACATTTATAATTTCATATCTTTCCATCTCGCTATAAAATTTTATATTCTCATCCATACTTACATCCCCCTATATTTTATCTGTTACATTATACTATGAGTAATATAATGTACTTATTACAGGGTTTGGGTATCCAGGAACAAATAATAATTTGAATTATCTACCAAGACATACCTTAGCTATATGAATAAAAATTTTTATAAGATTATTAATGATTATAACTCTTAAATTAAACTTTTCTTTGATTTTTCAAAAGAAATACTATCTTTTTCCAATAAATTTTCTATAACAGATATATCTATTTCTTTTCCTACAAAGGATGAATTTACTATACCTTTATAAAATGTATTTTTCATCACCCTTTCAATGCTTTCTTCATCTATCTTATTTATCTTGTCTATAATATCTTCTGGTATATTTAACCTATTTAAAAGTAAAAGGGATTTTCCATTATTGAACATTCTGCTGCTTATACTTTCAAGTCCCAATATATAATTTCCCTTTAACTGTTCTTTTAATTTTTTTAATTTATCCTTTGTTATAACTGAAGTTGAGAATTTTAACATTTCATCTTTTATTCTAGCTATTACATCATAAGCATATTTAGCATTCAACCCTGCATAAACAGTTATTGCCCCTATATTATTAAAAGTGGTTATATAAGAATAGATTGAATAACAAAGCCCTCTTTCCTCTCTTATTTTCTGAAATAATATAGAAGAAGCCACCCCTCCATACATGTTGTTTAAAATCAAAAGAGTATAAAGATCATTACTTCCATTTTCCACTCCTGGTATACCTAAACTGAGATGCAGTTGTTCTATATTCTTCTTTTTAAAAAAATGATTACTTAAAAATTCTGGTTTAGAATAATTGGTTACTTTTTTATTCAATATATTCCATGTACCAAAATATTTTTCTATTAACCTTTCAACTTTATTTAGATCTACATTACCTGCTATGGAAATCACAGAATTCTCCGGTATATAATAAGATGATATGTACTCCATCAAATGTTCTTTTGTAAAGGATTTTACAGTATCTATACTTCCTAATATAGGAAAGGATATAGAGTCCTTTCCCCACATAGCCTTACTGTGAAGATCAGAAAGTACATCTTCCGGAGAGTCCTCACTCATATTTATCTCCTCAATTATAACTCCCTTTTCTTTTTCTATATCTTCTGGTAAAAATTTACTATTAAATAACATATCCGATATAACATCTATAGCTAAATCCAAATGCGAATTTAACACCTTTACATAAAAACATGTAGCTTCCTTACCAGTAAATGCGTTTATTTGTCCTCCTATATCTTCTATACATTCTGCTATTTCAAGGGCAGTTCTATTAGTGGTTCCTTTAAAAAACATATGTTCAATAAAATGAGAGATCCCATTGTTTTTATCATTTTCATTTCTTGAGCCATTTTTTACCCACAATCCCACACTTACAGAATTTACATAATCTATATCCTCTACAACTATTCTAAGACCATTATCCAGTTTAAATACATTATACAATAAAAACAGTCACCTCTTTCAATTAACAATTCTTAATCTATAAAAATAGTTTAATTTAAAAAATAAAAAGGCACCTAAGCCCTTCTATTTTGCTACTTTTTTTGTATGTCCTTCTCATTTAAATCTTTCTTCTCTGAATCCTTTATAGCATCCTTCCTGGAAAGATTTATTCTTCCCTGGCTATCTATTTCAATTACTTTAACTAATATTTCATCTCCCACAGAAACTACATCTTCTACTTTATTTACTCTTGTAAAGTCTAGCTTTGATATGTGAACTAATCCTTCTTTTCCCTTATGTATTTCCACAAAAGCTCCAAAATTAGTTATCTTAGTAACCTTACCCAAATATATTTCTCCTACTAATATTTCTCTAGTAAGATCATCTATTATTTTCAATGCTTTTTTAGCACTTTCACTATTTTCCGACATAACAAATATCTTGCCATCTTCTTTTATATCTATTTTAACTCCAGTTTCTGCTATTATTTTATTGATAACTTTTCCCCCAGCTCCTATTACATCTCTTATTTTATCAGGAGGTATAGACATTATATAGGTCTTTGGTGCATATTTTGACACTTCTGCCCTATGCTCTGGGATACACTGCTTCATTTTATCCAGTATATATAATCTAGCTGTTCTTGCTTTTTCAAGGGTTTCTTTTATACATTTATTTGACAGTCCATGAATTTTAGTGTCAAATTGGATAGCTGTAATACCTTTTTCCGTTCCACCTACTTTAAAATCCATATCACCAAAAAAATCTTCTAACCCCTGTATATCTGTTAATATTTCTTCCTGGGATAAGTCTTCACTAGTTACAAGCCCCATAGCTATTCCAGCTGCAGGTCTTTTTATTGGAACACCTGCATCCAAAAGTGCCAGTGTACTTCCACATATACTAGCCTGAGATGTGGAACCATTGGAACTCAGAACCTCTGATACAAGTCTTATGGTATAAGGAAACTGTTCCTCCATAGGTATAAGTGGTTCCAGTGCTTTTTCAGCTAATGCACCATGGCCTATTTCTCTTCTTCCAGGTCCTCTTAAAGGTCTAACTTCTCCTGTACTATAAGATGGAAAATTATAATGATGCATATATCTTTTAGAATCCTCAAGACCTACTCCATCAAGTATTTGTACATCACCTAAAGATCCCAATGTAGCAACAGTCATTACTTGAGTTAATCCTCTAGTAAACAGCCCGGTACCGTGAGCTCTTGGAAGAAACCCTACCTCACAACTTATAGGACGTACTTCATCAAATGCCCTTCCATCCACTCTTCTATGCTCATTTAAAAGCATATTTCTAACTATTTCCTTTTTTATCCTGTATACTACATCTGATATATCACTTTTATTATCTACATACTTTTCAGAAAATTGTTCCTCCAATTTTTCATCAATATCTTTTAAAACTTCATTTCTCTCATTTCTATCTACTATATACATGGCACTTTTTATCATATCAAAAGCAAATTCCCTTACTTCATTTTCTAAATCCTCATCTACTTTATAAAGCTCAGGTTCATCTTTTCTCTTGCCATATTTTTTCATAACTTCTTCCTGAAATAAGGCTATTTTCTTGCATTCTTCAAAACCAAAAATTATAGCATCATACATAATACCTTCTGGTACTTCGCATGCTCCAGCTTCTACCATCATAACCCTCTCTTTAGTAGCACATACAGTAAGATTCAAAGTGCTTTTCTCTCTATCCTCTAAATTAGGATTTATTATAAAATTTCCATCTACTAAACCTACGGATACAGATCCCACAGGGGTTGTAAAAGGAATACTTGACATACATAAGGCCAAAGATGCCCCATTCATAGCCACTATATTAGGTAAATTATCTTGATCTACAGATAATACTGTACATACTACTTGAACATCATTTCTATATCCTTTGGGAAATAATGGTCTAAGAGGCCTATCTATTGCCCTTGCATTTAATATTGCCTTCTCTGAGGGCTTACCTTCCCTTTTTATAAATCCTCCTGGAATTTTTCCAACAGAATATAGTCTTTCTTCATACTCTATACTTAAAGGAAAAAAATCTATTCCTTCTCTTGGTTTATCTGAAGCATTTGTATTAATTAAAACTACTGTATCTCCATAACTTATAAACATACCACAATTAGATAGCATACCTACTTTTTCACAGTCAACTTTTAAAGTTCTGCCTGCCACAGTAGTTTGAATAAATTCTTTCATTAAAAATTTCCCTCCTCTCAATAAATTACAATTTTTTTAAAACAATGGAGCGGTAAAAGCCGCTCCAAAAATTATTTTCTTAAATTTAATGCTTTAATAATAGCACGATATCTTTCAATGTCTTGCTTAATTAAATAATTAAGAAGTCCCCTTCTTTTACCAACCATCATTAAAAGTCCTCTTCTTGAATGGTGGTCTTTTTTATGAATCTTCAAATGTTCATTCAGATGATTAATTCTTGTAGTAAGCAATGCTATTTGAACCTCTGGAGATCCTGTATCTCCCTCATGTCTTGCATATTTTTCCATTATTTCTTGTTTAACTGCCTTTTCCATTATGTTACACCTCCAATTGTTATTCCCCTCTATCCCAAGAATACCGTCGGCAAATCGAAATTCTTAGCATAAGGATCACGCCTGTAATTATAACAAATAAAATTCTTATTGTAAATTAATTTTTAAAATTAATTTGTAATTTTTTCTTACTGGCATACAATTTGTCTTTTTTTAGCTGATGAGCTAATTCCGATAAACTATTAAACTTTAATTCATCTCTAATTCTTTCTATAAAGTGTATTTTTGCATTTTTGCCATACACATCCTCATTAAAATTTAATATATGAGTTTCAATACTCAGTTTATTATCACAGGTAGTAGGATTGTACCCTACATTTGTTATACCTTTAAATATACCATCATCTAACTGTACCATAGTATAATAAACTCCACCCTTTGGTATTACAAATTTTTTATCGTAATTTAAATTTATTGTAGGAAAACCTAGTTTTCTCCCGAGATGTTTTCCATGTATTACCTTTCCCTGTATTGCAAAAGGACGTGTTAAAAGCTTATTAACTTTTTTCATATCCCCTTCATCTGATATAAGTGTCCTTATAATTGAGCTGCTGACTACTTGCCCTTTATATTTCACAGAATCTATTACACTTAGAGAAAATTTATAATTTTTACTCATTTTTTTAAGTAAACTTACATCTCCAAGATTTTTATATCCAAATCTATAATTAAATCCTACTATAATTCCTTTAGCTCTATAATTATTTAAAAGGTGAATTACAAAATCTTCGGGGTGGATTTTCATAAATTCCTTATTAAAGTTCACCATATTTATTATATCCAATCCAGCATTTCTTAATACATTTACCTTACATTCATTATCCATTAAGATTTTAGGTGCCAAATCCGGGTTTATAATATTGAGAGGATGATCCTTGAAGGTAACTATCATACTTTTTGCACCATTATTTTTAGCAAGTTTAATAGTTTTATTTATCAAACTCATATGCCCCAAATGAAGTCCATCAAAACTTCCTAAAGCAATATATGTACTCTTCATAAAATGCTTTTTAAAATTATCTTCTATAATTATCATATCTAATTACCTCAAACAAACAATTTTACTATTTTAAATTGAAAATCTTTATTCATTCCCATACCTATAAATTTATTACCTTCTATATAAACTCTATATAATTGACCTTTTATTGTTCTATTTAAAAATTTTTCATCTTTTATACTTATTCCATTTAATACTTTTTTTACATATTTGTGTTCTATTAAAATTTCAGGATATCTATAAAGAGCTTTATCTATGGGTATAATATAGTTTAATATATTCTCACTGTCTAAATCTTCAAGAGCAATGGAATCTGCAATATTAAAATTGCCCGTAGACAATCTCTTTAAATTCCACATAGTACCCCCACAATTTAGCTTATTCCCTATATCATTACATAAACTCCTAATATAAGTACCCTTTGAACAAGTTACTTCAAATAATACATAAGGTAAATCTATATTTACAATATCTATAGAATATATGGTTATTTTCCTTTTTTTTCTCTCTACTTCTATACCTTTTCTTGCCAGATCATAAAGCCTCTTGCCATTTACTTTCAATGCAGAATACATAGGTGGCACCTGTTCTATTTCCCCCTGAAAACTTAAGATTTCATCTATTATATCCTTTTCTTTTAAATCAATATTTTTAATATTTACTATATTTCCTTCTCTATCATAAGTTTCCGTAGTAATTCCAAGCCTTAACTGAGCCAAGTATATTTTTTTACTTTCAACTATATAATCTGCAAATTTTGTAGCCCTGCCTATACAAACTGGAAGTACTCCTGATGCAATGGGATCAAGGGTACCTGTATGACCTACTTTTTTATCTTTCAACATAAACTTTACTTTTCTAACCACATCAAAAGAGGTCATACCCTCAGGTTTATTTATATTTAAAATTCCATCCATCATAAAAACTCTTTTTCAACTTCCGCTAGTATTATATCTTTTACCTCTGCAATAGATTTATCTGAAATAACAAGCCCACTAGCCCTCAAATGTCCTCCTCCACCAAAAGTTTCTGCTATTTTTCTCACATCTACCTTGGATTTAGATCTAAGACTTACCTTTACTCCTTCTTCAACTTCCTTTAATAGAATTCCCACTTCCACAGTGTCTATTTTCATCCCTATATTAATAATATCTGAAGTATCTGTATCTTTTATTATACCTAAATTAAAGAGCATATCTTTTGTAATTTCTATAGTACAGATCTTATCCCCTGCTGCTAATTTCATAGATTCTATGGCTTTTCCATATAGCTTAATTCTCTGAAATTTTTTATTTTCAAAAATCACTCTGTGTATTTCACTAAAATCTATGCCCGTGTTAATTAAATCTCCTGCTATAGTATGGGTTACAGAAGTAGTGGAAGGATATCTAAAAGAACCACTGTCTGTAATTATAGAAGTATAAAGGCACTCTGCTATATCCTTATCCATATCAATTCCCATAAGTTTAATCATCTGATATATTATCTCTGATACTGCTGCTGCATTCGTGTCAACGTAATTCAAATCTCCATAGAGTTCATTTGATAAATGGTGATCTATATTTATTATGGTATAGCCTCTGTTTTCAAAATTTAACTCTGCATTTATTCTCTTTACGTCTCCACAATCTAACACTATTACACATTCAGTATCCGTGCTTACCTTAAATTTCTTGTGGTTTATATTTTCACTGCCGCATAAAAATTTAAAATCTTCTAGCATTTCTTCTTTGGAAAGTATTTCAACTTCTTTTCCAAATTTTTTTAAACCCTGAAATAATGCAAGTGAACTTCCAATGGCATCTCCATCTGGAGAAGAATGAAAAGTTATTGCAATTTTGTTGCAATGCTTTATTTTATTTATTATATCATTCATTATCATTTTTTTCATTCTCCTTTATTTTATGGAGAAGTTCATTTATATGCATACCATATTCTATAGTATTATCCATTTCTATAATTATTTCCGGGG
This sequence comes from Clostridium sp. BJN0013, assembly GCF_040939125.1. Classification (NCBI taxonomy): domain Bacteria; kingdom Bacillati; phylum Bacillota; class Clostridia; order Eubacteriales; family Clostridiaceae; genus Clostridium; species Clostridium sp. BJN0013. The sequence goes on from NZ_CP162495.1 coordinate 2,331,994, forward strand.
TATTTCTGAGTTTTACTCTATGCCCTACTTCCCTCCTTATAAAACCTTCTGAATTTTTAAGTGCCTGAAATGTATCTTCTTTGGACTTATCTTCTCCATAAATACTTACAAATACTTTTGCATACTTTTGATCTTTTGTTACATCCACCTTTGTAACACTTACCATAGCACTGAGCCTTGGATCCTTTATGTCATTTCTAATTATATTGCTTATCTCTCTCTTCATCTCTTCATTTATTCTTCCACTTCTGTAATTAGTCATAAATTATCACCTCTCCATTTATAACTCTTTTTATAACTCTTTCTTCTTAATCTCTTCTATATCATAAGCTTCTATAATATCCCCTTCTTTTATATCGTTAAATTTCTCAATTGAAAGTCCACATTCATATCCTTCTGCCGCTTCTTTTACATCATCTTTAAATCTCTTTAAAGATGCAAGTTCGGATTCAAATATAACTATTCCATCTCTTATTATTCTAACCTTACAATTTCTAACCATTTTACCTTCTAGTACATAGCATCCTGCAATAGTACCTACGTTGGATATTTTGTAAATCTGCCTTATTTCTGCTTTTCCAAGTATAACTTCTTTGTAATCCGGCTCAAGCATTCCTACCATAGCAGCCTTTATATCCTCTATGGCATTATATATAACCCTATAAGTCTTTACATCTACAGATTCTTTTTCTGCAGCCGCCTGTGCATTACTATCAGGTCTTACATTAAATCCTATTATTATAGCATTTGAAGCTGATGCTAGGGTCACATCTGTTTCTGTTATAGCGCCTACTGCACCATGTATTACTCTAACTTTTACTTCTTCATTGGAAAGTTTTTGAAGAGATTGTTTTAATGCCTCTATAGAGCCCTGAACATCTGCTTTTACTATTATATTCAGTTCTTTTACTTTTCCCTCTTTTATCTGATTATATAAGTCTTCCAGTGAAACTTTATGAGTGGACTGCAGGTACTCTTCCCTTATTTTTTGTTTTCTCTTTTCTGCTATATCCCTTGCAGTTTTTTCATCCTTAACCTGATGAAATCTATCTCCTGCTGCAGGTACCTCAGATAATCCAAGTATTTCTACAGGTATGGAAGGTCCTGCTGATTTAATTTTATTTCCTTTATCATCAAACATGGCTCTAATTCTGCCATAAGTACTTCCAACTATTATGGAATCTCCCACATTAAGCGTTCCATTTTGAATAAGAAGTGTTGCAACTGCTCCTCTACCCTTATCCAATTTAGCTTCTACCACCGTACCTTTACCATTTCTATTTGAGTTTGCCTTCAATTCCTGCATTTCTGCCGTTAAAAGAACCATCTCCAGCAGCGTATCAATTCCTTCTTTAGTATGTGCAGATACAGGAATACATATAGTATCTCCTCCCCAATCTTCCGGTACAAGTTCATACTCTGTAAGCTCCTGTTTTACTTTATCTACATTGGCGCCAGGTCTATCTATTTTATTTATAGCTACAACTATAGGAACATTTGCTGCCTTACAGTGATTTATTGCCTCAGCAGTTTGTGGCATTATTCCGTCATCTGCAGCTACCACCAAGATAACTATATCTGTTATTTGAGCTCCTCTGGCTCTCATGGCAGTAAAAGCTTCATGTCCTGGAGTATCTAAGAAGGTTATTTTTTCTCCATTTATAGTAACAGTGTAAGCACCTATATGTTGCGTTATTCCTCCTGCTTCTGTAGCAGTTACTTTAGATTTTCTTATAGCATCTAATAAAGATGTCTTTCCATGGTCTACATGCCCCATAACAGTTACAACAGGTGGTCTTTTCTCTAAATTAATATCTTCATCTTCATCCTCATCTTGTTCTACTACACCTTTATCAATATCCTCTTCCTTTTTTAATACGGTAATATCGAATTTTTCCCCTAACTTTTCCGCAGTACTAAAATCTATTTCCTGATTTATGGCTGCCATTACCCCCATAAATATAAGTTGTTTGATAACTTCAGTAGTTGGTCTACCTATTTTTTCAGAAAATTCTTTTACTGTTATGGTATCTTCTATTTCCACTTCATGATTTTCTTTGGAAACTCTTTCTTTTAAATTTTTTTCGGCTTTATACTGTTTACCCTTATTTTTATCTGCGAATTTAGCCGTATTTTCAGTAATTTTTTTAGATTTTTCAGATTTTTCTTCTGTTAAATTTTTATATTTATCCTCTAAATATTCTTCCTTGCCTTCATTTTCTTCCATAAACTCCTTAATTAAATCTGCATCTTCTTCCTCTATTACACTCATATGATTTTTTACTTCTATTCCAAATTCTTCCAAAAGTAGTGCAATCAACTTTTTACTTGATATATTTAATTCTTTGGCTAATTCATAAATTCTTATTTTTGACAAACTATTCACCCCCGAGACTAAAGTTTTTCCTCTTGCTGCCATAGAGCATATAATTTTTTTCCCATGTTTTTATCTGCAACCCCTACAACTTTTATCTCCCTTATTCCTATTGCATTCCCAAGTTCTTCTTTACTATATGGCAACTTTGCAATTGGTATTTTATATTTATTACTGTAATTTAAAAATTTATTCCATGTATTTCCAGAAATATCATGACACATTACAATAAAATAGACTTTATTTTTTTTTATTTTTTCTTCACATATATTATATCCTTCTAACAGTTTTCCTGCACGCTTTATCAACCCTAAAAAACTCAAAAATTTATTTTTCATTTTCTATTTGTTCCTTTAAACTATCATATAATGCTTCATCTATTTGTATTTCAAGATTCTTTTGAATTCTTTTATTCTTAAAAGCCTTTTCAAGACACTCACTATCTCTACATATATAGGCACCTCTTCCATTCTTCTTGCCTGTGGGATCTACAAAGACTTCTCCTTCTTTATTTTTTACTATTCTTATAAGTTCTTTTTTGGGTTTCATTTCCATGCACCCTGTGCACATTCTCTGCGGTATCTTCTTTTTTTTCATACAAACACCACCTTAATCAATTTTTTCATCTTTTATATCACTTTGTGACTTACTTTTTATGTCTATTTTCCAACCTGTAAGTTTTGCTGCTAATCTTACATTCTGCCCCTCTTTACCTATAGCCAGAGACAGCTGACTGTCATCCACCACAATTTGAGCAAATTTAATTTCTTCATCCAAAGTAACATCTAAGACCTTAGCAGGACTAAGGGCATTGGCTATATATTCTTCTGGAAGTTTACTCCATTTTATTATATCTATTTTTTCACTTTTTAACTCATTTACTATGTTTTGAACCCTTACACCTTTAGGCCCAACACAAGCTCCCATAGGATCTACATTTTCGTCATTTGAATGTACTGCAATTTTTGTTCTAGAACCTGCTTCTCTTGCTATGGATTTTATATCAACTGTTCCATCAAATACTTCTGGCACCTCAAGTTCAAATAACCTTTTTATAAGACCTGGATGAGTTCTTGATATTACAATTTGAGCTCCCTTAGTAGTATTTTTAACTTCTACAATATATAATTTCAGTTTATCATTGAAATTATATTTTTCTCCAGGTATTTGTTCATTAGGTCCAAGAACCGCTTCGGTTTTTCCCAGGTTCACCAGTATATTGTTTTTATCTTTTCTAATTACAGTACCTGTTATTATATCATCTTCTTTTTCAACAAAGTCATTATATATAATTCTTCTCTCTTCCTCTTTTATTCTCTGTATAACTACCTGTTTTGCAGCCTGAGCAGCTACCCTTCCAAATTTTCTAGGAGTAACTTCTATATTTACTATATCTCCTATATTATAATTTGGATCTATTTCTTTCGCATCTTCCAAACTTATTTCACTTACATCATCCACTACATTATCTACTATACTTTTCTGTGAATAAACATGAATTTCTCCATTTTCTCTATTCATAGTAACCTTAACATTTTGGTTGCTTACTCCATGTCCTATATAATTTTTTTTATACGCAGCAACTAATGCATCTTCTATAGTTGTAAACAATAAATCTCCACTTATACCTTTTTCTTTAACTATTTCTTTTAAGGCTTCTATAAACTCCTGATTCATTTTAAAATATACCTCCCCTAAAAATCACCTTTTAAATTTACAGCTGAAATTTTACTTCTTGGAATAACAATCTCTTCTCCTTCACAACTAACTCTTAATGCATCTTCATCAAAAGATAAAAGTTCTCCTTGGTACTTTTTCTTTCCCTTTAAAAGTCCCTGTATATTAACTACCACATTACATCCTATATATTTTTTGAAATGTTCATTGTTATAAAGTGTTCTCTCTATACCTGGTGATGAAACCTCCAAATAATAAGGGTCTTTTATAGGATCTTCTCTATCTAACATATCACTAACTGCCCTACTTACATTTTCACAATCTTCCAGTGATATATTTCCTTCTTCTTTATCTATATATATTCTTAAATAATTATTGTTTCCTTCTCTTTTAAATTCTAAATGATACAATTCAAAATTTAAATTATCAACTATGGGTTTTATAAATTTTACTATTTTTTTTATTAATATATTATCCATTTTGTACCCTCCTTACCTATTAATGTTACATACTCTTTTAAAAAATGTTATCAATTATTAATAACTTAAAAACGCAACTTTCGCTGCGTTTTTAACAAATAGAAAGAGCGGGTTCAAACCCACTCCTACATACTTAAACAAATTGCTGTAGATTTACCACTTTTATTTTAACACACCCTACATTGTATTTCAAGAAAAATTATACAGAACTTTAAATTACTGATTCTTCACGTATCTACCAATTGAAATTTAGAAAACTCTAAAATATATTAAGATGCTTATCGGATATACCAATTCTACATAAACAAAGATAATTGATTGGTCTCTGGAAGATTACCCAAACACCCGTGGTTATTTAAAGTATCTATTACTGTCTTAGAAATTTTGGCCCTTATTCTTAAATCTTCTTTAGATATAAATTCTCCCTCTTCTCTAGCTTTTACTATATTCTTAGCTGCATTTTCCCCTAACCCTGCCAGAGAATTTATTGGAACTCTTATGCCACTTTCTTCTATTAAAAATTTTGTTGCATGAGACTTATATAGATCTACCTTTAAAAATTTTATTCCTCTTTTATTCATCTCATAACATAATTCTAATATAGTAAGAAGGCCTTTATCCTTTTGTGTTAAATTATTACCTTGGGCATAGAGTTCATCCATTTTTTTCTTTATAGCCCCTTCTCCTTGAATTACTATATCTGCATCAAACTCATTTGCTCTTACAGTAAAATAGGCAGCATAATATGCCTTTGGATAGTATACTTTAAAATATGCTATTCTAACTGCCATCATTACATAGGCCACCGCATGACCTTTTGGAAACATGTATTTTATTTTTTTACAGGATTCAATATACCAATTAGGTACATTATGTTCTCTCATTATAGCTTCATGTTCCTCTTTGAGCCCTTTTCCTTTTCTTACCATTTCCATTATTGTAAAAGCTACTTTAGGTGGAAGTTCTTTGTGAATTAAATATATCATTATATCATCTCTGCAAGCTATACAATCTTGCAAGGTAGTGTAACCTTCCTTTATATAATACTGGGCATTGTTAAGCCAAACATCCGTACCATGGGATAGCCCTGAAATTCTCACTAAATCTGCAAAAGTTTTTGGATGGGTATCCATCAGCATCTGTCTTACAAACTTTGTTCCAAATTCAGGAAGCCCATAAGTTCCCACAGGACAGCCAATTTCCTTTTCAGTAACTCCAAGAGCCTCTGGAGAAGTAAATAAACTCATAACTTTTGGATCTCCAAGGGGTATAGTTTTAGGGTCAACTCCTGTTAAATCCTGAAGCATTCTAAGTACAGTGGGATCATCATGTCCAAGTATATCAAGTTTTAACAACCTTCCGCTTATAGAGTGATAATCAAAATGTGTAGTTATTATTTCCGTACCGTTATCATCTGCTGGATGCTGTACCGGTGTAAAATTATGTATATCATTGTCGTCTGGAACTACCATAACTCCTCCAGGATGCTGTCCTGTAGTTCTCTTTATTCCAGTACATCCCTTTGTGAGTCTTTCTATTTCAGCCTGAGGCAGCACCATATTTTTCTCTGTTATGTATTTTTTAACATATCCATAAGCGGTTTTTTCTGCTATAGTACCTATAGTACCTGCCCTAAATACATGATCTTTTCCAAATAAAACTTCTGTATACTTGTGTACTACAGGTTGATATTCACCTGAAAAGTTCAAATCTATATCTGGCTCTTTATCCCCTGCAAATCCCAAAAAAGTTTCAAAAGGTATATCGTGACCATCCTTTATAAGTTTTTCACCGCACTTAGGACAACTTTTATCTGGTAAATCCGCTCCAGATCCTATAGAACCATCTGTAAAAAACTCACTATATTTACAATTCGGACATACATAATGAGGAGGCAACCCATTAACTTCTGTAATATTAGACATAGTTGCCACAAAAGAAGATCCTACAGAACCTCTGGAACCTACCAAATATCCATCCTTATAAGATTTTTCCACTAATTTTTGTGCAATAAGATAAAGCACAGCATATCCATTGTTTATTATAGAATTCAACTCTTTATCCAATCTTTCTTGTACAATTTCCGGCAGATTATTCCCATATACAGAATGCACTTTTTTAAGAGTCATATTTTTAATTTCTTCTTCTGCCCCTTCTATTTTGGGGGTAAAAGTTTCATCAGGTATAGGTTTTACTTCTTCTATCATATCTGCAATCTTATTAGTATTTTCAACCACCACTTCTCTGGCCTTTTTTTTACCTAAATATTGAAATTCAGAAAGCATCTCCTGGGTAGTTCTAAAGTATAGAGGAGGCTGGTTATCTGCATCTGAATATCCCTGGCCTGCCATTATTATACGTCTAAATATTTCATCTTTGGGATCCATAAAGTGTACATCTCCTGTAGCCACTATAGGGATATTATTAACGCTTCCAAGCTCACATATTCTTCTATTTATATCTCTTAGCTGTTCTATATCTTTTACCAGACCATTCCTCACCATAAACAAATTATTTTCTACAGGTTGTATTTCTAAATAGTCATAAAAGTCTAGTATATCTTTTAATTCATTATCACTTTTACCTCCTAACACCTCTCTATACACCTGCCCTGCTTCACAAGCTCCCCCTATTATAAGTCCTTCTCTATGCTTGGTTATAATGCTTTTAGGCATCCTAGGTTTTTTAAAAAAATAATTCAAATTAGACTGAGATACCATTTTATATAAATTTTTTAGCCCCATCTGATTTCTAACCAATATTATGAGGTGGTACATAGGTTGTTTTTTAACATCTATATTACTTAAAAATTCTTTATTTAAATCTCCAAGATTCAAAATATTTTTTTCTTTAAGTATTTTAAAACATTTTAAAAGTATCTCGCAGGTAGCTCCAGCATCATCTACAGCCCTATGATGATTTTCTAGGGATATATTTAAATGTTTTGCAACTATATTCAATTTAAATTTTTTAAGCTCTGGAAATAAAAATTTACAAAGAGGTATGGTATCCATAACTGGATTTTTAAATTTTAGATTCAAGTCACTACAGTTCTTTTTTATAAATCCCACATCAAAATTAGCATTATGAGCCACTACCACAGAATCCTCTATAAATTCCATAAATCTAGGCAGAATGGATTTTATATTTTCACAATTCTCTACCATTTCATCTGTGATACCTGTAAGTTCTATAATAGATAAGGGTATTGGCCTTTCTGGATTTACAAATTCGCTGAACTTACCTATTACTTTTCCTTCTCTTATCTTGACGGCACCTATTTCTATTATATTATTATTTGTCATAGAAAAACCTGTAGTTTCAATATCAAAAATTACAAAGACATCATCCAATGTTTTTTGGTCTCCATTTACAGCAATAGGAACTCCATCATCTACCATATATGCCTCTATACCATATATAACCTTAATGTTGTTTTTTTTAGCTGCATCCATAGCTTCTGGAAATGCCTGAACTACACCGTGATCTGTTATTGCAATAGCCCTATGTCCCCATAAAGCCGCTCTTTTAATGAGATTCGATGCAGAACTAACTGCATCCATAGCACTCATTTGAGTATGCAAATGAAGTTCCACTCTTTTTTCTTCTGAAGTATCCATTTTTTCTTTCTTGTGAATTTTTACTATATCCTTAGCCATTATAACTAATTCTCTTGCATAAATATCATTTACAGCTTCCCCTTTTACCACACAATAAAGCCCTTCTTTTATTTCCTCTATTATTCTATCTACATCTTTAGGCTTTGGAAAAAATTTCACTGTAATAGAACTTGTATAGTCAGTTATATAAAAAGTAACTATTTTTCTTCCCGTCTTGGTTTCTATAATTTCTTTTTTAAATATCTCCCCTTCTATTATAACTGTCTTAGATATATCAGTTATACTTACAATCTCCGTAGGAGTCCCGTTTATAGTTTTTCCTATTATCACAGGTCCTCTTTCAGAACAATTTTCTTTTCCATTTAATGTTTTATGTTCTTTACTTTCTTTTGCTGCAGAAGACATATTATTGGTTTCTTTAAATTTTTCATCTTTACATTTAAAAATATTTTCTATATATTTTTTTTCTTCTCTTTCACTTTCTTCCAAATAATCTTTAATATTCAATGCCTTGTCATAACTTACAGCTACAGAACATTTAACTCCAAACAGATCTCTTATAGTTCTACACATAAGTTTTTCTATATTTTTATTCTTAAGCAAATTACATATAAACTCATTTCCAGTAGAAATTTTAAGTATGTCACCCTCTACTTTTCTAGAACATTTTTCTAAAAACTCTCTACAAACAGGAATATATGAAGCCATTATATCTGTAAGTTCAATCCAGTAAATTTCACTTATATCTTTTAAACACACACTAGATATATCCTTATAACATATAAGTTCAATACTGCAGAAGCCTTGTAATTTTTTATTAATTATATCCCGTATTTTACTTTGTATACGGGAATCTAAACTTTCTGTCGATTTCAATATCACTTTTAATTTATTACTCTTTTTAAGATACTGAATTTTTAAAAGTTTTATATTTTCTGTCATAGTATTACTGTCTAAATCCAGATCCTCTTGCAGCATCTTTACAATATCCACACCCATTTTTTACCTCCTTAACCTATCAAGTGATTCTTAGGTTCAGGTGGAGTTTGCTTATAAGGAATACCTTTCTCCATCTGAGCCTTAGAAGAACTTATCCAGGGGCGTTATCTGTGCTTATCCTCCACTTTGAAGAAGATGGGGGTGTTAGCTAATTGCCGCCTTCGGATAACTTTAAAAGATAGTATATGAGAGTAAATTTTTTAAATAATATATTATTTAAAAAATTAAATATTTTTCACTTCCTCCATAAGTGCCTCTACTAAATCCTCTTCCTTCACCTTTCTTAATATTTTTCCTTTTTTAAATATAAGACCCTCCCCCATACCTCCAGCTATACCAATATCCGCTTCTTTTGCCTCTCCCGGTCCATTTACTACACAGCCCATAACAGCTACTTTTATATTTTTATCTATATTAGAAAGTTTCTTTTCTACTTCCTCAGCTATCTTAATCAAATCAATCTTTGTTCTGCCGCAGGTAGGACAGGATATAAATTCTATTCCTTCTTTTAAATGTCCGCATGCTTTTAATATTTCTCTGCCTACTCTAACTTCTTCTACAGGATTTCCCGTAAGAGAAACTCTTATAGTATCTCCTATTCCCTCCATTAAAAGAGTACCTATACCTACACTGGACTTTATAGTACCCCTCCATATAGTTCCTGCTTCTGTTACTCCAAGATGAAGTGGGTAATTTACTATTTTAGATATTTGTCTATAACTTTCTACCATATCATTTACATTTGAAGATTTTATAGATATAACTATGTTATAAAATCCTATATCCTCTAATATCCTAACATGCTCTAAAGCACTTTCTACTAGTGCTTCAGCACACACCCTGCCATACTTATTTAAAATATCTTTTTTCAAAGAACCTGAATTGACTCCTATTCTAATTGGAATATTCCTCTCTCCTGCTGATTTTACCACCATCTTTACTCTATCTATGTTCCCAATATTTCCTGGATTTATTCTAAGGGCTGAAGCCCCATTTTCTATGGATTTAAGAGCTAATTTATAATCAAAGTGTATATCTGCCACTAGTGGTATAGACACTTCTTTTAAGATGGTCTTTAAAGCATCACAAGCATCTACATCTGGCACTGCACACCTTACTATGTCACATCCCGCCTTCTCTAGTTTATGTATTTGTTCTATAGTAGCCTTTGTATCCTTTGTATCTGTGTTAGTCATAGACTGCACAGCTATAGGAGCATTGCCTCCTATAACCACCTTTCCTACTTTTATTTTCGTAGTGTTTGACCTTTTCACCTTTTCACCTTCTTCAAAATAGTAGATAATTATATTATCAGCATAACAGCCTTGGGATAAAAACTAAAATTTTATAGGATAAAATATATCTTTTACAGTTACTAACACCATTAAACCCATAAGGATAGCAAAACCTACATAGTTTATTATTCCTACCTTGTTATCATCTACTTTCCTACCTGTTATTATTTCAAATAAAAATAACAGTATATAACCCCCATCTAAAGCGGGAAAGGGTATTATATTAAATATAGCAAGCTGTATGCTTATATAGGCTGAAAAGGCCAGTAAACTCAATATGCCTGCTTTGGCCGCTGCACCAGAAATTTTTATTATGGTCAAAGGTCCACCTACATCATTCATAGATGCCTTCCCTCTAAATAGCGTCTTAAAAAAGCTAAATGTCTGTTTTATTAATGATTTAGTTTCTATAAATCCATAGGATATAGATTGGGTTAGAGTAGGATTAGTTACCTGAGTACCTTCGATTCCTACAATATACCTATTTTCTTTTTCATCCTTTACCGGAATTACATTTACCCGATTTGTCACCCCTTCACGCTCATAACTTATATTAATTGAATTTCCACCGGCAGTATATATTTCTGTTACAAAATCTTCCCAGGTTGATATTTTTGAATTATTGGCTTTAGTTATTTTATCTCCAGACTTAATTCCTGCTATAGCTGCAGGTTCACCTGGAAGGGTTTTACTTACTACAGGGGATAGGTATCCTCTGGCAGAAGCTATAATAGAAAATAATATTATGCCCAGTATAAAATTCATTATAGGTCCTGCTGCTACAATACTAAGTTTTCTAGCAGAACTCTTATTATTAAATGCCTTTGGATCTTCACTTTTTCCTTCATCCCCAAGCATCTTAACATAACCTCCAATAGGGAGAAGTTTTATGAGATACTCAGTTTCTTTTCCTTTTATTCCAAAGAGCTTAGGTCCCATGCCTATAGAAAATTCCTCTACTTTTACTCCATTTAATTTTGCTAATATAAAATGTCCTAATTCATGAATTATAATTAATACACCAAAAGCTATTATAGCTGCTATTATATACAAATGGTATTCCTCCTAATCATATTTCTTATTTATTAAATCTATCTTTTACATATTCCTTCACTTTTATTTCTATATTGAGCAAATCTTCTAGAGTGTATTTATTCAAATATGTGAATTTATTCATACACTCTTCTAATATATAACTTATATCTAAAAATTTTATTTTGTTAAAAAGGAATAATTCTACTGCTGCTTCATTGGCACAATTTAATATAGCCGGCATTGTACCTCCAATTTTTCCTGCCTCATAGGCTAATTTAAGAGGTTTAAAAGTATTTGTGTCAGGTTTTTCAAAACTTAATTTTTTCATATTGTAAAAATCCAACCTATTTACTAAAGCTTTCTTTCTTTCAGCATAATTCAATGCATATTGTATTGGAAGTCTCATATCCGTACTGGCAAGTTGTGCCATAACACTCCCATCTTTATATTCTACCATAGAGTGAACTATACTTTCAGGATGAACTACTACTTTTATTTTTTCATAAGGCATATCAAAAAGAAAATGAGCCTCTATAACTTCCAATCCTTTATTCATAAGAGTAGCAGAATCTATGGTAAGCTTTTTGCCCATTTTCCAACTAGGATGATTTAATGCTTCTTTTACAGTAACATCTAAAAGCTGTTCTTTAGTCTTTCCTCTAAAGGGTCCCCCGGAAGCAGTAAGATACAGTCTCTCTATATCCTGAAAATCATTTCCTTTAATACATTGAAAAATAGCACTATGCTCAGAATCCACAGGAAATATTTTTATTTTATTTTTTTTTGCTAATTTTATAACCAGTTCTCCTCCTACTACCAGTGTTTCCTTATTAGCTAATGCTATATCTTTACCTGATTCTATGGCCTTTATGGTAGGAACCAGTCCTACCATTCCCACTACAGAAGTAACTACCATGTCAATATCCGGCAAAGTAGCTATGGTATTTAAACCATCTATTCCAAATAATATTTTGGCATTTACATTTTTATTACTACAATAATCCTTAAATTTTAAATAAGCATTTTTTTCAGTTAATACTACATAGGAAGGATTAAATTCATTCACTATATCTAAAAGTTTATTTACACTGTCATGTGAAGATACTGCCACAAGCTTAAAGTTTTCCCTATCCTTTCTCAATATGTCTAAGGTCTGAGTGCCTATAGAACCGGTAACACCAAGTATGGAAATTTTTTTCATTGTAACAACTCCTTATTCTAATACAACTGCAAATTAAACATAATTTTAATATGATTAACTATACCATATTTATGTTATAAAATAAATAACCTTATTATTTACATATAATTTACAATATTTTATTATACTTTTAAAATAAGACTGGGATATTAGCAGAGTGGTAACTTTTGAATATAGTCTAAAAACAAAAATGGAGATATTCGATATATACCGAATATCTCCCTAAATAGTAAATTTTAATATACATAAATAACTGCAACAAACATTAAATAATAATACACTACAACTCCAGAAAAAAGTATGCTGTCAAATCTATCCAAAATACCTCCATGTCCTGGTATTAGATTACCATAATCTTTTACTTTTGCATATCTTTTTATTGAAGAAGCAGCTAAATCTCCAAATTGGCAAAATACGCCACACAATACACCTAATATTATGTAGTGGTATAAAGGCATAGGTACCCCCATAATAATGGCAAAACAGCCGAATAAACTACAAGCTATGGTACTTCCAATCACTCCTCCAATAGCACCTTCCACAGTTTTTTTAGGACTTACCCTAGGACAAAGCTTTTTTTTCCCAAAAAACTTACCTGTATAATAGGCTGCAGTATCGCAGCACCACGCAGATATAACTATGAGCCACACTAGATAATTTCCATATAATCCTTTATTTACCAGAACTATTGTACTAAAGAATAAGGCTATATATAAAAATCCAAATAAAGTGCTGACTATATCTAAAAAATTATATTCTATATCCATAACCAGAATACACAAAAGCATAAAAATCGATATTATAATAGTAAAAAATAAAAATTTATAATTTACTTCTGATCTTAAACTTATATAATAAATTATACATAATAGATATCCTATTATATTTATTGGATTTAAATGTTTAGTTTTTATTACTTTATAAAATTCATACATTCCTATAAGAGAAATTATCATAATACCATATTTTAAATAAACGCCTCCTAAAAATAATATAAGAATAAAAGGTATTAATGTAAAAGCTCCTAAATATCTACTATTCACTACTTCACCTCCATAATAAAGTATGTAAAAATATTAATAGATGAAAAACTATAAATATATCTATATACTATACAGTTCCAAATCTCCTATCCCTATTTTGATAATCAAAAATAGCTTTATGAAGGTGCCAAACTTTAAAGTCCGGCCAATTTATATCAGAATACCAAAACTCAGAATATGCACACTGCCATAAAAGAAAATTACTTAAACGCTGTTCTCCGCTTGGTCTTATTATTAGATCAGGATCAGGCATATTTTTTGTATACAAATACCTAGATACAGTATCTTCAGTTATATTATCTTTACTAATTTTCCCCAGTTCTATATCCTCATACATAAGTTTAAACGCCCTAACTATTTCATCTCTCCCACCATAGTTTAATGCTAAATTTAAAGTTAATCCAGTATTATTTTTTGTGTTTTTATTAGATGTAATCAATTCTTTTTCACACAAAGGAGGTAATTTATGTATATTGCCTATGTAATTTATTATAACATTATTATCATGTAATTCTTTGAATTCTTTCCTCAAATATTCTACAAGAAGATCCATGAGAGAATTCACTTCTTCTTTAGGTCTTTTCCAATTTTCTGTAGAAAAAGCATATAGAGTTAAATACCTTACTTTCAGATTACTACATTCTTTTACAATTGCCCTTATGGCCTCCACTCCTGCTCTATGTCCCATAATTCTTGGAAAATTTCTTTTTTTGGCCCATCTTCCATTTCCATCCATTATAATGGCTATATGTTGTGGAATATTATTTAAATCAATATATATCTTTTCATCTTCATTTTTTTTATTCTTACGAGAATTAAAAAACTTTAACATGAATATATCTCCATTCATTAAAATTTATATTTAATAAAAACCTGCAAATTGGCAGGTTTTAAAATTTAATTATAATGACATAATTTCCTTTTCTTTCTTTTCAAGTATTTCATCTATATTCTTTATAAAACTGTCAGTTTTTTTCTGTATTTGTTCCTCACCCTTTTTAATTTCATCCTCAGAAATATCACTTTTCTTTTTTAAAGCTTTAAATTTGTCATTACATTCTCTCCTTATTCCTCTTATAGCAACTTTTGAATCTTCACCGGTTTTTTTTATGTTCTTAACTATATTTTTTCTTGTTTCCTCTGTAAGTTCAGGTATTATAAGTCTTATTATCTCTCCATCATTTGATGGATTTATGCCCAAGTCAGATTTCAATATTGCTTTTTCTATGGATTTCAATGCACTTTTATCCCATGGTTGTATAGCTAGTATTCTAGCCTCTGGAATAGATATACCTGCCAATTGACTTATAGGAGTCATTGTACCATAATACTCCACTTCTATCTTATCCAATATGGCAGGATTAGCTCTGCCCGCTTTCATAGAAGCTAGTTCTTTTATTAAAATATCCACAGTCTTATTCATTCTTTCATCTGCCTTACTTAAAATATCCTTAATCATAAAAAATACCTCCTTATTTCTATTCTTTACAAACAAGTGTACCAATTTTTTCTCCAAGAACAATTTTACTTATATTCTCCGGTTTATCAAGTCCAAACACTAAAATAGGTATGTCATTATCCATACAAAGCGATGTAGCTGTAGAATCCATAACCTGAAGTCCCTTTTCAAGTACTTCAATATAAGTTAACTTGTCAAATTTTTTAGCATCACTATATTTGTGAGGATCTTTATCGTAAACACCGTCTACTTTTTTGGCAAGTAATATAATTTCTGCTTCTATTTCTGCTGCTCTAAGGGATGCAGTAGTATCTGTAGAAAAATAAGGGTTTCCTGTGCCTGCTGCAAATATTACTACTCTATTCTTTTCCAAATGTCTCATGGCTCTTCTTCTTATAAAAGGTTCTGCCACTTCTTTCATTTCAATAGCTGTCTGTACTCTTGTATTTATGCCTAGATTTTCAAGTGAATCCTGAAGTGCCAAAGCATTTATGCATGTAGCAAGCATTCCCATATAATCTGCTGTTGTCCTATCCATCCCCTTGCCACTTCTTCCTCTCCATATATTTCCTCCGCCAACCACAATTCCTACTGACACTCTCATTGATATCAACTTTTTTATTTCAACGGCTATACTTTTTGTTATGTCGAAATCTATTCCATATCCAATATCCCCTGAAAGAGCTTCTCCTGAAAGTTTCAGCATTACTCTCTTGTATATAGGATTACACATTATATTATACCTCCAAACTATAGTAAAGTGAAACTACAATAAAAAATATTTTTTGACACCCCAAAAAAGAGAACACGCAGTGTCCTCTTTTAAGTTACTATTTACCCTCTATCTGCTTTCTAACCTCTTCAGCAAAGTCTTCTTCTTTTTTCTCTATACCTTCACCTTTTTCAAATCTTATAAAATTAGATATTTTTATAGGTGCTCCCACCTCTTTTGACTTACTTTTTAAGTATTTATCAATAGTTAAATCAGAGTCTTTTACCCATAATTGCTCAATTAAACAATTCTCTTTATAGTATTTTTGAACTCTTCCCATAATTATTTTTTCAGCAATTTTTTCAGGTTTACCTTCATTTAATGCCTGAACTTTAAATATCTCTTTTTCTTTATCTAAAGTAGCACTATCCACTGTATCCTTACTTAAAAACAGTGGATTAGTCGCAGCAACCTGCATAGCTACATCTTTTGCAACTTCTTTTAGAATTTCATTTTCCCTTTCACATTCAAGTTTAACAAGAACTCCTATTCTTCCGCCACCATGTATATAACTTTCAATTAAACCCTTTGAAACAGCCAGTCTTTCAAATCTTCTTACTGCCATATTTTCTCCAAGCTTTGAAATTAAATTTACTAATGTTTCTTTTACAGTTTTACTATCATCTGATATATACTTCTCCTCATTTAATTCTTCTACTGTAGTGGATTTAGACAAAGAAATCTGTCTTGCTAAATCATCCACAAAATTTACAAAATCCGCATTTACCGCTACAAAATCCGTTTCACAGTTTACCTCTACTATAGAAGCAACTTTTCCATCTTCTGAAACATATGTTTTAACTAATCCTTCAGAAGCTATTCTGCCAGATTTTTTAGCTGCAGCTGCCAATCCTTTTTCTCTTAATATCTCAATAGCCTTTTCTGAATCTCCCCCTGCTTCATTTAAAGCTTTCTTACAGTCCATCATCCCTGCTCCAGTTCTCTCTCTAAGTTCCTTTACCATCTGTGCAGTTATCATAAATATATCCGTTATGTAATGTAAGACTTTTAAAAGTTAAAAATCTTACATTTACTTCCCTGTTCATAGTATTTTAAAGCTGTGCTTTCTATTGGTCCTGTACTCCCAGGGCTTAAATTCGGATGCATAACACCCTACCTAGTAATTATAAAAATTACCAATAACGGTTTTTCAACTCCTCTCCTAACTTGTATTTGACCCTAATATATAAATGCTTCTATAAGTTAACTATTCCTCAGCTAATTGTTCTCCTTGTCTTCCTTCAATTACTGCATCTGCTACTTTAGATGTAATTAATTTTACTGCCCTTATTGCATCATCATTGCCAGGTATAACATAATCCACTTCATCTGGATCACAATTTGTATCTACTATAGCAACTACTGGTATACCCAAAATTTTAGCTTCTGAAATAGCATTTTTTTCTTTTCTCGGATCAACTACGAACAGTGCACCTACATTTTCTGCATTCATAGCTTTGATTCCACCTAAATTTCTCTCTAATTTTTGTTTTTCATTTCTTAATTTTATAACTTCTTTTTTTGAAAGAATCTCGAATGTTCCATTATCTTCCATTTTTTCTAATTCTTCCAATTTTCTAATTCTATTCTTTATGGTTAGAAAATTAGTAAGCATACCTCCAAGCCATCTATTGTTTACATAATGCATATTGCTTCTCTTTGCCTCTTCTCTAATTGCTTCCTGTGCCTGCTTCTTAGTACCTATAAATAATATGTCTTTCCCTTCAGATGCAATTTTCTTTACAAATTCATAAGCTTCTTCAATTTTTTTTACTGTCTTTTGTAAGTCTATTATATAGATCCCATTTCTTTCAGTAAAAATGTATGAAGCCATTTTAGGGTTCCATCTTCTAGTTTGATGACCAAAATGAACACCTGATTCTAATAATTGTTTCATTGAAATAATTGACATTATATTTCCCTCCTAGGTTTTTCCTCCATTATCTTCATATTTATAAATCAACCTAATACGGCACCTACTTATAAATTAGATAATGTGTGTATTTTAATACCTTATGTAGTATACCATATGGCATACATCTATTCAATAAAAATTACAATATTTAACCACAATAAAATTATTTTATCTTTTTTAATTCATCCATCAATTTATCATTTAATATTTTAATATGAGTTCCCTTCATTCCAAGGGATCTGGATTCTATTACTCCTGCACTTTCAAATTTTCTAAGTGCATTAACTATTACGGATCTTGTTATTCCAACCTTATCGGCTATTTTGGATGCCACAAGCAATCCTTCTTTTCCATCTAATTCATTAAATATATGTTCCACAGCTTCTAATTCAGAATAAGATAAAGTTCCAATTGCCAATTGAACTACAGCTTTTTTTCTAGCTTCTTCTTCAATTTCATCATTTTTAGACTTTAATATTTCAAGACCTACTATAGTTGCACTATATTCTCCCAATACTAGATCTTCATCTGTAAACTTTTCTCCAAAACTTGCCAATAATAAAGTACCTAATCTTTCTCTATTTCCTATTATAGGAACTATAGTTGTAATTTTATCATCCAAATCACAAGGAGTTCCATCTTCAAAAACACAAATTCCATGATTTGATAAGTTTGCAAGAGTTTCATGAGAATTCAACAATTTATTATTGTACTGTTCTGGAAATCTCATTTCACCTATTATGTTATCTTTTACTGTACTACATTCAAAACCATCTGGAAAATTATATCCCAACACTTTTCCTTTTCTGCTTATAATATAGACATTACAGCCTAAAACTTCACTCAATATTTTACATATATCATCAAAAACTACCGGTTCTACTCCTGACTTTTGTAATATCTTATTGAGTTTTCTTGTTTTATCTAATAATGTTGACATTTATATCCTCCTTATTGCCACTAGAATTTATTTAATACACATTAAACACTTAATCAATAAAACCCTACTTAAAAATATTTAAAAAATGGTATCCTTTGCCAATGCTGATAAAAAGAAATTTTTAATCCATAGTGCTAATAATTTTGACTTTTTAAAATATTTAGAATTATGTTTTATCCATTAATTATGATAACATAATAATTATCATAATTCAACTATGATTATTGACATATACCGATTAGAAATTTAAAAATCCTAGAAACTATTTAAACATATGCCAAGGCTTTTACATGATTCTTATTTATATATTATTGAGAAAAATTTAAAAATAAAATATATTATTTATTATCTTCTAACTCCTTGTATTCTTTATGTTTGCATTCTGAATTAGAACATTCTAAGTAATTTCCTTTTGATTTACTATACTTTTTAACCATATAACTGTGACATAGAGGACATTGCTCATTTGTAGGTTCCAGCCAGCTTACAAAATCGCAGTCTGGATAAGAACTACATCCATAAAATTTTCTACCTTTTCTGCTCTTTTTTACTAAAATTTTTCCTCCGCATTTAGGACACTTAACATCCAGTTCTTCTACTATAGGTTTTGTATTTTTACATTCCGGGTAACCTGGACATGCTAAGAAATCTCCAAATCTTCCATGTTTTATTACCATATTTCTTCCACACTTATCACACTTTATATCCGTAACCTTATCTTCTATGGTAATTCTGGCAACTTCTTTTTCTGCTATTTCAATAGCTTTTTTCAAAGGTTCATAAAATTTTCCTACTACTTCAGTCCAGTTATCCTTTCCCTCCTCAATGCTATCTAGCTTAGATTCTATTTCAGCAGTAAATTCCACATCTACTACCTGTTTAAAGTATTCACTAACTATATTATTTACTATATTCCCTAGTTCTGTTGGAATTAAAGTTTTCTTTTCCCTTTGTATATATTTTCTATCTAAAAGAGTAGATAAAATAGGAGCATAGGTACTAGGCCTCCCTATACCATTTTCTTCAAGAGTTTTTACCAAGGATGCTTCTGAAAATCTAGCTGGTGGCTGTGTAAAATGTTGTTTTCCATCTATGGATTTTTTTAAGAGAAGTTCTCCTTCCTCTAGTTTGGGTAGGACTATATCTAATTTTTCTTCCTCTGTTATATACCGATATACTTTCATAAAACCACAAAATTTTATCTTAGAACCTCCAACTTTTAATCCATAATTATTATTAACTATATCTATAGATGTAACATCAATTTTTGCAGAAGCCATTTGGCTGGCCACAAATCTATCCCATATCAATTTGTATACCTTATACTGCTCTGGTTTTAAGTCCGATTTAGCTTTATCTGGTGTTATCTCTACATTAGTAGGTCTTATGGCTTCATGGGCATCTTGTATATTTTTCTTACTTTTAAAATCCCTAGGCTTGGATTCAACATATTCTTTTCCAAATTGATTCACTATAAAATCTCTACAGACTTGTTGAGCTTCTTTAGAAATTCTTACAGAATCAGTTCTCATATAAGTTATAAGTCCTACAGTACCATGGCCTTTTATATCCACTCCTTCATAGAGCTGTTGGGCTATGGACATAGTTCTTTTAGTTGAAAAATTTAATTTTTTATATGCATCCTGCTGAAGAGTACTTGTAATAAATGGAGGGAGAGGATTTTTATTTTTACAAGTATTTTTAATGGATTTTACAATAAAATCCCCACTTTCCAGTTCCTTAATAATCTTATCCACTTCATCTTTATTAGAAATTTCAATCTTTTTTTTATTTAAAGTGGTGAGTCTTACATTAAAACATTTGGTTTCATTTTTCTTATGAAGCATACATTCTATAGTCCAATATTCTTCAGGTACAAAACTTAGTATTTTCTTTTCTCTCTCACATATCATGTTA
Organism: Clostridium sp. BJN0013; assembly: GCF_040939125.1. Classification (NCBI taxonomy): domain Bacteria; kingdom Bacillati; phylum Bacillota; class Clostridia; order Eubacteriales; family Clostridiaceae; genus Clostridium; species Clostridium sp. BJN0013. The sequence continues at coordinate 2,352,720 of NZ_CP162495.1, forward strand.
AGTGCCACAGATTGTACTCTACCTGCACTTAATCCCCATTTAACTTTTCTCCAGAGTATTGGACTTATTTTATATCCCACTAGCCTATCCAGTATTCTTCTTGCCTGCTGTGCATTGACTAGATTTATATTTATTGCTCTGGCAGATTTTATAGAATTTTTTACAGCATTTTTAGTAATTTCATGAAATTCTATTCTACACTTTTCATTTTCATCCAACTTCAGAACATGAGATAAGTGCCATGAAATAGCCTCTCCCTCTCTATCAGGGTCTGTAGCTAAATATATTTTTTCACTTTTTTTGGCTTGTTTTCTAAGTTTATCTAAAATTTCCCCTTTTCCTCTTATAGTTATATATTTAGGGTTATACCCATTATCTATATCAACCCCAAATTGACTTTTGGGAAGATCTCTAACATGGCCCATTGAAGCTTCTACTACATAATTTTTACCTAAATACTTTCTTATTGTCTTAGCTTTTGCCGGTGATTCAACTATAACTAATTTTTGTCCCATTTTATGCTCTGGTTATTGTAAAAATCTAATCCAGAGTACTGCACCCCCTTATTTTACCCATTAATATTTATCCAAAGACGGCAAGTTAGTTAACACCCCAGCTTCTTCAAAATGTGGGATGAGCACTGCTATGCCACTGGATAGGTGATTCTAAGGTTTATATGAAAAAAATATTCCTTACAATCAGACTCCACCTAAACCTCTGAATCATTTTATAGTCTCTTTAATTAACTAAATATTATTCTTCATTTAAATAAATATACCTTAATCCATAATACTTTTGCTACTTTCAATTTTTACATAGTAATTACCAGAAAGACATATTATTTTATTTTTTAACTGCAATTCAAATAATAACTCATATAATTGTTTTATGTCAACATTAGTAATTCTACATATTTCATCTATATGTTTAGGAATTTGTCCTATAATTTTAAGTATTTTTTCCTCTTTATCATTTAATATATCCTCTTTTATACAATCTTTATTCACATATTGCAGGGATAATAATTGAAATAAATCCTGTAAACATGTAAATACATGAGCCCCATCTCTTATGAGTTTATTTGTTCCCTTACTTTTAGAGGAAAATATAGACCCTGGTACTGCCATAACATCCTTACCTTGCTCCAATGCACAACTAGCCGTTATTAAAGCTCCACTTTTCTCTCCTGCCTCCACAATAATTACAACATCACTAAGTCCACTTATAATTCTATTTCTTAATGGGAAATTATAAGCATAGGGTTTTGTTCTTGGAATAAATTGAGATAATATACATCCCTCTTGTAAAATATCTTCATATAATTTCTTATTTTTTACAGGGTATATTACATCTATTCCCGAGCCAAGCACCCCACAGGTATATCCTCTATTTTCTATGGAAGCTCTATGAGCATAACTGTCAATTCCTCTTGCCATGCCACTTATTACATTGATATTATTTATAGAAACTTCTTTGCTTATTAATGAAGCTATATTTTCTCCATAAAAACTACAATCTCTAGCACCTACCAGTGCAACATTTAAATTACTATTTAAATTTTTAATATTTCCCTTATAAAATAAAACTGGTGGAGAATCATTATAATTTTTTAACCTTTCAGGGTAGTCTTCTTCATAAAAATTTATAGTTTTAATGCCTTCTTTAAAACAATATTCCATTAGAGCTCGTAATTTCTCTCTATTCCACGCATTTTTTAGCTCCATATATATTTTGTCATATTTTTTAACAGAATATATATAACTATCATTACAAATATTTTCTTCATATATTTCCTGCATATTAGAAAATCTCTTTACAATATCAATTTTCATTTTATTAGATATTTTTACAGAGGCAAACCACAGATCATATATATTCATATATTATTCACATCCTCTATGTATAATCATGTAAAAATTATGCTCACAATTTAAATATTTTATTCCTAAATAATAAAATATGGCTCACAATATATTTTAAAACATTTAACTCAAGTTTACATATGAAGTTTATATATGTTATATTATCTAGTAAACAATAGATTTTATCCGAAGGCGGCAATTAGCTAATACTCTCATCTTCTTCAAAGTGGGAGATAAGCAGGTCTACACGCCTGGATAAGTTCTTTTAAGGTTCAGCTGGAGATAAGCATTTCTCATAAGAAAACTCCAACTGAACCTAAAAATCACTTGATTGAGGAGATTAAATATGAATAAATTATTATTTGGAATATCAGGACTTCCTCTTGGAGATGGCAACACTAAGTTCAATTATTCCTCTGCCATAGATTATCTGGCTTCCTTGGGCCTTGATGCCATGGAACTGCCTTTTGTTCGTTCTATAAATGTAACGGATAAAAATAAAGATTCCATATTAAATAAAAAAATAGAGCATAATTTTTATCTCTCAGCTCACGGGTCATATTTCATAAATTTAAATGCAGATGAGGAAGAAAAACAACTGAAATCGCTAGAAAGAATTATAAAAGGTGCTTCTGCACTATCTAAAATTCAAGGAAGAAGCTTGGTATTTCACCCTGGATTTTATTTAAAAGATTCTAAAGAAGATACTTATAATACCATAAAAGAAAATTTACTTAAACTTCCCCATGAAAATGTAGATTATCGTCTGGAAACCACCGGTAAAGGCAGCCAATTTGGAAGTTTAGAAGAATTAGTTTCTCTATGTCTAGAAGTACCTTCCTGTAAACTTTGCATAGATTTTGCCCATATTCATGCTAGATATAATGGTGCATTAAAAAATTATAACGATTTTAAAAAGATTCTCCAATATGTAGAAGAAAGACTTGGACAGGAAGCTTTAAATGATATGCATATACATATATCTGGCATTCGTTATAGTGAAAAAGGGGAGAGGAATCATCTACCCTTTCTTGAAAGTGATTTCAATTATGTAGAATGTTTAAGAAGTCTAAAAAAATTCAAAGCAAAAGGATGCATAATCTGTGAAAGCCCTATGCTGGAAAAGGATGCTTTGATACTAAAAAATACCTATGAAAAATTATAATATTTTTTACATCTAGGAGATTAAAATGCTAAGTTATTGTCAAGAATTAGCCAGAGGTGATAACATAAAATGGCTATTAAAATAAATACAGCTTCTTTTTTAGGTATAGATGGAAATATTATATCAGTTGAAGTAGACGTGAAAAGGGGATTTCCATCTTTTAATATAGTAGGTCTTGCAGATACTTCAGTAAAGGAATCCAAAGAAAGAGTAAGAGCTTCTATTATAAATTCAGGATTTGAATTTCCTGTAAAAAAAATAACAGTTAATCTAGCTCCTGCAGACATAAAAAAAGTAGGTTCCCTATTTGATTTACCTATAGCTCTCGGAATACTAATTGCTACAAATCAAATAGATTTTCATGATTCACAAAAATTTTTAATAATGGGAGAGCTTTCACTATGTGGGGACTTGAATAAGATAAGAGGAGTGCTTCCAATAACAATGGAAGGCATAAAAAATAATATAATAAATTTTATAGTTCCTATGAATAATGCAGAAGAATGCTCTTCGATAAAGGGAAGTAACTGTTATGCCTTTAAAAATTTAAAGGAAGTAGTCTACTTTATAAAACACAGAGATTTACTTCCCTACAATTACAAAAAAGTATATTCTAGAAAACAATTTTCACTTGACTTCTCAGACATATTAGGACAGGAAAGCTGTAAACGTGCTCTGGAAATTGCTGCTGCTGGAAATCACAATATAATTATCTCAGGTGCCCCTGGTTCAGGTAAAACCATGTTGGCTAAAAGAATGCCCTCTATATTACCTGATCTAAGCTATAAGGAGGCTTTAGAAGTTACTAAGATATATAGTATAAGTGGGAATTTACCACAAAAAGAAGGCCTGCTTACAAATCCTCCTTTTAGAAGTCCTCATCACACCAGTACTTCTATTTCTCTAGTAGGTGGAGGAAAAAATCTAATGCCTGGTGAAATATCCCTTGCCCACAATGGAGTACTATTTTTGGATGAAATATTAGAATTTAAAAAAAATGTACTGGAAGCCTTAAGACAGCCCTTAGAAGATAAAAAAATAACTATAACCAGATCTTCTGGTACCGTTACTTTTCCATGTAATTTTATGACTATTTTGGCCACTAATCTATGCCCCTGCGGAAATTTTTCTTCCAATAGGCCTTGTACTTGTACTGAACATGAAAGAAAAAGATACATATCAAAATTATCCAGACCCTTTTTAGATAGAATAGATCTATTTACATATGTAAATCCCATTGATTTTAAGTATATTGAAAATTATTCCAAAGGAGAAAGTTCCATAAATATAAAAAAAAGAGTAGAAAATGCCCGAGATATCCAAAAAGAAAGATTTAAAAAAGAAAATATATACTATAATTCAGATATGAACAGCTCACTTATAAGAAAATATTGTAAACTTAATAAAAAATCCATGGAATTAATAAAAAAAATTTATACTAAATATAACCTAACTACTAGAGCTTATAGTAAAATACTAAAAATATCTAGAACCATAGCTGACTTAAATAACTGTGATCGAATAAAAGAATTCCACATAAAAGAAGCCCTATACTATAGAAAATTTATGGATAAGGATTTTCTATAAGTAAAATTTATTGTAGCCTATAAAAATTTCTAAAAAAATCTTTATTTTGTTTTACAATAATTGTATAATATACGTAATAAAAGTTATTTAATACAATATTTATAAAAGCAGGGTGATTTTATGTGTTTTATATTTGTCATACTAGGACTAATACTGGGAATTGTATTATTTCTAATTGGAATAAAAACTAATAATGTTGATATTATTAGCATCGGAAGCGTACTTTCTATATTTTTTTTATTAATTTGTATAAATATATACATACCTAATTTAATACATACTTTAAATTCTAGTGTAATTAGAATAAATAATAGACTACCCCATTAAAAATTCACTGAATAAAAATAATGGGGGAATAATGCAAATTTTTATTACAAATGATATAATAATAAAAAAGTTTGGAAATGAAAGGGGAAAATTTATGCATTCTTTTAACAAGGATATAGGTTCCCTGGGCGAAGATATTGCTAAAAATTATTTGAATCAAATTGGATATACCGTACTTGAAAGAAACTTTCGATGTAAAGTAGGTGAAATAGACATTATAGGAAAAGATGGTGATTATATTTGCTTTATAGAAGTCAAGTCTCGCTATGGAAAATTATATGGAAATCCCTGCGAATCGGTAAATTATTCTAAACGTCTCAAAATCTATAAAGCAGCTAATATATATATAATGAGAAAGAAATTATTTAAATTTAATTTTAGATTTGATGTAATAGAAATTATATTTAATACTTATAATGATGTTCCATCTATAAAACTTATTAAAGATGCTTTTCAAATATAACTTTATCTGCTTTATTTTAAACTATGTTTTTTAAAAAACTTAGTCTATGTATTTTACAGGTGCCGTACTTCCTTATGGCACCAATATGTTCCTTGGTTCCATAACCCGAATTACTTTCAAAATTATATTCAGTATAAACTTTTGAATATTCTCTCATAAGTTCATCTCTATAGACTTTAGCTATAATGGAAGCTGATGCTATACTTACACTTTTTGAATCACCTTTTATTATAAATTCATTACGAATAGGTAAATTTTTAACGGCATATCCATCAGATAAAACCAACTCTACAGGTAACTTCAAACCCAGTACAGCTTTTCTTAAAACTTCATTATTACACCATGAAATTCCTCTCTTATCTATTTCTCTGTTATTTATAACCGCAATACTATAGCTTAAAGCTTTTTCTTTTATGGTCTGTGACAATTCACGTCTAGCCTTTGGAGTGAGTTTCTTAGAATCTTTTACACCTAGAATTAACTTTTTATCTTCCATATAATCTAAGTTTAGTATAACCGCAGCTGCAACTATAGGACCTGCTAAAGGCCCTCTTCCTACTTCATCTGTTCCAGCTACATATACATAATTTCCAAAATATTTATCAAAATTATACATTTGTTTTACTCTTTCAATTTCTTTTTTTTGATTTAAAAGAAATTTATAAAGACTAAAATATAAGCCATTCACATTTTTTCTCTTATCTGCCTTTAGTTTTTGTAAGATATTTATAAATATATGATAATCTTTAAAATTAAAATACTCTTTTTTTAAATTAGTAACTTCTGTTTTTATTTTTTCAAAATTAAATTCTTCTAAATTATCCCACAATGAACTCTCTATTTCTTTAGTAAATTTATTCATATTTTCACTACTTTCATACATTATCCTTACACCTTTCAATAATTATGGTTTCTCTAAAGAAATAGGCCCCAATTTTCCTCCTCTGAATTCATCTAAAAGCATAATAGACACTCTATTATAATTTATCTCCCCCCCAGATAATATAGCTCCCCTTTTTCTCGCTATATTATCCATATTTTCTAGAGGCTCCTCACTTAACCCATCCAATTTATACCTATTTATTACTCTGTTGGGATAATCTCTACATAGAATCTTCAAAAGCATTAATGCTAAATTTTCTATGTCCATAATTTCATCTTTTATAGCCCCAGTAAAAGCTAAATTTAATTGTGTCTCCTCACTTTCTAGTTTAGGCCACAATATACCTGGTGTGTCCATAAGTTCTACTCCTAATTTAGTCTTAATCCACTGCCTACTTTTTGTAACTCCAGGTCTATCCCCTGTTTTAGCTATGCTACTTCTTGCCATTTTGTTGATAAAGGAGGATTTACCTACATTTGGTATTCCTACTACCATAGCTCTATCAACTATTTTTGAAACACCTTTCTTTTTCATTCTGTTATGTTTTTCTTCTAATAATTCATTTAACATAGGTCTTATACCTTTAAGGCCCTGACCTGTATTACAATTTACTGCTAAAATCCTCACATTATCTTCAGAAAGGTAACTTATCCACTGCTTGGTTGTACCTTCTTCACTTAAATCACTTTTATTTAACAGTATTATTCTAGGCTTGCTGCCACAGATACTCTCTATATCAGGATTTTTACTAGCTTTTATTATTCTGGCATCCCTTATTTCTATAACAGCATCTACTAATTTTAAGCTCTCCTTTATTTCTCTTTTAGTCCTAGCCATATGTCCAGGAAACCAATTTATAGCCATATATTTCTTCTCCTCTAATTTACAACTGAACTTAAGCTGCCCATCCTATTAAAAGGATATATTCTAAGGGCTGCTCTTCCCACTACCATTTTATAATCTACAAATCCCACATCGGAAAATCTACTGTCTCTGCTGTTATTTCTATTATCTCCCATTACAAATACCGTGTTTTCCGGTACCGTAACTTCGTCAAAATCACCTAACATAGGTTCTAATATATAAGATTCTTTTTTCAGTACATCATTTACATAAAGATTACCATTTTCAATTTTTATCCTGTCTCCACCTACTCCAATTACTCTTTTAATGAATTTTTCTTTAGGATTTGCTGGATATTTTATTACCACTATATCTCCAGGCTTTGGTGCTCTAAAATAATAACTTACTTTTTCCACAATCAGACGATCCTTATTATTTAAAGTAGGATCCATGGAATGCCCATCTACACTTACAGTTTCAAACACAAAGGTTATAATCAAAAATGCAGCTATAATAGCTATCACTACTGATTTACCAAGTTCTATCAATTCCTTTAACAAACTTCCACACCACCTTAACATACAAAAGAGGGACTTTATAAAGCCCCTCTTTTATTTTAATATTTCTTTTACTTTAGCCGCTTTACCTACTCTATCTCTTAAATAATATAATTTGGCTCTCCTTACCTTACCTCTTCTTACTACTTGTATTTTTTCTATTATAGGAGCATTAACAGGAAATGTTCTTTCAACACCTACACCATAAGCAACTCTTCTAACTGTGAAAGTTTCCCTTACGCCACCATTTTGTCTTTTCAAAACTATACCTTCAAAAACCTGTATTCTCTGTCTACTTCCCTCTTTAATTTTTACATGAACCCTTACTGTATCCCCTATGTTAAAATTAGGCAGATCAGTTCTTATATATTCTGATTCTATTTGCTTTATTATATCTAACATTGTGCATAACCTCCTAAACAATTATTAAACGTTCTTATCTTGTAACATTTATAGACAGAGGAACGCCCGTATGACACAAAAAGAATTTTATCACAACCATATTTTTTTTTCAATATATAATTTAAATCTATATTTATAACTGGAATAATAATAGAAACTATTTAATCAGTATATCCATTTTCATATGATTTTATTAGTTCTTTATCTTCTTTGGATAGCTCTATCCTTTCAAATAAATCCGGACGTTTACTTTTAGTTAATATAAGTGACTTTGCCCTTCTCCATTTCCTTATATTTTCATGATGACCAGACATGAGAACTTCCGGTACCCTATCCCCTCTAAAAAACTCTGGTCTTGTATATTGTGGATATTCAAGTACTCCATTATAAAAAGATTCTTCAGTATAACTTTCAGTACTTGAAAGTACACCAGGTATCATTCTGCATATACTGTCCACAACAGGGATACAAGCCATTTCTCCTCCAGTCACTACAAAATCTCCAATGGATATTTCTAAGTCTATATACCTATAAACTCTTTCATCTATTCCTTCATAATGTCCGCATAAAAATATTAATTCCCTTTCTTTTGAAAGTTTTTCTGCCATAGATTGGTTGAAAATCTTACCTTTAGGTCCTAAATATATCACATTTCCCCTATTTTGAGTTTTTACATTATTTATACAATCTACAATAGGCTGGGCAGTCATTATCATTCCAGATCCACCCCCATAGGGATAGTCATCTACTTTCCTATGCTTATTTTCAGTAAAATTTCTTATATCAAAAGTATTTATACTTAAAATATTTTTTTCAATGGCCCTTCCAATTATACTATAGTTAAACACTTGAAACATCTCTGGAAAAAGAGTCAATATATCTATTTTTACATCCATGTTTCCACCGGCTTTATAATTATTTCTTGTTTTTCCACATCTACTTTTAAAACTATGTCCTCTATAGCTGGAATTAAAAGTTCCTTATCACCTTTTATCCAATAAACATCATTATGGTATGTATTTATTACCTCTGATATTTTTCCATAAAAAACTCCTTTTTCATCTATTACTCTACATCCTATTATATCAACAATAAAATATCTTCCTTCTTCCAATTTAACTGCATCTTCTCTAGCTACTTCCAAATATTTGCCCTTATACTCCAGAGCTTTTTCTATGGAATCTATACCTCCAATTTTAAGAATGACCTTTTTTGATTGTAATTTACATCCAGTTATATTTTTTAATATACCTTCTATATATACAGATTTTAGTTCTTTAAATCTCTTAATATCATCAGTTAAAGGGTATACTTTCAATTCTCCTTTTAATCCATGAGTATTTATTATTTGTCCTACAGTTATAAAATCTTTCATAGAACATACTGTCCTGCATTAGTCAAAAATATTTTATAAATAAAACAGGACAATTTCACCCCTTTTTCATTAAATATTAGAAGTCTATAAAATATTTTTCAGATTAATATAAGAGTTAGATAATCTAACTCTTATATTATCTCTACAACAACTCTCTTATTTTCCTTTATAGCTGCAGCTTTTACTACAGTTCTTATAGCCTTTGCTATTCTCCCCTGCTTTCCTATTACTTTTCCCATATCCTCCGGTGCAACTTTCAATTCAAGAATTATAGATTGCTCACCTGCAATTTCATTTACTTGAACCATATCTGGGTTATCCACTAGCGATTTAGCAATAATTTCCACTAATTCTTTCATTTAATACACCCCCAGTTAATTACTTACCAAGCTTATCTTTCAGTCCTGCCTTATCAAAAAGCTTTTTTACAATATCTGTTGGTTGAGCACCATTTTTTATCCATTTCACAGCTTTTTCTTCATCAAACTTAATAGTAGTAGGCTCAGTTGTAGGATTATAATATCCTATTTCTTCTACGAATCTACCATCCCTTGGGGATCTTGAATCTGCTACAACAATTCTATAAAACGGAGCTTTCTTAGCACCCATTCTTCTTAATCTTATTTTTACTGCCATTAATATCACCTCCTTAATAGTATCAAACAATTGTTAGGCTCAGCTGAAGTTTATTATCAGTCAAATACTCCTCCTTGGAACCTTTATTGTATTTAAAAAGGAAATTTCCCAAACAATCCCTTTTTAAATCCCTTTTTCATACCATTAAATTGTTTCATTGCTTTTTTTATCTTTTCAAAATCCTTAAGAAGTTTATTTACTGACTGTATGTTAGTACCAGACCCCATTGCTATTCTTTTTTTTCGTGAGGAAGAACCACTTACAATAGAAGGTTTTCTTCTTTCTTTTAAGGTCATAGAATTAATTATGGCTTCAACCTTTACCATTTCCTTTTCTCCCTGGGAAAAATCTACTCCTTTTAATTCTTTCGTATTTATCCCCGGAAACATCTCTATAAGTTTACTTATAGGTCCCAGTTTTTTAGTTTGATCCATTATAGCTAAAAAGTCTTCAAAATTGAACTCCTTATTCAGCATTCTGTCCCCTAACTTTTTTGCCTCTTCCTCATCAATTGATTGTTGTGCCTTTTCTATAAGTGAAAGTACATCTCCCATACCTAATATTCTGGAGGCCATTCTATCTGGATAAAATACTTCAAAATCATTCATTTTCTCTCCCATACCTATAAATTTTATAGGCTTACCCGTAATGGCTCTTATGGAAAGAGCTGCTCCTCCTCTTGTATCTCCATCTAATTTAGTAAGTACAACTCCATTTATATTAAGCTGTTCATTAAAACTAGATGCCACATTAACAGCATCCTGCCCAGTCATAGAATCCACTACCAGAAGTATTTCCTGTGGATTTATATTTTCTTTAATCTGTTTTAGCTCATCCATTAATTCTTCATCTATTTGAAGTCTACCTGCAGTATCTATTATAATTACATTTAAATTGTTATTCTTAGCGTAAGCTACTGCACCTTTACATATATCTACAGCCTCTATTTTATCCCCCATGGAGAATACAGGTATATCAATTTGCTTTCCAACTACCTGTAGTTGTTTTATTGCTGCAGGTCTATATATATCACAAGCTACTAGAAGGGGTTTTTTATTCTTTTTTCTAAGCTGCAACGCCAATTTTCCGCACATAGTGGTTTTTCCTGAACCCTGAAGTCCTACTAGCATTATTATAGTTAATCCATCAGGAGAATATTCAATAGAACTTTGACTATTACCCATTAAAGACGTAAGTTCATCATTTACTATTTTTATAACTTGCTGTGCAGGAGTAAGGCTCTTTAACACCTCTTCCCCTAAACATTTTTCACTAACACTTTTAACAAAATTCCTTACTACTTTATAGTTAACATCTGCCTCTAAAAGTGCTAGTTTTACTTCCCTCATAGCATCTTTTATATCTTTTTCAGAAAGTTTACCTTTACCTCTAAGCTTTTTTAAAGTTTCCTGAAGCTTAGATGCTAATCCTTCAAAAGCCATGCTAATCCTCCTAAACTCAAATATTATTTATTATATAATTCTTTATTTTATCTAACACTTCAGCATTTTTATCAGAGTACAGTGAATCTATAAAGTCAATAATACATTTCTTACTCTCTTCTATATTTTTTTTCTCTCTCATCAAATTCAATTTATCCTCATATTGCAATAAAAGCATATGACATCTTTTTATAATATCATGCACTGCCTGCCTGCTGGTACTAGTATGTTCAGCTATTTCTGCCAGGGACAGATCTTGATTATAATAAAGATCCATAACATTTCTCTGTTTTTCTGTTAAGAGCCTCCCATATATATCAAGTAATATGGACAGCTGTACTCTCTCTTCCATAATACCCTCTCAATTTAAAGATAATTTAAAATTTCTTAACGAGTCTTATAATATCAAAATTTTTAAAGTATGTCAAGTATTTTTACTTAACACCTAAAACAGTGCCTCTACAAATTCTCTACTTTTAAATTCCTGCAAATCATATATACCTTCTCCCACTCCTATTAATTTTACTGGTATATTTAACATATGCTTTATGGATATAACTATGCCTCCTTTAGCAGTTCCATCTAATTTAGTAAGTATTATACCATCTACAGGGCAAACTTCCATAAACTGCTTAGCCTGCTGCACTGCATTTTGTCCTGTTGTAGCATCCAGTACAAGAAAAGTTTGCCTATACGCTTCTTTATATTCTCTATCTATTACCCTATTTATTTTTGCAAGTTCTTCCATTAAATTTTTCTTGTTATGTAATCTGCCAGCTGTATCACAAACTAAAACATCTGCCTTTCTTGCTTTTGATGCCTGAATAGCATCAAAAATAACTGCAGCAGGATCCGAACCTGCCTGATGTTTTATTATATCTACTCCTGCCCTTTTACTCCATATTTCCAGTTGTTCTATTGCTGCTGCCCTGAAAGTATCTGCTGCAGCCATAATCACCTTATATCCCTCATCCTTTAATCTATAACACATCTTCCCTATGGAAGTAGTCTTTCCCACCCCATTTACACCTATTACGAGAATTATTTCCGGAGTATTCCTAGGTCTTATACTATTTTCTTCATTTCCCAATATATCCAGTATCACTTCTTTTAAACAATTACTTAAAAGAGATGGCTCCTTTATCTTTTCTTCTTTTATTTTTTTCTTTAAATTTTCTATAATGTATAATGTAGTTTCCACTCCTATATCACAGGTTATAAGTATTTCTTCTAATTCCTCATAAAGTTCTTCGTCTATGTTAACTGCCTTACTTAAAAGATCAGTTATCTTTTCCGTTAAATTATTTTTAGTTTTTTCAAGTCCACTTTTTAATTTATCAAAAAATCCTTTAAACATAATATATCTGTCCTTTCCTTATACTATAATTTTAGAGAAATTATTTTTGAAACTCCTTTTTCTTCCATAGTAACTCCATATAAGATGTCACTTACCTCCATAGTTCCTTTCCTGTGAGTTATTACAATAAATTGAGTATCTCTAGAAAACTTCCTAAGAAATTCTGCATACCGTAATACATTGGCATCATCTAATGAGGCCTCTATCTCATCCAATATGCAAAAAGGAGTAGGCTTAATTTTGAGCATAGCAAATAAAAGAGCTATGGCAGATAATCCCTTCTCTCCACCAGACATAAGATTTATATTTTGTAGTTTTTTACCGGGAGGTTGTACTGTTATATCTATGTTTCCAGTAAGTTCATCTCCTTTGGTAAGTATCAAATCTGCACTTCCCCCTTTAAATAATTCTCTAAAAGTGTCATTAAAATTTCTTCTTAACTTAATAAAATTTTCTTTAAACACTCCTTTCATTTTTTCTGTCATTGCATCTATTACTTTTTTTAATTCCCCTTTTGATTTTATTAGGTCTTCTCTTTGAAAATTTAAAAAAGTTACCTTTTCCTGCAAATTTTTATACTCTTCTATTGCACTTAAATTCACCACCCCAAGTTTAGAAATACTGTTTTTTAAATGTACTATTTTACTCTTATATTCTTCTAAATTTTCTATTTGTCCATCGTACTCCACGGTTTCATCACGAGTAATATTCATATCTTGTTTTAATTTTAAATATATATTCTCTTTTTGAGAATTTAACCTTGTAAGTTCAAGCTGCGTTTTATGAAAGGAGGCCTCTCTTTTATTTATTATAAGTGTTAAACTATCTATTTTATCATTGCTATCACTTATCTTCTGTTTTAATTCAATAATTTTTACATCGCTTTTTTCTATGTTTTTTTGCATTTCTTCCACATGTTGCTTAAAATCTTTTGATTCTTTTTCATTTGCATGTATTTCAAGTTCATTCTTATGTATAAGTGCCTTGGAAATTTTAATTTCTTCATTTATAGGCTCATTTTTAGCCTCTATAGTTTTTATTTCTTCATTTAACCTTAATAACTCTCTTTCTATACTTAAAATATTTTCACTAATCTGAGCTCTTTTAACTTTTAAATTCATAAGACTTTCTTTTAAATTTGCAATATACTCTCTACTGTCTTTTAATCCTTCTTCTACTTTTAAAATATAGTCATCATTTTTAATTTCCTCCTGGGAATAATCTTTTAATTTTTTTTCTTCTTCCTGTAATTTATTTAAGTTAATTTCTTTATTTTTATAAAGTGCCTTGATTCCTCTATTAGCTATTTCTCTACTTTCTATCAATTTTTTAGTTTCCCTATCTATAGTATCACTTTGCTGCTGTAATTTAGTTAACTCTATATTCTCTAAATATATTTTTTCCTTCAAATCTTCATTTTGCTGGTAAATTTTCTGTCTATCAGCTTTAAGTTTCTTTATATCTTCACTTAAAACCTCTAGAGTTTTTTTTGTATTTTTTATTTTAACTAAGGTTTCTTCTATTTCTCTTTTTCTGCCTATAATACTATTACTTCTCTTTTGAAAGCTCCCTCCTGTAATAGCCCCTCCTGAATTTACCACATCACCAGATAAAGTAACTATTTTAAACCTGTATTCTCCCAATCTAGCTATTTCAAAAGCATTATCTATATTTTCACATATTATTGTTCTCCCCAATATATATTCTAAAATATCTTTAAATTCCTGACTGTAACTTACTAATTCACTGGCAATTCCAATAAAACCTTTTATATTTTTAAATTTATGTAAATTTAAAATTTTTCTCCCTCTAATTGTAGAAATGGGTAAAAAAGTAGCTCTACCCATTTTATTATCTTTAAGATATTTTATAATGGTTTTAGCTATAATTTCATTTTTAGTTATTATACTGGATATACTGTTCCCCAAAGAAGTTTCTATACAGGTTTCAAATTTTTTCTCCAAACTTATTACTTCTCCTACTAAAAAACAACTCTGTGTAGGCACATCCAACTTATGATTTTTTATATTTTCCATAAGTACTTTTACAGTTCTATTATACCCTTCATACTGTTTATGAAAATTTACAAGCATTGTATAATTTGCTTCCAATGTACTAAGTATACCATTTAGTTTTTGTAAATTATCTTCTTTATCATTAAATATACTGGTTAATTTTAAATTTTCTTTATTATTTTCATCAATTTCACTTTGGTAAACTGATATATTTTCTTTAATGTCAGCAATTTTACCAAATAATTTATTTTTTTCTTCAGAATTTGTTTTAATGACTTTACTATAATTTTTACAAGAATTTTTTAATTTATCAATTTTTTCTATAATATTTTCCCTATCTTTTTTAATTGAAACAATATTATTCTTTAACTTTGAAATATTACTAAAATATTGTATTTTATCATCTTTTAACTTTTTACATATATTTTCCCTACCACAAATATGGTCTTCATTTTTTTTTATGTTATTTTCATAATCCAATATGCTAACATTAATTTCTTTCTCTTGATTTTTTAATTTTAAAATATTATGATTTTGTAAAGTTATTTCCTCAGATTTTTTAATTTTATCATTTTCCATCTGTTTTAATTCTAAATGATTTCTTTTTATATTACTTTCTAAATCCTCTATTTTTTGTTTTAAAAGTTTTATTTTATTCTCTCTCTGATGAATTAACTCTCTCCTATTATAATAATCTTTTTTACAGTCAGCAATTTCAGCTATAATATTTTCCATTTTTAAATTGTATTCATTTATGTTATTCTTTAATCCCATAAGCTCTAAATCTGATTGTTTATTACTATTAGTTATCTGCTCTATAGAGCTTTCCATTTTGTCTATTCTATGCTGTATTTTTTTCAAGGAATATATTAATATTGTTATTTCCTTATCCTTTAGCTCCTCGGATAGCCTTAAAAATTCATCAGCTTTTTTATTTTCCAGTTCAAGGGGCTTTAATCTCTCTTCATAAGTCTGCAGGATATCTTCTATCCTTATTAAATTCACTTCAGTATTTTCCAGCTTTTTCTCTGCCTCTGATCTTCTCCATCTGAATTTAACGATACCTGCAGCCTCTTCTAAAAGAAGTCTTCTATCCTCCTGTTTACCACTCAGCAGGGCATCTATCCTTCCCTGGCCTATTATGGAATACCCCTCTTTTCCTATACCTGTATCCATAAAAAGTTCATGTATATTCTTTAGCCTGCACTGCACATTATTTATATAATATTCACTTTCTCCAGACCTATAAAGCCTTCTAGAAACAGTTATATTAGAATAATCAAGAGAAAGCTTTTTATCTTCATTATCCAGAGTAAGGGAAACCTGACATAAACCTAGTGGTTTTCTAAATTGTGTACCTGCAAAAATAACATCTTCCATCTTGCCTCCCCTTAAAGTTTTTACACTCTGTTCTCCCAATACCCATCTAACTGCATCTGAAATATTACTCTTTCCACTTCCATTTGGCCCTACTATAGCTGTAATTCCTCCTGTAAATATTAGCTCTGTCTTATCAGCAAAAGACTTAAATCCTTTCATCTCAATAGTTTTCAAAAACATAGACAAGTCACCTCTTATCTATTAAAAAAGTATTGGAAGCAATCCAACTACAAACATAAATACCACTAAAACTATTATTACTTTTAACATCTTATCCCTAGTATTTTTCTTCATGATACTTATCTCCTTTTAAAAATTTTTATAATTATTTATTATATAGTCATCCAGCTCTATGTACTCGTTAAAATTTCCCCCAATTATATTCAAAGTCTCCCTGTTCATTAAAAAATCTTGTACCACTTTTATAGAACAATGAATAAATTTTTCCTTCATATGATTAAAATATTCTTTTTTATTTGCATAAAGTTTGGAAAGGTCTCTGTTATTTATTCCAATAGTTATTTCTCCTTTATAAGATAAAGGTATATTTTCTTCTATGATGTGATTATAAATTCTACCTTCCACCAGTTCTCTAAAGGCGGGGTGAAAAGGACCTGCTATAACATCTTTGCCTAAATTTATATTTTCTGTAGGCTGAAGCCCAATCCTTATTACCTTTATTTTATTAGCCCTTAAAATACAATATAGAATCTTACATATATCTACTGCTTCAGAAAGTTCATATGGTTTATATTGCTTCCTTTTATACATATCTTCCATGACAGTTCCCTTTATTACTAAAGCCGGGTATATCCTGTATATATCTGGCTTCATACTTATTGAATTCTTTACTGTTTCTATATCCTTTTCAAAAGTATCACAAGGTAATCCTACCATAATTTGATGTCCCAGTACAAATCCGTATTTTTTTATAAGATAAGATGCACGTTTTACATCTTCTTTAGAATGTCCTCTTCCTGACTTAAAAAGTACTTCCCTATCTAAAGATTGTATGCCAAGTTCTATTATATCCACAGAATACTCCTTTAAATTGTCAAGTATACAGCTATCAATATAATCTGGTCTTGTAGACAGACGAATATAATCTATATCTCTCTTATCTTTATATTCTTTAGCTACCTTTAATAACTCCCTCTGCTTATCTATGGGTATAGCAGTAAAAGTTCCTCCAAAAAAAGATACCTCCACTTTAGAAGTACTTCTTTTTATAGTTTTTAAATGATTCTC
Organism: Clostridium sp. BJN0013; assembly: GCF_040939125.1. Lineage (NCBI taxonomy): Bacteria > Bacillati > Bacillota > Clostridia > Eubacteriales > Clostridiaceae > Clostridium > Clostridium sp. BJN0013. The sequence continues at coordinate 2,370,262 of NZ_CP162495.1, forward strand.
TATAGTTCTTCTTACAAAATTCACATCAACCTCTTGTTTATTTCCAGTAATTATAGTTTGATCACAAAAAATACAATTATGAGGACATCCTTCATGAGAAACAAATATAGGTATTATATAGTGCTTATTTTCCATCTATATCTATCTCCTTTTTATCACATCCATGTTCAATCTTCAATTTCTTCAAGGCATTGTGGGCTGCATTCTGTTCAGATTCTTTTTTAGTATATCCTACACCGCTTCCCAGTATATTATTATCTACACATACCTTGGTATAAAATTTTCGTCTATGGGGAGGACCTTCATACTTTATAAGTATATACTGTATATGTATATCTCCATTTTGCTGCACAATTTCCTGAAGATTAGTCTTATAGTCCAATACTATTTCATTTTTTATAGCTTTTTCTATAATATCTTTAAAATTGTCTATTATAAATCGTTTTGTTTTTTCATACCCAGAATCTATATAAATAGCCGCAATAATAGCTTCAACACAATTTGCTAATATTGAAATTCTCTCCCGTCCCCCTGTAATTTCTTCTCCTTTACTCATCTTTATATATTTACCAATATTCCATTTTTTAGCTACTTCATGTAGAGAATTTTCACAGACTATTAATGCCCTTTTTTTAGTAAGCTCTCCTTCTGACTTATTCTTATATATTAAAAACAAATATTCAGATATACAAAGCTGCAATACAGAATCTCCTAAAAACTCCATCCTTTCATTGAATTTTACTCCTTTTTTTCCATTAGCATAGGAACTATGGGTTAATGCTGTATTTATTAACTCTTTATCATTAATGGATATATTTAATGCTTTTTCTAATTCTTCCAAAAAATTTATTTTTTTCTCCATTTTATATTTCTCCCTTGAAATATATTCTTCAGTTTGTTAGAAATCCAAATATTGAATTTAATAAACAAATTCAAGAATAAATTTACTTTTATTTTAAAAAATCTAAATTTAAAGTCCCGTATGAAACGGGACCTATCTTCTGATGTTATTCTTCAGTATGAGCTTTTATGTAATCAACCACATCTCCTACTACTTTCACCTTTTCCGCTTCTTCATCTGGTATTTCTAAATCAAACTCTGTTTCTACAGCCATTATTAATTCAACTATATCAAGTGAATCTGCACCTAAATCGTCAATAAAAGATGATTCCAAGCTTATCTCCTCTGAATCTATACCTAGCTGCTCAGATATTATTTTCTGTATCTTTTCAAAAATCATAATTTTACCTCCAAAAAATTTTTATACATAAATAATATTATATAACTTATATACCGTCAACAACAACTATGTAATAAATAAACCTACTAATTATTTATTACAATATATTTTATTATATTTATAATTATTCTTGCTATAATACTACTCTTTTTCCCTATCATATATTTTTTCTATTTCAAATTTTATTTTATCTATAACTTTATTATCATAACATATTACTGCTTGCTTTATTGCATTTTTAAAAGCCTTCCCATTAGAATTCCCGTGTGCTTTTACACATATTCCTCTACAACCTAAAAAAGCAGATCCTCCATATTCTGAATAGTCTAACTTACTTTTTATCTTTTTAAAAACAGGCTTTAAAAAAATGCCTGCCAGCTTACTTGTAGTTGACTTCATAATTTCCTCTTTCACCATATGAATTAAATTTAAAGATACTCCTTCATAGGTTTTTAAAATTGTGTTCCCTACAAATCCATCACAAACTAATATATTTACATCTCCATTTGTAGCCTCTCTAGGTTCTACATTACCCACAAAATTAAAATCCATATCTTTCAAAAGTTTATAGGTGTTTTTGGTCAATTCATTGCCTTTTTCTTCTTCTGCTCCTATATTTATCAGGCCTATGGAAGGTTCTTTTATTTTAAGTACATTTTCAAAATATATTTTTCCCATAAGCGAAAACTGTAAAAGATAATGGGGCTTACAATCCACATTAGCTCCTGTATCTATAATCATAAAAGCTCCATTTTTACCTGGTATCATAGGCGCCAGTGCTACTCTTTCTATTCCTTTAATTCTTCCTATAATCAAAGTTGCACCAGCCATAAGAGCCCCGGTACTTCCTGCAGATATAGCTGCATCTGCCTTTCCCTCTTTCACAAGTTGAAGAGCCTTGACTAAACTAGAATCTTTTTTTCTCCTTACTGCCATTACTGGAGGTTCTAAAGTAGTTACAACTTCTCTAGTATCTAAAATGCGTATTTTTTCTTTTTCATATTCATATTTTTTTAATTCTGCTTCAATAAGTTCTTTTTTTCCCGTTATAATTATATTTATATCCCGTTCTTTAACTGCCTCAACTACACCTTCTACTACTGCATAAGGTGCAAAGTCTCCTCCCATGCCATCCACAGCAATTATCATAATTTTATTTCACATCCTTAAATGTTAGTAGTATAAATAATTTAATTTTCAGATATTATTTGGAACTAAAATTAAATATTAACATTATACCATAAGATAATTTTACTTGGAACATGTTAAATTATAAAAAGCCCATCAAATTGTTTTATCACAGTAAATTATAAATAAAATAAAACAACAGGATGGGATTCTTATGTAAGATTTATTAGCAGTTTTACTAATTTTCAGTTAAAACAACTTCTTTACCTTTATAATATCCGCAAATCTTGCACACTCTATGGGCAAGCTTCATTTCATGACACTGAGGGCACTCTACTAGTTGTGGCGCACTTAACTTAAAAGTTTGTGCTCTTCTTGAGTCCCTTCTTGCTCTTGAGAATTTTCTGGCTGGATTTCCCACAGTAAACACCTCCTTAATCAGTGAAGAACATATCCTCTAGCTTTGCTAATCTTGGATCAATATCATGGCTTTTACATTGGCATTTGAACTTATTTAAATTAGTGCCGCACTGTTGACATAACCCTTTACAATTCTGTTTGCAAAGCTTTTTTATTGGTAAACTCAATATAATGTTATTTTGTATTATTTGTGTAATATCTATAACATTATCCTCTATAAATATGATTTCATCATCTTCATCTTCTTTGTAAACATTTGTAAGTTTTTCAACAATTGTAATATTCAATTCATAGGGGAATTTTTCAATACACCTTGAGCAGCTAAGCTCTAATATTCCTTGGATTTCTCCCTTTAATGTAAAATCATTTTCTACTTTACTTAAAATCCCAACAAAACTTATGGGCTGTAATAATTCAATATATTCTATACCATCATAAAGCCCATTTTCTTGTATTATAAGATTGAGTTTTTTTTCAGCTTTTTTTTCTTTCAATAATTCTGATATATTTAGTTCCACAATACTCACCTCTATACATTAGCCACAACTAATTATATAAAGGTAACCTTAAAAAGTCAAGTTATTATTCTAATATTAGATAATAACAGAATAAACTAAGATTTACCCTGTTAATATCTTCATTAACTTGTTTTATTTGAACGCTGCCATTAACTGCAATTTTCTTCAAAGTGGAAGATAAGTATTGCTACACACATTTTTATAAGTTCTTCCAAGGTTCAGATGGAGAAAAGAATTCCTCATGAACAAACTCCATCCGAACCCCTGAATCACTAGATTGCCTTAAAAACCTATTATTTGGATTTTGGTGAGATTTTCTTCTCAACTAAGGATTTTGTATCTCTAGCTATTACAAGCTCTTCATTAGTAGGAATTACAAATACTTTTGTTTTTGAATCTGCAGTAGTTATTTCTGTGGCCTTTCCTCTTATATTGTTCTTCTCTTCATCTATGGTAATTCCAAGATAGGTAAGCCCTGAACATATTGCAGTTCTACCAATAGATGAATTTTCTCCTACACCTGCTGTAAATACTATGGCATCCACTCCATCTAAAACAGCTACATAAGAACCTATAAAAGATTTTACCCTGTAATAAAATACGTCTAATGCAAGCTGTGCTCTTCTATCGTGTTTAAAGCTTGCAATTTCCTCTACATCTCTAAAATCACTGCTTATCCCCGACATTCCAAGTATACCGGACTCATTGTTCATTATATTGCTTATTTCATCTATGGACATACCTATTTCGTTTATTAGAAATGGTATTATAGCTGGATCTATATCGCCACACCTAGTTCCCATGGCTAAACCTGCAAGTGGAGTAAATCCCATATTTGTATCTATTGACTTTCCTCTATCCACAGCACAAATACTAGCTCCATTTCCTAAGTGACAAGTTATTATCTTAAGTTCAGATATATCTTTTCCCATAAGCCTAGCTGCTTCCTCTGATACAAATCTGTGAGAAGTTCCATGAAATCCATATTTTCTAATTCCATATCTTTCATATAGTTCATAAGGCAATGGATAAATATATGCATATTTGGGCATGGTATGATGAAAAGCCGTATCAAATACTGCCACCATAGGGGCCTTAGGCATTAATGCCTTGCAAGCATTTATTCCTATTATATTTGGCGGATTATGCAACGGTGCCAATTTACTGCACTCCTTTAAAGATTCCATAACTTTGTCATCTATAATAACTGCATCTGAATATTGTTCACCTCCATGAACAACTCTATGTCCTACAGCAGATATTTCAGACATATCCTTTATTACACCATGTTCTTTATCTACAAGAGCCTCCAGCACTAATTTAACAGCTACTTTATGATCTTTTATAGGTTCGGTTACCACATGTTTTTTACCATTAACTTTGTGAGTTAACATGGAGCCATCTATTCCTATCCTTTCCACAAGCCCCTTAGCCAAAACTTTTTCATCTTCCATGTTTATTAGCTGATACTTTAAAGATGAGCTTCCACAATTTACTACCAATATTTTCATATACATTTTCCTCCTAATAAAATTAATCTTTATGTTTTGTTATAATAACCCTATATTAAGTTTATAGTTATTTAATAATTAGTGTTTTAATATACTTTTAAATCTCATTAAAAATATTCTAAATAATGCTTGTTTAAAAACTCAAGTTTATTCAAAATTTTATACCATAATACCTCTGTAAAATATAGTTAAAACAAACATTTTTATATTAGTAAATAAATATTATTAATAATATTTATTTACCAGTCATACACTAATATTAAAATAAAATTTTATTTATTAAAGAAACTCATAATATTTTTAATTCACTTTATCTAAATATAAAGTCTATAACATTTATTATTATAAAATCATTAACTTACGTATATACTCTTAAGTTTTTGCTATGTTTTTTAAATTCACCAAAATTATTAGTCATAGGAACATTAAATTATTACTGGACTTATAGAATTTTAAGTAAAGTGAAAGCGATACCAATATTAATAATTTAGTAAAGCAATTAATTTATCCCATAACACATAAAAATCACAACTAATTTAAAACACCAAGTATTAATATGTAAAATATATACTAATATTATTTTAACCATAAATGATAAATTATACAACTATTTATTATTTATATAATTTTAGCATATAAACCTTACTTTCATTATCTAATATTTTAACAAAATTTATCAAATCTATACAATATATAAATACAAACTATTTAAAAGTTTTTGACTTTAAATACCCTGTATTTTAATTTTCATAAAAATAAAATATGTAATTTAATTTTTTATATAACGATGTCTTGCTTCCATCATTTTTGTATAAGCTATCCTTTGTTGGATTTTAAAATATTAAACCACAAAGTGACAGCTTATTCCTATTTAAGTAATTAATCTTCTATAAAAGTTTATAACAAATTCTAACTCTGTGCTTGAACTGCAGTTACAGCCACTACCTTTACTATATCATCAACACTGCAACCTCTTGATAAATCGTTTATAGGCTTTGCAAATCCCTGGCATATAGGTCCTATAGCTTCAGCTTTCGCAAATCTTTGAACTAACTTATATCCTATATTTCCTGCTTGTATGTCAGGGAATATAAGTACATTAGCTTTTCCTGCTACTTTACTGTTAGGAGCTTTTAAGTCCGCAACTTTTTTTACTATGGCAGCATCTAATTGAAGTTCTCCATCTATATCTAAATCAGGTCTAGCTTCTTTAGCAAGCTTTGTTGCCTTTGTAACTTTATCTACCAATTCATGACTAGCACTTCCCATAGTAGAAAATGAAAGCATAGCAACTCTTGGTTCTATTTTACACAAACTTTTTGCAGTTTCCGCTGTAGTTATTGCAATTGAAGCTAACTCTTCAGCAGTAGGGTATACATTTACAGCACAATCAGCAAATAACAGGAATCCATCTTCTCCATATTCACAATCTGGTACACTCATTAAAAATATACTGGAAACTACAGAAGCACCTGGAACTGTCTTTACTATTTGAAGCCCAGGTCTTAAGAGATCTCCTGTTGTATGTATTGCACCTGAAACTAAGCCATCTGCATCTCCAAGTTTTACTATCATTGTTGCAAAGTATATAGGATCTCTAACTATTTTATCTGCCTTTTCTAGTGTAACTCCCTTATTCTTTCTGATTTCATAAAAAGCATTGGCATAGCCTGCTGTCTTACTTGAAGTCTCAGGATCTACTATCTCAGCTCCAGCTAAATTCACTCCCAATTTAGATGCATTTTCTTTTATTACATTTTCGCTTCCTACCAGAATTATGTCTGCAATACCATTTTTTATTATTTCTTCGCAAGCTTTAATGTTCCTTTGTTCTTCTCCCTCCGCCAAAACAATTTTTTTCTTATTTGACTTAGCCAAGTCAAAAATTTTTTCCATTAATTTCATGTTTTATTCTCCTTTCAAATTTTAAATTTAGATAATTAAGATTATACACTTATACTATAATCCTTTTTACCTATATTTTTCAATGGAAAATTATTTGATTTTAATATTTTATTAAAATTTTTTCTCTCTAGATACAAATATTTTATAATCATTTTTTAATATTTCATGTTTTAATATTTCATGAAAAAATAATTATAATAAACGAAATTTTACTGGTATAATATTTGTATAAATATAAATGCCAAGGAAAGGAATTTTAGTATATGAAAATAACTGGTATAATAGTCGAGTATAATCCTTTTCACAATGGTCATAAATATCATATTGAAAAAACAAAATCCATAACAAACTGTGATAGTATAATTGCAGTAATAAGTGGAAACTTTGTACAAAGAGGGGCCCCCTCTATGGTAGACAAATGGAACAAAACTAAAATGGCTCTTTTAAACGGAGTTGATTTAGTGTTAGAACTTCCAGTTCTCTATAGTTTATCTTCTGCAGAATTTTTTGCCTACGGAGCTGTAAGCCTTTTAGAAAATTTAGGAGTAGTAGAAAATTTGTGCTTTGGAAGTGAGTGTGAAGATATTAAACTATTAACTCTTATAGGAAAAATTCTATGTGAAGAACCAGAAGAATTGAGATTAACTTTAAAAGAAAAACTATACCAGGGTATGTCTTATGCTTCTGCACGAGGGTATGCCTTAAAAGAATTTTTTTGCCGTAAATATCCTCTTAAAAATAACAGTATAACAGAAATACTTCATTTACCTAACAATATACTGGCAATAGAATACTGTAAGAGCCTAGCAAGACTTAAAAGTACTATTAATCCTGTGTCCATAAAAAGAATCGGAAATTCATATAACAGTACACATATAAATCATGGTTTTTCAAGTGCTACCTCCATTCGCAATTTTTTAAAAGAAAATAATTCTCTACAGGAACTAGAAAAAGCTTTGCCTTATAATATATTATGTATTTTAAGGAATTTAAGTCACTCCAATTATAAATTTACTTTTGAAGATTCTCTAGTGCCTTACTTAAAATATAAAAATTTATTTTATGGAAAGAATATAAAATATTTACCTGACGTATCAGAGGGACTTGAAAATAGAATAGAAAAAGCTTTAAAAAATGCTTCTTCCTATGACCAAATTATAAATTATGCTAAAACCAAACGATATACCTACAGCCGCATAAGTAGAATTCTATGCCAATTTTTCTTAGGATTTGAAAATTTAGATACAAAAGCTTTAAGGAAAAATAAATGTCCTTATGGAAGAGTTTTAGGATTTAACAGTAAAGGTATGGAAATATTGAAAGAAATAAAACAAAATTCCTCTATACCTATATATACAAAACTTCCTAAAAATATAAATGATACATTAAAATTAGATATTATGGCCACAAAAGGCTATAGTCTTTTAAATAAAAATATAGCCTTCAATCAAGATTATATTTCAAGTCCACTTATAATGGATAAAATTTAGAATAAGTAGCCTGCTTAATAAATATACTTTACTAAATCATATATTATATTTATTAAAATTTTTATCTGAGCGCGGTAATTGGCTAATACTCCCATCTTCTTTAAAGTGAGAGATAAGCACGACTAACGCGCCTGAATAAGTTCTTCTAAGGTTCAGATGGAGATAAGCATTTCTCTATAGCAAACTCCACCTGAACCTTAGAATCACTTGATATTAGAAAGTAGGCGATTGACTTTGGAATTTTTACTTTATTTTTTAATATGTGCAATAATAATTCTTTTATATATTTTATTTAAGAACACAAATTTAATTGTAACCATAATCTGTTCAATTTTAATAGTACAAATTATAATGGCTCCAAAAATATGTATAGATGGAGTAATTATGGGAAGTTTTTTATTCTTTTATAAAGTGTTTCCATCCCTATTTTCATTTTTAGTTGTATGTAATATAATTCTCTGTTATGATGGAATAAATATATATTCTAAATTAATAGGAAAAATCTTGTGCAAACCACTTAAACTTCCTATAAGTTGCAGCTTTGTAGTAATAATAAGTATACTCTGTGGCTATCCTTTAGGTGCCAAATACGCCTGTGAACTATATGAAAAAAACATAATAGATTCTTTTACCTGCGAAAGACTTTTAAATATAGCGTCTAATGCAAGTCCCATATTTATATTAGGTTCTGTAGGAATATCTATGCTTAAAAACTCCTTTATAGGTTATATATTATTATTGTCCAATTTTTTATCCTGTATTGTCATGGGACTTTTACTTCCTGCCAAAAAATCCTACAAAAATTATAACTTTGAGAAAACCCATACTTATGTTTATGAAAATATAGGAATATCAATAAAAAGAAGCATAGAAAATTCTCTAACAACTTGCATATCTATAGGAGGATTTATAATTATATTTTCTGTAGTTAATAATATTTTAAAACACAATTTTTTATTTGATTCCCTCGTATATAGAATTTCAAATATAATAGGGATTTCCAAAGATATAGTAGAAGGTACTTTACTTGGAATAATAGAAATGACAAATGGGTGCAATCTTATATCATCTTCTACTGCTTCCACTACTTTAAAACTTATAATTATAAGTTTTTTATTTACTTTTAGCGGTATTTGTATTATATTTCAGGTTTACTCTTTTACCTATAAATTTAAAATATCCATAAAAAAATATATAATCAGAAAAATGTTTCAGGGAATTATATGTTCTATAATAAGTTTTTTACTTTATAATTTATCTTTTCACAAATTATCTACACAAACTTTTTTACCTAACTATAAAATTACAGGAGATTTAAGTAATGTATTTATACTTACTTTAATTTTACTCATAGTACCCTGGTTATTATTTAAATTAAAACACTTATTTCATATCTCTTAACTGCTTTATATTATCTTTTATAGATTCAGTATTTAAATTTATACTACCTTCTAAATTATCTAAAAACTCTTGAAGTTCTAACTTTAAACTTGACAACATTTCATTGCTTTTACGTAATATTTCACTATCCAATTGACTTAACATTTCATCTGCATAGTCCCTTGCACCTACTCTTATTGCTTTGGCATTTTTTTGTGCAGATGAAATAATCTCTTCAGCTCTTATATTGGCCTCTTTTGTAATATCATGATTTTCTATCTGACGTCTTAATAAATTTAAATTTTGTTTTTTTATATCATCTGCTTCTTGTACAGCTTCAGTTAAAATTCTCTCTTTTTCTTCTATTATCCACTGTGCTTTTTTTAATTCACTTGGAAGACAATTAATTATTCTGTCCAATATCTCTGATATTTCATTTTTATTCACCATAACTTTTTTACTTAAAGGAACTTTGGCAGAAGTATCTACAATCTCTTGAAGATATTCCAGTAGTTTGATAACATCCATACTCTTTCCCCCTAAGGTGTATCAACAATTTTTATAAGCTTTATCAAATTTTTTAATAATATCAATAATCACTTCTTTAGGAACCAATTCTTCTATACATCCCCCAAACATAGCTACTTGTTTTACAGAAGATGAACTTAAAAACGAATTCATAGCACTGGCCATCATAAAAACCGTATCTATATTAGGATCAAGTTTTTTATTCATAAGAGACATCTGACATTCATATTCAAAATCCGATACAGCTCTTAATCCTTTTACTATAACTTGACTTTGTTTTTCCTTCATAAAATCTATTAAAAGTCCACTAAAACTTTCAACCTTTACATTTGGCATATCTTTTACCACTCTTTTTATCAATTCTACTCTTTCTTCAACAGTAAATAATCCCTTCTTGTCAGGATTGACTAGTACTCCAACTATTAATTCATCAAATACTTTAGATGCCCTATCTATTATATCTAAATGTCCATTGGTTATAGGATCAAAACTTCCAGGATATATTGCCCTACTCATAATAATTAGTCCTCCTTGTATTTATAAAAACACACTGTAGTATTTCCGTACTTTCTATGATCTGCTAAAATTATGTTATTACTCCCTTTATATATCTCCTCACCTGTATCAATCTTAGTAACTATAATTCCACTTTTACACAATAATTTTTTACTTTCTACTATTTCTATAACCGGTGGAATCATATTTTTTTTATAGGGTGGATCAACAAATATTATATCGAATATTTCTGTTTTTCTTTTTATTTGTCTAAGAAATTCATAAGAATCCTTATTTATGGTTTCACAAATTTCACCAAAACCCAAACTTTCCACATTTTGTTTTAAAAAAGAAAATGTATCTTTATCCCTATCAACCAATAAACATTTTTTAGCCCCTCTGCTTATAGCCTCAAGGCCCAAACTTCCCGTACCTGCAAATACATCTAACACGCAAGAACCATAGATTCTATTTTGTATTATGTTAAACATAGCTTCCTTTACCCTGTCTAAAGTAGGTCTTGTAGTATCATATCCTTTAGGAGACATTAATCTTCTTCCTTTTGCAAGACCTCCAATTACTCTCATAATTTTTTCCCTACCTTCTATATTTCATATACTGCATTTTTCTATAATATTTTAACATATATGTTTCTATTATTCAAAACCATTTCAATAGGTGCTATATAAATCCTCTACATTAAATTTTTAAACTAATTAAAACTTATGATTTTAGAAGTTTTCTCTAATTTATCCATAAGTTCCTTTTTAATTTTTTCGTCCTCACTTTGTTTACTTTCTAGAAACTTCTTTGCTTCTAAATTGGCCAATCTAAATATATGTATATCTTCTGATAAATTTGAAAAAATCAATCCATTTTCACCATGCTGTTTAAATCCAAAAATTTCTCCTGTACCTCTTATTTTTAAATCTTCTTCTGCAATAAAAAATCCATCATTGCTACTTCTCATTATTTCCATTCTTCTCCTTGTGAAATCATTTTTAATGTCTGCAATTAAAATACAATAAGATTTATATTCTCCCCTTCCAACTCTTCCCCTCAACTGATGAAGCTGTGCCAGTCCAAATCTCTCTGCATTTTCTATTATCATAACTGTAGCATTTGGCACATTAACACCCACTTCTATAACTGTTGTAGATATAATAGCTTTTATATCTCCATTTTTAAATTTATTCATAGTCTCTTCTTTGGAACCAGATGGCATCTTACCATACAATATACCTATCTCTAGGTCTTTGAAATATTTTTCTTTCAATTTATTATAGATTTCTTTTACAGAACTTAAATGTAAATTATTATTTTCTTCCACTAAAGGACATACTACATATACTTGCCTACCTTTCTTTATCTCTTCTACTGCAAATTTATATACCTTATCTTTTGAATTTTTATCTGTATAATAAGTATGTATTTTTTTTCTTCCGGGAGGAAGTTCATCTATAGTAGATATATTTAAATCTCCATACAAGCATAAACTTAAAGTTCTTGGAATAGGTGTAGCTGTCATAACTAAAGTATCTACATGTTTACCTTTATTTATAAGTTTGCTCCTTTGAACCACTCCAAATCTATGTTGTTCATCTGTAACTACCATTCCTATATTTTTAAATTCGACATCATCTTCTATGAGGGCATGAGTTCCTATTATAATATCTATCTTTCCAGCTTTTAAATCTCCCTTTATTATCTTTTTATTTTTTTCAGTAATACTCCCGCAAAGTAATTGTACATTTACTCCTGTATCTTTTAAAAACTTTTTACATTCTTCATAATGCTGGTTTGCAAGTATTTCTGTAGGAGCCATAAAAACTGCCTGATATCCATTTTTTACTACATTAAAAATAGCTATAATAGCCACTATAGTTTTTCCGCTGCCTACATCTCCCTGTAACAATCTATTCATAGGTAACTCTATTTTTTCATCTAATAATATTTCTCTTATAACCTTATTTTGAGATTTAGTAAGCTCATAAGGTATTTTTTTCTTTAATTCTTTCAATTCTGGAACTATTTTAAAAGCTATACCTTCTCTATTTTTACTATGATAATTTTTTAACATTAAAATTTTCAAGGAATAGGAAAACAATTCTTGAAATTTAAGTCTTCTTTTCGCTTCTTCCAATTCTTCTATACTACTGGGTTTATGTATTGCCTTTATAGCTTTATTTAAATTACAAAATTTGTATTTTTTAATTATCCAAATGGGTAAATTTTCTTCTATATCTACTTCATTAATTACCTTAGATATAAGTTTTATAAAAATATTATTTGTAATACCCGATTTTAAAGGATAAATCGGTATTATTTTATTCTCTTTTTTATTATTTACCTCATTGTTAACCAAGGTAGGATTCATAATAGAAATACTTCCATTAAATCTTTCAATTTTACCCATTATCCTATAAACTTTATTTATCTTAAATTTGTTTTTCATATAAGGCTGGTTGAACCATTTACCTTGAAAAGTTCCACTTTCATTCTCAAATACAACTGTAGAAAGTATCTTCTTATTCTTAGTTCTTATATCTTTTTCTATAGACTTTACTCTACAGTCTATTATGACCTTTTCAGTTTCAATTTTATTTAAATTATTCAAGCTAGAGATAACTTCATAATCCCGTGGAAAATATAAAAGCAAGTCTAATATGTTAAATATACAACATCTATTTAAATTTTGAGCAGTTACATCACCTACTCCCTTTATAGATTTAACATCATCATATACATTCATATATCTCACCTACCCTTAATATATCCTATAATAAAATTCTTTTCTTCTTCAATCAAAAAATAAATAATTTGCATGAATAAAAAAGCCACAGTAGGCTTTTTTATTCAACAGAAACTATAAAATAATATAAGGGCTGTTCCCCACTATAACACTGTATATCTATATCATCATAGCTGCCTTCAAGCTTCCCTACAAAAGAATTTACTCCATCCTCATTGCAATCCTTACCATAATATATACTTATAAGTTCACTGTTTTCTTTTACCATATGACTTATAATTTTATCACATACTTGGAATATATCTTTTCCAACTTTCTCTATTTTGCCTTCTACAAGTCCCAATATATCTCCTGCCTTTATATCTTTTCCATCTATTTGAGTATCTCTTACTGCATAGGTGACAGAGCCTGTAGTCACAGTACTTATAGCCTCTTCCATAACACTTATATTTTTCTGTAGTTCCTCTTCAGGATTGAAAGCTGTTATAGCAGTAATTCCCTGGGGTACCGTTTTAGTAGGTATTACTTTCACAACTTTATCTGAAAGTTCTGCAGCCTGATTGGCGGCCATAATTATATTTTTATTATTAGGCAGTACAAATATATTTTCTGCATTTAATTTATTTATACAATTTAATATATCTTCTGTACTAGGATTCATGGTCTGACCACCTTCTATTACATAATTCACTCCTAAATCCTGAAATATTCTTTTAATACCCTCTCCTGCAGCTACTGTAATAAAAGCATATTCTTTTCCCTCAACACTTCCTTCAGAAATATATGCTTCCTCTTCACTATCATTATTTATATCCTCAAGTGGAGTTTTTTCACCATTCACATTTAAAATATTTCTATGCTGTTCTCTCATATTATCAATTTTTATCTTTGACAACTCTCCAAGTTTAATTGCCTGAGACAGTACTTCACCTGGGTCATTACTGTGAATATGAACTTTTAGAACATCTCCATCCTTTACTACTACTATGGAATCTCCTATAGTTTGTATCTTATCTTTAAAACTACTTATATCCGAATTTTTAAGATGAATAAAAAATTCAGTACAATATCCATATTTTATTTCTTCTGATTCCACACTTTTAGCCGAAGATTGAGTTACTACATCTTCAGCTTTCTTTAAATACACTTCCTCTATATCCTCTTTTAAAGCCTCATACATTCCTTGAAATATAATCAAAAGTCCCATGCCACCTGCATCTACTACTCCTGCTTTTCTAAGTACAGGGAGCATTTCAGGAGTTTTATCCAATATTTTTTTACTATAATCACACACTTCCTGTAAAAGTCCAGTTATATTTTCCTTTTTAGATTTTAAGGCACTATCCCCTGCAGCCCTTATAATAGTTAATATAGTACCTTCTGTTGGACGCATAACAGCCTTATATGCAGCCTTTGTACCTTCTTCTAAAGCTACTGCAAATTCTGATGAATTCACCTGATTTTTTCCCTGGAGTCCATTAGATATGCCTCTAAATATCTGAGAAAGTATTACTCCTGAATTTCCTCTTGCCCCCATAAGGGCTCCTTTAGCTAATTCTTTAGATACATTATCTATAGATTTACCTTTTGTATTAGATATTTCTATTACCGCATTTTTAAGAGTCATAGACATATTGGTCCCTGTATCTCCATCTGGTACAGGAAATACATTTAGAGAATTCACAAAATCTTTTTGCTCTTCTAGTTTGTTACTAGCGTTTACAACCATATTGTAAAAACGCTGTCCATCTATACTTAAGTATTCCATTTTTACGAATTACCTCCCTAGACTCTAACACCCTGAACATTTACAGTAATAGTTGAAACCTTCAGTCCTGTGTAGTTTTCTACATTATATTTTATCCTCTGTATTATATTATTTGCAATTACAGATATTTTTGTTCCATATTCTAATATTATATAAAGTTCTATCATTAATTCATTATCTTTAGAACGAATTTTTACTCCTCTGCTTAAATTTTCGCCCTTTATTAATTCCCAAAAACCATCCTTTGCATTCTTGGAAGCCATACCCACTACTCCATAGCATTCCATAGTTGATAATCCAACTATATTAGCAACTACTTCCTCTGAATAATCGATATAGCCATTTTCTCCAACAATACTACCTATCATATAAAAACCTCCTTACATTCCTATAATACCATAAACATATTTTATATTAAACAAAGTATTTATTCAACCTACAATAGTTTTAAGTAAAATTCTAGAAAAAAACCATTAATTAGAGTATACTTCTAATTAATGGTTAAAATCAATTAAATATTTAAATGTTCTATTATTTTTTTTAATATTTGTGCAGAATTTTCAAGAGCTTTAGATTCATTTTCATCTAAAGGAATTTGCAGTATGCTCTTTACTCCCGAAGAGCCAATAATACAAGGAACTCCCATAAAAACTCCTTTAATTCCATATTCTCCATTTAACAGAGTGGATGTTGTTAATATAGAATTTTCATCTCTAAATAGTGCTTCTACAATTCTCTTTACTGAAAGTGCAATAGCATAATAGGTAGAACCTTTTCTATTTATTACCTCATAGGCAGCTTTTCTCACACAGTTTAATATTTTTTCTTGATATTCTTTACTAAAATCCTTATGGATAAGCCTGTAATACTCTTCTAAAGGTATACCATTAATTGAAGTCAAACTCCATGCAGCTATTTCTGAATCTCCATGTTCACCCATTACATAACTATGGACATCTCTAATATCCACATCAAGTTCATCACTCACCATATACCTTAATCGTGAGGTATCCAGAACTGTTCCTGAGCCTATTATTCTATTTTCAGGAAATCCTGACAGTTTATAAGTTATATATGTAAGTATATCTACGGGATTTGAAACAACTAAAAGTATAGAATTAGAACTATATTTTACAATCTCAGTTATTATGGATTTAAATATAATATAGTTTTTATCAATTAATTCAAGTCTAGTTTGGCCGGATTTTTGTGCAGTTCCTGCTGTTATTATGACTATGTTGGAATCCTTAGTATCTTTATAATCCCTTGCTCTTACAGATACAGGCTTCACAAAAGACTGACCCTGTGCTAAATCCATAGCTTCACCTTCAGCTTTAGCTTTGTTTACATCCACAATTACAATCTCAGAGGCCAATCCAGACATCATAATGGCAAAGGCCGTACTTGAGCCCACAAAGCCAGCGCCAACTATTGATATCTTATTACTATTTATTCTCATTATAAACTGCACCTCCAAATTATTAATTAGTTGTGATTATATAACTAATAATTACAATTATCCACATATAAATATTAAAATTTTACTTTTAATAGTATGCCTAATACTGAAGAAAATTATATATTTACTTGCACATATTATACATTCTGTGGTAAAATAATGTGTGTTTAAGTTCAGAGACTGTTAAGGAGGTGTTTTCAAATGTCCAAGAAATGTGATATATGCGGAAAAGGCGTTGTATTTGGTGTACAGTATAGTCATTCACATCGTCAATCTAAAAGAACCTGGTCTCCAAATATAAGAAAGATTAAAGCTATAGTGAAGGGAACACCAAAAACTATACATGTTTGTACAAGATGCCTTCGTTCAGGAAAGGTTCAACGTGCTATATAAAAAACAAAAATGCAGTTGTTATGCACAATTGCATTTTTGTTTTAACTAATACTACTTTTTTTTAGTAAAAAATTTTATAATTGCAGATAGAGCACTGGGAAGCTTAAATGCAATAATTTTCATTAAACTACCTCCTTATTTATGACATTCTATCAAGTACCATCCACAATAAATTAATCCAGCTCCTGCAGCTATTATCCAACCCCATATAGGGATAATAATTGTCATTAAAAACCCAGCACCTATACACACAGCTGCCAATCCTATTTTCTTTTTAGTTCTTCTTCTAAAACTTCTTTTTTTCACGTTATTATCCCCACGAATTGCTTTATACTATTATATGCTGTTCCTCCTTATATGTTACCAATATTTTTTAATACAGGAGCTATTATATTTAAATTAAAACTACTCTCTGGACCTTATTAAAAGTAATTTTCCATCATCAAATATTATATTTACATCCTTATCTAAGAATTCATTAGATACTGTCCTCCCATCTCCTATATACAAATTATAATGATCTAGCTTATATTTTGCCCCTATTATGCTTAAATTTTTAACACAGTCACAATATGCATGAAGGGAAAAAGTTTGTCCTCGACATCCTTTTATTACCTTAGAATTATCTAATAATTCCATAATATTATTTTTATCCTTTATACATGCCTTAATATTTAAATGATTACACTTTAAAAGCATTCCTAAATTAGCAAAAACATGATCTAATCTACTTCCTGTACATCCAGTAAATATTATTTCATCTGCTCTTAAATCTACAGCCTTATTTAAGGCAATTTCAGTATCTGTAAAATTTTTGTCCCTGGGATATTTCTCTATTTTACAATTATTGCTTTTAAAAAACATCAATGCCTCTCCATCTATAGAATCAAAATCTCCTACAAGATATTCTGGTATAATTTTATAATTATAAAGACAATTTCCTCCCCCATCTGCACAAATTATCAGTGGATTATCCTTAATTTGTTCCTGAACAAGTTCTCTGGAGGGTGCAGTTCCCCCAGATACTATAAGTACTTTCATATTAAATTTCCTCTCTTAACAACTTTATATTCTCTTCTATAGTTCCTCCCTTAAATACAGATGAGCCTGCCACTATTACATTAGCCCCGCTATGCACCACTTCAGCTATATTATCTTTAGTAATACCTCCATCTACTTCTATCATTAAATTTTTATTATATTTATCTGCCAACTCTTTAACATGACCAATCTTACTGTTACAATACTCTATATATTTTTGACCTCCAAAACCAGGATTTACAGACATAATAAGTACCATATCCAATTTAGGTATTAAATACTTTATATTATCCACTAAAGTAGCGGGATTCAATGCCACTGCGGCTTTAACTCCCAGGCTTTTTATATAATCTATAGTCCTATCCAAATGTCTATCCGCTTCAAAATGTACTGTTATAATATCTGCTCCTTCATCTACAAAATCCTTTACATACCTTACAGGTTCTTCTATCATTAAATGTACATCAAAGGGGATTTTTGTAAGATGTTTTATACTTTTAATAACAGGTATTCCAAAACTTATATTTGGCACAAAACTTCCATCCATCACATCTACATGTACCAAATCTGCCCCATATTTATCTAAAGATTTTATTTCTTCTCCTAATTTTGAAAAATCTGCAGATAATATCGAAGGTGCTATTTTTATCATAGGTAATTTCTCTCCTTCTTTATACCAGTATACTTAATAATTTAGTATTTCTTTCTACTACTAATCTCATTTAAAGTTTTAACATAAAAATCATATCTTCTTTTATTTATTTTCCCATTATCAAGGGCTAACTTGATAGCACAGTCAGGTTCTTTGTAATGAACACATCCCTTAAATCTACACATGCCTATAAATTCTATAAATTCTGGAAAGCAATATTGAAGCTCCTCTTTAGTTATATGACCTATATCTAATGAAGAAAAACCTGGTGTATCCACCATAAATCCATCTTTCAATTCTATTATCTCACTATGCCTTGTGGTATGTTTTCCTCTATTTAACTTATGGCTTATTTGTCCGGTCTCCATAAGCTCCTTTCCATAGATGGCATTTAAAATAGTAGATTTCCCTACTCCTGAAGGTCCACATAAAACCGTGATATTATCTTTTAATTTTCCCTTAACCTTATCAATTCCATATCCTTCTTTAGCTTTTAAAAATATTACCTCATATCCTATATTGTTTACCATATCTATAGCATGTAATTTCTTTTTCTCATCAGCTAAATCTAATTTGTTAAAACACACCACAGGTTTTAAATTATTAAATTCACAGCTTATAAGAAATTTATTCAATAGATCTTCATTTATCTCTGGATAATTAAATGCAAATACTACCAGTGCCTGGGTTATATTAGCTACAGCAGGTCTTTTCAACTGACTTACTCTAGGATAAATTTCATCAATAACTCCTTGATTTTTTTCCAGTTCTATTTCCACTTCATCTCCTACCATAGGGGATAATCCATTATATCTGAATTTTCCCCTTGCCTTACATTCAATTATGCCATTATCAGTTCTTACATAATAGAATCCTCCTATTCCTTTCATTATAGTTCCCCGCATAATTCCTCCTAATATTTAATATATTATTCTATTCCTTTTGTGATGTACCAGAGCCACCGCCATTATTGGAACCTCCGCTGTTATTTGAGCCATCTCCGTTATTTGAGCCATCTCCATTGTTTGAGCCTCCACCGTTATTTGAGTCATCTCCATTGTTTGAGCTTTCTCCATTATTTGAGTCACTGCCGCTGCTTGAACCACTGCCACTACTTGAACCTCCTCCATTATTTGAAATTTCACCTTCAGTTTTTGGTTCAGTATACTTATAGTAGTTCAAGGTAACCGTAGTACCCTCTTTAACTTGCTGTGATGCACCTATACTTTGGCTAGTTACAATTCCATCTTGAGATTTATCCGAAGTATCTATAGGATTTCTTGCAACTTTAAGTCCTGCATTTGCCATTATAGAAGCTGCATCTTCTATACTTTTTCCATAAACATTAGGTACTGTTACATATTTAACTTCTGGTCCCTTGCTTATTACAAGATTCACTTTTGTATTATTTTCTGCTTTTGAATCCGCTTCAGGATTCTGACTTATAACTTGATTCCATGCCACTGTATTACTATATCTAGAAGATATAGTTCCTACACTAAATCCGCTGTTTGTTATGATATCTTTTGCTGTATCTAGATCTAAACCAACTACACTTGGAACCACCTGAGTAGCAGGTCCCTCACTTACAATCACCCTTACCTCTGAGTTTACTTTTACTTTTGTTCCCGGTTTAGGAAAACATTGAATTACTGTACCTTGTGGTTTATCACTTTTTTCAGTTGCACTTACCACAAAGCTTAATTTCTTACTCTGTACAAGTTTTTTGGCTTCATCCTGCTTCATACCTACTATACTTGGCACTGCAACTTCACTTGAACTGCTAGATATCTTATTATAAAAATATCCTGAAACTCCACCTATAACTATTACAAGCATAAATAAAGCTATTATAAGTATAATTTTCTTTTTCTTGGGATCCAATGCTATCTTATTTTTAAATCTATCTATTGCTCCTTCTTCATAATCATAGTAATCATCCTCATTTTTATACTCATCATTTACGTCCACAGGATCCATTATACGGGTCATATCTTTATTAAAATCATCATTTAATAAATTTAATTTTTGATTATTTTCTATCTTCTGCAAATCCAAAAGCATATCTTCCATAGTCTGATATCTTCTTATAGGTTCTTTCTCTACAGCCTTTAAAATCAATTTATTTAAACTTTCAGGTATATTGTCATTTAACTGATTAGGTGGAACTACAGGTTCCTGTATATGTTTTAACGCTATAGATACTGGACTTTCTGCATCATAGGGTACCCGACCTGTAACCATTTCGTACATAACTATGCCAAGAGAATATATATCTGTTCTAAAATCCAAAAAACTTCCTTTTGCCTGCTCAGGAGAAAAATAATGTGCAGAGCCCATTATTTTATTTGAATTAGTTATTGTAACAGAATTTGAAGCCTTTGCGATTCCAAAATCAGTTACTTTTACTATTCCATCTTCTGTTACAAGAATATTATGTGGTTTTATATCTCTATGTATAATATTGTTTTTATGAGCACATTTTAAAGCTTTAGTTATTTGAATAGCTATTTCTACAGCTCTATCTGGAAGTATCTTTCCTTCTTCTCTTATTATCTGCTTTAAAGTTCTTCCTGTAACACATTCCATAACAATATAGTTTATATCCCCCTGAGAGCCTACATCATATATATTTACTATATTATTATCTGAAAGACTGGCAGCTGCTGTAGCTTCTCTTTTAAATTTTTCCACAAATTCTCCATCACTTGAAAACTGCTCTTTAAGAATTTTCACTGCTACATTTCTATTGAGAAGATTGTCTTTAGCTTTATATACAACAGCCATACCTCCTTCTCCTATTTTTTTCAATAGCTCATATCTATTTCCCAGCACAGTCCCTATCATCTTTACACTCTCCTTCAAATACAATAACTGATATATTATCTCTCCCGCCCCTAAGGTTACTTAGCTCTATTAGCTGTCTACAGCTATTTTCATTATCATTTTTTACTATTATATCATACATCTCATTCATGCTTACCCCGTTGGATAATCCATCAGTACATAGTATTACTTTTCTTACCTCTTGAAGATTTACCTTAAAAATATCTACTTCTACAGATATATTAGTTCCAATAGCCCTTGTTATTATATTTTTATTGGGATGTATAGCTGCTTCTTCTTCAGTTATACTACCCTCATCTACCAGCTGTTGTACAAGGGAGTGATCTTTAGTTATTTTTGTAATTCCACTATAACTTATTGTATAACATCCACTATCACCTACATTAGCCACTACCATTTCACCACTTTTAACTAAACAAGCTGTGATAGTTGTCCCCATTCCACCAAATTTTTTATTAGTCCTAGACAGCTTATAAATTTTGTCATTTGCTAGATTTATGGCATTTAGCAAATCACCTTTCATATCTATTTCCTCTTTAGACTTTATATAAGAGATAGTTGTTTCTACCGCAATTTTACTTGCTACTTCTCCTGCATTATGACCTCCCATCCCATCTGCTATTACATATATCCCCAAACCTTCACTTTTATAGAAATCTGCAAAGTCTTCGTTTAATTTTCTTACTCTACCTACGTCTGACAAGAGCCCCACCATTTTCTACACCCTTTCTATAACTTTTTGATTCTAAATATCTTCTCCTTAATTGTCCGCAAGCGGCATCTATGTCTGAACCCATTTCTCTTCTTATAGTAGTTTCTATTTTATTTTCAACTAGCTTGCTGTAAAATTTCTTTATATTATTTTGAGAAGACTTTTTAAAATCATTTTCTTTAATTTCATTTACAGGTATTAAGTTAACATGACATAACAGCCCTCTTAATAATCGAATCAAACTTTCTGCAAATTCTAAACTGTCATTTACACCTTTAACTAGAGCATATTCAAAAGAAACTCTTCTCCCTGTTTTATTTATATAATATTTACAGGCATCTACTATTTCTTCTATAGAATATTTATTCGCAATAGGCATTATATCTCTTCTATTCAAATCATCTGGAGAATGAAGGGATATAGCTAGTGTTATCTGTAAATTCTCATCCGCTAACTGTATTATCTTAGGTACTATACCACAGGTGGAAAGAGTTATATGCCTCTGTCCTATATTTAAACTGTATTTGGAATTTACCATATTTAAAAATTTTAAAACATTATCATAGTTATCCAATGGCTCTCCACTACCCATTAGAACTATATTGGAAATTCTTTCATTTATTTCAATCTGAGATTTTAAAATTTGTGCTAACATTTCTCCACTGGTTAAATTTCTTACCATTCCATTTACTGTAGATGCACAAAATTTGCATCCCATCCTGCAGCCTACTTGAGTAGAAACACATATTGAATTTCCATGTTTATACTTCATAACTACCGTTTCTATAATATTTTTATCCTGAAACTTATATAAAAATTTAAAAGTATCTTGCGATTTTGATTTTTGTTTTTCTATTAATTCCGGTATACCCATATAAAAATTTTTTTTTAATTTTCCTATAACATCTTTAGAAATATTGGTCATATAATTAAAGTCATATTGATTTTTTTTATATATCCAATCCATTATTTGTGACGCTCTAAATTTACTCTCAGCATTGTTTTTCATCCAATTCTCTAATTCTTCTATATTAAAATCAAGAATATTATACATATATTGCACCTACCTCTGCTTTATAAATCTTGCAATAAAAAATCCATCCATATGGTTATCAGGCAATATAGTCATATATCCTTCCTTATGATAAATTATATTATGAAAATTTCCACAATATAATTTATCCAATTTATACCAGGGGTTTTTGGAAATAAACCAATTCATATTTTCCTCATTTTCCTTCTTATTTAAGGTACAGGTAGAATACACAAGCTTCCCACCTATTTTCACATATTCTGCAGCATTTAAAATAATCTTTCTCTGTATTTCTATTAGACTTTTCAATGAATCTTCTTTTTTATTCCACTTAATTTCAGGCTTTTTCCTTATTATTCCAAGTCCTGAACAGGGAACATCAATAAGAACTCTATCCGCTGTATCTTTAAGTTTTTCTAAATACTTTGTAGCATCTAGCTTTTTGCAAGTTATATTTTTAATACCTAGTCTTTCTGCATTATGCTTAACAAGTGATAACTTGCTTTCATATAGATCATAGCAATATACATTTCCTGTATTTTTCATTAATTCTCCTATATGACAGGACTTTCCTCCCGGGGCACTGCACAAATCTAAAACTGTCATATTTTCTTTAACATCCATAAAATAAGATACAAGCATTGAACTTTCATCCTGTACTGTAATATATCCTTTTTTAAAAAGAGGATTTAATTCTATATTACTACCTTTATTTATTATGAGGGCTTCCTTATATACATTTCCCCTTTTTACATCATATCCATTAATACTCAATTCATTCCATGCATGCTTGTAATCAGTCTTTAAAGTATTTATCCTTACTGTAACTTTTGGGACAACATTTAGTGAACTCATTATATTTTTTGTTGAATCCTCTCCATACTGATTAATAAAAAGTTTAGTCATCCATCTGGGAAAAGAATATTGAAAACATATTTTATCTACCTTATCCCCTGTATTTCCACAAGATAAATTACTCTTATTTCTCAAATAATTTCTAAGTACTCCATTTACCAATTTAGAAAGCTTAAAAGAAATGCTTTTGGAAAATTCTACAGCTTCATTTACCACTGCAAACTCAGGAATTTTATCCAGATATCTTAACTGATATATGGAAATTCTAAGCATATTTAATATATCTTTATTCATTTTCTCTAAATTGCTTTTTATAAAGTTCTTTAATATACAGTCAATAGTATATTTATACTTTAAAGTACCATATACCAACTCTGTGACTAAAGCCCTATCCTTTTTATTTAAATCAATTTTATTTAAATACTTATTTAAAACTATACTGGAATATGCATTATCACAGAGTACTTTTTTAACAATTTCCACAGCCATACTTCTAGTACTATTCATATTTTACCTCTATTTTAAAATATATATTTATTCCACAATAGACAAATTCCATAAAAATTTTAAAATGTCCTTATTAATTTCTATCTCTGCTTATATATATAAGTCTAAGTAAATTAGCCACAGCAGTTAATACTGCAGCTACATATGTCATAGCAGCAGCCCTTAAAACTGATCTTGCTCCTTCTAACTCCTGAGAATAAAGTATAGCCTTTCCTTCCAATATCTTTAGTGCTCTACTAGAAGCATTTAATTCTACTGGAAGAGTTACTATCTGAAACAAAACAACTAAAGTAAATAAAAATATTCCTATGGTAACAAGACTTCTAATTCCTAAAATAAATCCTGCTATAAGCAATATCCAGGAAGCATTAGAACCAAAATTAACTGCCGGTACAATGGAGTTTCTAATAACAAGAGGTAAATATCTATTTTTATGTTGAATGGCATGACCGGTTTCATGAGCTGCCACACCTATTGATGCTACAGAATTTCCATGATATACTTCCTGGGATAATCTCATAACTCGCTTTCCCGGATCGTAGTGATCACTTAGTTTTCCCGGTATCAATTCCACAGGCACATCATAAAGACCACTGCTGTCTAATAACATTCTAGCTACTTGTGAGCCTGTATATCCATTAAGACTTTTATATTTTGAATATTTGTTAAAAGTAGAGGATACCCTGTATTGAGCCCATGCTGCTACTAAAAGTGCAGGTATTAATATAATAAAACTGCTATCCCAATAAAGCATAGTTTACACCTCCCATGAACTATTTTTCTAGCATAATATCTTTTTCTATAGAATGACCTTTTATATATTCCTTAACTTCCATAGGTTTTCCACCTGGAAATTGTATTTTTTTTATTAACACAATTCCCTCTCCACAGGCCACTTTAATTCCTTCTTTACAAACATCTAATATATATCCAGCTTCTTTTTTTGAGGTTTCATCTAATATATCTACCTCATATATTTTCATATTTTTTTGTTTATATGGAGTATATGCAATAGGCCATGGATTTAAACCTCTTACAAAACATTTTATTTTTTTACTGCTCAAATTCCAATTTATTTTTGCCATATCTTTGCTCAGCATTTTTGCATATGCTGTAGAAGACTCTCCTTGCTTTTTTCTCTTAACTGTGCCTTCTTTTAATCCTTTTAATGTGTCTACTAGAAGGTCTGCTCCATCTTCCATCAGTATATCGTGAAGCTCTCCTGCAGTCATATTTTCTCCAATTTGAAAAGTACTACTCAGGAGAATATCTCCTGTATCCAATCCTGTATCCATAAACATAGTAGTATTCCCACTTTTTTCTTCTCCTTCTATAATACACCAGTTTATAGGTGCTGCCCCTCTATATTTAGGTAAAAGGGATGCATGTAAATTAATACATCCTATTTTAGGTATATCTAATATTTCCTTTGTAAGTAGTTGTCCATAGGCAATCACAACTATAAATTCTGGTTTTATTTTTTTTAAAGTATCTATTACCTCTCTATCATCTTTCAATTTTATAGGCTGATACACTGGTATATTATATTTTAGAGCCTCTTCTTTAACTGGAGAAAAGGCCATTTTCCTGCCTCTGCCTTTTGGTCTATCCGGTTGTGTAACTACAGCCCTAACCTGAAATTCTTCTACTAATCTCTTCAAAGAGGGTACTGAAAAATCAGGAGTGCCCATGAAAACTATATCCATATACTGATTTCCTCCCTACTTTTTTATCATTTTATCTACAAACAGTATTCCATCTAAATGATCTATCTCATGACAAAATGCCCTAGCTAGCAAATCTTCTCCTTCTATTATTACTTCTTCTCCTTTTTCATTTAAAGCTTTTACTTTTACTTTTTTGGGCCTTTTTACCTCTCCCTGGATTTCTGGTATGCTCAAGCATCCTTCCACATCCACATAACTTCCTTCAGAATATATAATTTCAGGGTTTATAAGTTTAAATATACCCTCACCTATATCTACTACTACAGCTCTTTTCAAAACCCCTACCTGTGGTGCTGCAAGCCCCACTCCACACTCTTTGTATAAAGTTTCTTCCATATCATCAAGTAGTGTAAGTATCCTATCATTTATAACATCTATTTTTCTGCTTTTTTTTCTAAGAAGCTCATCTCCATATTTTATAATATTTCTCAAAGCCATATATCTTTACCGCACAAAAATCTTTACAAAACTTTAAAAATATTCTGCGGTTTATTCAACTCCTTTCTTTTATGAATTTTTACTATATTTAATAAACCTACCCTCATAACATATTGTTTGGATTTATATCTATACTGACTCTTATATCATTATAAACATGTTTCAACAAATGATAAACTGTTTTTCTAACATTTGTTGCATCATCTCTTCCTATTTGTCCTTTTAATATTATCTGCCATCTATAAAATTCTTTTATCTTTGATATCTGGCAGGGACAAGGACCTAGTAGTGTAATTTTATCATTCTTTTCCCACATATTTTTTAAAAATATACCAACATTTTGTATATTTTTTATTAATAAATTTTCATTTTTACTACTCATATTTATAAGAAGCAAATCTACAAAAGGTGGATATTTCATATTTTTTCTTATGTTGATTTCTTCTTTGTAAAAACTCTTATAATCATTACTAGCTGCATATTTTATGCTATAATTTTCAGGATTGTAAGTTTGAACAATTACTTTCCCCAACTTTTCTCCTCTTCCAGCTCTTCCCGAAACTTGAGTTATAAGCTCATAAGTCCTCTCTGCTGCTCTAAAGTCTGGTAGATTAATAGACACATCCGCTGCTATAACACCCACAAGAGTCACATCTTTAAAGTCCAAACCCTTCGCTACCATTTGAGTACCTATTAATATATCTGCTTCTTTATTTTTAAACTTGTTGTAAATATCCTCATAAGAATTTTTACTTCTAGTGGTATCAAAATCCATTCTAAGTATACTGGCTTCTGGAAACAATTTTTTTATTTCCTGTTCTACTTTTTCCGTTCCCAGTCCAAAATACTTTACATATCTACTAAAACATTTAGGACACATTTTGGGTATATCACTTACACTTCCACAATAGTGGCACATAAGCTTTTTTTTATCATAATGATAGGTAAAGGATATATCACAATTATTACATTTAAAAACATAGCCACATTTTCTGCAGGATACAAAGGTAGAATATCCTCTTCTATTTAAAAATAATATTATCTGTTCTTTTTTTATCAGTCTATCACAAATAGCTTCATATAGAGCTCTGCTGAACATAGATCTATTATTATTTAAAAGTTCCCCTCTCATGTCTACAATTTCTACTTCAGGCATTTTTATTCCATTTACTCTATTTTCTATAGTTATAAGTTCAATTTCTCCTATTTTGCATCTATAATAAGTTTCTATGGAAGGGGTAGCTGAGCCTAATATCATTTTACATCCATATTGACTACATTTCATTTCTCCTATTTCTCTAACATTATATTTAGGATTGCTGTCTGATTTATAGCTTCCTTCATGTTCCTCATCTATTATTATAAAGCCTAAATTTTCAAAAGGGAGAAAAATTGCAGATCTTGCACCTATAGCAACCTTCACCTTTCCCTGTTTTACTCTTACCCATTCATCATACCTTTCCCCTTCTGAAAGCTTGCTGTGGACCACACTAATATCTTTTCCAAATCTACCTTTAAATCTTTCAACCATTTGAGGAGTAAGCACAATTTCAGGAACCAATACCAAAGATTCCTTATTTTCTTCCAAAGCTTTTTCCACTATATGCATGTAAATTTCAGTTTTTCCACTTCCTGTAACTCCATGAATTAAGAATAGCTTTTTATTGGAATTTATTATTTTATCTACTGCACTTTGCTGTTCTTTATTTAGTCTTTTTTTTGAATAGTTTGCATATTGAACTGTATTATATCTATTTATAATTTTTTCATCTGATAGAAGAAAACCATGTTTTATCATAGTACTTAGTGAAGACTTAGATATATTATAATTTTTACTTATAAAATTTTTAGTATATAGTCCATTATTATTTTTTATTAATTCATAAATACTTTTATAAGGCTCTTTATTAAATTTTTTTTCTAGTTCCTTCCCTACAAAAATTAAATTTTCCCTCTTATTCTTTACACCTTTAAATATCCCTGGTGGTATAAATACCTTTATACACTCCAGATAAGTACATAAATATTTTTCCCTCATATTTTCTATAAGTTCTAAATCCTTTTTAGTGAAAAGGGGAAAATCATCACAAATATCAATAATATCTTTAACTTCTATTTGTTCTTGCTCTTTACCATAAAGCCTAACTATAAATCCATCTAATCTCTTATTTCCCCGGCCAAAAGGAACTTTTACTCTAAAACCTATTTCTACTCTATCCCTTAATTTTTCTGGTATTTTATAGGTAAAAATTTTATCTAATTTTATAAAATTGTTATTTACAATCACACCTGCATATATATACACTTAACCACCCTTTTATCCTGTAATTCTCAGTTTGGATAAATAAACATCAAATAAGAGAGGTATGTTAAATCCCAATCCCTCTCAAACAATAAGTTCTATATTTTAAAATACCTAAAAAATTAAATTACCTGGACATTATTATATCAAATATTTTTCTGGCAACTTGCCTTTTATTCATTTTATTTAAATTTACTTTGTCTCCATTACTAAATAATATAGTTACTCTATTATCATCTGAAGAAAATCCAATATCAGAACCTGTTATATCATTTGCAATTATATAATCTAAATTTTTAGCTTTTAATTTCTTCTCTGCATTTTGAATCAAATCATTGCTTTCAGCTGCAAATCCTACTAAAATCTGTTTATCTTTCAACTGACCTAATTTTTTCAATATATCTATATCCTTTACTAGAGGCAATAAGAGTTCATTTTCATTCTTTTTTATCTTTTTATCTGAATAAGTTTTAGGTTTATAATCACACACAGCAGCAGCTTTTACTATTATGTGCTGTTTATCAAAATCCTTAAGCACTGCATTTAACATTTCTTCATTTGTATTTACATCTATAAAGTTAACTCCAAAAGGAACTTTTATATTCGTAGGTCCTGAAATAAGAGTTACTTCTGCACCTCTATCTCTGGCTTCCTCTGCTATGGCATATCCCATTTTTCCAGAAGATCTATTAGTTATATATCTTACAGGATCTAAATCTTCTCTTGTAGGACCTGCAGTTACCACAACCTTTTTTCCTTTCAGATCTTTTATATCATAGAGCATACTTTCAATTACTTGTACTATAGAATCTGTATTTTCAAGTTTACCTGTCCCTATATCACCGCAGGCAAGCTTTCCTGTAGAAGGTTTTATAAACTTATATCCTAATTTCATAAGTTTATTTATATTGTCCTGTACAATAGGGTTATTATACATATTAGTATTCATTGCAGGGGCAAAAACTACAGGAGCCTTAGTAGCCATAATAGTTGTCGTTAAAAGATCATCTGCTATACCATTTGAAACCTTGCCTATTATATTTGCAGTAGCTGGAATTATTGCTATCAAATCCGCTTCTTTAGCAAGAGATATATGCTGAATATCCCAAGCTTCAGGTTCTTGAAACATATCAACATTTACCAAGTTCCGACTCAAGGTTTGAAAACTGAGAGGAGTTACAAACTTTGTAGCAGCTTCTGTCATTACTACTTTTACTTGAAAATCTTTTTTCTTCAATTTACTAATAACATCTAGAGATTTATATACTGCTATTCCACCTGTTACACCTATAACTATGCTTTTTTTCTTACTTACCATCACTTAATACCTTCTTTTACAGTTTCATAAGTAATAGCTCTTTCACTTATTTCTTTAATAGCTATGGTTACAGGTTTAGTTGAGTCTATATCTACTAAAGCCTCAGAGCCTTCAATTAGCTGCCTTGCCCTTTTAGCAGTCATGGTAACTAAAGTATATCTATTCTCTACTTTTTTCAATAAATCCACAATAGATGGATTTATCATCGAGTTGTTCATAAGTAATGCCCTCCTTGGAACTTAATATTTCATCTTTAATTCTATCTACTCTGCACCTTTCAGCAGTAATTATGTTTTCTATCTTTTTAACTGCACATTCTATAGTATCGTTTATAACTGCATAATTGTATTTTGATACATAATTGATTTCCTTATAAGCTGATTTAAATCTAGTCATAAGAGACTCTGGGGTTTCACTGCCTCTTTTTATAATTCTATTTTTAAGTTCTTCCATTGAAGGTGGAAGTATAAATATAAATACTCCTTTAGGATAAGCTTCCTTTACTTTTAAGGCTCCTTGAATATCTATTTCAAGAACCACATCTTTCCCTTCATCTATAGCCTTTAAAACTTCAGATTTAGGAGTTCCATAATAATTTCCATATACTTTTGCATATTCTAAAAAATCTTTCTTCTTTACTTTAGCTTTAAAAGTTTCTTCAGTAAAAAAATGATAGTTCACCCCATCTACTTCCCCCTTTCTTGGGGATCTTGTAGTAGCTGAAACTGACATCCAAAGCTTATTTTTGCTGATCAATTCCCTGCATATTGTCCCCTTACCGGTTCCAGAAGGTCCTGATATAACAATTAAAAGCCCTTTTTTCATTGTACTTCAACCTCACTAATCTCATCCTCTTCACCTTTAGTGGACAATCTATGAGCTACTGTTTCAGGCTGAACTGCTGAAAGTATTACATGATCGCTATCTGTTATTATAACAGCTCTTGTTCTTCTGCCATAAGTAGCATCTATAAGCATTCCTCTATCTCGTGCTTCTTGAATTATTCTCTTTATAGGTGCAGATTCAGGACTAACTATAGCTATTAATCTATTGGCTGAGACAATATTCCCAAAGCCTATATTTATCAACTTTATACCCATATATTTCCTCCTAGTTCATTCCACATTTTGTATTTGTTCTCTTATTTTTTCTATTTCGTTTTTTATGTCTAATATGTTTCTAGTTATATTCAAATTTGTAGATTTTGAAGCAATAGTATTTGCTTCTCTATTCATTTCCTGTAATATAAAATCAAGTTTCCTTCCTACAGGTTCATCTGCAGCTAAAGTTTTCTGAAATTGAACCATATGGCTGTTTAATCTTACAATTTCTTCATCAACACTGGATTTATCTGCAAATAAGGCCACTTCCATTGCAACTCTATTTTCATCCACCGGATATTCTTCTAATAAATTCTTTAACCTTTGGGAAAGTTTATTTCTATAATCTTTTACCACTTCCTGAGAATTATTTTCTACTTCAAGCAGTAAATTTCCAATGTAATTACATTTTTGACATAAATCTTTTTTAAGCTTTTCTCCCTCTTTCTCTCTCATATCTACAAGCATGGAAAGCGCATCATTTAAAGCATGTGATAAATACTTCCAAGTATGCTCCATATCTTCTTCTTCTTTTTTTAGTGTTATTACTTCAGGAAATTTAGCCACAAGGCTTAGGGGTATATTTTCTTTTATGTCATATTTTTCCTTAATCCTATTAAAACATTCTATATAGCTATCCACTAAACCTTCATCTAATACAGCCTTTATACCATAACTATTATAACTCCTTTGAGTTACAATTATATCCACCTTACCCCTATTTATTCTTTGTAATATAACTTTTCTCATTTTATCTTCTAAAAGCATAAGACTTTTAGGCATCTTAATATTTAAATCACAGTATCTGTGATTTACACTTTTCATTTCTACCGTAAAACTTTGATTTTCATCTTCTAAAGTACCTCTTCCAAATCCAGTCATACTTTTCATTATAATTTCATCCTTCCACATGTATAGCCTTATAAATCCATATTAATTATACATAAATACTAATAATAATTTCAAGGTAATTCACAGTAGAAGATTTAAAAATGCCTAAATTCATATATAAATGAGATAAATTTAAAACTTTAAGACGATTATAACACAAAATACTCATAATAAAAGGATAAATTAAAAATTTATTTCTATTTTCAATAATGATCTATACCACGTGTAAAAATTTAGAACTTCAGATAATTAAACCTAAAATTATCCAAAGTCCCCAAATGAATACTGCCATAGATACTTCAAGAAATTATAGTATAATACATATTAAACCGCCATTGCCTTCATTTATAATTTTTTGAAGAGTTTTTTGTATCTTTACTTGAATATCTTCCGGCATCTTATATAATTTATTTTGAAGTCCTTCCTTTACTAAAATTTCTAAGGATTTTCCAAACATATTGCTTTGCCATATTTTAGAGGGATCGCTTTCAAATTGCTCCAGCAGAGATTTTACCATTTCCTCACTTTCCCTTTCTGTACCCATAATAGGTGAAACTTCCGTTTGAATATCTGCCCTTATAAAATGAAGGGAAGGAGCACTGGCTTTTAATTTTACTCCAAATCTATTCCCTTGTTTCACTATTTCAGGTTCTTCCAGCTTCATCTCAGAAAGCTGTGGTGCTACTAGACCATATCCTGTTTCCTTAACTTCCTTTAAAGCTCCTGATATTTTATCATATTCAACTTTAGCTGTATGCATCTTCTCAATTATACTAATTAAATCACTTTCCCCCTGAATTTCTTCTTCACAAACTTCACTAAGTACTCTATAATAAAGGCTTTTTTTAGACTTTAAGTTAATTCTGGCAGTTCCTTCTCCCATATTAATCTCCTTTATTACAGGTTCATCTATAAATTCTATGTCACGAACACCTTGAAGTGACCTATCTATATCTCTAACTTTATATATAGTGTCACACATTTCTTTTACTAAATTTATAAAATTCACCTTCAACCAATGCACAGGATCCATTTTTTCTATCCATTCTGGCATGTCAATATTTATCTCTTTAACTGGAAACTCTTTAAGTACTCTTTGAAATACACTGGTCACATCTTCTTCTTTCATATTCAATACATCCATGGTCTGCACAGGCACATCATATTTACCTTCCAATTCTTTCTTTAAGGCTATAGTATCAGGATCATAAGGATGCTGTGAATTTAGAACCGTTATAAAAGGCTTATTTATGGACTTTAATTCATTTACTACCCTTTCTTCTGCTTCCACATAATCTTCTCTATTTATATCCGTTATAGAACCATCCGTAGTAATCAAAAGTCCTATAGTAGAGTGCTCATTTATTACCTTTTTTGTTCCAATTTCTGCAGCTTCCTCAAAAGGTATCTCATAGTCATACCAAGGGGTAGTCACCATTTTTGCCTCTTCCCCATCCATATATCCCGATGCACTTTTAACTATATAGCCCACACAATCTACCATTCTTATTTTAAATTTAGCACCTCCTTCTAAATTTATCTCTATAGCTTCATTAGGTACAAATTTAGGCTCTGTAGTATGAATAGATTTTCCTGAAGAACTTTGAGGTAATTCATCTTTAGCCCGTTGTTTTTTATAGGCATTATTTATGTTAGGCAATACCATTATTTCCATAAATCTTTTTATAAAAGTTGATTTTCCTGTTCTAACAGGCCCTACTACTCCTACATATATATCTCCCTGAGTTCTTTCAGCAATATCTTTGTATATATCAAAATTTTCCAAAATATGCCCTCCAATAATCTAATATTAACAGTATATATATATTTTTATATATAACATTTTATTACTAGATCTTTTATCAGATTATTGATAATTAAAGCTGATAATCTATCTACCATAAGATTGAACTTTTGAATCCACTTCTTTATAGCTTACAATATCATCTACTATATATATGGGCCTATCTTTCACTTCATCAAAAATTCTCCCAATATACTGTCCCATTATACCCATACTTATAAATAGCAAACTTATCATAAATGAATTAATGGAAAGTACTAGTCCTATACTTAAAATATCCACTTTATTAACTATATTTTTAATAATTATAATAATTGCTGAAAGCAGGCTTGTTATTAATAAAAAAACTCCTATATAATTTATAAAAGATAAGGGCCTGTAGGATAGAGAAGTTATGCCATCTAAAGCTAACTTCACCATTTTACTTAATGGGTACTTTGTTTCTCCTGCAAATCTTTTCTGCCTTACAAATTCCACATAAGTCTGTTTAAACCCTACCCAGCTAACAAGTCCCCTTACATATCTATTTTTTTCCGGCAGTGAAGACAGAGCATCACACACTTTCTTGTCAATAAGTCTAAAATCTCCCACATCTATAGGTATATCAATATTGGTCATGGATTTTAACACCTTATAATACATTGAAGCTGTAAATTTTTTAAAAAAGCTTTCCCCCTCTCTTTTTACTCTCTTACCGTAAACTACTTCATAACCCTCTCTCCATTTTTCTATCATCTTTAGAATAACTTCTGGTGGATCCTGTAGATCTGCATCAATTACAACAATAGCATCTCCCATAGCTATATTCATCCCTGCTGTTATTGCCGCTTGATGGCCAAAGTTTCTTGAAAAATTAACTAATTTTATTCTAAAGTCCTTTTTACAAATCAGTTGTACTTTATTTTTTGTAGTATCTTTACTGCCATCATTTACAAATACAATCTCATACTCTTCTCCTGTGGAATCCATAACTTCCTTAAGTCTTTTATAACTTTCTAAAATTACAAGCTCTTCATTATATAAAGGCACTACAACACTATAGATAACTTTATCTTTAAACATTTTTACACCCCATTTAACTTGATCTTTATAAAGATTATAAATAATAATTATAGTTACAATATGTAATAGTTGTGTGAAATTTATGTGATCATAAAAAAGCAACCATCTTTATCAACGATTGCTTTTAAGTATCTGAATATAAATAACAAGTCAAAAATAGCCTACCATACTGACTAGTTATTTATTTAAAGATGCCTTAGTAGGGTACTTAATTATAAAACTTACACCTTTTTCTCTATTTACAGCTTTTATATCTCCACTATAAAAATCTATTATTTTTTTTGAAATAGCAAGACCCAGTCCGAAATTTCCTGTTTTGTCTTTATACATATTATCAAATATACGTTCTATATCTTCATTTTTAATACTATTTCCATCATTATAAATTTCAAGTATGGAAAAGCCCCCTTCATTTTTTAAACTTATTTTTATGGTAGTTCTGGCATACCTTAGTGCATTATCTAATATATTTTCTACAGAAACCTGTATTTTTTCCCTATCCCCCCAAACCAGGCTTTTATGAATATCCAATTCCCAATGAATATTATTTTTAAGTACCTTAAATCTCTCCAGCATATTATCGATAATTTGCTGCAAATCAACGCTTTCATTTTTACCATTATTTTCTAGTATATATTCCAAGGTATTAAAATATAATATTTCCTTAATTCTTTTTTCCAAGTTTACAGCTTCCTCTTTTATTATCTCAGCGGTTTTTTCCACAGAATCTATATATATTCCATCTATAATCGCCTCAGCGTGACCCATAATAACCATAACCGGTGTTTTTAAATCATGGGATATACTTTGTAGAAATAGTCTTTCATTTTCATCGGCATATTTTAACTTTTTTTGCATAACATTCATAGAATTTGCCAGGCTTCCAATTTCATCATTACTTTTAACCTTAATAGGTTCTCCCCATTGTTTATTAGATATTCTTTTAGTATAATTCTCCAATTCTTTAAGGGGCCTTGAAATATAGGAAGCCACAAGTTTTGAAGTAAAAAAGGCTATAACAATAAATATAATTCCTATGATAGCTACATTATATAGTATACTATTGTCTGCAAAATAAGGCATGTAAGTAATAAGATAAGATTTTCCGGGTTGCTGGATTTTTATTGAACTTATAATAAAAAAGAATTTCTTGTTATTATAATATTCTTTAAACTGTTTTTGCCCATTTTCTGCGTATTTAGTAAAACTAATCATCCACTCCTTCTGGCCATTTTCCTCTGGTCTGGATTTTTCTGGAGGTTTATTTATATCTATTACTTCAGCTTCATTATTATTTATGGTAACAACTAAATTTTGTATTTCTCTAAGATTTCTCAATTTATCAAACCTTAAAGGATCATTAAAATTATCACTTTTTAATAACATATTATGCGCTGCCTTTAAATCTTCAATTTTAGCCTTTTCATCAAAAGCTCTAAATACAAATACATACAAAAGGGAGATACAACATATTATCACAAGAATCATAATGGTAAATGTAATCCATATTCTTAACATTAAAGATTTTATTTTGAACTTTTTCATACTCTCACGACCAATTTATATCCATAACCATATACTGTTTCTATGGTTAACTTATCTGCTTTTTTCCTAAGCCTTCTTATAGTATCATCTACCACCCTGTCTGAACCAAAATAATCATTTCCCCATACATTCATTAAAATTTGTTCTCTGGATATTAAATTGTTTTTATTATCCGTAAGATAACTTAACAATTCAAACTCCTTGTTGGTAAGTTGCAGTTCCTCTCCTTTAAATGAAACCATTCTTTGACTTTTACTAATTAAATATTCTCCAATATTTATATCTATATTTTCAGTATTGTGCTCATTTCCATATATTCTTTCCATAAGCTTATTAGTCCTTATGACCAATTCCCTGGGTAAAAACGGCTTAGACAAATAATCATCACTTCCAAGTTCTAGTCCCACTACCCTATCCAATTCTTCATTTCTTGCAGACATAAATATAACAGGAGTATTTTTATTATTTTGTTTTATATATTTTATTAGCTCATATCCATCTATATCAGGAAGCATTATATCCAGTATCCAAAGATCTGGCATATCCTTTATTCTTTTTTTTGCACAACTGCCGTCAAAAAAAGTGGTAACATCATATCCTTCATTTTTAAGATATTTTTCAAGCAAAACATTTAGACTTCTTTCATCCTCTACCAAATATATTTTTTTAGCCAATATTATCACCTCAAATTAAATTAACTAGTGATTTTAAATACTTTAACGCCCCTATTTTATCATATCCTTAAAAAGCTGTCCATGAAGCATGAATATTTTAAACAAATAGTATAAAATATAAAAGATTCAGGTAAAAAAGCACTCCGTATAACAGAATTCCACCTGAACCTTATAAAAACTTTTATATCTACTTAAATTGTTGTTTTCTCTATAAACTATCTGTATATTCTTTTAAATCATATAGTTGTTTTTGAGAATCTCTGCCTCCCATTCCCTGTGGATTTTTCGAATTTGTGCTACTTTCTATACTATTCTCTGTATTATCTGATGATTTACTGGTAGATTCAGTGGAATTACCATATTCACTTGAAGAAACAACTTTTCCATTTTCCTTAACCCAGTTCATAATTTCACTACTGGAATTACTTCCACCTGAACCTCCTACCATTACATATCTAACTTCTCCATTTTTCACTAATTCTTTAAACTCATCCAGGGTAATTGCCTTATTGTTTCCCATAAATCCTCCAAGAGACATTACAGCTTCTCCTGTATTTAGTATTATATCAGAAGCATCATTAGAGGATGAAACTACAAGCAAATATTTTTCATTTGTCTTATTTTTAAGTAAAAATTCTATAAGTTTTGAATTGCTATTATTCATATTATCCTGTGGACTACCGCCTGAGTTTCCCTGCTGACCAGGACCTGATTGTTGGTTTGAAGATAGAAGTTCCAATCCTGCTGCTGGAAAAGAACCATTGAGCTTATTAAATAATACCTGTGAAGATCCTGTAAGCGGTGTTATCAAAAGTCCTATAATTGATACTCCTACCAGAATTTTTTTCATTCCGAGTATTTTATTTTGTTCATATGTTTTTTTGCCTTTTAAAATATTTAGTGCACCCAATATTATTGAAGGTATTATACATAAAACTGCTATTAATACCATCAATACCTTAACAATACCTGAATAGCTGCTAAAGTAACTGGCTACCAATAATTGAATACCTCCATTAACTAATAATGCCCCAGGTAAAAGCCAGCTCTTCCAACCTCTTTCTTTGTAAAATTCCCACATTGAAGTAATTCCTATTCCCGTAAGTGCGGCAACTGGCGGTGCAAGCATGGTTAAATAATAGGAATGGAATGTACCTGTATTGAAGCTGAAATATATAAAGACAGGTAAAAACCACATAAACCATAAAGCTAACCCTTGTTTTCTATTATTATCTAATCTGAATCTCAACTTTTCTTTAATTGCTGAAGCTATGAATCCAAATATGGCAAGAGGTATAAACCAGCATATTTGATCTGAAAGTGTATTTTTTGAAAATAGTCTTGTAATTCCCTGAGCAGCCTGACCTCCAAAGGTGCTGGACTGTACTCCTCCTTGAGTATTTCCACCTCCAAGGCCTTGTCCTCCTGCACCACCCTCCATATTTTTGCCATTATTAGAGTTAGATGGACTTCCACTGCCATTACCACCCGGATTTCCAGGAAATTGCCCTGAAAACTCTGTAGAATTATAATCGGATGTTTTTGAATAAGATGATGTACCTTCATCAGCTTTTGAGTTTTCTTTAAACTGCGGAGGAGTTTGTCTATTTCCTCCCAGTGCACCTCCCCCCATACCTTTACTAGATGAACTAAGGGATAATCTCTCCGTTCCATTATGACCTACTATAAGTTCCATAACCGTATTATTAGTACTGCTGTCTACATAAGGTCTATTGGCAGCAGATATGGAGTCCACAGCTAATGCCCAGGACAATGATACTGCCACAAGTACAAAGGTACTTACTACAAGATGGATTATTCTCTTTTTAACCGAAACATTTGTAGCAAGGAGATATGTTATATATAGTGCGGGAACTACCATATAGGCCTGAAGCATCTTTACATTAAATCCTAGTCCTACAAGTACCATACTTATTATGAGGTATTTAAATTTTCCCTTTTCCGCCGCTATGGAAAGTGCAAGGCATGCAAATAATAGAACCATCACAAGCACATTATCTATTGTATTGTTTCTGCTTGCAGCTACAAATACCGGGGTTACTGCAAGACATAATGCAGAAATGAGTCCTGCCATGCTGCCAAAAGCTCTCTTCACAATAACATAAATTAATATAACGGAAATTACTCCTGCCAGGGCCTGAGGCAAAATTATACTAACACCGCTAAATCCAAATATTTTAGCAAATATAGCCTGAATCCAAAAACCCAGAGGCGGTTTATCAATAGATACAAATCCTGCCGGATCAAAAGATACAAAGAAGAAATTTTTAAAACTCATAGTCATACTTTTTACAGCTGCAGCATAATAAGAATTTCCATAACCTTCTATACTTAAATTTGCAAAATTTAATATAGAAGAGAGTAGTATAATTAATATTAGTGCAATATTTTCTTTTGTAAACTTTATTTTATTCACTAATTTTACTCTGTTCATTAAATTCACTCCCTTTTTATCTACATTCACAATGTAAGATTATACTATGTAAAAAATTATAACCTTTGTTTGTTGTGTAAATATCAAAAATTTATGTGAAATTTATGTGATTGCAAATAATTTAGGAAGAGCATCTATTAATATATTTCACTTTTTTTATCTCTACTCATTAATTCATATACAATATATTTAGGATCTTTTTCCTGAAATAATATTTTATAGAGAGCATCTGTTATAGGCATCTGTACTTGTAATTTTTCTTTTAATCCATAAAAGGCATTACATGCCTTTATACCCTCTACTACCATACCTATTTGTTCCACTGCTTCTTTTACAGGCATTCCTTGACCTATAAGTATACCTGCTCTTCTATTTCTACTGTGCATACTTGTACAGGTAACTATAAGATCCCCTATACCTGTAAGCCCTGTAAAGGTTTCTCTCTTTCCCCCCAATTTTTCTCCAACTCTCATTATTTCCGCAATACCCCTTGTCATAAGTGCAGCTTTAGAATTATCTCCATATCCTATTCCATCAGAAATTCCTGCAGCTAGGGCAATTATATTCTTAACTGCTCCTCCAATTTCTACTCCTATAATATCCTCATTGGTATAGACTCTAAATTTTTTTGTCATAAACACATCTTGAATTTTTTTTGCATACTCCATATGTTTTGAAGATACCACTACTGTAGTTGGTATATCCCGTGCCACTTCTTCTGCATGACTTGGCCCTGAAAGCACTACTATTTTATTATCAGGCAGCTCTTCCTCAATAACCTGTGAAAGTCTTTTTCTACTTTCCTCTTCTATGCCTTTTGCTATATTTACAATTATTTGATCTTTTCTTATAAACTTTTTAAAATTTTTACAGACCTCCCTGATAGCCTGAGAAGGCACTGACAAA
This sequence comes from Clostridium sp. BJN0013, assembly GCF_040939125.1. NCBI lineage: Bacteria > Bacillati > Bacillota > Clostridia > Eubacteriales > Clostridiaceae > Clostridium > Clostridium sp. BJN0013. The sequence goes on from NZ_CP162495.1 coordinate 2,411,119, forward strand.
ACTAAAACATCGCCTTCTTTTATAACTTGTTTTACATTATTAGATGCCTTTACTCCTTCTGGAATTACTACGCCGTGAAGATATTGTATATTTTCCCTTTTTACATTTATATCTTCCACTATGTGTGATTTTCTATCCCACAAATTTACCTTTACTCCTTTTTTTCCAAGCATTACTGAAAGGGCCGTTCCAAAACTTCCCCCTCCTAAAAAAGATACAGATAAACACATAAGTTATTCCTTCCTTTCTCTAAATTCTAATTTTATACCAGTTCCAGTAAAATCAAAACTATCCCTTAATTGATTTTCAATATATCTTCTGTAGGAAAAGTGAATACACTTGGGGTCATTTACAAAAAACACAAAAGTAGGTGGCTTTATGCCTATTTGTGTCACATAATAAATTTTCAGTCTTTTGTTGCCTATGACAGGAGGTTCTTTCATCATTACTATTTTACCTACTATATCATTTAAAATTCCCGTTTTTATCTGTTTGCAATAGTTATCATAACATTGCCTTACTACCTTGAAGATTCTATTGACCCGTTGACCCGTTTTTGCAGATATAAACAAATAAGGGGCATATGACATAAATGAAAGACTATTTCCTATACTGGTTCTATACCTATCTGCGGTTTTTGTATCCTTATCTATCAAATCCCATTTATTAATCACAACTATTATGGCTTTATTTAATTCATGGGCATACCCTATTATTTTTTCATCCTGTTCGCTTATATCATGGGCAGCATCTAACATCAGCATGCATACATCTGCCCTCTCCACTGCAGTATAAGTCCTTATAACGCTGTATTTTTCTATTTCTTCTTTAACTTTACTTTTTCTTCTAACTCCTGCAGTATCTATTAATAAAAATTTTCCTTCATCTGTTTCCAAATAACTGTCTATGGCATCTCTCGTAGTTCCAGGAATATCACTTACTATTACCCTTTCTTCTCCTATAAGTTTATTTATAAGAGAAGACTTTCCTACATTAGGTTTTCCTATAAATGCTATTTTTATATATTCGCTATCTTCATCTTCATTACCTTCATTTTTAAAATTTTCCACCAATTTATCCAGCATGTCTCCAAGTCCTAATCCTTGAGATGCAGAAATAGATATGGGTTCTCCTATCCCCAAGTTATAAAATTCATATATATAATTTTCTTGATTTGTATTATCTATTTTATTTACTACAAGCACTATAGGCTTTTTACTTTTTCTAAGCATTTGAGCCACTTCTTTATCCGCTGCAGTAAGTCCTTCTCTACCATCTACTATAAATATTATTACACTGGCAGTTTCTATGGCTACCTGTGCCTGCCTTCTCATTTTAGAAATTATTACATCATTATTTTCAGGCTCAATTCCTCCTGTATCAATTATGGTAAAATTATAATTTAGCCACTCTGCCTGGGCATATACCCTATCTCTGGTAACTCCTGGAGTATCCTCTACTATGGATATCCTCTTTCCTGCCAATTTATTAAATAACGTAGACTTTCCTACATTAGGTCTTCCTACTATAGCCACTATTGGTTTTCCCATTAGTTATTCCACCTCACTGTTTTCATTTATAGTTTGTATTAAATCTTTTCCTGTATAATCACATACCAATATTTTTCTATTTAAAGAATTTTCTAATTCTTCCAAAGTTACATCATCCAAAAATACTCTTTTATTTGATTGTGAAAGTTCATATCCTTTTCGCAGCATACACTCCGGTATGATCAAATAATCGCCTAAAGTTTCACATTCTAATTGTTTTAATATATCTTTCGAAGTAACAAGTCCTGCTATAGTTATAGTGTTGCCAAAGAAATTATTTATTATTTTTTTTACATCGATTATTATATGGGGATTTGTTTTCATTATTTTTTCAGCCGCATTTTTTATTTCCTCATAGGCTAAATCTCCGGTTATAAAGGTAAATGAACCTTTTGCTTTTAAATTTAAATTTTTAAGGCCATCTTTTATATTATCCCTAAAAATTCTTATCATTCCTACTCCATCTTCTAGTTGCTTATAATTCTCATAAAATTCAGCAGGGGGAATTTCCTTCTTTGAAACAATATAAAATTCATCAGAAAATCTTACAAAGGGAGCTCCTACTTCTTTTATATACTTTTTCTGAAGTTCTTCTGCTATTTTTAATTGCTCTCTAGCAGAATTTTTATCATATTGTTTTAAATTAAAAAGTCCCTGTCTATATTTTGTAATTCCTACAGGTACTACTGCCACATTTTCCACTCCCGGATATAATTTATAAAGATCTTCTATAGTTCTTCTCAATTCCTCACCATCATTTATGTCAGGACACAATACTATCTGACAATTTATTTTTATACGATTTCTTGTGAGTCTCTTTAGCAACTTATATATATTCCCTGCAAATCTGTTATTTATCATTTTTATTCTCAATTTGGGATTAGTAGTATGCACCGATACATTTATAGGACTTATTTTGTATTTAATTATCCTATCTATATCCTCTTCACGCATATTGGTAAGAGTAACAAAATTGCCCTGTAAAAATGCCAATCTTGAATCATCATCCTTAAAATAGAGAGTTTTTCTCATTCCTTCTGGCATTTGATCTATAAAACAAAAAATACAATTATTATGGCAACTTCTTGGTTTATCTAAAATTGCATCTTCAAATTCCACTCCTAAATCCTCATCATATTCTTTTTCTATTTCTAGGCTCCATATTTCTCCATTTTTCTTTTGGATTTCTACTTCCACATAATCATCACTTATGAGAAATTTATAGTCTATGATATCTTTAACTTCCATATTATTAATGGATATAAGATAATCTCCTACTTCCATTTCCATTTCTTGGGCAATACTTCCAGGTTTAATTGCCTTAATTCTATTTCTCATGCATATAACTCCCAGTTAAAATTTTGATTTTTTGGAAACTTCAAAATAAAATATATGTAAAAAAGACCATTTACACACTTAGAATATACTCTAATATGCCTATTTAGTCAATTATTAAAGTTTTTAAGTATATACACCAAAAAAATAAAAAATCTCTCTAAAATTTATTTATAGAAGAGATTTTTCTAAAATTAAATTAATTCTATTAAAAATATTAAAATTCCCGAAATAAAAGCACAGCCAGGTATTGTAACTATCCAGGTAAAAACTATATCTTTTACCACAGTCCACCTTACCGCTGAAAATCTTTTAGATGCACCAACTCCCATTATAGCCGTAGTTATTATATGAGTTGTACTAACCGGTGCATTAAACATAGTAGCTGTAAATATCACCGCAGAAGCTCCCATTTCTGCTGAAAAACCATTTACAGGCGCCATTTTAGCCATTTTACATCCCATAGTTTTTATTATCTTTTTTCCTCCAAGGCTTGTACCTAAAGCCATAGACAATGCACAACAAAATTTTACCCACAATGGAACAGAAAACACTTGAAGAAAACCTGCACTCACCAATGTCATAGTTATAATTCCCATGGTTTTCTGGGCATCATTTCCTCCATGATTAAGAGCTATTAGCATGGCAGAAAATATCTGGGCTTTTGAAAAAATTTTAGTTACCGTACTGGGTTTTGTATTTTTTAAAATCATATTCATAATAGTCATGAATGCAAATCCTATTATAAATCCCATTATAGGTGATAGTATAAGCCAAAGTATAACTTCAAAAAAAAGACTCCCCCAATTGATTATCAGAAAAGAACTTTTATATACAATTGCAGAACCAACTAATCCTCCTATTAATGCATGAGAAGAACTGCTTGGTATGCCAAAATACCAGGTTATTAAATTCCAGATTATAGCACCTAAAAGTGCTGCTATAATTACACTCTGAGTAATATCATTGGGGTTTACTATACCTTTTCCTACTGTTTGTGCTACCTTTACACTCATAAATGCCCCTGCAAAATTAAAAAAAGCTGACATTATTACTGCCTCTTTAAGTGTCATCACCCTAGTGGATACACAACAAGCTATAGCATTGGCGCTATCATGAAAACCATTTATTGTATCAAATATTAGGGCAATTATTACTATCACTATTGTTAAAATTAAAGTACTGCTAAGCATTTTTCATTACTACTCCTTCAATAACATTAGCTAGATCTTCACAAGCATCCAGTGTATTTTCTAGATATTGATATATTTCTCTCCACTTTATAACATCTATAACTTTCATATCTTTTCTAAATATATCTCCAATAGCTTTCCTTGAAAGAATATCTCCTTGTTCTTCTATTCTATTTACTTCTATTATTCTTTTAGCTAAATGTTTACTTGTCTTCATATTCTTCAATTCTTCCATTATGGAAATCAATTCCTTACAACAATCAACTATCATCTTGCTTAAAACACGAGCTTCCTCAGTACACTCACTTACATTAAACATAACAAACCTACTAGCTGTAGATTCTATTAGGTCAATAATATCATCTGTATCTTTTGCTATAACATATATATCCTCCCTATCAAATGGAGTAATGAATGTGCTATTTAACTGTTCTAATAATTCATGTTGTTTTTTGTCTCCTTCGTGTTCCACCTCTTTTAACTTTTTTAAATTTTCTTCTGAATTTTCAAGGTCATCCAAAAAATCTAATAAAATTTTTGAAGCTTTATAAGCAATATTTGCGGTTTGCACAAAAAACTCATAAAACTTGTCTTCCTTTGGAGTAAAAGTAAACATCATATCCCTCCCGGCATTGAAAGTATACATTTTCGACCTTATAAGTATACCATAAATTTGATAAAAATTAAATAAAAGATTTCATAACTTAACATAATATGTTTACATATAATTATTACATAAATTTCAATTATATTGTAAAATCCTGAGTTTTCATAATAATTATGTTTTATGTTTTGAAATTACATAAAAAAGGGGCTGTCACATAATTAAATTTCATATGCAACAACTTATTTTTTACTCAAATATAAATGTTTTTTAAAATTCAAGCCTTTATTGACAAAATCAACAAGTTTTGTAAAACAAATTTCAGAGAGGAATGTTAAAACTGAATTCATGCTCCTATGTTTAAAGTACGCTAAAAATTCAGCTAATATAAATTTTTTAAGCAAAAAATTTATATTACTGATTTTTTCAATATATAAAAATGGAGCACTGTAAAACTACTTTAAAAAAGTAGTTTTGCAACACCCCTAGCATCCACATAATTATTCATTTAAATCCTTCTGTTCTCCCGTAACTAAATATATAGTTCCTTCACATATATTAGTCACATGATCTGCTATTCTCTCTAAATATTTACATACAAATAGCATTTGAGTCATCTGATCTACTTTACTATTATCCGTTCTCATAACTTCTATTAATTCTTTAAATACATTCTTATACAATCTATCGATATCGTCATCCATTTCGCAGGCACTATAGGCTCCATCAACATCTCTATCTACATAAGCATCTAGAGCCTTTTTTATCATATCGTTAACTATTTTAGCTATTTCAGATATATTTATCAATTTCTTTATATATTTTTCCCCTTTTAGTTTTATAGTTATTTTGGCTATATCTACAGCATGATCTGCCATTCTTTCAAGATCTGTTATTATTCTAGCTGTTGTAAATATTGTCCTTAGATCTATGGCCAGAGGCTGTTCTTTTGCAGTGAGTTTTATACATTTATCTTCTATCTCTCTATATAGATCATCTACTAAGTCATCATTTTTTATGGTCTCTTTTGCCAAATTCTCATCCTGTTTAACTAGTGCCTCTATACACTGATGAATTTGTTTTTCTACCATACTTCCCATTCTCAATACATCATTATGCATTTCTTCCAATGCATAGTCAAATGCCTTTCTGGTCATAATAACCACCTCTTTTCAATTATTAATTATATTATGACATATATTACAATATTTAAAAAGTATTTTCAATAAAATTAGCCAAATCTTCCTGTGATATAATCCTCTGTTCTCTTATCTTTAGGTTTATAAAAAATATCTTCTGTTTTTTCGGCTTCAATAATTTCCCCATTTAAGAAAAAGGCCGTATAATCGGATATTCTCCCTGCCTGCTGCATATTATGAGTCACTATTATTATGGTATATTTCTTCTTTAACACATCCATAAGTTCTTCTATTCTTAATGTAGATATGGGATCCAGTGCTGAAGTAGGTTCATCCATTAAAAGTACATCTGGTTGTACCGCAAGAGTTCTTGCTATGCACAACCTTTGCTGTTGTCCTCCAGATAGGCCAAGTGCATTTCTGTCTAATCTGTCTTTCACCTCATCCCAAATGGCTGCGTCTCTTAAGCTATTTTCTACTAATTCGTCTAATACGCTTTTTTTCTTCATACCGTGTATTCTTGGTCCATAGGCTACATTATCATATATAGACATGGGAAATGGGTTAGGACTTTGGAATACCATTCCAACTCTTTTCCTTAAATCTATAACGTCATAATCTCTGTATATATTCTTACCTTCAAAAAATACTTCTCCTTCAATTTTAACCGAATCTATTAAATCATTCATCCTGTTTAAAGTTCTTAAAAAAGTTGATTTTCCACATCCTGAAGGTCCTATTAAAGCTGTAACAGAATTTTTTTCCACGCCTAGATTTATCTTTTTAAGAGCTTGATTAGAACCATAATATAAATCAAGGTTTTCTGTCTGTATTATATTCATCAACTCTCCCCCTTATTTCTTCCCTGTATATGATTCATATATTTTTCTGCCTAATATCCTAGCTATAAGATTAAAAAGCAGTACCATAATTACTAAAACTGCAGAAGCCTTATTTGCTATCTGGGTTGCATCAGGCACCATTCCCTCAGAATTTAATTTCCATATATATACCGCTAAAGTTTCTGCAGGTCTCATTATACTAAAAGAAGACCCCTTATCAATCAAACTCATGTAGGAAAAATTCAATTTAGGTGCACTCATACCTGCCGTATATAAAAGAGCCGCAGCTTCTCCAAATATTCTGCCTGCAGCAAGTATTATACCTGTAGATATCTGTGGTATAGCCGATGGGAGAATCACTTTGCTTATGGTCTGCCATTTGGTGGCTCCAAGACCTAAACTGGCTTCCCTTACAGGTGCAGCAGCTGCAGTTATGGCATTTTCACTTACTCTGGTTAAAGCAGGTAAATTTAATACAGATATGGCAAAGGCTCCTGATAAAAGAGTAAAACCCCAATTTGTCATGTTTACAAATATTAAAAGGCCAAACAATCCAACTACAATAGAAGGTAATGATGCCATGGTTTCTATACACAATCTTACTATATTTAAAAATATTCCTTCTTTTGCATATTGGGATAAATATATACCCGCCCCTACACCAAAAGGAACACTTATAAGCAGTGCCACTATTAACATATAAAAAGAATTAAATAACTGAGGCCCTATACCACCTCCGGATTCCCCAAATCTGGCTTCTCCAAATAAAAAAGACGGTTCTAAAAATCCCATGCCTTTAACTAGTATATATCCTATTAGAAGCACCAAAATGAGTACTATAAAAACAGTTAATCCATAAAAAACTCCAGTCCATAACCTATCTCTCATTTTAGCATTCATCTTTTAACCTCACTCCCTTTTCCAATGGCCTTTATTATTAAAATAAATACAAAAGAAATTATTAAAAGAAACAATGCCAGAGACCATAGTGCATCATTCCATGCAGTACCAGATACTGTATTTCCCATATCCATAGTTAAAATACTAGTCATAGTAGATGTAGGACTTAAGAGTCCACTCGGAAATTTTATGGTATTTCCTATTACCATTTGTACTGCCAGAGCTTCTCCAAAGGCTCTAGCGAGTCCTAATACCACTCCTGTAAGTATGCCATTTTTAGCAGAGGGAACTATTACTTTACTTATGGTCTGCCATCTGGTTGCCCCTAATCCATAAGATGCCTCCATGTAACTTCTTGGAATAGTTTTTACTGCATCTGCAGATATGCTGGATATGGTAGGTAGTATCATTACACTTAGAACCAATATACCTGCTATTAAACTAAAGCCAATTCCATGAAAGCTGTTCTTTAAAAATGGTATAAGTACGCTAAATCCTATCCATCCATATACTACAGAGGGTATGCCTATAAATAATTCCAGCGAAGGCTGCAATATTTTAGAACCTATCTTAGGAGATATGTAATGCATAAATACAGCAAGGGCTATACTTATGGGAGCACTTATTATAACCGCCCCTAAAGAAACGAAGGTAGACCCTGCAAAAAATATAAGTGCTCCAAGCTTTGGAGCATTGCCATCTGGCGCCCATTTAGAACTAAATAAAAATTCCCATAGCGGATATCCTCTTTTTACAAAAGTGGCCATACCTTTTGAAGCTATAAAAAATATTATACTTAAAGTAAGAACTATAATCATGGCTCCACAAAATGTAGCAAAAAATCTGCCTATATATTCTGTTTTTAGTTTATGCCACAATGACTTTTTTTCTATATTTGTCATCTTTGATAACCCAACTGATTTTTTTTCCATATTTACCGACCTCAAAATTTTATTTTATCAAATAATTTTTAGGCTCAGGTGAAGTTTGCTATAAAAAAATACTTATCTCCATATGAACCTTAGAAGAACCTATCCAGGCGCGTAGACCTGCTTATCTCCCATTTAAAGACTATGGGAGTATTAGCTTAATTACAGCCTTGGGATAAATAACTGGCTGTCTAAACAGCCAGCTAAAATAATTTCTATTTCATATCACTCATAGGAATATATCCAAGCTTCTTTATGGTTTCTTTATTTTCATCACTTAATACATAATCTATATATGCTTTTGTCACACCTTCAGCTTCTCCCTTTGTATACATATGTTCATGAGACCAAAATGGATATTTACCTGAAATTATATTTTCTGAAGTAGCTTCAACATCTTCTATTTTTAAAGCTTTAACATTGTCCTTAACTGAATCCGTTAAATAGGATAGTGCTAAATAGCTTATAGCTCCTTCCGTGGTCTTAATTGCATTTTCAACATTTCCATTGGAGTCCTGTGTTGTTCCAAGTCCCTCTTTTTCCTCTTTTCCACCCATTACAGTATCTTTAAATGTAGCTCTGGTGCCTGATGACTTAGTTCTATTTATAACATTTATTTTCATATCACTTCCGCCTACATCTTTCCAATTTGTAATTTCTCCCGTAAATATTTTTTGTATTTGTTCTTTAGTCAGAGAATCAACATTTACATTAGGATTTACTACTACTGCAAAACCTATAGCACAAACTTTATGATCTACCAGCTGCTTTGCTTGATCTGCATCCAGCTTAGATTCTGCAGTTACATCAGAATTTCCTATATTTGCCGTACCTTGCAATGCCAGATTTAATCCTGTACCACTTCCCCCTCCCTGGACATTAACAGTTACCTTTGGATTTTTTTCTGAAAATGTTTTACCTATTTGTTCTGCCAGTGGCTGAAGTGCAGTGGAACCTGCCAAAGTTATTGAACCGGATAATTCCTGATTATTGGCCTTATCTCCATCTTCCGTACTATTATTTCCTCCACAGCCTGTAAATATTCCCACAGTTAGTGCAATAACCATAGTTGCTGCAAAGCTTCTTAATATTCTTCTATTCATAATAATATAGACCTCCTTAAGATTTAACCTTATGTAAAAAATAACTTCAATTTCTACAGTATTTATAATATTCTACCAAGGTTAATCCTTTATTATAGCTATGTTAATTAAAATTAACATCCAATATTTTGAATGGTATCCATATTATTATTAAATCATTATATATCTCTTCTATTGTTAATATCTATGGGTATTTTAACTGTGAACTTACTACCCTTTCCAATTTCACTATTTAATTCTATAGTTCCACTAAATTTCAAAATAATATGCTTTACTATGGCAAGACCCAACCCAGTACCCCCTTGACTTCTGGATCTGGCCTTATCAACTCTATAAAATCTCTCAAATAGTCTTTCTTGGTGTTCTTCGGAGATACCCACTCCATTATCTTCCACCCATATTAAACAGTTATTGTCCTCAAGCGCTGTTCCCACCTTAACCTGTCCTCCATTATTGGTATATTTTATTGCATTATCTACTAAATTTATAATCATCTGTTTGAATCTATCTGCATCTCCCCATATGTCAGGCATTTCACAACTCATTTTCTTGATTTTTATGTGCTTTTTATCTGCAAAAGGTTCCATCATATAACATACATTATCTATTATTCCATTTATATTTATAAGTTCTATTTTATCCATTTCATTACTTTCTATATGAGAAAGTATAAGTATATCATTTATCAGTCGAGTAAGACGATCTGCTTCATCATTTATTATGTTTAAAAATTTATTTTTATTTTCTATGTCTTCCACATATTTTAAAGTTTCTGCAAATCCCTTTATAGATGTAAGAGGAGTTTTTAGTTCATGAGAAACATTAGCTACAAATTGAGACCTCATATTTTCCAATCTTTTTATATCCGTTATATCCTGAACTACCGCCACTATACCTATCTTTTCATTACCATTTATGATATAATCTGTTTTTATTCTTAAATCTCTCTCTTTAGGTCTTAATATTTTTATCTCTTTATATTCCTTCTTCACACTTTTAAATATATCTTCCAATTCAAAATCCCTTATGCTATTCATCAAATTTTCTCCTATTACATCTTTTGAAATTCCAAATATTTTTTTTGCATAGGGATTTATCATTATAATTTTATAACTGGTGTCTACTGCTATTACTCCATTATCCATACTTTTTAGTATAGCTTCTAATTTATTTCTTTTATCTATAGAATCTTTTAATGTATTTTGAAGTTCATCTGCCATATGATTAAATGTTTTACTAAGCTCTCCTATTTCATCTTTAGAATTAATTATAACCCTTTTATTTAAGTTGCCACTGGCTATGCTAAAAGTGGTACATTGAAGTTTTTTCAAAGGCTTTACTATAGATCTTGAAAGTCTTGAAGCAAAAATCAAAGACATTAATATTGAAAAAAACATTATAAATATATAATATTTGAGATAATTATTCTCAAACCCTTTAATTGTGTGCATAGTCAATGAACTACGTATTACATATCCATTTTCAAGAGCAGTAGCAAAATACAATGTTTTTTTATTTGTGGTATCACTTATTCTGATATCATATCCTGTCCCTTTTTTTCTAGCTTCTTGTACCTCTTTTCTCCAATTATGATTATTCATGGTGTACTCTACTGCTGTAGAATCTCCAAGAACCTTTCCATTTTTGTCTATAAGAGTTTCCCTCATAATTTCATTTGAAAAATTTTTTTTAAGAAAACTGCTTTTATCCTCTATTTTTTCATTTTTTATTATATTTATTATAATTTCATTATTTAATCTTAAAGTATCTTTCATATTTTTTATATATTCACGATTTTCAATCACTATAAATAATAAAGTAGTTATTATCATGCTAAATATAAGTGTAGATACCATAGATAACATCAATTTTTTTTTCATTTTATCACCGGTTACTCTTTCCAATTAAATCTATATCCAATTCCACGTATGGTTTCAATATATTTAGGTTTTTTATCGCAGCTTTCTATCTTCTGTCTTATATGCCTTATATGAACATCTACAGTTCTAGTTTCTCCTACATATTCATATCCCCATATTTTATCCAGTAGAAAATCTCTGGTCATAACTCTACCTTTATTTTTTATAAGCATCTGCAGAAGTTCAAATTCCTTAAGTGTCAATTCTACTTTTTCTCCATTTTTAAGCACTTCATGTCTGTCAAAATCTATACTTATGTCTCCAAACACATAATATTTATCTAAAGTTTTTATAGTAGTTCTTCTTAATATAGCCTTTACCCTAGCTAATAATTCTCTTACGGAAAAAGGTTTTGTAATATAATCATCTGCCCCTAGTTCCAATCCTAGAACCTTGTCAAATTCTTCTCCTCTGGCAGTTATCATTATTATGGGAGTAGAAGCTATTAACTCATCTTTCCTTATTTCTTTACATACATCATATCCATCCATTCCTGGAAGCATAACATCCAGCAAAATAAGTTTAGGTCTTTCCTCCTTTGCAATTTTTAGCGCTTCTACTCCTTCTAAGGCTACAATAGTCTTATATCCATTATTTTCAAGATTAAATTTAATAAGTTCACATATATGTTCTTCATCATCTACTATTAATATCTTTTCCTTCGACATAATCACACCCCTTTTGTATAGTTCACAATTCACAGTTTTCAATTCACAATTTATAGTTCACAATTTACAGGAGGGTTAAGATAAATAAAAGAAAAAAGTCTTCCCTGATATCTATTTTTTCTGTAAGAATATAGCTCATATTCTGTATTACAAGAAGTACAAATATCCAGAGAACTTATATTCTCATCCCGTACTCCCCTATCTTTTAGCTGGTATAAAATGCATTCTTTTAAACTCAGATTTCTTCCTTTAAATATATGTTTATCTTTATAAAAAGCTGAATTTTCAAATTCATTTATTACCTCTTCTCCCACCTCATAACAAGAGCTGCATATGTGTGGCCCTATACATGCTGATATATTCAAAGTATGACTTTTAAAATACTTTTGAAGCTTTTCTATGGTCTTTAAAACAATACAAGATAAAGTACCTCTCCATCCACTATGAACTGCCGCTACAACTTTTTCTTTCCTATCATACAAAAGCACAGGAACACAATCTGCATTAAATACTCCTACAGCTTCATAAGGTACATTTGTAATTATTCCATCTGCATCTTCTAGATTTCCCTTATAAATTATACTAGTACATCCATGAACTTGATTTAAATATCCAATATTTTTTAGATTGAACCACCCTTTTAAATTTTCAATATTTTTTTTGCCGTTGTATTCTAGTCTGTTAAAATTCAAATTATTTTTAGCCGTTGAAAATACTGCTGTTGCTCCTTGAAAATTTATCTTTATAAATTCATATCCCTCAATTAAAACTCTCTCCATATTATCCTCCATATTTTTAACTTTATAATAAAAACTCTTTAAATATATTTTAACATTGTTTATCAAACAATAGCAGTATATATATTCTTTTAACTTTTTTTAACTTTAATTTAACAAATCAAATCATTCTTAAATTGTTATAGCCTTGGGGTAAAAAAAATAAGTGGTAAACATTTATTAACCACTTTATCTATTAGAAATCAAATTTTTTATCTCTTCCATAAAAGTATTTATATCTTTAAATTGCCTATAAACAGATGCAAATCTCACATAAGATACCTCATCTACTTTTTTTAAGCTTTCCATAATCATTTCTCCTATGTCGGAAGAATTTATTTCTGTGAGAACACTGTTACTTATCTTCTTCTCTACCTCATCTGCTATTTCTTCAATCTGCTTTCTAGAAACAGGTCTCTTTTGACAGGCTTTCATAAGTCCATTTAATATTTTTGTCCTATCAAAATACTCTCTACTCATATTTTTCTTTATAACAAGCAAAGGAACATTTTCAATTTTCTCATAGGTTGTATACCTTTTATTACAGCTTAAACACTCTCTTCTTCTCCTTATAGCCATTTTATCGTCTGTAGATCTGGAATCCACCACCTTACTTTCTCCATATCCACAATAAGGGCATTTCAATTTTATTCACGTCCTTTTATAATATAGTATATATTATAATATAGTATATAAATAATTATACACTTTTTTGTTGAAAATTCCACTACCTATTCCTCTATGTGAACATTACTTTTCACTTACTATATTTTCTCCATCTATTAAAATTACATCCACCCCTATTTTTCTCACATTATCCCAGGGCACTTCCAAATCTTCATTTTTCCCAAAAAAAGATACTTTAGCTGTTTGAGAAGGTAGAATAATAGATATTATCCTATGTTCCTTGCAATTTACTTTTAAATCCTTTATAAATCCCAACTTTATTCCTGTATTTATATCTATAACCTCCATATCTCTTAAATTGGTTAAAGAAAATAAATCTTTTTGTAATTCCATATATGTAATCCCTCCATATTTTATTAATATAAACTAAACAATAAATTTAAATTCTTATACATACTTTCTCATATGCCTTAGTGCAGTTTTTTCTAATCTGGAAACTTGTGCCTGTGATATTCCTATTTCATGTGCTACTTCCATTTGAGTTCTCCCATCGAAAAATCTTAAGTTAAGTATTAATTTTTCTCTATCATTTAATTTTTTCATGGCCTCTTTTATAGATATATTTTCAAGCCAATTTTCATCAACATTTTTGGTATCACTTATTTGATCCATCACATAAATTGCATCTCCTCCATCATGGTATATAGGCTCAAATAAAGATACCGGATCCTGAATCGCATCCAGTGCAAATACTACTTCTTCCCTGGGTAATTCTAATTCTTTGGCTATTTGTGATATAGTAGGCTCTTTGTTATTTTCCCTTATTAATTTATCCCTAACCTGCAGTGCTCTATACGCAATATCTCTAAGAGAACGACTTACTCTTATTGAATTGTTATCCCTTAAGTATCTTCTTATTTCTCCTATAATCATAGGTACTGCATAAGTGGAAAATTTAACATTTTGACTCAAATCAAAATTGTCAATAGCCTTTATAAGCCCTATACATCCTACTTGAAATAGATCATCTACATTTTCTCCTCTGTTATTGAATCTCTGTATTACACTTAACACCAATCTTAAATTGCCTTTTATAAATTTTTCTCTAGCATCATTATCTCCCTGCTGCATTTTTATTAAAAGTTCTTTCATTTCTTTTTCTTTTAGAACTGGCAATTTTGATGTATTTACGCCACAAATTTCAACCTTATTAATTATCATGTAATCAGCCCCTTTAGAATATATAGCATTTTAAGTATTTACTAAGACGCTGAATTTTATACTAAAGACAAACTTATAACATTTTATTTATTTCTTTTCTTAATCTTTTTATTATTCTCTTTTCAAGTCTGGAAATATAGGATTGGGATATACCAAGTAAGTCCGCAACCTCTTTTTGAGTTTTTTCCTTTTTGCCATTTAATCCAAATCTTAAATTAACTATTTCTTTTTCTCTTTCACTTAATTTTTTCATGGCAATCATTAAAAGCTGTTTATCTACTTCATCTTCTATAAAACTATATACCACATCATTATCCGTTCCTAAAATATCAGAAAGCAATAATTCATTTCCATCCCAGTCTACATTTAAAGGCTCATAAAAAGAAATCTCTGCCTTTACTTTACTGTTCCTTCTTAAATACATTAATATTTCATTTTCTATACATCTAGAAGCATATGTAGCTAATTTTATCTTTTTTTCAGGATTAAAAGTATTTACTGCTTTTATAAGCCCTATAGTACCTACAGATACTAAATCTTCTACATTTACTCCTGTATTTTCAAATTTTCTGGCTATATAAACTACTAAACGCAAATTTCTTTCTATAAGGGTTGACCTTACTTTTTCATTTCCTGAAACTAATTTAGATACTAAATCTTCTTCCTCTTTTTTACTAAGTGGTGGAGGAAGTACATCATTTCCCCCTATATAGTATATATTTTTTATTGCAAATTTAAATTTTGTTAGTATTCTGTTTAATAATATTTTTAACCTAAGCATAATTATCCCCCACTATCAATTGTTTTTAATTATATTACCCCTCTAGATAAAAGAGCATGATAATCGCCAACCTGGCTTAGTTTATCCTGACAAAGAGCAATTATAACTTCTCTATACTTTACCTCTTTTCCAAAATTTATCTTTATTACATCCGGCTTAAATCCTAAAAGTTTTCCACTAGAACCATTTATAACTCTATAAGGTATATGAAACTTACTAAACTCCTCTAAATTCACATTCCCAAATACAGATTTTTCAACTATTACTACAGGTAAATTGGTAGCAGGTTCTCTTAGTTCATTTCCCGTATCTAAAAAAGCTTTTACTTTTTTTTCTTTATCTTTAAATATAATATCCACTTCATAAACCAAGCTAAACAAATCTCTTCTATCTTTAATATAAATTACTAATCTATCAATAGTTATATAAAATATCATAAGTGAGATAAAAAGCCACTGATATGGGAAATTAATTATCGTAGTACCATTTATATAGGAAGATCTATTATATTGAATAAATATACATATCCCTGCTAAAAGCATAGAGTATAGTATAAATATACATAAGATTTTAAAGTTAGTTATAATACCCTTATTACCAAAAGAAATATAAACCAGTGCCAGTGCCACTATCAATTTAAAATAGAAAGCAGAAAAAATGCTTAAACAAGGATAAATTAATGTAATTGTATATATACTTCCTATAAAAGCCCCTAAAAACATGCGCTTAAGATTTATCATCAATTTCAAAGTCCTACCGGTAATATATAATAGAAAAAAGTTCACTATTAAATTTACTAAAATTACTAAATCCAAAAATACAACCAATTATATGCTCACCTCCACCCATAGTTTATTAATATATATATTCTATTATATACTTATGAATTTCAAAATTTTGTCATTTTAAAATTGTGTATAATATTTTTATTTTCTATATTATGCCAAGAATTTTCCTTTTATTCTCAATAACTTCTTCCAATTTAATGATTTTTTAGTAATTGTAGATTATTATTGATTTTTATGTTTTTAAAAAATAATTTTATTTTAATTTATATAAAATGTTTAACATTTAAAGCAAATAGTAAAGCATAGAGAAAAAATAAAAAATCCACATATGGCATTTAATTGCCATATGTGGATTTTTTATTTTTTCTGCCTTCTTAAAAAAGCAGGTATTTCTAAATTATTTTCATCAAACTTTTCATATTCCATGGAAGCAGCAGCTTCACTTCTACTATTATTTATGTTATGGGATTGAGATTTTTTAACATCCTTTTTAGTTAAATCTTCTTTAATTTCATCTTTTTCAGCTTCAAAACCTGTAGCTATAACTGTAATTCTTATTTCATCTTTTATATTCTCATCTATAACAGCCCCAAATATTATATTTGCATCAGGATCTGCAGCTTCTTGAACTATTTCTGCGGCTTCATTTATTTCTAGTAACCCAAGATCTTGTCCACCAGTTATATTAAGAAGCACTCCAGTAGCCCCTACTATAGAAGTTTCAAGCAACGGGCTGGATATACCCTGTTTGGCAGCATCTTGTGCTCTATTATCTCCATTTCCTTTGCCTACACCCATATGTGCAAGACCTTTGTCTATCATAATTGTCCTTACATCTGCAAAATCTAAATTTACAAGGCCAGGTATGGTTATTAAATCTGATATGCCCTGTACACCTTGTCTTAATATATCATCTGCAAATCTAAAAGAGTCCATTAAAGTTGTTTTTTTATCCACTACAGAAAGAAGTCTTTCATTGGGTATTGTAACCAAAGTATCTACCTTATCCTTCAAATTTTTTATACCCATTTCTGCATGCAGCATCCTTTTCCTACCCTCAAAAGGGAAAGGCTTTGTAACTACTCCTACTGTAAGTATTCCCATAGATTTAGCAATTTCTGCAATTATAGGTGCTGCTCCAGTTCCAGTTCCTCCTCCCATTCCTGCTGTAATAAATACCATATCTGCCCCTTTTATAGCTTGTGTTATTTCGTCCTTATTCTCCTCAGCAGCTTTTTGTCCTATTTCAGGATTTGCTCCTGCTCCAAGTCCCTTAGTAAGTTTATCTCCTATTTGTATTTTTTGTGACGCCTGTGAAAGCATTAATGCCTGCTTGTCTGTGTTTATAGCTATAAATTCAACATTTTTTAATCCTTCTTTTATCATTCTATTTACTGCGTTATTTCCCCCGCCGCCACATCCTATTACTTTTATCTGTGCAAATTGTTGAACATCTACATCAAAATCTAACACAATACCTAAACCTCCCTTATTAAAAAAAGTCCGTAAAAAATTCTTTTATTTTTGTTACAAACCCCATATGTTTATCCTTATCATTCTTCTTTCCTGACCCCACAGTTATTTCTTCATAACTAACTGCATCTTCATTTTTATTTGCCTTAATATCTATATCTTTATATTCCATTGAATTAGAAACATCTTTTACTATGCCAACTGCCGTAACATACAGCGGACTTGAGGCTCCTATATATTTTGTAGTTCCAATTCTTACAAATTTTTCTAATTGATTTTTACTAAAATCTTCTATGCCTTTTATTGTAGCTATACCTCCTCCTACCAGAACTATACCTGAAAGCTTATCATAGTATTCAGAAATTCTTATTTCCTTATCTATTATAGAAAATAACTCTTCAACCCTAGCTTCTATAATCTGAGCTAAAATATCATAATCAACTTTAACCTTATTGTTATAGTCTGCATTAACTTCTATCTTTAAACTTTTTTTCCCGGGATCTACGCCAACACTCCCGTATTTTATTTTAAGTTTTTCTGCCTCTGAAAAAGGAAGCTTAAGGCATACTGCAATATCATTTGTTATAATGCTTCCACCTAAAGCTACAGTACTTATACTTCTTAAAATTCCCCCTTCATATATATAAATATTTATAGATTCTGAGCCTACGTCTACAAGAGCTACTCCCCTTTGAATTTCTTCTTCTTTTAATACTACTTGGGATATAGCTATAGGCTGAAATACTATTCCAAGTACCTTTATTCCTGCCTTATTTACACTTTTAAAAATATTATTTATTATAGTTGAACGAGCCAGTATTATCTGGGCATCCACTTCCAGCCTAAGTCCATTCATACCAATAGGGTCCTTTATATTATCATAACCGTCAATTATGTACTGCTCAGGTATTACTCCTATAACTTCTTTGTCGTTTGGAACAGTGATAATTTTAGCTGCTTTTAGAACTCTTCTCACGTCATTATACTTTATTTCACGATCTTCTGATGATACAGCAATTACCCCTTTATTCCAGACAAGTTCACTTATTCCTCCAGGTAAAGATATATATGCTTCAGTTATCTTAATATCTATCATTCTCTCCAGTGAACTTATGCAATTTTTTATGGATTCACAGGTATTATCTATATCTACAACTATTCCTTTTTTCACACCATTACAGCTTGAAGAAGTTATTCCTAATATTTGCATTTTCCCATCTCTGTCCACTTTTCCAGCTGCAGCACAAATATTGGATGAACCTATATCTATTCCAATTATATATCCACTCATAAAGTATGTCCCCCCCCTTTTCATAAACAGACTTTTCAGATTCAAGTGGAATTTTTACCACTTATTATTAATTTATCCGGAGACCTCTATTGTTTAATCTACAGCTTTTAAAAGTGGAGAATAAGCACTGCTACGCCTCTAGATAAGTTCTTCTAATATCCACATAGAGAAAAGTATTCCGCATAACAAACTCCATCCAAATATTAAAATTACTTGATATATCAAGAACAATAATTAATTCAAATCTGGGGATAATTTAATTTCCATATAAATTATTACCAAAAATTATTATCAGAAATTCAATTTATTGTATTTCTAATAATAAAATTATATATTATTAACTATAACTAAATTAACCACAGTGTTAAATTATCAGCTATAAAATAAAGGAAACCGTCAAAAATATATATTCAACAAAAAAACTAAATTTCCTCTTATATTTTATCACATTTTAATAAAATCTCAAATACAGTTAAATAATATAGATTGGAATTAAATTCATATTTATCCAGAATAAAGTGTTTTTTCCCCTTCAAACTTTATTTCATTTACAATTCATTAATTTTTTTAAATATAATTTCATAGTAATTTCATATAAAATATTAAATTTATTCATAGTAATGTTATTTTATTGGAATATATTTATAACATCGAACTAATTATATTATGATATATCCCAAATTAACTCCAATATACATTAAGGGAAAAAGCCTAAAGTTTTTTCCCTTCAAAATTGTATTTATAATTTTAATTAACTTTCTCTAAATCTTTTATTTTTATGCTTCGACTATGGGTAGTATGAATCCATTCTTTATCATTTTTATTCATAATACCCTGTAATGAAATAGGAAACCATGTAATTGCATAAATAGGATAGAGTATGTAGTAAAAAAATATTTTAAAATCTAATTTTTTTTCTAAAACCAGCATAAATGGAGTATATATAAATTGTAATATTGAAAATAATACGGCTGATATTGTAAGTAAATTAAAATTCACTGAATATATCACCGTATTAAAATTAGATATTAGATTGTATGTTTTCATAAAATACTGAACTCCTCCACTTATAACAGACAATCCTATAAGTACAGTTATTATAGGCTGAATGCTGTACAGTGCACAGTCAAAGAGAACAAAATTAAAAGTTTTTATTGATTTTTTTATAAGTTTAAAAAAATATCTACTTGATACATCTGCAAATCCTTGCATCCATCTCTTCCGCTGTTTCCAAGATTGAAAAAGTGTAAGAGGTTTTTCATCATATATTATGGCATTATGAGCCCACCCTATTTTATATCCATATAAAATTAATTTACAGGTAAATTCTAAATCTTCTGTAAGACAAGTTGCACCCCATCCCAATTCTTTTAAGATATCTGTATTTATACAAAAACCAGTTCCACCTAATTGAGTCGATAAACCCAAATTACTTCTAGCTAGTTGAAACATTCTATTACAGGTCCAAAATGCTATGGAATAACTTCCGGTTATCCATGTATCATAAGGATTTTTACTATCTAAATATCCTTGAACAACTTTATATCCTCTGCAAAGTTCTTTATTCATCTCTTTTAAAAAATTTTTATGTACAAGGTTATCTGCATCAAATATAGCAATTGCATCATATTTCTTTTTCATATCAAAAATTTTACGAAACATCCATTCCAGTGCATATCCTTTACCTCTTCTACTCCTGTCAACTCTTTCATATACAATAGCACCATTTTCTCTAGCTTTTATTGCCGTCTTATCCGTACAATTATCCGCAATAACAAAAATATCATATAATTCTTTAGGATATTCAAGCCTATTTAAGCTTTCTAAGATATCCTTAATTACAATTTCTTCATTATGAGCAGCCACGATTAATGCAAAACTATTCTTAGGTTCTACCTCTTGTTTATCCTTTCTCTTCCATATTCCAAAAAATGATATACACAAATAATATATTGATATTATATAAACCATGTAAGTTAAAACACGAGAGACATTAAGAATTATTTCTTTAAATATGCTCAATTTAATCCCCCCTAATTCAAGGTTATTTTAGCATAAATAAGAATTAATTACTATAGCAATGATAATAATTATGTGAATTATTTTACATAATTAAAAGAAGGGCAAAATAGCTTTATATAAAAATAGAACTTTTCAGTTCTATTTTTTGTCATAAGGTCATAGAGATATCATTCGAGTAAGTATATTGCGATCAATAGAATGGGCAAGAGCAGATTCATAAGATATATATCCTTTTCTGTAAAGTTCTGACAAAGACATATCCATTGTTTTCATTCCATATTTTATACCCGTTTGCATAGAAGATTCTATTTGATGAGTCTTGCCTTCCCTTATCATATTTTTAATAGCCTCTGTGGCAATCATAATTTCAAGTGCAGCTATTCTTCCCTTTCCATCTAACTTTGACAAAAGTTGTTGAGATACTATCCCCTTTATTACCGCTGATAATTGTATCTTTATTTGCTGCTGTTGATAAGGTGGAAATACATCTATAATTCTATCTATAGTTTGAGCTGCACCTATAGTATGTAAAGTAGAAAGTACCAAATGGCCAGTTTCAGCAGCAGTAAGTGCAATAGAAATCGTCTCTAAATCTCTCATTTCTCCAACTAAAATTACATCAGGATCTTCTCTTAATACTGCTTTTAAAGCATTAGCATAACTTAAAGAATCTTTACCTATTTCTCTTTGACTTATTAAAGACTTATTATGCTTATGCAAATACTCTATGGGATCTTCAAGGGTTATTATATGAGCTGCCCTGTTAGAATTTATTTCATTTATCATAGCTGCTAAAGTTGTACTTTTCCCACAGCCAGTGGGACCTGTTACTAAATTTAATCCTCTTTTATGACTTAATAATTCTTTTATCACTGGAGGAAAATTAAGTTCATTTAAAGTAGGTACCTTCAATCCTACAACTCTTACTGCAATAGCACTACTTCCTCTTTGTTTAAACACATTTACTCTGAATCTTCCAAGTCCTGATATAGAAAAGGATATATCAATTTCACCAATTCTCATATACTTTTCATAATCTTCTTCTAATATTTCTCTGCTAAATCTATCTGTATCCGATGGCTGTAATTTTTCCTTTCCCAATTTTTTAAGCTTTCCATTTATTCTCATAACAGGAGTCGCTCCCACTGTGAGATGTAAATCTGATGCATTTTCTTCTACAGTTTTTTCCAATAAACTTTTTAGCGATACCACTTTAGGTTCCCCTTTCACAAACATTTGCTATTTATATTTATATTATTACTATATACAATAAACTCATATCAGCTATTTTTACACTATCGAATTGATTACTTATTTAAACTATCCCTTATCTATAATCGTCCTTTATAACTAAATTTTTATATATATTTTTAATTTAAATAAAATTATTTTTTGTAAAAACTAAACAAGTATATAAATGGCAATATAAATTCCACGTATATGTTTTATTACTTTTATTATAATTTTCTAATATATAACTTAACATATACCATGGAATTTATTAAAAATATTAATTCTATTTTCATTATTTCTGCTAATATTACTTTGCACCATAATTTAGTTCTTTATATAACTTTTTTAAAGCTTTTTTTTCAATTCTGGATACATAAGATCTTGATATTCCAAGAATTTTAGCTATTTCCCTCTGAGTTTTTGGCTTACCTTCTAAAAGTCCATACCTCATTTCCACTACACTTTTTTCCCTTTGTGATAAACAGGTATTTATTTTAGAATATAATTTTTTTACTTGTATTTTTTGTTCTACTATTTCAATTATAGAATCTTCGTCGCTACTCAGTACATCCATGAGAGATATTTCATTACCTTCCTTATCTACACCTATTGGATCCTGCAAATACACTTCATTTTTAATTTTTTTATTATTCCTTATAAGCATTAATATTTCATTCTCTATGCATTTTGCCGCATATGTTGCCAGCCTGGTACCCTTACATGAATCAAAAGAATCTATTGCTTTAATTAATCCTACAGTTCCAATAGAAATCAGATCATCCACATCTTTACCAGGATATGAATATTTTTTTACAATATGTGCTACTAGCCTCAAATTTCTCTCTACTAAAATACTTTTAGCAAGTAAATCTCCTTCTTTTAATTTCTTTAAATAATACCTTTCTTCTTCATCATTTAAAGGTTGAGGAAATGAACTATTATTTGTAACATAAGCTGTCATAAACACTACATTTCCTAGAATGTCTAATAAGCAATTTGTTAAAAACACTGGCTGCTCCTCCTAATAGTGCTTATTAATATACTATGAACAGCCTTTTTAAAAAGTGCATATATAAAAAAATTTATTTGATTTTTTATATTTTATTTTAAATAAGGTTTTATCTTTAAAACTATATTTTTAAAAATTGGAGCTGCCGTATTTCCTCCACTTTCACTATCCTTATCTATATCTTGAACAAATACAACCATAGAATAATATTTCCCATAGACTTTAAAAAATCCTACAAACCATCCATCGGAATGTTCTTCTGCATTTTTATTTTGTCCTGTTAATTCTATCCTTTGAGTACTTCCAGTTTTTCCACCTACTTCCATACCATCTATATATGCAGATTTTCCAGTACCATTTTTTACTACATTTATCATTTGATTTTTCATCTCTTCTGCTGTAGATTTTTTTATTACAGAGGTACTTTCTGTACTTAATGCCTCTATAGTATTATTTTTGTCATTTACATAGGCATCCAATAGATAGGGTTTAACGTATGTTCCACCATTTATAACTGTATTTGGTATACTTATAGCCTCTATTGGCGTTATTCTGATATTCTGGCCTATAGCTGCAAGTCCTACACTACCATCACTGGAGTCAGGATTTTTTACTTCAAATAACCCTTCCTTTTCTCCGTCCAAATTTAATACTTTTTCAAATAATCCCTGAGATTTTGCATTATCATAAAAATTATTAAATCCAACCTTATTTCCTATCTGTGCAAATACATCATTAGAGGATAATGCTAAAGCTTCTCCTGATGTTAAAACATTATACTTTTTATTTTCTTCCCCATATAATCCTGTACTGGTAAATTTATCATTTGTTTTTATTATATTTTTATCAAGGCCAGCTTCTTCTACAATAACTTTAAATGTAGATCCTGGAAAAAAGCCATGATTAGTGGAAATACCTAAATTCACATTAGGTTTTGTATCATCCTTTTGTACTAAAGCTTTTATTCTACCAGTGCCAGCTTCCATTAAAATAACCCCAATTTGACCAAAATTTTTATTTTCACTACTATTTAATATTTCTTTTATGCTATTTTGTATATTTTTATCTAAAGTTAATCTTACATTCACATTATTCTCTGGCAAACTAGTTTTTTCATTTATTATTTTACCATTTGCATCTCTTTCAAATACAATTTGGAGCTTTTCATTATCTCTAGTTTTTTCATATATCTTCATCTCTAAAGAATCTTTAGATTTCATTGTATTATCTGCAGTTCTCTTGGGATTTAAAAGTAAATTTTCTATGCTCCATACTCCGGTTCTATTTAAAGGAGAATATTCATATATATAAAATCCATTTACATCATGTATATTTTTTAATTTATTATAAGTACTCAAATCAATCTGATAGTATAATTTTTGACTGGTATTCAATATTCCAACCTTAGCTAAATCATAATCCTCATTATAATTTCTAAGAGTATATATTAATGTCAACATACTTTCTGAATTTACATCTGGATTATCTTTTAAAAATATATCTGGGGATATTACAACATAATACTCTTTATTATAATTCATAATCTGTTGTCCATTACAATCATATAGTATATACTTGGCATCTGTCAAAGATTCTTTATAGGAATATTGAGAATTAGCCATTACGCTAAGCTCATCTTCTTTTAAATATTGCAGACTTATTATTTTAAAATATAGTATTAGAAATATAATATTAAAAATCAAAAATAAACTGCATTGTCTCTTTTTTATTAAATTTCTATTTATTTTTAACATAAAAAACACCTCATCTAGACTAAATTTTTGTCCAAAATAAGGTATTTTATTCATTGCTAAATAATTATTCAAATATATTTAAAATTTTTTTAATTTTATAAGCATATCTCCTTTTTCAAGCTTTTTATTTACCTTAGCTGTAAATATCATTTGGGCCACCGGTGCAGATTCTATTCCTTCACCCTCTTCATCTTTCAAATCATCTAAATTTACACAAAAACTATCTCCCTCTGGCCTTAGTACCTCTACATTATCTCTGTTAAAAACTTTATTTCTCTGCTCTATAACTGCTATACCCTTACAGTTATCATAACTTTTGACTATACCTACTATATCGTAATCTCTTATGTAAGAAGAGGTTTCATGAATCTGACTAGAAGTATCTCCAAAATAGAAGCCTGTGAAATAAACTCTATGGCTTGCTTTCATTAAATCTTCCATCCATTTATCTTGAAATACATAATTTTTAGGATCTTGAAAATAGGCATCAATAGCCCTCCTATAGGCCTTTACTACAGTAGCTACATAATAAGAACTTTTCATTCTGCCTTCTATTTTAAATGAATCTATACCACTTTTTACCAGTTCGGGAATATATTCTATCATACAGAGATCCTTTGAATTTAATATATAAGCTCCTCTATCATCTTCAAATACAGGGAAATATTCCCCAGGTCTTTTTTCTTCCATTAAATAATATTTATATCTACAGGGTTGGGCACACTGCCCTCTATTTGAATCTCTTCCTGTCATATAATTTGAAAGCACACACCTGCCTGAATAAGATATACACATGGAACCATGAACAAATGCCTCTATTTCACAGCTTTCTGGTAGATATTCTCTTATCTCTTTTATCTCTTTAAAGGACAACTCTCTTGCAAGTACTATTCTCTTCATACCCTGACTATGCCAGAAGCTGGCGGATTTCCAATTTACATTATTAGCTTGAGTGCTTAAATGCAATTCCAAGTCAGGTACAACTTCTTTTGCAGTAATTATTATTCCTGGATCTGATACAAGTATTGCATCTGCTTTTAATTCATATAAATTTTTTAAATAATCTTCCAATCCTTTTAAATCTTCATTGTGAGGAAATACATTTACAGTTATAAATACCTTTTTATTTCTACTATGGGCATACTCTATTCCTTCTTTTAGTTCTTCATCTGTAAAGTTATCTGCAAACGCCCTTAAATTCAGCCTGCTTCCTCCAAGATAAACCGCATCAGCCCCAAAATTTATGGCTGTTTTTAGTTTTTCTAAGTTTCCAGCTGGGGCTAAAAGCTCTGGTTTTTTCACATTAATTCCTCCTCACTGTAACAGCTATACCATCTCCCATAGGTATAATTGATGTAATAAATTTATTATTGTCAGATATATTATTTAAGTACTCTCTCATTCTTTTAACTATAGTTATTTTTCTTTTTATAACTAATTTATCCCATGCAACCATTCCCCTGAAAAGTACATTATCAGCCACTATTATTCCATCTTTACCTAATAATTTCAAACAATAGGGTAAAAATTGATTATAGTGTCCTTTTCCTGCATCCATAAATATAAAATCGTATTTTTCTTCTATATTTTTAAGCACTTCCAAACAATCTCCCTCAATAACCTGAATACAATCCGTAAATTTATACTTTTCTATATTTGTTCTGGCAATTTTAACCATATTCTTATCTCTTTCCACTGTAGTTATCAAACTTTTTTTTCCAGAACTTATACTCATTAAAATTGCAGAATAACCAATGGCTGTTCCAAGTTCCAAAATCTTCAAAGGTTTTTTTATATTTATCATGAGCTCTAAAAATCTCGCTACTTCTTTTTGAACTATGGGCACGGAATTCTCCTTTGCATAGTCCTCCAATTCTTTTAATGAATCATTATGTTCTTCTATTAATGACCTTATATAACACTCTATATAATCATGTGCAACATTACTCATTTTTCCCTCCCAAAAATCAATCTCCCTGGGTAGCCTTTTTTACCTGTAAAAACTTTTCGTTATCATCCGTAAAAAAATGTGTGCCATCATTATTGGAAACAAAATAAAGATAGTTTGTATTAGAAGGTTTTATAGCTGCCAGAATACATCCTTTTCCAGGATTGCATATAGGCCCCTCTGGAAGTCCCTGTACTTTATAGGTATTATACACAGAATCAACTTCCAAATCTTTATAATATAATTTATCCTTATGCACTCCCAGGGCATATAATACTGTGGCACAAGATTGAAGCTTCATTCCTTTTTGTAATCTGTTATAAAACACAGAAGCTGCTTTTCCTCTTTCTTCTGGAATTTCTACTTCTTTTTCCACTATGGAAGCCATGGTTATTATATCATCAAGATTATTACCTTTTAACTGTACACCGGTATCCTGCTCTATTTCTTCTATAACTGAAGTAAACCTATCCAGCATAATATCAATTATAGCTTTTCCGTTACTTCCCTTCAAAAGCTCATAAGTATCTGGAAACAGATATCCCTCTAAATTATATCTTTTTTTAGAATCTCCTTTTATAAAATCAGGTAATTTATAATTTTTACAGCTTTTTAAAAAATCTGTACTTGATATTATATCTTTTTTCTCTAAAATACTTCCTATATGTTCTATATCATATCCCTCAGGTATTAAAACTTTCACAGGTTCATCATCCCTAATTCCCATTTTTAAGTAGGTTTGAAATTTATCTATAGATATATTTTTTGAAAAAGAATATTTTCCCTGTTTTACTTCAATATTTCCAAAATGTCTATTTATATACCATTTTAATATGAGTGCATTTTTTACCAATTTTTCTTCCTCTAATTTATCTACAACCTGTGATAAATTTTTTTCACCATTTATATTAATACTAACTTTTTTTTCATTAGATTTAAGTGGATATTTTATATTTTCTGCTACAAAATATAAAATTCCCACTACTATAATTAAAGCCAAACTACAAAGCAAAAAAATACTTTTTAAGTTTTTTTTCACCATTAACAACCCTTCCTATTTTTTTCTCATGGCTTTCCTTCTCTGTTCTGAATTTAATATCTTCTTTCTCATTCTTATACTTTTAGGAGTTACTTCCACCAGTTCATCTGATGCTATAAACTCCAGTGACTTTTCCAGAGTCATTTCATTTAAAGGCACTAATTTTAAGGCTTCATCAGCTCCTGAAGATCTGGTATTTGACAGATGCTTTTTCTTGCATACATTTACCTCTATATCCTCCGCTCTAGAACACTCTCCAGCTATCATTCCTTCATATACTTCTACTCCTGGTCCTATAAACAATGTTCCTCTTTCCTGGGCATTATAGAGTCCATAGGTTATAGATGTTCCCGTTTCAAATACCACAAGCGATCCCCTTGTTCTTTCGGGTATGTCCCCTTTATATTCTTCATAATCATCCAATAGGTGGTTCATTATGCCATTTCCTTTAGTATCCGTCATAAATTCATTTCTAAATCCAATAAGTCCCCTTGCAGGTATTTTAAACTCCAATCTAACATAGCCATTTACTGCAGAAGTCATATTTACCATATTAGCCTTTCTAGGCCCTAATTTCTCCATAACTACTCCCATAAATTCTTCTGGCACGTCTATAATAAGATGTTCAATAGGCTCTAACTTTTTTCCATTTTTTTCTTTAAATATAACTGTAGGTTTTGAAACCTGAAACTCATAACCTTCTCTTCTCATAGTTTCTATTAATATTGAAAGATGAAGTTCTCCTCTTCCGCTTACCTTAAAGCAGTCAGGTGAATCAGTCTCTTCCACTCTAAGGGATACATTAGTTTCCAGTTCTCTCATAAGTCTGTCCCTTAGATGTCTAGAAGTTACAAAATTTCCTTCTCTCCCAGCAAAAGGAGAATCATTTACCATAAAGTTCATACTCAATGTAGGCTCATCTATGCTAACAAAAGCAATAGCTTCAGGTTTTGATATATCTGCAATAGTTTCTCCTATATTTATATCCTGAATGCCAGAAACTGCAACTATATCCCCAAGTTTAGCCTCATTTACCTCTTCCTTCTTAAGTCCGTTATAAGTATATAAATTAGATACCTTTACATTTTCTATTTTGTTTCCTTTTCTTATCAGTGCAACCTGCTGATTTTTCTTTATAGTTCCCCTAGTTATTTTCCCCACACCTATCCTGCCTACATACTCATTATGATCTATTGTGGTCACGAGCATTTGCAGGGGCATATCTATATATCCTTCAGGTGCAGGAACATTTTTTATTATAGTATCAAACAAAGGCTCCATGGTAGTTGAATCATCTTCTATTTCATACTTTGCAAAACCTGCCTTTGCAGAACAGTATACTACCTGAAAGTCAAGCTGGGAATCACTAGCACCTAATTCTACAAATAAATCAAATATTTCATCCAAAACCTCAGAAGCTCTTGCATCGGGTCTATCTATTTTATTTATCACAACTATTGGTTCTAATTTTAATTCCAGTGCCTTTTTTAAAACAAATTTTGTTTGGGGCATAGGTCCTTCATAGGCATCCACTACTAATAAAACACTATCTACCATCTCCAGTACACGCTCAACCTCTCCTCCAAAATCAGCATGTCCCGGGGTGTCTACAATATTTATTTTAACTCCTTTATGTATTACAGAAGTATTTTTTGAAAGTATAGTAATTCCTCTTTCTCTTTCAAGGTCATTGGAATCCATAACCCTTTCTTCTATCTTTTCATTTTCTCTAAATATATTACTCTGTCTTAAAAGTGCATCTACCAATGTGGTTTTACCATGGTCAACATGGGCAATTATTGCCACATTTCTTATGTCATTTCTTGTAAATAAATCCATTATTATTCCTCCAATTTGAAATTAGGTATATGTATATGAGAATAAATATATCAAAATATACACGCATACTGAAAAAATTGGATACTTTCCTGTATCCAATTAAAATTATAATACTCATTTTAATATTATAGTATTAAAATGTCAACTTTACAAATATTCTTGATAAATTAATACTATACTTCCATAATTATAGGTAATATCATGGGTTTTCTCTTTGTCTTTTCATACAAAAATAACCTAAGTACTTCTTTTACATTAGACTTTATATTTGCCCATTCAGTGATGTGTTTTTTTTCACATTCATTCAAAGCATTTCTTACCAATTCCTTTGCTTCTTCCATTAAATCCTCAGACTCTCTAACATAAACAAAACCTCTAGATATTATATCAGGTCCTGCAATAACAGTTCCACTTTCTTTCTCCATAGTAATCACTACTGTAAGTATTCCATCCTGAGACAGATGTTTTCTATCTCTTAAAACTATATTTCCTACATCTCCTACCCCAAGTCCATCTACAAATACCTGTCCAGATACTACTGTACCATTTTTTCTTATAGAATCTTTGGAAACTTCTATAACATCACCATTATCTGCTATAACTACATTATTGGGAGAAAGTCCAAGACTTACAGCTAAATCTGCATGTTGTTTTAAATGCCTGTATTCTCCATGTATCGGTATGAAAAATTTGGGTTTTACAATAGTGTGTATTAATTTCAATTCTTCCTGACAAGCATGACCGGATACATGAACATCTGCCAGAGCCTCATATATTACCTCTGCTCCTTTTTTAAACAATTGATTTATAACTCTGGAAATTAATTTTTCATTTCCAGGTATGGAATTAGCTGAAATTATTATAGTATCTCCTGGAATAATATTTACTTTTTTGTGTTCGGAAGCTGCCATTCTCGAAAGAGCTGACATAGGTTCCCCTTGACTTCCCGTAGTTATTATAGCTATTTTATTGCCATCATATTTATTTATATTATCTATACTTATAATTGTATTTTTTTTAATATCTAAATATCCCAGTTCTGTAGCCACTTCTACTATATTTTCCATGCTTCTCCCAGAAACTGCTACCTTTCTGTCATACTTTTCTGCTGCAGTAATAACCTGTTGTATTCTGTGAATATTGGAAGCAAAAGTTGCTACTATTATCCTACTTTTTGCAGAAGCAAAAAATTTTTCAAAAGCCTCTCCCACAGTTCTTTCAGACATGGTATAACCTGGTCTTTCTACATTGGTACTATCACACAGCATAACAGTTACACCTTTTTTACCAAGTTCTGCAAATCTGGCTAAATCAATTACACTTCCATCAATAGGTGTATAATCAACTTTAAAATCTCCTGTATGAAGTATAATACCTACCGAGGTGTGTATAGCAATAGCCGTTGAATCCGCTATACTGTGACTGGTTCTTATAAATTCTACCCACATACTTTCTAGCTTAATTACATCTTTCGCTTTTACATATTTAAGATCTACCGAATTAATTAAATTGTGTTCTTTTAATTTGGTTTGAACAATGCCAAGGGTTAATTTGGTACCGTACACTGGCACATTAATTTCTTTAAGAACATAAGGTAATGCCCCTATATGATCTTCATGTCCATGGGTTAAAAATATTCCTTTTACCCTGTCAACATTTTTTTTCAGGTAAGTAATATCAGGTATAACCACGTCTATACCCAACATTTCTTCATCAGGAAATTTCAAACCACAATCAATTAATATTATATCATTTTTAAATTCTATTACCGTAAGATTTTTCCCGATTTCACCTAATCCACCTAGTGGAATAATTTTTACTTTTTCTTTTTCTTTACGCAAAAAAATCTTCCCTCCTTCTCTTTGTATTTATTTATATTTATTTTGATTTTTTTGTACATTCACTGCATATACCATAAAATTTCAGACTATGATTTAGGATTTTAAAATTATATTTTTCTTCTATTTTTTTCTCCAAAGACTCCAAAAGATCATCAGTTACTTCAATTATTTTAGAACATTTGGTACATATTAGATGATGATGATGATGATTTTCTTCTCTATGAACTATTTCATATCTATTGCATCCATCATTTAAATCCAATTTGCATATGACTCCTATTTCCTCTAAAAGCTGTACAGTCCTATAAACCGTAGCCAGGCCAATTTCAGGACAGTCAATTTTTACCTGATCATATATCTGCTCTGTAGTAAGATGTTTTCCTTCATTCTTTATTATAATATCCACTACAGCCCGTCTTTGTGGTGTAAGTTTATATCCCTTTTCTTTCAAACTATTTTTTAATCTCTCTATTTCTGAAGTAGAAAGCCTCGACATTACTATACCCCGTTTCACCTTAAATTTTAAAATATTCCTAAAATAAACTATCACAGTATAAGTCTAATATAGCTTAATATGGTTGTCAATTGAAAATCAGTTAATATCAAAACTAAAAGCTATAGACCTGATTATAGCCTTTAGTTTTAACATTAACGACCTATTTTAATCATTAAACAAAGCTTCATAAACTTCTGAAACTTGGTTGAATTCATCCTCATCTTCCACTGTTACAAGCATTTCACTTCCATTTCCCTCTTCAACTATTTTTAGTACTATTGCCTCCTTGGAATCTTTATTTTCCTCTGGCACTACAATTATATACTCTTTATCTTCTATATCAAATTTAGTTACCACTTGAAATTTAACCTTATCCCCATTTTCATCTTCCAGCATTAAACTACTAATATCATTTTCCATATTAAAATTACCTCTCTTATAAAAAATTAATCTGAAAGCTACTTTTATTTTGAAATTCTATCTAAATATCCTTGTAATATATAAGTAGCTGCCATTTTATCCACTATTTTTTTTCTCTTTGCCCTAGATAAATCTGCTTCCAGCATAGCTCTATTAGCAGCCACTGTAGTAAGTCTCTCATCCCACATTTTTATAGGCAAATTTATAACTTTCTCTATGATATTGCAAAATTTTAATACCTTTTCACTTTGAGATCCCAAAGTTCCATTCATATTTTTAGGTAAGCCACAAACAATTATTTCCACCTTATATTTATCACATATGGCTTTTAGTTCCTCAATATCCTTATCTTCCCCTTTTCTCCTAATAGTAGTAATGCCCTGAGCAGTTATCCCCAAGGGATCACTTAAAGCTACTCCTATAGTTTTATTTCCTATATCTAATCCAAGTATTCTCAAATTTTTACTCTCCTAATTTTTATTATTGTTATATTTAAAATAAAAATGTCCAAAAAGGACATTTTTATTTTATACCTAAATATACTTTTAAAACTTCCTCAAGTATTTCATCTCTCTCAAGCTTCCTAACTAATGACCTTGCTCCATTATAATTTGTTATATAAGTCGGATCACCTGAAATCAAATATCCTACTAATTGATTTACAGGATTATATCCTTTTTTAATTAGCGAATCATAAACTTCAGTTAATATTTCTCTAGTCAAAGCCTTTTTACTTTCAGAAATATCAAACTGAATGGTATTGTCCTTGCTCATATATATCACCCCGCTAACAATTCTAATTAAATATATTATAAAACATATTTTATAAAATGTATACTACTTAACTATTTTTCCCATAATCATACTGCATTTTCCTATTGCTTCTTCTAATTTATTTGGAAGTTTTCCACCAGCTTGAGCCATATCAGGTCTACCGCCTCCACCTCCTCCAGTGATAGCTGCCACTTCTTTTATAATTTTACCACAATGAACTCCTTTTTCCACTGCATCTTTAGTTGCCATAGCTACTAAGTTCACTTTCCCTTCTATGCTACTCCCTAGTAAAACCATGGAATTTTGTGACTTGCTTCTAATTTTATCTGCCAATTCTCTAAGTGCATTTCCATCTACATCCTTTAATACTCCTGTAAACAGATTTATACCTTTCACAATCTTAACACTATTTAAAATACTATCTTCTGCACTACCCGCTAATTTTATTTTCAACTCTTCCAGTTCTTTTTTCACTTCTCTCAACTCATTAAATTGTAAATCTAATTTATGAACAATTTCTTTTTCAGAGCATTTAAATTTATTTGTTATTTCTTTTAGCATATCACTTTTTGAATATAAATATTCAACTGCTTCTCTTCCAGTAACAGCTTCTATTCTCCTTATGCCTGCAGCTATTCCCGATTCTGAGACTATTTTAAACATACCTATTTCTCCAGAATTACTTACATGAGTACCTCCGCAAAGTTCCCTGCTGAAATCTCCTATTGAAACAACTCTTACCTCATCTGAGTATTTACTATCGAAAATTGCTATTGCTCCACTTTTTTTTGCTTCTTCTAAACACATCAAAGTAGTATTCACGGCCTTTGCCTCTCTTATATTTTCATTTACTAAATCTTCAATTTTTCTTAGTTGTTTATCATTTAAGGCCTCAAAATGGTTAAAATCAAATCTTAATCTATGTTCATTCACATAGGAACCGGATTGATGTACATGTTCTCCCAAAACCCTTCTTAAAGATTCTCCCAAAAGATGGGTGGAAGTATGATTTCTTCTTATATCATCTCTTCTATTTTTATCTACTTTTAATAAAACAGTATCTTCTAAACTTACACTTCCTGAAAATACTTCAACAAAATGAAGTATTTTTCCTGCCACATTATTTTTGCAGTCTACTACTTTACCTTCAAAATTTTCATTGTATATAATGCCTTTATCTCCTACCTGTCCTCCCATTTCTGCATAAAACGGCGTGTTCTCCACTAATATAACACCTTTTTCTCCCTGACCTAAAAGAGAAACAAACTCTCCTTCTTTTATCATAAGTTTAACCTTTGAAGTGGACTGCAGGCTATCATAACCTTGGAATACAGTATTTATGTGTAGAGGAATCTTATTTAACACAGTATCTTCGGCTCCCATGTAATTGGTTTCTGCTCTAGCAGATCTTGCCATTTCTCTTTGATTCTGCATTTTTTTATTGAATTCTTTTAAATCTACATTCATATTTTTTTCCTGCAGTATTTCTTCAGTAAGTTCAATAGGAAAACCATATGTATCATATAATTTAAAGGCCTTTTCTCCTTCAAGCAGCAAACTATTGCTATTTTCCAATTCTTCTATAAATTCATTTAGAATCTTTATTCCACTATCTATTGTTTCATCAAATCTCTCTTCTTCCAATCTTATAATTTTTTTTATGTACTCTTCTCTCTCTTTCAATTTAGGGTAGCTCTCATAGGAATTATCTATAACAACACTGGAAAGTTTATATAAGAATCTATCATTTATACCCAGGGATTTACCATGTTTTGCGGCTCTTCTTAAGAGCCTTCTAAGCACATATCCCCGTCCTTCATTGGATGGAAGTATACCGTCACTTATCATAAAAGTAATACTTCTTATATGATCTGTTATTACTCTTATAGATATATCGTTATTTTTGTCTTCATTGTATTTTATTCCAAATATATTACATACTTCTTTTAGTATAGCATTTATAGTATCTACTTCAAATATACTATTTTCTCCCTGCATTATAGTTGCCATTCTCTCAAGTCCCATGCCTGTATCTATATTAGGATTTGAAAGTCTATTATAATTCCCATGTTCATCTTTGTCAAATTGAGTAAAAACCAAATTCCAGAATTCAACTATTTTATCATTATCAGCTGCTTCTACAAATTCCTCTACATTATTTATTTTTTCCTGTACTCTATCATAATAAATCTCCGAACAAGGACCACAAGGACCTACTCCATGCTCCCAGAAATTATCTTCTTTCCCCAGTCTAAAAATCTTTGAAGGATCCACATCTGTACTTTTTACCCATATATCATAAGCTTCATCATCATCTAAATATATTGTAACATATAATCTATCTTTAGGAAGTTTCAAAACTTCCGTAATAAATTCCCAAGCCCATGGAATTGCTTCTTCTTTAAAATAATCTCCAAAGGAAAAATTTCCCAGCATCTCAAAAAAAGTACCGTGTCTTGAAGTCTTCCCCACATTTTCAATATCCCCAGTCCTTATACACTTTTGACAGGTAGCTACTCTTTTACTAGGTGGAACCTTAAGTCCTGTAAAATAAGGCTTAAGTGGAGCCATACCTGCATTTATCAAAAGCAAACTTTTATCATTTTGAGGAACTAGAGAAAAGCTGGGTAATCTTAAATGTGCTTTTTTTTCAAAAAAGTTTAAATATATTTCTCTAATTTGATTTAATCCTAATTTTTCCACATATATCTCTCCTTTTTTCACTAATATTATATATTTAATTAATAAATGATTTTTTAAAAATAAAAAGCTCCCATCCATAAAAGGGACGAAAGTTTTTTCGCGGTACCACCCTAATTATATAGATTTAAACCTATAAAATCCATATCTCTCAAACACCATAATAGGCTCCTAGACAGCCTTCAATAAACCTTATATCAGAAGCTTCACACCACCTGCTTCCTCTCTTTCATATAAGAGTATATTTACTTCTTCTATTCACTGCCACATATCCATTTATGGTACAAATTATAATTTAAATACACTTTTATGTCAACATCAGACTCTATATTAACCATAATAAATATATAAAAATTTACAACTATAAACTATATAAGTAAGATATATTCATTCCAGGTAAATTTCACCGGAACGCTCCACAAGCTGCCGGGTGGTCTGTGCATAGCTGGAGATTACCACCAGTGGCATCTTCAGTTCGTGTGAAACGTTACCAAGAAATTCGATTTTCATACGGTTGAGACTTGCAAGTGCTTCCTTTTCCGTAGTTACTTTTTGCTCAATTTCCTTTGCTTCGGCTATCAGGAGGTTGTCCGTCAGAAACAGCGAAACTGCGCTAGCACAAAAACCATCATGGGAGCTTTCGGATACAAGTCCCCAAAAACATTGTTGTACATCAGAATATCGCTCACTGCTGCAAGGTAAAACACCGTAATTCCTTACAAAGCGGTGGCCTGCTCTTTGGTAGGGCAACGCATCTTCCAGAAAAGACCCGCAACGGCACAGACTATGCAAACCACAAACAACGTCTGATAGAAGATTAGTACTGATGTGTAAAAAATCGAATCGCCAAAAAGCAAACACGCACCACACACCATACTCAGGTATTCCAGCATAAAAGACAAGTTCCCCGCCATAAAGGAAAAATGCATCCACACCTGACTTGGAATGCACACGTGCAGCGCCGTGGCAAGGCGGACTAGATATCTTCGTCTGCAATTGCAACAGATAGATGTAGAATAGCAGCACCGCTACAATTAGAATCATAGCCAATTTATGCTTTTGGAGTATATTCTGAAAGCAACATAAATTTGAATCCCTCTACATGACCCAGTACCAGCAAACGTGCAGCTAGGGGCAAAGTAAATTATTAATAGTCATTCTGAGTGTTTTCAATGTTACACAACTGACTTTTGTAACATTAACGTTCTTTATTTAGCAGTGATTTTATCTATTTTATATGAAAAGCTTAATTTGAATGCTACTTAATATTAAGAAATTATTTTATTATGTAACATAATTTCTACTTTGACCCTGGTTACAGAGCTGCTGGTATCACCCCTGGTTATATTGTTTTTTAACCCTACTCATTTACATTTCAATACAATCATTTCCTTTATATTCCGACAATGGTATCTGTCATAAGTGCTGCTCTTTTATATCTGTTTACAATTGTCGCAATAACCTGGGCAGCACGTTTTAATTCATCCTTGTTGTGAGTTGACATCAAGGCTACACGAAGCCTTGCACACCCTTTCTTAACAGTTGGATAACGAATTGCCGAAATATAATAACCTTGTTCGAATAATTCCTTGGATATCTCCATTGCAATTTTTTCATCACCTATAAGAATAGGAATAATAGCAGTCTTAGAATCAGCCTCAATTCCCGCTTCTCTTAAACGGCTGCAGAAATATTGAATATTTTCCTGTAATGCCTGTACTCTCTGTGGCTCATCCATGATTAATTCGATGGATTTTATTGAAGCTGCCATAACAGCTGGAGACAACGACGTTGAAAATATAAAGCTGCGAGATTTATTTTTTAGATATTCAATCAATTTTTGTTTTCCACAAACAAATCCCCCCTCGCTACCAATGGCC
This sequence comes from Clostridium sp. BJN0013, assembly GCF_040939125.1. Classification (NCBI taxonomy): domain Bacteria; kingdom Bacillati; phylum Bacillota; class Clostridia; order Eubacteriales; family Clostridiaceae; genus Clostridium; species Clostridium sp. BJN0013. Next base: position 2,449,213 of record NZ_CP162495.1, read on the forward strand.
TTACTTAAGGTACCCATTATAATGTCGGGTTTTCGTGTCATATGAAAATATTCCATTGTTCCATGGCCACTCTCTCCAATTACTCCTGTGGCATGCGCTTCATCAATCATAGAAAATAGCCCATACTTATCTGCAATTTCTACCAATTGTGGCAAATTGACAATATCTCCATCCATGCTAAATACGGCATCGCTTACTATTAAACCTTTACCACATAGATTTTGTTTGATTTTATTCTCTAAGTCATTCATATCATTATGACGATACACTACAATTTTTGCCTTACTTAAACGACATCCATCAATTATACTTGCATGATTCAACTCATCACTAAAAATAACATCATCTTTTGAATATAATGCAGAAATAATTCCTATATTTGCTGTATACCCAGTATTATAAACTAAAGCTGCCTCAGTTCCTTTAAATATTGCAATAAGCTTCTCTAATTGATTGTGTAAGTTTATCGTCCCCGTAGTTAGCCTGGAACCACCAGAACCAACCCCATATTTCTCCATAGCTTTTAGTGCATAATTTTTTACCTGCGGATCATTAGACATATCCAAATAGTTGTTAGAGGCTAGCATAATCATGTCTTTTCCTTCAAAAGTGATATGCGCACTTTGTGCCGACTTAATTTCATTCATAATTCGGTACAGATGATTATATTTTAAATTCTCCAATGTCTTATCTATAAAATGCCATTTATTTTTTGTACTTTCTTCTGTTTTATCTGGCTTATTTAATATAGAAGGTATATTTTTAACCAATACCTTCTGTTTCTCTATATAATCGATGCAATCTTGAACTTGGGAATGATCTCCTCTATAAAGAAAAATCCGTCCTCCGTCCTGACTTGCCATTCCCTTCAATTTGCTAATGCGCATGTATCCATTTTCCTTTGACGTCACATAACCTGTTACATAATCAGGATCATCAGAAATGCAGATTTCACCAATAATATTAGGGGCATGTGCCACCTTGGTAGCCAATATGATTGCTTCATTATAGTGATTCTTTATATCCTTTTTTTCTTGCATTGTAAAATTATATTCATCCATATAGGTAGCTCGAATCCCTCTATCTTTATTAGGTTCCAATCTTTCTAATGTATCTACATTCAATAGCATGGCACCACTCATAGTATAAGTGTCCTTTAATTTCTCTAAAACAGCCGAAGCATTGGTAATACCCATTTTTTCTAATATAGTTAATAACTTTTGAATACCCTCTTGGTAACTATCTACATTCACTGTAGTAACAGGTAATGCATCAAGAAATAAAATATCTTCTTGATTTACTTTTTCAATTTTTATATTTATAAAATCTGCTTTGCTTTTTGAGTGATATAATGCTCTAGTTAATAAAGCTTCAGAATATATAGAAAGGCTGTCTTCTCTTGTTATTTTTTCTGCACCTGAAATATGTTTTTCTATTCCATCTTCACTTTTACTTGCTCTCATTTTTAAACTATATAAATCCATTCAATTCACCTGATTTCTTAGCATTTAGACTTAAATATTTGATACTACAGTGGTAAACAACTATTTTTTAAGAATATAATTAGTATATATATGACCCGCTTATTTGTCAACATTTTAATACATATTAGTTTACAATCCAATCAGGAGTATGAAAGAAAATAGCAAATTCAATGTGCGCCAAGTAAATGTGTTAATGGAGCAAATTTCAAAAATATTCAAATTGGGGTCTTACGCATAGAGTCCCTTATAGTAAAGTATTTTATCATGTAATAGTAGACAAACCCCTCTCTAAAAATTTTAGAGAGGAGCGTTAACTTGTTTAGTGACCATCTCTTTAAAGAGATTTATGTCCATTTTTACCATGCAGCTATAGCATTAGCATTATTACCATATTTGTTTATTAACCAAGCACCAGTACCAGCTATAGATGTAGCTGTAAATCCAAAAGTACCTGTAAAATCAAATTAATCATAAAAATCCTCCTTTCAATTTATTTAATTAATATTGAAAAACTTACATAATTAGTTTCGAAACTCACCATTAGATATTAGTACCTATACATAATATTACATAAAAGTTAATACCAAAATATTTAATATTTTATGTTATTTATACAAGCCTACAATATTAAAAATATCACATATTTTATTCATATTCAACTATTACCATGTTATAAGTAATATTACAATACTTGAAATAATTACATATTTCTGCACGGAATTACAAAATAGAAGATTTTAGAAAGTTACTGGTTAGATTTGTAAAGTAAGATTCTTTCTATCTAGGGCTTATTAAGTTCGCGTGTGATTCTATTGCTTTTACAAAGATTAACGTTATTTAAGGATAAGCTCTTAGTAACAAACAATAAAAAAACTGAAAGTAGATTTAGAGTAGTTGAAGTTACTAATTACCATTGTAAATGAAATAGCATCACGAGTGTTGATTATCCAAAATACGTAAATAAAAAGGTATGAAAATGAGGTCATCCTATGGTAATATTAATTTGCTGAGAAAAAATACTACTGTTTAGGAGAGTGACCTCATGAGAAATAATACCACTATATTTGATATATTTCAAACACTTTTAAAAAAAGAAGAAGTAATTACAGTATGTGCGGTTTTAGGCTATAAGGATACATCAAGAAAATTCACAGTATATGATTTGTTTCAATTTTTTATAGCGACAGCAACTAATGAATACAAAAGTTTTAGAGCTGGTTCAGATTTTATGAATGAAGCTGGATTAAGAGCAGTTGATTATTCCACAATTTCGAAGAAAGCAGCAAATGTAGATTATAAAATAGCTAAGAAATTATTTGAGATTCTTATAACTAAATGCAATCGTTCAACTCGAAGAATACTTAAATTACCAAAAGATTTATTAGCAGTAGATTCCACTACTATAACTGTTGGTGAAGGCAGATTGAAATAGGCAAAGTTCAAAGGTAATAAGTCAGGAATAAAGCTGCATGTGGCTCTTAATGTAAATACTTTAATGCCTCAAAAAGTCATTGAAACTACTGCAAACAAACATGATGGTCCAATAGGTGAAAAACTTATTAATACAGATTGTATCTTGGTAGAAGATAGAGCTTATGGGAAACATAAGAGATATGATATGTTTAAATCTATAAAACAAGCATTTGTCATAAGAATCAAAGACAATATAACTCTAAGTTATCCAAAAAACATAAAAAGTTTAAGAACTGAAAATTCTAATATAATCAAGGATGTTACTTGTTATCTTGGAGAAGGCTCTTCTAAAACTGAAAATAGATTTAGAGTTGTTCAATTTAGTGACTTCTATGGAAAATCCATAAGGGTATGTACTAACTTAATGGCCATTACACCTGAAAAAATTGCAGATATCTATAAAGAAAGATGGAAAGTTGAAAGCTTTTTTAGATTTATAAAGCAAAATTTGAATGTTAAAAGATTGTTTGGAACAAGTGAAAATGCAGTTTACAATCAACTTTTTATAGCTTTAATTGCGTATGTATTACTTCATTTTTCTTATGTTAATGTGTCTCAAAATTTGAAATTTGTTAAGTTATCATTTTGTGAGTTTGTTAGAAAACTTCTTAATTCTACACTTCAAGACGAAGTTCAAGTATGCATTGACTTATTATTTAAAAATATCAATAATTATCAAATTTGTTTATGGTGAAAAATGGTTAATCAACATGTGTGAAATAGCATATTAATCCCCCATCTGAGATGGGGTGAACGAAATAAGCAGTAGCTTTGCATAGAGTAGAAAACCTCCAATAATATAATAATACTGGTTTCACAGACCGGGATTCTAAGCCTAAACCCTCGAAGTTTTGATTTGTAAATATATGTATTTTTATTTTGTTCATCTTGGGGTAGGGAGGAGACTGAGATACGTGTAAAAACCGGCAACTTAATGGAATATGCTTACATAGTTACCGGTTTTATATTTATTAACTTGATTCATATTTTTTAACTCTTCTATAGAAAGTATTACTTTTCATAGAAAAAAGCTTCATAGCTTTTACTGCTGTTATTTTACCTTCTTTCCACTGAGTATAAGTAATTTTAAAATTTTCATCGATTAGTATCTTTGTTTCTGCGAAATTTGATACTTTTTTAGTAGCAACTTTGCTACCTTCTTCTTGCCTTTCTTTTATCCTTTTATGTTCATCTTCCGCCATATAACTTAACAATTAAAGTATTAGATTAGAAATTAAATTTTCTAAACCGTTCAAGCAGTAGATCTTATAATTATCTACCTCTTTTAAATGGAAAAATTGTAAAATCAATTAAATAAAGAGTTCCTATACATTTTCAGTTTTTAAATCATCAGCACTTTTTTATTTATAATAAGTTTATGACATTATTTATATAGTTTAAGATAATAGAAGTCATTTTACTGTTATATTTTTATATAGAGGTAGCGCCAACAGTTCCGACAAAACCCACTCTAAGAAATAAATTGGATGACTATTTTATAATTCACTCCCATTAAGCCTGACGTATGGACATATATATGGTTATAACAAGTTAATCTTCTAAAAATTTCAATAAATACTTTCATAAAGTGCTGCTTAGTTCTAATTTTCATAGTATTTTCATCCTGATAATATACTGCATTAACCTTATATAGTTATATATTAATATAATTCAATATTATGGACATATAAAGGTATAGACTATTACCCTGGATTAACCGACACTATAAATATCCAAATTATTACTATAATGTTTGGTTATAATTACTTCTCATGTAGAATAAAATCAAAATTAAGCCTGTACTTTTTTCTATAATCATTGTAGCATCTCTTAAACCATTTCAAACCCGCCCTAAACAGACTGTATACCCTTATTGTCTTTTTATTCTTGTTAATCCTTACAGCTCCCAGCTCTTTATTTTTCTTATTCTTTGTGCAGATTTTTCCTAATATTATAAGCCAAGTATAGGCTATGGAAAGACATAAATATAAGTTCTTAAAATAAGTTATTCCTTTTGACCAGCTATCCTCCATATTAAATCCATTGCTCTTTAAATCTCTGAATGCTTCCTCAATATCAAATCTTTTTTGATATTCATTTATAGCTTTTTGGGGCTTCATGTTTGTTGCAATATACCATACATCATTATCTTCTGCTAAGGCAACTCCCAGATTGCATTCATATTTTTCCTCTGTTAACAGCACTTTCTCAAAGGATTTTCGCTTATTTGCTTTTATCTTTATGTCACTCAATTTTTTGATTCCAGGCTTGTTTGAAATTCTAACATTTGTAGTTGATATACATCTTATTGCATATTTCCATTTTAATTCTTCATCAATAAACTTAAACAATTCAACACTTCTAAAGCCTCTATCAGCTAAAAGAATTACATCAAAATTATAAGGGGATAAGAGTTCATGAACCACTTTTAATCCTTCATAGACATGCTCAAATTCTTTGTTTTTCTTATCTTGATACTCAAATATTTTATGCCACAATGGAATCACTCTGTTATCAACCCTTAGTGAAAATTGAAGAATAGTAAATACATCCTCTTTTGTGGTATGGTCAAAAATTATATGAACCTTTCCTGAATGATTCTTATATTTCTTCAGAAGAGTCCTTGCAAAATGGTATTGAACTATATCAGTATTTATTTTATCATTTGTTAAGAATCTGAAAATCCTTTTTACTTTACTTGCTTCAGTTGCCTCACTGAAGTCGCTCTTTAATTCTTGTGCAATTTTTGATAGCACAACTGATCCTGAGTCTATAATTCCTATTATAATTGCTACTAAAATTCTTAATCTAGGTGCTGTCAAAAAAATCATAGATTCTAGGCTTTTTTTCAGTTCTGTGATAATATATTCTTGAGTATTTAACATACTTGTTAACCGCCTTCCTATTTATATTGGTTGCAACTATATTTTATAGGGTTTTAAGGCGGTTTTCTATATAATTTTATCCTGCAAATGTTTTATACATTAATTTACATTAAACTGTCCATACGTCAGCCCATTAAGCTATAGCTAACAGTTTCATATGATATTATGATTTTAATGTTGCTAATTCCAAGCGTCTACCGACAGGATACTATAAAATCGAGGTCGTAAATATAATCCGCTCATTCTTCTTGGATCTATGGCGGACTTCATTATTAGACGCAAGCATCAGAAAAAATCATCCTGGATTTTTGCCCTGGATGATTTTTTCTGCTTTTTTGTATAGCAAATACCATGAGACATCCTTACACCAGTAGCAAAGTAAACAAGAAGCATTAATATATAAAGGTTTGTTTAACCTGTCAGCCGGACATTTACTAAAAAGCTTGATATATCAGGGCTTTAATCTAAAATAGAAAATCAGCTAAAATATGTTTAAAATATATAATACTTTAATTCGTAAGAGTAATTAAATGTGAACCCAAAGGGAGAATTTTCTCCCTTAGTTTAATTATAACATATAGAAAATAGTAAATATAGACTGTTAATTTTTGTATCCTACAGTTAAAATAGAATTATTGGTTATATCAATCAAGTTAGGAGGAATGATCATGGACGCTATAAGACCCAAAGAATGCTATAATGCCCCGTTAGCAAATAAGCTAATCGAAGAATTTGAAAAACGCAATATAGAAGGATTTTACTGTAAAACAAAAGAGGACTCAATGTAATAATAGTCGCAGGGTTAAATAAAGTAGTTCCAAATTCAGATGTGGCTATACTTCGAGTAAAAGACTATGCTGCGAAAGTGGGTGCGTCGGTATATAAACAGGACTGCTCTTCGTTTGAGGAACTTTTTAAAGCCGCCGAAAGCGGATGCAGTCAGCTTGTCATTACCAGTAAGTCGATGTTTAAAGATCGCATTAAGGTGATACTTGTGGGAGAGAGCTTAGGAATTTAATATATCAAAAAGAAATTCTTCTGAATTATTTATTATAGGGTGATTATATTATGAATAGGAGCGACTTTGGATAAAGGAGGTAGACTAATAAAAATTTTTATTTAGGAGGGCAATATGATTCCAGAGAACAAGCAATCCGATGTAAAAAATGCATTGCAAACAGCTTTTGGAGTAAACAGTTATGACGATATAAAGGCGATTACTGTAGGTCTTTCAAATGCATTCACCTTTCGTATTGTCGTAAAAAATAAACCTTATTTAATGAAAATTGCACGTACTGACCAACTAAGCAACCCTGCAAATTATTATTCATATATGAAAGTTGCTTCAAATGCAGGAATAGCACCTCATGTTTGGTATTTAAGTACGCAGGACAAAATTTCTATAACCGATTTTATAGAAGCTAAGCCGTTTCCGATAGATAAAGCAAAGGAAATGATGCCAAAGCTTATAAGTAAACTGCATAGACTTTCTCCATTTCACAAAGTAATTAATGATGCAATGGATAGAATTGTACAAAGAGTTCTAGCAGCAAAATTTCTTCCAGGTAACTTGACTGATGAAATATTAAAGAATTATACTCGTATTAAAAATATTTATCAATTTCGTTCTGAAGATTTAGTTTCAAGTCATAATGACCTAAAACCAGAAAATTATATATTTGATGGGGAACGTGCCTGGCTTGTTGATTGGGAAGCGGCCTTTTTAAATGACCGTTATTTAGATTTGGCGGTAGTGGCAAATTTTGTTGTTAATAATGATGAGGATGAGTTTAAATATCTTCAAGGTTACTTTGGTGAATCTCCTGACCAATATATACAAGCTCGCTTTTTTCTTATGCAACAGTTACTTCACATACAGTACATGTGTATTTTTATTTTCTATGCATCTAAAAGTGTACCTATTAAAATAGATAATATAAAAATGAACTTTAGAGATTTTCATAAATGCATGTGGGAAGGTAAAATTGATTTGTCTAATGATGAAAATAAACTGCAATATGCATTAGTGCACATGAGTCAATTTTTATCCAATATTAATACTAAACGTTTTGAAGATTCTTTGAATATTGTTTCTAATAATTAACTTCCTTGATATTTCGTACTTTTTTACACACTAACTAAATAAGCGTAATGATAAAACGACCATGTTAAGAACTAGTTCACACTATTCTATTTTTATTTTAGAGGAAGATTTAAAACGAATAATAAAGAAGTATTTTGAGCAAAGCAAATAAACTATGACCTTACTTCAATTTGATGTACACTAAGAATCCCTATATAATAAGAATAATGATAAGAAACTGGAGGGATTCAAAATAGAACAGAGAAAGAAATTTGATAAAGCATTTAAGGAACAAACAGTTGTAAGAATATTAGCTAATAATTATAATTTCAAGACCAGAGAAGATGCTAAAAATTTATATTCTGTTCAAACCATAAAAAATTCAAAACATATAATAATTCAAATCCTCATACATCACTTTAATTATGACCCCTAGAGGAACTGCAAGTACCATTCCAATAAAACCTGCTATTTCTCCGCCGATTATTAGGAGAAGTATTACTACCAATGGATGCATACTTATACTATCTGCAGTGACTTTGGGAGACAATATATTCCCTTCTATTTGTTGAATGGCATAAAGGCATAATGCCGTCCATAAGGCTTTCTCAGGAGATTTTATTAAAGCCATGGCTATGGCTGGAATAGCCCCAAATATAGGCCCAAAATACGGAATTATATTAAAAAATGCATTTAAAACAGAAAGTATTATAGGAAAATCTATTTTTAAAATTAAGAGTATAAAAAATGTGACTATTCCAATAAGTCCACTTAACATAAGTTGACTTATTATATATCTACCCAATATCTTATCTGCATGACAGCTTATATTTTTAATTATACTTCTACTCTTTACAGGGAATATAGAAAGTACTTTTTCATTTATGCATTCACCTTCTGATAGAAAATAATAAGTTATTACAGGAATAACTACTATGTATAGAATATTTTGTCCTATGTTCATAAAAGAATCAAATATTTTAGTAAACACAGCAGTTACTCCCCTGTCAATCTTCCCATTAAAATTATTAATTAGAGCATGCATGGTTTTATTTCCTTGAATTAATTTTAATTTTGCATAAAGATTATCTACTAGACTTTGGATATTATATATTGCATTGTTTAAACTTAAACTTTCCTTAAAAAGAGATGGAATAAGAATTGCAAATATACTTACAATCAATAATCCCAATACACCTATTAGAATAAAAGCACTAATTTTTTTACTGACTCCCTTATTCACCATGATTTGTTGTATAGGTTTCAAAGTATAGGCTATTAAAAAAGATATAACCATTAAATATATTATTTCCCTTAATACGGAAACTTTTAAAATAATTATTATTAATATTATAAAAATAATTGCAAGTATTGCATATTTAATTTTTCTCTTTTTTTCAACGGCCATATTATCATCTTCCATAATTCATATTTTATACTTTTTCCCTCTCTTTTAAGTCCAATAACTTATAAGGTGAATTAGAAAATCTTAAATTTTCACTTTCCCCTCTATATAATAAATTTTTTTCCCCTAAAATCAGATCATCTATAAGTAATATTTTTTTTCCGTCTATAAAATTATTTATAAATCCTATAGACAATATAATTGCTTTTATTGAAAAAGTACTCTTATCAAATAATATATCCTCTACTATACCAATTAAATATCCATTTCTATTTACAACATTCATACCTTTTATATCGCTAAATTGCAGTAGTTTCTTTCTATTCGTATCAGTAACAACTACTATAGATGCAAAACTTACCACATCTTCTAAAAATACATTTAAACTCTTCTTAAATAAGTTATTAGGGGTAACAACAAACCCCTGAACTATTTTATCACTAAAATTTAGTATTATATCACTTATAAATCCTAATAGACTCCCTGAAAGATTAACTACATCTTTAAGTATAAAATCCCTTGTTCTGTACAAAAATATCACCCTAATTTAAAAATATATATTCGTAGTTTGCGTAAAAAAATAAAAAATATAACTCAAAGAGTCATATTTTTTATATTAACATCTATTGTCCATGAACATGCTCATGAATGGTTTCTGAATGAGTCTGAATCTTCCAAGGTTCTAATCCCTGAGACTCCCTATAATCATTTATTGCTTTATGAATAGCTTCTTCAGCTAATACTGAACAATGCATCTTAACTGGTGGAAGTCCATCTAATGCATCTGCCACTGCCTTATTAGTAAGACTCCATGCCTCTTCTAGTGTTTTTCCCTTTATAATTTCCGTTGCCATACTAGAAGATGCTATGGCAGATCCACATCCAAAAGTTTTAAATTTTATATCTTTTATTATATTGTCTTCAACTTTTATGTACATCTTCATTATATCTCCACACTTTGGATTTCCAACTTCTCCAATTCCATTTGCATCAGAAATTTCTCCTACATTTCTTGGATTCCTAAAATGATCCATAACTTTTTCACTATACATCATAATTGTTCTACCTTCTCCCCTTTATTTTGCGATTTTATAAAGTCTTCCCAAAGTGGTGACATCGCCCTCCTTCTTGCTACTATTTCCGGAATAACCTTTAGTGCATAGTCTACATCTTCCTCTGTAGTTCCAAAGCCTAATGTAAGCCTAAGAGAGCCATGTGCCACTTCATGAGGTAATCCCAAAGATAAAAGCACATGAGAAGGATCTAAAGATCCGGATGCACAAGCACTCCCTGTAGACGCATATATACCTGCATCATTTAAATCCAAAAGTATAGTTTCTCCTTCTATTCCAATGAAGCTTAAATTAACATTCCCCGGCAATCTTTTATCACCTTTAGGTCCATTTAACTTAGTATGAGGTATATTTTTCATCAGTCCAGTTATTAGTTTATCTCTCAAATAACTTAATCTTTTAGCTTCATCCCTTAAATCATTAACAGCCAATTCTATTGCCTTTCCCATACCAACTATTCCAGGTACATTCTCCGTAGAAGCTCTTTTTCCTCTTTCCTGTCCTCCGCCATGTATCAAGTTTTCAATTTTTACTCCCTTTTTTAAATACATTGCCCCTATTCCTTTAGGGCCATAAAATTTATGTGCTGCCATAGAAAGGGCATCTATGTTCATTTTTTTTACATCAATATCAACATGGCCTATGGCCTGAACTGCATCTGTATGAAAATATATTTTTCTCCTTTTGCAAATCTCTCCTATTTCCTTTATAGGCTGTATTGTACCCACTTCATTATTGGCAAACATCACGGATACCAATATTGTAGTATCTTTAATAGCTTTTTCAAGTTCTTCCAGACTTATAAATCCATATTCATCTACATTTAAATAGGTGACTTCAAAACCATTTTGTTCTAAAAAATTACAGGCATGTATTACAGCATGATGTTCTATACCCGTAGTTATTATATGATTCCCTTTATTTTTATTTCCAAAGGCTATACCCTTTAATATCCAGTTATCACTTTCTGAACCTCCTGCAGTAAAAAATACTTCATTCTTTTCTGCATTTATGGCCTTAGCCACTTTCCCTCTAGCTTCATCCACAGCTTTTCTTGGAATATCTGACATAGAATACAAGGAAGATGGATTACCAAAATTTTCTGTAAAATAAGGTATCATCTTTTCTAGCACTTCTGGTTTAGTATAAGTAGTAGCTGCATAATCCATGTACACCTTTTTATCCATTTATTTATCCCCTTTCAGTTTGTTTTGTTTCATACTATTATAGTCATCCACCATATCTTGTAAAGTTGTGGACTTCATAATTTCATCTATTCCATCCTTTATCCTACTCCACAAAAGCCTAGTAGCACAACAATCTATATTATTACAAGAGCTTTCATTATTATCATCTACACAATCTGATATTTCTATAGGACCTTCTAGAACCCCCATTATATCCCATACAGTTATATTCCTGGGTTCTCTATTTAAAATGTATCCTCCCTGGGATCCTCTTATACTCCTAATTAAATTAGATTTTCTAAGATTAGAGAATAATTGTTCTAAATAATATTCAGATATACCCTGTCTCTCTGATATAGTTTTTATAGATAAAGGTTCATCTCCATAGTGAACGGCCAGATCTACCATAGCTTTCACTCCATATCTTCCCTTCGTGGATAGCTTCAATTAATCACTTCCTTTTAAATCACAATGCTTCCCCATCATATTATCAAATCAGAGTAAACTTGTCAACAATAAATGTATTCCCTTTCTCAAATTATATATTTAATATTCCTATAAATTATTTTTTCCTTATAATTATATATTTATATGCCGTAATACTTACTATTTACAATAAAAATGACTAAATATTACTTATATTATTTAAAACTATTATTTTTACAGTATAATAATATCAAGTGACTCTTGGTTCCAGATTTTGAATTTGTTTGTGAGGGGTGTTTTTCTCCATCTAACTCTTAAAATAACTTATCCGGGCACATAACAATGTTTATCCCCCACTTTAGAAAAACTAAAAATGTTAATGATTGTATATTTTATATAAACTAATTTAAAAAGGATAGTGAGCTTATGGATTTATTTGATATGGCTAATGAAAGAAATCATAAAGAATTAAAACCTCTGGCTGAAAGAATGAGACCAGAGACTTTAGAAGAATTTATAGGACAGGAACATATTTTAGGTAAAGATAAGATGTTATATAGAGCAATAGTTACAGATAATATTTCTTCAGTAATTTTTTATGGACCACCCGGTGTAGGCAAAACCACATTGGCAAGAATTATAGCCAATACAACAAAAGCGAATTTTTATGAATTGAGTGCTGTAAATTCCGGCACAGCAGATGTAAAAAAGATTATAAAGGAAGCAGAAAACAACTTAAAATTTTATTCTAAAAAGACAATATTATTTATTGATGAAATACACAGATTTAACAAAGCTCAACAGGATAGTGTTTTAAATGCAGTTGAAAAAGGTATAATCATATTGATAGGGGTTACCACAGAAAATCCCTATTTTGAGGTTAACAATGCACTCCTTTCTCGTTCTATGGTTTTTCAATTAGAAAACCTTTCTGAAGATAACGTAAAAAAAGCATTGAGAAATGCCATTGAAAGTCCAAAAGGTTTTGGCCATCTTAAAATAGAAGTAGACCCCGAGGTATTTGATTACTTTGCCCTACACAGCGGCGGTGATATAAGAAAGGCCTTAAATGCTTTGGATATGGCAGTTAGAACTTCATCAAAAAAAGAAGATAAAATTTTTATAACCACAAAAGATGCAAAAGAATGCATCCAGAGGAAAATTACCTTATATGATAAAGAGGGTACATCCCACTATGATACCATCAGCGCTTTTATAAAGTCACTTCGAGGCAGTTCTCCTGATGCAGCAGTATACTATCTTGGAAAAATGCTAGATGCTGGTGAAGACCCCATGTTTATAGCAAGAAGAATTGTTATTCAGGCCTCAGAAGATGTTGGAAATGCTGACCCTATAGCTTTAATAGTAGCCACAAATGCCATGAATGCAGTACATATGATAGGCATGCCAGAATGTAGATACGCATTGTCTCAAGCAGCAATATACGTAGCATCAGCACCAAAATCAAATGCTTCCTGCATTGCAATTGATTCTGCGCTGAAAGATGTTAGAAGTCGCAGAGATTCTGGAATACCCCCTTATTTAAGAGATGCCCATTATAAGGGTGCAGAAAAATCAGGATATGGCACTGATTATCTATATCCACACTCTTACGGTGGATTTGTAAACCAGCAGTATTTACCTGATTCCCATAAAAATACTGTGTATTATAAGCCAACATCCAATGGATTTGAATCTAAAATTAAAGATAGATTAACTAAGCTCTGGGGTAAAAAATAATTTAATCAAATTTGTCAATTTAGAAATTTATATATTAATTTGATGATCCAGCCTTTACAACAAACTACAATTTATCTGGGAGAAATGCAGTCATAGTTGATGCAAAATTGAAGGCTATGAAAAATGAGAACAGCCACTACACAATCTTGTTATCACATAAATCAGAATTGTTTCACATATATGCAGATAATAGAATTGATTTGGTTTTAAGTGGTCATTCTCATGGAGGACAGATACGTTTACCACTTATCGATGGTGATCAGCCGAGGCCTTGGAAACAGCCTCTTCCCTGTCCGAATCAATAATCGGCCCCAATTAGTTGTTATTACACTAATATCACAGCAGAACTTGTAAAGTTGTGTTTTAATCTCCCTTAGCTTAAATATTTTTACAATATTATGATTATTATAAATTTTAAAAAATATAAAAAAATTTGTTTTTCTATTGACAAACAGTATATATATCTGTTATCATTTTTTCAATTGAATACGGAACTTCTTATCCAGAGTGGCGAAGGGACTGGTCCTATGATGCCCAGCAACCTGAATGATTTTTCATCATTCAACGGTGCTAATTCCAGCAGGTATAAAGCCTGAAAGATGAGAAGCATGAAGGAACTCTTCTTGTAACTTATCTTACAGGAAGAGTTTTTATTTTTACTTTTTCTTAAACTATTTGGAATAAACCACAGCCTCGAAATAGGAAAGAAGTTTATACATAGTCTTAATTTATATATTATAAAGAGGAGAGATTTTTATGAATATTTTAATTGTAGGAGGGGACAGACTTGATAATATTAAAAATAAGCTGGACAAATGTGGAATTAATAAAGTTAATCACATTACAGGTAGAAAAAAAGGAGATAAGAAAATAGAAATTCCTAAAAATACGGATGTAGTATTGGTACTTACAGATTTTATAGGGCATAATATGACTGAAATAATAAAAAAACAATCTAAAAAAAATCATACTTTAATTATGTTCTCAAAACGTTCATGGGTATGTATTGAAGAAAATATAAAAAACATATTTATTGATTAAAGGTTAAGTAAAACTGAAAGAATATTCCTAGAGCTTTTTTAATCTAAAACTCGTAGATTAACATCTTATAATAAGGAGTGAATCTAAAGTGTATGAACGGATGCTTAACAAACAAATAATTCCATCATTAAATGATATATATGAAACTATTGGAAAGGAAAGTATTTTATATTTTGAAAAACTACACCAATTTATGATTGATTCTTATGAATTATCAATTAGACTTAAATTTCTAGACTTAAATTTCGTTTTGGAAGTGACCATGGATGGTGTTATAAATATTGTCATAAAAATAAACATATATGTTATATTTTCTTTGAAAAGGGTGCGTTTACTGTAATTATTCAAATTGGTGAAAATCAATTAAATAAGTTATACAATAAGTTAGATAGTTTATCTTTAGAAGGTAAAGATACATGGAAAAATCAATATCCCTATGGAAAATGTTGGCTAAATTATAGAATCTTAAGCAATAAAAATTTAGAGGATATAAAATCCATTATAGCTATAAAAATGAATTGCATTAAAAAGAAAGTTTCTTAAAATATATATGCATATATCCATTAGTCCATTACATGTTTTAATTGCACATTTATTACTTTATGCAGATAAAAACTCTATTTACTAAAAACCTTTATCATATTCCATCAATCTATTTTTAAAATACACTATTTTTAAATTGCACAACTGTGAAATTTCTCTTGCCACCATAAAATTATTTCCTATAGCTTCAACCTGATGAGCATCAGAACCCAGTGTTATGTATTTTCCACCTAGTTCATTGAATCTTTTATAGATATCTATTATATTCTTTATTGAAATATCATTATCAAGCCTTCGTGTATTTAATTCCAAACATTTACCATCTTTTATAACTTTATTTAATATTTCATCTATTATATCAGAAAATTCCCTGTAGTATATTTCCTTATCTTCAAACTTAGCATATCTTGCTATATAATCAATATGCCCTAGACTATCTATAAATTGAAATTTATCCAAATTACCCAGTATAACTTCAAAATACTTAAGATAGGCTTCTCTTTTACTTTTTCCTCTATAATAATCTTCATAATAAAGATCTAGATTTTCTACCAAATGGACTGACCCAAGTACATAGTCAAAGGAATTATTTTTTATTAAATCACTACTCTCTCTAAAACAATCTTCTTTCATGCCAAGCTCTATTCCTAAAAGTAAATCATCACCCCTATATTTAGAATATGAATTAAAATAATCATCTACATTAAAACAGAATGAATCTTTTTTGGGAAAATTAATATCCATATGTTCTGTTAATATAACTGATATATTTTTTTCTCTCATGCATTTTATTGCATCTTCTATTTGCATATTTGAATCTGTAGAAAAAATTGTATGTATGTGTGTATCAAACACTGCATAATCCTCCCTAAAACTAAGAATTAAGAGAAAGTCAAGAACATTAACTGTCAAATAACATCAACTAAATTATTATATAATTAACGCTAAGACTTTCTCTCTTTATTTTATTAAATTTATAATTTTTTATTACTTAAACAAATTCATTTACCTTTACACATTCGTCAGCACAGCGTGAAATTAAATCAGCTACTTTATCCACAGTTTCTTTATTACAATCTCTTACCACTTCAGCTCCCAATTCTCCATTTTCCCATATGAATTGGTATACGTTTAAAAGTATGTTATCTCTTATACGGCAATAAAAATATTCTCTTTCCATGAACATTACCCTTTTATTCATATTCTCTATGCAGTTATATTTTTTTACTATATTTGCGGCATCATCGCCTAAAGGTTCCCCTGATTTTAAAACTACATCTCCATCTACCACCTCTGTTTTTGAGGTATTGTCGATATCTGAGAGCATACTGCTTATTTCAATTACTGAAGGCAGTGCTGATTTTCCCACCCAGTCATATATAGCCTTTCTTTGCTTTCTCCACACTGTCATTATGTATACAATGTCAGCTTTTAATTCCAGGCTATAAGCACTAAGATCCCCAAATTCTTCACGTTTTGCTTTTAAAACATTTACTATACTTGTCTGCCAATAGCCTTTAGCATCCAATATAGGTTTTGTAGACGCTTCCACTAAGTCAGACAACAATTTGTAATTATTCATTTTTATCCCTCCTAAAAACTCATACTTATATTATAATTCATTATCTCCAAAATTTGAATGTAATTTAATTGTCAAAACTGCTTATTGTTCACTATTTATATTAATATATTTATTTGAAAGTATCATTTCACATTTTTCTAAGATAAAGCCAGCCACAAATCTATATAATATCTCTGCTAATATTATAGCAGAAATCAAGTCTAAAATTACATGTTGTTTTACAAATTGAGTAGATAATATTATAAATATACCCGTAAAATTTATACTTATTTTATTGAACTTATTTTTTACCCCTTCCATACATCCCCTTATAACTGCATAAGTTGTTAAAACATGTATACTAGGGAAACAATTAAAAGGCTTATCCCATCTATAGGTAAGCTTAATAATACTTATAAAAATATCCCTGCCATAAAGAGCAGGTCTAGGTACTGTTGTCTGAAAGAAAAAATAGGTCATATAACACAGAAGCATTCCTAAAATTATAGTAATCATAGTTTTATAATAAATATTCCTGTAGTTAAAGCAAAAATATACCAGTACTAATACCAAAAAAGGATACCATGCCCAATATATAACTATAAACTCTTTTATAAAGGGCACCTGTTTATCTAAAAAAGTGACTAAATTATAACAGCCATTGAGAGGATTGTTTAATTTTCTATAAATTATATTTATTACAGGTATTACAAACATGAGACTTAGAGGTATAATATTTAATTTTGTATTTTTCAAGCTATCATCAGCTCCTAAATAAAGTTTTCACATTTAAACATCTATAATTTTTATTATAGATATTAATTCTTAAATATTTACTATTTAAATGCTTAAATATTTGTTAACTTATATGCAACCCATAATAGCATAAAAAATTATATTTTCTCTATGGCTTTTCTGTCCAGCTTTTTATTGCATATTTTTTGCCTTCTCTTTTCAAGCTCTTTTTTTAGCTCTTCCAGAGCTATATTTTCATTTGCCATCAAAACTAAAACATGGTATATAAGATCACATATCTCACAAATTTTATCTTCTTTATTATCATTTTTACTGGCAATTATAACTTCAGAACTTTCTTCACCCACTTTTTTTAATATCTTATCTAAACCTTCTTTAAACAGATAATTGGTATAAGAACCTTCTATAGGATTTTCTTTTCTGTCTTTTATGACATTATATAATTCTTCCAATACACTTTGTAATTCCACAGATAACTACTCCTTTTAATATTTAGTTATTTAAAAAACATATCTTCTAAAGATATGCTAATATACCTCTCTATAAAAACAACTTCTATTTCCAGTATGACAGGCAGCCCCTATTTGTTCCACTTTTATTAAAAGTGTGTCATAATCGCAATCTACATTTATACTCTTTACATATTGATAATGACCGGAGGTAGACCCTTTATTCCATAACTCTTTTCTGGATCTACTCCAGAACCAGGTCTTTCCCGTTTCAATAGTTTTATTTAAAGATTCTTCATTCATGTATGCTACCATAAGCACTTCTCCATTTTCAAAATCTTGAATTACAGCAGGAATAAGCCCTTTTTTAAAATCTATATTTTTTAAAATTTCCTTTTCCATATTATCACCTATTTTAATATATTCCATAATTATATTTTTTACAAGAACTATTCCTTATAATCTTACAGGAATATCTTTCTTATGAAGATATTCTTTTACATCCTTTATTTTTAACTCTCCATAGTGAAACAAAGAGGCTGCAAGGGCTGCGTCTGCACCAGTATCTTCAAATACATCATAAAAATCCTCTAAAGAACCACATCCTCCAGAAGCTATTACAGGAATATTTACAGATTCAGCAACTGCTTTAGTAAGCTCTATATCGTATCCATTTTTAGTACCGTCTGCATCCATACTGGTAAGAAGTATTTCTCCAGCACCCAAACTCTCTACTTTTTTAACCCATTCTATGGCATCTATTCCTGTATTCTTTCTTCCACCTTCTATAAATACATCCCAACCCTGGCCATCTGATCTTTTTTTTGCATCTATGGCAACTACCACACATTGAGAGCCAAATTTATCTGCAGCCTCATATATTAAACTGGGATTTCTTATAGCCGCTGAATTTACAGATATCTTATCTGCCCCTGCCCGTAGTATAATTTTAAAATCATCTATACCTGATATTCCGCCGCCTACAGTAAGAGGAATAAATACCTTTTCTCCAGTTCTCTCCACTACCTCAATTAATGTCTTCCTCTTTTCATAGGTGGCCGTAATGTCTAAAAATACTATTTCATCTGCCCCCTGTTTATTATAATACTGTGCTATATCTACAGGATCTCCTACATCTTTTAAATTTACAAAGTTTATTCCCTTTACCACTTTTCCCATATTTACATCCAGACATGGAACTATTCTTTTAGTAAGCATTTTAATCCCTCCCTATCTCTATAGCTTCTTTTAGAGAAAGTGTTTTAGCATATATAGCCTTTCCAACTATAGCACCATATACATTCTCCTGCTTAAGTTTTTTAATATCTTCTATATCTTTTATACCTCCGGAGGCTATTACATTACATTTAACTGAATTTTTAAGTTTTAAAAGCTGTTCTAAATTAGCCCCTTTCAAAGTTCCATCCCTGCTTATATCCGTAAATATTAAAGTTTGTACTCCTATTTGCTCCATTTCTTTTCCAAAATCTACATAATTTGTTTTGCTAAAAGTGGTCCAGCCATCTGCAGCCGGTATACCATCCTTAGCATCTATCCCTACAGCAATTTTTTCACCATAATTTGCTACTGCTTTTATTACCAACTTTCTATTATTTAAGGCTGCCGTTCCAAGTATTACTCTACTAACGCCTAATTTCATAAATTCATCTATTGTTTCTATACTCCTTATACCTCCACCAACTTCTATAGGCACATCTACACTCGTTACTACTTTAGATATTATATTTAAATTTTCACCAGCTCCCCTTAAGGCTCCATCTAAATCTACCATATGTATATACTCTGCACCTTCACTTTTAAATCTTAACGCTGTATCCAAGGGATCTTTAGCCACGACCTCCTGTGAATCCATATCTCCCTGGTATAATCTAACGCATTTTCCTCCTTTTAAATCTATTGCGGGAAGTATTATCATAATAACTGCCTCCTTAAAATATCCTAATTTTGTTTATCTAAAAGTTTTACAAAATTCTCTAACATCTTAATGCCCACATCTCCACTTTTTTCAGGATGAAATTGTGTTCCATATACATTTCTCCTATTTACAACTGCCGGTACTTCCACTCCATAAAAACTACAAGCATTTAAATTTTCTTCATATTTTATAGCTGCGTAAAAAGAATGTACAAAATATACATAACTATTCTCTGGAATTGACTCTAACATAGCACATTTTCTTTTTATATTTAAACTATTCCATCCCATATGAGGTATTTTTATATTTCCATGGAGTTTAGTTATATTTCCCGGTATAAGACCTAATCCCTCACACTGTTCTATTTCTTCTCCAGTATCAAATAAAAGCTGCATCCCAAGACATATACCAAGCAGTGGTATACCTTTTGCTACAACATCTTTTATAACTACATCCAGTTTTTTGCTTCTTAGATTCCTCATAGCTTCAGGAAAAGCTCCTACTCCTGGTAGTATTACTCCTTTACTATTTTCTATATAATTTTTATCTGAAGTTATTTCCGCCTCTTCACCTATATATTTCAGTGCCTTTTTTACACTTTTTAAATTTCCCATTCCATAGTCTATAATAGAAATCAAAATTATTACCTCCTAAAATTAAATCATTCCCTTGGTGGACATGGTTCCCCTTATTTTTTCATCTATGGATACTGCTTCTCTTAAAGCATGGGCAAAGGATTTAAAAATTGATTCTATAATGTGATGAGTATTTTTTCCGTAAAAAGCTTTTATATGAAGAGTCATCCCAGCATTAAAAGCAACAGCTCTAAAAAACTCCTCTATTAGCTCAGTATCCATTTCTCCCACCTTAGAATTTTTTAACTTCCCTTGAAAAACTAAATAAGGTCTTCCGCTTAAATCTACAGATGACATAGATAAACTTTCATCCATAGGTATAAAAAAAGTTCCATATCTTTTTATACCCCTTTTATCCCCTAGTGCCTTTTTTATACATTTTCCAATGCATATTCCCACATCTTCTACAGTATGATGAAAATCCACATCCAAATCCCCTTTGGCATACACATCCATATCCATAATTCCATGCTTTGCTATCATGCAAAGCATATGATTGAAAAATCCTATACCCGTATCAATATTATATTTTCCTTTTCCGTCTAAATCTATTTTAACTTTTATATCCGTTTCATAAGTCTTTCTTGAAATTTCTCCTACTCTCAACAAATCACCTTCTTCCTTAAGATCTATTTTAGTATTTTACACAACCTTTCTATAACAGCTTCATTTTCTTCTCTACTTCCCACTGTTATTCTTAAAAAATCTTTAAGTCTTCCCTGTTTATAATTTCTCACAACTATTTTATTTTCAAGGAGATATTTATACACAAATTCTGCATCTTTAAATTTTATAAGTATAAAATTTGCACAGGTAGGATATAATTTGATTTCCTTAAAAGTGCTTAATTTATCTACCAAAAAGCTCCTTTCACTCTTTATCTTTTCCAGAGAATTATTTATATAGTCTATTTCTTCAAGTACAGCTTCACCTATAGCCTGGGTTACAGAGCTTACATTAAAAGGGGGCTTTGCTTTTTTTATCTCATTTAACATAAAGGAGTTAGTAATTAAAAATCCCAATCTTATGGCAGCTGAAGCCATAGCCTTGGAGCAAGTTCTAAGTACTATAAGATTTTCATATTCATATATGCTATCCACTATACTTTCTTCATGAAATTCAACATAGGCCTCATCTATAACTACTGCACAATTACATCCATTTAATATTTTAAAGATCTGCTCTCTCTTTAAAACTTTTCCCGTAGGATTATTGGGATTTGATAGGAATAATACCTTTACTCTCTCCTTATTTATGCTATCTATAAGTTTATCCACATCCAGATTGAATTCTTCATCCAGCTGAAAAACTAAAACCCTGCCTCCTCCTATTTCTGCATAGTTTCCATACATAGAAAAATCAGGTTCTACAGTCATTATATTTTCATTTTTATCTACCAATGCAGCTATGATAATCTGTATAAGTTCATCTGAACCATTTCCCGCCATTATATTTTCTCTGTTTATGCCAACATATTTAGAATATGCCTCACATACTTTTTCTGCCCCGGCATCGGGATATCTGTTAAAATGTACCTTATTTACTTTATCTAATATTTTCTGCATCATATAATCATCTAGTTTTAAAAAACTCTCATTGGCATCCAATTTTATCTCATAATCTAATTTAGGTACAGTATAGGGTACAAAATTTTGAAGACTTTGTTTAAATAATCTCTCTATCATAATTTCCTCTCTCCTTCTAAGCCTTATTCCTCACTATTATTGAATTTGCATGTGCCGTAAGTCCTTCTCCCTGGGCCAATTTTATAATTTTATCTCCTATTTCTAAAAGTGCTTTCTCCGAATAATGCGTAAAACTGGATTTTTTTATAAAATTATCTACAGACAAAGGTGAAAAAAATCTTGCTGTACCACTGGTAGGTAATACATGGTTAGGTCCCGCCATATAATCCCCTAAAGGTTCCGGTGAGAAATCTCCTAAGAATATGGAACCTGCATTTTTTATATCCCCCAGTACTAAAAAAGGCTCCTTTGTGCAAATTTCCAGATGTTCTGGAGCTATTTTATTGGATATGTCTACAGCTTCTTCTATACTTTTTACTAACATTATAACTCCATGATCTTTTAAGGATTTTTTTATCATACCTTTTCTTTCTAAGTGTTCTATCTGTTTTTCAAGTTCCTTTTTTACTTCTTCAGCTAAATCTTCTGAAGTAGTAATAAGTACAGAGGAAGCCATTAAATCATGTTCCGCCTGTGACATTAAGTCTGCTGCCAGATAGGGCGCCTTTGCCCCCTCATCTGCAATTATCAATATTTCACTAGGTCCTGCTATCATATCTATATCTACATAACCATATACACTTTTTTTAGCCATAGCTACAAATACATTCCCAGGGCCTACTATTTTGTCCACTTTATTAATACTCTCGGTACCAAAAGCCAGTGCACCTACAGCCTGAGCTCCTCCCACTTTATATACCTTATTTACCCCTGATATATCTGCAGCCACCAAAATATTGGGATTTATAGTTCCATCTTTCATAGGAGGCGTAACCATGATAATTTCTTCTACTCCGGCTACCTTAGCTGGAATAGTATTCATAAGTACGGAAGATGGATATGCTGCCCTTCCCCCAGGCACATATATACCTACCTTTTCCAAAGGCCTTACCTGTTGCCCAAGTATTATTCCATCTTCTTTTGTAATCATCCAGGAATTTCTTTTCTGCTTCTGGTGAAAAAACATTATATTTTCAGAAGCTGTCTTTAGTGCTTCTATAAACTCACCTTCTGCTAACCTATAAGCCTCTTCTATTTCTCTTTGAGTTACCTGTATATTTTCTTTTGTCACCTTATCACTGTCAAATTTATTAGTATATTCTATAAGTGCGGTATCTCCTTTTTTCTTAACTTGCTCAAGTATTTCATTTACTTCTAAAATTACATTGTTATGTGCTTCTTCCTCTTTGTTTCTAAGTTCATAAAAATATTTTTTCCCCTCTTTTGTGTTTGCTTTTATAATGCTTATGATTTCTTCTTTCATGGTGCTCCTCCTATCTTGCAGCTTTTTCCATTTCATTTATTTGCATTTGCACCTTATTTATTATTCTCTCTATCTCATCTTTTTTCATTTTCATGCTGGCCATATTAACTATCATCCTTGCGCTTATACTGCATATATCTTTATAGATAACAAGACCATTTTCTTTTAAGGTGCTGCCTGTTTCCACTATATCTACTATGGCATCTGCAAGCCCTAGTATAGGTGCCAGCTCCACAGAACCTTCTATTTTTATAATTTCTACATCCTGTCCTAGCTTTCTAAAATAACTCCTTGCTACATTTGGATATTTAGTAGCAATTTTTTTTCTGTTATATCCTGAATAAAAATCAGAATTCTTAAGACCAGCCAATGAAAATTTGCATTTTCCAAATCCCAAATCCAATACTTCATAAAAGTTTTTATCCTGTTCAAGTAAAGTATCTTTTCCAACTATTCCTATGTCCACTACCCCATGCTCTACATAAGTAAGCACATCAGGAGCTTTAACCAGTACAAAATCTATATTACTTTCCATATTGTGAAAAATAAGTTTTCTCCCCTTATTTATAATTTCACTGCAATCTATGCCAGCTCTCTCGAATATCTTTACAGCCTCTTTTTCTATTCTTCCTTTAGTTAGAGCTATTTTAATTTTTCTTTCACTATCCATATCAATTTCTCCATTTCTTTAAATATCTAAAAACAGACAACAAACCAGATATCAATTATTTACTTTTAAACACCTTATATCTTTAAGAACTTCATGCTTTTGTTATATGCATATTCTCTAGCCTCTTTTTCTTCATCAAAATGGGTAATTTCTGCAACTACTCCTTTCTCTCTAAGGCTTTGTGCCCTTTCATATGCCTTTTTGAAATCTTGTTTGTTGTAATAAACAAGTACTCTTTCATCATTTTTATCAGAAAACTTTCCATTTGTCTGAAGGGATTTAATTATTCCGTCTACATCTATAGCAAATCCCGTAGCTGGCTTATTTTCTCCAAATTGTGCTATCAAATTATCATATCTTCCTCCACTTAGTATATTTCCTCCAAACCCCTGAGTATACCCTCTAAATATTATCCCAGTATAATAATCTATATGGTACACCATTCCTAAATCTACCGCTAGATATTCTCCAAGTCCTATACTCTTTACAATTTCATATACCTTTTTAACATCTTCTAAAGCTTTTATAGCCCTTTTATTATCAGTAAGACAAGAAGCCTTTTCAATTATCTCTATACCTCCAAATAACTTTGGAAGTTCTTTTAAAATATTCAAAGAACTTTCTTCAAACTTATCTTTATTTTCATGAAGAATTTGATTCAACGCAGTGAAATTCTTACTATCTATGCTTTCTCTCAACTTTTCTTTCTCTTCATAATCAAGATTTGCACCTTCCAACAATGCCTTAAACATCTCTGCATGGCCAAGCTCTATTTTAAAATTTTCAAGTCCACAATTTAAAAGAGCCGTTATTCCCATTATAATCACTTCTGCATCTGCATTAATATTCTTTACTCCTATCACTTCCACCCCTGATTGAGTTATTTCACTATTCTTGCCATTTAAACTCTCATTAACTCTATATACATTTGAAGTATAACAAAGCCTTAAAGGATAAACTGCATCTTTTAACTTAGTTCCCACGATTCTTGCAATAGGGGTGGTCATGTCTGCCCTTAAAGCCAATATTCTACCTTGATTGTCAATTAATTTATATATCTTTTCCTGGGGCAAAGTTGAATTTTCTATATTAAATACATCATAGAATTCTAAAGTGGGTGACTTCACTTCTAAGAATCCACTATTTATATAAATTTCTCTCAATATATTTTCTATCTCTACTTTCTTTTTACATTCTTGAAATAAAATATCCTTCGTTCCTTCTGGTATATATTTTCTCCAATTAGCCATAGAAATCACTTCCTTGTTTTATTACTTTAATTCAATGTAGTACTAAATTAAATTATTAATGTTATTGTATCAGTTAATATTAAAAATGGCAACACATAAATTTAATATTTAAAGTTATGTATCACTAATTAAGTTAACAGCTTGACATCCCTATAAGAGCATGGTACTAGTGGCGCCACTGGCACACTGAGCCAACTGCATTTGTGTAAACTTAACAAAGGTTAGGTTCCCCCTAACCTTTGTACGGTACAATATTAATAAAAGATGTTACTTGCTATTTTGGAGAAAACTCTTCTAAAACTGAAAATAGATTTAGAGTTATTGAATTTCATGATTTCTATGGAAAATCCATAAGGGTACATACTAATTTAATGGCTATTACACCTGAAAAAATTGCAGATATTTATAAAGAAAAAGGAAAGTTGACCACTTTCTTAGATTTATAAAGCAAAATTTGAACGTTATTGCATTTTACGGAATTAATTCCTTAAATTTTATAATTTTATTTTATCTAAAACTTCATAAATTGTCCAAAATTGTTAGAGATTCAAGAGATACATTATTCTACACAACCTACAAATTACTAATAAATTTGGTTATTTGAATTTTTTCTAACTTTGTCAGTAATGTCTTATTTTCTTTACTAGTTTTATAACTTGCAATTAAATCCCTACTATCTCCATTTGGAATTAGCTTTTCCCTTACTTTTAAATATTTTTCTAAATCACTGTAATATTTAGAAAAAAATGCACTATAGTTTTCCATATTAGTCTTTATATAGATTTCCACAAACTTACCCTTACCAAAGGTAGCCCCATTTATCATATTCTGATTTATCATAAACCTGAAATCGGATGGCTGGGATTTATAAACCTTTGTAATTTGGATTTTATTAGATATGACTTCTGTAATATTAAGACAAATATTCGAGTAAAATTCTGTAATTGGACTTTGTGATTCATAAAGATAAATAGTGATTCCATTAAAAAATTTGACAAACTTCTTATATAACTTACACAACTTTACCGATACAGTATAGTGATCTTTATGTGTATCTAGCAGACACGGCATAAAAATTGTATCCGGTTTTACAAGTTTTATAACATCCTTAATATCATCCTCAATATCACTTTCATACAAATTTCCATCCTCGCCATTTAAAAAGAATAGACTATCCTTTCTAAGTCCGATTAAAGATGCTATTGTTAAAGCTTCATTTCTTCTTTCCTTTATGATATCGGTTCTACTGCTTTTACTCCCCAATCCACCACTATCTGTCAAATAACATATGCTTACATTCTTGTTTGTTGATAAATATTTTATTATAGCTCCGCCACATCCTATCATATCATCATCAATATGTGGAGCAAATATAAGAATATTTTCACCCATAAGTGTACTGCAAAGCTGATTGTTTCGTTTAAACAACTCTGCATTTTTTAGTATATAATTATAAAAATAAATACGTCCTAATATATCATAAATTTTCAAGTATGATGGTTTTAATATTAATTTTATTTTTCTGAATGACATCATGATTCCTCCGTTTAACTACGCAGTGTCAGCATCACCCCCACAAATCCTCCAAAGACTTAAATCATTAATAGATTCTAGTTTCTCATTAAATGCCTTAATTATAAAATATAACTTCACTTTTCTTTTAATAAATTTATTCTTTTTTAATATCCTTTTTAGATGTTCATTTCCTACATCCCACATTTCAATATAATCAAGACCCTTATTAGTATAATAGTTACTTATCAAGTTGAAGTATGTACTTGTTTCCTTATTCTCCTTAGAAAAATATTCTACGATTTTCCCTGATTTTCTTCCACAAATATTATCAATTCTTATAACAAAAACAGCATAGATACTTTTTTCATTCTTTATAAGTACTGTTTCATATCTGCATTCTGGTTTATCTAGGTACTTCCACTTAATATAATCTCTATTTTTATCTAGATGTATGTAATTCTTGTTAGCTTCATTTATGAAGCTCAAAATATTGCTTTGTAACAAATCAGCTTCTTCTATATTAAATTTATCACCACTATACTTAGGTAACTTTGTGTAAAAGTTTAACACTTTTCCAATAATATTTAAACCAGGTTTATCGCCCAGCTTCCCCCTAAGCATCGCTTCATAATTAAGAACCTTTACATATAGATTTATTTTATAAAGGCTATCAAATCCAAGCTTTAAAAGTCCTGGGTAAGAGTTACTGTTTGCAAATGCAAAAATCCCATTATATCCACTATTTTTTAAATCTTCTAATGCAAATCCTATACTCTTTTTAAATAAACCCTTACCCCTATATTCCTTTGATACCATTGTATCCCCAAGTTGTACTACATCATATTTATTTCCATTGTAAACAAGCTTAGTGACAAAAAAAGAACTTGCTCCAATTATTTTTTTTTCTCCATTAACCACAAGATATATTATTGGATTTTGATTTATTGACATATTCATACTATGTTTCCATCTAAAAAAATTTTTATCTATATTTTTACAATAAACAGATTTATATAAATTTTTATAATCTTCAAAATCATCATCACTATATTTTCTAAATAAAAAGCTATCATCCATAAAAAATATCCTCCATATATTGTTTTTTCTAGGTTGATATTATATAACCACACTATAAGGCTTAGATTTAATTTTCTTACATAGTGGAATAAGTCAATTAAATTAGTATCACAAATATAATGATACACTATTTTGAAACATATATGTAGATTTGTATTTTATTTTATCCCAAAAAATCGAAAAATTATCAAATTTGAGTTTGGAAGAAAATTTTATTTATAAAAAAATAGAAAAAATACATTTAATTGCCTTTTTTCAATCCTTCATAAAATTCTTCATAGCTTAAGGACTTTCCAAAACTATCTTCATAATCCTTACCCTTGAAGTTACAGATTAGACCCAAAAAAGGGATTTTCCTTTTCGTAATAAAACTACCTGACAAATCACAACTTGCATCTGTCATAATTATAGGTTTTGTCATCCACACATCTCCCCCCAGCATAATATAACCATAGGTATTTAAAATAAACAATAAATTACAATAATTTGTTTATATCAAATTCTAGCGGACAATCTATTTCCTTAATCTTCTATTATCGACTTAGATAATAATGGAATTCCCAAAACTACCTTTGCACCGCCAATTTGTTCAGAATTTGATAGTTTCATAACCCCGCCATGTAGCTTTATAAACGAACTTGTAATAAATAGTCCCATACCATAATGGTTCTTTGAAATTCTACTCTTGTCTCCCCTATAAAATTGCTCTGCTGCAAATTGCAGTTCTTCCTCTGAAAATCCATGTCCATTGTCTTCAATTGAAAACTCAAGTTCATTTTTACATCCATAAATTTTCAAAATCAATTTTCCAAACTCTGGGGAGTACTCAATTGCATTTGAAATCACATTCATAATAGCTCTATATAAAAGTTCTTCATCCCCATAAAAAAATTCAGGTGCACTTTCCACTTCACTTATAAGCTCAAGATTTTTTTCAGAAGCTAATGCACTTTCCTTATCTACAATTTTTCTAAAGAATGCTTCTGTCCTTATTTTACCCTGCTTTAAAACCAGTATATCCTCTGACTTTGTAATATCTATAAGAAGTTTCAAGTACTTTTCAATTTCATCTGCGCTTTTTAAAATATAGTCATTATATTTCATATTATCTGCTTCAATACTGATTTCCTTGATTAATTCCGCATTTCCCTTTATTATGGTAAGAGGTGTCTTTATATCATGTGCCAATGTAGAAATTTGATTTTTCTTTAATTTTTCCATATTCCACTGTTTTTCTAAGGATTCCTTTAAAGCATTTTTCATGTCATTTAAAGAATCAATTACTTCTTCAATTTCACGAATATCAGAATGTTTAGGCTCAAAATCAAGATCCTTTCTCTTTATGTTATCTGAAACTTCAATTAAAACTTTAATCTCTTTAGAGAGGTATTTTCCAAATACCACTGCCAGCAGCACAACTTCTCCTACCAATAATATCAAAAGTAAAACTACTCCTAACAATTCCACATTTGCCAAATGTTTTCTAATTAAAGGTGATTTAAATTGTGCCTTGATAGAATATTGAATAATGCAAATGTCTTTTTTTCTATGAAATACACTAAGATAACCATCTCCAAAAATAATGTTTTGATTATTCTTTATGGCAGTCCATGCTTCTTTAGCTTGTTTAGTCGTAAAATTTCCATAAAGCAACTTACCATCTTCATTATATACACCATAACTGCAGCCATAAGGTATTAAATTGGAAGTCACCTTATCTGCCTTCAAGATTGCACTTCTGTTTCCTTCAATCTTATGTTCAGAATAATTAGCAGGTAATATAATGTTATTTTCAAGCATTAAATAAAATACAAAAGCATACAAAACTATAAGTAATATCGCTGCAATACCAAAACATATAATATATCTGATAAATATGCCCCTTAAATTTTTCTTAACTTTTAAGACCATTTATATCCAATCCCCCAAACTGTTTCAATTGGAGATATGCCCACCCTTGCAAACTTCGCCCTTATATTTTTTATATGTTCAACAATAGCTGAACTGTCACTTTCACCGTCAAAACCAAATACAGCCTCATATATTTTTTCCTTTGAAAACACCTGCCCATGATTTATAGCAAGGAATTCACTTATTTCATATTCACTTTTTGTCAGAGAAACCTGTTTTTCTTCTATAAACACTTCTTTTGCTGAAACTTTAAATCTTACCCCAGATACAATAAAACTATTGTGTTTCTCCCTGTGTTCCCTTCTAAGATGTGCTGCCACCCTCCAGCGAAGTTCATTAATTCCAAATGGCTTCGTAATATAGTCATCACCACCCATGACGAGTCCTTTTACAATGTCTTCCTCCATAGTCTTTGCAGTCAGGAACAAAATAGGACAATCTACTAGGTCACGAATGTTCTTACAAAGAGTGAACCCGTCTATACCCGGCATCATAACATCCAGTAAAATCAAATCATAATCCAAACACCTTTCAACAGGGAAGGATAAAAAATCACAAATAGTGGTAACCCTGTGTCCTTCTCTTGAAAGTGCTACTTTTATAACTTCAAGAATTCCCTCTTCATCATCAATTGCCAGTATATTCGCCATACTATCACTTCCACTTAATTTTCACTTCTTCCCTCAAAATATTTATACCATAAAAAGCTTATTAAAAACAACATAATAGTTGATGTAACACAAATATATACTACAATTTGAAATTCACTTAATACTAACAGATTCTTGCCATTGTCAATCTTCAGACTGATATAAGAATCCAGTATTCTAGAGCCCCAACTGCACGGAAACCACTTTCCAAATATATCTCCAAGCCCTGTAAGCATGAGTGCTGAAATTAAGCTTTCCCCTATTCCAAGTCCTATGGAGGCTCCTGTTCCAAATATAAAACTGCATAATAGATGTAACAAGTATAAAAAAATTTCACAGAACAATAGAATGAAAATTATCTTTCCATAAAAAATAGCATCAAATGCATTTTTATGGATCAGGAACTCCAACCCAAAACCCAGAATGCCAACAGCAATAGTAAGAGATCCCACTCCCATGATAAGCAGCATAACTAACTTACTAAAAAAACTAAGAAGTTTATGTCTTGCCATCAAAAGTTCCTGAAAATTTCCTGCATCAGCTTCCTGCTCCACAACCATGGCACAGACAATACCAATTATCAATGGAAATCCCATAGTTAAAACTTGTATATACAAGCTTACCTTTGAAACATTATCTATAGTTGAAGGTGAGCTTGTATAATAACCTAAAAACAGCATTGGAATCAGTATTGGAATCACAATATGTATCCATACTATTGCAGTATGGCGTATCTTCTGGAAATCCGCCCTTACGAGTTTAAAAAGTATACCCATATTATTTTGCCTCCTGTCTTTCATACCATTTTGCAGTTAAAACTGTAAGTGTAAGAAATAAAACTACTGTAATCATAATTCCAGGTAAAATAACACTGTCTGATAATAGCTCCGGTCTAAAGGTCTGATTACCTGAAACAGCAGGAAGTCCGTTTGGAAGAACCTTTATAATGGGACACATTAACCTGGATGGAACCGCATATGGTATTATCCACAACACATCTTCAACAGCAAATATTACTCCTAGCATAAAATAGGCAATAATATTAATTAATATTGTGGGAAATATTCCTATTTTACTTCCAAGAAACAGACAAAAAGGTATTTGCCATAAAAAAGTAATAATTAAAACCAAACTTCCTAATACTACACTTGCCGCTGGAATCATTCCAAGCTTTCCAAAATGAAGAATATTGCCAATAAATAAACATCCAAATAAATGAATTATAGAAGCGAAAATTATCATCAAGCTGCACACAAGTATTTTTGATATCCAAACTTTTTTAAGGTCTACTGGTAGAGAAAGCACTGCCATGTTTTTCATCTTGTTATCTTTGACAGCAATTAATGTACATAATAAGGACACCATTCCTGGAAGAATCATTACATACCACCAATTATAGCTATCTATCTCAAAATAATGTGGTGTTAATATCAATGAAAGAATTATTGCAAAAATCGGTGCCAGAAAAATAAGTTTTCCCATAAATGTATGTTTTATCTTTAAATACTCTGATTTAAAATAAGCTTCCATATTATTCTCCCTCCCTTCTATATTTTCCGGCAACCTCTATAAACAACTTTTCAAGATCTTCTCCCTTTTTCATACCTCCCTGATATCCTAAAACTCCACCTGAAATAATTCCAATTTCATCAACTACCTGTTCAACTTCACTCAGTACATGACTTGATAGTATTACTGTAATTCCATGTTCTGGAAAAGAACGAATTAACTCACGAAGTTCTTGTATACCAAAAGGGTCCAGTCCATTAGTAGGCTCATCCAAAATTAAAAGTTTTGGATTATTTAGGATAGCTATTGCAATGCCAAGCCTTTGCTTCATTCCCATGGAAAATTGATGCGCTCTTTTCTTGCCCGTATTCTTTAAATCCACTATTTCAAGTACTTCATCGATTCTTTTGTCAGGTAATCCTAAAACTATTGTACGCACCTTTAAATTTTCCCTTGCAGTAAGATTTCCATAAAGTGGTGCACCTTCAATTAAAGCCCCCACATTTCTCAAATCATTTCTACTCCACTTATGACCTTCAAATAAAATTTCTCCACTGCTTGCTCTCAGCATTCCAGTTATTATCTTTAATGTCGTGGACTTTCCTGCTCCATTTGGTCCAAGCAATCCATAAATAGAATTTTTCTTGACCTTAAGTGATATATTATTTACTGCCATTTGTCCTTTAAAATTTTTACAGAGCTTTTTAGTTTCTAAAATAAAATTATTCATTCCTACGGTCCTCCTCATTTGATTACATAATAATTTATAATTATAAGGATTTTATAAGGAATACTAAAAAGATGAAGCTTTTTACACTTCATCTTATATATACGCTTAATATAAGGAATAATTTAAATCTTAAAATAGTTAATTCCTGCCTCAAATAACTTTTGATCCTTTTCCCCTGGAATATTTTTAAAGACATTTTCTCCTATTCTTTCTGAATGCCCCATTTTACCAAGTATTCTACCATCCGGACTGGTTATACCCTCCACTGCATAGTAGGAGCCATTTGGGTTAAATTTAACATCACAGCTAGGATTTCCCTGAAGATCTACATATTGTGTTGCTATCTGACCCTTACTTTTAAGTTTGACAATCATATCATCTCCAACCACAAATCTTCCCTCTCCATGGGAAACTGCTATGGAGTAGACATCTCCTACCCTTGCATTGTTAAACCAAGGAGATAAATTGGAGATAACCTTTGTGTTTACTATGGTGGATACATGTCTTCCTATCTTATTATAGGTAAGGGTAGGACAAAATTCATCTATATCCCTTATTTCCCCGAAAGGTACAAGTCCTAATTTTATAAGGGCTTGAAAGCCATTGCATATTCCAAGCATAAGGCCATCTCTTTTATTTAAAAACTCCATTACGGCCTCTTTTATCCTAGGATTTCTAAAGAAGGTGGCAATAAATTTACCTGAACCATCTGGTTCATCTCCTGCACTAAATCCTCCAGGAAGCATAATAATCTGGGAAGAGTTTATTCCCTTAATAATTGCATCTACTGATTCTTCTATCTGCGTTCCTGTTAAATTTTTGACTATAATAGTTTCCACTTCAGCTCCTGCTTTTTTAAATGCTCTTTCTGTATCATATTCACAATTGGTTCCTGGAAATACAGGTATAACTACTTTTGGAACCGCTGCCTTTATAGCTGGAGAAATTTTATTTTCCCTGTGGAAATATTCCACATCTATTTTCTCATTTTCTCCTGGAACATAGGTAGGAAAAATATTTTCAAGACTTTCCTCCCATGAATTTATCATATCCAAAATAGGTATATCTACTCCATTTACCTCTATAGACTGCTTTTTTTGTGTGACTCCAATAAGTTTAAAATCTATATTTTTAAGTTTTTCTTTAATATTTATCTTTGAATCTATCTCTAATATTATAGAACCGTAGTCTGGAAAAAATAATTCTTCAGTGTTTATATTATTTTCAAATTTCATCCCAATTCTATTCCCAAAACTCATTTTGCTTACTGCTTCACATATTCCCCCTCTTTTAACAGTGTGGGCGGACAACACTTCGCCTTCTCTTATCATGCTGTTTATAATACTATAATTTTCTTTAAGTTTTTTAATATTTGGAATACAAAATTCATCCCTTGAAACAGGTATAATTACCACATAATTTTCATAACCTTTGAACTCAGGTGATATAATCTTGTCAGCTTCTCCTGTACTAACTGCAAAGGAGACCAAGGTAGGTGGAACATCCATATCCTTAAAACTCCCGGACATACTGTCTTTTCCCCCTATGGCTGCTATATCAAACTCATTTTGGGCATAAAGAGCTCCAAGTAAAGCAGAAAAAGGCTTACCCCACTTTTGCGGATCTTTACCAAGCTTTTCAAAATATTCTTGAAAGGTCAATTTTATATTATTTACTGATCCTCCTGAAGCTGCAATTTTAGCTACAGACTCCACTACTGCATAAACTGCTCCATGAAAAGGGCTCCATTTAGCAATATCTGGATTATATCCAAAACTCATTACTGTAGCGGTATTGGTTTCTCCATTTAATACAGGTAATTTTGCTGCCATAGCTTCTGTAGGAGTATCCTGATATTTTCCTCCAAAAGGCATAAGTACAGTAGAAGCACCTATGCTGCTGTCAAATCTCTCTACCAGACCTTTTTGACTGCACACATTTAAATCTTTTAAAGTTTTGATCCACAGCTCTTTTATGTGATTACTTTTATCCTTTTTATTTAAAACATTTTTTTCAAAATAGCTGTTATTATCCGGGGATTTTACCTTAACCTTCACAGCTGCCCTTACTCCATTGGTATCTAAAAATTCTCTGCTTAAATCTACAATGGCATCCCCTCTCCAGAACATCTTCAGCCTGTTATCTCCTGTAACATCAGCTACCTTAGTTGCCTCTAAATTTTCTTGCCTTGCATATTCTATAAATCTATCCTGATTTTCTTTCGATACAACCACTGCCATACGTTCTTGAGATTCTGAAATGGCAAGTTCAGTTCCATCTAAACCTTCATATTTTTTAGGCACTAAATCTAAATTTATTTCAAGTCCTTCCGTAAGTTCTCCTATAGCTACAGATACTCCTCCTGCACCAAAATCATTACATCTTTTAATAAACTTACTTACCTCAGGTTTCCTAAACAATCTTTGAATTTTTCTTTCCGTAACAGGATTACCCTTTTGCACTTCCGCTCCAGATGTAAGTATAGAAGACTCTGTGTGTTTTTTAGAAGAACCTGTAGCTCCACCGCAGCCGTCTCTTCCTGTTCTTCCTCCTAAAAGTATTACCACATCAGAGGTACCAGGTTTCTCTCTCTTTACATTTTCAAAAGGAGCCGCAGCTATAACTGCACCTATTTCCATTCTTTTTGCCACATATCCTTCATCATATATTTCAGAAACCATTCCAGTAGCAAGACCTATCTGATTTCCATAGGAACTATATCCTTCTGCTGCTCCTATGGTTATTTTTTTCTGTGGAAGTTTTCCTTTTAATGTATCCTCTACCTTAATTCTAGGATCTCCACTTCCTGTAACCCTCATGGCCTGATATACATAGGATCTTCCTGATAGTGGATCACGTATTGCCCCTCCAAGACAGGTTGCAGCTCCTCCAAAAGGCTCAATCTCTGTTGGATGGTTATGAGTTTCATTTTTAAACATTACAAGCCATTTTTCGTTTTTTCCATTTATATCTGCATCTACAACTATACTACATGCATTTATTTCATCTGATTCATCTAAATCTTTTAGTTTTCCATCTTTTCTTAATTTCTTCATGGCAATGGTACCTATATCCATAAGACATTCAGGTTTCTTATTTTCAGCATATATTCTATTTCTTAATTTTAAGTAGTCTTCATAAGTATTTTTTATAGGAGTTGAGAATTTTCCATCTTCAATGGACACATCAGTTAATTCAGTCATAAAAGTAGTATGTCTGCAGTGATCGGACCAATATGTGTCTATTACTTTTATTTCTGTTATAGTAGGATCCCTCATCTCTTTTTCTTTAAAATACCTCTGGCAGAAGATCAAGTCTTCTATACTCATGGCAAGACCTTTGGTTCTTATAAATTCCTCAAGTTCTGCCTTATCTTTTTCTATAAATCCATTTAGTATTTCCACAGATTGCGGTATAACTAATTTACTCTCCAGGCTATCTAATTTATCCAAAGAAGCTTCTCTGGAATCCACAGGATTTATACAGTAATTTTTTATTTTTATAAATTCCTTCTCAGATATATCCCCATAAAGAATATATACTTTTGAGGATACAACCTGAGTTTTTTCACTTTGAGTTAATATTTGAATACATTGAGATGCAGAATCCGCTCTTTGATCATATTGGCCAGGAAGATATTCCACTGCAAAGACTTTCGTATTTTCCTCTATATCCATTTCTTCTTCATATATGTTATCTACAGTTTTTTCTGAAAATATTATATGTTTAGATTCCTCGTACTCCTTATTATTCATATTTTCTATATCATAACGATTTACTACCTTTACATTTTCTAAATGATGGATACTGAGACTTTCTCTAATATCTTTGAGAAGTCCTTGAGCTTCTATGTCAAATCCCTTCTTTTTCTCTACAAACAGTCTTTTAACACCCATTGTACTTTCTCCTTATTTTATTATTTTTTCGAACGTTTACTATATTTTCATCAAAATTATTCGCATACATTATATCATATATATATTTTTTTGTGAATAATATGTAGTATTGTCTTACCTTTTTCCTTTAATAAAAAGTATACCTTGTGTATTTTTACTATTTGCACCTAAATAACTATAGAAAAAATTATTTTCAGAAACTATTCCTTTAACTATGTGACCTGTGGTAGTAAGTATTTCTGTATATTCTCCTACTTCACAGCTTTTTAAGCAACTGCCTCTTAAAAACACATCAGCTATCTTTTTATTCTCATGATAGTGTACTATTTTTACTTCAATAAAAGTCCCTTTTTTTATCACATGGCTCAACCCCATTATATTTATTTTAATAAATTATATTCATAAATATTCTAGAATATTATTAGCTTTGTAAAAATAAATACACTCCAAACTTTAATTTAAATTGAAAAAAGTACTGCCTGCAATAAAGCAGACAGTTATAATTTATAATATACAATTTAAAAAATAATCTATTTATAGAGAGGAAAAGCTGTACATAATTCTATTACCTCTTTTTTAATATCTGACAGGTCAGATTCTCTGTTTTCCACTGCTTTATTAATAAGATAAGCTATTTTTTTCATTTCCTCTTCTTTAAATCCTCTGGTAGTTACAGCTGGAGTACCTATCCTAATTCCACTTGTGATATTGGGTCCTAATTTATCAAAAGGAATAGCATTCTTATTTACAGTTATATTTACCTTATCTAAAAGTTCTTCTGTATCCTTTCCTGTAATATTTTTATTGGTAAGATCTACTAACAAAAGATGATTGTCAGTACCTCCACTCACAAGTCTAAATCCATATTTTACCAGCTCTTCCCCTAAAACTTTAGCATTTTTTATCACTTGCTCTATATATTGTTTATATTCATCTGTTAATGCCTCTCCAAAACAAACTGCCTTAGCAGCTATGATATGCATTAAAGGACCGCCTTGTATTCCTGGAAATATGGTCTTGTCAAGGGCAGCACCATATTTTTCCTTGCATATTATTGCCCCTCCCCTAGGTCCTCTCAATGTTTTATGGGTAGTAGTAGTAACAAAATCTGCATAAGGTACTGGAGATTCATGTTTGCCTGCAGCAACCAGTCCTGCAATATGGGCTATGTCTACCATCATATAAGCTCCCACTTCATCACATATTTCTCTTATCTTCTTAAAATCTATTTTTCTTGGATATGCACTGGCACCGGAGACTATCATCTTAGGCTTGTGCTTAAGAGCCAATTCTCTCATTTCATCATAATCAATTATCTCCGTGTGGCTATTTAATCCATAGGAAACAAAATTGTATAATTTACCTGAAAAACTCACTTTACTTCCATGAGTTAAATGACCACCATGATTTAAACTCATTCCAAGAACTGTATCTCCCGGTTTTAAAACCGACATATAAACAGCCATATTTGCCTGAGAGCCAGAATGAGGCTGTACATTCACATGTTCTGCATTAAAAAGCTTTTTCATTCTATCTCTAGCTAAATCTTCTGCCTTATCTACTATGTAACATCCTCCATAATATCTCTTACCTGGATATCCTTCCGCATATTTATTCGTTAAAAAGGAACCCATGGCTTCCATTACACTTTTACTGGTAAAATTTTCAGAAGCAATAAGTTCTATACCATTTTTTTGTCTTTCCCATTCTTCTTCAATTATTCCATAGACGGCTTTGTCAGTATTTTTCAATTGGCTAAAATCCATGTACTATTCACTCCTTTGAAAATATAAGTTTTAAAATCATTCAGTTTCATTACCATATTACTTTATAACTTCAATTTACACAAGTATACTTTATAAATAACAAAGACAAATTTTATGATATAATAATTGCATTATTTATTTTGTACAGGGAGAATACCAACTATGAATATTGATAAAATAGTAAATCTGGCAGCCCATGCTGGAAAAATAATGCTGGAAAGTGGAGCTGAAATATACAGGGTAGAAGAAACCATAACCAGAATAGGAAACAGCTATAGTATATTCAGCATAGACGCCTTTGTAACTTTAAATGTAATTATAGTATCTGCCTCAAATGAATATGGTGAAACCATATCAGTAATAAAAAGAGTACGCCATAGAACATTGAATTTAGAAAAAATATCCAGGGTAAATACCCTTTCAAGAAATATAAAAGATAATAATTATTCTTTATACAAAGTAGAAATCAAACTATGTAAAATTGAATGCTCCAGCCCTTACAGCTTTAAGGCAACCTTATTATTTTCAGGAACAGCTACCGCTTTTTTTTGTCTTGCCTTTGGAGGAAATATAAAAGATTCCCTGGTATCATTCTTTATAGGGCTTTTAATAAATTTAACCTCTAGAAGTCTTAATTTTCTTCGGGCAAATGAATTCTTTATAAATATACTATGCGGCTCTATCGCTGCTCTAATAGCACTTATAAGTATTAAATACAATATAGGTTCTAACAGAGATACCATAATAATAAGTTCCATTATGCTTTTAGTTCCAGGGCTTTCCATAACGAACGCCATAAGAGATACAATTGCAGGGGATTTGATCTCCGGTATTTCTAGGGGAATAGAGGCCTTTCTGGTAGCTGTAGCCATTGCCATAGGCACAGGAGTTGTATTAAAATTATGGTTTGTTATAGGAGGAATGACTCTATGATAATAAATTCTATATATATCTTAATTGCCACTTTGTCTTTCAGCATACTTGGAAATGTAAGGGGAAAAAATTTAATATTCTCATCCTTAGGTGGAGGATTTACCTGGTTTTTTTATCTACTTTCCTCACATTATTTAATCTACTCCAGTATACTGTGTTTTTTCATAGCTTCAGTATTTGCCTCCATCTATTCAGAAATAATGGCCAGAATATTAAAAACTCCTGCAACAACTTTTATAATATATTCAATTATTCCCTTAGTTCCAGGGTGGGGAATGTATAATACCATGCTTCAATCTATACAAGGCCATATAAATGAATCACTGTCTACAGGCCTTAACACCCTGGAGATTGCAGGAACTATAGCTGTAGGTATATTTTTAGTATCTTCCATATTCAAGACCGCTGCACTTTTTAGAAGAAAACTTTTTAAAATCAATCAGCTTTAATCACTCTGTTTTTATACTGTTTACTTTAAGAACATAGTAAAAGTCTCTAAAAAAGCATCTATAATTATCATTTTTAGCTTTATTATTTTCATCTTCCACCAGGCAGGTCTTGGCATAATTTTTAAGTACCAGACCTCCTACCTTGTTTACTGCTGCTCTCACCGCTGCAATTTGTATTAAAATATCCCTGCAGCATATATCACTTTCAATCATCTTCTCAATGCCTTTTATCTGTCCTTCTATTCTTCTCAATCTAGTCTGAATCTGTTTTTTTTCTTCCAAAAATATCACTCCCAAACGTAATACATACAATAACCCTAATTCAAAACCTTAAGGTTAGTATATATTATAACCTATAAGTGACATAAAAAAAATAAATCCTCTACTCCAAGCTCTTTTTCACCTCCGAAATGAATGTACCTACCTTGTTTAATATTTCTTTTTCATCCCTGCATTTATATATAATATCAATTATGGCACTTCCTATTATTATTCCATCGCAATAAGGTTTAAATTCTCTTGCCATGTCAGGTCCTGAAATTCCAAATCCCAAAGCTTTAGGAAGTTTTGTATAACTGCCTACAAGTTCCATATATTCTTTAATATCTGTTTTGATTTGTTCCCCCACTCCAGTTACCCCATTTTTAGATACACAATATATAAAACCTGAACCTCCACCTGCTATCTCTTTAATTCTTTTTTTTGAAGTGGGTGCCACAAGAGGTATTAAATGAACTTCATATTTTCCCGCTATATCCATTATATCTCCCCTTTCTTCTATAGGAAGATCTGGTATTATAATTCCATTTATGCCTGAGGCAGAAGCTTCAGATATAAACTTTTCCAGACCATATTTAAATATAGAATTATAATACACCAGATACACTAATGGAATATCACTCTTTTCCCTTATTTTTTTTACAGTCTCCATAATATTTTTAATTTTAGCCCCTCTTTCTATTGCTCTTTGGGAAGAACTCTGTATAACAGGACCATCTGCCAGTGGATCAGAGTAAGGTACTCCAATTTCTACTATATCTGCTCCCTTTTTATCCATTTCAAGCACAATATTAACTGTAGCTTTAAGACTAGGATCTCCTGCTGTTACAAAAGGTATAAGTGCTTTTTTATTTTGTTTTTTTAATTCTTCAAATTTAAAATCAATTCTATTCATCTCTATCCTCCATATTGTATAAAATTTTACTCAAATATATTAAGCTCTGCAATAGTATTTACATCCTTATCTCCTCGTCCAGAAATATTTACCACAATTATTTCTT
The DNA here is from genome assembly GCF_040939125.1 of Clostridium sp. BJN0013. Classification (NCBI taxonomy): domain Bacteria; kingdom Bacillati; phylum Bacillota; class Clostridia; order Eubacteriales; family Clostridiaceae; genus Clostridium; species Clostridium sp. BJN0013. Next base: position 2,490,535 of record NZ_CP162495.1, read on the forward strand.
CCCTGGTAAGTTTAGGTGCCAATTTCATAGTATAAGCCAGTGCATGAGAGCTCTCAAGGGCTGGTATTATACCTTCATGCTTACTCAAATATGCAAAAGCTTCCAAGGCCTCCTGGTCCGTAACATAGGTATAATGTGCCCTTTCTGTATCCTTTAAATAAGCATGTTCAGGTCCTACTCCAGGATAATCCAGTCCTGCAGATATAGAATATACAGGAAGTATCTGTCCTTCATCATCTTGAATCAAATAAGTCATCATACCGTGGAGTACTCCTACAGAGCCTTTAGCCATAGAAGCAGCATGTTTGTCCGTGTCTACTCCCAGCCCAGCTGCCTCAACTCCTATAAGTTTTACGGATTCATCTTCTACAAAAGGATAAAAAATACCCATAGAATTACTTCCACCTCCCACACATGCTATTATATAATCTGGAAGTCTTCCTTCTTTTTTCAACATCTGCTCCTTAGTTTCATCCCCTATCACCCTTTGAAAATCTCTTACCATAGTTGGATAAGGATGAGGCCCTACTACAGATCCCATTACATAAAAAGTATCTTCAATATTTTCCACCCATTTTCTAAGAGCTTCATTTACTGCATCTTTTAAAGTTTTGGTACCTGACTTTACAGGAACTACTTTTGCTCCTAATATCTCCATCCTAAGCACATTTAAAGATTGCCTCCTGCAGTCCTCTTCTCCCATATAGATAACACATTCCATTTGAAACATGGCAGCTCCTGTAGCCACTGCCACTCCATGCTGTCCTGCACCAGTTTCTGCTATTACCTTTTTCTTTCCCATTCTCTTTGCCAGAAGTATCTGTCCTAATACGTTGTTTATCTTGTGTGCACCGGTATGATTTAAATCTTCTCTCTTTAAATATATCTTTGCACCGCCTAAATTTTTAGTAAGATTCTCTGCATAATAAAGTGGAGTAGGTCTTCCTGAATACTCTTGCAAATAATACATGTACTCCTTCATAAATTCACTGTCCTGTTTTGCCTCATTAAAACTTTCTTCAAGTTCCATAAGTGCAGTCATAACTGTTTCAGGTACATATTGTCCTCCAAATTTGCCAAATCTTCCTGAATTTTCATATAATTTATTCACTTAATATTCCTCACTTTCTCAATAAACATTTTTATTTTATTTGAATCCTTATATTCCTGGCTTTCAACACCGCTAGAAACATCTACTATACTTGGATTAACTATATTCACTGCAGTTTCAACATTTTCTTCATTGATGCCTCCTGCCAATATTAAGTCCTTCCTAATCTTAATATCTCTTGCAATATCCCAATCAAAGCATTTCCCACTTCCAGCTGTCTTGTTGTCTAAAACTATTCCATCTGCGTATTTATAGTTCAAATTTAAAATATCTTCTCTACACTTTACTTTTAAAGCTTTCCAAATAGTAAATTCATTAAAATACTTCATATACTCTTCATCTTCTGAGCCATGAAATTGAATTACATCCAGTTCTAAAATTTTTGATGTGTTGTATACATATTCTAAAGTTTCATCTACAAAGACTCCTACACTTTTAATACCACTATCTAAATTTGCTATAAGCATTTTAGCCTGCTCTAAATTTACCTGTCTTTTACTTTTTGAAAATATAAGTCCTACATAATCCGGTTTATATTTATTCACACATTTAATATCCTCTTCTCTTCTGAGGCCGCATATCTTTACTTTAATCAATGTGTATTCACCTCCAATTATCTATTGAAAGTTATCCATTTTTATACTGTCTATGAATTTTTTAATACTGTTTATATCATCAATTTTTTTCATGAGTCCTTCTCCAATTAATACTCCATTTATAGGAAGACTTTTTATATATTTAAAATCCATACTTGTTTTTATTCCACTTTCTGAAACTACAGCAGTATGCTCCGGTATATAATTAATTAAATTTTCTGTATTTTTTAAATCCACAGTAAAATTTTCAAGATTTCTATTGTTTATTCCAATTATCTCCGGTTCTATTTCCAGTGCAATATCCAATTCACTTTTATTATGGACCTCTACAATACATTGAAGTCCTACGGAAGAAGCTATCTTATAAAACTTACCTAAATTTTGTTTTAAAATCCTTACTATTAGAAGTATGGCATCTGCCCCTAAAAGCTTTGACTCATATATCTGATATTCATCTACAATAAAATCTTTTCTCAGCACAGGTTTTGAAATAAACTCTTTGGCCTTCTTTAAATACTCATCCTTTCCCTTGAAATAATGCTGCTCAGTGAGCACAGATATAGCGTCTATATCCAATGTTTCATATATGCTGCATATATCTTCAATCTGAAATTTATGGGCTATTATACCTTTAGATGGAGATGCCCTTTTTATCTCCCCTATAATGGATATATTGTCCTTTATCAGAGCATCTTTAAAATTTCCAATTTCAAGTTCATCTATTCTACTAATTTCATTTATAATACTTTTTAGAGGTTTACTTTCCTTTTTAAGTTCCAGTTCCTTTCTCTTTACATCCACTATATCATCTAATATCATCCCATACACCTGCCTTAATTGCTATAATTTAAAATTTCCTCATACTTGGCATAAGCTTTTCCAGAGTCTATAATTTCATTAGCTCTTAAAATTCCTTCTTTTAAATCCCCCGCCTTTTTGCCTATATAAATTGCAGCTGCACTATTTATTACCACTATATCCCTTTCAGGGCCAGTTTTTCCCTTTAATATATCCATTATTATAGCCGCATTTTCCTCAGCTGTACCTCCAGCAATATTTTTGTAGAAAGTAGTTTTTATACCAAAATCTTCAGGGGACAAAGTATATTTTTTTATTTCTCCATCTTTAACTTCACATACATAAGTTACCGTAGTAGTTGTAATTTCATCTAATCCATCCCCTCCATGAACCACCATAGCTCTTTCACAGCCTAAGTTTAAAAGAGTTTTAGCCACCGGTTCTAAAAGTTTTCTATCATAAACTCCTATAAGCTGTCCTTTTACAAATGCAGGATTGGTAAGTGGCCCCAATATATTGAATATAGTTCTAACCCCCAGTTCCTTTCTAATACTTGCCACATTTTTCATAGCACTATGGTACATTGGAGCAAATAAAAATCCCATACCCACATTATCAATGCAATCTTCAACTTTACATTTCTCCAAATTTATATTAATTCCCATCTCTTTTAGCACATCCGCACTGCCACTTTTACTGGATACAGCTTTATTTCCATGTTTAGCTACTTTTATCCCTGCAGCTGCTGCTATAATAGCTGCTGCAGTAGATATATTGAAAGTTTTTCCTCCATCACCGCCAGTACCACAGGTATCAATAGCATATTCTGATTTTAATTTTACAGGCACCGCCATGTTTCTCATGGCCTTTGCACAGCCTGTTATCTCCGAAATAGATTCTCCCTTCATTTTTAGCGCTATTAAAAAGCCAGCTATTAATGCAGAAGACTCTTGTCCTTTCATTATATTTTGCATAACCTTTTCAGATTGACTTTCAGATAAATCCTTACCTGACAAAACTTCTCTCATAGCTTCACTTAACATGACATACCTCCTGTAAAAAATTCTTTATTATACTATGACCACACTCTGTCAATATAGATTCAGGATGAAATTGAAGTCCATATACCGGATAAGAGCTGTGCTTTATACCCATTAAAACACCATCATCACTTTCTGCAATTTTAATAATATGGGTAGGAATTATGGATTCTTCATCTACTATTAAAGAATGATATCTCATAGCCCTAATAGGACTTTTAATTCCTTTAAATAATTCATTTTCTACATGCTCTACCATGGATGTTTTACCATGCTTTATTTCTTTTGCCCTTATTACATCTCCACCATATGCCTTGGCTATGGCTTGATGACCAAGGCATATTCCTAAAATAGGTATATCTTTTCCATACCTTTTTATTACCTCAATACATATACCCGAATCTTCTGGTACTCCCGGACCTGGAGATATAACTATACCCTGTAAATTTTCAAATTTCTCTATATCCTCCACTGAAATCTCATCATTTCTAATTACCTCTATATCCTTATACAATTCTCCTATATATTGATAAAGATTATAGGTAAAAGAATCATAATTATCTATCATTAATATCAACTTATACCACCTCCATCAATGCTTTTGCCTTATTTAAAGATTCCTCATATTCTAATTCAGGATCAGAATCATATACTATACCCCCTCCAGCTTGTATATAGGCATAATTGTCTTTAATAACTACTGTCCTTATGGCAATACAAGTATCCATATTTTTGTTATAAGAAAAATATCCTACCGCTCCTGCGTAGAGAAGTCTTTTTTTATCTTCAATTTCATCTATTATTTCCATAGCCCTTATTTTAGGTGCCCCAGATACTGTACCTGCAGGAAGGCAGGAAATAAAAGCATCAAAACTTGATATTCCTCTTTTCAGCTTTCCTGAGACCTCAGATACCAGATGCATAATATGGGAATACTTCTGTACTTCCATAAATTTTGTAACTTCAACAGTTCCAAATTCACTTACTTTTCCTATATCATTTCTTCCAAGGTCCACCAACATAACATGTTCTGCTCTTTCCTTTTCATCATTTATAAGCTCATTTTTTAGTTTTTCATCTTCCTCCCTGCTACTTCCTCTTTTTCTTGTACCTGCAATAGGATTAGTACTAACTCTATCTCCATGCACACTTACAAGCCTTTCCGGGGAAGAACCTACTATTTGAAAGTCTTTAAAATCCATATAAAAAAGGTAGGAGGATGGATTTTCATACCTCAGCTTTCTATAAATATCAAAGGCCCTAAGTTCAGTCCTACATTTTAATCTTTGAGAGAGCACCACCTGAAATATATCTCCATTCTTTATATATTCTTTAGCTTTTTTTACATTTCTACAAAATTCATCCTTAGTATAATTGGAGGTAAACTCTGCTACTTTTGAATTATTAGAAATATTATGAACCTCTATTTTTTCAGTGATCTGCTTGTATAATTTTTTAAAATAATTATTGATCTCTAAATAACTTACATTATCCTCCGGGAACACATTATATATTAAGATCAGCCTATGCTTTAGATGATCGTAGCATATTAAATTTTTGTAGAACATAAAATAGCTTTCAGGAATTTTCAAATCATCTTCATTATCATCTCTTATATTTTCATATTGTTTTATTACATCATATCCGGCATATCCAATAGCCCCCCCAGTAAAAGGTATCTCCAGTGAATTTGTATTATAATTTATATCCATATATTTTTTTACAAAATCCATTATTTTCCCTTTAAATTTACAGTGGGAATTTTTATCTTTTACAAATATATCATTTTTAAAACTCTTTGTTTCCATATAGGGATTACATGCTATAAAAGAATATCTTCCCTTTTGTTCATTAAATTCCACACTTTCCATTATTATTTTATTTTCACCTTCTACATTGTAAAATATATTTATAGGTGTTATTTCATCTCCATTAAATTTACAAATTACAGGAAATGCATCTTTATTATTTTTTAATAGATTAAATTCACTTTCAGTTATATTTAACATATTTTTTCACCTCCAAAGTTAATCGAGTAATTCTTAGGTTCAGATGGGGTTTGCTATAGAGAAATGCTTATCTCCAGCTGAATTTTAGAAGCACTTATCCAGATGCGTTAGCCACGCTTATCTCCTACTTTAAAGAATATGGAGTTAGCTAATTCTAGCGTTCGGATAAAAAAATACACTTCAGTCCTCAAAAGGGACGAAGTGTATTTTCCGCGGTACCACCCATATTAATCTTATACTAGATGGTAAAAATTAAAATAAAAAGCATTTCTCCCTTTTAGGAAGAAATGCTGAATTTTCTTAGCCACCCAAATAAAACTCTCTCTTTAAGGTACGGAGAAGTATTCTCGATACCCTGTCTTTTTAACGGTAGACTTACCGGATATTGCTACTACTAATTCACATCACACCTTACAGATCCATTCAGTATTAACATTAGCATCTGAATTCCACCCTCTCAGACTCTCTTATCCTAAATTATAACACTTACTACTTCTGCTCATAGGATTTACTTTTTGAAATTTGTTAATTAAGATTATAAAACTAAATTTTATAGTTGTCAATATATTTTACAATATAAATTTTTTTATAACTTCTCCCACAGCACCACTATTATTATCTGTTTCTGTAATATAATCTGCAGATTTTTTCAAAATTTCCCTGGAATTAAATACAGCTACCCCAAGGCCTGCAGTTTTAATCATGCTTTTATCATTTTCATCATTTCCTACAGCTATGCACTGCTCCATAGATATATTATAATAATCTGCCAAAAATTCCAGAGCCTTGCCTTTTGAAACACCTCTGCTGACTATTTCAATATTATACAGATCCGACTTTGTAGTTGTTATACCGGGAACTTTAGCTATTTTATTTCTCAACCTTTCCAGATATTTTACATCCTCATCAATAACTACTATTTTGGTTATATTACACTTGCAATGTTTTATAAATGTCTTTGAATTTTTTATAATTGTAATTTTCATTTTAAATTTTTCACTGTAACTATTATTAATATCATAAAATTTTTTAGTAGTATACCTAAATTGCTCACTATAAAGTCCAAAATCGTCATAAAAATGATAATAGGTATCCTTTTCTTCTCTCAATATATCTATAACTTTTAATAAGCTGTATTTATTCAAAGGAGTTGATTTAATAATACTTCTATTTTCACCTATTATCACCCCTCCATTACAGCATATTATAGGTTCACCAGGAAATACTACTTCAGAATAAAATTTTAATGCCATAGGAGGTCTTCCTGAACAAATAACAAATTTTACTCCCAATTTTATGGCCTTATATATCATATTTTTATTATATTCTGGTATCAACCTTTCGTCATCTAAAAGGGTTCCATCCATATCTACTGCAATAATTTTATAATTCATATGTACACCTCCTATTTTTATTAAATATATTATTGAATTTAAGGTATAACCTTCAAAATAAAAACATAAATTTTATTATAATACTCTATGTCAGGTGTGATATAAATTGAAAAAATTTTTATTATTATTAATACCGATTATTTTACTTGTAGTACTTAGTTATAAATTAAACAATGGTATGTTTAGCCCTCAAAAGCCAAACAATTTTTATTACACAAACCTGCTTGCTAAAAATCTATCTTTATCTTCTCCATTAAAATGTGCTATGGAAGAAAATAATTTCCACGATGAAATAAATTTAGATAAAGATAATATTAAAGATATAAAAAACCTGTTATCCTCCCTTAAAAAAAAGAATTTTATCAACAAGCCCAAAAATCTACCAGAAAAATCTGCCTATAGAATTACTTTTACTTTTGATAAAGAAAAATTATTAATAGATGTATATAATGAAAAATATCTGTGTATTTATCCCTGGGATGGAGAATATTCTATGGACTATATAGACATAAGTGATATTCCAGCCTCTTTAAATTTATATTATTTAGGTAAATACCTTTTTAAACAATATTAACAGAATTCTCTTTTACAAATCTCATATAATTGTATCACAGATATAGTTATATACATATATTATTATTGTATAAATTTATGAAAGGTGAATTACCAATGTTCATTTGTCCTTATTGTGCCCGGAATTTTTATAGGGCTCCTAAATTTAGAGCTGTATCCCACATAAGATTTTTAAATGCCAGTCCAAATTCTCCTGCAATAGATGTATATTTAAATGATAGGCTTATATTTAGAAATCTATTGTATAAATACTTTTCAGATTATGTAACTATACCTTCTGGAACATACCATATAAAGGTATTTCCTTCTGGAAATACTGTAAATCCACTTATAGATAAAAGCTTATTTATATCTCCAGAAAAAATATTTACCCTGGCTGCTATAAACGAATATCCAAATATAGACTTACTCTCTATAGAAGATATACGCCGTCCTAAAATTCCAGGTAAAACATTTATAAGATTTGGTCATCTTTCCCCTGAGGCACCTACCCTAAATATAGTTCTTCCTAATGGTAATACACTTTTTTCAAATGTATCTTATAAACAGATAACTTCATATATACCCGTGGATCCTGGAACCTATACCATAGAAGCTAGAGCTTCTAATTCCGGAGAAAGAATTCTATATGTACCTAATATACGGTTACGTGGAGATAGATTTTATACCATATATGCTGTAGGAAATCTATCTAAACCACCTGAACTTCAAGTATTAATTCCTCTTGATGGCAACAGTTACATTGGTTCTTAGTTAATCCGTATTTTTACAAAGCTAAATTTTACAATAAACATTGTAAATAAACCTCTATTATAGTAAAATCATAACTAGATCATTTGTGGCAATTTTCTATAATAAAAATACTTAAGGTGTAAAAATGAATAAAACAAAAAAATTAGTTTTTTTAAGCTTTTTAACGGGCATGGCTTTAGTTATATATATAATAGAGGCACAGATTCCAGTGTTATTTCCAGGAATAAAATTAGGGCTGTCTAATACAGTATCACTGGCCACTTTAATACTTTTAGGTTGGAGAGAAGCATTACTGGTAATGCTTTTAAGAACTCTTTTAGGTTCAATGTTCAACGGTACAATGACCGCATTTATGTTCAGCATAGCTGGTGGAATTTTAAGCAATTTAGTTATGATTATATTATATAAATATTTTAAAAATTCCATGAGTCTTTGGACTATAAGCATATGCGGCGCCATATTTCATAATATAGGTCAGTTATTAATAGCATCTATTATAATTCAGGACTTCAAAATATATATATACCTGCCTGTGCTTTTAATATCTGCCATAATAACAGGATATTTTATAGGCTGGTGTACAAAATTCCTAATGGACAATTTAAGTAAAATTCCCATATTTAAAAGTTTCCTAGATTCCTGATCAATCAAGTAATTCAGAGGTTCAGGTGGAATTAAACATGCCGCAGTTTTTTCTGCAGCATGTTTTTATCATCTAATTATGAATTTGCCGCAGCTTCTTCTTTACTTTGCTCTTGCAAATCCATAGCACTTATAATTTTTTTAATGGCTCCTGTAGGACATTTAGCAAGACAAGTAGCTTCACTGCATTTTTCAATACAGATATGGTGATCCACTACTGCTAAATTATTTTCCAGCTTAATAGCCCCATAAGAACAATTTTTTAAGCATAATCCACATCCAAGGCATCCTACCTTACAAGATTTACGTACTTCTGCTCCCTTATCTTTAGAATTACAGTTAACTGCAACCTTAGAACCTAAAGACCTTAACTGAATTACACTCTTTGGACAAACAGTTGTACAAGAACCACAACCTGTACATTTATACGTATCAACTACCGGTAAGCCTTTAGAACCCATAGTTAAGGCATCAAAAGGACAATGTTTCACACAAGTTCCAAAACCTAAACATCCATATTGACAAGCTTTAGGTCCTCCCTGAAGTAAATTTGCCGCAGTACAATCCTTTATTCCTTTATAATTATATTTTTTTACTGTATTTGACAAATCTCCTGAACATCTTACATGGGCAACTTTTGCTTCAACATCTCCCGCAGATTTACCGGTAAGTTCTGCTACAGCCTTTGCAACTTCTTCCTTTCCAGGTACACAAAGATTAGGGGGAACACTTTCATCTAACACAACTGCCTCTGCATATGCCTTACACCCTGCATATCCGCATCCTCCGCACTGTCCCTTTGGAAGCACGTCTTCCACCAATTCTATAAGTGGATTTACCTCCACTGCAAACTTTTTATCTACATAGCCCAAAATAAGTCCAAACAAAAGTCCTATAATGGTCATTACTATTAAAACCATAATTACTGTCTGCATTTCACCAGCCCCTTTCTACAGCGAAATCATGCCTGAAAAACCCATGAAGGACAAAGCCAGCATTCCTGCCAGAATAAAAGCTACTCCAAGACCCTCTAGAGGTTTAGGTACATCCGCTAATCTTAATTTTTCTCTAAGACTTGCCATTAAAACTATAGCTAGGGCAAACCCCAGACCAGAACCTATACTATTAACTACACTTTCTAAAAATCCATAATTAGATTCAGCATTTATAAGTGGCACACTTAGTACAATACAGTTTGTAGCTATCAAAAGAAGATATATTCCCCACATATTATACAGTGCAGGTGCCTGTTTTTTTATAATAATTTCTAAAAGTTGTACAAAACTTGCAATTAAAAGTACAAAAACTACAGTTTTTAAAAATACTAGATTAAAAGGTACCAATACAAAATTATAAACTACCCAAGCAAGCATGGAACTTAAAGTAATAACTGAAGTAACAGCCATACCCATACCTATTGAAGCATCTAAATTCTTAGAAACTCCGAAGAATATACAAAGTCCTAGAAACCTTGTTAAAACAAAGTTATTTACAATTACTGCACTTATAAACAAAGTTAAATAGGCAGACATTATGCTTCACCTCTACTTAATTTTTCTAATTTTTTCATTTTAATTTTCTCCACGTGTTGATTATAAACTTTTACTACAGATACTAAATATCCAATCAATATAAAAGCTCCTGGTGGAAGTATCATAATCAAAGCCGGATTATAAGAAGCCCACATTACATGTATACCAAATATAGTTCCTGCCCCAAATAATTCACGTATTATACTTATTAAAACTAAGGCTAAAGTAAATCCACATCCCATACCCAGTCCATCAAAGAAGGACGGTATTACAGGATTTTTAGAAGCAAAAGTTTCCGCACGGGCAAGTATTATAGCAAATACAACTACCAATGCCAAATATATGCCTAATTGACTGTACAATACAGGTGCGTAAGCTTGTAATACAAGTTCCACCACTGTAACTATAGTTGCTATACAGGTTATATACACCGGTACACGAACCTTAGGATTTACAAATCTTTTAATTATAGAAACCACTGTATTGTTACAAGTTATAACGAACAATACGCAAAGTCCCATAGTCAAACCATTTATAGCAGAACTAGTTGTTGCCAGCGCCGGACACAAGCTAAGTGCAAGGACAAGTATAGGATTTTCCGCAATTAATCCTTTTTTAAATATATTCCATAATCCTTTCATAGTTATTTACCCCCCGTAAATGTAGTAACCTCTTGAACTGCCTCTTTAACTCCTTTAGTTACAGCCCTTGAAGTAATTGTAGCTCCTGTCATAGCTTGAATATTCTTATTGTTGGATTTATCTTTTACAACTAATAAATCATCAGCTGTTTTCCCTTTAAACTGTGCAGTAAAAGAATCCTTTGAGGCATTAGCTCCAAGCCCTGGAGTCTCATTATGGGATACTATACTGAAACCTATTACTTTTCCATCTGGAGTAACAGCAACTAACATAGTTATAGCCCCACCATATCCTTTGCTTTCTGCAGGTACTACATACGCAACTGTATTGCTTCCCTGCTTTGCTTCATACCAATCTGTCTTGCCATTTACAGATTTAAAATCATCTGCATTTTTAACTAAGGTCTGCATAGTCTTATTCTTCAATTCAATTTGTTTTTGTGCTGCCACTGGTGCAGTTATATAATAAACTACAGCAATTATAATTCCAGCTATAAAACATGTAACTGTTAAATTTTTAGTAATCTTAAATACACTGTTCTTATTTTCCATGAGCCTACCTCCTTGTCCCAAATTTAACTGGGATTGTTAAATTTTTAGTAATCTCCAATGTGCTATTTTGGTTATTATCCATTAAGAAGTTACTTCCTGGCGCCAAATTTAACTGGCTGTATAAAACGGTCTATTAAAGGAGTAACTGCATTCATTAATAATATTGAATAACATACACCTTCAGGATATCCACCTTTTAATCTGATAAGGGAGGTAAGAGCTCCTGCACCTATAGCAAAAATAATTTGTCCTTTAACCGTCATAGGTATAGTAACCATATCCGTAGCCATAAAAAAAGCACCAAAAACCAATCCACCTGCCATCATATGGAAAATAGGATCTCCTGTGAAAAATCCTGAAGTTCCGCCAAAAGCCCAGGTGAGTATGCCTACAGTTCCAATCATTATTACAGGAACCTGCCAATTAATATAACGTTTATATATAAGATAAAGTCCGCCTAAAACAAGCAATATTGTAGAAGTTTCTCCTATACTGCCATTACGAGTACCTATAAATAATGCCTTATAAAGTGCTCCTGTTCCTCCAAATGTATCAACTAACTTTGAATACCCATCAAGTTTTAAAATTCCAAGAGGGGTAGCACTAGTTACCGTATCTACACTGGTAGTAATCTTTGTCCATGTAGTCATAGCCACAGGCCATGAAAGCATTAAAGCAGCCCTTCCTATATGAGCTGGATTAAATATATTATATCCAAGTCCTCCCATAGAATGTTTAGCTATTGCTATAGCTATAAAAGATCCTATAGCAACCATATAAGCAGGAATTCCCGGTGGGAGACACATAGCAAGTAAAAGTCCTGTCAAAAAAGCACTTCCATCTTTAATAGTTACAGGTTTCTTTCTTATTTTTTGAATTGCATATTCCGTAATCACAGCAGCTAAGATACTTACTATCATAGTTTTTAGTGCAGGAATGCCAAAGTTATATATAGCAAAAATTGCTGCCGGAGCTAATGCTAAATTAACATTCCACATTATTTTAGAAATAGATTCATCACAACGAATATGCGGTGATGATGAAACCGTGAAAATATCTTTTTTTGTTTGTGCTTCTGCCATTTTACAATCACCCCTTATATTATTTCGCAACTTTCTCTTTATTTTTTTCTGCTTCAGCTTTGTCTCTAGCTGCCTGAGCTGCATTTTCAGCCTTTAAATATTTAACATATTGTACAATATTTCGTTTGGCAGGACACACATATACACAACTGCCACATTCTACACAATCTAAAAGGTTGTAATCTTCTTTAGCTTCTCTATATAGATTATTTTGTCCAAGAATACTCAGCATACTTGGATTCAAGCTCATTGGACAGGCATTTAAACATCTACCACATCTAATACATGCAGTTTCTGTTCCCGTATTCACATCACTTTTAGACAATGAAAGTATTCCTGATACACCCTTCATTACAGGTACTTCTAAATTAGACTGTGCAAATCCCATCATAGGTCCACCCATAACTACCTTAACTGGAGTTTCTTTAAATCCACCACAAAGATCAATAGCATATCTAAAAGTGGTTCCTATCCTAAGCAATAAATTTTTAGGTTCTTTTAAAGCCCCTCCACTTAAAGTGGTAACCCTCTGTATAAGCGGAATACCTCTTTCTACAGCATCACTGACTGCAATGCATGTACCTACATTTTGAACAACTGCACCTACATCCATAGGAAGTCTGCCCGATGGGACTTCTCTTTCTGTTAAAACCTTTATAAGCATCTTTTCAGCCCCTTGAGGATATTTGGTAGGAAGGGCAACAACTTGTACACCTGTTTCTTGAAAAGCTTTTTCCATAACCTCAATAGCATCCTTTTTGTTATCTTCAATACCTACAAATCCCTGTTCTGCCTTTAAAATTTTCATAATAATTTTAACACCTGATACTATCCTATCTGTATATTCCAACATAGATCTATAATCAGATGTTAAATAAGGTTCACATTCAGCTCCATTTAATATAAAAAATTCTACTTTTTTATCTGATGGAGGTGAAAGCTTAACATGTGATGGAAAAGTAGCTCCTCCCATTCCTACAATGCCAGCTTCTCTTATTATATCCATTATCTCTTTATCATCTAAATCTTGCCAATTACGGGAAGTGGGTATTCCTTCCACCCATTCATCCTTGCCATCATTTTCGATGACTATAGTCAGACATTTTCCAAACCCGGGATGAGGATATTCAGCCACATCTACAACTTTTCCAGAAATAGAAGAATGTACATTAGCTGATACAAAAGCATCACTTTTAGCAATAAGCTGCCCTTTCTTAACCTCATCGCCTTTTTCCACTATAGGAGATGTAGGAGCACCTATATGCTGTCTAACAGGAATGAATACCTTATCAGGTATAGGTGCTACTTCTATAGGCTTATTGGCAGTGTACTTTTTGTTATCATTAGGATGTACTCCACCCAGAAAACTTTTTAACACGTTTAACACCTCTTTCGATAATAATTTTAATTATGAAAATATTAGTTTTTACAAACTAAAATTATAAAATAATTTTTATATTAGAGTATGGATATTATTATCTACACTCCAATATAAAATTACATACTTTAAATAAAATTCAACATAACAAGTTAAATTAGAATAAACACTCCTCTAATTTAACTAAAAAAACATATTTAAAATTTAAAAGGATCTGTAAAATTGATTCCAATTATAATATCTTCTTAATTACAGGTTTAGAAGCATCATCTTTAGCTGTTGCCCTATCAAATACTTTTATATATATAAGTGATATAATAAAAAACACTATTCCACCTACTACCTTAAATGTCATTTCATAATATCCCACAGCATTAAATATCCACGTTCCAACCAGAACCCCTAAAAAAATTGATATAATAGGCATTATATATACCACAAATGCTGCTCTTATCATATTCTGTTCTCTCATTTCAAGAATAACATGTTCCCCAGCTTTTGCTCCAATAGGATTTTTAGCATCTAACACCGTAGCATTATCGCCTGGACAAGCACCACAATTCTTGCAATCCCCATGTCTACTTGCTTTAACTTTAGCAAAGCCTTCTGCTGTTTCAATTACGATGCCTTCCGATTTCTTTTTCATTGATTACATCTCCTTATTTATTTGTTGACCTTTTCTAAATATACGACATTACTCCTTTATTTCTATAATTATATCATAAATTTTTATACTGTATCATAATTTTTTTATATCTGTACTAATTTAGTTTTAAATATTAATATTTTAAAACATCCTGAACTTTTCAATATATATTATACATCATTTTTTAAAATTTCATAATAGAAATGTCCACATTTTATTTTTTAATTTTTTAATTTTTGGGGGTTTTTTTGAATAGTTTTTTATATGTAATTAATATTATAGTTGATCTAGCAAATTCTCAATATTTTTCAACAATAGTCTAAATTAGTCTTTACTTGAATAATATAAATATATTATTATAATAGTATATACTAATATATATTAATAGTATATGCTATTATAACATGAGGAAACGTTACAGTATCGCATGATAAAACATTACATATAACAGTTTTTATAACTCAAATCTATTATTTTTATGGGGAGGTTAAAATTATGTTAAAAATGATTACTAAAAAGGAAATAGACTCTAATATAAGTTCATTTAGATCCGATGCAAATTCACTTAAATCTGATATAAGTTCACTTAAGATAGAGGATATTATCGATATTGATCTACTCCAAAAGTTTCAGGATAACTTTGCTGAAAGTATGGATATTGCCAGTGTAACTGTAGATATGGATGGAAATCCTGTAACTAAGCCAAGCTCTTATACTGATTTTTGTTTAAGACTCACCCAATCCACCGATATTGGTACCAGACGCTGTGCTGAATCCCATAAAATAGGAGGACTGGAAGCAACAAGAACAGGAAAACCTTACGTTTACACCTGTCATGCTGGATTGATAGATTTTGCAGCACCTATATTAGTTGCAGATCAGCAGATTGGAACAATTTTAGGTGGTCAGATTTTAACTTCTGCTCCAGAAGAATCAATATACAAAAAAAATGCAAAAGAAATAGGTATTGATGAAAATAAATATTTAGAAGCTGTAGGCAGGGTAAAAATTACTACTAAAAAAAATATAACAGCAGCAGCAGAAGTACTATATATTATTATAAATGCACTTTCAAAAATAGGATATGAAGAACTTCAATTAAAAAAAACCTCTCAGGTTCTTTCAGACAATTTAGATCAGATTTCTGCCATAATGGAAGAATTGTCAGCATCCTCAGTTAATGTTTCAAATAATCAACATTCTTTAAATAAAGAAATTATTAATATAAAAAATATATCTATGGAAATTAATTCCATACTAGACTCCATAAAAAGTATAGCTGATGAAACTAAAATGCTTGGATTAAATGCTGCTATAGAAGCTGCTAGGGCAGGAGACATGGGTAGAGGTTTCGGAGTAGTTGCTACAGAAATAAGAAAATTATCTGAAAATTCCAAAAATACTGCCATAAAAATATCCGATCTCACTAAAAAGATTGAAGAATCTGTAGATAAAACTGTAGAAACATCAAATTCTACTTTAGAAACTACAGAACAGCAAACATCTGCTATTGAAGAGACCAATGCAAATTTGCAGGAGGTTATATCAATTTCAGATAAATTAAATGATTTAGCAACTTCCAACATAGATAGATTTAAAAGACAGTAGAAAATTGAATTCAACTACAAGACAAATAAATTCTTAAATATCAATTATTTCAGTATAGAATAAATAGATTATATTATTAATAATTAATAATATAATTACTCAACAGGAGATGAATGGACATGAACAATGCGGAAAAAACATTTTTTAAAAATGTCTGTAAATACTGTATAGACAAATATATTATTTCAAATAATGGACCTTTAATAGCTTCTCTTATAAATCAATTATGTAACCATGTAAATATGGATGTACCTGCAGTTCAAGGTATAGTACGTCTACATGTAAATGATAACTATAGCAGAAGCTTTGCCCATTGTTTCAATGTATATAATGGCAATATTATAGATGCTTCAATATATCAATATGCACTTATATATAGATCTATAGAAAACCTTTTCCCTATCTACGTGGTACAAAATATTCCAGATTATATAGACTATAGGATTGATAATAAAATGAGTATAAAACATAAGGTTAAATTTAATGAGAAATTACTAGAAAATATACTTAAAAATATAAAAGACAGGGACTTACCTGAAATAAAAAGATTTAACTTAAACGAAGATTCAAAAAAGAAAAATTTATTTTACCTTTAATTTAAAACTTATTTAAG
The DNA here is from genome assembly GCF_040939125.1 of Clostridium sp. BJN0013. Classification (NCBI taxonomy): domain Bacteria; kingdom Bacillati; phylum Bacillota; class Clostridia; order Eubacteriales; family Clostridiaceae; genus Clostridium; species Clostridium sp. BJN0013. Next base: position 2,507,502 of record NZ_CP162495.1, read on the forward strand.
AATCACTTAACATATTGGAATTTTTATTTGAATACTAAAATTAGCCAACACTCCCATTTTCTTCAAAGTGGAAGATAAACACTTCTACGCACCTGGATAAGTTCTTCTAAGATTCAGATGGAGAAAAGCATTCCTCTATAGTAAACTCCACCTGAACCTAAGAATCGCTTGATATTTAGGTATTTGAAAATTAGTTAAAACTTCAGGGGAATTTGCATTACCCCTGAAGCCAAAAATTTTATGCATGAATCTTCTTACTTTTACATCCTTGGAAGCTATTAATGCAGTGCTGTATATTTTTTTATCATTTTCATATACACAAAGCATTCCTATTTTATCACCCTTTTTTACAGTATATCCTATTTTTTGAGGTTTTATAATTTTTGTGGTATATTTAAATCCATTTTTTATAGGTAATATAATATCACTTTCACATTGTAATTTTAGATTATTTTTACTGACCTTCAATTCTGCCGCAATATCATCTTTTGAAAATAATTTTACAAACTTGTAATTTTTATTTACATACTCATATATTTTATTTGTTTCTTCCCATCTTCTAGGTGAATTTAAAACTACTATTATTATATCATTTTTTTGAACAGTTACAGAAGTAACCAGACACTTTCCTGCCTTTCCAGTATATCCAGTTTTAACTCCATTTGCCTCTGGAATCTGCCAGAGTATTTTATTTATATTATGATAGCTTCTGGTAAATTTATTTTTTTCTCCATCTACATCTTTAGAACCTACAATTTCATTAAATAAAGGCTCTTTTTTAGCTATTGAAGTAACTAAAGCAAGATCATAAGCTGTAGAATAATGTCCTTCACTATCAAGTCCATGGGGTGTTTTAAATTGAGTATTTATTACCCCTAATTCACTAGCATATTCATTCATAAGTTCTGCGAACTCTTCCACACTTCCACTAATACCTTCTGCAATAGCTATAGCGGCATCATTACCTGACCTTAACATAAGTCCGTATAAAAGTTCTTTTAATAATATACTTTCACCTTTTTTATAACCTACTGTAGAGCCTCTTACCGAAGCAGCTTTAGGGGATATATCTAATTTTTTATTTAAATCTCCATACTTCATAGCTACTAAAGCAGTCATTATCTTAGTGGTGCTCGCCATTGGAACCAATTCATAAGCATTTTTTTCATATACTACTACTTTAGAATTACTATCTATAGCTACAGCACATCTAGCATCTATATTAGGTGCCTTAAAAGCCTTGTCTTCTCCTTCTGCAAATACATTATAGCAATATATATTATTAAATACAATAAAGAATGTTATTATATATACATAGATTTTTTCTAATCTCACAATTTTCATAAATTACTCCTTCCCTTACTACTTATAGTATTAAATATTTTTTCCTTAAATAAATATATTACTATTAAAATTATTGCTAAATAAGTATATAATTTTGTATTTAGTTAAAAATTAGTAAAAAGATATTATTAAATGGAGGGAATTATGGTCTTATTCTTTTTTTTATTTATTACATTATTTATTATCCTTTTATTTATTCCTTTTCCCGTAAAAATAAAAATAGAATATTCTAAAAAAAATTTTACCTTTAAAATATATAATTTAAATATCGCAAATAAGATTAAATCAATTAAAGATAAATATTTTTTAGATCATCTTAGAATAAAGAATAAATTATCCTTTTTTATAACTACTATAAAAAATAATTTAAATTTTATTAGGGAAATAAAATTTAAATCTACTCTCAAAATAAATATAAAAATTACCTATGGTCTTGAAGAAGCCGCTCACACAGCCTTAGTTTATGGATTTATCCCCTTAATAAATACATTAACTTTAAATATTCTATCTAAAATATTCATCATAAAACAAAAACAAATTTACATAACTCCTGACTTTAACAATTTACATTTAAAAATACAGTTAAATAGTATAATTTACATAAGTTTAGCTAAAATTATATATACAGGTATACTTTTAGCTAAATATAGACAAAAGCTTAAAAAACTAAATCCTCTTCATACATAAAATATTTATCCGAACGCGACAATTAGCTAATACTCCCATCTTCTTCAAAGGGAAATAAACACTGCTACGTGCCTGGATAAGTTCTTCTAAGATTCAGATGGAGATAAGAATTTCTCTATAGCAAACTCCACCTGAACCCAAGAATCACTTGATAAAGGAGTAAGTTATAATTTACTATTAAAAGTTCAAAGGAGGAATTTCAATGGATAATCATCCTATAGAAAACTTATTAAAAAGCACCATGGAAAATTTGAAAGATATGATAGATGTAAATACCATAGTAGGAGATGCGGTAGAATCAAAAGATGGTTCTTTTATAATACCCATTTCAAGAGTGTCTTTAGGTTTTATATCTGGAGGAAGTGAGTTCAATTCTAAAAATGAGGATACATCTAATTCAGAATATCCTTTCGGAGGAGGTTCTGGAGCTGGGGTTACAGTAAAGCCTGTGGCTTTTTTAGTTACCAAAGGTGACTCCATAAGACTTCTATCCTTAAATCAAAATAATACCTATGATAAAATAGTAGATTCTATTCCTCAGATAATAGATTTAATTAAGGGAATGGGAAGTTCCAAATGTAAAAAATCAGAAAATACACATAAAAGAGAAGAAGAAAAAGAAGAAACTGTCAAAGAAAAAAACTCATGATCAAACTCCATCTGAATCTAGAAATCATTTGATAGAGTACATCAATTAGCTGCATGTCAAGAAAAATATTTTTGACATGCTATTTCTTCTTTTATCCTAAGGCTACAATTAGCTAATACATCCAGTTTCTTCAAGGTGAAAGATGCTTATTGTTGCGCCCTTTTATAAGTTTCTCTAAGATTTACTTGTTTTATAAACTGATTCATAATTATTAATAAAATCCTCTATTCCAGGAATTTCTTTTATACTATTCAATCCAAAATACTTTAGAAATTGTTCTGTTGTAACATAAAGTATTGGTCTTCCTGGAACACTTAATCTCCCATTTTCTTCTATAAGCTTTTTTTCCATTAAAGTCATTAGTGCTCTATCACTTTTTACTCCTCTTACTTCATCTATATCTATCCTAGTTACAGGCTGCATATAAGCAATAATAGCCAAAGTTTCAAGTGCTGCTCTAGACAGAGATTGTCTTGAATTATTTCCCAATAATTTTTCTACATAACTACTGTTTTCAGATTTAGTAACCAGACTATACTTATCACCATTATTCAATATTTTTATACCTCTACGGTATTTCTTATATTCAAGAGCCATCTCATTTATTAAATCCCTGGTATATTCTATATTACATCTTATTATAGATGCAATTTGTTTTAATGTAAGAGGCTCTCCAGATACAAATAAAAGAGATTCTATTATAGAAAAACAATTATCCTTGGATAAGATATCGCCTTCATCAGTTTTATATATATTTTCACTAAAATTGTCCTCCATATTCAATTATCCTTTCTATATAAATTTCACTAAAATTTTTATATTGCATTATAGATATAGTTCTAAGTTTCACTAATTCTAAAAGTGCAACAAAAGTTATAATTCTCTCTATTTTAAAAGAACAGCTTTCTATAATAGTGGAAAATTTAATCTTTCTTCTATTTTCTAAAACTTCCATTATATATTCCATTTTATCTTCTAATTTAAATTCATCTACAGTTATATTTTTATTAACCATATCTTCTTTATTTAATTTACTTGTATACAAATCCACAAGCTTCTTATATATTCCATATAGCTCTTCAATATTTATATCCTTCAAAACTTCTTCCATATTTTCAGGTTTATTTTTTATCTCAATTATTTCCGGCATTTTCCCATACATTCTACCTATATTTAATGATCTCTCCTTAAAAAATTCAGCAGCTACTTTAAATCTCCTATACTGCAATAATTTATCTACCAGTTGTTTTCTTGGATCTTTTTCATCATCTTCAACATCTTCATCCAATTTAGGTTTAGGCAGAAGCATTTTGGACTTTATTTCTATAAGTGACGCCGCTATAACTATAAATTCTGAGGTTATCTCCAGATCCATATCCTTCATACTGTTTATGTATTGAATATACTGTTCTGTGATATCATGAATTTTTATGTCATATATATTCATCTTATTTTTTTTTATAAGATGAAGTAGTAAATCAAAAGGTCCTTGAAAATTCTCTATTTTTATATTTAAAGGCATTTATACATTTCTCCTATATTTTTTAATAAATATTCTTTTTTCCATTTTAATGCTGTATTCAATTCAACTTTCATTATGTCATTTAAAATTTTCTTTATAAATTTACCTTCTTTTATTCCAAGAGTCTTTATATCATTGCCATTTAAACTTAGTTTATAGGTACTCATGTTAGTTGTATAATTGTAAATTTTGCAATTTAATTCATCATACCAACTTAAAAATGTCAATTCATAGTCATTCATGCTTTTTAACAGATTATATAATTTATAGTTATCTAAAGTATTTTTCATGGAATCAATTATTATTTTCAGCCTTTCTGAAAAATATTTTATTGTACTCTTCAATTTTCTATTTAAAATTGAGTTTTCTATTAATATGTTAACATAAACTTCATCTCTTAGTGAATAAAATAACCTCAAAATTCTCATATCTATATTTTTGTAGATAGAAATCAAATCTTTTCCGTAAACTGAATCTTTAATTTCCAGTGCTTGTCCATCAATATTAAATATTTTTAATTCACTACACAAATAAATATTTTCTATCCAATTTATTTCACAACACAGAGAATATATTTCTTTAATTATCCTATCATTACTTATTGTATTAAAAATACCTTCCTTAATGCATTGTTCTATTTCCCATTTATCTTTTAAATGAAACCCATACCTTACACAATATTTTATAGCTCTAAATATTCTAGTAGGATCCTCTCTGTAACTATTAAAATGTATTTTTTTAATAATTTTATTTTTTATATCATCTATGCCACCATAAATATCCAATATACTATTTGTTACCATATCATATGCCAGTGAATTTATAGTAAAGTCTCTTCTATGCAAATCATCATATATATTTGAGGGTTCCACTATAGGAAGCTCTCCATCTTTTTTATAGTATTCCTTTCTACATCTTATTAAATCTATACCAATCCCATTTTCAAAAGCTAAAGTAGCTGTTTGAAAATTTTCATAATATTTATAGTATTTTATCCCTTTTAATTGCCCTGCAATACTATTTGGATTGACATTTATACATATATCAATATCTTTTATTTTATTTTTAAGTATTGCATCCCTAACAGCCCCACCTACTATATAGGCTTTTATGCCCTTTTTTATACATAAATTTCTTATTACATTCATAATTTCTACTTCATCTTTAGTAAATGATTTTAAAATATCCATGCTCATCCCTCCTCAGAACGCAAAACTTCTAAAAATACAATTAAATTGCTGGGAGGAAATTCAATTAGGCTTTCAAGTATATTAATATTTTAAACTTATAATTTAATTAAATATCTTAAAATGCAACTAGATCTGAATTTCCCGTTTGTATTATTATACTATATAACAAATATATGTATATTATACTTCCCCATTTACAATATTCTTAAGATTATCTTTAAAATTTCCTAATATACCTGGTTTTTTTACATCTCTATCGCTATATAAATCTACCTTACCTTTAAGTTCTCCATCTACATATACATCGCAATATCCAACTTTTTCACCTTTTTTATACTGTCTTTTATTTTTATTTATAACACATTTACAGGTAACTTTATTTTCCTTTCCTTTTTCCACTACTACCCTTAAATCTGAGGATGACTTTGCCATAAAAAATCTGTCTCCCCCTTTATTTAAATTAACCTTTTCTATATCATTTCCTTTTTTCAAAATATCAATAGAAGTATATTTTGAAAATCCATAATTCATAAGCATACTTGCCTCTTTATTTCTTTCTTTATAAGTAGGGGAACCCATAACTACAGCCAACATTCTAGCACCATCTCTAACTGAAGTAGCTGATATACAATATTGGGCAGAATTTGTAAATCCTGTTTTCAAGCCATCACAGCCTTTGAAAAACCTAACTAACTTATTATGATTTACTAGCTCTATAGGACTTTTTCTCCCCTCTGATATAGTTTCCATATATGTTCCTGTATATTTTAATATATTAGGGTGTTTTAAAAGTTCTCTAGACATCAGTGCTATATCATAGGCAGTAGTATAATGACCTTCTTGACTTAGTCCTGTGCAGTTTTTAAATTCTGTACTATTCATTCCAAGTTCTTTTGCCCTTTTGTTCATAAGTTGCACAAAGGCTTCTTCCGTACCTCCTAAGTATTCCGCCACAGCAACTGCAGCATCATTTCCAGAAGCTATTCCTATGCCTTTTATTAAATCCTCTACACTTCTAACTTCTCCTGTATCCAATAGCATGGAACTTCCACCCATTTTTTTTGCATTTTCACTAACAGTAACTTTGTCTGAAAGGGACATTTTCCCCGAATCCAAAGCTTCCATTGTCAAAAGCATATCCATTATCTTGGTGACAGAAGCAGGTTCTAATTTTTCGTGAGCATTTTTTTCAAATATAATTTTACCACTTACTGGCTCCATAAGTAATGCAGATTTTGCATTTATATTTAAATCCGCTTTTATAGATTTAATTTCCTGTTTATCCTCCTCAGTTAAAGCTTTTGCTTTAACTACTGTACTCCCAAATCCTATTATAAAAAACATTATTAACAACATACTGAGTAAAATAAAACTAATCTGTTTTTTTCTCATTTCATTTTTCTCCTCCCTTCAAATGTATTTTTTCCCGAAATTAATAATATTATCACATAAGAGCATAAAAAAAATACACCAATATGAAAATACCATACTGGTGTATTTAAAATGATTATTTCTAAAAACTAAATTATAAATATAAGTATATTATATATTTTTTTAAATTTTTAGTTAATAATAAGAAGGTTTACAAATAACTTCATGAATTCTGCTACTAAATACACTGCTGGCATGAGAAGGTGTAAGTATCAATGCAGTATCGGCTCCATAAGCAGAGCCTCCTATTGCAACAACTGGCTCTCCATAAGGTATCAATCCCGCATCTAAAGCCATTATTCCAATTTCCACGCAAACCTTAGTACCCTGGCCAAATAATCTCAAGGTCTGGGCAATTATTTCAACAGAGTTAACTCCACCAAAAAGCTTACTAATTCCTCTTTCGGCTCCACTTAATACATGAGTAGTAGTTAATACTTTTATTCCACTGCTTTCAAGCTCACTTCGAACCTCTGTTGGAAATTCCATTTTTCCCTGTTCAGGATAGCCATTTGCATGTGTTACAACTACTATTTGCAAATCCTTGGCATCTTCCAACAATCTAGCAGTACCTCCTTTTGAAGAAGCTACAACAATATACTTTATATTCTTTTCTCTGGCAGCTTTTAGAGCTAAATCAATAGTATCTTTAGTATTTTCTTTACCTTTTTTGCTAAAATACATAGCAACTCATACCTCTTTTCTTCATTTAAATTATACAAACATTATATAAATAATTCTGGCTCTTTTCTAGAGGCAAAATCAATTTCCAATTCATATTTATGTCTTAAATAATCCTCATCATCATAATATTTTGCACCATGGGGACATTTCTTGATACAGGCACCACATTTAATACAAATGCCATTTAATTTAGACACATCCTTAAAATCAATAGACCCCATAGGACAAACATTTACGCAAATTTTACAATCAGTACAATTATCATTGGTTTTTGGAGTAACCTTTCTAATGTCAACAGGAATTCCCTGTTTATTCTTAGGTTTATAATATTTCCTATAAGGATTATTCCCTTTTACAATTAAAGTTTTTATTTCATGTTCAGTTGTTAGTTTCCTACATATGTTGTCTACAAAATTCTCTACTATAATCATATCTTTTTCATCTGGTCTACCCTTGGCAAGAATTTTAGAAAATGAATGTTCTCCTATAAAAGCACCTGCCCCAATAACTTTGAAATCATTTAACTCAAGTATATCCTTTAATTCTATTAAAGCATCATCATAATTTCTATTGCCATAAACAACTACTGAGACAGCCAATGCTCCATTTCCTTTAATAGAGTTTAAATACTCTAATAATACATTTGGAACTCTCCCTGCGTAAACAGGAACCCCTACAATGACAATATCCTGTCCTGTAAAAGAAACAAATTGTTCTCTAATCTTTGGTAATGTAAAATCAATATTATTTATATTCATTGTTTCACTACCAATATTTTTTAAAATACCCCTTGCTATTTTACATACTACTTTTTCAGTAGTGCCTGTGGCACTAAAATATAGTGTATTAATTTTTTTATTCATAGAATATCCTCATCCTTCCCTATTTATTTCAATAAAAAACACCCATTTAATACTTTTCCAATAAACACTTCTATAAGTTCTGGATCAAACTGTATATACGCATTTTTTTGTAATTCCTTTATGGCAAGTTGTTCTGGTAAAACACTGCCGTAGCTTCTTCTACTGGTCATGGCATCATAGGCGTCTGCTATAGCTATTATTCTAGACTGAAAAGGTATTTCCTTCTGTTTTAAAGATTTAGGATATCCACTTCCATCCCATTTTTCATGATGGGCCAGTATATACTTAGATATTTCCGACATATCATTAACTGAGCTTAATATTCTATATCCTATTTCCGGATGTTCTTTTATTTTGTTCCATTCACTTTCTGTAAGTTTTCCTTTTTTATCAAGTATATTTTCTTCTATAGCTATTTTCCCTATGTCATGTAATAGTCCTAACATTTTAAGTTCTTCAATTTGGCTTTTCTGCAATCCTAAGACTTCCCCCATATTTTTACATAATTCAGAAACTTTATAGGCATGCTCTTTTTCTCTTTCATTTTTTTCGTAGAGGATATTAATGATTAAATTTATAGTTTTTTTCCTCATAATAGGACTTTCAAAAAGCTTTTTCTTATACATATTATCTTCCGCTTTTTTAAAAATTTCTTCAATTTTTTGCTCACCATTTATTTTGCATTCATATCCAAAAGAAACATCTACATGAACAGAATTCACTTTTTCTTTTAATGCAATATCTTTGATATCATTTATAATTTGTCTAGCTTTATGTAAATCTGTTCTAGGCATCAAAATCACAAATTCATCCCCACCTAATCTCACAATAACATCCTCATTTCTACATCCTTTTTTTATAGCTTCCGACACTTTTTTAAGAAGTTCATCTCCCACAGTATGTCCAAAACAATCATTAATAAGTTTTAGACCATTTACATCAGCCATAACAATAGTTAAAGGGAAATTATATTTTGCATCCATTCGATTTAACTCTTCTTCAAAAAATCTCCTATTGTATAAGGACGTTAATTGATCCCTATAACTTAAGTATCTCAACTTTTGTTCCATTTCTTTCCATGTACTGATATCTCTACACATACAATGAAAAACTTTTTTTCTATTAAGCAAAATAGTGGTCATCATAACTTCAACAGGTACTAATGTACCATCAATTCTTTCATACCACCATTCAAATTTAAGTCTAACATTTTTAATAGTCCCTCTCAGTATTTCCTCTTGTTTTCTCTTTGAAATACTTCCATCAGGCTGTCTTTCCGGAGAAAGTTCATAGAAACTTTTTCCAATTATTTTAGCTCTAAAATCATATTTTAGTAATTCTACAGCAGCTGTATTACAATCGATTATTTTATTATTTTCCAATATAATAACTGCATCGGATGAACTTTCAAAAAGCGTTCGGAAAGTATACTCACTATCCTTTAATTCTTCCTCACATCTTTTCTGTTCAGTTATGTCCTTATATATGCCGAAGACTCCTATCTGTTTATTTTCACAGAATATGGGACATGCAAGTATGCGTACATTAAATAAACTCTTATCTTTTTTCATTCTAAAAGTTTCATATTCTATAACATTTCCATTGATAACCTTTTTAGAAATATTCTCAGCCTCTTCAATTGCTTCAACATGCACAATTTTATTATTTATATAATTATTTCCTAGTTCCTCTTTAGTATATCCAAAAAGTTTTTCAAAGGCGGAATTTACATCAATAATTCTATCCTCATTATCCAGTATACATATGGCCTCAGGAGAATTTTTCAAAAATCGGCTAAAATAAAGTTTCTGCAACTGTAATTCCTCTTGTGATTTTTTCTCCTGTGCAATATCTTTATATATAATACATAATCCAATTTGACTTTTATTAATTATAAATGGAAAAGCAGCTACATTTACATCTATCAATACACCGTCTCTTCTTTTTCCTTTGCTTTCTGAACTAATAGTACCTCCCTGCATAACTATATCAGAAAATTTAAAGGTATCTTTTACATGAGGTTCTGCAATAACATCATTCCAAAATGCTCCTTTTATCTCTTCTCCCTTATATTGAAAAATTCTTTCAAAAGAATGGTTAACGTTTACAATTCTATATTCATCATCTAATATAATAATTCCCTCTTGAAAATTTTTAAATAGTTCCTCAAAATACATTTCCTGGAGTTCAAATTTTTCATTAAGTTTTAATAATTTACTTTTTCCTTTAAATACTATAAAAAGTAATATTATTACAATAACAGATAAAATAAAATTCACCAGTATAACACCTCTTTAACGGTTAATGTATTAAATATGATATATTAATAATTATATCTTAAAATATCTAACCATTCTATATATTGTAATAAATTCTCATATTATTTCTATGTAAAAAATCAGATTTGTAAAAATACACTCATAAATATTTTTAAGATTATTAAAAAATTCTTAGAAAATGAATATGGAAAGCAAAGACTTCTCTAAAATTATTCAAGAAATATCTACAAAAAGGGGTAATCCTAGGGTAACTGCGACCAACCGCAAACTCAATTCCTAGAATAATGATTTATTATTGTTGACAAAGACACAAAAATTCAATATAATATTGTTAATGCACCAACAGATAGGAGGACAGACCATGAACAAAGAAGAACAGGTCCTAATGGGTTTTTGGGACATATTTAATAAGAGAATTTGGCTTGATAGCTTTAAGATGAAAGTTAGTCTTAAAGGTTATAATCCTTCTGAAGTACATTGTATTGAATACATTGGAAGAAATGTAGATTCCAACGTGACAAAACTCGCGGAGTCCTCTTATATGACAAGAAGTGCCATAAGTAAATTAACTAAGAAGCTCATAAAAAAAGGCCTTATAGAAAGCTACCAGAAGCCGGATAACAAGAAAGAAATCTATTTTAGGCTTACTGAACAAGGGAAAGCAATTAACAAAGTCCATGAAGAATTGCACAAAGAATCTCAAAAGCGAGATAAAGCTGTATTTGAACAGGTAACCGAGGAACAATTTGACATTATGCTTAGTTTCACGGAAAAGTATAATAGGCATTTGGATGCGGAAATAAAGAAACTGGGTGTAGATATTACATCGGGATGTTGTGATAAACTATAATTGCACCATACTCCTTTTGAAGCGTATTATAGAATACGAAATTATACAAAAATGCCTAACCACAACACAATAAATTTGAATCATGAAAATGAAACCACATGCAGCCAGGCGCTATTGAGAACAGGCTGCATTTTTATTGCTATTATTTTGTTGACAAGGACACAAAAATGTGTTACAGTACTTTTGTGTCTGATGACACAAAATCCAGTTCAAAAGGAGTATTACAATTATGCAAAGAAAAGCAAGATTTTCAAAAGATTTTATGCTTGTCGCAATAGGCCAGATTATTTCCATATTCGGAAATCAAACTTTAAGATATGCTCTCCCGCTTTACCTATTAAATCAAACGGGTTCGTCCGCCCTGTTCGGGACAATTTTGGCTTGCTCTTTTATTCCTATGCTTATCCTGTACCCGATAGGAGGAATCGTTGCTGACCGTGTTAACAAAAGAAACATCATGGTGATTCTGGATTTTGGCACAGCAATACTTACTCTCCTGTTTTGCTTACTGGTGGGGAAAATAGATATTGTACCGCTTATGGCAGTCACAATGATTATTTTATATGGCATACAAGGCGCATATCAGCCGGCAGTTCAGGCAAGCATACCTATTTTGGTAGATACAGAAAACATCATGCAAGCAAATTCCTTTGTTAATCTGATCAACTCTCTGGCCAGTATGGTTGGGCCGGTAATTGGCGGTATATTATTTTCTATTGTCGGATTAGCGCCTATTCTATATGTAAGCATTGGCTGCTTTTTTGCATCTGCGATAATAATGGGAATCTTTCTCCATATTCCATTTGAAAAGAAGCAAGCAAATGGAAATATATTCGTTACTGGCATCAATGACCTTAAAGAAAGTTTTCGTTTTATGTTTAGAGAGCGGCCTGTTCTGTGGAAAATGTCTTTAATATTTGCCTCCATTGGTTTATTCTTGACTTCTTTGACTTTGATTGGAGTCCCGGTCATCATTACACAACACTTAGGATTTACCCCTGACACCGCCAATCGCTTATACGGATATGCGCAAGGTGTAATGGCTGCCGGTGCTATATTAGGTGGGCTGCTTGCAGGAGCGTTATCAAAGAAACTGAAATCAAAGGCAAATCCATTTCTCTTAATTGGATGTGCGTTGTCCATTCTTTTAGGAGGGATTGCGCTACAAACACTAAGAGGCCCGATGGAAATCTATATTATCATGGTAATTGGATGTGGCCTATTGGTGGCATTGTCAACAATATTTCAAATTCAACTGATGACATATGTTCAGATATTAACGCCCAAAGAATTAACTGGGAAAGTCATTTCATGCGTTATATGCATTTGCATGTGTACAAATCCTCTTGGACAGTTCATCTATGGTATTGTATTTGAAAAGATAGGAAGCAGCACATATCTCCCGTTTCATGTGGCCACATTGATAATGATAGGAATTAGTGTTCTTACCCACCGTATTTTCTATGGAATTGACCATTTAATAAAAGAACAAACAGAGAAACAGGTGGTTGACAGTGATTGAGGAAAAGCGGACAAGCGGAGGGTGTATTAAAGTCACCCTTTTTTGAGGACACAGCGTCAGTTTTGTTCTTATTTATAGATTATAACTTATTTTTATCTTTTTATCAAAAATAAATCACTAACATTACACATATAATGATAGTGCTTACATAACAATTGGGTTTTTATTCTATAATGTCGTAAACATACTGAGTTTTCGGAGGCTGCGTATCACCTATAGAAAAAGCATTTAGAGCTATTTTTTCTGCTTCCATACAATTATCCTTATTACTATGTAAAATACAGAGAGTATCACCTTCCAAAACCTTATCTCCCACTTTTTTAATCATCGTAATTCCAGCAGATAAGTCAATTATATCCTCTTTTGTCTTCCTACCAGCACCAAGTAACATTGCAGACCTTCCTATGGATTCAGCATGAATTTTGTATACATAGCCGCTTTTATGAGCCTTCACATCTATATGGTTTTGTGCCTGAGGAAGCAGCTGTGGATTATCAATTACGTGGGGATTTCCTCCTTGTATCTTTACTAATTCCTTGAATTTTTCTATTGCCCTGCCTGATTTGATCAGTTCCTCTAAAGTCTTATATGCTGTATTCACATCTTGAAATGCTCCACCTAATACTGACATATAAGAAGCTATCGTAAGTGCCACTAAAGTTTCGTCCTCTGCACCCTTACCATTTAATACTTCTATTGCTTCTTTGACCTCGTTAGCATTTCCTACTTCATATCCTAAAGGCTGATTCATATCCGTAACCAATGCTATAGTTTTTTTATTAAGGGATTTGCCTATTGAAACCATGGTTCTTGCCAGATTCCTAGCTTCATCTAAAGATTTCATAAATGCACCGGAACCTACTTTTACATCTAAAACTATTGCATCTGCCCCGGAAGCTATTTTCTTACTCATAATTGAACTTGCTATTAGAGGAATACTATCTACTGTGGAAGTAACATCTCTCAATGCATAGATCTTCTTATCTGCAGGAGTTAAGTTTGCAGACTGACCTACAATAGCCATTTTACATCTATTCACGTTACTTATAAAGTCATTTTTGCTTAATTGTGTGTTAAAATCCTCTATGGCCTCCAATTTATCTATGGTACCGCCAGTATGACCCAATCCTCTGCCGCTCATTTTAGCCACAGGTATACCTAGTGCGGCCACTAAAGGTACAACAATCAAACTAATTTTATCTCCTACACCTCCAGATGAATGTTTATCTACTTTTATTCCTTTAATATCTGATAAATCCATTTTATCTCCAGAATTAACAAAAGACAGGGTTAAATTTGCAGTCTCCTCTTCAGTCATACCTTTAAAGCAAACCGCCATGAGAAAAGCTGCCATCTGATAATCAGGTATTTGTTCCCTCACATAACCCTGTACCATTTCATCTATTTCTTCTGATGTTAAACTTTCACCAATTTTTTTCTTCTGAATTATATATTTCATATCCATGCTAAATTTCTCCCTCAAAATATATACCTTATCTATGATTATTGAAAAATTCTAAATAAGTGTTTGAAAGATTTTTGTGTTTCTCAGTTATTTTTTATTAGCTCTTTAAAACTAATTCCATACAAATCATTTTTTATATCTAAGAAATCTAATATAGTTTTGCCTATATCCGAATAACTACCCCTTATGCCTACATCTACACCAGCTCTTAAATTTTTTCCATATACTAAAACAGGTATATACTCTCTGGAGTGATCTGTGCTTTCGGTGGTTGGATCACAGCCATGATCTGCAGTTATCATAAGTACATCTTCCCTATTCATATAAGAAATTATTTCAGGAATCCTTTTATCCGCCTCTACAATAGCTTTGGCATATCCCTCTATATCATTTCTATGTCCATATAACATATCAAAGTCAACTAAATTTGTAAATATAATTCCTGATTTATTTTTTTTCATATAATTTAAAGTTTTGTCTATGCCATCCATATTATCTTTTATGTGAACGGCCTCTGTTATTCCTCTTTTATTGTATATATCCTCTATTTTACCCACTGCCATTACATCTAATCCCGCTTCTTTTATATAGTCCAGCATGGTTTTTCCCGGAGGATCTAGTGCAAAATCTCTTCTATTTGAAGTTCTTATATATTTCCCTTTGTCATAAATAAAAGGCCTTGCAATTACCCTTCCTACAGTTCTATCTCCCGAGAGCATTTTTCTTGCTATCTTGCACATTTTATATAGCTCCTCCAAGGGAATGACCTTTTCATGGGCAGCTATCTGGAAAACACTATCTGCTGAAGTATAAACTATAGGATACCCCGTATCTACATGTTCTTTTCCTAATTCGTTTATTATTTCTGTACCTGATGCCACTTTATTTCCAAGTACTTTTCTGCCAATTTTATATTGAAATTCCTCTATTATATCCTTGGGAAATCCCTGTGAATAAGTATTTAAAGGTGTTTTAATCACAATCCCCGCCATTTCCCAGTGTCCTGTTACAGTATCTTTTCCTTTAGATAATTCAGTACATTTCCCAAAATTCCCCATAGGTTCTTCACATCTACTTAAATTTTCAACTCCCTGTATATTTCCAATTCCCAATTTATATAAATTAGGAATTTCTAATCCGCCTATGGCTTTTGATATATTTCCCAAAGTATTACTTCCTGCATCTCCATATTCTTCTGCATCTGGTAATTCTCCTATACCCATACTGTCAAATACTATTAAAATTATTCTCTCCAAATAAAACTCACCCTCTCACTATATAAAAACTATTTAAAATATATGTTAATTATGCCCGTGGATGAGATTTTTTATATACTTCTGCAATTTTATTCTTCTTTAGTACTGAAGAATATATCTGGGTAGCAGATAAATCTTTATGTCCCAAAAGTTCCTGTACAGATTTAATGTCTGCACCGTTTTGCAGCAAATGTACTGCAAAAGAATGTCTTAAAGTAAAGGCATTTATATCTTTGTCTATCTTAGATTTTTTTGCATAGTATTTTACAATTTTCCAAAATCCCTGTCTACTCATAGCTGCACCTCTTAAGTTCAAAAACAAGGTATCTAAATTGTATATATTTAATTTAGGTCTTATATCCAAATAATTTTTTAAATATTTTACTGCTACAGATCCTATAGGCACCAATCTTTCCTTGTTCTTTAAACTCTTACATCTTATATATGAGAACTTTAGATCTATATCATATATAGTTAAAGTCAAAAGTTCCATCACCTTCATTCCTGCAGCATACATTATTTCAAGCATAGCTTTATCCCTTATTCCTTTATAAGTAGTAGAATCTGGAGAATTAAGAAGCTTGTCTACCTCATCTACAGTTAAAACTTTAGGGATATTATGTTTTACTTTAGGGATTTCATAATACAAAAGGGGGTTTTCATTTATTACTCCTTTAACCATTAAATATTTATAAAAATTTCTAAGAGAAACTATATTTCTAACTATGGATGAAATTGCCTTTCCTTCTTTTTGAAGATACTGTACATATGCCATTATAGACACTACTTCCACTTCTTCTAAGTTTCCCTTTCTTTTTTTTATAAAATTATAGAATCTACTTATATCCCTTATGTATGCATCTAATGTATTTTTGCTCATGTGCTTTTTTTCCAGTTGCTCTGCATAACCCAGTAAAAAGCTTTCCAAAATTATCACCTACTCTTCGGGAGTTAGAATTTTATAAATTCATTAAAAACAGTAATATAATTGTATATTATATCTATATTTTTACTAAATATACTGTACACAAATATACTGTTATCATAGGAATGAGACTTGACCACAAGGTTATATATTATTAAGTCTATAAATTTAGGTAAAAACATTCCAAAAAATACCAATATGAGGAAACACTTCAATACTTCTATAATAAAACTTGATTTTTGTTCATCTAAAATCATATTAATATCCTCATAAAATTTACTACAATAAGCTTAATCATATTAGGAGTTAAATAGGATTCCATAAAAAAACCTATAAACATTATAATACATACTAGCAAAAAAGACATGGAATAAGATGTAAATCTGACTAAAATATGAGATTTTAATAAAACTCTTGCCCTATCCTTAAAAAGCATAAGTGAAAATTCCATAGCAAGCACAGAAGAAAATATTATACATGGTATGTATATTATATTTTGAGGTAATACTCCCAAAATTGAAAACCACATTCCTTTAATCCCCATGCTGCTTATTACAAAACTCATAGTAAAGCCTATTGTAAATCCTTTAATTATATCTATTATAAGTATTACAGGTATTCCTATCATTGTAAGGCCCAAAAACCATACCACTAAAATTATGGGAATATTATTTTTTAAAGTCTCTAAAAATATAGATTTATAATTTACATTTCCTGAATTGACTGTTGATGTAAAATTCTTAAGATAACTTAAAAGGTCACTTTTTTCAAATCCACCCATATATCTAACACTATATATTCCAATAACTATTCCAGTAAAAAAGCATAATAAACTTATAATATACAGCCAAAAATTATTTTTTATATGTCTATTTATTAAATTTAATGTCCTATTTTCTAACATAATCTCATCCCCCTTTTGTTGATCATCTTCTTTTAATTAATTTATGACTTACAAAAGAGTTATATGACTTTATATTAGTTATATAAAAATAAATACTAGCTCACTACCTATTAAAAATATATTATATCATCATAAGGGCACAAATAGTTTTTGCGTCTATTATTTTCCCTTCTTTTATCATTTCTTTAATTCTATCTATTTTAATTTCTTTGACATTTATGAACTCATCTTCATCTCCTAAATCATCTCTTCCTTTATATAGATCTTCTGCTTTATAAATAAATATATATTCATCACAAAATCCAGGGCTTGTAACTATTCTACCTAAATATTTAAGTTCTTTGGCCCTATAACCTATCTCCTCTTCCAATTCTCTTTTGGCACATTCAAGAATGTCTTCATTTTTTTCAATTTTACCTGCTGGTACTTCGAGTAAAACCCCTTCTATGGGTTTTCTAAATTGTTCTACCATAAATAAAGTTTCACTATCTTTGTAAGCAAGTATTGCTACTCCACCTGCATGATTTATTATCTCTCTTTTACTTGTTTTCCCATTTGGTAATTCAACTGTATGAACATTTAAATCAATGATTTTTCCACTAAATATTGTTTCTTTGCTTATGGTCTTCTCAAAAAAACTCATAGTTAAACACCTCTACTTCTATTGGATTATTAAATTAACCACTTTTAAGCTTACATCTTAAATCATCTACTTAGACCTTATTCATTGTAATCAATTTTATACTTCAACATTATTCTTGTCAATTAAATGCTTATTATTATTCTTATTTCATTTTATATCTTAAAAAATCTTCCATTCATGTCCAGGAAATAAACGGAAGATCCTAAATAAATTTAACTAACTCTATTTTTTAATCTTAGTTTATCAGCGACCATAGCTATAAACTCACTATTGGTTGGCTTACCTTTATCATTATGTATGGTATATCCAAATATTTTATTTATAGTTTCTAACTGTCCTCTTGACCAAGCTACCTCAATTGCATGTCTTATTGCTCTCTCAACTCTGCTGGCAGTAGTGTTATATTTTTTAGCTATGGATGGATACAGTTCTTTGGTAACTGCAGATAATAATTCCATATTATTTACTACCATGGTTATTGCCTCTCTTAAATACATATATCCTTTTATATGTGCAGGTACACCTATTTCATGTATTATATTTGTTATTTCCTGTTCTAAATCAGTAGGATTATCTCTTGAAAATTTTATTTCCCCTGCCTCTATAAGAGATATAGTTTTCTTTACCTCATCTCCGCTACTTATGACATTATTAAACATCTGTCTAATTCTTTGAGTAAATATATCCATATCAAAAGGTTTTACTACATAGTAATCTGCACCAAGTGTTATAGCTCTTTGGGTTATTTTATCCTGTCCCACTGCAGATAGAACTATCACTCGGGGCATTGGCTCCATATTCATACTATTTAATTTCTCCAATACTCCGAGTCCGTCAAGATGAGGCATTATTATATCCAATACTACTAAATCCGGTTTTTTTTCTTCAATTAATTTAAGCGCTTCTACCCCATCTTTTGCAATACCTGTAACTATTATGTCTCTTTGATTTAAAAGATAATCATTTAGAATATTACAAAATTCTTTATTATCATCTGCAATAATTACGTTTATTTTTGATTCTTCCATACTTACCACTCCCCCTTTTTTTAACTAATTCCCATATGTTAACAAAATAATAAATTCGACACAGGAATTTTATTTCCTTCTTTTTTATATAAAAAAAATTTTTTATATATTTATTTATATGATATAAATGTAAAAGATAACATTTTAAATGCTATCTTTTACAATATTATTTTACCATATTTTCTATATTTACTCAAATCCTTTATAATTTTTATTTACATTTTTTATTTTGACAATATATTTGTATCTTTTAACATCCAATCTATATAAATTCCATAACCTACATCGGGTTTATTTATGAGCACATGGGTTACTGCTCCCACTAATTTATCATTTTGAATTATGGGACTTCCACTCATACCTTGAACTATTCCACCTGTCTTGTTTAATAATCTATTATCTGTAACTTTTATAATCATACTTTTAGGTCCTGGTAAGTCCTGCGATAACAATTTTTCTATCTGTATATCATAAAATTCAGGATTATCTCCATTGACAGTAGTTAAAATTTTGGCAGGACCTTCTTTAATCTCATTTCTAAGTCCAATTTTGATACAACTAGCTCCTTTTTTAAGTTTATTATCTCCTTTTCCAAATACCCCACATTCTGTATTTTTTTCTATATTGCCCAGTTTAACTTCCTCATTAACAAATATACCTTTTAACTCTCCTGGATTTCCCTTGGCACCCTTTTTAACTGATACAATAGAGGATTCTACTATTTCTCCTGAGTTTATATTTAATTTTGTACCTGTATCTATATCTATTATAGGATGACCCAATGCAGCAAACATACCACTTTTTTCATCATAAAAGGTTAAAGTTCCTATTCCTGCAGTAGAATCTCTTATCCATAGCCCTATTTTATAGTTATTATCATCTATACCACTAACAGCTCTCACTACCTTTTCTATCCTATTGCCATTTCTTTCTATTAATACTTTAACATCTTTACCATTCGTTTTATTTATTTCAGCTTGAGTCTGTTCAGAATTTTTTACAAGAGCATCATTTATTTTAATTATATTGTCTCCTATTTGTATTCCAGCTGTTGCAGCTGGACTGGCAACCTTACCTTTTGGAGTCTCTATATCACAAAAGGCTACCACCAAAACTCCTTTAGTATTTAATTTTACTCCTATAGGTTGACCACCCAAATATACAGTAACATCACTAGCTGCCACTGTATTAAATGTAGATTCTATTTTATTATTTTGAAACCAATGAATATTTTTGCAAATACTTTCTTTATAATAGGCAACTGATATTATAAACAGGATAGGAATTAACATCCAATATAGAGTATTTCTAATTTTTTTTGCCATGGTTTTGCCTCCTGTCTTACACTGCTTCTTTAGCTTTAAGTTGCCCTTTTAAATATGTTATTATGCTATCATATAGTTTCATTTAAAGTTAATGTATTGTTTTAAAATATAAATTTTATACAAAAAGTTAAAAGTCACCTCTTGAAGTACTCATAAAAATAATTTATCATTTTATACACTTTAGAGATAACTTATAAAATCGATACTATTTAATTTTGTCCTTTTTTAAATCCGCCATATTAATAAGTTCTCTGGCATGTTCTAAAGTAATTTTTGTAACTTCACTGCCACCTATCATTCTTGCTATTTCATATTCCTTTTCCTTTTTATTCATTTTTTTTACTTTAGTATAGGTCATATTATCAATTACCTGTTTTGAAACCCAATAGTGAATATCTGACATACATGCAATTTGAGGAAGATGGGTAACACAAAACACCTGATGCTTTTTAGATATTACATACATTTTTTCTGCTACACACTGTGCTATTCTTCCACTTATACCTGTATCTATTTCATCAAATATAACAGAGGGAATAAAATCCTTATCTATAAATACTGTCTTTAGTGCCAGCATTATTCTGGAAAGCTCTCCTCCTGATACAATTTTTTCCAGAGGTTTCAATGGTTCTCCAGGATTAGTAGCTATATAAAATTTTACATCGTCCATACCTTTTGAAGTAAATTTATCTTCCATTTTAACTTGTATTTTAAATTTACTTTTTTCAAGCCCTACAAAATCCAATTCATTTTTAATGTTTTTCTCTAAATCCTTTGCTAATTTACTTCTTATTTCATGAATTTCCTTACCTTTTAATTTAAGTGTATCTTCTAATTTTATTTTTTCCAAATTTAATTTTTCTATAACCTGAGACATATTTTTCATTTCTTCATATTTAGATTTTATTTTATCTCTATAATTTAATATATCCTTTACATTACTTCCATACTTATTTTTAAAATTATTTATCTGGTGTATTCTATTATTTATGTACTCCAGTTCATTTGCATCATAGTAAAAATTATCTTTAATACCTCTTAAATCCTCTATATTTCCCTCTATATTATAATATATATTTTCAAAGGAATTATAGATATTGTCAATTTCAGGCATAATATTTTTTATGGAATTTAATTGTTTTATAATTATTCCTAAACTATCATATATGGAAATTTTTCCTTCTTCTCCACTATATAATTTTATGTAACAATCATTAATAACAGTATTTATTTTTTCCTGATTTGAGAAGATTTTGAATTTTTCATTTAATTTTTCCTCTTCCCCTTCAATTAAATTTGCAGAATCTATTTCATCTATCTGATATTTTAAAAAATCTGTGATTTTTTCCTTATTTTCACCTTTTTGTGATACTTCACATATTTTTCTTTTAATATTGTTTAAACTTTCATACTTTTCCCTATAATCTTTTAATGGGATATGAAGAGCACTTTCTCCATAATAATCTAAATAGCTTATGTGATTTTCTTCTGCCAGTAAATTCTGGCTATCATGCTGTCCATGTATATCCAATAATGTACTGCTTATTTTCCTTAAATTAGATACTAAAATTGACTTTCCATTTACCTTTGCAATAGTTCTTCCAGATTGAAAGGATTCCCTGCTGATTATAACCATGCCTTCTTCTCCTGAAATACCTTCTTCATTTAATATTTCCAAAGTTTTAGGATTTTCTATAGTAAAAACAGCTTCCACAAAGGTTTTATTTTTACCTGTCCTTATTAAATCCTTATTAAATTTACTCCCCATCACATAATTTATAGCATCAATAAGTATGGATTTACCTGCACCTGTTTCCCCTGAAAGTATATTAAAACCTGATTCAAAAGATATAATTAATTTTTCTATAAGGGCAAAATTTTTTATATTTAATTGAAGCAGCATATTACAGCCTCCTACTGTGAAATCATTTTTTTCATCTTTTGAGTTATACTATGGGCCTTTTCTTTGTCCCTAGCCATCACAAATATAGTATTATCTCCAGCTATAGTTCCTGCTATGCCAATGAACCCTAGTGAATCTATAGCTTCTGCTGCTGCAGAAGCAGAACCTGAAATAGTCTTTATAACTACAAAATTATCTATATTTTCAACACTTATTACAGTTTGGGAAAATATATTTACAAGTTTATTGGATAAAAAACTTTCCGTATGAGATATGGTTGCATACTTATATTTCCCATTATCCGACAATACTTTTATAAGCTTTAATTCTTTTATATCTCTAGAAACAGTGGCCTGAGTTACATTCATACCACTACTTTTAAGTTTTTCTGCTAGTTCCTCCTGAGTTTCAATATTATTCGAATTAATAATTTCCAGTATTTTAGCGTGTCTAGTTACCTTCATAATATTCCACCTTCACATCCTTTTGCATTAAAAATAATTTTCTCTCTAAGTGTATTAAAATAAGCATCATCAAATTTAATAAGTCTTCTTTTATTTTTAGATTTATTTATTTTTATGGTTTGAGAGCCATTCACTGCTACCCATTTTTGACCATCTATAGATAAAAATGAATCTTCATAATTTTTTTCTATTGATATACTTATACGAGATCTGCTATCCAATACGATACTTCTAGATGCAAAAAATTGGGAATACATAGGTGTTAAACACAATACATCTAAAAATGGGTGTATTATAGGACCTCCTGCAGATAAATTATATGCTGTAGACCCTGTAGAAGTGCATATGATAATACCATCTCCACTAAAGCTATTATAAAAAGCATCATTTATATACACATCATATCTTTGTATTCTTGACTTAATCCCCCTATATAATACCACATCATTTAATCCGTCATAACTCTTTATTTTATTACCTTCATTATAACTGCACTGGATCATATCTCTTTTTTCAATTGTATACTCCCCTTTAAAAAGTTTTTTTAATGCAGCCTCTACACTGTTTATTTCTACTTGTGCCAAAAAACCTAAATGCCCTATATTAATTCCAAGTATAGGTGTCTTTGATCTAAGCACATTTCTAGAGGTGTTTAATATAGTCCCATCTCCCCCAAGCACTATAATCACATCCAGACTGTTGCTTTCATTTTCATCAAGCCCCGTACAATTCTCATATGTTTTTATAGTTACATTTCTATCTATATTTTTTATATTTTCTATTATGAAATTCAACATTCTTTTATTTGGATCTTTTATTGTATTAACATTAATTCCTATATTCTTCATAGTTCCTCTCCATTCAGTTCCCCATGTGATGATCTTACTATAGTATTTATATCTTCTTCTTTAAACAATTCACGAGCTTCTTTTTCCTTGGTAAAATATATTAAATATTCTATATTTCCTTCGGGTCCCTTTATAGGCGAATAATCAAGAGAAATTATTTTAAAATTATTTTCTTTTAAAAAAGTTACAATTCCTTTAATAACTTCTATGTGGGTAGATTGTTCTCTAACTACTCCTTTCTTCCCAACTTTTTCCCTTCCTGCTTCAAACTGGGGTTTTATAAGAGCTACTATACTACCACTTTCCTTTAACAAGTTCATAACTGCAGGTAAAACTTTTTTAAGTGATATAAAGGAAACATCTATACTGGCAAAATCAGAATATTCTCCTATATCTTTAAAAGTTACATACCTTATATTGGTTCTTTCCATACATACTACTCTTTTGTCTGTTCTAAGCTTCCAGGCAAACTGACCATAGCCTACATCTATGGAAAATACCTTTTTAGCTCCCCTTTGAAGCATGCAATCAGTAAATCCTCCTGTAGATGCTCCTATATCCAGACACACTTTATTTTTTAGATTTATATTAAATTTTTTTAAGGCTTTTTCTAATTTTAAACCTCCACGGCTTACAAAAGGAAGCTTTTCTCCTCTAAATTCTATATTAGAACTCCTTTTTATATTTTGTCCACACTTATCTACTCTCCGTCCATCTACGAATATTTCTCCTGCCATAATACTGGCCCTTGCCCTCTCTCTTGAAGAAAAAATACCTTTATCTACTAAAAGTAAATCTATTCTTTCCTTTGGTTCTGACATAACAAACTCCTTTGTCACTTTTAAAATATACCACTTAACTTCACTACTTTAAGAACTTCACCTACAATACTTTTTACGTCAAGTCCATATAATTTATATAAAATACTTGGCTTACCATGCCTCACAAATTCATCTTTAAATCCTAGGTTTATTATCTCTACTTTTTTATGCAATGTATTCACATATTCTAATATATAAGAGCCCAATCCACCTCTTATTATATTGTCTTCAATAGTTATAATAGTTACATTCTCTTCCACCAGCTGCTCTAGCATTGCTTTATCTAAAGGTTTAATGAAACAGGCACTTATAACTCTTACTGAAATTCCCATTTGCTTAAGTTTTTCCGCTGCCAGAACCGCATGTTCCACCATTCTTCCCTGGGCCACCAGCGCTATTTTCCCTTCCTTCAAAATACATTCCCATTTTCCAAATTGAAAATCTTCTAAGGGTGTAAGATATATATTATCTCCTCCCCGTGGATACCTTATAGCTATAGGACAATTTTGATTTAATGACCACTTAAGCATATACATAAGTTCATGTATACATTTAGGTGACATAATAGTCATATTGGGCATTTCAGTTAAATAGGATAAATCAAATATACCTTGATGAGTTTCTCCGTCATCTCCTACAATTCCTGCCCTATCCACAGCAAAAACTACTGGCAGTTTTTGAATACATATATCATGAAGCAGCTGATCATAACCTCTCTGAAGGAAAGTAGAATAAACTGCAAATACAGGCTTTAATCCCTCCACTGCCATTCCTCCCGCCAGAGTCACAGCATGCTGTTCTGCAATTCCTACATCAAAAAATCTTTCTGGAAACTCTTTTGCAAAATTTTGAAGTCCGGTACCATCTCTCATTGCCGCAGTTATAACTACTATTTTTTTATCTTTTCTGGCCAGATTTACCATTTCATCTCCAAAGGCTTTGGAGTATGTATTGGTAGAAGTAGCTGCTATTTCTCCATTATTACAATTGAAAGGCCCTATTCCATGAAACTTACCTGGATTTTTCTCTGCAAATTCATAACCTTTCCCTTTTTTAGTTATTACATGAATAATAACTGGATTATTTACTTTTTTTGCAGCAGTCATAACTTCTGTAAGATCCCTTATATTATGTCCATCTATAGGGCCTAAATATTTTATTCCTATATCTTCAAAAAACATCCCTGATACTACCATTTTCTTTATTCCATTTTTCAATCTTTCAAGATATTTAGCCATACCTTTCCCTATATTAGGTATTTTTTTTAATGTACTTTCCACTTCTTCTTTAAATTTATTATACTTGGGATCTACTCTCAATTTGTTTAAATATCTAGATACTCCACCTACATTTTTTCCTATAGACATCTGATTATCATTTAATATTATTATAAGTTTTGTTTTTCTGTAACCCACATCATTTAATGCCTCCAGTGCCATTCCTCCCGTTAATGCTCCATCTCCTATAACTGCCACCACATTATGCTTTTCTCCTTTTAAATCTCTTGCCCTAGCCATACCTAGTGCTGCAGATATGGAAGTACTGCTATGTCCAGTTTCAAAAAAATCATATATACTTTCACATCTTTTAGGAAAACCGCTTATTCCTCCAAATTGTCTTAAAGTATGAAATTTATCTTTTCTACCTGTAAGGAGTTTATGCACATAAGCTTGATGGCCTACATCCCATATAAGTTTATCATGATTTAAGTCAAAAATACTAAATAAACTTAAGGTAAGTTCTACAACTCCCAAATTGGAAGCCAGATGTCCTCCCGTTTTAGATACGTTTTCAATTAAAAATTCTCTAATTTCTAGAGCCAGCTGTTTTTTCTCATCCAGAGACATTTTTTTTATGTCATTTACATCTTTATAATTATCTAATAAATTAAACATTTTATCTATCCTCTTTTACACAATAATAATAGAACTTAAATACATTACTGTTTCATAATACTTTATTTTTTTCTATTTAATAAAAGCAGGGTTAACTCTTTTAAATAAGAGGTATCGCCCTCTATTTCATTTAAAATTTCCATACATTCCTCAGTAATTGTATTGCACATTTGGTCACATTTATCCAATCCATAAACAGTTACAAAGGTAGTTTTATTATTATTCAAATCGCTTTTTGTTCTCTTTCCCAAAACAGCAGCATCACCTAATACATCCAATATATCATCCTTTATTTGAAATGCCAATCCTAACTTTTCACCATAACATTTTAATTTGTTTATTTCTTCCTCACTGCAGTATGAATATATTGCTGCAGAAACTATTGAAGCTTTTATTATGGCGCCTGTTTTCCTACTATGCATATAATAAAGCTTATCTATAGGTATTTTAATATTTTCACTTAAAATATCTACTGTTTGCCCCCCTATCATTCCTTCCACTCCTGCACTTTCAGAAATAATACTACAGGCTTTTATGGCATTTTCCCCTCTTCCTATGCAATGCCTAAACATAATATTCATAGCTTCATTTAAAAGGCCATCTCCCCCAAGTATTGCAATAGCTTCTCCAAATACTTTATGATTTGTAGGTTTTCCTCTTCTTAAATCATCATTATCCATGGCAGGCAGGTCATCATGAATTAAGGAATAAGTATGTATCATTTCTATAGCTGCTGCAATATCCATAACTTCAATATAATTTTTATTATACATTTTATAAGTTAGGAGAAACAACATAGGTCTTATTCTCTTACCGCCTGCATTTAAACTATACTCCATGGAATCATATACTCTTCTATTATAACTTCCTTTACCTTGCATATATTCTCTTAAATATATATCTAGTTCTTCTCTTAGGACTTTAAATACCCCTCTAATTTCCATAATATATTCTCCATTCTATAATTTTAACATTCAATATTAAAATCTTTTTCTCCCTCTTCAGTAAGAACTTTTATTTTTTCTTCAGCGTCATTTAAAATTTTATATAATTTATTGCAGAGTTTTACTCCTTCTTCATAACTTTTTATGCTACTTTCCAAAGATAACTCACTACTATCCATAGATGCTACTATATTTTCCAATTTCAACATTATACTTTCATAGGTTTCCGCTTTCCTAGGCATGAGCTTGCAATCACCTCACTTTTTGTAATGAATAAGCCTAACTTGGGAAGTTCCGTCTTTCATTATAATCTTAATTTTATATTTTTTATTTAGTTCCTCTATGGAAGATATAAGATTTTTCTGCTCATCTTCTATTATACAATATCCCCTATTCAAAATATTTAATGGATTATGGGCAGAAAGAAGTGCATTTGTTTTCCCAAGTTTTTCTTTTTTTTCATTAATAGTTATTTTTATTTTAAAATCTAGAAACTCTTTGATTTTGTCTATATTTTCATACTCATTTGCTATATAAGTTAAAGGATTATTCATTTCTAGGGTTTTTTGCATAAAATCCAATTTACTTTTGTTACCATCTATTGTATTCTTAACATTATTATAAATCGTATTTTTATAATTTAGTATTTTTTGTAGATATTCTTGCAAACTAAAGACTCCAATTTCTGCAGCAGCAGAAGGGGTAGGTGCCCTCATATCAGATACAAAATCCACTATGGTATAGTCAATTTCATGCCCAACTCCTGTTATTATAGGCTTTTCGGAACTATATATAGCTTTTGCTAATTTTTCCTCATTAAAACACCAAAGCTCCTCTATAGAGCCTCCTCCTCTTGCTATAATTATAAGTTCCACATCTTCCATAGAATTGAAAGTTTCAATACCCTTTATAATATCATCACTAGCACTTGTTCCCTGTACCAGTGAAGGATAAATTAAAAGCTCTACTTTTCTATTTCTTCTCCTGGTCACATTTATTATATCTTTAACTGCTGCTCCTGTAAGTGATGTAATTACTCCTATTTTTTTAGCGTATACAGGTATCTTTTTCTTATGTGAAATATCAAATAATCCTTTTTTCTCTAACTCTATCTTTAATTTTTCAAAAGCCAGATATAATTCTCCCATTCCATCCGGCTTCATTTTGCTGCAATAAAGTTGATATACCCCTTCTTTTTCATATAGGGATATTCTGCCTTTAACTATAACTTTCATACCATCTTCTGGCATAAAATTTAAATTTTCTACCGAACTTTTAAACATAATGCAGTTTATTTTACTATACTTATCTTTTAAAGAAAAATACATATGTCCACTACTGTGAAGTTTAAAATTAGACACTTCTCCTTTAACAGAACAATTACCAAGTATAAAATCATTATCCAATGTTTTCTTTATGTAACGGTTAATATCAGATACCGTTAATGTTTTAATATACATACTTTACCTCTTTATTTTAAATTAAATATCTAAAAATCAAATTCTTCTTAGATTCAGATGGAGTTTGCTATAAGGAATGCTTTTCTCCCCCTGAATCTTAGAAGAATTTATCCAGGGGTATAGCAGTGCTTATCCCCCCTTTTGAGAAAACTGAGGATTCTAACACTGATAGCCTTGGAACAAATAACGAGTAAGCACATAGTAAATATACTGACTAGTTATTCCTTTGAAAATGTCTTATTATACATTACTATTTTTTTATTTTTTCATCTTTTATCATATTTCCAAGTACTCCATTTATAAATGGAGCAGATCTTTCAGATGAATATTTTTTAGCTAATTCTATAGCTTCATTTATAGACACTTTTTCAGGTATGCCATCTTCGTATAAAAATTCATATGTACAAATTTTTAAAATTGCAGAGTCTACTTTAGATAATCTATTTAATTTCCAATTTCTCAAATACTTTTCAATCTCCATATTTATCACATCTTCATTTTTCTCTATTCCCTTTAACACTCTTATTACATAATCTATATCTATGCTTTTTAAATCTCCAACATTTTCTCCATAAATCTGTGATGTACTATTTGTATGACTCATTTGTTCCATTTCAATATTTTCTTTTAAATTTGATATAATAACATCAGCTTTTTCTTTATTTATAGCCATTTGAAATAATAATTTCATGGTCAATTCTCTAGTCTTTTTTCTATTCATCTTTTCCTCCCGCCTGGATATACACTCTTTTAAAAATAATTATTGTCATTTCAGATATAATTATACTTAAACTAATATACTAGTTCAAGTGTTATATATTTATACATAACTTCAGCATATTTAATACATATATTAAACATAAACACCCTCTTAATATAGAGGGTGTTAGTATTTTACTCTTCCACAATATCATCATTTTCTTCTACCTTAGAAATCATAACATCTTGAACATGTATATTTATAGCTGAAACTTCCAATCCCGTTATAGATTCTACTGCTCTTTTTACATTTCGTTGAACCTTTAAAGCTACATCAGGAATTCTCACTCCATATTCTACTACCACATATAAATCTATAGCTGCATTATTTTCCCCCACACTTACTTTGACACCCTTGGATAAATTCTTTTTACCCGTAAGTATTTGTGTAATTCCTCCTACAAGACTGGCACTCATTCCAACTATTCCATCTATCTCTGTAGTGGCAAGCCCTGCAATTACACCTACAACTTCATCAGATATTTTTACAATACCCATGTTAACTTCATTATTCATATTTTCTTCCATAACTGCACCTCCTAGATTTCACATCATGGAAAGATTAACATTAGATATATTATATCAAATGAGTTTTTCTTTTACAATTAATTTACTTATTATTATTTTTACATATGTTATATCTATTATGTAATTATCTTTACTGCATTTAATCTTAAAACTTTAATTTTCTTTAACTTCAATCTCTACATCCTGTAATTTAGAAATACTCATAACTACATCTTTTATTTCCCGTGTATTTTTATCTGTTAATTTTTCTTTATTCTTAACTATTATTCTAACCTTATCATTTTCTATAGAACATATAGCATCCTCATACCCTTTGCTTTTTAAAGTACTTTCTATCTTCATTTCATAATTTGCATTCATAGCCAAAGCAGTATATTTTTTTTCAGCATCTGCACGATTATCTTGGGATACATTTTGGTCATCTATAAAATTTTTCAAAGTCTGAAGAGTCTCTGCATTTTTTTGATCTCTTGTAAGTCTTGTTTCCTCGAAAAATTGAGACTCACTATCTTTAGATTGTGTGGTATTGGAATCCGTACTCTTACTTTTAGTGCTGTTGGATGATACCGTACTGTTGCTAGTTCCATTATTATCCAGACCATTTACATAATTTATAGGGCTATTGAGTTTTGTAGCAACTACTCCCACACAAACTATTAACGCTAAAAGAGTTACAATTATAACTGCCTGCTTTTTATTCATTTTAATTCCCCCTCTATATAAGGCATATTTAATTTGTTATTTATCATCAGATACCTAACTCTAAAAAATTATATGCTTAAAGGTAGACTTATATACTACTTTTTCATAGGATATACATTTACTTTATCTTCAGATAACCCAAATAAATTAATTATAGCCTTTGATATTCTAAGTTCAGTTATTTTATTCTCAGCTCCTTCAGCTACAACACACACCCCTAAGACTTTTGGATTATACGTTTTTACTATAAGTGGTTCTGATTTACTGCCATCATTTGTAATGACTACCGTACTTCCATTATTTTTTTCAGTAGTATTTCTTGTTCCTCCTTCATTATCCTTCTCTTCTGTGGTATTAGTTGTATCATTTACATTTACTGCTGGCACATGTTCCTCTCCGCTTTCGAAACTAATCATAACCTCTACTCTACCTACCCCTTCTATTTGTTCTAAAGTATTCTTTAAATTTTTTTGTATTGATTCTTCATAATCGCGGGAGCTATTTTCATCTGTGGAGGTGGATTCTTCAGTGGTATCCTCTTTAGTCTCATCTGTGCTATTACTTTTATTACTATTTAAATTACTATATGTATTTTCACTGTAACCACTAAAAAAATTTATAGTTATAATTATGAGCAATCCTATTAAAAATACTATGGCCAAATTCATAATATTTTTTTTATCATTAGAATTTTTTTTATTACCTTTTTTAAGAAGTTCTCTAAGCCATTTTTTAAAATTCAAAATTACCCCTCCTCATCAAGAATTTACATGTATCACATCTTCCGATACATTTAATTCCTTGCTTAAGTAGCTCTTTATCTCATCACATTTCTCATTAAAATTACTTACAGAAGCAGTTTTACCACTCACATCTACTTTTTTCACCTTTCCAACACTACCTTTTTGAGTTTCTACATTCACATTTTTTATATATACGGTATTGTTTTCCTCATCATAGGCAGCCTCTACCGTTACCCCATAATTTCCATCTGGATATTTTTCCTTTAAAATTTTTTCACAGCTTAACTGAAGATTATTTTCAAAGGCTTCTATGGTGTCCGCTTCACTTTTTTCCTTATATTCATTAAAATCTTTTACAGATTTTTCACTGTTAATATCCCTTTCGAAACTCTCTATAGCTTTTGCAGTATAGCTATTCATATCAAAATCTTTATTAAATATCTTTATCAATGGATTGATAAACACTGTAATCAATATAAGCCCCAATACAAATTTACAATATTTTTTCATACTATTATCGGGTAAAAGCATCTCTATGGCAG
Organism: Clostridium sp. BJN0013; assembly: GCF_040939125.1. Lineage (NCBI taxonomy): Bacteria > Bacillati > Bacillota > Clostridia > Eubacteriales > Clostridiaceae > Clostridium > Clostridium sp. BJN0013. The sequence continues at coordinate 2,539,678 of NZ_CP162495.1, forward strand.
TAATGAAAAATACAGCTGTACATATGCCTATTAGCCACTGTCTCAGGGATTCAATCATAATATTTCACCCCTTTCATATCATAACTTTTCCAGCTGAAGCTACAATTGATACCATTATAAAGAACATTATAGACACACATATTAAACAAGACATTATAAGTATAAGAGAATCTCCAGCAGAATTTATACAATTCACCAATCTTCCATCACTTATAGGTTCTATAAGGGCTGCTGTCAATTTATACAAAACTATCATAATTATTAATTTGATTATAGGAAATAAAAGCATTGCTATAATTACTATAAGCCCTAAACTACTCAATGCATTTTTTAATAATATGGAATATCCAGCTACGGTAGATATAGCATCTGACAGACTCTTGCCTACTATAGGTACAAAATTGTCTACTGCAAATTTAGCTGTTTTCGCTGTAACTTGATCAATGGTCTTTGAAGTAATTCCCCTTATAGTTATTATCCCTATAAATATAGTCATTATAATCCCTTGGGTCCATAATGCCCCTTGATTTAAAAGCTTGGTTAGTTTGTCTATTTTATATTCGGAAGATAAATTATTTACAAACTGCAATACAAAGGACATGGATATTACAGGAATTATAATATACATAAATAAATTTGCACTTATAGTTATAGCCCCTATTATAATGGGATCCATAACTGTGGCCTCCACAAAACCTCCTACAGAAGCTACTAAAGTTACAAGTACGGGTATCAAAGCTACCATAAAACTTGTCATTTGGTTTATAGCAGATTTAGCTATATCCACACCTATATAAAAACTTTTCGCCATTATTATAATAATAAGTGAATAACAGGCGAAATATGCTATATTAGATAATTGTTCACTGCTAAAAGCTCTTTGTAAATTAGTAAGAAGAGTACATATAATTGATATGATTACTAAAAGCATTAATAATTTTAAAGATGCTTTCACTTCTTTTATTCCATAAGACATTACCGCACTTAAAATTTTTTTAAATGATATACCCCCTTCTCCACTTTTCAAAAAATTTTTTATATAGGTTTTTACATCTATATCATTTAATATCTCATTCTCCGTCTTCATATTTGTCATATATTCATAAAATTGATTTATCTGCTCCTGATCACTTTCATTTTCCTTGTTCTTTGTAGTATCTCCTTGCGTATTTTCCACATTAATTTTACTTTGCGTACTTGTTTCTGCAGTGTTTGTATCAAAAGCTTGTACATTAAAACATATCAATAAAACTATAGCTAATACCAATACACTATTTTTCATAATTAACACCTACATAATCTTTAAAATTGACTGCAATACAGCCATAAGTATAGGAATTGCAAGTACCAAAATTAAAATTTTACCTGCAAATTCAACTTTTGCTCCTAAATTACCCTGTCCCGCATCTCTACATATTTCATTGCAAAAAGAAGCCAAATATGCAATAGCAAGTATTTTAAATACAGTGGTTAAATAAATAAAATTTATATTTGCCTTAGCTGCTAATTGCTGTATAAATTGCAGTATGGCCGTTATCTTTGTTACCATAAACAAAAATATCATAACTCCAGAAACTATGCTTATATAAACTGCTATATCATCTCTTTCATTTTTAAACAGCAATACCATAAATAATGCAACAAATGCAAATGCTACTATTTTAATTATCTCCATAATTTTCTCCTAAAGTTGGAACATAGTTCTAACTGTATTGAATAATTTATTTATCAAGTTTATTACCATCATAAGTACAATTAAAATTCCTGCTAAATTGGTTAGCACTGCATAATCTCCTTTACCACTGGCTTCTAAAACTTTATCTATAAGGACAACAATTATGCCTACCCCCGCTATCTTAAAAATTAAACTTATGTCCATCATTTGATTATCTCCCCTTTTCCTTCCCATTAACAATCCAAGAACTATTAAATTATCTAAATTAAAATTATCACTATTACAGCTCCTAATGAAAAACCTAAACTTCTGCACATTTTTAAATTTTTATTCATTAAAATTTGAGAAGTTTCTATTTGATTTTTTATATTTTCTAGTGTTAGTGAAAACATTTTTTTCTGTCCCTCTATATCTGATTCCCCAAGAGTTCTAGATAGATCTAACAAGGCAGCTATATCTTCTTTTTTTAAATTCAAAGTATCCTCCCTAGCCTTTAAGGTATGGTTAAAAGCTTCATACACACTATCAACACAATTTTTTTCTAGCATATGAGAAATATCTCTAAAAATATCCATAATAGGATTTACACTTTTACAGGCAGTATTGAAAATAGCTTCTGGCAGAGGTGTATGAGTGTATATAATTTCATTTTGAAGCTGATATATACATCTTTGTATTTCTTTTAGCTGTTTCACTCTCTTTTTAAAACTTTCTCCATATATAATGCCTATTCCTGTAGACGCAACCAGTATCATAATACATCCTAAAAATTTCACCATTTCTATGGCCTCCATATTATTGAATCATCTAAAAAATTATATATATATTCTACTGTACCAGAACCCTCTCTATTACTTAATACTATTGCCCTTTTAAATACCTTATTCTCAACTATTTCCTTAAAAACAGGCCTACTGTACAAATCTTCTGTTCCATAACCATGAATAGAAGTAATTAAACTTACCCCTGAGTTCAAAGCAGTTAAAATGCTATCCATATCCTTATAAGTTCCAATTTCATCACAAACTATAACCTCTGGAGACATGCTTCTAATGACCATAATTATACCCTGACTTTTAGGACATCCATCTAATATATCCGTTCTCATACCTACATTTAATTGAGGTATTCCATTAAAACAAGCCCCTATTTCACTTCTTTCATCTATTACACAAACTTTTTTTCCTGTAAGTCCCATATTTTTTATTCCTTGAGAAATATTTCTTGTAATATCTCTTATAAGGGTAGTTTTTCCACATTTAGGTGGAGAAATTATTATAGTATTTATTACCTCATCTTTTTTTAAAATGAACTTCATAATAGAATCAGAACATCCTATAATCTCTCTACATATCCTTATATTTATTGATGCAATATCTTTTATAGTTTTTACCTCATTCTTTTCGATAATACACCTTCCACATATGCCAACTCTATGCCCGCCTCTAATAGTTATATATCCCTGTTTAATTTCTTCTTCAAAAGCATAAATGGAATAATTACTCATTCTTTGAACTATTACCCTTAAATCTTCCAATTTAGGTATATATTGAACTACAATTTCTTTTTTACCCAGTTGTATTATTAAAGGTTTATTTGCCCTTATCCTTATTTCCTGCAAATGAGGAGATTTTATTAAATCCCCTATGGCCCTCTTCAAACTTTCTGGTATAATATTTAAAATTTCTTTAGTATCTATATTTTTCATCTCCTTTCTTTTATATTAATTTTTATTTTTACTTCGCACGAATTATTCCACATAAATAAAAAAATAAAAAATCCTGTTAAGGTCTATAAACCTTAACAGGATTTTTATACTAAAATATACTCTATTCTCCTTCATCTTTTGCGCTATCATCTTTAACGTATATATTGTTATGGCAATTTGGACATGTTAACTCTTTTCTTCTTTCTAATATATCCTTATCTACATACACCATGTCATTACAATTTGGACATTGAATTCCTGTAAAATTTTCTCCTTCATCTTTATAAGCTTCGTAATCATCATCATATAAATTATCTTGTAAATCTGCCAGATCCTTATTCATACAATCTATATAAGTCCTCATATTCTTGTGGTCTTCAGATATGTTTTCTATTTCCTCTGCCATATTTTCAAGAACATCTACAATTTCTATAATAACTTTTCCATCATTAGTATTTTTATCAATTTTTAACCCATCTACTAAACCCTTAAGATAAGATACTTTAGATATAATAGAATGCACGATACCACACCCTTAAATTTATTTTGCCATTAGTATTTCCTAAACTCTTTCCATATATTCTCCACTTCTTGTATCAACTCTTATAGTTTCTCCTTGATTTACAAATATAGGTACTGATACAACTGCTCCTGTTTCAAGGGTAGCTGGCTTTAACACATTGGTAGCAGTATTTCCCTTAACTCCTGGTTCCGTATGGGTTACCTGAAGTTCAACAAAATTTGGAGCTTCCACAGAAAATGCCTCTCCCTTATAAAATTTTATTATAGCAAACATGTTCTCTTTTAAAAATTTTATTGCCTCCTGCACTTTTGCATATTCTAATGGAATTTGCTCAAAAGTTTCTTGATCCATAAAATAATACAACTCACCATCTGAATACAAATATTGCATTTCCTTTCTTTCTATAACTGCTTCTTGTAACTTAGCACTGGGATTAAAAGTAGTATCAGTAACTGATCCCGTTATAACATTCCTAAGTTTTGTTCTTACAAATGCTGCTCCTTTACCTGGTTTTACATGAAGAAAGTCTACTACTGTATACACTTGTCCATCTTGTTCAAAAGTAGTTCCTTTTCTTAAATCTCCTGCTGATATCATTATATCCATGCCGTTATGTAAACTTAGATTATATGAATTTTAAGTTTACTTTCCCCTTCATAATGCATCGATTTCGCAATTAGCTAATTTCGGTCTGGTCTTACACTCCAAGGACATAAATTCGGATGTACATCACCCTACACAATCAACATATAAAATGTTGATACAACGGCTTTAACCCCTTTCTTATTCTTATTCGACCTTTTCAATTTTTATCTGGTTTTATGATCTATTATAATAATATAATATTATATTATATAATTACCCTATACATATTAACTCTTTTGAGGATTTTGATAGAACCTTTCCTCCTTCTTCTGTAACTACTAATAGATCTTCTATTCTAACTCCTCCAAAATCTGGTATATATATTCCTGGTTCATCTGTAACCACCATACCTACTTCTAACTTACCCTTATTCTTAAATGATATGGTAGGTGCTTCATGAATCTGTCTTCCCACTCCATGTCCTAGGCCGTGGCCAAAATACTTTCCATAACCTTCTCTTTCTATATGGCCCCTGGCTATGCTGTCTACATCTGCTGCAGGTGTTCCAGGCTTATATTCCTTTAAAGCCAATTGTTGAGCTTCCAGCACAGCATTGTATATTTTTAACATTTTTTGCGTTGGCTCGCCTATTACAACCGTTCTTGTCATATCAGAACAGTACTCATCAAATATGCATCCAAAGTCTAATGTCAAAAACTCGCCTTTATTTATAATTTTATCTGTTGCTTCCCCATGTGGGAGACTGGATCTTATTCCAGACGCAACTATAGATGGAAAAGACAACTCTTTAGCTCCTAATTTTTTCATATAAAATTCTAACTCTAAACCTATTTCCCTCTCTGTCATACCACACTTTATAAATTTTATTATATGTTCAAAAGCTTTGTCTGAAATTCTGGCTGCATTTTGTATTGATTTTATTTCAAATTCATCTTTTACCGCCCTCAACTTTTCTACAATTCCATCCATAGGAACAAATTCACACTGTAATTTATTAGTGTAAAGTATATATTGGTTGTAGGAAAGTATATTTCCCTCAAATCCTATCCTTCTAATATTTATTTTATTTAATAAATCCTTTAAAAAATCTATAAATGAAATGCCTCTACCATATTCCAATATCTCGTAATCTTTAACCTGCTGCATAGCTTGTTCTGTAAATCTTGAATCAGTTATAAAAAAAGCTTTATCAGAAGTTATAACAGAGAAACTTTCATTTCCTGTGAATCCACTCAAATAATTTCTATTTGCATCACTTATGAGTAAAACCCCATCAATACCCTTTTTATCCATGGCTTTTCTTAATTTATTAATTCTTTTTTTGAACACTTAAATTACCCCCTTTTTCTTTAACAGGGAATAACATTTTTATACATATTAAACCTTTAACTATGGGACTTTTATTACTCCCCTAAAAATTTAAAACTAATATTTGCCAAATTATAAATAATACAACAACCTACATACTACAAATTATATTAAAAATTGCAATAAACAGCTTACAATATACCCTAAACAATGTTATTTTATCAAAAGTAATGATTATTTGCAAATATATTATAAGGATATTTAAATGTATTTATTCAGTAGTATGCCATATAATATATATTACCTGTAAATTAAAAAATATTAATTATTTTTTTTAAATTTAATATCTAGTGCTACTTTTATATTATCTACTTCCCCCTGTTGAATTTTAATACTTGATATACTATAGAAATTATCAATATTTTTAATTTGTGTTAAAATACCCTTCACTTTATTTTTATCTCCTATTATTTCAGCTTGAAGAGACAAATTTTCACTATTAGAATTTGTAAAGTTTAATATATTAAGATTTTCTATATCATTTAATTTGATTAAAACTTCCGAATAACTTATTTTACAGTTCTTTTTTATTTCTTTTTTTTCTAATAATTGAAGCTTATTATTTTGGTATTTTATAAGAGAAACAACCCTATAGTTTTTTACTAAAAGTATAACACTTATAAAAATTAAAAATATTATAATAACTCTATATAAATTATTTGCCTTATTCATCATTAATATTCCACCTTAATTTAAATAAAATTACTTTAAAAGTAAATTTATTTTCCATATTTCATTTTCTTCCTTTTCATTTCCTAAAAAGTTAAAATTTTTTACCATAAATTTACTGGAATTTTCAATGTCTTTAATTAAAGAAAAACACTCTTGTTCCTTCCCCACTATATCAATTTCTATATTCCTATTTTCAATATTTATGCTTTTAAAATTTCTTTCTTTATGTATATAATCATAAAAATCCATAAAACTTTTAATAGTATTATCTCTACTATACTGTGATTTTTGCATGGATGCATAATCCTTCAATTTATTTTCTATACTACTAAGCTTATCTTTATTTATTGAATATATATTGAACAATATAATAGTAAAAATTAAAATTATTAAAATAAAAAATTTGAGATTTTTATTTTTTTTATTTTCTCTATTTTGTATATACCAGTATGGTAAAAAATATAGGTTTTTCATAATTAAAATTACCTCTCTTGAATTCAGACATATTTAAATTTTAGTGTATATTAATAGAACTTATATCTATATATTATCAAATACTAAAATTCCCCAAATCTTTGCAAGTATAGCTTTTACATAGAGTTTCTATTATGTCTTTATATAAAAAATCTACAAATACTATAGTAGAAAATTTAATTTTTGGAACCAGGATGTTTAACTTAAATTTAAACTGTTCCAAAACTCCTAAAAATTCTTCTTTAACAATTATATTTTTAAATACATTATTAAATATAATCTTATCTCCTTCACAAGCCATAAGATATAAAGTATCCTCTTTAATTAAAGTAAATATATAATTTTCCTTTCCTAATTTATTTTTATAAGTTGACCAAACGTAAAATTGAATAGGCATTATTTCTTTAATGTTACCTCCTTTATCATTACATACTTTTGCTATATTCATATTACTCCAATTCATACAGAAAACAATCAATCCTAAACTGTGCTTACCACGCTTAACTATTTCATATGAAAACATTATATTATCTATATTTTTAAATCTACTTTCCAATTCATTTTTTACAACCCTGTAAAGATTTTCACTTTTCATTTTAGGCAAATCCATGTATGTTATATATATCTCTTCCCCATGAACTAATATATACAATTTTTTATTTTTTAAATTAACTTTAATGTCCTGAAGTTTATTTGAAAAAATAATTTTTTTCTTACTTCTACTAAATAAATTTATAAAAAAATTTTTTTTACATATTTCTCTATAAATTATGTTTTTTCTACCTACTTCTAAAAATGCTTTTTGCCACATTTTTTAATCTCCTTCCACAAAGGAATAGTCTACACAACTAAATGCCACATCTTTACCTTTTATTTCATATTCAAAAATTTCCTGTTTGTAAAAATCCCCATTAATTATATATTTAATAATGAAGCAATCTATATTTCCATCATAATAAATATAGGATTCCTCAAAATATATTTTAAAATTATCTAAAGAATTCATATATTCTTTCACATTTGTTGTTTCACATAATATGGTGTCACATATATACTGATTTAATTCAGTTAGAAGATATTCCTTATATTTTTCAGCTGCATTAACTTTAAAAATTTGTTTATATCTCTCTACTCCATTAGATCTAATATACATCTCCATACTATAACATCCAAGTGAAATAAGAATACAAATACATCCTACAAACAGCACATATACTAATATGAATCCTTTCTTAACTTTTCCCTTTCTATTGCAAAACATCTCCTATAAAGATCACCTCTTTTCATCTTTATAGATATATAAAATATTTTTTCACGTCTTTCTAACTTAAAATCTTTTATATCCTTTAATATGTTATTTACATTAGATGAGTTAATGGCTCCATAAGAAATTACAATCGCAGTGCCTTTATTTTGTCTTATATAATCATACCCTTTATTATCATATCTTCTTAAAATTATCATATTGTCTTTTATATCTACATATTTTGCATTTTTCATTTCATTTTCAATTATAATAAATGCCTCATTTACATAAAAATTTTCCCTACTATAATTCATTTCTTCTCTATGTAATTTCATATATTTTGATATTGCAATTATTGGTAGATTAATTAATATGCCTGTTAATGATATAACTATAACCATTTCTATAATTGTAAAACCCTTTTTAATCTTTGTTTTATTTTTTGTAGTTTCCTTTATAGAACTCACACTCCTGAACTTTTATACTGCCATACATATTCTCATAAAATTGCAAATTTACCTTTAAAACTTCTTTTCCAGATACATCCAAAACAATGTAAGGCTCTTTTCCGGGTATCACATCTGAGAACAAATCAACTAAATTGTCATCCTTGATACTCTCAAAATTTAAATCATTACAGTTTATATATTTTTTATTCATATTATTTAAATATAGAATTTCATCATAACTACAATTGTAAATAATATTATTTTTAACATATTCCATAATTAAAATAGAATTATATAAATCTTTATTATACTTTTTTACTTTAAAAGAATTTAATTGTATAGAAATAGCTGTCATGAACAATATTGAAAAAACTGTTATACTGCATAACACTTCAATTAAAGTAAATCCTTTTTTTACTAATATTCTATCTTTTTTTAGAACATTCCCTTTAATAACTTTACCTATAATATAATTTAATATTTGAATTCCACGTAAGCTGTTCCAACACACATGGTAAGACAATGCAATTCTCCTTTTCTATCTTTAAATTTTATACTGCAGGCATCTGCGGTGATACCCCTACTATCTATTTTTATTTTATTGTCATCACTTACCTGATTTAAAGTAAACCCTTCTGGTAATTCCATTTTAGATATTTCCGTCAAACCACTATTAAAAGTTATATTTCCGTCTCTCACATTAAAATAAATGTATCCACCTTGTTTGCCTTTATCCCTACAATAAAGCTTAGAATTATTTATAAAATTTACAATCCTATTACCAGTTAAATCAACATCTATTTTATTTTTTATACTACTAAAAGCCCCCATATTAATTAAACTAAAACTTAAAAGCATGGAAAATAAACCTATTACTAAAATCAATTCTATAAGGGTAAATCCTTTTGACTTAATCTCAAGCATCATAAGTTATCTCCTTGGTACAAATTTCATCTACTTAGGATATATTTGCTTTTCTCCATCCTTCACTATACAGGAATTTTCTTCTGCATTTATTTCTAATGTATATGTATTTTTATCACTTTCATAATTTATTGTTATAAACTGAGTATCACTTAAATTCTCTTCAACCTGTAGGTTTTCTGCAGAAGTAAGTTCCGATATATAATTTTTAACATCTTCTCCATTGAAATTTCCCTCATTATCTCCATAACTAGCCATAGCAGCTGTGTGAATCTGTTTAGCTGTATTTATTGCTTTAGTAGTCTTTACCTTATTTTGGTATGATGAAAATTTAGGAATCAAAAACCCTAAAAGAATTAAGATTATTGCCACCACCAACATAAGTTCTATAAGGGTAAATCCTCTTTTTTTCTGATTCTTAAATATATTTGTTCTTCTCATATTTCACCTCTTCTCCCTTTCAACGATAAATATGTATTACAAAGTAGCATCCATTATACTAAAAATCGGCATAAGAGCCGCCATAACAAATATTCCTACAAATAAAGATAAAAATATTATTATAACAGGTTCTATAACCTTAGTTAATTTTTTAAAACACCTATTTATATCGTTTTCAAACAACTCTTCAAGCTTACAAAATATTTCTTCCATTTCACCTGTTGTCTCACCTGTTTTAATGAGAGATAAAAATATTCTGTCATTTATCTGCAATCTACTTAAAGCATTATATATACCTTCTCCCTGCTCCATACATATTACACAATTTTCTACTTTTTTAGCTAAAATTCTACTTTCTAATAATTCTCCTGTAATTCTCAAAGCTTTAACTATATTTATTCCTGATTTCATAAGTATGGACATGGAAGAACATATTTTAAAAATAATTAAACTCATGTATATTTTCCCTAAATAAGGAGCTTTTATTTTAATATTTTCTAAAATTTTTTTTACTCTGTCATTTTTATTAAGCTTATATAATAAAACCACTATTAAAATGGATGCCATACATATTTTTACATAATGATGTCTTAAAAATTCACAACTATATATGACTATTTTAGTTAAAAGAGGTACTTCACCCCCTCCAGCCACTATAATATCCACAAATTGGGGTATTATTTTAGTCATTAAAAATATCATTATAATCATACTCGTTATTAAAATTAACAGAGGATATGCAAGGGCACTCTTTACAGCAGACATTATATTATATTGTTTTTCATAATATAATGACAGTTTTTTTAATATTTCCTCTAATCTCCCTGATTCTTCTCCAATTTTAATCATCTCAATCATAAATTGTGGAAATATATTCTTAACTTTCTTCATACTTTCATGTACACTGTTTCCCTTTATAACATCTTCTTTCACAGCCTTTAAAGCCAATTTAAGCCTGCTTTTACTATGTTGAATTTCTAAAATTTCAAATGCCTTAAATAAAGGTATCCCTGTATTTAGCATAAGACTTAATTGACTGCATAAAATGCTTATATCCAATATGTTGGTTCTTTTTAATAAAAATTCTCTATATTTTTTCACAAAAGCTTGCTTATATATAAAGTAATCTTTTTCTCTTAAATCATACTTTAATTTGTTAAAATTATATTCTTCACAATATCCGTTGATTTTTTTCCCATTTTTGTTAAGTGCCCAATATTTTATTATATTTTATCACCTACTTTCACTAAAAACTTATCCTCAGAAATTCTTCATAGGTGGTAATCCCTGATCTAATAAGTTGTATACAATTCTGTCTAAGTGAAACTATATTTGATTTTCTAACCTTCTCTTCAATATTAGAAATATTACTTTTTAAACATCCTTTTTCAATATCACTACTATGAACTATTTCATAGATCACCGTTCTTCCCTTATATCCCACATAATTGCATTTTATGCACCCTTCTCCCCTATACAATACATCAGTAGAAAGTAAATTCAATTCTTTAACTTCTCTAGATGAAGGCACATATTTAGTCTTACAATGGGGACATATTTTTCTAACTAATCTCTGGGATATTATTCCTATTAATGCATCTTCAATAAAATATCCCGCTATTCCCATATCCTTGAGTCTTACTATGGATTCAAAGGCATCATTTGTATGAAGTGTGCTCATAACTAAATGCCCTGTTACTGCCGCCCTTATAGCTATATGTGCTGTTTCTTCATCTCGTATCTCTCCAAGCATTATTATATCTGGATCCTGCCTCAATATACTTCTAAGTCCCTGTGCAAAATCCAGTCCTATTTTACTGTTTACATTTACCTGATTTACATTGTCTACAGTATATTCCACAGGATCTTCTATGCTGACTATATTCTTTTCATATTTATTTATAGTATTTAGTATAGAATATAAAGTTGTAGATTTTCCAGAACCAGTAGGACCTACAGCTAAAATAAGTCCATGGCTTTTAGAAATCATATTTCTTATTTTTTTTTCATCTTCTTTTAAGAAACCCAGAGTATCCAAATGCTTTATACTTTCATCTTTATATAAGATTCTTATAACTATTTTTTCTCCATATATAGTAGGAAGTGTAGAAACTCTTAAATCATAGTTTAGTTTTTGTTTAACATACTTTATCTTGCCATCCTGAGGCATTCTCTTTTCTGCGATATTCATATCTGCCATTATTTTTATTCTGGCACATAAAAGTGGGTATACATTTAGAGGAATTTTTATATACTCTCCTATTATTCCATCTATTCTCATCCTTATAGTTACACTGCTTTGAAAGGGTTCTATATGCAGGTCACTGGCCCTTTCATCTATGGCTTTATCTATTATGTAATTAATGGCCTTTACCACTGGAGAATTTTGAAATTTATTTCTGTAAGATGTGAAGTTTACTGTCAATTCTGAAATGTTTTTATTGAACTTTATGTCTTTTAAGGCATGATCTAAATTTTGTCTACAATAATAAGTATTTATTAACTGATATATTTTCTTTTGATTTGATCTAAAAAATGATAATTCACTGCCCAATATAAATTTTAACTGTTCTATCAATGGAAAATTCAATTTCTTGCCTATGACTATCACAAATTTTTCATTAATTTTTTTTAAAGCTATCAAGCAATTATCTCTGGCTATCTCTTCTGGTATTTTTTTAACTATTTCTGTGTCTAAAACAATGTCTTCAATATTTATATATTCTAATTCCACAGAAAACATTATACCTCTCACTTTCTATTAATTTAATATGCCTAAAATTATATCCAGTATGTAACTTTTTAAACATTCATTTTAAAATTAAGTAATTCAGAGGTTCAGTTAGAGTTTGCTTATGAAAAATACTTATTTCCACTTTGAAGAAGATGGGAGTATTAGCTAATTGCCTCATGCGGATAAAAATAATAAAAAGTACAGTAAACAAATTTTTACAGTACTTTTTATTATTAGTTAAAGCTTATTTTACTCTTATTCCCATAGATATTATAATTTCCTTCATGATCCGATATAATATTTATGGATTTTTCATATATATTATACATGAATATCTCTTCACTGCTTTCTTCATTTTGAAAACCTATAAAATACACATTACCTTCTTCATCTCTAGACATTTCTGAAGAAGTTTTAATATTTTTTGGAAAATCATATGTAATTCTTTTTAATTCATTATTATTGGGTGTAAATTTATAAAGTGCAGTATCCTTTTCCCCCATGCTGGCAAAAAAGAATATAGTCCCATTTCCTTCATCTGACAAGGATTTATATATTTCTCTAAAATTATCACTTAAAAGTTTGAATTCCTTACTTTTATCTTCATAATAGTATAAATATAAACCCTCTCCTACTCTTGACAGAAATAACAAATTATTTCCTAAAGAGGTGAAATAAATACAATATCCTTTAGTATCTTCTAAATAAACTTCTTCCTTAGAGGTATTGAAATCATACATGTATATCTTATCAGAATTTTTTTTATTCTCTACACTGCCGTAATAAATTATTCTGTGATCATCAAGCCATGTATATAGATTACCTGAAACTAATACCTCAGAGTTAAGTTTCAAATATTTTTTACTTTTTAAATCATATATTTTCATTCCCTGCGCACTATCTGGGGAATTACTTTTAAAGGTTCTATAGGCAATTTTATCTCCAGAAGAGTTTAATTTTATATCCATAGCAGAAAAAAAATCCTTAATTTCACTTTTTATTCCCTTATCTATTATTACTATTTTATTATTACTAGATTGTCCTCTCTTATCCATATTAACTAAATACACATAAACAGATTTTTCTTTATCATATACTATCTGTGTTACATCATCAATTGTTCCATTCTCATATAATTGATAATTATCAACATTGTACACCTTTTTTTTATTTTCATTGCTTTCAATTATAATGGTATTAGAATAATTAGATATTTCTACTTTCTCAATTTTATCTTCATTTTTATTGCCACATCCGGTTAAAGTAACATTCATAACAAGCAGTACCATAAAAAGTATGATTTTTTTTAAATATTGCATTAAATATCATATTCCCCTTTAAAACAAACTACTGCCGCCCCTGTCATGAATACATTATTATTCTTTTTTATTTCTATTAAAAGTATTCCTCCTGGAACTGTAACTTTAACTTTTTCTTCTGTAAGTCCTATTTTATGTGCAGCTACAACACATGCACAACTTCCTGTGCCACAAGCTAAAGTAGGTCCAGCACCTCTCTCCCAAGTTTTTACTTTCACCTCTTTCTTGTTTACAATTTCACAAAAATTAACATTGGTTCCCTGAGTAAATATAGGGTACTTTTCAATGTATTTTCCCTCAGCTACATCATAATCTTTAAGCTTACCAAATATAACTGTATGAGGAACTCCCATAAATAAAGTAGTTATAATATACCTTTTACCTTTAATTTCTACTTCTTTTTCTATAACTTCTTCTTTAAATTCAACAGGTACTTTTTCTGGAACAAAAGAAGGTATTCCCATATCAATGGTAACTTCTTCTACTTTCCCATTTTTTATAGTTAAAAAAGCCTCTTTTATTCCATCTCCTGTTTCAATTTTTAAAGCCGTATCCTTTACTAAATTCTCCTCCCATACATATTTTGCAAAACATCTTATCCCATTTCCACACATAGAGGCATAAGAACCATCTGAATTTATTATTACCATTTTAATAGGCGCAATATTACTATTTCTTACTATTAATATTCCATCTGCCCCTATACTAAAATGTCTATTACAAAGCCTTAAACCAAGCTCTTCTTCTTTTCCTAAAAATCTATTTTCTCTATCGTCAATGACTATAAAGTCATTTCCTGTTCCATGCATTTTAGTAAATTTCATTCTAAGATTTCACCCTCCTATAAAAATACACTAAATATTTCAAATTAAGTTTACTACTGTATTAACCTTTTATCAACAATAATTTTGTAACTTTATTTTAAAAATTTAAAATGATATAATCAATTAGATATACAACTATATGAGAGGATGAACAATATGGCCTTAGATGGTATTTTTATACATAGCATTTTACAAGAATTAAAATTAAAGTTACTAGGAGGAAAGGTTGAAAAGGTCAATCAACCTGAAAAAGATGAAATAACATTAACTGTTAGAAATGAAAAAACAGTCCATAAATTATTGATAAGTTCCAGTTCAATATATCCTAAAATACACCTTACATATAAAAATAAAAAAAATCCAATGCAGCCTCCTATGTTTTGTATGATTTTAAGAAAATATTTGAATTCATCAAAATTAATTAACATATCTCAATTGGATACAGATAGGGTAATATTCCTAGACTTTCAAAGTTTGAATGAATTAGGTTTTGACAACATATATACTTTAGTTGTAGAAATAATGGGAAAACACAGTAATATAACTTTAATTCGTAAAAAAGACACTATGATTATGGATAGTATAAAACATATAACACCTGAAATTAATTCTATCAGATCCTTATTTCCTGGAATTAAATATATTTTTCCACCTATTTCTAATAAATTAAATCCTTTTTGCTGTAAAAGAGAAGAATTCAAACATGTAGTGCAAAACATGAAATTCCTGGATAATAAATCTTTTTCTAAAATATTTACAGGTGTAAGTACTTCTTTTTCGAAAGAATTATATCATATGCTATCTGAATTAAAATTATCTCAACTAGATATTTTTAAAGAATCAACTATAACTGTCTTACATAGCTTCTGCAACAAAATCTTTTCTCAGTTTAAAAATAATGAGTTTTATTTTGTCTATTATACTAAAGATGGAAAAATGAAAGACTTCTACTGTAGTAAATTAACTTATCTAAATGATTATGAAGAAGTACATTATTCCACTCCATCTAAGCTTATAGATGATTTTTATTACGAAAAAGATATGGCAGACAGATTAAATAGCAAAAGTTCTGATATGCAAAAGTTGATAAATATAAACTTAGAGCGCTGCAATAAAAAAATTAAAATTTTAATAGAAAATTTAAAAGATTGTAAAAATAAAGATATATACAGAATACATGGAGAATTACTTACCTCAAATATTTACAATATACATAAGGGAGACTCTCATATAAAAGTTCAAAATTATTACAGTGATACACTAGAATATATGAGCATAAAATTAGATATAAACAAGACACCTTCTGAAAATATTCAAAGCTATTTTAAAAAATATAATAAATTAAAGAAAACAGAAAAAGCAGCTGAAGAACAATTAAAAATAGCTAAAGAAGAAATTGAATACCTAAATTCTGTATTTATAAATATAAAAAATTCTGACAGTTATGATCATATTGAAGAAATAAAAAGAGAACTTATGGAAACAGGATATATTAAATTTAAAAAATCAACAAATAAGAAAAAAACTAAAGCTTTCAAACCTGCAAAGTTTATATCAAGTGACGGTATAGAAATATACGTAGGTAAAAACAACCTACAAAATGACTACCTTACTTTAAAATTTGCAGACAAAAGAGACTTATGGTTTCATACAAAAAATACTGCGGGTTCCCATGTAATAGTAAAAAATTTTGGTAAAGTTCCAGACAAAACTCTGGAAGAGGCTGCCAGTCTTGCTGCCTATTATAGCAAGGCCCGAAATTCTTCAAAAGTAGCTGTAGATTATACGGAGGTTAGAAATACGCATAGGCCAAATGGAGCTAAACCTGGAATGGTAATATATTACTCCAATAAAACTATATATATAACCCCTGAGAAACCTTCTATTGAGCAAATAGACTAAAATTCAAAAATTCATGAAAAACTTGCAATCCCCTATAAACTATCTTATAATTAATTAGAAATTTAATATCCTTTAAAGTGATCCCGTGAGGTCAATAAGGCAATTAAAATAGGTACTTTTATGCCCTCTCGTTTGGAGAAGGGCTTTTTTATTTAGTTAAAACACAATATGAGGAGGTGAAATTATTGAAATTAAAAGCACTTATACTTGATGAAAAAGCTATAAACAGAACTTTGACTAGAATATCCCATGAAATAATAGAAAAAAACAAAGGTGCAGAAGATATAGTACTTGTGGGTATAAAGAGAAGGGGATATCCTCTGGCAAAGAGACTATCAGAAAATATTTATAAAATTGAAAAACTTAAGTTAAAAGTGGAAAGTGTAGATATCAGTCTTTACAGAGATGACTTAAGCCGATTATCCAAGCAGCCTATCATAAGAGAATCACACCCAATAGATGTAGAAGATAAAAAGATAATATTAGTAGATGATGTAATTTATACTGGAAGGACTGCAAGGGCTGCAATAGATGCAATAATACATTCTGGAAGACCAAAATTAATACAGCTGGCTGTATTAATTGATAGAGGTCATAGAGAACTTCCTATAAGAGCTGACTATGTAGGTAAAAATATTCCTACATCTAGAAATGAAATAGTCTCTGTAGAAATTTCAGAAATAGATAAATATAATTCAGTAAAAATATATGAAGTTTAAAGTTTTTAAAATAATGGAGAGTGTTTGTAAATGAAAAATTATGTAGACGTAGAAGAAAAACTACCCTTAAAGATTACCCTGCCATTGAGTTTTCAACATTTGTTTGCCATGGTAGGAGCTACTATACTTGTACCAATACTTACAGGTATGAGTCCATCCATTGCTTTATTTTGCAGTGGTGTAGGAACTCTTTTGTATATACTCTGTACTAAAGCCAAGCTTCCTGCATATATAGGTTCCTCTTTTGCCTTTATAACTCCAATACTTATAGCTTCAAAAAATTATGGACCGGAAGCTATGCTTTCTGGTGTAATAGCTTCTGGATTGGTTTATATAATTGTAGCAATTATAATAAAACTTTGTGGTGTAAATTGGCTCAACAGAGCTCTTCCCCCTGTAGTTGTAGGTTCTATAGTTATAGTTATAGGATTAGGTCTTGCAGGTACAGCTATAAATTGGGCTGGATTTAATCCATCTTTTGTAAACGATCAAATGCAAAATGTTCCAAGGTGGGCCTGGATAACAGTCTCAGTAGTTACACTAGCTGTAGGAGTAATTGGAAGTATGTATTTTAGGGGTTTTCTTGCTGTAATACCTATACTGGTAGCTATGATAGTAGGTTATACACTCTCACTGGTTTTAGGTATTATACCTAAACAAGCTATAGATTCTATATTATCCAGTACTTTCTTTAAAGTACCTGCTTTTATGTTTCCTAGGTTTAATATAAATGCCATGCTGCTTATGGCTCCCATTGCCTTCGTTACTCTGGCAGAACATATAGGTCATGTCTACGTAACCAACAATGTAGTTGGCAGAGACTTTACAAAGGAGCCAGGTCTTCACAGATCTATACTGGGAGACGGTGTAGCCACAATGTTTGCAGGTTTTACAGGAGGACCTCCAAACACAACTTACGGAGAAAACATAGGTGTTATGGCTATAACTAAAGTATATAGTGTATGGATTATAGGAGGTGCTGCAATAATAGCTATAGTTTTATCCTTTATAGGACCTGTGGCCACTCTTATTGAGAATATGCCCATACCTGTAATAGGCGGAGTAAGTATATTGCTCTTTGGTATAATAGCATCTTCTGGTTTTAGAATATTTGTAGAGGATAAAATAGATTTTAGCAAAAATAGAAACCTTATATTGGCTTCTGTCATAATAGTAATAGGCATAGGGGGAGCTTCTTTAGATTTTACCTTGGGAGGTTCTCCGGTACAAATATCTGGAGTTGCACTTTCAACTATTATAGGAATAATATTAAATTTAATACTACCCGAACAAAGTGCTGCAGAATTAAAAAACTCAAATTAAAAATTTAAAGATGAAGTGTGGTGAATTTAAAAGGCATACTACCACACTTCATCTTCCTCAAGTGCTTAATATACCTGACTTTGAAGAAGATGGGAGTATTAACTAATTGCCACCTTTGGATAAAATATCTACTATTCTCTTAAAATGCTCCGGTATTTCTACCTCAAACTCCATATACATACCTGTAGTAGGATGTATAAAACCTAACTTTTGGGCATGAAGTAACTGACCTTTTAAATTAAATTTCTGTTTCTTATAGCCGTATACCGGATCTCCTACAATAGGATGTCCTAAGTAACACATATGTACCCTTATTTGATGCGTTCTTCCTGTTTCAAGTATACATTTAACTAAAGTGTAATCTTTAAATCTTTTAATTACCTTATAATGGGTAATAGCTTTTTTGCCATCTTCTGCCACTGCCATCTTTATTTTATCTTTTTTATGTCTTCCAATAGGCTTATCTAAACTTCCTTCTTCTTCTTTTACAATTCCTTCAACTAAAGCTATATACTCTCTGGTCATAGAATGATCCTTTAGTTGTTCTGATAATTTATTGTGAGATATATCATTCTTGGCAACAACAAGTATTCCAGAGGTATCCTTATCTATTCTATGTACTATCCCCGGCCTTGCAATTCCATTTATACCTGATAAATCCTCTCTACAGTGATTTAAAAGTGCATTTACCAAAGTACCCGTATGTACTCCTGCAGCTGGATGCACTATCATTCCCTGAGGCTTATTTACCACAACTACATCACTATCTTCATACAGTATATCAAGTTTTATATTTTCTGCTTTTATGTTAAGCTCTACAGCATCTGGTAAAGAGACCCTAATATTGTCTCCTATCTTAGTTCTATAATTGGATTTTTTTACCCTTTCATTTACTTCCACTAACCTATCCTCTATTAAATTTTGAATATAGGATCTAGATTTATCCTGAACATGTTTGCAAATAAATAAATCCAATCTTAAATTTTCTTCTTCATCATTTACTAAAAAATTTCTAACTTTCATATTTTTCTTCCTTTAACAAACAAAATGCCAATACTATAGTACCTGTTACCACTAAAACATCAGCTATATTAAATATAGGAAAATAGTAAATATTTTTAAAATGAAGGGCTATAAAATCAACTACATATTTATATAATATTCTATCTATCAGATTACCCAAAGCTCCACTTATTATAAGTGAAAAACTTATTTTAATTATTTTTGATTGAGGCCTGAATTTAAAAATATAATATACCATACCTATGATTACAACTATTGTGATTGTAGTAAGCAAATATAATTTATTTTGTAAAATTCCAAAGGCAGCTCCCCTATTCTTCAGATAAAAAAGAGATACCATATTATTCACCACATCTATATAAGAATTTTCAGATAAATTTTGCATAATCCACACTTTGGTAAGCCTATCTACAGCAAGTCCCAGTAGTATTATAACTATCTCCATTAATTACCTCCAGTCTTATTGTTTTACATTTACTATAAACTTTTAATTACATTTTTCAATATTTCTGTAGAATTTTTTATAGCAATAGGTGCAAATTCTTCATACTCCATACTAGCTCCATTATTTGCATTATCAGATATGGATCTTATTATAACAAAAGGTACATTGTTCAAATAAGCTACTTGAGCAATACTTCCACCCTCCATTTCACAAGCAAGAGCATTGAATTTCTTATATAAATATTTTACCTTTTCTGAACTTGAAATAAATTCATCCCCTGTAACTATTCTTCCCACAAAGCTATTTTTATTTTTCATTTTAGAACAAGTACTTTTAACTTTTTTTACAAGTCTTTCATCACATTTAAAATCATATGTATCCAATCTAGGTATTTGTCCTATTTCATATCCAAAGGCCACAGCATTAACATCATGCTGTACCAGACTATCTGCTATAACTATATCTCCAGGATATACATTTTCTGCTACTCCCCCTGCAATACCCACATTTATTATTATATCCACTTTAAAATCATCTATAAGTATTTGAGTACATACTGCTGCATTTACTTTCCCTATACCACTTCTTACCACTACTATATCTTTACCATACAATTTTCCTGAATTAAACTCCATATTAGCTTTTAATTCAGTTTTATGAAGTTTCAATTCAGATAATATTATCTTCAGTTCTTCATCCATAGCCCCAATAATTCCAATAATCATAATATAAATACACCTCTTTCGATCTTATTAAATAGCATATATAACTTATTGTAAATTGTCAACTTTTACACATATGGTAGGGATAAGTTCTTTTTAGATTCAGATGGAAAAGGGGTATTTACTATAGTAAACTCCACTTGAATCTAAGAAAAACTTGATATAAAAAAAGTCACTCTAATTTCAGAGTGGCCTTTTTTTTATCCTTTTACAAAAAAATTCTTAATTTCTTCCAATTCATCTTCTTCTGTAAAAATTTCATCTTCAATCTTACTTATTTCTTTAGTATCATACTTATCTACATCATCTTTATTTATATTATCTACGTATTCTTCCTTATTTAAATTACTTTCCTTTAAAGATGGAGAGAATTCAATACCCTTTGGTTCCACTTTTTCTATGCTCTTTACCTCAATATCCTTTTCAGGGATCTCATCCATCTCATATCCTATATTGTAGTTTTTTACAAAATCCTTTTCCATATCATCAAACATTTCCAATTGAGTTTTAACAAAACTTCTAAACTTAGTTCTGAATTTACTAAATTCCTGTTTTGACCTCTCAAATTCATCATTAATTTGAATTACATCACTGTGGGCCTTATCTATTATTTTCTGGGCAGTTTCATTGGCATTTTTCAGCATGCACTCACTTTCCCTTTTTGCATTCTCCTTAACCTGTTCAGAGGTATTTTGAGCTAATAAAAGAGTTCCTTTTATAGTATTTTCCATTTTATTATAATGATTCACTTTATCTTCCATAAGCTGAAGTTTTTCCTTTAAAAGAGAATTTTCTTTACATATGGCTTCATAAGACTCTGCTATTTTATCCAAAAATTCATCTACTTCGTCTATATTATAGCCTCTGAGCCCTTTCTTAAATTCTTTATTTGTTATTTCCCCTGCAGTTATCAACATCCTAAGCACCTCAAATCAATTAAATTTTTTTATGTGAAGTTTACATCCTCCTCTTCTGGTATAACCCAACTTTTTTACAATTTTAAACTTTCCATAACCTCTGACAATTATAACACACACAGAATCATTTATGACTTTATCTTTTTTAGTTATAGGCAAATAATCTAAAAGTACCTTGCCTTGTTTCACAAGCTCTTCTGATTTACTTCTAGATATTCTGCACATGGAACTTAGTAAACAGTCAATTCTAAGTGACGAAGTATTTATATCAAAAGTTTTAAAATCATAGTCAGGAATTTGATTTATATTAGTCTCTAAAAAGATTGTATTACATCCACATTTTCCTATACTGTTTAAATTCATCTGTATATAACCACTTATGTCTTCATGAACAGCTACATAACATTCATTATTTTCTTTTACTATTAAATCTCCAAATTTTCCTCTTTTAATTCCTAAAGCCATAAGTGCACCTAAATAATCTCTATGTTGAAGCCTGACAAATTTGGAGTTACATTTTATCTTCATAAGCCTTATAGGATAATCTGATACTTCACTTTCTGAAAACGCTAAAATCTTCCTTTCTGCATTTTCAAATATGCCATAACTATATACATTTATTCCAATTTGCTCTTTAAAATCCTCTAAGGTTTTCCAAAGATTCGGAGGATAAAACTCTGAAGTAAATACATTCTTGTGAATTTTTTTTGCTAAAATTATTTTATCATATATAGATAGTATTTCACTTTCATTATAAAAGTAAAATTTACTTAAAAAAGTATTTTTGTCCATAATTCTCCTTTAAAATTTTTCTATAGGCTATTACATAAATGCTTCAATTATTGTAAATATAATTCCTCTTATTATATCTATCATAAAAAAAGCTACTATAGGTGAAAAATCTATCATAAGTCCAGGCATAATTCTTTCTTGAAGCATTCTACCCGGTTTCATAAGAGGCTCTGTAAACACATGCAAAAGTTCCACAAAAGCATTACCTCTTCCTGGCATAATCCATGATAAAATTACATCTAATATAATAGCAGCCTCAAGAAATCTAAATAAAAGAGATATTGCAACGGCTAAAGTATTGCTTATCATTTTTTCCTCCAATTATTTTATTTATACTATTATTTCCAACCAAATATTTTTTTTGCAGATAATTCATTTTTTAAATCACTACTAACTTCTACACTAGATGGGGAAAGTATATATACTCCCTTTTCTATTTCCTCCAGATCTCCACCCAATGCATAACTTGCTCCACCCATAAAATCCAACAATCTCTGGGCTATTCTGGTTTCTAATCCTGTAGTATTTATAACTATAATCTTTCTATTTTTAAGTTCATCACATATATCCGCTGCTTCTTCATAGGTAGTTGGCTTAACTATCCTAACTTTAGCTGATATTGTAGTATGTATACTTACAACTTTATTTTGTCTTTTAGAGTTCATAATAGTCTCTACATCTGTAAAATCATCTTTTGCATTTTTTCCCTCTTCAACTTCTTCTGTATCCTCTTCCAAATCATCTTCTAACCCTAAGAATCCCATCATTTTGTTTATCATCTTGCCAGCCATAAAAAATACCTCCTATTTATTATTATAATTTCTCTTTCCAAATATACCTTCCCCAATTCTTACCAAAGTAGAGCCTTCTTCAACAGCTACACCATAATCATGAGTCATACCCATGGATAGTATATCCATGCTAATGTTTGTGAACTTCTTATTTTTTAGATCCTCAAAAATATACTTCATTTTTCGAAAATAGTTTCTACAACTTTTTTCATCTCCTATGGGAATTACAGACATAAGACCTTTAACTTTAACATTAGTACATAACTCACAGGCTTCTATTAATTCTTCTAAATTTTCTAAATATATGCCTGTCTTATTTTCTTCACGTCCTATATTTATTTGAATAAGCACATTTGCAGTCAAATCTTTAGCTTTATAGTGTTTTTCTAATTCCTGGAGGAGTTTTACACTATCTAGAGAATGGATAAGTTCTACTTTACCTACTATATATTTTACTTTATTTCTTTGAAGATGACCTATAAAATGCCATCTTATATCTTTAGGCAAATTAGGTTCTTTATTTATAAATTCCTGAACTTTATTTTCTCCAAAGTCTCTAATACCTAAATCGTAGACTTTTTGTATATCTTCAATAGATTTTGTTTTTGAAACTGCTACTAAAATAACATCATTTTCTCTTAAATCTCCTTCAATCTTACTTAAATTTTCCTTAATTGACAATAATACCGTCTCCTTATATCTTTAAACACAGTTTTTAAACACTACAAATACCTTATAAATTATTTATTCTTCACGGACATTAAAATTCCTTCAAAAATTATTTTTTTTTTATTAATTTTAAATAAATTTATATAAATTAATATATATTATAAAAAATATAACAATACTTAATTTTCCTTCTCCATAAAGTGTATTTTATATTGTCCATTATAAGCGGGTATTTGTATATTATCAGATTTTTTCACATTCACCTTTATTTTTCTAATCATCATTGTCTTTAGATAATTCTCATTTGACATCATATAATTATAAAGTACATCTTTATTTCCTATGGCATCAATTAAAAAAGGAGCTGCAATCTTTACTCCATTCACTCTTAAAAAAGGTCCACTGCAATATACTTCAGAACTGTTTACTATTCTATGTCCATTTATAGAAACTGCCTCTGCATCTGCATTTTTCAGATCATTTATTACCTGTATAATATCAGTATTATGAACAATTTTCATTTGATATTCAAGTACATCCAGTCCATCTTCCATGGTAGCATCATCTAAATATATACTTATTCCCTGTCCCTCCACAGCTACCTTTCCAAGTATTATATTAGATTTATCTATTTCTTCATTCATGGTATTTATAACCTGAGCTTCATTTTCTTCATTATCCATATATTTTTTTAATTTATTATAATTATCATTATACTGCGCTGTTAATGACAATATTTCACTATAGATCTGATTTTTATAACTATACGCGTCTTGATATTGTTTTGCACTTAAAAATACTGATTTTGTAGTTTTTCCCTTGTAAATACTAATATTCATAGATATAAGTATACCTATAATTACAGAAGCTATAAAAACAAAAACATTGGCTTCAGTAGCCTTCATTTACTTCACCTCATTGACGTAATTTGGTTTTTTCTATTAACAGCCTTCGTATAATTGCAAAATTATCAAATATTCTACCTCCAAAAACTATAACTGCCGCTAAATATATAGGTACTCCAAGCTTATCTCCTAAATAGGCAAGTGCTGCTGCTAGTACTGCATTTCCAAAAAAACCAGATATAAAAATATCTAATTGAAAATCCTTAGACAGATTAGCTCTTACAGCGCCAAACACCGAATCTAAACAAGCCAAAATTGCTACAGACATATAAGGGGAAAATTTATCTGGAATATTCACATTCCAGACTATCCCTATAATTATTCCTAGCATAAGACCAATAAACCCTATCATCTTTTATCACATCCTACTATTCTTTTACAGGCTTTGCATACTCAAATTTATATGTACCATTATATTTCTTTATATTTATGCTGTCTGATTTTTCAAATTTAACTTCACATATGGTTTTCAAATCTGTAAATACTTCCGGAAATCCCATAGCACTGTAAAGTAAATTTTTATCTCCTATAGCCTTTATTACTATTCTACTGGAGGGTGATATTTTTTCATCATTTATAAGTATATAATTACCTGCAGTCCTTATGCCTGTCCTTAAAACAATCCTTATATCATTTATAGATATAGCCTCTGCTCCTGCAAATCTAAGTTCATTTACCAAGTAAGCTAAATCCTTATCAGTTATATGATTACCAATATTATTATTACTAAAAAGCTTACTATCTGGAGTCAGATATATTATTATACCGGGCCCTTTTACATCTACTTCTCCCGTAAACATTCTACTATCCTCCAAATCTTTCAAAAGATTTTTTGTAGAATCACTTTTGCTTGCCATAGCATCCTCATAGTCTTTTATTTTATTTTGAAGTTCACTTACTTTTGCCTCCAAAGCACTTTTTTCTTTTTTATACTGCTCTATCTCTACTGTGATATCTGTACTATTTTCTCTACTTATATTGAAAGCATTTTCTTGTTTCATAAGTACTTTAAACTGGTAAGCAAGCATAAATCCAAGTATACCGCATACCAAAGCCATACTAATTTGAGAGGTTAACTTACGCATTTTATTTTTTTCCTCCTAATTTTCAGTAAAAAATACAGGATTGGTATCAAATCTTACATCTATGTATCCTCTAGCACTAACTAAATTTGCATCTAATAATACATTTACCGCCCTATTTATTTTTTTATCTATATCATCCACAGTTCCTAATTTTACACATACACTATTAAAATAGACCTTAATATCCATGGGATCACTTACATTTAAATTAGTTACTTTAAAAGATAAGTCATTGTTCTCAACCATATTTCCTAAAGCAGTTATGGCTTTAATTTTCTTAACATCCTTATTCTTTACAGTTTTACCTATATCTTCATTAGTATAATTTATACCTTCTAATTTCACCAACTGCATATTACTTATGTTACTTCTTTCCTCAAGTAAAATACCTGTTTTATCTATAACAAAATATGTTTTGTCATTCTCACAATAAAATATGGACGATCTTTCCTTAACATTTATATTTATGATATCAGGAAAAGCTCTAGTTATTGTAACTTCCTGTATATAGGGATTAGCTAATATATTGTCCCTTACACCTTTTAGATTAATATAAAATATATTATCTCCTGTATATATTTTTGAATTACGAATAATTTCGCTACTTGAAATACTTTTATTACCATATACTTTAATATGGTGTATGTCAAAGTAAGGTAATTTTAAACAGAGTATAAAAAATACTGCCATGAGAAAAATCATACCCATACATACTTTTTTTATCCTTCTTTTTCTCCTTCTTTTTAAAATCAATTGATTATCTGTTTTTTTAAAAAGCTTGCCCATATTATATCAACTCACTTTGATATCACAAATAAAATAATAAACTTAAAATACATATACATATTAACACTTAATAAAATTAATTTCATTAAAAACATCAATTAAATTTTTATATATTTTTTATTACAAAAATATTAATTATTAACATCAAGTAATTCTTAAATTCAGGTGGAGTTTGTTATAAATAATGCTTTTCAGCTAAATTTTAGAAGAACTCATAAAGGCACGTAGCAATGATTATATCCCATTTTGAATAAGATGAGACTATCAGGTAATTGCTGCCTTCGGATAAATGCAGTATATTGATAATTATAGCATTACAAATTTTGTAATGCTATATTCCTAACCATATCTACTTTGCCTCGATATATTCAGAAGTATTCCCATTGCTACCATATTTATTACAAGTGATGAACCACCATAACTTATAAAAGGCAGTGGTACTCCTGTTACTGGCATGGCCCCTGTTACAACTGCTATATTTATTATAGCCTGCACTGCAATAACTGAAGTTATTCCAGTAGCCAACAAGGTACCATAAGTATCCTTAGCCTTTATTGCAATTACAATACCTCTCCATACAAGTACCACAAATAAAGCTACCACAATTGTACATCCTATGAGCCCAAGTTCCTCTCCAATTATAGAAAATATAAAGTCATTATGAGGTTCCGGTATGTAATAACACTTCTGTCTTGATTTTCCGAGGCCCATACCCCATATTCCTCCAGAACCTAGAGCTAAAAGAGATTGTATTAACTGATATCCACTTCCTTTAGGATCTGACCAGGGATTTAAAAAACTTGTAAATCTAGCCATTCTATAAGGTTCAAATATTATACCAGCTATTCCTCCAAGTCCTACCAGTCCCACAACTCCAAGCATGTGTGTAATTTTAGCCCCTGAAACATATAAAATTATAAGGGTAACTATCATTATTACAGCTGCTATACTGAGGTTTTTTTCTGCAAATACAAGTCCTGCATAAAATCCTGATACTAAAAGATAGGGAACTACTCCATAGAGCAAAGTCTCTATTTTTCTTCCACCTTTAACTTCTATACTTTTGGCCATATATAACACTATAATATATTTTGCTAATTCTGAAGGTTGAAATCCAATAGAACCTATTCTTATCCACCTTTGAGCACCTTTGGTAGATTCAAAAGCAAATACCATAAGCAAAAATGCCACACATATTATCATAAGTACTTTTGTATATTTTTTTATTTTTTTATAATTTAGCTTAATCGTACAAAACATAAAAAATGTCCCTATTAGCGCCCATAAACCCTGTCTCTTTAAAAAATACATGCTGTCCTGTGTGCTTTTGTCAAAGAATGCCTTGTAAGAACTTGCACTATAAACCATTACTACTCCAATGGCTGTTAGCAACATTATAGTTGTAAATAATGGAAAGTCTATAGAACCCATTTTAGTATTTGATTTATCAATTTTCATAAAAATCCTCCTAGATTATTACTTTACAAGGCCTACAAAAATATGTAAAACTCTTATATATTTTATCAAAAATTTATAAGGACAAGAATCCTACAAGACATAGTATTACTGTAACTATACAAAATACAGAAACTACCTTAGTTTCGTGCCAGCCCGAAAGTTCAAAATGATGATGTATAGGAGCCATTTTAAATATTCTTTTCCCTGTAATTTTAAAAGAAAATACCTGAAGTATAACAGATAATGCTTCCACTACATATATTCCTCCAATTATTATAACCAATAATGGAAGCTTTAATATCATAGCTACTGCACCTATGGCACCTCCAAGTGCTAGTGAACCCGTATCTCCCATAAAGATTTGAGCTGGAAAAGCATTATACTTTAAAAATCCCAAAAGTGCACCGGCTAAAATTGCACAGAAGATAGCTAAAGTAATATGCCCCATTGCAAAACTTATCAATGCTAAAAAGGTCATTACAAGCAGCGTAACGGATGTGGCCAATCCATCAAGTCCATCTGTTAAATTTACTGCATTTGTAGTAGATGCAAAATATACTATTATAAAAGGAATATAAAATGCACCCAAATCCCAGGTATCCTTTTTAAATGGAATTATTATAGAAGTCCCTATATATGGATTATTGGCAGAATAATAAGCAAATATTCCAGATATAACTAACAATAATATCATTTTTTGATAAGCTCTGAGTCCTAAATTTTTTTTTCTTACTATTTTTAAAGTATCATCAATAGCTCCAATTATTCCAAAGCCTATAAAAGCGTATAACGCTATCATAGCCTCATCAGAAGGTTCCTTTACTATTATTGCCATGGTTATAAAAGTTGCCAATATAAATATTATTCCCCCCATAGTTGGAGTACCTGCTTTTTTAAGATGAGTTTTTGGACCATCTTCCCTTATACTCTGTCCAAATTTAAACTTATGTAAAAGTGGAATTAAAATAGGTCCTTCTAACATAGCTATAAAAAATGCTATTAATACAGAATAGATAAGTTTATACATATAATGCCCTAAATAAAAAGGGTCTTCACCTCCTAATAACTGCTGCTTTTCTTTAGTGTTTCTGTTATAATTTCCAATTTCATAAATCTAGAAGCCTTTACAAGTATGGTATCCCCTGTTTTAATATATTTTAAAATAGAGTTTATTAAATCTTCATATTTATCAAAACCCATAAATTTTCCTTTTTTATTAGTTAATTTAAACCCCCTTTCAAAATCCTTTTCATACTCTCCGAGGGCTATTAAAAGGTCTATGCCCTTTTCTCCTGCGTACATTCCGACTTCTTGGTGCATCTTATAGGCTTCTTCTCCTAATTCTCCCATAGTACCAAGTATAGCTATTTTTCTACTTGATTTAAATTCCTTCAAAACATCAATAGCCGCTTTCATAGATTCTGGATTTGCATTATAACAATCATTTATTATGGTAAAATTTTTTCCTCTAAGTATTTCCATTCTCATAGAAGTGAGTTTTATATTTTCAAATCCTTCTCTTATTTCATCATAGCTCATATTTAAAAGTCTTCCACAAGAAATAGCTAAAAGAGAATTTATTATATTATATTTTCCTGGCATATTTATTAAAAATTTTTCTTTGGTTTTAAAATTGTTTTCACATACCTTAAATTCAATACAGTCCTCCTTCACTACTATGTCATAAGCTGAAATATTTGTTTTTTCTCCTAGTCCTACCCTATTTAAAGTAAAATTTTTTTCCTCCAGAGTACTTAACAAATCATTGTCTGAGTTTATGATTAAAGCATTATCCTTTGAAAAGAAATCTGTTATTTCAAGTTTTGCATTTAATATATTCTTTCTACTTCCCAAATTTCCTATATGTGCTCTTAAAATATTAGTTATTACTGCTATATCAGGTCGTGCAGCCTTAACCATGTTATGTATTTCACCTCTCTGGTTCATTCCCATTTCAAGTACTGCCACCTCATAGCTGTTATCTAATTTAAATAACATATGAGGCAATCCTATCTGATTATTAAAATTTCCTTCTGTTTTAAATACCTTAAATCTAGCACCAAGTACAGCTGCAATTATGTCCTTAGTGGTGGTTTTCCCCACAGAGCCTGTAACAGCTATTATCTTTACATTGAGCTTACTTCTATAAAGTTCTGCAAGTTGAAGTAATGCTATATTTCCATTTTCCACTTGAATTATAGTAGTAAATTGATTTATTTCCTTCCTTTGAAACTTAACTTCATCTATAATACAAAGAGATGCTCCTTTTTTACTTGCACTCTCTACATATTCATTCCCATTAAATTTTTCTCCTTTTAAGGCAATGAATATATCTCCACTTTGTAATTTTCTACTATCTGTACTTATATTTTTATAACCAGTATATTTTCCTTTTAATATTATCTTGCCTGATATGGCTTCCACCATATCATCAAAACTCATATGCTCCAAGATCAGACACCCCTTTTTTTAATTAACAGTTCACAATTCACAATTGTGAATCGTGAATTGTTAATTGTTAACTGTGAATTCATTTATAATTTCTGCTACTATTTCTCTTTCATCAAAATGTATAGTTTTATCCTTTAAAACCTGATAATTCTCATGTCCTTTTCCTGCTATAACTACTACATCTCCGGTTTCAGCCATTTCCATGGCCTTTTTTATGGCCTCTCTCCTATTTTCAATCACAATATAATTGCTTTTTTTAATGCCTGCCAGTATATCTTTTATTATGGTCATGGGCTCTTCTCCTCTAGGATTATCTGAGGTCACTACTGTAAAATCAGAAAGTTCTGTAGCTATCTTTCCCATTATAGGCCTTTTAGTGCTATCTCTATCTCCACCACATCCAAATACAGAAATAAGTTTTCCTGTGGTAAATTCTCTGGCAGATTTTAATATATTTTCAAGTCCATCCGGAGTGTGAGCAAAATCTACTACAACCTCATATCCCAAATTATAGGATTTAGTAACTATTTCACATCTACCTGGAACAGAAGGCATTTCTTCTAATCCTCTTTTTACAGTATTTAAATCTACTCCTTCAGCCAGACAAACTCCTGCACTTCCTAGAGCATTCATTACATTATACTTTCCTGGTATATTTAAATTTATATGCCTTGTATTCCCTCTATATGATATATTAAAATCTACTCCCCTGGAATGAATTTTTAAATTATCTGCCATTAAATCTGCATTTTTATCTATGGCATAAGTCAATTTTCCGCCCTGCGCATCTTCATATACCCTTTCTCCATACTTATCATCTATATTTATTACAGAATTAACTGTATTTTTAAACAAA
Source organism: Clostridium sp. BJN0013 (assembly GCF_040939125.1). Classification (NCBI taxonomy): domain Bacteria; kingdom Bacillati; phylum Bacillota; class Clostridia; order Eubacteriales; family Clostridiaceae; genus Clostridium; species Clostridium sp. BJN0013. The sequence goes on from NZ_CP162495.1 coordinate 2,571,485, forward strand.
ATAATTTTAGCTTTATAATATTCTTCAAAGGTTTTATGGAAATCCAAATGATCCCTAGTTAAATTCGTAAATAGAGCCTGTGAAAATTTTACTCCATACACTCTATCCAAATATAAGGAGTGAGAAGATGTTTCCATAACACAATAATCTACACCTGAATCCATCATTTCCTTAAATAATTTTTGAAGTTCTAAAGATTCCGGTGTAGTTCTATGGGAAGGCATCTTTTTATTTCCTACATAATTTGATATAGTACCTACCACTCCCACTTTATAGCCTGCAGTTTCCAATATGGATTTTATCATAAATGTAGAAGTAGTTTTACCATTTGTACCAGTTACACCTATTATTTTCATATTTTCAGCAGGATTATTATAGTAATTTGCTGACATGAGAGCCAATACCTTTCTAGTATCTTCCACCTTTATTACAGTACAATCAGGAATAGAATCAATTTCCTCATTTAATACAATTACCTCTGCTCCATTTTTATAGGCACTTTCTATATATTTGTGTCCATCGGTAACATACCCAGCAATACAAACAAATACATCTCCAGTTTTAACTTTTCTTGAATCATATTGAATTTCTCCTATATCTAAATTATCTTTTCCTTTAACAATTTTATAATCTATTCCACTTAATATATCTTTTAGATTCAAAATATCATCTCCCGATTATATAATATAGAAGTAATTATTAGATTTAGTTGGTAGCCTTCGAAATAAAATTTACACATAGCATTGGCATGCAACACTTATGTATATGTAACGGTATTGCATGCCTTAAACTAATCTTCTATTAACCCTTCCATTATTTTATTATAATTTTCTTAAAGCTTACTGTAAACAATAACTTTAATCGCCCTTCTCTGTACTAATAATTCCCGTACTATTACTTTGTGCTGTACCATTGCTTTCAGGGGTTGAGTCTCCTTTTATGGCAAGATAATTAAATATATCTGCAAAAAGCTGTTTTGCCGTAGGGGCAGCTGTTTGAGCCGCATAATAATTATAGGGATCTGGCTCATCTATGGATACTAACACTGTTATCCTTGGATCACTTGAAGGAGCCATTCCTGCAAAAGATGCTACATATTTTCCTGCCTGATATCCTCCAACTCCAGCTTTTTGTGCTGTTCCGGTCTTTCCGGCTATGTGATATCCTTCTATAAAAGCATTTTTACCTCCACCTTCTGAAACTACCCTTTCCAAATACCCCCTAAGCTGTGCAGTCTTATTCTCATCTAATATTTTGGTACTATTATTTTTAACATCATATTCTTTATCAACAACTTCTTTTCCTTTACTTTCATCATAATACTGTATTTCCTTCATAACATGAGGAGTAATTAAAGTACCTCCATTTGCCACTGCATTAAAAGCTCTTAAATACTGAACTGCAGACACGGTATTTGCCTGTCCAAAGGAAATAGTAGCTAAATCTATATCGCTTATATTCTCTGTCTTTTTTATTATTCCCTTAGCTTCTCCTGGCAAATCTATTCCCGTTTTCTGTCCAAAACCAAATTTTTGTATATAATAATTTAATTTTTCTTTTCCTATTTTCTTTCCTAATTCGGCAAATCCAACATTACAGGAATTCTTAAGTATATCTGAAAAAGTCTGTACTCCATGACCAGAAGTCTGCCAACAGTGTATAGTTCTGTTGCCTATGGTTATACTCCCGTCACAGGAAAAACTATCATTTTCTCCCACAGAATTTGTCTCCAGGGCAGTCTGTGCAGTTACCACTTTAAATATGGATCCTGGTTCAAAGGTATCACTTACCGCTCTATTTCTCCATATCTTTTGCAATTCATCATATGATTTATTTTCTACCCAAGGATTATTTGGATCATAATCTGGCTTATTGGCCATAGCAAGTATTTCTCCAGTTTTAGGATCCATAACTATTATAGAAACTGCATTGGCCTTATAATCATTTAATGCTTGCTGTGCAGTTTTTTCTGCAAAATGTTGAATCATTTCATCTATAGTAAGCACTATATCCTTTCCATCTACAGGTTTTGTAAATTCCGATATAGTGTATGGAAGCTCTTCACTTTTTCTATCTAATTCTGCCACTCTTCTGCCAGGAGTTCCTGCCAATTCCTTATTATAATAAAGTTCTACTCCAGTAAGACCAATTCCATCTGAATTAGTATGTCCTAATACCTGAGCCAGAAAATTACCATTTGGGTAATATCTTTTAGTATCTGCTGATATTAAAACTCCATTTAAATTTAGACTTGAAACTTTATCTGCTGCATCTTTTTCAACCCTTCTTTTTAAAGTCGCAGAAGCAATGGGAAGCCCTCCTGGAAGAGTCTTATTTAGTATCTTAGATACCTGACTTTTTTCCATAGAAAGGGCATTGGCAAGATCACCAGCCACCTTATCCTCTGATATGTTCTTCTCCTCCATAGTGCTTCTTAAAGTATTCATATCTAAATCTATCCTATAAACGTTTGCGCTAACTGCCAGTTCATTTCCATTTCTATCTAAAATTCTTCCCCTTTTGGCATCAATTTTTACATCACTTGTCCATTGAGCTATTGCCATAGATTTAAGTTTAGGTGAGTTATATATCATTACATAGCACATTCTAATTATCAACAAGAAAAATGCCATAAACAGGAAGCTAAAAACAATTATCATTCTCTTTCTGATAATTACCCTATCTCTATATTCCATTTTAGACAAAATTACTTACCTCCATATTAATTGCTTCAACTTATTTAAAATTCCTTTTTGTGTTTTTATTTCATCTACATCTTCTTGTGTTTTTACAGTTTTTTTATCCAGATTTACATAAACAGCATTTGCTCTATCTGGAACTATCATATGAAGTTTATTTACAGCATTGTTCTCTATATACTGTAAATTATTATATTTTACCAGGTCTACTTTTAAATTTTCATTTTCTCTATCAATTTCATTTATACTGCTTTCCACAGAATTTAATTCAGTCTGCATATTATATATCACAGAATATCTATATACTAAAACAATACCTACTATAAAAGCTAATCCTATATTTCTTATAATTTTAAGCTTCTTCTTTACCTTTACACGCCTTTTTTTATCTTTCCCTATATTTTTATTCCCATATTTTTTTTCTTCAGTTTCTATATAAGGCTTGTACTCCGGCTGTAACACGGTATTACCATTTACCATATCCTCTTCATTCATTAATATCACTTTATTCACCTCACCTAAACTTTAGAACTAAATTCTCTCTGCTACTCTCAATTTAGAACTTTTGCTTCTTGGATTTGTAAGCTTTTCTTCTTCTTTGGGAACTATTGGTTTTTTATTTACAATCTTTACAATAGGTTTTTTGCCACATACACAAATAGGAAAGTCTGCAGGACAAGTACAAGGATTCTCAAGCATTTTAAATTTGGATTTTATTATTCTATCTTCTAAAGAATGAAAGGTTATAATGACTATCCTTCCTCCTGTCTTTAAATTTGCTATGCTATCCTCCACTGCCTTATCCAGTATTTTAAGTTCTCCATTTACCTCTATACGTATAGCCTGAAAGGTTCTCTTCGCCGGATGACCTTCTTTTTGGAATTTTAAAGGTATGGCCTTTTTTATTATATCTACCAACTGTAAAGTAGTAATTATTGGAGCTTTCTCTCTTGTCTCTACTATAAACTTTGCTATTCTTTTAGAAAAATTTTCTTCCCCATAATCTCTTATAATTCTACAAAGTTGCTCCTGGCTATACTCATTTACCACCTCATAAGCAGATAAGGAACTATCTATATTCATTCTCATATCTAAAGGAGCATCCTTCATATAACTAAATCCTCGTTCTGATTGATCTAATTGATAAGAAGAAACTCCCAAATCCATAATTATCCCATCTACTTTATCTATTTCTAATCCTTTTAAAATTTGTTGTATATTATAAAAATTATTATGGACACAGATAATATTTTTAAATTTTTTTAATCTTTCGCCAGCCCGCTTAATTGCAGAGATATCTTGATCAATTCCTATTAATCTTCCTTTATCAGATAGTCTTTTTAATATTTCGTAAGAATGGCCTCCTCCACCTAAAGTACAATCCACATAGATTCCATTTTGTTTAATATTTAGACTATCTATAGTTTCTTTCAATAACACAGGTATATGTTTAAATTCCATAAAAAGTATCCTCCAATTTGCTATTTCCATGTTAAATTATCTCTGCTAATGTTATATTTATTTCATTCCATTTCATATGTAAATCACTAAAAATAAGTATTCTATATTAATATGTAAATTCCTCTTTTTTTATTATTATTTTAATATTTTTTTAAAATCTATTAAAGTGCTTTATTATTGAAATAATATTATTTGAAATAATATTATTTGTAGAGTATAATTTTAAATGAATTTTATACTAGTTTATACTAATTGAGAAGGGAATGTACACAGATGAAACTTGGAATTGTAGGTTTACCAAATGTAGGAAAAAGCACTTTATTTAATGCCATAACAAAGGCAGGGGCAGAATCTGCCAACTATCCTTTTTGTACTATAGAACCTAATGTGGGAGTAGTTAGCGTTCCAGATAAAAGATTGGATGTACTGGAAAAAATGTATAGTTCCAAAAAAAAGATACATACTGCCATTGAATTCTATGACATAGCTGGTTTAGTTAAAGGCGCCAGCAAGGGAGAAGGTCTTGGAAATAAATTTTTATCCCATATAAGAGAAGTAGAATCCATAGTTCATGTAGTAAGATGTTTTGAAGATGAAAATATAGTACATGTAGATGGAAGTATAGATCCTATAAGGGATATTGAGACTATAAATTTAGAACTTATCTTTTCAGATATGGAAGTAATGGATAGAAGAATAGAAAAGGTACATAAACTGGCCAAAAGCGGAAATAAAGATGCAAAATTTCAACAGGATACTATGTTAAAAGTAAAGCATCATTTAGAGAAAGGTATGCCCGTAAGAACTTTAGAGTTAACTAAAGAGGAAAATGAGCTTGTTAAAGATTTCTTTTTACTAACAACTAAGCCAGTACTTTATGTAGCTAATATATCTGAGGATGATTTAATTTCTGGAAATTTAGAGAATGAATTTGTTAAAAAAGTTAAAAGATATGCTGAAAAAGAGGGTTCTCAGGTAGTAGTTATCTCCGCTAAAATAGAAGAAGAACTTTCTTCTTTAGAAGAGGACGAAAAACTGGAGATGTTAAAGGAATACGGACTATGTGAAGCAGGACTTGATAAATTAATAAATGCCAGTTATAAACTACTGGGGCTTATGAGTTTTTTAACTGCTGGAACTCCAGAAGTAAGAGCTTGGACAATAAAACAGGGAACAAAAGCTCCTGAAGCTGCAGGCAAAATACACACTGATATACAAAAGGGATTTATAAGGGCAGAAATTATATCCTATGACAAACTTATAGAATGCGGCTCAGAGTCAGCTGCAAAAGAAAAGGGCTATTATAGACTTGAAGGCAAAGACTATATAATGAAAGATGGAGATGTAGTCCATTTTAGATTTAATGTTTAAAACCTATAATTGACAATGAATATCAGTACATTGTCAATTATATTGTAAATATATATTTTATCTATTTGAAGAATATTTTTTAAGTTCTCTTTTGGCTGTATGAATTACAGTATTATAATCTCTTTCCATAAGGATTTCCACTGCATCCTTCAAATTAGACATACAATAAATATGAAAATTACCTTTTTCTATTTCTTTTTCCACATGATTTTTCAAGGCCAGACTTTTAATGTTGGAGTTTGGAATAAGCACTCCCTTCCCCTTAGTACTTTCTAATATTTTGCATACTTTAAAAAAACCTTCTATTTTTTCATTTACTCCTCCTATAGGTTGAATTTCTCCAAACTGATTTATGGATCCTGTTACTGCTATATTTTGTTTTATTCCTATTTTAGTAAGTGAAGATATCATACTTATTATTTCAGCTACAGAAGCACTATCTCCATCTATTTGTCCATATACTTGTTCGAAGCTCAAATAAAAATCCACAGAAATTTTATCATAACCTCCAGTTAATCTTTTTATATAGCCTTTAAGAATATTTATAGCTTTATTGTGAATTTTACCACTTAAATCACTTTCCTTTTGTACATCTATAATATCTCCATTACCTTTTAAACAAGTACACGTTATTTTTATAGGTTTACCAAAGCTAAAATATCCTGTGTTAATAATAGACAAACCATTTATCTGTCCTATCACTTTCCCAGTTACATTTATAAATATCTGTCCTCCTCTATACATATCTATAACTCGCTTTTCTATTAATTCTTCCTCATAGGCCGTATTTATAATATCTGTTCCAGTTATAATTTTTCTTCCTTCTTTTATCACCCTATTATCTGAAATCATTAGAATTCTTTCCAATTCATAATCATCCATAAACAATTTATCTCTATTTTCAGCTTTTCTTGACAAAAATTTTGCCAGCTCTTTTATACCCTCCTCATCCACATCATGAAGTTTATTATTTCTGCATATGGAAAACAATCTTCCTAAAAAAGATATTTTTGTTTCTTTATTAATATTTAAAAGGGCATTATATTCTACCCTGATTTTAAATATCTTTTTGAAATCTTCATCGTAACTATATAATAAATCATAGGTATTATAATCTCCTATGAGTATTATTTTTTCACTAAATTTTATAGGTTCTGGTTTTAATCCACCTAAAGATAATAATTCCAAATATCCCCTATCATAGTTTAGATCAATTTTACCGCTTATAATAGATTTTTCTAAATAGTAATAAGCTGATTTATTGTTTAAAAGGCTGCTTACCCTGAGTATTAAGCAGCCTCCGTTTGCCTTTAAAAGAGACCCTGGCCTTATAAGATTTACCCCTGTAGTATAGGTTCCATTTATATTTTCATATTCCACACTTCCAAGTAAATTATTTAAATTTGGATCCTCTTCAAAAATTATAGGTGGTTCCTCATTTTCGCTATTATCCACCAGTACATTTACCGAATATTTATAAATTATCTTTGATATATTATCCTTATCATCTTCATAGCTTATAGAATATATATCCTTTATTTCATTTTCTATATTATTGCATACCTGACCTAGAAATTCTAAAGCTTCATTATCTTCTTTAAATAATTTTAAACACTCTTTTTTTATCTCTTCTGTTTCTTTTTCATAATAGCTATTTATAATAAATTTAATTTTTTCAATTTGACCAAGTTCTATATTCTTTAATTCTTCCAGTACTTCTTCTGAACTAGTTTTTAGTATATTTACCTTATTTATTATATTTTCTTTTTCTTTCATTCCTAACATTTCATATTCACTTTCGTTCATCATTTCCCCATTTTGTTTCAAAGGAATAAAATTAAAACCATTTTCACTGACCTTTAAGGTGAATCCTTCCTTTTGAGATATTTCCAAAATTTTATTTATTAATCTGCTTCTTTTTTTCTGGAGTTCCTCTACCAAGACTTCTTTTTCTGAATAAGAAGAACCATTATAAAATTCATAGGTACATTCAAAATACTTTTTTTGCACCTTTTTTAACATAAGTTTTAATTTTTTTCCTTTACCTGCAGTTAAAAATAATACTTTGGGCTTTTTTATATCTTTTACTACCACATAACATATATCTTGCAAAGGACTTTTATTTTCTATAGTACTTTTTATAAACTCCATAATATTCTCAAGTTTATCTCTGGAAAAATCATCTACAAGATATATATTGTATCCTTCTTTATTTATTTTTAATGCCATGTCAATCTTTTCATATACTTCTTTATATTCAGGTATAAACCTAAATGTTTTGTTTATATCATCTTTATTCTTATGAACAAAATCAGTATCATATAATCTAAAATTATATATAATTTTTTCTTTAGACAACTCCCTATCCATATCTCTTCCCCCTTTTTAGCTACTTAATATAATAATATTCTTAAAAACTTATTTAGGAACGAAAATGAAAAATAAGTATATATAAAACTTATGTGGAAACTATAATTAAGAATAAACAGTTATATTTCAAAAATATACATAACTATGGTATAATATAATAAAATTTTGTCTGTTATTTCTGTTGAATATTCAGCCTTAATATCAAGTTATTCTTAGATTGAACTGGATTTTTCCATAAGAGAGATACCTTTTCCATCTAAATCTTAGAAGAACTTATCCAATGGTACACCAATACCTATTCCCCACTTTGAAGAAACTGGGGCATTAAGCAGAAAGGGGTACCCTTAGGATAAAAATAAAGTAATAAAGGGGTTAATATTATATGAGTTTTAAAGAAAAGATTGCACAATACTATACAAAATCCTATTTAAAAAAATATGGGGATAGATTAACTCAGATACAAGGTACCGTAGTGTCTGTTAAGATAGCCAGAAAAACTATATTATGGATATTTAATAAACTAACAGTAACTCTTTTAGTAAGACCTGAGAGAAGTAAAAATATAGTAAAGTGTTCTTATATCAGAAAGAAATGGTTTAAAAAACCAGAATTTATACCTATAAATCAGGGGAATTTAGTCTTAGTTCAAGGTCTTAAAGGAAAAAAAGGAAAAGCAAATAGAGAAAGTTTAGACCTTATAAACATACGAAATATAACTTCTAAGAAAGATTTAATACCTATAGAAGGTAAAATGCCTAAAGTACAAAAAATAAAGAGATTTAAATAACAAATGCAGGAATTGAAAAAACAATTCCTGCATTTGTTATTTAAAATATAAATATATGCCATTAATAAATGCAATTATACCAGAAAAGAATAGAACTATAAGCCACTGTGCAATACCTAATGGGGATGTATGAAATACTCCCTGAAGAAATGGCATATAGAGTATACATAAGAGCATAAAAATAGATGTAGCTACTGCACCTAAAAGATAAATATTAGTAAATAGACTTATTTCAAATAAAGAGTGATTTTCTGATCTGCATTCAAATACATGTATAAGCTGTGATATTATAAGAGTACAAAGAGCTATAGTTCTTGAAGTTTTAAGTCCAAATCCTAAATAAAGCCCTATTACAAATGCAAGTACCGTACAAACTCCAATTAATGCTCCTCTTACAATTATCTTTTCACTAAGTCCTCTGGCAAATATGCTTTCATCTTTAGCTCTTGGTTTATCTCTCATTATATCTCCCTGTGGTGGATCTACGCCAAGAGCTATAGCAGGAAGCCCGTCTGTAGCTAAATTTACCATTAATATTTGTATAGGCAGCAGCGGAGTATCTAAATAAAACAAAGAAGTTAAAAACATAGTTAAAACTTCCCCTAGATTACAGGACAGTAGATATCTTATAAACTTTCTTATATTATTATAAATTACCCTACCCTCTTCCACAGCAGATACTATAGTTGTAAAGTTATCATCCAGCAGTATCATAGAAGATGCCTCTTTAGTTACATCTGTTCCTGAAATACCCATGCAAATTCCTATATCCGCCTCTTTCACAGCTGGAGCATCATTTACCCCGTCCCCTGTCATGGCAACAATATTGTTTTTAGATTTAAAAGCTTTAACTATTCTCAATTTATGACCTGGGTTAACTCTGGCAAATATAGATATATCATTTACTTTACCTGAAAGCTGTTTATCGCTTAGCTTGTCTAATTCTTCTCCTGTTATAACTTCCGATTGACTTTTGCATATGTTCAATTCTTTTCCTATGGCAAAAGCTGTATTTTTATGATCTCCTGTTATCATAACTGGTCTTATACCTGCCAGTTTACATTTTAATACAGCATCTTTTGCTTCACTTCTAGGAGGATCTATAATTCCAGCCACTCCTATAAAGATTAAATTATTTTCAAGAGATCTATTGGCATAAACTTCTTTATCCTTATAGGCACATGCTATACATCTAAGTGCATCAAAGGACATATTTTCTACTGACTTTAAAGCCCTATTTTTTTCAATGGATGTAAAGAGTTTTATTTGTCCCTTATCTAGTATATATTTGCATTTATTTATTACCCTCTCTGGTGCTCCTTTTACATAACATACCTTCTTTAAACCTTCCTTCACTATAACAGACATCATTTTTCTATCTGAATCAAAAGGTATGTCATAAATCCTTTTAGCCTTATCTAGAAAATCCTTTAAAGATTTACCTTCTTTAAAAAAAGCTTTTATAAGAGCCGTTTCCGTAGGATCTCCCATAAGTGCCTCTGAAATATTTTTTTTCTTAGGATCAAAATTAGAGTCATTACAATATGTAAAAGCTTTTTTCATAAGAATATTTTCCGGCAAACTACTTTTTTCTGACTTGTGTACTTTTCCATTAAAATATAAAGCTTTAACAGTCATTTTATTTTCAGTAAGAGTTCCTGTCTTGTCACTACAAATTATAGAAGTACATCCTAATGTCTCTACTGCAGGCAATTTTCTCACTAGAGCATTTCTTTTTAACATCCTGGATACTCCAAGGGCAAGTGCCACTGTGACTATAGCTGTAAGACCTTCTGGAATAGCTGCTACAGCTAAACTCACTCCTACTAAAAACATCTCATATTTATCCTGCCCTCTCCACATACCAGTTAAAGTCACCATAACACATATGACGATACATATTACAACTAGTACTTTTCCTAAAGAGGAAAGTTTTTCCTTAAGAGGTGATCTCTCTTTTTCAATATTCTGAAGCATACCTGCTATCTTTCCCATCTCTGTATCCATACCAGTTGCTATCACCTTGGCTTTAGCCTTTCCTTTAACAACTATAGTACCCATATATATAGAATTATTTTTACCTGAAATACTTTTTTCTACCCCTAAGGATTCTCCTGTCAAAATAGATTCATCTACCATAAAATTCCCTTCAGATATTAAAATACAATCTGCAGGTACTTTATCTCCTGTTTCCAACAATACTACGTCTCCTATAACCAACTCCTTGGCATTTATAACCTTTAATTTACCATTTCTAATCACTTTTGATGTAGGAGAAGCCAATTCTTTTAATGCTTCTAAGGACTTCTCTGTTTTAAATTCCTGCACAAACCCTAATATGGCATTCATAATTACAATAATAAGTATGGTTATTGCATCTGCTTTCTCTCCTATAAATCCAGATATTATAGTAGCTACTATAAGAATCCATGTTATAAAATCATTAAATTGGGAAAAAAATATTTTTATTGAGGATATTCTTTTTTTATTTTCTAGTACATTGGCACCATACTTTTTAAGTCTTCTCTCTGCTTCCCCTTGAGTTAATCCATTTTCTAATTCTCTCTCATCTACCAATTCTATCCCTCCAGGACATTCATTTTATACAACTAATATATGCCCTTTTCATCTTATATTATGACAGAATAATCTTTTATTTATCTGAAAGCTATCATACAGCCAACTTCACCTAAATCTAAAAATTATTCTATATTCAAGTCATTGTGATACACTTGATTAACATTAGATATAATAGAAGTATTTATATCATAATAGTGTAGCCTATAATTATTATATGTAGATAATTAGATGGAGTTTTGCTATAATATTATTGTTTATATATTAGGGTGTGTCTGAAAACTAAATATTGCGAAAGAAGCGAGTTTTAGGTAAAATAAGATAAAAAACTCGGAGGGTGCAAATATGTCACAGAAGCGTTATGAAATATCAGATGAACAATGGGATCAAATAAAAAACTTAATTCCAATAGCAAAAACAGGACGACCTCCAAAAGACAACCGACTTATATTTAATGCCATACTATGGATTGCAAGAAGTGGTGCAGCATGGCGTGATTTACCAGAACGCTTCGGTTCATGGAAAACTGTATACAGTCGTTTTTGTAAGTGGCGTAACGATGGTACTTTATTAACAATTTTTAAAGAGTTAACCTCAGATGCAGATTATGAAAATTTAAGCATTGATTCAACATGTATAAAAGCCCACCAGCACAGTGCTGGTGCTAAAAAGGGGCTGTAAACAGCGAAACAAAACAGCATATTGGACTGAGTCGCGGCGGACATACAACAAAAATTCATGCAGTTGTTGATGGACTTGGCAATCCAATCCATTTTCAATTATCATCTGGCAATCTACACGACAGTACACAGGCCGTAGATGTTCTTTCCAACGTTGATATAGAAGGCAGCAATATCCTGGCAGATAAGGCATATGGCACAAATGAAATTAGAGAATATATTACTTCAAAGAAATCCTCATATACTATTCCACCAAAATCAAATGTAAGAGAACCATGGAATTGTGACTGGTGGCTGTACAAGGAACGTCATTTAGTTGAATGTTTCTTTAACAAAATCAAACATTTTAGAAGAATTGCAACTCGTTATGACAAGCTTGCTGATTCTTTCCTTGCTTTTGTTTATATTGCTGCTATTTTTATTTTATCTAAGTAATTTATTGTTGCATTGTTTTCAGACACACCCTAATAAACCATATTCAGATAATATTTTATTTATTTGTTTATATTAGGAGGAAAAATTCATGAACGACATTATATACATAACGGGACATAACAATCCAGATACGGATTCTATATGCTCTTCCATAGCTTATGCAGAATTCAAAAATAAAACAGGTTTAAATGCAATCCCCATAAGATTAGGAGATATAAATAAAGAAACTCAATTTGTACTGGATTACTTCAATGTTAAACCTCAAAGGTTAATGACAAATGTTAAAGCTCAAATTTCAGATTTGGATATTGATAGTGTAAACCCTATATCCCCACAGACATCTTTAAAAACCGCCTGGTCCATGATAAGTAAAACCAGTGTAAAGACTCTTCCTGTTGTAGATGAAGAGGATAGACTAATAGGTATTGCATCTCAATCAAATGTAACTTCTTATTATATGGACATATGGAATGCCAACATAATAGAAAAAAGTGGTACCACTCTTGAAAATATATTAGATACCCTTTCAGCTAAATGTTTAAATACTTTTGATGAAAACTCCACATTTAATGGAAAGATTATAGTTGCTGCTATGCAGCCCGAAAGTATGACTGCTATGATAGAAGAAGGGGATATAGTAATATGCGGTGATAGGCAGGATGCACAGGATGAAATACTAAATTCTAAAGCTTCCCTTATGATAATAACAGGCAACCATACTGTAGGTGAAGATATAATAAAAAAAGCAGATGAAATGAAATGTACAATTATAGTCACTCCTTTTGATACCTTTACTACTTCCAGATTGATTCCCCAAAGTATTCCTGTAGGGTATGTTATGAAAAAGGATGATATATTATCTTTTAAAACTTATGACTTCATAGATAAAGTAAGAGAGGTTATGTTAAAAACCAGATACAGGAGTTATCCTGTGGTAGACTCTGAAAACAGGGTTGTAGGAAATATTTCCAGATACCATTTAATATCACAAAACAAGAAAAAAGTAATACTAGTAGATCACAATGAAAAAGCTCAGTCCGTTCAAGGACTTGAGGATGCAGAAATTCTTGAAATACTAGATCACCATAAAATAGGTGATGTAAAAACCGGTTCTCCTATATACTTTAGAAATGAACCTGTAGGCTCTACGGGAACTATAGTAGCTTCAAGATTTTTTGAAAATGGAATAAGACCTTCTCAAAAAATTGCAGGACTTCTTTGTGCTGCTATAATTTCAGACACTTTACTATTTAAATCTCCCACTTCTACAGACTTAGATAAGATGATGCTAAAAAGATTATCAGCTATAGCCAGCATAGATCCTGAAGCTTTCGCAAAAGAAATGTTTAAAGCTTCTTCTTCTCTTAAAGGAAAGACCCCACAGGAAATATTAAATGAAGATTTTAAAACTTTTAATATTTCTGATGTCAAAGTAGGAGTCGGTCAGGTTCAAATTATGGATACTGAAGAATTCAAGTGCATGAGGCAGGATGTATTAGATTTTATGGAATTAAAATCTTCCGAAGAAGAATTCGGACTTATAATACTTATGGTAACAGATATATTAAGAGAAGGTTCTGAACTCATAGCTGCAGGTGCACAAAAAGACATTGTTTCTAAAACTTTTGGAGTAAATCTAATAGATAATGGGGCTTATGTACCAGGAATTTTATCAAGGAAAAAACAAGTTATACCACCTCTCACTGCAGCAATGTCTTCCTAAAAAGAAAGAAATGTATAAAAAAAAATTTGCAGGTTGTTATAATAACCTGCATTATATTTTAATCCTGCTTTGCACCTTTTCTTATATGTTCTCTCATTATTTGAAACAGTCCTCTTATTATTTTTTCCCTACTTACTCTATCCAATTCTACAAAAGATACTCCACATATTAATTTTTTATTTTCTTTATTCTCATAAATTCTAACCAATTTTCCTTTTACATCCAATCTATCATTTACAAGAGGAAGTGTTATAATAATTTTATCTCCCAGCTTTAATTTATCTTTTAAACTGACATCTACAGCAAATTTCATTCCTCCACCACTCATATCTAAAGAGCATGCTTTAAATACCTCTACTTGATCATTTAAATTATTTAAACTTTTTTCTACAGGAATTAATGCACATAATATATCTAAAATTAAGGGTACCCTTACAAAATTTCTTCTTTGAAAAAGTTCTACTTTTTCCGGTTTTTTTAACATTATTATAAGTATTTTCTCTATTTTACGTCCAATAACCACCGTATAAAATTTATATATGTTTTTTCCCTCATAGTATATTCCCTCCACTCTATCTCCCTTCTGGAGAGACATATACTTATGGTTACATACTGGCACACTTATACCTATATGTTCTTCTGATACATCCTGAATATTACTTTTATATATTTCGCCACCATCATCTATTTCAATTCTATTGTTAATTATAAACTCAACTTTGCATTTCATCTTACCTCTTCTCCTTACAAAAATTATAAAAGAACATTAAAAATTTTTCTAATAAACTCTTTATTATTATATCACTGTACTTTAACTGTTTGTATACATTTATTTGTTATTTTTTAATTTACTATTAAAAACACAGTATAAAAATATAATTAAAAATTACATATAATAATGAATAAAAGGCCTGAAAGCAATATATACTTTTTCAGGCCTTCTATATAATTAATCTCGTATATCTGACATATCTACAGTTCTCATCTTTACATCACAATTTTCATTAGATGGAAATATATCCTCTTCTAAGTACTCTAGATCATCTGTTTCATCCTCTTCTCTTAACTTATCCTCTTTAATACCTTCTTCTAAATCTTCTTCTTCATTTAAATTCTGCCTATAATTAGGTATGGAATATCCTTCATAATAGGGATATGTTGGCGGTGACATTTGTGGCATATAATTTGCTGGACACATATATCCCATATATGGATTTGAATTCACACTACCTAAGAAAACAGGATACATTCTATAAAGAGCAGGTTCATAATACATATAAGGCATATCTATAGGGTACTGATAATCATCCTCCATGTCATCATACATATCATCATTTTCGTCCATATATTCATCTGGCTCCATATCTGGCCATCTGTACATAATATAACTCCTCCTGAAAATATTACATCTATATATTATATGTTTATGTAGTGCGTATGTTTACATAAAATTATCTTTTCATATTATTTATAAGTCCCCACATCTCATCAGCAGTGGTAAGCCCTTTTGCTCCCAAGGAGAATGCTCTTTGAGCCAATATCATATCTGTAATTTCCCTGCCCAAATCCACATTGGATTGTTCTAAATACCCTTGAAGTATATTTGCATCTTGATTTTCAGTGATTTGAACATTCTCTGCAGGCAAGTATAGATTATCACCAATGGATACCATGGAATCCTGCCCTACTGCATTATATACATTTATCTTTCCATATAATACACTGTTATCATCTATATTCACATATATTTGTCCCTTTTTATCTATTGTAAAATTATCATTATTAAGTAAAACTCCTGAACTCATCAAATTAGTTCCTTCTTCTGTAAGATTTACCTCCAGCCTGTTTCCATCTGGATCCACCAATTCTCCATTTGAATCTACATTAAAATCTCCTGCTCTCTCATAGCCTTGAGTACCGTTTTGAAGGGTTATTCTAAAAAATCCTTCTCCATCTATTGCCATATTTGCTTTTAACCCTGTTTCCTTAAGACTGCCCTGTGAAGTATCTCTAAGCCAGTTTGTAGTTCTAACTCCAGTACCATTAATAGTATTCTGCCCTTCATCATTAACTGGATATCCATTTCTATCTAAAGTTTCATATACCAGATCCTGAAAATTCACAACCTCTTTTTTATAGCCAACAGTCTCTACATTTGCCATGTTATTAGATATGCTATTGAGTTTTTCCTGTTGGGCATTCATGGCACTTGCACTATTCCATATAGCTCTAAGCATAAAAACCCCCTCCTTGAAATAAATAAAATATCTCTACCTTTAATCTATTATAAACTTTTACATACTCTATACTTTCCCTGCTTCATTTATTAATTTATCCAAAGTTCCATCTATCGACTGAACTACCTTTTGATCCGTCTCAAAAGCCCTCATAGTGGTTATTAAATCAGACATTGTATTTACTAAGTTTACATTGGACTTCTCCAGTGATTTTTGTCTCACTACTGTATTTATTTCTCTTGCATTTTCTCCAGTATATAAATTATCTCCAACCTTAGTTAAGGCATTATAGTCATTAAAATCCACTGTATATATTTTATATCTTTCATTGCCATCTATACTTATATTCCCATAGGCATCTGAAGTTATCTCTCCACTACCCACATTTATGGCACCCAGTGCTCCTGTTTGATTATCTCTTCCTATAACCGTATTTCCAGAATCATCTACCAGTATTCCCTGTGTATTTACATGAAAATGTCCATCTCTGGTATAAAACTCATTTCCATCTTCTCTCCGAACTGTAAAAAATCCTCTTCCCTCAATGGCAAAGTCTGTAGATATGTCAGTAGATTCTATAGTGCCTTGAGTAAATCCTGTATTTACTGAATCTATCTTACTTCCCAAGGTCATAGAACCTATTACATTCCTTACATTTTTTCCATTTACTATTTTGTCATAATTTTGTATAAGTACTTCATTGAATATAGTACTTTTCAAATCATCCTGCTTAAATCCAACAGTATTTACATTGGCTAAATTATTTGTTATTACATCCTGCTTTGCCTCTTGAACTATCATACCAGACACAGCTGTATAAAAACTTCTAATCATTTATTTCCCTCCCCACTATTGATAACTTTCATTTCATCTGGATATTTCATTCCCATAGAACGGGCTTTATTCTCAATTTGACTTTTACTCATTTCGTATTGAATTTTTACACCACTCATAACAAATGTAGCTATTAGAATACCTATACCTATGCCTATTAATATCTTTCTATCACTAAAAAAATCAAAAATTAATCTTATTCTGTATATAACTCTTTTATTAATAGAACCTCCCCCTTATCAATACCCGTTTTTTCAGATACTTCATCTATAGACATACCTTCTTTAAGCAATTCTCTTATTTTATGTATCTTGATGTTATTACTACTTTCTCCTTCATTCTTACCACTGATAAACTCTTCATGTTCTCCAGTTTGTTCTACAATAACATTTTCATTGTGTTCATCCTTGCTTTCATTTTCCAAAATGTTAACTGGATTATATTTTGAATTATTATCTGTCTTATTACTATTTAAATCAATATTTTCAGTAACTTTTTCGCCCCTGCCATTATAAAGCATTACTTCAGTAATTGGATTTTTTCTCTCATATCTTAAATTTTCTATTTCTTCCTGAAGTTTAAATATTGTTTCTGAAAATTCCTTTTTTATCTTAGTAATTTCAACTTTATAATCCTCCATGCTATTTTGCTTCATATCCAACTGATGTTGAAAAGATTTTTTCTCTTTAATCACTGCATTTAAATTCAATACTATAAGAAGTATTCCCGTTATAATCAGTATAATTACACTCATATTAACTCCTCTTTTAAAATCCCAATTACTATAAAAAATCTTAATTGGAAGATTCATATATATTTCAATTTCACCATAGCTTTTCTTAAATGTACCATTGCCCTACTGTGAAGTTGACATACCCTGGATTCAGATACATTTAAAATATGACCTATTTCTTTTAATGTTAACCCTTCATAATAATACAAAGTGAGTACTAAATTATCTTTTTCATTTAAAAGTTCTAAAGCTTTGGCCAAATATTCTAATCTTTCTTTCTCCTCCAAACTCTTTTCTGGACTAGGACTTTTAGTATCTTCTATGGTACCCATAATAGGAATATTATCCTCATCTGAAAATATTAAATCCTCCAAAGAAACCATAGATATATAATTTATATAATTTTCAATTTCCATCATTTCCTTTAAAGATATTCCCAGCTTATCAGCTATCTCAACACTACTGGGCTCTCTACCTAACTCTCTCTGAAGATATTCCACCGCTGCATTATACCTATTAAGCTTGTCCATAGCCCCTTTGGAAATAGGACTATTTCTTCTTAATTCATCTATCATAGAACCTTTTATTCTTATGGAAGCATAAGTGGAAAATTTCATCCCCCTATCCTTATCGAACTTATTTATTGCATCCATTAATCCTAAAGTTCCATAGCTGACCAAATCTTCATATTCAATATATCTAGTCTTTCCTATTATGACTCTAGACGCAATATATTTCACTAGAGGAAGATATTTTTTAACTAATTCTTCTTTTATATTTAATTCATTTGCCAAAGCCATAATTTTAGTCTCCCTTCATTCCTTTTATATTCCATCATAAATATATTTAAATCTTTTCTATAGGAAAATTATGAAAAAATATCGAAAATCTTATTAAATAAACTCTGAATGCTAGCTTTTATTTCAGGATTTTTAACTCCTGCCAATTTATTTGCTATAAAATTTATATCTTTTGAAGCTTCTGAATTTGGATAATTTATCAAAAGTGGAATTTGATTTCTAACAGCCTGTATAAGATTTTTATCATCTGATATACATCCTACATATTCAAGTTTAATACTCAAAAACTTATTTACTACACTGTTAAATTTGGTGAAAGTTTTTTCTCCTTCTTTAACGTCTGTAGTTCTATTTACAATTACCTTAGCCCTATCCTTTAATTTAAAATGATTCACAGCTTTTACCAGACTATAAGCATCTGTAAGGGAAGTAGGTTCCGGTGTAGTAATTATAATAAATTCCTGACAACAGGTTATAAAGCCCAATACATCTCTATTTATGCCAGCTCCTGTATCTAATACTATATAATCCACATCATTTAAAGAAGATAATTTTTTTATAAAATCATCCCGTTGAGTTTTTGTTATACCTTCAATCTTTAAAATTCCAGTTCCTCCTGGAAGCAACTTTACTCCAAAAGGCCCTCTAATAATAACATCTTCTATAGTTTTATTCCCCAAAATTACATCGTAAACATTATATTTAGGTAAAAATCCCATAAGTACATCATCGTTACCCATACCCATATCACCATCAAATATTAAAACCTTTTTGCCCATTTTTTGCAAAGCTATAGATACATTTACTACAAAATTACTTTTCCCAACCCCTCCTTTACCAGAAGCAATTGCCATTATTCTGGGTTTTGCATTAAACTCCGAGCCTACTTTTGATCGTTTATCCACCTCAGCTAATTTTCTCAATTGTTCAGCTTGATCTAGCATATAATATCCTCTCCCAATACAAGCTTTGCTAATTCTTCAGGCTCCATGATTTTTATATCTTCTGGTACATTTTGTCCTGTGGTAACAAAACTTATAGGTTTCTTAGCTGATTGTAATATATTCAATATAGAACCATAAGTAGATGTTTCATCTAGCTTAGTTATTATTATATCGCTGTAATTTAACTTCTTATATCCATTCACTATTACGTCTATATCCTTATCTTTGGTAGTACAACTTATTACTAAATGTACATTGTTAGTTTGAACCTTGTCTATAAATGCCCTTAACTCTGATATCTGCATCTCATTTCTACTACTTCTCCCTGTAGTATCTATTAAGATAGTATCGCAGCTTTTCATATTATCTATAGCTTTTGACATATCCTTCATGGAAAGTATTACCTGAAAAGGTATATTCATTATATCTGCATAAGTTCTAAGCTGCTCTACTGCTCCTATTCTATATGTATCTATGGTTATAAGACCTACTTTCTTCTTTTCAATAAGCACAAGTTTTCCCGCAAGTTTTGCAATGGTGGTAGTTTTACCTACTCCTGTAGGTCCTACTAAAACAACCACATGTTCCAACTCTTTATTATCCACTTTTATCATGTCTTTTACTACTTCCCTTAATTTTTCCTCATCTTCTCTATCGTCATCCATTGCATTTACACTATTTAATATTTTCTTTACTACACTACGGCTAAAATCACTATTTTCAAGCTTTATTTGAAGCTTACTTTTTCCAATATTTCCATAAGAACCTTGTATCACTTCATTTAACATACTTTTCATCTGCTGTACTTCTTTTATAACAGCATCATTATTTTTATCTATTATACTATTTTCGTAAAAACTCCTAGATATACCGGAATCTTTTATGCCATTATCTGATAAAGCTTTATCATCTGAACTCGTATCTTTCATTTTATTGTCTATTATTTTTTTTATAGCCTCAACACTCTGTTTCATATTATCATTATTATACTGACTTTTTTTATGCTCTTCTTTTTTATTATCTACAGCCGCAGTAACTTCTAAAATTTTCTTGGAAAAAAAGCCCATTATACCGCTTTTTCTAATCTTTCTCTGACTTATAATTATAGCTTCATTTCCCAATTCATATCTAATTCTGGTAATAGCCTCATTCATATTATTGGCTTTATATCTTTTAATGATCATTATATTGAAATCACTCCTTCAGTCTTTATCTCTACATCATTTGGTATTTCATTTAATGATAGTACATTTACGGACTGAAATACCATCTCAATTAATCTTCTAAAAGGCGCCCTTATTTTAGGTGAAACTAATATTATAGGCTGATTTTCATAGAAATAAACTGAATCCAAGACTTTTTTTATGGAATTCAATATTTTATTTGTAGTTTCAGGATCTATGGAAGGAAAAGAACCTTGCATAGATTTCTGTATATTGCTTCCTATTAAACTCTCTAATTCTTGTGATAAGGTGACTACTACTATAGCACCATTTTCATCTATGAAAGAATTACATATACTTCTTCCCAGAGAAAATCTTACATATTCTGTTAGAAGTTCAATATCCTTTGTGCTTCTGGAATTATCTGCCAGGGATTCTAATATAGTTACCATATCCTTTATGGATACCCTTTCCTTTAAAAGATTCTGAAGTACCTTTTGGACCTCACCTATTGTAAGTAAATCCGGTATAAGTTCTTCTACTACAGTAGGGTATTTTTCTTTTACAGAATCTACTATTATTTTAACTTCCTGTCTTCCAAGTAATTCATAGGAGTGATTTTTAATAGTTTCTGTTAAATGAGTTACCATAACCGTAGTAGGGTCTACTACGGTTAACCCTTTAATCTCTGCTTCTTCCCTTTGATCTTTGTTAATCCAGGTAGCCGGCAATCCAAAAGAAGGTTCCACTGTACTTATACCCTGAATAGCAACATTAGAATTAGTAGGATCCATACATAATAACATATTGGGAATAAGCTCTCCTCTTGCCATTACTGTACCTCTTATTTTTATAACATAATCGTTGGTCTTCAACTGCAAATTATCTCTAATCCTAATAGGTTGTACTATTATTCCCATTTCAATAGCGCACTGCCTTCTAACAGAAGTTATCCTTTGAAGCAAATCTCCCCCAGAACCCTCATCTGCAAGTGGTATCAAACCGTAACCTATTTCTACTTCCATAGGCTCTACAGATATAAGATTCATTACATTTTCCGGTTCCTTATTTTCTATTTCAGTCATCTCCTGATTTTGCATTTCAATTTGCTGTATACTCTGTTCCTTTTCATCTTTATATAGAAGGTAAGCTGCTATACCACAGGCTATTGCCAATATAAAAAATGCTATATGTGGAAGTCCAGGTATAACTGCTAAAAATAAAAGAACTGCCCCGGCCATTGCTATTACTTTGGGAAATCCCGTAAGCTGTTTCATAGCCAGTGTACCAAAACTTTCACTGCTTCCAGAACGGGTAACAAGTATACCTGAAGCAGTAGATATCAAAAGAGCTGGAACTTGAGTTACTAATCCATCACCTATGGTAAGCTTAGTATAAGTCTGGGCTGATGTTGCAATATCCATTCCCATTACCACGACTCCAATTATTATTCCTGCTATTATATTTATCACCATAATTATAAGTCCGGCTATAGCATCACCTTTTACAAACTTAGAGGCACCATCCATAGCTCCATAAAAATCCGCTTCCATCTGAAGTTTGGCTCTTCTAGCTCTGGCACCATTTTCATCAATTAATCCTGAATTTAAATCTGCATCAATACTCATCTGTTTACCAGGCATAGAATCCAATGTGAATCTAGCAGAAACCTCTGATACCCTGCCGGCACCATTGGTAATTACTATAAACTGTATAATTACTATAATTAAAAATATAATTATTCCAACAATATAATTTCCACCTACAACAAAATCTCCAAAGGCATTTATAACCTCTCCTGCATAGCCTTCTGATAATATAAGCCTTGTAGAAGATACATTAAGAGCTAACCTAAATAAAGTCGTAATTAAAAGTAAAGTGGGAAATACAGAAAATTGCAATACTTCTGTTGTAAACATAGTTAAAAGTATAATTATTACAGATAATGTTATATTAAAAGACATAAGAATATCTAAAAGTTTTGGGGGCATAGGTATTATGATCATCAACACTATCATAATAACTACCAAAGCCATTATTATATCTATATTGTCCTTTAATCTAAATCGTCTTTTGCTTCCTTCCAAAATATCACCTCATCTTGTAAACCAAAGCCAATATCTCTGCTACTGCTTGATACATCTCTATGGGAATCTCCTTATCAATATCTACCTCTTTGTATATAAGCCTTGCAAGAGGTGGATTTTCAATTATAGGAACATCATTATCTTTAGCCACTTTTTTTATTCTAACAGCCACTGAATCCAATCCTTTCGCCGAAACTATAGGTGCATTTTGATTTTCTTCATACTTAAGCGCTACAGCTACATGAGTAGGATTTGTTACTACTACTGTAGCCTTTGGAACTTCCTGCATCATCCTTCTCATTGCCATTTCCCTTTGCTTCTGCCTTATTTTACTTTTAATCTGTGGATCTCCTTCGTCCTGTTTATACTCCTCTTTAACTTCTTGCTTGGACATTTTTAAATCTTTATTATATTGAAAAATTTGAAATATGTAATCTATAACAGCTATAATTATCATTATCATAGCTACTCTAAAAAATATGTTTACTGTAAGCTTTGAAATAGCTTTTATTATACTTTCAAAATTCAAACTGCTTAAATTCATTATATAAAGATAATTATCTTTTACAAATTTAACCCCTATAATTCCAACTACAGTTATTATAAAAAGACTTTTCAAAAGCTCCATTACAGCTCTCATGGAAAACATTCTCTTAAATCCATTTATGGGATTTAATTTTGATAAATCCGGTTTTAATGGATGAGAAGTCACAAGTCCTCTAGTCTGGAAGAAATTTGCCAAAACGCCCATAACAAGTATAGGTACAGCCACAGGTAAAAATATAATTCCCAATCTGCATATAGTTATAAAAGTTATTTTCTGCACACTGGCATAATCTAAAGACATAACCAAATAATTATTAAAAAATGTTATCATAGTAGCTTTTACTTGAGAGCCCACATATCCCCCTAACACAAGTATAACCAGTGTAGAAGCTAGAAGAGTGAGAGCCAGAGCTATTTCTTTACTCTTTGGAATCTGTCCTTTTTTTCTAGCATCACTTTTTTTTCTAGGAGTAGCTTCCTCTGTTTTATCATCAGAAGCAAATATTATAAGTAGTGGCAGTGTATTATAAAATCCTTTTATAGAATCTGGTATGGCCTGAAAAGAATTTCTCATAATTTTTAAGAATATAGGAAGTGCAAAACAGAATGAACCCAGTCCTATTAGTATCTTAATTGGAAGTCCAAGTATCATTATATTAAGTTGTGGAACAGTTCTTGCAATAAGCGACATGGTCAAATCTGCTATTAAAATTATAAGTAGTATGGGTATTGCTATTTTTAAAGCTATAGAAAAATACATTATAAATGCTTTTATTATAATATTAATAGAACCCTGCGCTAAAAAAAAGCTGCCTAGTTTTATAGTAGAAAAACTATCTATGAGAGATCTTATCAACATATGGTGACCATCTACTGCAAGAAAAACTACCATACAAAACCAATACATGAGCCGTTCTAGTAGAGTAGTATTACTACTAGAATTCGGATCAAACATACTCATCATAGAAAGTCCTACCTGCAAATCCATATAGCTTCCTGCAATTCTAAAAGCTGTAAAGCATAGACTCACCAGAAAGCCTAAAGTCAATCCTGCTACAACCTCATTTATACAATTATATATAAAAGGTATAGTGCTGCTTATAGTATTTACAGTAGAATAATCTATTCCTGGTAAAAGTATATATGCCATAACTAAAGTCAATCCTACTTTTACTATACTTGGAGTCCCACTGGGGAAAAATATAGGAACCATTGTAAAAAAACAAAATATTCTTAATGTTACAAGTATTAAAGCTGTAAAATACAAAGTATCTATCAAATTACCCACTCCATATAATTTATAGTACAGATTTCTAGATGTAAACCTAACTTATACACGTAAATTATTAGTACTAAAGAACTATGTTTAAGTTAAGAATTAAGAGTGAAAAGTTAAAAGTAATAAATATCCACCAGCTTAGCTGGTGGTTTTTCCTAAGCCCTATAAGGGCACATTACCAGCATTATGCCTCAAGGCATCTTAAAGATCTCGCCAGCCGCAATTTATGTTACTTGCTACCCTTAAAAGGGTCCATGTATTCCTTCATACTTACTTGGTCGGCGATCATATCTTCTTTCTGTTGATTTCTTATATATTCTTCTATTGCTTTTTTATTTTTTCCAACTGTGTCTACATAGAATCCTCTGCACCAAAAGTGCCTATTTCCATATTTATATTTTAAATTTGAAAATCTCTCAAATATCATTAGACTACTTTTTCCCTTCAAGAATCCCATAAAACTTGAAACACTTGTCTTTGGTGGTATCGATAAAAGCATATGTATATGATCTTCACATGCATTCGCCTCTATTATTTCTACACCTTTCCATTCACAAAGTTTCCTTAATATTTTTCCTATCTCTTTTCTTTTTTCTCCATATATTTCTTTTCTTCTATATTTGGGTGAAAATACTACATGATATTTACATCTCCATTTAGTATGTGATAAACTATTACTGTCCATTTAGGGCAAACCTCCTTTGATTATAGATTTGGTTGACGAGACCTCTTCTATTTTATCAAAGTGAGGTTTTTTGTTCACCGCTTAAGCTATTCTGAACACACCTGCATAGCAGGTGGTTTTCATATAGACAAGGAAAATTTTTCTCCACTTTGTTATGAAAAATGTTAAATTTAATGGTGCTATATTTTAGATTTTCTGCAGTGTTAACGGAAGAAAATCATCCATAACTCTTAACTATTAACTATAAACTCTTAATTTTACTGAGTTATATGGGCTATATATGTAAAAATTCTTTCAGTAAAACTTACTATCTGATGCAGCATCCAACTTCCAGTAAGGAGTCCCACTAGTGCTATAGCCACTAATTTAGGTACAAAGGTGAGAGTCTGCTCCTGTATTTGAGTAGTTGCCTGAAATATACTTATTATAAGACCTACCAGTATGGAAATTATTAAAATAGGTGCAGAAATCAAAAGTCCTGTCTGTATTGCATCTCTTATAATACCTATCACCATATTTTCGCTCATAAAATTCACCTCATGAAAAACTTATAATTAAAGATTTTACCAGTAAATACCATCCATCTACCATTACAAATAAAAGAAGTTTAAATGGAAGTGATATCATAACCGGCGGAAGCATAAACATTCCCATAGACATAAGTACACTTCCCACCACCAGATCTATTATCATAAAGGGTATGTAAAGTAAAAATCCAATTTGAAAGGCAGTCTTCAATTCACTTATTATGTACGCAGGAATTACTACATAGAGAGGTACATTGTCTTTTGTAACCTCATAATTTAATTTGGCCTCGTCCACAAATAATTTAAGATCCTTTTGTCTGGTCTGCTTTAACATGAATTCCCTAAGGGGCTTGGCCCCCCGCTCTATAGCCTGCTCTTGAGTTATACTATTTTGCAGGTAAGGTTGTATGGCCTCAGAATTTATTTTTCCATAAACAGGCAACATAATGAATACTGTAAGGAAAAGAGCAAGTCCAACTAATACCTGATTAGGAGGAGACTGTTGAGTTCCTATGGCAGTTCTCAAAAATCCAAAAACCACTACAATTCTTACAAAACTTGTCATCATCATTATAAAGGATGGGAGTAATGTAAGTATTGTAAGCATTATAAGTAACTTTATATTACCTACATACTGTTGGGGTGTGGAAGCATTGTCTACAGAAATATCTATATTAGGTATAGGAAAATCTGTAGGTGCACCATGAACTGTATGAACTGCCAAAATAATAAAACACACAATTAAAACTGAAATAATTATACTGTTCTTATTGAATTTACCTTTCATCTTTATCTTCCTTTTTGCGCTTAAGTTTTTTAACTAAAGGATTTTCATTAGTTTTCCTTAAAATATCTTTTAATCCAATTTTATTATATAAGTCTTTTAAATTCTTATATTCATATACACTTCTCATATTTTCCATATCTGATATTTCTTTTTCATTTAACTCATATATTATTTCAACTTTGCTATTAGTGGATGAAATCACATACGCTCTGTCTCCAATTTTTACTACCAATAGACTATTTTCTTTTGAAATCTGAGTTCTTTCAAATATTTTTACATATCTGCCATTTTGAATACTTTGAAGTTTACCTCCTCCATATTTTACTGATATATATATGAGACAGAGTATAAAACCTAAAGATATAATTATTTTAAAAATCATCCACCATAATCCCAAATCCATATAAATTTCTCCATATTAAGTCAAATTATAAAAATCATCTATACATCCTACTGTGTTAATATATCGCTAAAATATACATTATTTATCTTTCCTTTTTCTAACATAGGATTTATTCTTTGAATAATTTCTATTTTTATATTATCCATATTTTTATCACTTATATCTTCTACCTTTTTAGTCCTTAAAATCTCTATAATGGCATCCCTTATAATTGGAGTTTTTTCTGTCAACTCATTAGTTAATTTTTTATCATCATAACCAAGGTATACATTTACTTTTAAATAATTCTTTCCACCTTCATCTGCTAAATTTACGGTAAACTCACTCAAATCAAAAGTTTTAGCTGAAACTACATGCTGCAGATAACTTGAATTTTCTCCACTTTGAGTCTGAGTTTGCGCTACATTTGAAGCGGCCATATTTTCACTAGAATCTGTATTTTTATTACTTAAAAATTTGCTATATCCAAAAAACGCCCCTGCTCCAACTGCCGCCACAAGAAAAAACACTATTAAAATTACCTTTACACCTACGCCATCCTTTTTTTTCTCTTTATTTTCCACTGTGTTTTCTCCTTTCAAAATATTGTGCAAAATTGTAAATTGATTTTCTATGTTGCCTAAATATATATTTTTCTCTTGTATTCTATGATCTTTTCAATTATCTCATCATTGGATTCCTTAACTATATATTTATTCCCATTTAAAAGAGTAATTACACTTTGCGGAGTTTCTACTAATTTTTCTATATGATCTGAATTTATAACAAATTCTTTGTCATCCAAGCCTGTAAGCTTTATCATAAAATGCCTCCCTAAAATATATTGAATATTTTTCAAAGCCCTTATAAATTTTAACATCCTAATACATAAGTATTCAACGTAAAATTTATGAATAAAATCATCAAAATATGTAATTTATTATAAACTCAAATATATGCATATTGTCAACAAATTATACCTGAAATTCAATTTTAAAAATATATTGACATATAAGATAATTTTTAATTTATCTTAAAGTCAATATATTTTTAACTTTATTTACTACCTTTTAAGATTTATTAAATCCTCCAATATAGTATCTCCTGTAGTTATTATTTTTCCATTTGCCTGAAAAGCCCTAGTAGCTACTATCATATCTGTAAATTGCTGTGCCAGATCCACATTTGACATTTCAAGGTATCCCTGGACTATATCACCATATCCTGCACTATTATCATTCTCAGCACCCCTTCCACTTCTTACTATGGGCTGTCCTGAATTTGAGGATGTAGTATAAAGATTCCCTCCCTGTTTTACAAGTCCTCCTTCATTTTGAAAAGATACCATAGCTATCTGACCTAAAGCAGCTGTAGTCCCATCTGCAAGCTGGGCTGTTATGTAACCATCTTTACCCACTGCAAAAGATTTAACCTTTACCAGTTGATCATCCTTAGTAACATAATTTGGAATAGACAATGGCACTAATTTATCTGTAACTGAAGTTACAGTACCATTTGCATCTACAAACTGTATGGCATTTTGGGATGTATCCTCTGTATCATTTTGCAAATAGGTTATAGTAGAAGTGTTGTTTTCATCTGTTACCAAATACCCCATAACTCTGTATCCACTTTGGTTTACCAGATTGCCCTGGGTATCTAGGTAAAATGAACCATCTCTTGTATAGTAGGGTTCCATTGCATTTTCTACCTCATTATCTCCTGCTCCTAGTATATTATTATCTTCATCAATTGGAATTCCCGTATCATCAGAAGTTTCTCCCAGCTTACCTGTACCAACTATAAAATATCCTGTATTATCTATTGCAAAATCTAAATTTCTATTTGTAGTAGCCATACTTCCTGTGGTAAAATCTGTACTTATACCTGCTACAGTAACTCCAAGACCACTTTGTTTTCCATTAACTCCACCTATACTATTGCTGGGTGCACTTGGGTCGGAAAGATTTTGACTTATCATATCCTGAAAATTCATACTTTGAGTTTTGAATGAGGTAGTTGATGCATTAGCTATATTATTTCCAATTACATTTAATTTTTGTTGATTAGCTCTAAGACCACTAATCCCTGAATACAACGATGGCAACATATATATTCCCCTCCAATTTTAAATAATTTAATAAATTTGTTCTGCTTCAATCTCTCCACAGAACCCGGCTTCCCTAAGGTCCAGCCATTTAATTCCATCTACACTATTACCATACTATCTATATTGGTAAATACATTATTATCACTTGAATTTTTATCCATAGCTGTAATTACAGTTCTGTTTTTTATGGAAGTAATAAATACTGTATCTTTATAAAGCAGTGCAGATTCCCTGCATCCTTTATCTTCTGCCCTGTTTATAGCAGAGTTTATATTTTCCATATCTTTTTCATTTAAATTTATATTTCTGCTTTTAAGTCTTTCTGCTGCATGATTTGATATGGTAAAGCTATTTGTCTTATTAAGTTGACTATTTAGGATATCTTTAAAAGATACCTTCCCAGAAGCTTTATTTATGTAACTGGGCTTATTACATATTTTAGGTAGCTCCTCTGCAAAGTGCAATTTACCATTGATAACTCTATATGCCACGGATATCACACCCACTTTTTAGGAATCTTTTACCTTTGAGATCTGATCAAAATAAAAATCTTTGGTTTCACCTTCAGAAATTTGTACTTTTACGATTATTCCACCTGTTCCCCTGGATACAGATTGAACAATTCCACTATAATAATTTCCACTGTCATCTTTTTGGCTTGTTTCAACCTGTTTACCTATAAGAGAAGTAGCACTTAAAAGCATCATATTATTAGTGGTTATATTATATGCATCTCCTAAATCATCTACCTGAATAAGATTATCCACACTAAAATTCTGAGTATCATAAGAAGTATTTCCATCAGAATCTGTTTTTGTACCCACTATTACCTTAAGTTGAACGTCATCTCCATCCTTCACCACACCAACTACTTGACCTGTAACATAATTTCCTTCAGAATCTCTATCACTTAATGTTACATATTTGTTTACAAGTGAATTTGCAGTGCTAATCCTATTTGTATTATTTAAATTCATCATCTGCTGAAGGGCAGAAAACTGTGCCAACTGACTTATATACTCCGTTGAACCTTGTGAACTGCTATCTGTAGGATCCTGATTTTCAAGTTCTGCACAGAGTATTTTTAAAAACATATTTAAATCCATATCATATCCGGTCTTCTTGTTGACTATTTTAGTTCCATTTTCTGTAGTATTTGAACTTTCATCTGATGAAATGGGATAATATTTTTGCGTATCATCAGATGTATCATTGTCATCTGAAGTTTTTTCAGTATCTTGGGTACTTGTGTTAGCTGCAAATGTCCTGAAAGCCTGACTATAGCTCTGATTTAATACATTATCCAATGTCATTGACATAATTTACCTCCTCTCTAAATTTTAACCTATGCCAGTATATTTACATTATTGTTGTAATAATAGTCATTTTGCACCTTGTTTTCATCTTCTACCAGGTTATTTAAACTTGAATTTTTATTTTGTTGACTGCTATCCTGATGTTGCTCTTTTCCACTTTCATCTCTAAAAAAAGTAGCATCTTCATTATATATATTTAAAGATAATCCCTGGACTTTTATATCATTAGTTTGAATTTTATTGGACAAATCCTGTAAATTAGCATTTAAAAGATTATATGCCTCTTTATTTGAGGCCGTTAATACTGCTTTTAATTTCCCTTCCTGCATAGTAAGGTTTATAGTAATTTCTCCTAATTCTTTAGGATTTATCTTCACAGTTAACTCTTTAACATTGTTTATGTCCATATATTTCAAAGTTTTTATCATATCTGAATTAAAAGAATTTTTATTTATAGCCATTTCTCCTAAATCCTGTATAGGATTGTTTGTATCCATATTTTTAAAATAAGTCATAAAATTAGTAACTTTAGAAATTTTATCTTCTGATCCACCTTCTATAATTTTTTGCAATATATTCTCTTCATTTTTTGCACCATTTCCCGTAGATGATTGTCCATTTTTCTCTGAAGAATTACTGGAATTATTGTTCTCAATATTGTCACTAGATATTTCTTGTGGTGATGTAGCCAAAGTAGCCTTATTTACATCTATTTTATTAGAATTATATTGATTTTGTATCTTTAATTCAGACAAATTATCAATAGTTTCTTCCTGGGGGTTACTTAAATTTAGTTCTTTTGATAATGCAGTATTAATTTCACTTTTTACCTTATCATATATACTTTCCTCCGAAGATAACTTAGCTAGAATACTGGTGTTTAATTTTTCTATCAGTTTATTATTGAATTCCTGTGATGTTCCAAATTGCTCTAAAATATCAGAAAGATCATTTACATTTTCTTTAATTACTTTTGATATCATATCATCACTTGTAAAAATTGTATTTTGTTCTTTATTACCTGCAGTAATATAGTTTAAGTTTTGTAAAATTTCACTGCTTATTTTATTACTTATTTGTTCTATAAATTCATCATTATTTCCCTGAAGATTCAAGTTGTCTGTTGAATTGTTCTCACTTTTAAACAATATATTTATTAAATACATCAAAGCATTCTGGCTTATGTTTCCCTGGGATAAATCCTTCTCCAAATTTTCTATATCTTCTTCACTAAAGCCGGCTTTCTTTAACTCACCTTTCACTTTTTCATTTAATTCAACTTTTTTGTCACTTAAATTTTTATCAACAGAGGTTTTATCTCCATCATTATCTTTTAAAGTTTCATTTTTCACTTTATCTACGGATGTGTCTTTATTTTTTACTGTACTATTATCTGAAGAAGTCTTTAATAGAGTACTGAAATCATTGGAAGTATCTTTAGAAGTTTTACTACTATTATTAACTTTAGTACTGGAAACAGTATTATTTAATTGTATACTATTTAAATCTATCATTTATTTTTCACCTCCTTTCAACGCAACTCAATAATTATTTATCTGGCTTTAAAATTTCTAATAAATCCATAAAGGGCAAATTCATCATTTAAATTTTGTTCAATTCTATTTTGTTCTCTTCTAAAATCATCTATGTACTTGTCCTTTAATACTTCTACAGTTTTTCTATCAATTTGGCGCTGCTTCAACTCTTCCCTTTTACTTTCTACAACTTTTTCTTTTTGATTTAACTCTTCAACAGTTTCACCTATATTGTAACTTAAGTTATTTATATAAATATGTCTTATCTTTTGTTCTATAACAGAGCTAGACCCCGAAAAATTATTATACTTTCTGTAATTTTCTTTCATTTCCATGAGTTTTTCTTTTGTTCTAAAGCTTTCATTTTTAGCCTGTTGAAATTCAATTTTACATTCTTCTTCTTTATCCACTCTCATATCAAGAAGCTTTTGAAGCCTAAACTTATATGCCTTCAAGTTATCTCCTCCTTATATAGGCGATAATACACTGCTTTTTAATTACTTCCTAAATTGAACATACCTGTTAGTCTGTTTATGCTATTATCAAATGAAGAATATTCATCCATACTCTGCTTTAAATAATTTATTATGCTGTCATAATAATTTATTGCCATATCAATATTAGGATTGTTTCCTCTAATGTAGGCTCCTATATTTATTAAATCTTCAGAATTTTTATATACAGATAACATATCTCTTGCAAAAGAAGCACTTTTTTTATGTGATTCTTCAGTTATTTCTGACATGAGTCTGCTTATACTGGCCAATACGTCTATGGCCGGGTAATGGTTCTTATTAGCCAGAGAACGGGACAATACTATATGTCCATCTAATATACCTCTAACCGCATCTGCAATAGGTTCATTTAAGTCATCTCCATCTACAAGAACTGTATAAAAGGCAGTAATAGACCCTTTATCCGACATACCGGATCTTTCCATAAGCCTGGGAAGTTTTGCAAACACAGAGGGAGTATATCCTTTAGTTGCAGGTGGTTCTCCTACTGCAAGTCCAATTTCCCTTTGAGCCATGGCAAACCTGGTAACCGAATCCATCATAAGTATAACTTTTTTACCTTTATCTCTAAAATACTCTGCAATAGCAGTAGCAGTAAAGGCTCCTTTCAATCTGACTAAGGCCGGTTTATCCGAAGTAGCACATACTATAATAGATTTTTTTAATCCTTCCTCTCCCAGATCCTTTTCTATAAAATCTCTGACTTCTCTTCCTCTTTCCCCTATAAGTGCTATTACATTCACATCTGCCTCTGCATACCTGGCTATCATACCAAGAGTTGTACTTTTTCCTACTCCACTTCCTGCAAATATACCAATCCTCTGGCCCTCTCCGCAGGTCAAAAATCCATCTATAGCACGTATTCCCGTAGATATCACCTGTTTAATTCTTTTCCTCTTTAAGGGATCTGGTGGATCTGCATCCAATTCATATAAAACTCCGGATGAAATTTCATTTCCCTCCAGAGGATTGCCAAGTCCATCTAAAACCTTGCCAAATAACTCCTCAGAGCATTTTACACTTAAAGGTCTTCTACCCGGCACAACCCGACACCCCGGAGAAATTCCAACAAGTTCTCCCAAAGGCATTAATATTACATCTTTTTCTTTAAATCCGACTACTTCACAGGCTATTTTCCCGTTTTCTTCAGTATATATATTGCATACCTCTCCTACAAAAGCCTTTATGCCTTCTACTTCTATAGTTAATCCTATAACTTTTTTCACAATACCTTCCTGGTAGGTAAAATTAGCAACTTTTACTTTCCTATTCAGTTCAGAAAAGTTTAAATCTATCATGTAACCCTCACCTTACATACATTTATTATTCTACACTTTTAAATATTTCTTTCATTTTTTTCATGGCTATATCTACAGAGAAAACACTTTTTCCATTATTTTTTTCTATAATTACACTGCCTTCTTCTAAGGTTTCATCCGGTATTATAAAAATATCTCCTTTAAATGGCAATCTTTCTCTCCAGATATCCACCTGTTTTTTAAACTGGTCACAATATTTTTTTCTACTTTTTATTATAAAAGTTTCAATATTTCTCACTTGTGAGAGTTCATTAAATACCATAGCATTTAAACTGTCCTCATTTTTAACTTCCTGTTTTAAAATACTTTCTATTGAATCTATTATAAATCTTTTAATTTCTTCTTCCTTTTCCCTCAAATATCTATTCTTTTCCTCTACAGAAGCTTCTAGGATGGAATCTGCTTTATTTATTATCTCTTCTCCCTGAATTCTGGCCTTTTCTATATTTTTAGTATAGCCTTCTTCATATGCCTTTTTAAAACCATCCGCATATCCTTTTTCATGTCCTTCTTTATATCCTTCTTCATTTGCACTTTTATAAGCTTCCTCTTCAATTTTTCCAGCTTCTTCATAGGCTTTAGAAAGTATTTGTTCTCTTTTTCTCTGAGCATCTTCTATCATAGCCTTCACTAT
Source organism: Clostridium sp. BJN0013 (assembly GCF_040939125.1). Lineage (NCBI taxonomy): Bacteria > Bacillati > Bacillota > Clostridia > Eubacteriales > Clostridiaceae > Clostridium > Clostridium sp. BJN0013. The sequence goes on from NZ_CP162495.1 coordinate 2,606,021, forward strand.
TTTGGAATAACTATTTATTATTGAATTATCTTTATCCTCTTCTTCAAAGATCTTCTTTTCAAATACTGTAACTATATTTTTAGCACCTTTTCCACTTATGCTGTCACCTTTTATAATTTTATACGATGATTGCATCCTCTCCTCCTCTTGCAAGAACTATTTCCCCTGCTTCATCCAATCTTCTTATAATATTTACAATTCTCTGTTGTGCCTTTTCTACATCCATAAGTCTAACAGGTCCTAAGAACTCTATGTCCTCTTTTAAAGCTGCAGCAGCTCTCTTGGATTGATTTCTAAATATAGTTTCTGATACTTCTTCTGAACATCCTTTAAGGGCCAGTGAAAGTTCTTTTGTATCCACTTCTCTGAGTACTCTTTGAATAGATACATCATCCAGTGTAATAATATCTTCAAATACAAACATGGATTCTTTGATCTTTTCTGCCAATTCCGCATCTTGTTTTTCAAGACCTTCCGTAATATTTTTTTCTGTAGTTCTATCTACTTGATTCAATATATCTACAATTGTCTCTACGCCGCCGATTACTTTTATATCTGATTTAACTACAGAGGAGAGTTTGGTATCCAATACTTTTTCTATCTCTTTTACTACCATATGTGACGTATTACTCATTGTAGCTATTCTATATGCAACCTCAGCCTGCATGCTCTCAGGAAGCGCAGATAGTATCTGTCCGGATTTATCTGCCTGAAGGTAACAAAGTATAAGTGCTATAGTCTGAGGATGTTCATCAGCTATTATATTTAAAAGTTGCTGGGCATCTGCCTTTCGGGCTATAGCAAAAGGTCTAAACTGCTGGGTAGCCTCTATAACTTTATCTAATATTTCCATAGCTCTTTGTGTTCCAAGTGCTTTAGATAAAAGGTTTCTGGCGTACTCTACTCCCCCTTCTAACAAATAATCTTGAGCTCTATTCATCTCCATAAATTCTTGAAGTATTTCCTTTTTCTGCTCTGACTTTACTGAGTTAATATTGGCTATTTCATAAGTTATCTTTTGTATTTCAGCTTCTGGCAATCTTTTCAATATTCCTGCAGCAGCTTCCGGTCCAAGGGTTATAAACAATATGGCTGCTTTCTGTACACCAGTTAACTTTTGACTGTCCTTAGCCATTTTTATCACCTCTCATCTTCAGCTAACCATGATTTTATTATATCTGCAACTTGATCAGGTTTATCCTTTGCATATTTCTTTATTTCTCTTTCAATATAAATATCTTCTGTATCCTGTTCAAGTTCTAAAGGCTTAAATTTAAGCTTTTCACTGGCCTTAGTATCTTCATCACCTATAACTACATCTATGCCTTCCAGTTGTTCATCTTCAAATAATTCATCTTCTCCATGTTTTCTTCTCCATAATATAACTTCAATTATGGTAGCAATTATTGCTGCTGCAATACCTCCTATGATAGCAATTAGTCTATTTCTCCTTGCTGTCCTTTCTGCCTGTTCCATATCTTCCATATCCTTTTGGGCATTGTCTTTAGCAGTGGTATCAAAAGGTAATCCTTCTACACTTATGGTATCTCCTCTGTTGCCATCATATCCTATGGCTGAAACCGCTAAATTTCTTATAGCTGTTCTAGTGGCATCATCCACATCTCCATCTAAAGCTACTGATGCTGTAAGTCTTCTTACACTTCCCGGTGCCTTTACAGTTTTCTGTTCTACCTTAGGTACATTATAATTTCTTGTAGTCTCATTATAGGTTGAATTTCCTCCTGTAGTATTATTTGTAATTGTATTACTCATGTTGTTATCTACAGGACTTCCAGTTTGGTTACCTGTATCTCCCTGACTTGTTTGATCTATTACATGCTCACTTACTACAACACTGTTATTATCATAAGTTGTAGAATTCTGTTGTACGGCATCAAAATCTAAATCTGCATTTACTTTAACTTCAACTTTATCTTTTCCATATACAGCTTCCAGCATACTCAATAAGTTCTTCTCCAAATTCTTCTCATATTGCTCCTTAAGCTGCTGTTGTTTTTCAGCCGGAATAGTACTATCTTCACTATTAGCTTCATCCTCAAATAAATCTTTAGACAGTAAAGTCATATTATCATCTATAACCTGTACATTTTCTTTAGGTACATTTTTAACAGCACCAGACACTAAAGAAACCAATGCCTTTACTTGTTCTTTGCTTAATTCTTCTCCTTCTTTTAATTTCAAAGTTACAGATGCGCTTCCTGGACTTGTATCCTTCACAAATTCAGTATCATCAGGTAGTACAAGATGTACTCTTGCATTTTCTACTTCTGGAAGTGATTTTATTGTTCTTTCCAATTCTCCCTGAAGAGCCCTTTGATAATTTATTTTAATTTCTGTATCCGTACTACCCAATTTGCTCTGATCTAATAGTTCAAATCCTTCACTGCCATTAGTAATTTCAACTTCTGAAAGTACCTTCATCCTAGTTTCATCCACCTCATCTTCAGGTACTAAAATAGAGTTTCCCTCTACTTTAACATCTACTTTATCTTCCTGAAGCTGTTTATAAACAGAAGATAAATCCTTTGAATCCATATTAGAAAATAAAACCGCATATTTTGTTTTTCCAAGTGATATTCCTGCAAATACAATAGCTGCTATAATTCCTGCTATTATCACTCCAAAAGCTATCTTTTTATTTTTACTTAATTTCTTGAACTTATCTATTAAATTTTTAAAAATTTGTGACAGCTTACCCATTAATTAGCACTCCTTCTAAATCTGTGTTCTGTTTAGTTCCTGATATGCCTCCACAAATTTATTTCTAATTTGCACCGCAAGTTCTAGTGACATCTTTGCTTCCTCAGTATCCAACATAACATTATGTATATCCACTCTATCTCCTTGTATGAATTCTTCTGTACTGTTATCAGCCTGTATTTGTTTATTATTTACTTCATCTAATTCATTTTTTAGTACAGAAGCAAAATCAGATATGTAATTTTTATCTTCCTTATTATTATCACTTTCATTTATTTTATCAAAATCAAATATACTGCTATCAGGTACATACTCATTTATTTTCATTTATATATCTCCCTACTTTCCTATATCTAAAGCTTTTGAAAACATACTCTTCTCCGCGGAAATAGCACTTAAATTGGCTTCATAAGATCTAACTGCCACCATCATATCTGCCATTTCATTCAATATATTTACATTTGGCATAGACACATAGCCATCTGCATCTGCATCTGGATTAGTCGGATCATATACTCTTTTAAATTCAGAATTATCTTCAATTATACCCACGGCCTTTACTCCTTGTGATACATTTTCATATTTTCCATTTTTATTTAATTCCCTATTCAAATTTTCTTGAAATACCGCTATCTTTCTTCTATAAGGATTTCCATCAGCTCCTCTGGTGGTTTCTACATTAGCCATATTAGAAGCTATAGTATCCATTCTAAGCCTTTCTGCAGAAAGACCACTGGCACTTATTCTTAAAGTGTCAAAAGCTTGAATCATAATTTTCCCTCCCTATTTTCCACTTATTACATAACGTTCCATAGATAATCTACTACTTACTTGATTTACAAGTGCATTGTACATAAGAGCATTAGCTGCCTGATTTACTATTTCAATATCCATATCCACATTATTTCCATCTTCTCTCATACTATTGCTGTCGTCTGTCTTTGTTTCTATTTGTCCATAACTATTTCCTATTTTAATATGTTTTTCATCATCTGTTTTAAGTCCTAAATCATATACACTATTTTTCAAGGATTCCTCAAAAGTGACATATTTCCTCTTATACCCTTCAGTATTTATATTTGCTAGATTGTCGGATATAGCTTTACTTCTTTCCGAAGTAGCATCTAGTCCCTTTTTTAATAAGACATTTACCAATTCATCATTTGACACATTTCCTATATACACTACAAGCTTCTCCTTTCTATGGAAATATTAGACATTATACTGCATATAAATATTAAAATTTTAATCTTATTTTATTTTTGATTAAAACTTTATACTTGACATACTTCATTTTAACATAATTGTATGCTATATTCTACCTTAAATATACAAAAAAAAAAATAATTTGTGACAATTAAAGATTATCTAACAAATTATTAAAAAATATTCAATGGCACATGGTGTAATATTTTGAATAAAATGCATACATAACTATTTAATACAAAATAAGTCCATATTGTACTTCAATTATTTTATGTAAATATATAAAAGGATACTTATTTTTTGAAAATAAGTATCCTTCATATATTTCATCAAACAACATTATCTAATATTTCTCAATACCTCCAAAACATCCTGTGGCAATTTATTTGCTTGCACAATCATAGCAGTAGAGGATTGTACAATTATGCTTTCTTTAGAATAATTCATCATTTCCTCTGCTATATCACAATCTCGTATACTGCTGTCAGCAGAAGTCATACTATTAGTTAAAGCCTGCATATTCTCATAAGTAGTCTGAAATCTGTTTTCAAGTGCTCCATACTGACTCCTTAAAGAGAGTATAGTATTTAAAGAACTATCTATAGCCTCTAATGCAGTATTATTGTCACCACTTAATATATCTTTCCCTTGGGCTGTTTTAATTTTATATAGATCTGAAATAACACTTTCACTGCCATTAGTTAAATCTATCTGAGGTATATTAACACTTTCTCCAGAATTTGCTCCTACAGGCATACTTAAATTTTTGTTCTTCCCCAATAATTTTAGTCCATTAAATTCTATACTATTAGCCATAGAATTTATACCATCCAAAGTTTCATCTATTTCATTCTGTATTATTTTTCTATCATTTTCATCAACTACTCCTCCAGCCTGTACAGTAAGCTGTCTTACTCTCTGGATCATATTTGTAATTTCCTGCAATCCACCTTCTGCACTTTGAAGCATACTTACACCATCTTGAACATTTCTAGTAGCAGATTGAAGACCTCCTATCTGCATTCTTATGTTCTCACTTTTTACTAATGCACCAGGATTGTCTTTAGCAGTAATTACCTTATATCCACTAGATATTCTGAGCAAATTTCCACTCTGCCTATTTAAAGCCTGCCTTTGAATTAAATTTATAGTTAAAGCTGGCATATTGTAATTTAATCTCACAAAATTCACCTCCTCATACAACATTAATATATTTTTTAGAAAAACTTTATATTTAATAAATTTTTTTATTATAAGATTCCATTTTTACATATGTGTTAAATAACTCTTGAGCCTGCTGTTCAGTAAGATGTCCACTATCTAAATTACGGTACAATATATATAAGTTGGCATTCATATCCGGATCTATTCCTTTTGTTTCTTTCATTTTCTCAAGTATTCTATCCTTTAAAGGAATATCGTCTTCTTTTAACTCTTCCTTTAATAAATCCAATAATTTTTCTATGTCTTTTATTATTACTTTATTTGTCGTACTTACCTTTATACTTTTTAATCCCAAAATTATTTTATCTATGCAATCTTTACTTATAAGTATCTTTTTTTTCTCCATAAGATCAACCCTCGCCCTTCCCAACTTAATTTTAACAATTTAATGGGGCCTATGCTCAATTTTAAAATTGAAATCGCTAATTACATAATATAAGTACATTTTATCAATGTAGTTATACTTCTGTCAATAAAGGATAAAAGTAGTATTTATAACTATATTCCATAGATTTAGGTGGAATTTGGTTAAAACATAAGAATAATTAAGGCCAAACTTCCCAAGTTCCGCCTTAATTGTTTCATTTTAAATACTGTCCTTTAAGAATTATGCCAAAACTTCTTTATTATATTCTAAAAATTCGATTTTATATGCTTCTACAGTGGTAAAATACTTTTTTATTTCTTCCTTAACAGAACTTTTGATACATATTCTACCATTCACTCCTATAAGCTTACCTTTTTTCAAATATAGACATAACTTTTCTCCATGATTGCTCCAGTAAGAAATAGGAATAAAATCTGCCTCTTTTTCTCCCCTGTCATTTATAAAATCCTTATTCACTGCTAAAATAAAATTTATAACACTTCTATTGCCAGACTTCATTTCAACTATTTGTGCATCTTTAGTAAGCCTACCTATAAGATTAACATTATTCAATACCTTAACCTCCAAATTAATTTTTTTATAATTATATCCCTTTTAAATCACTTTATTCAGTAAATATTTTAATAGAAGATAGGTATTATTTATTCCTACATACTTAAGATCTCCGTCCAATATCCATCTGGATCGGCTATAAAATAAAGTCCCATTTGTTTATTTTCATAACATACACATCCCATTTTGTTATGATGTTTATATGCAGATTTAAAATCATCTGTTCTTACAGCCATATGAATTTCATTATCCCCAAGGTTATAAGGTTCTACCCTATCTCTGAGCCATGTAAGTTCTATTTTGTATTTTCCTGTTCCATCTCCCATAAATACCAGTATGAAACTACCATCATCTGCCTCTTTTCTTTTTATCTCTTTAAAATTAAGGGCATCTTCATAAAATTTTATACTTTTCTCTAAATTTAATACATTTATGTTATTATGGTCAAACACAAATCTCATAATTATCACTCCATCATATACTTTATTTACTACAATTATATCATAATACTCTCTTAATATTATTGTGATATAATAATAACAATTTAAATCACAGGAAAGGTGAAAATTTATGAAAAATTATAATATTAAAATCCATTATTTATATCATAGTAGCTTTGCAGTAGAAACTTCAAACCATTTTTTAATATTCGACTATTATAAGGATTCTTTTAATCCTTTGAACCAAACCTTAGAAAAAGGATTTATTTCAGAAGATATTATAAAGAATAAAAAAAATATAATAGTTTTCTGTTCCCATAGCCATCCTGATCATTTTAATCCAAAAATATTAAAATGGCAGGAATTAAACCTTTCTATAAAATATATACTTAGCAATGATATAGAAATTGAGAATTTTAAAAAAAATTATTATAAACTATTTCCTTATGAAAATCTAAATTTAAATGATATATACATAAAAACATATGGTTCTACAGATATAGGAGTATCCTTTTTTATTACAGTGGATGGAGTTAATATATTTCACGCCGGAGACTTGAATTTATGGTACTGGAAGGATGAATCAAAAGGAGAACAGGCTGCTGCAAAAGAAAATTTTGAAAAGGAAATACATAAATTAAAACATGAAACTGTAGATTTTGCATTTTTCCCCGTGGATCCAAGACTGGAAGAATATTATTATTTAGGAGGAGAATATTTTATAAACCAGATCAAACCTAAATTTTTTATACCAATGCATTTTTGGAATAAATATGGAATAACAAAGGATTTTGCAGATCTTACCAAAAATCTTCCTTCTAAATCTTTAATCATAACTCATAGAGGCCAACTATTTGAATTTTAATGTTGTAAAGATTTAAATTAAGAATTAAGAGTGAAGAATAATATTTTTAGCTCTTAATTCTTAATTACAAGATAGTTTGTTACATATTTCCTGTAGAACCAAAGCCCCCTTCTCCTCTTTCCGTATTCTTTAATTCTACTACTTCTTTTATTAATACTTGTTCTACAGGTTTTATAACCATCTGGGCAATTTTCATGCCTTTTTCTATCAAAAAATCTTCCTGTCCTAAATTTATCATAAGAACTTTTATTTCGCCTCTATATCCTTCGTCTATAGTTCCGGGTGAATTTAATAAAGTAATGCCATGTGCTAATGCAAGTCCACTTCTAGGTCTCACCTGTCCTTCTGTATTTGGAGGTAGCTGTATTTTTATACCTGTAGATATTAATCTTCTTTCCATAGATTTTATTAAAACTTTTTCCACAGAAAACAAATCAAGTCCCGCATCTCCCTCATGTGCATAAAATGGCAAAATAGCTTCTTCATGAATCCTTTTTACTAATAATTCCATAGATAGATCCCCCTTCAAATTTAACAAATATTATTGACTTACTTCCCATCCAATTGCCAAAACTCCTGAACTTAAACTTATTTTACTTACTATCTTTTCTATACTTTCATCATTTTTTCCAATACTCATGATTTTAGATGTAACGAATACAACTCCTAGAGTTTCCGTACTCTCACTTTCTAAATTTCTAAGAACTATTTTTTCCTCTTCTAACATATGCATTAAAAAAGTTCTTATACGAAATTCTTCATTTTCATCACACTTTATACTTACAGTATATAAATACTCTTCCTCATTCCCTTGTGATTTTACTTTATATATTCTCTTGGAAATAGGCGCAGATAGACTATTGAAAATTGCTACAACCATTGCACCTATAAATGCATAGGTAAAATTGCCCACGCTTGTTAATACTCCAATTGCTGCTGTACACCATAAGGTGGCTGCAGTGTTTAATCCTTTTATATTAAATCCATCCCTCATTATCACACCGCCGCCTAAAAAGCCTACACCAGTAACTACTTGAGCTGCAATACGTGTTTTATCTCCAGTATCTATTAAAAAAGAAGAAAATACAAATAGACAAGAGCCTACACATACCAATGCATTTGTATGAATTCCAGCCATTCTATGCCTATATTGTCTCTCAATTCCAATAATTCCGCCTAAAACAAGAGCTATGATCACTCTTAACAAAAAATCTGTTAAAGTCATTTTCATGCACCCCCATTTAGTTCTAATATATAGATTATATATTATTCTAAATTTCAATAAATATTGATTAATTTAATCAAACCACTACATTTATTAATAAAAATTGTTTAAATTATAGCATACCATAAATTATATTTAAAGTAATCAGTCTTATTCCTTTCAGTCACAGTAAAAATTTATATAGTGCAAATTCTTCTTTAATATCAGTATTTTTCCTTTTTCATCTCGGACAGAAATACTCCATTGTATTTTATAATGTATTTTAAAAATTTATTGTAATATCATTAACATAAAATCAAAAACCTGATATACTCTTTAATATTTGTTTAGTTCTTGTAACTTTGCCTTGTCCATATATTATGCTGCTTTGTATATTTTCTTTAACATCTATAAAGTCTATAATTCTGCTGTTTCTTAATATAGTCTTTAATTTTACCTTTAATTCATCAGAATGTTTAAGGCAAAGAATTTTACTCATATGGTTTGCCCCCTCTATAGACCAGGCTGTTCCGTTATCTTTCTAGATTCTTTATTTTTAATCTTACGATTTGCCTTCTGAAATATATGAAATAAATCCAACTGATATATTTTCTGGGTATCATTTTTTGTTTCATGACTAATCCAGCTGGCTCCATCGCCATTTAGAATACTATACTGGATTTTATTCTCATTGTATAGTTCTGAAATACGACTATTTATCAAATTATCAAAGTTATTGCCTTCTTCATATCCCGAAAAATATATAGTTCAAATAGTCCTGTATTTGTCACTTTCTTTTACCCATCCTTCTTCATATATTTTACCCACTTTAAGTTCATGTCTACGCTTTTTATTTTGTATTTTCAAGTAGACTCCATCTTTTTCTTCAAAGAGTACACTGACTTCTTTTTTGCCCTTAAGTTCTCCTTTTAAGTACCTTGTAATCCTATTATTTTCAACTTTTTCTATTTCATTACTCAAATATTCATACTAAAGCTCCTTTCTATATTTGTCTTCTCAACATTAATTATAAAAAGTCTCCAGTATGAATAAAAGGCCTATCAGCAAGGTAATTGCTGGTGGCCTTTCCTTTTTTCTCCCTAAGAATATTTTACTGTAATCTTTCATTTTTTTATCATTTTCATATTTATTATTTACTAAAATTAAACTTATATTGCTATAAAAATAAACCTCTACAGTAGAATATCCTGAACCTAAGAATCACTTGATAGTATCTTCTTCAATAACTTCATATTTGTTATAGGTTCTTTACAAGTAAAATTTTCACAGACATATACAGTAACTTTACCCCTAATAGCTATATATTCCTCTATAGATGGACATATATTTTTCAATTCTTTATTTAAATGAGAATACAAAACTGAAATGGTAAAGGGATTATATTTTTTATTTATTATATCCAACACTTTTTTTGCTTCATTGATATTTTCTCCTACAGATATGATAATTTGTCTAACGGGATATTTAGAGAATAATAATGCCACTAATAAGAAGGAACATGATATTGGTGATGATTCTATTTCATCTGCAAAATTTTTAAACAACTGTTTTACTTTATCTTCAAATTCATAACTTGTGGTTAAATAAGATAACCGAAGCAAATTTAATGCAGCTACAGAATTTCCACAGGGAATAGGTCCATCATATATTTCTTTAGGTCTTATTATTAGCTTCTCACTATCTTTTCCATAAAGAAAAAAACCTCCATTTTCACTATCCCAGAAAATTTCTAAAAAATTCTGATTAAGTTCTAGTGCATTTTTCAAATATTCTGGATTATAGGTTGTTTCATATAACTCTATTAATCCCCATATCAGGAATGCATAGTCATCTGCATAAGCCAAAAAAGATGAATCTCCTTCACGATATCTTGCCAATAATCGGCCATCTTTTCTAATTAAATTCTTATAAATAAAATCTACAGACTTTTTTGCCGCCAAAGTATATTTGCTATTATTTAACACTCTTCCTGCCAATGCCATAGCTGCAATCATCAAACCATTCCAGGAAGTTAAGATCTTGTCATCTTTATGTGGATGCACTCTTTTTTCTCTATACTTAAATAATTTTTCTCTGCAATTTTTTATAAATTGTACATCTTCCTCTAATATAGAATTCCCTATCAAATTAAGTATGTTTTTCCCCTTAAAATTACCCTGTGATGTTATATTGAAATAATAACAAAATTTATTTCCTTGTTCCTGTCCCAGTACATCCTTTACTTCTTCCTGAGACCACATGTAAAATTTTCCTTCTTCTCCTTCTGAATCAGCATCTTCTGCAGAATAAAATCCACCTTCTTTAGAAGTCATATCCCTTAAAACATATTCAAGTATCTCCTCTGCTACTTTGGCATATTTTTTATTTCCCGTAACCTGAAAAGTTTCTAAATAAGCCATAGCAATAAGTGCATTATCATATAACATTTTCTCAAAATGAGGTATAAGCCATTTTCTATCTACAGAATATCTGCTGAACCCATATCCTATATGATCATATATACCTCCTCTATACATAGACTCCAAAGTTTTTTCTACCATTTCCAGTGCAAAAGTATCTTTAGTTTTATAAAAATATCTTAGAAGAAAAAGTAAATTATGAGCTGAAGGAAATTTAGGATAGCCTCCAAAGCCTCCATATAAAGTATCAAAATTCTGTTTAAATTCCAAGAAAGCTTTTCTTAGAATATCCTGTGATAATTCTCCTGATAAGTTTTTATTTAAAGTATATATTATGTCCAGCACACTATCTCCTTCTTTAAGAAGCTGATCTTTGTTATCCTTCCATGCCTTTTGTATATATTCTAGGATAGATATTAGTCCTAAAGCTTCTCCCATATTATCCTTAGGAAAATACGTTCCTGCAAAAAAAGGTTTTTGTTCAGGAGTCATAATAATTGTAAGTGGCCATCCTCCGCTTCCGGTAATAGATTGGCAAACTTTCATATAAATACTGTCAACATCAGGTCTTTCCTCTCTATCCACTTTCACGGATACAAAATATTTATTTAATATTTCAGCAACTTTACTGTCTTGAAAACTTTCTTTCGCCATAACATGGCACCAATGACATGTGCGTATAAGATACAAATTCAACTATACCCAATAGATAAAAATATAGGCTTATCTTCTCTTTTAGCCTTGTCAAAAGCTTCCTGTCCCCATGGATACCAATCTACAGGATTGTTAGCATGCTGAAGTAAATATGGAGACTTTTCATTTATTAATCTATTGGGTGCACTTGTTAAATTCATGAAACCACCTCCTCTAATTAAAAATACATTCAAGTATATTCTATCCTTAAAGTGGTGTTATATGCACATTCTAAATTTTCATATTCTAAAATATTATCAATTATAATTTCTAATGTTGGCGCATCTAATTTTTGTATACCCTCTACCGCTGTTAAACATTCCAATATATGCTCTTTTTCAATTTCTCCATCATACTTCATAAATACCCTAAGTGAATATAATACTATATATTTAAAGCTTATTTATCCCATGTTATCCTTCAAGTTTTATCTTAAACCAATCTATAATCTCAGAAAATACTTCATCTAAATAATTCTGAGTACAATGTTCACCGTTCTCATAATACTTAAGAGTTTTTTCACCTTTTGCCCATCTCATCATTTTTTCTGCATGAACTTTTGGTGATGGCATCACCTCATCTTTCCCGGCATGGTAGAAAAGTAAAGGTACCTTTAAATTAGGTTGTTCTTCAATATCCCAGTCGAACTTATCTCTTACCTCTTCTAAGTTCTCACACCCAGTCATATAAGTAACTCCTCTCTGCCAAATTGGGTTTAGAGCTTTTAACCCCTTTAATCCACCTATATAAACAAGTCCACTATTTCCAACTACCGCTTTTACTCTTGAATCATATGCTGCACATATTGGTGCTAAATACCCTCCAAGACTAAAGCCCACTAGTGCAATTTTAGTTAAGTCAATCTCATACATTTTTTGTCCTTCAAACCAATCAATAATAGCCGACACTGCTTTATGATATTCCTTTGCATCAAATTTCATCCTCTGCCACATCTCTCCTTGACCGGGTCCATCAAAAGTAAAGTGATTAAACCCCTGTTGTCTAAATAATGTCCCTTGGAAATGCCCTTCTGCTTCCTTAATATTATCCATACCATTTACAAAAATTATAAGTGGTTTATTGGTAGTATCAGAAAGTCTTAAGTATCCTGGGATTTTAGTACCATTGAAGGGTATATCTATTCGTATTGGTTTTTCCTTTTCATCATATAAACTGATTGCTTTTTTATAGCTTTTTCTAGCTTTCTCTTGTGTACTTTCTTTTTGGGTACTATCAATGAAAAATATATGCTGACCTATATGATAACAGCCTACTGCCTCATGAAACAATTTTCTTGCTTTTGTTGCATATCCATTTTGTAAAGCCTCTTCTGCCATATTATATAAATGATTCCCTTCTTTAGTCCATTCATTGCACCATTGTAACCAGCTAGAAATTCTATTTACTACTCTCTTTATTCTTTCATACTCTACTCCAAAAGATAAGAATCTTCCATACCACCTGTAATAAGTTTTCTTCTCGCTAAAAATGAAGTGGAATGCGAACTTTTCCTTTAAGGTTAATTTTACCATAAAATACCTCCTTGAAATATACTAAACCTCTTGTAGTTATACATACTATAGTTATAACAACTATAGTATGTAATTTAAATGCCTATTCGGCATTTTTACATATCTTCTCTAATACATTTAGAAAAATTCCTAAATCTTCATCAGATATATCTTTCCTAAATTGCTCATTAATTGACTTAATATAAGGTATAAGGTCTTCAAACATTTTCCTTCCTGCATCCGTAAGATAAATACATGAACTTCTCCTATCATTTTCATGTTTTTCCCTTACTACATATCCATTTTTGGAAAGTACATCTAATATTCTAGTTACATTGGTTTTATCTTTGTATGTTTTTACAGCAATTTCGCTTTGAATTGAACCAGGTTCCATATATAATACATTTAGTACTGTCCATTGCTCGAAGGTAATATGGTAGCCTTTTTCTAAAAACAAGCTAAGAATTTTTCTCTTAATGCACACATCACCTTTAATTATTAAATACCCAACTAATTTGGTATAATTATATTGTGTTTCCAAGCTATCACCTACTTAAAATAAGTTGTTATAACTATAATAGCTCTATCAACTTAATTTGTCAATATACTTGTTTATTTTCATTAGAAATTATTTAATAAAAATATTTATACCTAGAAATACCCAATCAAGAGAAATATAGGTTTATCCTCATTTTTAGCCTTTTCAAATGTTTCTTCTTCCCATGTATACCAGCTTACTGGGTTACATGCATTTTGCAATAAATAACAAAACTTTTCTTTATGCATGATATTGATTAGAATACCCCTCTATTCCAAAATTTTCAAAATTTAGCACGGCAGACATAATACAATAGCTGCAAGACAAATATATTTTTTACTTCCTTGATTTTTTTCAATTTATATAATTTCCTTCATATACTCTACTTTCCTCAAGTTGCCATATTAAATATTAACACAGAAAAACGGAATAATTATGTGATTTCTGCCAAACAGTCATAAAAACCAAAAGTCACTCTCCGTCAGAGAAGAAGCACCACCAACTCATAGACGCATTTTCTATCTTATTAGATTGTTGAATAACTAAAACATGGTATAATATTAATCAAGAGAATAAAAACGTTTTTAGTTAGTCACCCTTACAATGCTTTATCTCTTTCAAAAAAGTCATTGCGATTAATTTGACAACAGAGACCATCTATAAGAAGTCAATAGATTTTATAAAAAAATTTATAATATATCTTGAAATATATAAATACTTTAGTTCGTAGAAGTAAATTGCTATGACGGAACAGTAAGATATAATTGCTAACTTGCAGAAATATATTAATTTTATAATATGTAAAATAAAATATGCCCTATATAAGGATGGATGGATATAAAATGGAAAAAAGGCCGAAATTTAAAATAGCTTATTCAATTTATGAAATAATAATGGAATCTGTTAGCATTATGGCAATATTTATAAATATTGGGTTGTTATTAAAATACTATACGCTACTTTCCAATACTATACCCACACATTTTAATGCTGCAGGTGCCCCTGATAGATATGGTAGCAAGAGTTCTATATTTGTGCTTCCTATTATAGTTTTTATAATGTACTTTTTTTTAACTCTCTTAAGTAGGTTTCCTAATATATATAATTATCCAAAGCCCATAACTAGAGAAAATGCAAAATATCAGTACAGATGTGCTAGGCAATTGATGATTATCATAAAAACAGAAATTATGATATGCTTTACCTATATAGAATGGACAATCATAAAGGTTGTTTTAGGAAACTCTAATGGTTTGGGATTATGGTTTCTTCTAATATTTTTAACAATTATTTTTGGTACATTAGCAATATATATTAGAAAAGCTTTAAGGTAATTTAACCACAGTATTCTTAAGTTATGACGAAACAGTAAATTGTTGTGACTCAATTTCTTTTTAGTATAAGACAATAACTAAAGCAATCTAAAATCTAACAAATAAATATTTACAAACTAAAAAAGTTTGACAGTTGTTTTATGAATAATATATCTGTTTTTTATCTTCTTAGCATTTTCATAATTAAATAATACAGATATATTGACAACACTCATTATCATATGTTATATATAACATATGATAATGAGTTGGAGGAAAAACTATGTCCATTAATTATGCGATTTTAGGAATTCTTAGTTATAAGTCTTTAACTGGATATGACTTAAAAAAAATAATTCAGGAATCACCTTTTATGTACTGGTCAGGTAACAATAATCAAATATATAAATCATTGGTGAGACTTCTCAATGAAGGTTTCGTTACAAACGAGGTTCATCATCAGGAAAGCTCTCCATCAAAAAAAATTTATACGATCACCAGAGAGGGATTGGCTGAATTGAAAAAATGGTTACTTTCTTCTCCTGAACCTCCTGAATTTAAAAAGATGTTTCTTATTCAATTAGCTTGGGCAAATCAACTAAGTACAGATGAGTTAAACACATTATTATCAAAATATGAAAATGAAGTCAGAATGCAATTATTATTGCATCAAGAAAAGAAGCGCAGACAAACTTTTTTACCCGATAGAACCTCTCGAGAAGTACATCTATGGGATTTGATTTATGATAATATAATCTCATCTTATGAAAATGAATTGAAATGGATTCAAAAAGTACAAAAAGAAATTTGTAGTAATATTAAGGAGACAAATAGAATGAATTATAAAGTAATCGAAAGGAATAACAAAAAGTATATTGAATGTAATTCTAGTGAGACACTACTTCGTTCAGAACAGGATGCTTTAAATCTTACTGCTGCATGTGTTGAAAATAATATTTATCTATTAATGCTCCACTCAGAAGTACTTACTGATGATTTCTTCAAACTTAGAACAGGCTTGGCAGGACAGGTGCTGCAAAAATTTATAAACTATCATGTAAAAGTGGTAGTTGTTCTAACAAGCGAGCAAAAAATTAAGGGTAAGTTTAAAGAACTGATTGCTGAATCCAATAAAGGAAATGACTTTAGAGTATTTAACAATCCTGCAGAAGCTGAAAATTGGCTTTTAAACTAAAATAAAACGTAAGAGCATATTAAAGTGGACCCTATGTCGAGGACATTTGAAAAAGACGGACTAGAAAGAGAGAAGATTTTTGAATATCCTTGTGTCATGGAGGCGATATGACACAAAGGCACTGGTATTGCATCTCCAACAGATACTTTTATCAGTACCTTTAAATTAACAGCATATCGATATAGCTTATGACTCTAACTATTAGATTCTTGAATGAAATGTTTCGCACATGGGGAGATCATATTGATAAACCACTTGAACAATACCTTTTGGCAATGTATGAGGAGGAACCATTTCCCTATGAATGGAGTGAGCAAGACTTGTATGAACAAATCCGTAAGTTAATTCTTCAATACAATCAAGGGGAACTCGATATTACTATTCCTTCTGCCGAAGAAAGGCAAAGAGTTCGCTATGAAGCTCTTAAAGATAGTTATTTAGAACTTTTACGTGAAACAAATCATCTCAAGAGTATAATTAAAAATACAAGAGCAATACTTGATAATGGCTGTAAAGCCTCATCAGATGATGAGATATTTTAAACTTTTATAGGATATTCCCCAGTTTCCAGATATCTAAAATATTGATTTGGTGATAGCTTGGCCAAATTCCATTGATAACGATCATTATTATAATAGTCCATATAATTATCAACTTCTTGCTTAAGTTCATCGAAGGTACTACACTTATCAATATGTATTTCATCTTTCATATGTCCGAAGAAGGATTCTTGAGGGGCATTATCCTAGCAGTTCCCCCTTCTGGACATAGATTGCCTAATTTCTTCTTTTAGTATAAGCTCTTGGAACTTAATGCTGGTATAATCGATTAAGAAAAAGAGATTGCTCCCTTTCCCTCATCTAAGAACCGTACGTGAGAGTTTCCCGCTCATACGGCTCAAGCATTTCTTCACCCTTTCAGGCAGCAACAAATGTATGCAGTTTTATCTTTCTTTTATCAAAATAGTCCTTGTCTAAGAAAGGTGTTTTTATGATCTGCAATTTTGGATATCTGACGATTTTAATCCGTCTCAAATTAATTAGACTGTACTCGTCCGTCTTGAAAAGCCATCTTTTCCAACCTTTTTCATGCCAGTATTTATTTAGTCTCCACCATTTGTTCTTATTTGGGTGTCTATGTTTTGCCCATTGCTGTAGTAAGTGATAAAGGGTGTTGTTAATATTTGAAAAGGCTTTACTAGCAACCACGTGTTTGTGATAATTTGTCCAGCCTCTTATGACTTGATTAAGCCTTCTTATTAAGTCAGATTGGGTGCTAGCTTTCCCCTCCTTAAGGATTATTGTGGAACATCTCCTAATTATGTTTTTAATAGAACTTTTAGAAGGTTTAACTATTAATTTCCCACTGTATTTCTTAAATGTCCAGCCAAGAAAGTCAAACCCTTTGTCGATATGTGTGATTGTAGTCTTTTCTTCTGATAGTGTTAGACCTCTTGATTGGAGGAATTGACTAACAGTAGTTTTAAGTTCTTCAGCAATTTCTTTTGAGTTTGCAGTAATAACAAAATCATCAGCATACCGAATCAAGTTCACTTTAGTTTTGGCTCTGTAATGATTTTCTATTTTACCTTTTGAATTTCTATGATATTTATCTTGAATCACTTTTTCGAGTCCATCTAATGTCATATTTGCATATATACTTGAGATTGCACCGCCTTGTGGCGACCCTGTTTCCGTTGGGAACAGCTTTTCTTCATATATATATCCCGATTTTAGGAACTGCTTCATAATAATTTTATCCATTGGTATATTGTTTTGTAACCATTCATGGTTAATGTTATCAAAGCAACCTTTAATATCGCCTTCAAGTATCCATGTCGGAGAACACTTTCTAGCTAATACACAAAATATCTGCTCACAGGCATCTTTTGCACTTCGTCCACGGCGGAATTCAAAGGAAATGGAATCACCTTTTGTTTCTGCGATTGGCTCAAGCGCTAGTGCATATAATGTTTGCATTGCTCTATCATACATTGTTGGTATACCTAATGGACGTTTCTGTTTTTTACCTTTCTTTTCGATGTATACTCGTCTTAAAGGTTTTGCTTTATAGTTTTTGTCAGTAAGTGAAAGCACAGCTTTCATCTTCGAAGCAGAGGTAGACCATAGTTTTTTGTCTACTCCAGACGTATTCTTCCCTTTATTTGTTGTTACTTTTCTTACAGCATAAGCCTTAGCTGAAAAAGAGTGGGTTAATAAGTATTGTAATCTTTTGGCTTTATTATTGTCCCCTTTTTTTTTGTTGCCTTAGCGATTCGGGTTTGTAGTCTATTAACATCGAATTCAACTTGTTTCCAGTCAATTGTTTCCCATTGAAATTCAAGTGATTTCGTGTCTTTTAGTCTCTCGGTTTTATCCGTCGTTGAATTACTAAAATTCATAAATATATACTCCTTTCCTGCTAAGAAATACCATAGGATAAGTCTGCACTCTTTCGAATTAGGGCAAATTTTGAACCCTTATCTGTTTTCATTACAAAATCAGCATTCGCTTTTTATCCTTTTCTTCTGCCCTCTATGTCATTTCGCCCCTTACGGTTAGATACCTCTCGATGGAGGAACATATAGGGTTTACCAAGTTCCACATAATACATAATTGTAAATGCCTTAGGAGTCATCTTTAAACCGGGAGTTCTTTATCCATTCGCATTGGTTTAACAGTTGGCCTTTGCTCGACTCCTTACCATTTTGGTCAAAGCGTTTCAGCCTATTTCGCTTTCTCCAGCGTAACGATTCCTACAATGATTCACTTTACGTTCTCCATAGCATTCTTACTCTAGCAGTTGTCCCAGCTTAGGCTACTCGAACTTCCACATTGTCTCGTGAGCTTTCTAACCCAAACGTTACCATTCACGCTAGTCACGATAGAGTTACCCCGAATGGATGGGGCAGTCTTACGACAATGTATTACGCGACTTCTTGTCGCACGTGGCATCCTTGATCAGAATGAATTAATGTTTCTTTTGTTAAGGAAATGCCATAGTCACGTATCAATATATATACAGTTTCTAGTACAAAGTCAACTTCTAGGGAATCGCTTAAGACATATGATAATATTTGTTTTGTAAAAGCATCCATAATGGTGGAAAGGTAAGCTTTCTGGGAATTACCATAAACCATATATGTTATATCTGTCAATAAGACCACTCTTGCTCCATGCTCCTTAAATTCACGATTTAGAAGATTTTCAGCAACATTATTTGTTTTTAAAGCCTTCGCCATTCTCCAGTAAGGGTTTGCTTTTCTTATAGGGCATTTCAAATTAAATTTATTCATAAGACAGCTTATTTTCTTCTGATTCATTCGTATACCCTTATTCAATAATCGCATATAGATTCCACGTTTACCCTTATCATAACCACGAAACTGATAGGCATCTAAAATGAGCTCAAAATCCTTCTTATCCTGCTCATCTTTTTTGTTTCCTGCTTTCTCTGATGATATCCAATTGTAATAACCAGACCTAGAAACACCAGCACATTCACACAACCAGCTTATGTTCAGCAGATTATTGTCTCTCTGCAACATTTGCTGAATTATCTTGAATTTTTCTTCTGGTTTTGCTTGTACTTCCATTGCGCCTGTCGGTCCAGAAAGTTTATTTTTTTTAAGAATTCATTTTCTTGTTTTAGATATTTAACTTGGTGCTGTAAACGTGCAATTTGTTCATCAGCGGTTAAGTCTTTTGTTAATGGACGTCCAGATGCACCTTTTCTCGTGTCACTAAATCCTTGTTCACGTTTGCTCATCTTCCTAAAGCGGCGAGAAATATTGTCAATTCTTTCTCTTCCTAAAGCACTAATATCAAAGCCAGAGTTTCTTAATATCTCGGATGGTATTTTACCAGCCTCATATTCTGATACAAAGTATGCCCTAAATTCTTCAGTGTATGTTATAGCCTTCGAGCTGGCGCTCTTTATGTATGGATTCTTTAATAAAGCTTCTAATTGTTCATCTGTAAAATATTTTTTCCCTATTATAATCAACTCCTTTAAAATAGTTTACAATAAAAAAAGACCCTGTAAAATAGAATCAGTTAAAAATAGTACTTTGTACGTTTTTTTAACTGTCTATTTTATAGGGCCTTTTTTATTGAAATAAACAGTTTTATTTTTTTACTGTCTAACGCAAGGACAGCATATCAGTTCTTAGTGCAACAGCCCTTTTTTATTTAACTTAATAAATACATTTATCATTTAAGCTTATCATTTTATAATAAATAAATTTTTATAAAAATATTGATATTACGACAATTGTCGTATATACTTTAATTAAGATAAAAAATGAAAGAAAGGTTGATTAAGAAATGAAGAAGCTTCCTAGAACAGAACTTGAAATAATGAAATTTATTTGGAGCAGAAAGGATAAAGTATCTACAAAGGAGGTAGCCAACCATATGGAAGAGGTTTTAGGATGGAAACTCAGTACTACATCTAAAACTTTATCAAGGCTTGTAAAAAAAGAATTTCTTGTTACAGAACGAATAGGGAAACAATCCTATTATACACCAATAGTAGAGGAGGATGATTACTTAAAATTTGAGACTAAAGATTTCTTTAATTATCTTCACGGAAAGTCATTAAAAAGTATAATATCCACCCTTGAGGAAAGTGATGAAATTACTAATGAAGACTTAGATGAGCTTGAAAAATGGATAAAGAATAGGTAATTGTTATGAAAGATATTTTTTTAGAAGTTTTAAGAACAAGTTTGTTAGCGGGGATATTAATATTTGGAATAATTATTATAAAAGATAATTTTTTAACTAAGTATAGTCATAAATTCAACTATTTTTTAGCTGTTATAGTAATTATAAGAATGCTTTTAATAGTCAGTATTAAACTTAGTATAAATATAAGTGATTTTACAAAAGAGAGTTACACTGATTATCATGAAGGTATATATAATTTCACTCAATCTCATTTAAACAATATAAATATAATTGGCTACATTTATATTGGAATGCTGATCTGGTTTATAGGACTAATAGTAGTTCTACTATATTATACTTATTTTCAAGGAAAATTTTATTTAAAAATTAAAAATAATATGACTTCTGTAAAGGATATAAGAATAGAAGAAATTTTAAATAACGAAAAAATAAATTTAAATATAACTAAGAATATAAGAGTGAAAATAGTAAAAGGAATTTCTTCGCCAGCTATAATAGGAATACTAAATTCTACAATAATTATACCGGAACAAGAATTTTCAAACAATGATTTAAAATGGATATTTAGACATGAGCTAGTTCATTTTAAAAGAAAAGATAATGTTATAAAACTTCTTATGATATTCTCAGTAGCATTACATTGGTTTAACCCATTAATATATATACTTAGAAAATTTTTTAATGAACAATGTGAGTTATCCTGTGATGAAGTAGTTATTAGTGACTCCGAAACAGAGGATATTAAAGAATATGCATTGCTTTTGGTGAAATCCGCTAGATATAAAAACACGCTAAAACTTTCTATAATGTCATCACAGTTAACTAATAAAAAAGTAAATATAACGAAAAGGAGAGTAAAAAACATGTTAAGTCTGAAGTCAAGAAAAAAGGGAATGGCAGCTGCTGCTATATCATTGGCTGTTATATGTGGATCTATATTTGCATTGAATATCAATAAGGTATCATCAACAGTTTCGGAAAATAATACCAATACTGTAGCTGAAAAAAAATCAAATCAAAACAATAATGATTATACAGGCAGAAGCGCAGTAGTAACTTTAGAAACATATACCTATAAAGACGCTCCGAAAGAATTAAGAAAAGAACATGAGGAAAACTGCAAATCAATTAATATAGAAGTAAAAAATTCAGATGTAATTGGTAAATTTGTTTCAGTAGTTTGGGATAAATAATCTATTAATAAAGCTATTTGTGGTTCTTAAACTCGCTATATAAAGTTGTATTTCTTTATTTATAATAATTATATTTAAGTAAATATTTGCTTGAAAAATTTAGTAAAAGATTAAACTTATTATATTAGATGAAACTTTTTTTGTTTATAATATAGTACTTTGGCTTTAATTGAGAAACAAAAAGATAAAATTACTGTTATAGGAAAAAACGACCACATAGAGTCCCTTAAAACAGCAAATGAGGTTTCAAATAAGAAATATCTCCAAAATTCCATATTGGTCATTTGCCATAATCCCGGTGTATAATACCATAATTTAACCCGTTTAGCTTAAGACATATGACTTCCACAATAGATTATAGTATTTGTACACTGGATTTTTAGTAATTGAATACATTGCATCCACAAGTTCTATATGCGTTTTATGGTACTCTATATTTATATTTGGATATTGATCTTTTTTTGTGAGATAAGCGGCATCATAAGCTGTCATATATCCTAAATCATATTTATATATAATCTTGAGAAGCGTATTATTGCAATTAATAAACATCTCATGGGCATTTTTACTATAAACACTGTCCTTTGTTTGAGATAAATCATAAATTCCAAGTATGGTATATATAAAACCATTTAAAGTATAAGATTTGGGATTAGTTATATATTCTTGAAAAAACACATTACTGCTTCCATCCAACTCTCTTGTTGTATCCTTTGTACCACCTTCATCAACTGGAATACACATGAATTCATATGCTCTATTAGCAGCATCTAAATATTTTTTATCACTTGTAACTTGATAGGCACGAACAAAAACACTTATAGCTTGTCCTTGTGCTAAAGATGACACCCAGCCTGGTTCATACGCATATTCATTAATATAATGTTTAAATCTAAAATTAAGTTTCAATACACCTGAAGAGCTCTGTAGTGATAATAACTTGTCGACTGAATCTATAAACTTATTTTTGGTACCAGTACCTTTCTTATACTTTCCAAATTGAGTTAAAGAAAATTGTGCAATTGTTACAGGATTATAATAAAAGTATCCATCTCCTCCGCTTTCTGAATCATATTTAACCATAGGTAATCCATTTTCATCAAGATGTACATAATCATTTTCATAATAACAAGTTTCCTCACTAGCATTAAAATAATCACTAGTTGTAGTATAATTGACATTATTTAAAAGTACACAACCTGCTTTTTTATACTCATCTCTCTTTGATTTACTGTATTCTAAATATTGTTTTGTCTGCATCTTCTCCAATGTATGCTTATGATTGGATAGCTCTAAATAGGCTTGAGCTGTCAGTTCTAAAGGTTTATTCGATAAAGAGTTACTTATAATAGCTTGATAGCCTTTACTTGCCTGCTCATATTCACCAATAGAATGTTCATATTTGGCATATTTTAATGTACTTTGTAGATTGCTCTTAATAATATCTACATTTCCCTCTTTGCTTTTTTTTTCTGGTTTGGTTCCTGCATTACATACAACTTTATTGTATCTTTTATCAAGAATATTTATCCATAAAGTATGTAAGCCACAAATTAATAAAACTATTATACATATTGATCTGGCCATTTTCTTTTTATTAATTTTTAAATTCTTTTTTCGTTTCCTGTAATCTTTCACTTTAATATTTGACATGATAAATCTCCCACTACTTTAGCTTTAAATTAGAAAGATACTTTATTTTTAAAGCATCTTTCTCAGTGATAACAAATAAAATTCTATTTTAATGCTTTTTCTTTGAGTTTATTAAAATTTTCTTTTGTTGGATATGCTGTATTCAAACTCAGTCCTTTATCTATGGATTTTAGGACGTCTTTTTTATTTCCAGCTTTTATCTGTAAGTCCGCTAAATAATACCAATAAAATCCAACACCCGGCATTGCCTTCTCTCCATTTCCTTCTAAATCTGCAGCTAAGACCGCATCCAGCCTGAACCCTTCTCCTGATTCATCTCAACTTTTTGTGTAGTAGGTGCAATCACATTAAATCTGCTTAAAGGAGTTTCAATTCCAACAGGAACAATTAATCTTATAATAAGCAAAAACCATATATAATATTGCCATGCGGCATTAAATCTAGTTTTAAGCAATCCTTTTATAATAAAAATTAGAATGGCTACTATGCTTCCCATAATTGATGATAAAACAATCATTTTGAAAACAGAATAAGGATTCACAAAATCACCTCTTTTTACTGTTTTTCCCTCCTCCATATTACAAATGTAGTCTGTTGTTCTATATTACTATTGTAGTCTCTATTTGTCAATTATTTTTATAATTATTTTACGATAAAAAATAAAACCATATCTTTATATAAGATATGATTTTAAAGTACTATCTCTATCTGTAAAAATTCATAGAAACAGTTTAAAACACTCACACAAATTGCTTTAATATTTATGAAAATATTATACCATATTGGGATTTCTATCTATCAGCTAAAGTTACAAACGGACTTAAAGAATTTGATCCTTTATAATGTATAATTGGCTTATTTCTGTATGGTGCACCATTGAACCTAATCTATCAAAATAGGTAAGGGACAGAATTACCATAAAGAAAAAAGTAAAATTATAATAAAGATATCAATGCAATTATTACTTCTAAACTTTTTTAGAAAATATAAATTTACTATATATTATAGATACATAGTAAATGGCCAAATCACAAGACTTGACATTCTTGACATTATAGACGGGAAACATTCAATTTGTTTAAAAATTAAATGGCACAGGAGTAATAAATTAGATTCCATTATTAAAAATCATAATTTATTAGAATTCATTTACAACAATTCAGCCAAATGACCAAAAGATTTATTAGTTAATACAAGACTTAACACAAATTTCTTGAAACTGACAAAATAAAATCATCTATCATCAGTTGAAAACTGTCTTCTGAACTTACTGGATTTTGGAAATATCCGAGAAAATTTAAAGAGATAAAGCCATGTAACAAACTCCTTAACGCTCGGCTTTTATGAACCAAATGTGTTTCATCCTCAATATAAAAATGTAAAATTTGACGAATAATACTGGTAGTTTCTTTTGCTAAACGATGTACTTCTTTATCTTGTGTACTTGGAATATTCATAATAAGCCCATAAGCAGCCTTGTTTTCAAAAGCAAAGTCTCTATAAGTGTAGGCATACTCTCTAATAGCATCTCCCCCACTTTTACCAATTAATCTTTGCATTAATTTCAAATTCAATTTATTTAAAAGGCATATCGTCATTTCTATTTTAAGATTATCCATGTTAGCAAAATGATTATATAAAGATGGGTATTTTATGTCCAACTTTTCTGCAATTTTGGGGAAAGTAATTTGATTAAGTCCAATTTCATCGGCCAATGAAAAAGCAACTTGGATAATTTTATCTTTGGTTAAATTTCGCTTTCGCATCATTCTATAACTCCTTCGTATAATTTTACTTTATAAAAATAGTTTAACATAAAGGAATATATTTATCAAACTATAATATATAGTTTACATGTTATAGTTTATAATTTATAATAATATTAAAAAGCAACACATAGTGCAACATACATTTTATTGCCGTTTAGTTGTTTGTTAATTGGCATTTTCGTTATGTATTGTAGATAGTAGCATTATTTATGTTGAGTTATAGCAAAGAGAAGAGGTATATTATGAAAATGTGGAAAAGAAATTTAATAGTTTGTTGGTTTGGAATGTTTGTAACCAGTGTAGGAATGAGTCAAATTGCTCCAGTATTACCCCTCTATATAAAACATCTTGGCATTTCTAATACAGCTTTAATTGAACAATTTTCAGGAATTGCTTTTGGTATTACCTTTATAATTTCAGCTGTTTTTTCACCAATTTGGGGACACGCTGCTGATAAATTTGGACGAAAGCCAATGCTTTTGCGAGCAAGCCTTGGTATGGCAGTAGTTATATTCAGCATGGGTTTCGCACAAAATGTACATGAACTGATAGTATTAAGAGTATTGCAGGGTATTATCACAGGTTACAGTACAGCTTGTACTACACTGATTGCAACCCAGACAGATAAGGAACATGCAGGATGGGCTTTAGGTACGCTCTCAACATCAGGTATTGCAGGAGCACTACTTGGACCAATGATTGGTGGATATATTGAAGAAAACTTTGGTTTACAAAATGTATTTTTTATAACAGGTATACTTATGCTGATTACATTCATTACAACTGCTTTATTTGTAAGAGAATCCTTTACTCATGAAGATAAAAAGGTGAGTAGTATTAAGGAGATATGGAGCATTATTCCAAACAAGAGTTTAACTATTATAATGTTCGTGACCTCTTTTATATTAACTCTAGCGCTATATTCCGTAGAACCAATCATAACAGTATATATTACTCAGTTATCCGTAATACCAATCACGTTGCTCTGTTAGCTGGAATGGCATTCTCAGCATCAGGATTAGCAAATATAATTGCGGCTCCGAGGCTAGGAAAACTTTCTGATAAAATTGGAGCACAGAAAGTTATATTAGTTGCACTTGTAGTGGCAGGAATAATTTTTATACCACAGGCCTTTGTAAAAAATCCTTGGCAGCTAATGGGTCTTCGCTTTCTATTAGGACTAGCAATGGGGGGACTTAATCCTTCTGTTAATGTTTTAGTTAAAAAAATTACGCCAGATTCTCTTACAGGTAGAATTTTTGGTTTTAATATATCCGCCCAATATTTAGGGATATTTGGAGGTTCCATTTTAGGTGGGCAAGTGGCAGCTTATTTAGGTATAAGATATATATTTTTTATTACAAGTACATTGCTACTACTAAATGCACTATGGGTTTATTTTAAAGTATATAAAAAGCTTAGCTTAAATTAATAATCATCACAATATAAAATAAAATTATGAACTATATTATATTTATAGTCTATGTACAATCGCCATGACAAGGGGCTCACAGTACCTTGTACACGATATATAAAAAGGAGATAAAGAAATGGAAGATTTAAAATCAACAGAAACTGAATTAATAAAATCAGAAAAAACAGCTCTGGTAATTATAGACTTACAAAATGGCATTGTAAACAGGGAGCTTTCACCCCATACTGGTGTAGAGGTTGTTCAGAATGCAAGCAGATTGATTAATGCATTCACAGGGGAGGGAGCCTTTGTAGTTCTTGTAAGAGTTTCCTCTATAGATGGAAAAGATATGTTAAAACCAAATGTAGATTCGAAAATTAATCCAATACAATTTCCAAAAGGCTGGGATAGTTATGTGGCTGAAATAGCAAATAGTAAAAACGCTCATACTATTGCCAAAAGACAATGGGGTGCATTTTATGGTACTGATCTTGACTTGCAGTTACGACGTCGTGGAATTGATACTATTGTACTATGCGGCATCTCTACTGGAATTGGCGTAGATACTACAGCAAGAGAAGCTTTTCAACATGGTTATAACCAAATTTTTGTGGAAGATGCAATGACAGCTTTAACAAAAGAAGAACATAATTATGTTTGTAAACACATCTTTCCTAGGATAGGTAAACTTCGAACAAGTGAAGAAATAATTTTATCATTAAGATAAAATTAGATTTGACGAAATATAAATATAACTTATTATTGTCGTTTTTTATTTTTAATTCACTAACGTTCAATGTGTACTAAGATATTTTACACATAAGACTAACTCACTTATAGAAGCTGAAAGGAAAGTAGACAGTTTTTGTTTTCCTTTATCTACCATTAGGTTCGAACAAAAAATAAGTTGACGCATAATTTAATTATGCGTCAGCCCCAACAAAAAAATTTATGAATATTACGAAGCAATTTCACTTTATTATCGTCTTTTATTCTTGCCTTTAATAAATTTTCGGGCTTCTTTCATAGCTCTCATGCTGCCAAACATTTTATTTATTTTTTCTCTTTCCAGTTCTTTTGAATTAAGCTCACTGTACCTTAACTCTCTTTGAAGTTTTTTATAGTTTTCTAAACGCTCTATATCAAGCCTACCTTCTTCTATAGCCTCTTTAACAGCACATTTAGGCTCATTTTCATGTTGACAATCTGAAAACTTGCACCTTTTAGCTATTTCTTCTATATCACTAAAAGATTTATCTAAATCTGCACTTATTATTCCTAATTCTCTCATTCCAGGGGTATCTATTACAACTCCACCATCAGGAACTAAAATTAATTCCCTATGAGTAGTCGTGTGCCTGCCTTTATCATCATTTCTTACATTATTTGTTTTTAAGAACTCCTTACCTATAAGTTTATTAATAAGAGTAGATTTACCAACACCTGATGAACCAATAAAAGCTATAGTTTTACCATTTGTAATGTATTTTTTTATAGCTAAATATCCACCTTCTAATACACTACTTGTAACTACTATATCTATGCCAATTGCAATAGACTCAACTTGTAAAATCTTACTCTCAACATCATTGCATAAATCGGATTTTGTCAATACTACTACTGGTGTTGCCATACTATCCCAAGCAATTGAAATATATCGTTCTAGCCTACGAATATTGAAATCATTATTTAGAGACATACAAATAAAAACTATATCAATATTAGCAGCAACTATCTGGCCTTCAAGCCTTGTTCCTGATACTTTTCTTTCAAAATAACTTTTTCTTGAAAGAATTCGATGAATAATTGCATTTCCACTCATATCAGTAGTTCTATCTACTAAAACCCAATCTCCAACTACTGGATAATCAATAGTTGAATTTGATGAATAGCCTAATTTACCAGAGATTTTAGCCAATATTTCTCCATTCTCAGTAATTATCTTATACATGTCTTTATACTGAGTAGACACCCTTGCAATATATAAATATTTTTCATACATTTCAGCTTCCTGAATATATCTTTCATTTAAACCCAAATTATATAAATTTATTTTGTCCAATTCTTATTCCTCCCATATTCAATAAACAAACCTATTACAGAGGGGAGGTTTTAATAACTATTCCTCATACACCTCCCCATTTGCTACAATTGCCACTTCAGAGCATTTATTTGTATTTAACACAAATATCATACCTTTCTTTTTCAAATTTTTAATCCAAATATAATTTAAATTAATGAGCATATTACTTTAAATCATATACTTAACACTATCATATGATTGCTACGTTGATATGTCAATCTGTTCCTCTTTCCACCATCATATTTAACATTAATCTGATATAATGCCCTTCAACTTGATTTCCCGTCGTATTTCAAATATACCTGGTTAGTTTTAGGATGAAAAAAGAGCCCTATTGAGAGCCCATAACATTATTCATACACTATCGTTCTTAATATTATTTCATTATATTTACACTATTTTTCTCCATTCGTTTTAATATGTTTTGTTTTAAGATACTATAAAATGAAATATTATTCTCGTTATTTTTTCCATGTTTATTTCCATGTTTATTATTGGATTCTCTATGCATTTTACTATTAGCTTTCATAATTGAATTTATTCGCATTTTATCACTCCTCTAATTATAAATACGAACTATACATTAATTTTTATGGTGTATAAAAATTATATTATTTCTGGTTCAAAGCACACTTGACCCATCTATAGCAGTCATATCTCATAAGTTTTTGATAATCAGAAAAGGAGAGGTATTCACCTCTCCAAAGGGATAATTATAAACATATTTTTTAATTTTCTCTAAGGTTATTTCCTTAGAATACTTATAATTATATACGGTATTTGTTACAACCTAATGTCATATATAATAACTATTTGTAAACAATATAAAAGTAAGCACCCTAGATGACAGGTACTTACCTTCAACAATATTATGGGAACTAATTTAATATACTATCTTCTGGCAGTTGCATTTAAGTTTAAAGTGCCCTGCAACCACAGACACTGATTTAAATCTGTATTTGAGGTGTTAGTTGATTTATATGACTATTTATTTAATGCTAAGATGTGTTTCTTTAATATGCTATTATTATACGTTGTTTTTGTTATAGCTTGATTAACTATTTGTGAACAATATAAAAAATAAGCATCCTAAATAACAATAACGGATGCCTGATTTGTAAGCATAAAGAGTTTATTTTTTTATGTTTATATTATATACAAAGATTGTTATGTAAAAATATTCCCCTCGTTAAGCCTTTGTTAAAAAGACACCCAGCTAAAAGCCAGATGTACTTCTCCATGCAAAATAAGTACCCTACATAACAGGCACCCATTTTTTATCTAAATTTTAATAACTTAGAATATTTTTACTATATATACTGATTATTACTACAATATGGATTGAATGTTAAATAACATTTATATTTTAAGTACCTTAAACATAAAAATAAGTGCCGGTTAGGTGTAACACTTATTTTTTATATTGGATTTAGAGTTAGATTTAGATAGTGGTGGGCAACCTGACGTATGGACAGTTTAATGTAAATTAATGTATAAAACATTTGCAGGATAAAATTATATAGAAAACCGCCTTAAAACCCTATAAAATATAGTTGCAACCAATATAAATAGGAAGGCGGTTAACAAGTATGTTAAATACTCAAGAATATATTATCACAGAACTGAAAAAAAGCCTAGAATCTATGATTTTTTTGACAGCACCTAGATTAAGAATTTTAGTAGCAATTATAATAGGAATTATAGACTCAGGATCAGTTGTGCTATCAAAAATTGCACAAGAATTAAAGAGCGACTTCAGTGAGGCAACTGAAGCAAGTAAAGTAAAAAGGATTTTCAGATTCTTAACAAATGATAAAATAAATACTGATATAGTTCAATACCATTTTGCAAGGACTCTTCTGAAGAAATATAAGAATCATTCAGGAAAGGTTCATATAATTTTTGACCATACCACAAAAGAGGATGTATTTACTATTCTTCAATTTTCACTAAGGGTTGATAACAGAGTGATTCCATTGTGGCATAAAATATTTGAGTATCAAGATAAGAAAAACAAAGAATTTGAGCATGTCTATGAAGGATTAAAAGTGGTTCATGAACTCTTATCCCCTTATAATTTTGATGTAATTCTTTTAGCTGATAGAGGCTTTAGAAGTGTTGAATTGTTTAAGTTTATTGATGAAGAATTAAAATGGAAATATGCAATAAGATGTATATCAACTACAAATGTTAGAATTTCAAACAAGCCTGGAATCAAAAAATTGAGTGACATAAAGATAAAAGCAAATAAGCGAAAATCCTTTGAGAAAGTGCTGTTAACAGAGGAAAAATATGAATGCAATCTGGGAGTTGCCTTAGCAGAAGATAATGATGTATGGTATATTGCAACAAACATGAAGCCCCAAAAAGCTATAAATGAATATCAAAAAAGATTTGATATTGAGGAAGCATTCAGAGATTTAAAGAGCAATGGATTTAATATGGAGGATAGCTGGTCAAAAGGAATAACTTATTTTAAGAACTTATATTTATGTCTTTCCATAGCCTATACTTGGCTTATAATATTAGGAAAAATCTGCACAAAGAATAAGAAAAATAAAGAGCTGGGAGCTGTAAGGATTAACAAGAATAAAAAGACAATAAGGGTATACAGTCTGTTTAGGGCGGGTTTGAAATGGTTTAAGAGATGCTACAATGATTATAGAAAAAAGTACAGGCTTAATTTTGATTTTATTCTACATGAGAAGTAATTATAACCAAACATTATAGTAATAATTTGGATATTTATAGTGTCGGTTAATCCAGGGTAATAGTCTATACCTTTATATGTCCATAATATTGAATTATATTAATATATAACTATATAAGGTTAATGCAGTATATTATCAGGATGAAAATACTATGAAAATTAGAACTAAGCAGCACTTTATGAAAGTATTTATTGAAATTTTTAGAAGATTAACTTGTTATAACCATATATATGTCCATACGTCAGGGTGGGCAACTATGTTTAACATGCCCTGCAACCACAGACACAGCCTTCATATCCATCACTTATCTCCCTTTTACATAAAAGAGTATATCTGAAATTTAAATATTAGTGTAAAAAGGAGATATATTAAACAGATATACCTATAACAAGTAACTATCTGGAGTTTAGTTACACTTATATTTATATATATGCTCTAATTTTAATATTTATACACCTTCTAATGATTCTTAACTCTCATTCACAAATTTGATATTTTACTCATAGTATAGCATTGTAAGCAAATTTACGGAGGTACCTATGAGTATTAATGATTCTACTAATGACAGCTCCAATGAAAAAGTTGAAAATTTTTATGACTTTGAAACTCCCATGTATTGCCCATACCATTCAATGCCTTATATCCGATTAACGGATAATGAGTATATAGACAAAGATCCTTATGATGATGAGCTTGAAGACGATGAGGATTTCAATCCTGGATATAGACAAGGAGGTCGTAGAAGACGTAGACGTAGGCGCAGACGTAGAAGACGTTTCCATCCATTCATA
Organism: Clostridium sp. BJN0013; assembly: GCF_040939125.1. NCBI lineage: Bacteria > Bacillati > Bacillota > Clostridia > Eubacteriales > Clostridiaceae > Clostridium > Clostridium sp. BJN0013. The sequence goes on from NZ_CP162495.1 coordinate 2,638,596, forward strand.
TTCCCTATATTTATATATGGTGATGACTATGACGACTGGTATTGGTATTAAAAAATATTCTATCATCCCATAACTAATTCAGTCAGATCATAGATAAAGTAAGCACCAGTTTCCCCAGTGCTTACTTTTGATATATACGCCATTTTAAATAATATAATATTTTAAAAATTATTTAGTTCTTAATAGCATATGCACTGCAATTTATAAGATTTCATTGCAATCTGAATGTATCATACTAATATTCAATGTATTTATTCATATCAAATTCTTACCAAATTTTCATGTTTTATTACTTGTGGAGGCTGTTCAATCCATCCATTATTTTAATTTTCCCCCTAAAATCTTATTATTGATTATGTTATACCTCTCATTTATTTCCAGTATAATAAACCTAATTTTACATACCCTACTTATGTAAGACCTCTTTCGCATAAAAAATTTTTATATTTACTTTCTGAATGTAACCATTATTTTTTCATCATGCCGGGGATTATTTATCCCCGGTGTTTAGTTCTGTGAAATATCGTTTAGTATTTGAAATTCCTCAGCATTTTTGCATATTTCATTGATGTTTAAAACACTTATTCATTTTTTAATGTTAAGCATGAAATAAGAAAAATGCCAATTAATATAGAATTCCTTCTCTTACGTTAAAGGTATCTAAGGACTTTTTTACAGTATTCAACGTATTCATTGCCATAAATCCTTTTCAAAGAATCCTCCTCACGAAGAACTTGGCGATTAAAAAGCCAGAAACCTGCAATTAAGTACAATAATAATATCCAGTTTGGCAAAATTAAAAATATCCCAAACAGTATAGACCCAAAAGCAACGTAAATGGGATTGCGACTAATTGCAAAAATACCTGTTGTTATTAGAGCACCTGGTTTTTCTTCATCTATCCCAACTCTAAAGCTTTTTCCAAAGGAAATCAAGCTTAACAGGAATAATAAAAGTCCTATCATACATAACACTACACCAATCCAACTAGCAACCTCGTTACTAAACAGTTCAGTTCCTACTTTCGGCAAGTTTAGAGTACTTGAAAACAGAAGATAAAAGAATATCAAAATAAATGGAATAATAATGAAATCTTTTTTGTCTATCTCACCAAATTTTATAGCTTTAATACCCATTTTATGCAATAGAAAAACACGAAATGAAATCATTATCACAAGTAAGACTATAGTTATGATCGCAAAATATCCCTGCATAATCATCGCTCCCTTTTGTTCGCTATAATTTACTTTTTTATTTTTCTCATTAATTACATAATACACCGTATTATTCAATTTTCAAAGAATAAATTTTTACATCTCCATATTTGATTTTTCCCCTATCTAGGTGTAGAATAAGGAATCAACAAGCTAATACAGTTTAAGAAGAAAGTCCATTTTTCATAAATTTACAATAGGTAGATCATAACTTTGAAGTGCCACGTAAAAAAACACCGTAACTTTCTTATAATTATTTTTAAATTATTTTTGTGAGAAGATAATCTGCTTTAAAACACATTTGTGCCCCAAGTTTTGAATATTTTAACTCAATAATTTAGCTGTTATTTATTTAAGGCAAATTCAACAGCAGAAACAGCATGTATTTTCAATGTATCAAAAACTGGTACGTTAACATCCTCTTGTTTTATTAATAATGGTATTTCTGTACATCCTAATATTATACCTTCAGCACCATTTAAAGCTAGATTATTTATTATTTTTATATATTCCATCTTTGAAACCTTGTCTATTATACCTTTACATAGTTCATTATAAATAACCTTATGGACTATTTCTCTTTCGTTTTCATCTGGAATAATTACATCTATATCGAAATTTTCTTTCAACACTTTTTTATAGAAATCTTGTTCCATAGTAAATTTAGTTCCCAGTAATCCAACTTTTTTCATTCTGTTTTGGATTATTTTTTCACCTGTTACTTCTGCTATATGCAAAACTTTTATTCCTAGCCTATTTTCTATAGCACTTGCTATTTTATGCATTGTATTAGCACATATTACAACAAAATCAGCGCCTCCACTTTTAAGTTTTTCGGCAACATTAACCATAATGTCAGTTAGTTCTTCCCATCTATTTTCATGTTGTAATACTTCTATTTCCTGAAAATCTACTGAATACATTAGGCATTTTGCAGAATGAAAATCTCCTAATTTCACTTTTGCAGTTTCATTTATAATCCTATAATATTCAAGTGTTGATTCCCAGCTCATTCCACCTATTAATCCAATTGTTTTCAACTAATCACTCCCCTTTTTATATATTAACAAATAGCTACACACTTAAGTCATTAAAAATTACACCCACATCTCTTTCCTAAATAATCATATTACCGAATATATCCCAACACTCTACTTACTACTTATTTTTTCACCGTCTCAATAATTCCAATAGACTTCAAAGCATCTTTAAAAGCACATATATAAGCCTCTTATCAATAAAAAAAATTAATTCTTATAAAATTTATTACACTACGGCATGTTTTTAATAGCTTGAGAATTTTGAAACTTAGTAGTGTTATAATGATAATCTTTAAACTCTCATATTGACCATAATAAGGAGATTGGGAATTAATCAATTTTCAGAATATACTCGCTTTGCAACTACTTTTGCCATACTAATGAATATCTCCAAAAAAGTTCGCGTTTAACTTTTGCTGTAGGAATATGCTTTTGTGCTAATGCTTTTATCTCATCCATTGTCATATACATGTCATGTTTACCATGTCTCTCCCAAACTTCTTTTGAATGGGCATCATCTTTTTGCAACCTACCGTTTTTCATTAAGCTCATTACGATATTAGGGATAAAAGCACTGCCCCATGGGATTTCTTTGACAACATAAACGAGAGTTCACCTTTGCCACAACCTATTTCAAGACAGGTTTCAACTGTATTGGGTATAAGCTTTATGAGGTGCTCAAAATAACAGTTGTTATGATTCCATTTTGATTCATCAAGTTGTGAAATTTCATTAAAATCATTTTTTACAACATTATAATCTTCCATCTTCATATCTCACCTTCAAAAATAAATTTTACTTTGCTATAAATTACACCTACATTTGTGACACAAGTTATGAATACTGTAATACAATTTTTATTAATGATTCTTTATTTTAATCATTCCATTGCTTTTGAGAACTTTTTCTGCATCAGTGAAATAAAATTTTTTGCTGCGGTTGACAAGTATCGATCCTTTTTATAGCCTAGTATCATGGTACTGTCAGTTGAACGATCGTTGAGAGTAATAATATATGGCCTATCCCTTTGCGTTTGAGCACCAAGTACTAATTGTTCAGGCAAGAGCATATGAGGGCAGAAAGTTAAACCAATTCCCTTCACTACAAGAGCAATCAGAGTTTCCACATTCTCTGACATCATAATAATGTTAGGCTTCACACTTTTTTGCCTTAGATGCTGATCGATAATTGTGCGTATATGATTTTCGCTAGAAAGAAGAAGAAGAGGACAGTCTTTAAACAGCCTTATATCCATATCCTCACCACTGTGAGAAATTATATATTCATAACTATTATGGCAATATTTGCGTAAAATTTTATCACTTACAATAATAACTAGTTTATCAACCATAATGTCTATAGTTTCAATCTTCAATACATTTACAGGTGCTGAATCAACCATAATATCTATCTGCCCTCGGAGCAACTTTTGCTCGAGAACCTCTGAGGTTCCTTCTGCACAACGAATTTCTATTCTTGGATAACAATCATTGTATAAAGGAAGTATGTCTGGAAGAATAGCCCGTCCACGAGTATAGGAGATGCCAATGACAAGTCGTCCACAATTATCCTCACGTATGTCTTGCATTTCGTTGCTTATCTGGCGCTCCAAATCTACTATATGAGTCAATTTTTTGACAAGCTGCTCCCCTGCATAAGTCAAAGACATTGGATGTTTGCGTTGAAACAGCTCCACTCCATACTTATTTTCAAGTTTTGCAATATGCTGGCTCAACGATTGTTGAGATATAAAAAGTCTGTGCGCTGCTCTAGTAATATTCAATTCTTCAGCAGCAACCAAAAAATATTTATAGCTAAGAGTTTCCATTTTTAGCCCCTCTCGTTAAAAATAATTCACAATATTATAATAAGTTAATATAACAATATTCTAACATAAAAAAATTTATATAAGATTAGGTAAAATATTACTTTAATAATCTATCTTACTTGATTTTATATGTTAGACTAAGTGTTTTGATTTCATGTCTACTATATTTTTATCCGATCACTACCATTGCTAACACCACATCTTCTATCAAAGTGTGGGATAAGCACTGCTGCGCGCCTGGATAAGTTCTTCCCCTAAAGGATAACGTATTCTAAGTGCTAAAGACACTAAAAATACTGTTAATAAGGTCCAGCTGGAAAGAGTCATCCTTATAAGCAAACTCCACCTGAACCTAAGAATCACTTGACACAAAATGAATTTCACTTATATAATATTTGTTTAGACTTAGGAAGCTTATATCTTCCATATCTTCAGTATAATAGTATTTTAATAACAATCCAAACACGTAAATGCTTGTGAATGCAACAAGCATTTACTTGTACCTCTCTGATTTTGAATAAAAAATGGTGTCTAAATCATATACTAGTCTTTGAAGGGTTTAAAGTCTTAAACACACATGCTAGTTTACAATAAAATCATAATAATAAGGTTCACACACAAAAACCAAGCACACACAATATGCTTGGTTACTTCGTTTTTTTTGAATTATGTGACGTAAAAGTAAATTGTGGCGAATTATTCTAAATAATATCAAAGGGAGGGGATAGTAATGAGTTATTATGAAGATATTTGTTTTTTAGGAAATTGGAATTTAAATGAGGAGCAAGGAACTCTTAATATTGAAAAGACAGGAGAAACATACAAGTGTACTTGGAAAATAAATAAGGAAGATGTTCAAAATGAATATTTAGGAATTGGGATGCTTGTTGATAACCAACTCCTTATATCAAGATTTTCTAACAAAGTGCATGGAGGAGGAGTAGGTTTATATAGACCAATAGGTGACTTAAGGTCAAATTCTGCACTTTGGGCTTCTACGCAAAATTTCAATACATTAGATTCTGGAATCGCATTAAGAGAAGATACCAGTCAAGACTTAGAAAGGCAATTATAAAGTTAGATATTTCATTAAAGGAAATGAATCTCCAACTTATGATTTAAGAATTCTTAAAAATGAAAAAAATAATGTATACTCACTGAATTGGTCTGTAAATGATAAAGTAATATTGCATGGAATTGAATGATGAATAAAGGACAAATGCCTCTTGTTTATGGTGGGACAAACTTTGATTATGAATTAGTTATTTTAAGCATTGATAATAAAAATAGATTAAGTAGTAAATGTGCCTTATTAAGTAATAGTTGTATAACTGAAGAAGTTTATACAAAATATTAAATTTAAATTATCATTAATATACTACGAATTTGTATGTTGTTAATACATAAAATTCTTATATTGTTTACTAACTTTAACTAGAGTAAAAATACCCCTAGTTCTATTTTTTTGTAAAAGCACCATAAAAGAACGTTTATGGGATTAATTTTCTTAACGTGGGTTTTGTCGGTTTTGTTAGCTGCACCCCATATTGAATCAAAACATAAGCTAAATCAATTGTAAGTTCAGAAAACATAGAAACTTTTATTTTATCTGATTCAGTGTAAGATTCTGGTCTTCCATATCAATTGTGTTGTATAACATAAACAGTATTCATTAATAAATTGTGTTGCATTAAACAGTAGTACTTTAACATATACATCCACTTAGTACAATACAATTGATGTTGTGTCGCGTAAAAATTTTTATTACCATATAATTACAGCGTCGAGGGCATTTTTGTTTCTGTTACTACACAAGTCTTAAGTTTTTGGTAAATTTTAGTGTGTGTAACGGGAATTTTTGTACCGTTACTACACATACCCCAAATATCTGAATAATCTCCCTTATCTTTTATACACATCATAAAACTATTTTACAGCATTTTTTCTTATTTTTCTAGTTTTACATTTATATCTATTTTTATATTTCATATGGAAATTTTATAAATTCCTATACACTAAAAAAATGTACTTGAATCTTAAAATAATGTAAATGTTGAAATAAATAGCCTTGTAGGTTGTATTGACATCAGTTTTAAGATTCAAGATTACTTATGTTATCAAGATATAATTTAAAAAAATCTCAAATTCAATTATACAATTATATATGTATAATTTGTAAATAAATATAAAGGGACTGTCTTAAAAAAATAACATATTTTTTTAATTTGCTCTTAGTAACTACACTTTAACTATATACTAAGTAAGGGAAATTTTTGTTCAACCCTCCCTTGGATTTAATATAATAAGTGTTATACCAAGATTGTTTTAAACGTAGGACAAAAGTTCTGTAAGAGAAACTCTTATTATTCATTTAATTTTGTAAGATCTTTTGCATACCACTCTGTGAATCCACAATTTGGACAAACAAACGGAAATAATTCTGTTGGTTTCAAGTTAAATAAATGTTTACGTGGCGTTTTTGCTACAAGCATAGAAAAAGTATTGAATTCAATGTGGCATTCCACTAAGTTAGCATTACATTTTGAACATTTTTTTAGTTCTGTCATAATTAAAACATTCCTTTCATTTTCAATAAAATTATTTTAGGTATTTTTCATTTAAAAACAACTCAAAGATTATAATGATATTTTGTGGCAAGTGAAAAAATGACTTATTTTCAAATAAATTATGCAAAAAGTGTAGTGATGAAGCATAGCACAAAATATACTAGAAATTAACTATATATTACACAAGTGCTTTTCCAGTGGAGTTCTTAAACAGCTGATATATTAAGAAATAGACTGTATTGTACATGTAATTTCTTTTGTATGATATATTTATTTTTTGAAGACGATTTTTAATGTTTATAAATAGATGAGAAAATAAAAATTGCTTGTAAGCGTATCTAGAACCTTATTAATAGACATCACATCAAGTAACATATCTAGGTTATAAAGTTATTAAACGATTTGTCCATAAAATAAGAAGCTCATCAACAATTCTTTTTTCATTTTTACCATCATTTAAATTAAATTCTTGAATTAAGTCTTTTAAAGTTTTCTTTCCATCAAAATTTTTAAGTAGATAATATATCTGTTTTGAAATAGAAAAGACATATTCTCTATCAAAATTAAATGTAATATAATAATCATTACATATTTCATTAAAAGAAGAAAACTTTTTTGTCTCACAAAGTAAAATATGAGGTACTAAATTTGGGATCATATTTAAATACTTTTTGTAGTCATTTTTTTTCTTGGATATTATGTAATTATCAATAATAAGATAATTGAGTTTTGTTGTCAAGAAACATACTATAGAATCTTCCACAGAATCCACAATTGGTTCAGCATTGTTATTAAATGATGTATTAAGTAAAATGTGAACTCCTGTAAGTTTACTGAATTCATTAATTAAACTCCAATATTTTACATTGGTTGATTTTGAAACAGTTTGAACCCTAGCAGTTCCATCTATATGAGTAACTGCACCTAAAATAGGTTGCTTTTCTTCTTTCACTTTAAGAACAAAATTCATAAATGGAAATTGTTTTTGATTTGTAGGTAGGATAAAATATTGATCAATATATTCATCCAAAACAGATGGTGCAAAAGGCCTATAAGACTCACGTTTTTTTACCATCTCATTAATAATAACTTTATTTTGAGATGGTCTTGGGTCTGCAAGAATACTCCTATTTCCCAAAGCCCTAGGGCCAAACTCAGATCGACCCTGCACCCAACCTATAACAGAGCCTTCTGATAGTAATTTTGCTGTATCTTTTTCTATATTATTTGATTTTCTAAAGTTAATGAACTCATGCCATTTGTTTAAGGAATCCAGTATTTCATTAGAATCTCCGATATTTGTACCAAAATAGACATTATCTAATCTAGAAATATTGATATTTTTTTTATTGTTTTTAATTATATGTAATGCTGCACCTATTGCACCTCCAGCATCATGTGCTGCTGGTTGTACAAATATATCTTGAAATAGACCTGAGTATAATAATTTCCCATTTAATGAACAATTATGAGCAACTCCACCAGCTAGGCATAATTTTAAATGACCAGTAACCTTACTGTATTCTTTTAAAATGTGTAATACAATTTCTTCTAAAGAGTACTGCAATGTTGCTGCAATATTATCACCCATACCATCAATTACAAGGACGAGACTTTCATCAAAACCAGAAAGAGCATAGGTACTTTCTGCATGTGCAATATGATGAGGAACAAAAATTATTTTATTATCTTCTACATCCTCACCAAAGGCTTCTATAACAGCACGGTGAACATAAAATCGAGCATCATAAAATTCTTTTTGTTTTCTATCTAATAAGTACATTTCTTTCAGAACAGAATTAATATAGGTTTCATCAAAGTTTACTGCAATTGCATCAATATCTTTAAGTATTAAGTGATTACTATATAAACAGAACTTCATGGCAGATATGGGTGCTTTATTTGTATGTTTGATTCTATTAAGTCTTTCTTCCTCTATTCCAGAGATTAAAATCCCATCTTCAACTAGTACAGCGGCAGCATCATGACCAAAACCATAGGTATTTGAAATAACACTCATTTCAAATTTTAATGGGATAGACATAGTTATTCCTAAAATTCTCATTATATTTCCTCCCAATATACCATATAAAAAATTTAATAGCTTAGCGTTGAATTCTACTAAATTGTCTTAATAGAAACATATATATAAGTAGTAAAACAATAGATGTTCCTCCAATGATTAATATTTGTTCAGTTGGGAATATATTTTTTACCAAAACTTCTCTAAACCCTTTTTGTATAGGAAGATATTTATTAAAATTGCTATTTAAACTTAAAAGTTCTAAAAGCACTAATATAACCATTATTGGAGATGTAATAAGCATCATTTGTTCAATTTTTCTAAAGGGTAAGCTAATAAGTCCAGAAAAAATGCTTATAAAAAATGAAGTAATGAAAATCATGGATAATATAGCAAAAGTATTGTTATTCAATTCTTGAGTAATTAACAAAAAGGTAATCAAAGTAGAAGCAGTACAGAGAAATCCAAAAATAGTTTTACTTATTGTAAATTCAAAATATGTTAATGATGAAAGCATTAATGAAGACAAGGAGTCATTCTTATTCTCACTAAGGAAAACTATAGGACTCCCAATCAATCCTACCATTATTACAATAATAACACATAACAAAAAAGAAAATTTATCTTCATTTGGTTCATTATTTAAAATTTCTACTTTAACCTGTGTAGGATTAGATGCAGTTAACCCTTTTTTAATAGTACTTATGAGATTTATATCTTTTGTATTACAATAAATAATTTTTTCTTCTACACTTACAACAGCATCTATTTTTTTTTCGTTCAATTGTTCTAATCCATCTGAGACTGTGTTACTATATGAGATATTTGCGTTATCAAAATTTAATTTATCATTTATGTTTGAATTGGATACTACACATATTTTTACTTTGTCTACATTCTTTAATGCTGGCATATAAAATATAACTATTGGAATTACTATAAATATGAGTACAAGAATCCAATATTCTTTTATATCTTTTTGTAAAATTGTCATTATTCTCTTAAAAGAACCTTTCATATTCTTTCCCTCCTTAACTTTAGCATAAATATGTAATTTACAATCAAAATCATAATAGAAAATACTATCAATAAAATAAGCATATCCAAAACAAAAATCCAGTTATTTTCTATTGCATTGTAAAAAGCATTTGAAAGTTTGTTAAATGGTTTAGTCAAGAAGGAAGGAAATATCATAACAATAAACATAAAAGGATAGAACATAACTGAAACCTTTTTACTATCAGAAAAAATACCCATAAACATACCAAGTGATATGTAAATCAACCCGACCAAAAATAATAAGATTATTTCCTTTATAGATATTCCTTGTGACACATAAAAAAATAACGCATCAATGGAGAACAATAATATGGTACATATAGTCTTAGAAAAAATAATTTCATAATTTTTAATGGGTGAAAGGATAAGTGCTGATAAAGTTTTCTTTTCATCAACAAACATTTTATATGGCAATAAAATACATACAAAAGTTAAAATAAAAGTAAAACTATTCAGTAAATATTTGAATTTATCCATATTATTTATATCTGGTTGGTATTCTCCTATATACTTAATTTGAAAATCTGTTTTATTTAAAATTTGTTTTAGGACTGAACCTACATATTTTGAATTTGTAGTTGATTTATTTTCTACAACTTTTATTATTTTACTTTTTTCATCATAAAAAACAAAGGCATCTACATCATTTTTGTTTTCCACAATTTTATAACCATTGGCGAGATCTTCTACATAATAAGAAATTTTAAAGGCACCTTGAGTATTTTCAATATATTGACTCATCATTTTATCATTTGAAATGATGGCAACCTTGAGTACATCAGGCGAAGTATTTGCCACCTTTGCATTAAATTTAGTAAAAAACATAATAAAAATGGCAGGCATCAATACATATATGTAATATTTACGTATACTAAATTTAATATCTTTCCATAACATCTTCTTCACTCCTTCGTAAGTAATAGATAAATTTCTTCCAGTGATGGTTCTGAAGAATGAATGGATTTTAATTCTTCATGAGAAATGTTAGCTAACTGATTAATATTCTTATAATCAAACTCTTTTATACCAGACTGGGTAGTTACTATAATTTTATTTGAACCATACTTGGATTTTAGTCCTGTTATACTATCATTAGCAACAATTTTACCATTTTTAATAATTGCAATCTCATCACAAAGTTCTTCTGCCTCATGCATATAATGTGTAGTAATAAATATAGTTGTACCATTTGATTGTAATTTCTTTATTAACTTACGAATTTCAACTGCAATATTTACATCAAGACCTGATGTAGGTTCATCTAAAAAAATAATCTCAGGAGAATGTAATAAAGCTCTTGCAATTAAAACTCGTTGTTTATATCCTTTTGATAATTTTTTTATTTTATATTTTGAGTAATTAGTTAGTTCTAGATCAATTATTACTGAATTAACTCTTTCTATGTTAACGTTATACAACCTCGAAAAAATGATTAGATTTTCTTTAACTGTTAAATCTTCATAAAGGTTCATTTGTTCTGGAACTACACCTATTTTACTACATAATTTTTTTTCTTCTTTTACTGGATTACAGTTAGAAACCTTGATATTCCCAGCAGAAGGTATAAGTAACCCAGTAAGCATTTTTATCGTTGTACTTTTACCTGCACCATTTGTACCAAGAAATCCAAATATAGCACCTTTTTTAACATTGAAAGAGATATTATCTACAGCAATTTTTTCTCCAAACTTCTTTGTAAGATTTTCAACACTTATAATATAATCCATAAAATCACAACTAATCCTTTCTTACATAATCATCCCAAGGAATATCTTCTACTTATAAAATTCACCAGACTTTATTCTATTAAGCATATTTTTTGAAGTTATACAAAACTCATCCGTCATAGGACCATTCAATTGACCAGTTAATTCGTATGCTTTAGCTCTGCAACCTCCTGGACAAAATTTAAATGATTCACATGTTACACAAGAATTTATTTTATTTATTTTTAAATCTCTTAATTTCTTAAATGCTTCTGCATTTTGCCAAAAGTCACTAAGTTTATTCTCTTTAATATTTCCACCACAAAATTCTTTATATGTTTTAAATAGAGTACATGGATATACTTCACCTTTTGCACTTATAAAACAATTTGAAATTGCGGCAGTACAACTATATTCACGTATTACTTCTTCGTTACCAAATTTATTTTCATTTTCTTTATCAAAACCCATTCCAGCCCTAAAACTTTCATTTTTTGCTGACACTAAAAGGTTATAAACTCTTAATTGTTCTAGTTCTGATTGGTCTAACATTAAGTCTTTGTTTAAAGTTGCATTACCTTTATCTATTACTTCAGATAATTCAATCTCTTTTACTCCTAATTCTTTTCCAAGCTCAAGAATATCATTATATTCATGAAAATTTTTCTTGGTTATAGTGCAAGCTAAGCCAATATCTAAGCCTTTTTCTTTACATAATTTCATTGCCTTGATTGTAGTATTAAAATTTCCTACTCCTCTCAAATAATCATGGGTTTCTGCTTTTGCACCATCAATGCTAAATCGAATTAGTACATTACATTCTTTTATTTTATCTAGGAATTCTTCAGAAATTAAAGTTCCATTTGTAAATACAGTTACTCTAATATTTTTTTCTGTACATCTTTTTAAAATCTCAGAAAGGTCTTCCCTTAATAAAGGTTCTCCACCAGTTATAACTATTTTAAATACTTTAAGCATACTTAATTCATCTATAAGACTAATTATTTCCTTTGTAGATAATTCTTCTGTAGAATGAGAGCCACCTTCCCAGCAATGTTTACATTCTAGATTACATCTCTTTGTAATCTCAAAAATTGCACTATCTATTTGAGATTCTATGTCTATAAGGTTTATAAATCCTCTTTGATCATCATCTGCAGTCATAAACTCAGAATTTTCAATATCAGCAATTACAGTATTTACATCATCTAAAAGTTCCTCATAGGATTGATCTTTAAATATTGTATGAATATATTTCGCAATATAAGAAAATGGCAAAAAGATATACCCCACTAAAATGAAAGTCGTTAAGTTAATATTTAAGTATAAGATAAATTTAAAACACCCTATATTTCTTTTCTTTCACAAATAGAGCATGAAAGTAAGTATGATGAAATACCCATAATACTAATAATTACTATACCTAAAAACGGTAAAATAATTTTATTATTCATTGTTAAAAATAAAATTTTATTCAAAAATTCAGGTGTAAAAAAACTGTTCTTCTTTAATAATATTGAAGGCAATACCCATATAACAAATGCAGGTATTATGGATAATATCATAGATATAATATTACCGTTTTCCATACCTAATTTATAATATAGAGGATATTGGCAGAAACAAATTACAGCAGCTGCGAATCCTGCCAGGTATATTAATATAGTTTCTAACTGCCCCAATGCATTTGTGTTATGGAGATATATAATTAAACTTCCACTCATTATCCAAATAATAAGCATCATACTAATTAAATATAGAAATCTTCCTAAAACCATACTTGAAATTTTAGAAGGAAGCATATAATACATTTTATCATATTTTCCGTTACTTTCAGCACTAAATGGCATTGCTGCAACTAATATTAAAAAGAAAAATAAGTTACCTAAAGCCATAATAGATGACTCTTTCAATACAGCGAAAATGAATACTAATGGAACTATCAGTAAATATTTTAATGTACCCCCTACAATTTTAAAATCTAACTTTAAATAATTTATAGCTCTCACCATAGTTACCCCCTCATACCATTTATATGAAATACTACTATATCTTCAACAGAAGGTTTTTCAGTAAGTAATCCTTTTTTTATATATTTATTGTCTCTTGAATGAATTAGTCCCTCAAAACCAACACTAGATTTTTTATAGCCGATTAGCTTTTCTTTTATTTGTTCTGTTAAATCTGCAGCACCGCCTTTTACCAATAAATAACCCTCCAAAACATTATCCTTTGTATCATTAAATATAGTTTTACCTTTATCAATAAAATAAAGATAGTCTGCTATTTTCTCTAAATCACTCATGATATGAGTAGAAAATAAAACACTTCTTTTACCATCCGATATATACTCTTGAAGCAATCCTAATATTTCACTTCTAATCACAGGGTCAAGTCCACTTGTTGGTTCATCCAATAAGAGTAACTTTGTCTCTCTACAAAGTACACTGGCAAACATTAGTTTTATTTTCATTCCCTTTGAAAAATTTTTAATCTTTTTATTTTGCGGCAGCTCCCATCTATCCATATATGATTTAAATTTGAACTCATCAAATGATTTATAAAAACTTTTAAAACTATTTTTTACATCCTTTGCTGTAAAGCACCCTGGAAAATAACATTCATCTGCAATATAACCTATCATATCCTTAAACCCAATTTCATCATCAGTGTAGTTCTTGCCAAACACTGTTATTTCTCCACTGTCCCGTTTAAGCTGCTCCATAATAAGTTTAATTGTAGTAGTTTTACCTGCCCCATTCTGTCCTATATAACCTAAAATATATCCCTCAGGTAACTTTAGATTAATATTTTTAAGTTTAAAATTTCCAAAACTTTTATTTAAATCTTTTATTTCAAGTGCATACATAGATTTCACTCCTTCATCAAATTTTCTAAAATCATCACCAGTTCTTCATTTGATATACTAGCTAATTTTGCATTTTCAATGGCAGAGATAAATGCTTCTTCAATACGTTTTAAATATTCTTCTCTTACCATCTCATTATCTTTAGGAAGCACAAAACTCCCCTTTCCTTGTATAGTAGCTATGAATCCTTCAGCTTCAAGGTCAGAATAAGCCCTCGTAGTTGTAATAACACTTATGCCCAAATCCTTCGCAAGTTGACGTATAGATGGCAGAAATTCATTTTCGGCAAGATCACCGCACATTATTTGTTCCTTAATCTGTGCCTTAATTTGAGCATAGATAGGTAAATCAGATTTATTGGAGATTAGTATTTTCAATTAGTGACACCTCCTTACCCAATACTGTATATATTAAATTATATACAGTATAATGTTTATTGTCAATATTGTGTTTAAAGATCAAGTGATTCTTAGGTTCAGGTGGAGTTTACTTATGAGGAATACTTTTCTCCATTTGAACCTTATTAACAGTATTCTTAGTGTCTTTAGCACTTATAATACGTTATCCTTTAGGGGAAGAACTTATCCAGGTGCGTAGCAGTGCTTATCCCCCACTTTGAAGAAGATGGGGGTATTAGCAATGGTAGCCTTCGGATAAAAAATTTATCAAATAGCATTCAGTATCATACCCTGTAGTTTTACAGTGGACAAATAAATTACATATCTTTGTAAGGGGTCAGACTCCTTACAAAAACCGGTGCAACTTTTGTTTTCAAATGGTATAATTTGCATATACAGAAAATTGGGAGATGGGTAAAGTTGAAAAAACATTTTAAGAGTTTTATTTTAATAATTTTTTCTTTAATACTTATTATTAGCGTTGGGTGTAATAATTCAAAAGCAACTAATAATAAAAATTAGGTGAAAAATCTTAGTTTTTTAATGCTTGTAGGGCTGCAATATAAGCTATTTTTATAATTATATAAAAATAGCTTATATTTTTTACTTTTTAGTATACCTTAAAATGATACACTCTTATATAGACATTAATATTACACGATTCATCACATAAACTTCCGTCGAACTCACGTTATTAGGACCTTTTCCATCCAGGTAATCCTTAAAAATTCTCCTTTCAATAGATATGGGCTTTTAGTTATCTAAATAAAAAATTTGTGTATTAATCCTTAATAATAGTTTTATTAATCATTTTCTTATAAATATTAATTTTTTTCTCTAAGTTCACTATATTATTCTCTATATTGCTTTTTTGAGTATACAATCTGTCCATTTGCTTTTCCAATAATTTCAAACGTTCTCTCAGCGTACTGTCTCCCTCATATCTCAGCTTAGAATAATATTGAATTTCTTTAATTGGCATATTTGTTTCTTTTAATCTAAATATAAAATTTAACCATTCTATATCTTTTTCACAATACACTCGCCTATTTATTTTATCTCTATTAGGATAAATCAAACCAATTTTCTCATAATAACATTCATTCCTTTCGCTGTGCTCAAGGCACAAAAATTAATGAAAGAGTGATTAAAATTACCAATTACTGTGAATAATATAGACAAGTATACAGGTGTACTACAGAGCACGGCGGGGTGAGTGTGATTGCACTTCACTGTAATCCGTATAATAACATGTGCCGATTACTCTTTTAAGTACAAATAAGTGTGCCCTAGGGCACGTAAGTTAATCTTTGTTTAAACAAAGACCGTTTAAAAGTATGAGTATTCAGTCAACACCTGTGTACTTTATTTTTTTATTTGTAGGTGATATAAATGTTAAAAATCGTTTATTCTATTTGTTGCGGTATTGATGTTCACAAAAAATTTGTAGTTGCAACTGTAACATCAACCAATGAGAATAACATCACTACCTATGCAACCAAACAATTCAGTACTTACTCAAAGAATCTTTTCCATTTAAAAGAGTGGTTATCTGAGCATAACTGTAAAGAAGTTTGTATGGAAAGCACCGGAAAGTACTGGATACCTATCTATAACATACTTGAAGATTCCTGTAATATTACTCTGGCTAACCCAAAGTACGTTAAAAACATTCCCGGCAAAAAAACTGATGAAAAAGATTCTCTATGGCTTGCAGACTTACATAAGCATGGATTAGTTAAAGGAAGTTTTATTCCTCCAAAGGCCATAAGAGAACTACGAGACCTTATGCGCTATCGCTTTAAACTTACAAATTTCCGTTCAAGTGAGAAAAACAGATTCCAAAATTCATTAACAGTTTCAAATATCATGATTTCAAGCGTAGTATCAGATACCTTTGGTAAATCATCATCAGCTATAATTAAATATGCCATGGAGCATCCTGATAAATTAGATATAGACTATACTCAATTTCTACACAAGAGTATGTTATCTAAGGCTGACGAAATTAAGATTGCTATGCAAGGAAGCATCTCTAAAAATCAAACAGCAAAGATGTCTATATGCTTGAATCATTATGATTATATTAACAATTGTATTTCTCAACTTGATACTGCCATTTCATTAATTTCAAGTGAATTTAAGTCACAAATTGAGCTTATTGCTTCTGCCCCTGGGATAACTACACAATCTGCTACAACTATAATTTCTGAAATTGGAGTGGATATGTCAGTCTTTCCAGATGCTAAACATCTGTGCTCTTGGGCAGATCTTACACCACAAAATAATGAAAGTGCTGGCAAAAAGAAAAGTGTTCGTATAAGCCGTGCCGGAGCTTATTTAAAGCCAATACTTATTCAGTGTGCTAATGCAGCAATAAAAAACAAGTCCTGCCCATACTTTAAATATCGTTATGAAAGTATAAAGAAAAGACGTGGGCACAAAAGAGCAATTATTGCTATAGCAAGAATGCTTTTAACCTGTATTTATAATATGCTTTTAAAAAATGAAGCCTTTGATAATTCTATTCATGAAAAATATCTAAAAAGAGAAAACACTTCTCGACATTTTCAACCTAATATAGATAGAATTATTTTATTTCTTCAAGCTCAAAGCTTTGAAGTAACAAAAGTAAGTCAAGAGATATCACCGAAAATAAGTTGATTTTTAATTATGAATAATATAAGTCTCTTTTTTTGGCCTCATTTTAATAGGTCTTTTTGTCATGTTCAAAAACACCTGAATTTCTTTCAAGTTATCGTAATGTATCAATACTTAATCCAATTTTTTTAGAAAATTCTCCAATGTAATAATTCAAATATACTCACCTTCCTATTGACATGGAGTTAACTCCAGCATATAAGATAATACTATCAAATATGAGGAGGTAATTCAATTATGGAAAGTCGTTATGAACTAGGAGTACGTAAACTAAAAGAGGTTGATGGAACAGGAGGAACAGCCGTAGTAGAGTCACTGAAAAATATTGCTCCTGATTTAGGAAAATATATTATTGAATTTGCTTTTGGAGATATTTATACTAGGCCAGTACTTGATTTGAAACAAAGAGAGCTCATTACGTTATCTGCACTCACAGCATTAGGCGGATGTGAAAGACAATTGGAAGTTCATATTAATGGAGCACTAAACGTTGGAATACCAGAGAAAGAAATTGTAGAAGTCTTTTTGCAATGTATCCCTTATGTTGGTTTTCCAAAAGTATTAAATGCTGTTTCAGTTGCAAAGGATATTTTTCTAAATAACTAATAGTTAGCACTCAATAAATAAGAGCCTAAATTGTTTATTTATATAAGCATCTAGGTTCTTATTTCTGTACATTTTTAGTTAATTTATAATTATTGTACGCTTGTGGCACGAGTTAAGAAAATTACGCACAAAATACCTCATTTTTAGATCTTCTGAATAACATTTTTTCTCTTATAATTGGCATTAGTAAACTCAATTCCGAAATATGCATTCTTTTTGCTTATACCAATATAATCATTTTCCCACGCTAACCTAAGATCATCATAACAAACTCTTTGAATTTTCTCTTTTGAGTTGTCATGAATGTAAATATAGTTTTCATCATATCCCACCATTAAAATCACATGTCCTGGAATATGCATCTTATGATAAAACTTTTCTTGATATTCTAGATGATACATATCCAACCCAAATATAACTACTGGGATTTCTTTGTCAACAAGCTTTCTTGTCTCTTCTATAGTTCTTTTAAACACTTTTCCTTCATCTGCTATAATATTATATCCCATTAAGTCCTTCCAAAATTCATATTGTCTCTTGCCAATGCTGAGACTCCCTAGAAATATCATTTTAGGAGGATATGCTCTTTTTTGAGATATTAATTGAAAATTCACTGATTTTTAATATTCATTTCTCCTAACAAAGGATTCTGTCCAAAACAAAGGGGTCAATCCGCTTTGTTCCCTTTAATCTATCTATTTTGGCGATTCATTCAGTTTTTTGAATCTTAAAAGCATAACAGACAATACTACAATCCAGAACATGTATCCATAAATATTAATACGCTCCCAAATACCCATCATAGGCGTAGGCATATCTAAAGCGTATTTCGGTTGATCTGAACCGGCCAATATGCCAAAAATAACAAACAATATCATTGTAATAATTGAATAGACCCTAAATCTCCCTTTAAAGGATACCGCTCCCGCTATCATTGCCGGAAACATACATAGAAAAACCCCTGCTGCTGTTAAAATTCCATGCATCGTATCCGAAAAATTACCTTCCACTCCCCGCAGATGTATTGGAAAGAATAATGTAGCCACCAATCCAAGAATCTCTTTTGTAATAATCAGAAATGCCGCGATTTTAAGAGCTCGTTTACCGTTTGAAGAGATCATAATGCCAACACCGTAAGCGTATATCAGCAGGTCATAAATAGTAAAAAGTATAGCTACATACAGTCTGGTTGGCGCGTTGACTGCAATTAATTCACTGACAGTTTGTGACGTATGACTATAATTGCTCCACATAACGGATGCAGCTATGTCAGTGATAATATAGAGAATTGAGGATAATATACCCAAGGCAATCAGGACCGTTTGAAGCTCAGCCGATGCCTGCCATCTTTTTCTTCCAGTATTATTGTTGATTACAGGTTTCATATTTTTTCCTCCCCACTATTCTTTCAGCTCCTGTTTTAGCGCGTTTTCTAGTGCTTTCAGATGTGCTTTGGAGGTAAGCGTTGCTCCGCTGATTATATCTACTTGCAGCGACTGCAATTCAATCACCTTTTGGAACAAATCCTCCATAGTCATGCCTCCGTCATTTCCACAGGATTTCCATTACTATCCAACACACCCTTAAGTATTTTTATATCTGCAATTTCACCACCGGATATGGTTACTTCGACGATTGTATCTCTGGAACTCCCCTTAGTTCCGCTTTTCGTTATCCGCCATCTGTCCGAATTTTAGTCTCATTTTGACGATAAAAAATACTGCTCTGCTTGTGTTATTCGGAGCAGTCCATTAGGCCCTTCATAATCAGCTCCGTCATGTGTTCCAAAAGCTCCGGAAAATATTCAAGTCCAATTTCCTCCTTATGTGTATCAATGTTTATGATTGCAGCGAAAATCATCATGATCATTTTGCTGTCAATGTCTTTTCGCATTTTTCCTTGAGCTTGCCACTGTGTTACAATTTCAAGAAAGTCACCATACAAAAAATCTACCGCATCAATTCCGTTTTCTTCACGATAGACCTGCTCAAGCTTTTCAGAAACGCTTTTGTTGTACCACTCTCTCAGAATAGAGTTTGCCTTCATACCCTCAACGTTGAGTTGCAGCATTTGCTTAACCACCATTAGGGGACTTTGGTTAAAATCAAGTAACTGAAAGCAGTCTCGTTTCAGCTTTGCGTTTTCCTCCAAGAAGATATCCATAAAGAGTTTTTCTTTAGAGGGGTAGTAATTGTAAAAAGTTCCTACGGCCATTCCAGCCTTCTCTGTTATCTCTGAAATATTTGTATCCTTAAATCCCTTTGCGCTGAACAACTCCTTTGCGCAGTCGTAAATTAGTGTCTTTTTATTTTCCACAGGTATACCTCCACATCCATTCGGGTTTTTGTGAATGAATAAAATATTTTTCATTCATATTATAGTATATAGAGATAGATTTGTCAAGGCTTTTTAATGCAAATGATAGCTATTGTCTCTGGAATCCCATATGTAGGACTTTTAAAATTAACGCTTTTAAGACAATATACCACCAACAGACCTATAGCAGAATGAGGCAAAACTTTTCCGAGATAACTGATATATGAATTATTTAATTTAGTATCTTGAAATAAAATAAAAGGCAAAAACCTTGTTATAATCGTATCAATAGTTACCATGCAAATAATAATAAAAGTTTGAACAGATGTTAAAGTCATCGTACTCCCTCCTTCGGTAGTTCTTTCTCTTCTAAATATTCTTTTCGGAATACTGTCAATACTGCTAATGTAGCAATCATGGAAGGAAGAAAGTAAATTCAGTTAATACAGGGATAGTACAGGGGAAGGCGGCCTTTAATGCTCTAGTTTTTTCTTTCAAATTTTTCACCTCACTAAACTTAATCAATGGGTACGTTGACAGTTCTTTTTTCTATCCCCATAACCATACTCGTTTCAACATTGCTGATTGTAGTATTCTGCATTAATGAATCAATTATAAAGTCTCTATAGCTCTCCATATCTTTTGCTATAATTTTAAGAAGATAATCGTGGCTTCCCGTAAGTGTGTAACACTCTTGAATCTGTGGAAATCTATTTACATCCTCTAAAAATGAATGTATTGTTTGCCTATTAAGAGGTGTTATATTGACGAGAACAAATGCAAGGACTTCCATTCCCAATTTTTTCTCGTCTATAATAGTAGCGAATTTTTTGATAGTACCAGTTTCCACCAAATTCTTTGTTCTTGCCAGGCAGGCTGATGGTGAAAGTCCAATTTTTTTTGATAAATCTAAATTTGAGATTGAATCATCTTCCTGCAATTCTCTTAAGATTGCTTTATCAGTATTATCAAGAATAATTGCCATATTGTATTTTCCTTTCTACCTGTTTTTAAATACCATGCGAATCTTATTTTTTTATCTGAAAGACTAAGAGATGTCTATATAAGCATATTATGTTTTTACTACTCATTTTCGTATCTCACAACAAATTTGCTATTAGGCAGCGTAATATCATAAAAAAGTGATAACACTAACAGCATTACTATGATTATTAATATCAGATAAATTTTTTCCCTTTCCTTTAGAAATAATTTTAAGCCTATTATTACTTTGAAAATGCAAAATATCAGAAATACCAAGAGATATCCCCCCTGTATATTTGCTATATCCACTGATACTCATAAGCTCCCATTAAATAAGGAATTTCTCTCACAATAAATTTGTACTATGAATTAATCTATTTATCTTTATATATGAATATTAAAATATATTTCTTGAAGAAATAACTAAAAACACTCCAAAATTGAAAATTAAATAATGCAGTGTTCACTTAAATTATTTGATTTTCATAATTAAATTGTTGAATAAGAGAGATATGACAGAATTAAAGTTAAAATTATATTACCTCACTCTATTCATATAATAATCTATCTCTTAAACTTAAACATCTCCTTGAAACACATTTTCGTTTAGAGCTACTCTAAATGTCTGAAATTCTGAATCTACAAAACCTATAAATTCAACTTTTTTAATGGATTTATGACTAAACCCATACTACAGTTATATTTTTCATATCTTGGAAATGAGATTTATTCTACTCTCTTTGTTCTCTACATATGCTGTTATATGTTCCAAATTCAGGATATGTATCCCAATTCCCTTGAACACTAAAGTTTCCTTCCTTTTCTACTATTTCTCCTGTTATTTCATTTTTTTCGCTCATCATTGTACTACCATCCTGTAAAAAAGTAAAGTGCATAGTACTTAAAACTTTATCGCTCCCCCCTTCATATTCCCAATATGAAGATTCGATTAAGAAAAGTTTATTTTTTTCAACCTCCTTAAACGAATAATATAAATAGTTTCTTTTATTCTCATCTAAAAAATAGACACTTACCCATACTCCTGCTACATTAACTATATACTTCTCTGCATCATTTTCAATAATAACAGCAGTATAACTTTTTCTCTCGAAATGCCTTTTACGAGCATCTTCTTTACTTATATCCTTATGCATTTCTTTATAGAATAATGACCATTTTTCACAATATCTTATTTTCATTATTTATATACCTTCCCTTCAACATCTCGTATTACTATATGCAACTCTTTTGCCTTCTCTATAACTTTTATAGGAACATCACATTTTTGGACTGGAATTTCTAATATCATTTGACCTTCTAATGTTAATCCACCTAATTCTTTTGGATTAAAAGTTCCATTAATTATTTCTGTTCCTGGAGAATATTTTTTATCTAATTCATTTAGATACGATATAGCCGTTCCTTCCTTTATTTCTGCTAATTGCGTAAACTTTCTTGACACTATCTCAGAGTTTCTATTATATGAATCTACTCTAAATTCATTTCCATCTTTAGTTACTCTTACTTCATTATAATCATATCTAGGTCTGTTGTCTTTATTAAATTGGTTTCCTTTATTAAATCTTTCCTTAAGCCAATCTGGAAGTCCTTTTTTAACCTGCTCAGTTTTAGCTTCAGCCATCCCCTTGGTAAGTGAAACATAAACATTTCCTGTTGATATCTTTGGTTCATTAGTATAAACAAGCTTATATCTATTTTAAAAGAAAAGCTCGCCCTTATGTCCAAGTCATTGATTTTACTAGCTTTTATCTGTTCAAGTGATACCCAAACTATGCTCAAATGTATCCAACTTTGACCCTGAAAAAGAAAACTCCAGCAGACGCCATTTCAGCATCCATTGAAGTTTTGCCCTTAGCTTGAATCAGACACCAAAAGGAGTTTTTACTAGATACCCTATGTTTCCATAGGAGCAAGCAATGGAACTTACTTTTGATGGCTATTTCGTCTTTTTTCAGTTAGCTCATCTAAATGACTTATCTTTCTTCCTTACACAAATAGATATACTCACCAAATTCAGGATACACATCCCAATTTCTTGACACATTATCTTCTGTCTCTCGTTCCTCAATTTCTCCAGTCTTAGAATCCCTTTGTTCCATAGCAATATGACCATTTTCTTGATAACCAAAAATCATACTTTTTAATTCAGTATCAGTATCAGCTTCATACTCCCAATACATTATTGTTCTTAAAAATATCTTTTTATCCTCTTTAACTATAAAATCATAATGTAAATATTTACGAAGAAAATCATCCAAAAAACTTATTGATACCCACTTATCAGTAACATTTACTATATACTTTGGTTGCCCTCCATCACTTAATACGGCTGTATATGGCTGGCAATTTTTATGGTTAATACTTGCTACATTTTCATCCATAATATTCCAAGGTTTCTTTTTTATATTTGACCACTTATCACAATAACATATCTCCATTAGTTATACATCCTCCCAGTAATATCTCGAATAATAATACCCTTTTTAGTAGCCTCGTAAGGAGATCAGTATAATGAAAAATTTAATAAATAAACTATTAAATGCTACTAAAAAGTATACTGTTTTAGATTATAGTTTTTTAAAAATAACTTTTATTTCGTTGGGAATACTTATCGGAACATATTTCTCAAATTTTTTCTTAAATTATACTTCCTTACTTTGGATAATTTTTCTTATTTCATACATTTTTATTATATAGAACTTTTATTAAACATAGACGTTAAAGATTTATTAAACAAAAATATTGTCTTTTAATCACTTATGTTGTATTATAATTAACCCCTATATCCTTTAACTTTAAAACATCCGTACTTGAACTAATTTCCACATACCAAGCAAATCTTATCTTTTTATCCGAAATCCCAAGAGATGTCCATTGTGCTTCAGTAATTCCTTGGAGTACTGAGACAGTCATCCTTTTAGTTTTTACGTCCCACATATTTGTTATATCTAACAATATCCATCAACTTCCATCCGATGTCTTCCATGAAACTCCACTATCTGTACTTACTATGAAAAGCATAATTCCACTGCCTGCATTATCTAACTTCACTACTGCATTAACTATATCTATTATGTATGCCTCGGTAACTAAAATGTCTTCTTTCATGCTTACATTAAACAGTGAGAGTAATTGTAACGATTTTGTCTTTATCAAAATTAAATGAATTTATTATTGGAATTATTGATTTTACTGTGTTTGTAAATAAATATTAGCGAATTCACTCATTTATAGTTTTTTATTAGTATTTCAAAAAATTATCATAAAACTCAACTACCATTAATACGAGAATATCTAAAATAAATATTAAAAATTATTATAAAAGAAAGCGAATAGCATCAAGCATTATAGCCATTAAAACCCATCAATCTCCTGTAAGCCATACAAAAAACTCCTTCCATAAATATTTTCAACAAAAATTGATTCATTCCTCTCATTATCGGAAAATATATAAATATTTCGTATACAAATTATCAACAATTACTGCAAAAAATAATAGAAGACTATTCACCTTCTACAGTAGTTTATACTTTTATTAATAAACAAAATAAGAAAACTAAGAAATAACTGCGAATAAAGATTATGACCATAATCTTCTACAAGAGTTTTTTATTAAAAATTCTTATAGATAACCCTAGTGCACATAGAACAATAAACACCATTATGACAAATGAATATTTTATATCATGAAATGTGAGCATACCTTGCAATATTTTCATATTACTGTTTGCTAATTGCAAGGGATTCCATTTTATTGCTTTAGGAAACATATTAATGATAAAAAGTATTACTGTAAAACCAGCTGTAAAAAGTAAAGAACCATAGGTATTTTTAAAACTTATGGAACCCAGCATAACTATTGAAAGTAACATAATACCAAAAAAGTAAAAGCTAAAAACAGCCAAAAATAAACCTGTAGTTTTTCCCTCTGGAAAATAGTATTTGGTGTATATTAATGTAATAGAAAAACATATCCAATAACTTATTGTCCAAATTAAGATCGCTACCGTGTATTTCGCCGTAACAATCGTCTTACGTGGTAATCCTTTCGTAATCAGATTGACCAACGTTCCCTTCTCATATTCATGAGACATCATTCCACTAAAAATAATAACAGCTGCAATAGTACCCATTTGAGATACATTTTTAAAAAATTGAGTCCATGAATCTATATTAGAGGGTTCCGTTAATTGGATGGATATACCAGCAGGCATGAATTCTCTGATAATCTCCGGCATAAACTTAGCACTAAGTGGACTAATAATTCCTAAAATTGCAAATACTATTATCATGATTAATATTTTATAGTTTCTTAGATAGTCAATCCATTCTTTTTTAATGAATGCAATATATGACCTCATTTAACCACCTCCATAAAAATATCTTCAAGACGGGGTTCTACAATTTCAAGTTTTAATGGTGTAATTGATAATTTAACCAGAACTTTCATTATCCATTTCATGATTTCATGTACTTGCCTTGTTCTTATATAAATAGAGGTTTCTTTACACTGAATTTTTTTGTCCAATTTCATTATTTCCTCAGCCTTCAACAAGACATCTAAATCACTATTTGAAGAAAGTGACAGCACCACTATATTATCCTGATATCTATGTTTTATGTCATTTAAATTACCTGCTAAAACAACTTCGCCATTATTTAAGATTCCAATATGATCACAGATTGTCTCTACATCATTTAATATATGGGTTGAAAAAATTACTGTTGTATGTTTTTTCACTTTGGATAAAATATCTAATATTTCTTTTCTCCCAATAGGATCTAAAGCTGAAGTGGGCTCATCACAAATCAATAGTTTAGGATCATTTAACAATGCCTGAGCAATCCCAAGACGCTGCTTCATACCTCTTGAAAAACTTCCTATTCTTTTTTTTACATCCGTTAACCCCACGAGGTCTAATAAATCTTCACTCTTTTTTTGAATGAAATGAATTGACATTCCGGTAATTTCACCACAAAGTTTTAAATATTCTTGGGCAGTCATAAAATTATAAAATTCTGGAACATCCGGCAAATAACCAATATATTGGTTTGTTTCTGAAGACCCGAATCTAACTTTTTTATTACATATCTGTATCTCACCAGAATCCGCTTTTAATAAAGCTAATGCAATCTTCATCGTTGTTGTTTTGCCTGCACCATTCTTACCAATAAAACCATATATAGAACCTTGTGGTACACTTAAGTTCACCCCCTTCAATATCTGATGTGTACCGAAGTTTTTATGCAAATTTGAAATTGTAAGTATATCCACTACTCCTCATCCCTTCCAACTAGAAAATATAAAATTGGACCAATGATGTTTACACAAACGATGATAATAATCCAAAGAGGTTTATTTCCTCTACGTACTGTGGAATGTCTTAAAACATGAACCAATGCAGTAATCATTAAAATTAATTGCAGAATAATTAGTGGTATCAAAACTGGCAAATACTCAGAAAAAGTATTACTCATTATTTTTCACCCAACTTTCCTTTCAATTTTTTAATAAGCACATTGTACTGTTCATCTTCTCTCAACTGTGTAAATGCAGGATTTTCAGTAACCATTTTAATAAAATTTTTCTTAATTGTTATCTCATCTAACGGACTGTTTGTTCCAATACAAATATTATTCTCAAGCCATTTATCTACCTGAGTAAAATATCCATTTCCTTTTAATCTCAATGGATACTGATATCCACAGACAATGTCCACATATTCTTCTAATGCATCTATTGCCTTTTCTTTCTTCTGCTGCATCAAATACCCCTGTGCAGCGACAATATGAATTTCAAAAACTGCATTTGTCAAAATCTCTTTCATCTGAAAAGAGTTAATAATCTGAATCCCCTGAGAATATATCTGCTCAAATAAAACTGGTTCCGTCATGTGCATGGAAAGATAATTGGTTAAAAGGGTTAATGTATTTATTATATTTTGGTATAGTAATATTTGATTCACGACCTTTGCTTGAGCAATTTCTCCCAGCATTTGATATGCATTAATCAATATAACATCATCTCCACTATACGGAGTTAATTTATCGTCTAATAATCGAATAACTTCTTTGCTATTTCCCTGCATCATCTCTGCCAATGCCTCCATAGTATTTGCACTCTTTATGTTAGAAATATCCTCCGATTCCCCTTTTACTCTCTGACTTAGCAGTATACATTGGTGAAGAATTTCTTTTTTTATTTCCTCAGTTTTTGCTAAAGGCAAATAGTTTAATAATAATTGAATCATAGACAATAAAAATGGAAAACAAGAATAGTATTTCTTTATCATTTTGTTACACTGCTCCATTACTTCATCAAAAGGTTTTGTAGCAAATTCATGTGAAAGTTTATTGTAAATTTTTTTAATGTCTTCCTTTGTAAGTTGTGGAGAATATCCCAATAATTCATCCACTGAAACATTAAAATAGGTTGCAAGTTCAGGAAGAAGTAAAATATCAGGATAACTTAATCCTGATTCCCATTTGGAAACAGATGCTTTAGAAACTCCAATATAATCTGCTAACTGCTCTTGTGTTATTCCTTTCTCTTTTCTTTTTTGAATAATGCATTTACTTATATTTAGTTCTTTCATATCTATCACCTCTAATGATATTTTATGTATTAAGTCATTTCCTGTCGATGGATTTATAGTTGATTTTAATGAAATAAGTTAACTTACAGGAAACTTCCTTCAATAATTAAAGCCCTGCTTCTCTTGATTAAGCAAGGCTAATATAGATAATTTTTACTTGTAACAGCATTGAGTAAACTCTCGCCTTTCAAGTATATTTAACTTCATTTACCATATTATATATAATTACCTAAAATCTTTTATTATTCATATTTATTATTTGAATTTCTAAGTTACCTGTAACAAGTTTACTGTTCCTTACTATACCAATTTCTGATAACTAATGTACTTTCTTCACTTGGGTAATAACGTTTATCCTTATCTTGTTTGCCTATTGCGAATACAGAAAACCCCAGAAACCATGGCTCATTCTCAAATTCTCTTCTATAAGCTTCAAAGCAATTAGCTTGTTCAACATTATTTACAATGCTATTTTCATCTGGATCCCATGGATGAAATGATGCTTCATCAGTTTTAGGAAAACCAATCTCTCCAAAGAAGATAGGTTTATTCCATTTATCATAAAAATTTTTTATCTCTTGTTTTATATTTTGGTTTCTAACTTCTCCATTTACAGATATCTGTGAACTTTCTATTGCACTTACAAGATTTTCCGCAGTATTTGTAGCATTATTTGTAAGTTCGAAATAAGCTGCAATAGATATAAAATCTAGTTTTGAAAACAACTTATTATTTAGCTTGTTTTCATAGTCAGTAATACTTTTAGTATCCCATGATGCTGTATACCACCAATTAGTTCTATAGGTTACTAATCCTTTATAATAGGTTCTAACATAATCTATGGTATCACACCAATTTTTTTCTTCAGGTTCTATATTTACAAAATTACTCCCTATGTTTAGTGCATCTACATTGTATGGTACTGCAATATCATCTATTAATGTCTTTAATACATTTGCCCTCCAATTTAAAAAGAAAGTATCCATATCATCTGGATTCCAATCTGTTTCAATATCCTCTCCCCCAGCTATCCAGGGATAAGGCTCTAGTATTATATTTATATTTTTACCATTTAATTGTTTAATTAAGTTTATTGCTTTCTCTTCGCTTGATCTGTCAACTCTCATACCACTTGAAGAAAGATTATCTATTTCTATTTTTACAGGTATATTTAAGGTATTCAATTGAAACTTATCTATATCACTTAAGGCTTGTTCAATGTCATAGTCTGTAGATAGATTTCCTGATTTAATCTTCTTTCCATTTAACATTTCACCTTCATTACTTTTAATATTAAAGTTCAATGTGTATTCTTTATTCAAAGTCTTACCTTTAGTAGAATGCACCTGATTTCCGATGTTTAATATGTAACTTTCTCCTGCCGTATATCCCCCTTGAGGAGCTGTCACTGTAACTGTTTTACTATCCTGACCTAATTGTATTCCCACATTTACTTTATCACCTTTACTGTCTGTTACAGTTATTCCTTGCCTGGTTAAGTCGTCAAATTCAACATCACTTGTAAATTTGATTGTCCATGTTTTATTAGCATCTACTGTTTGATTGTCAGTAAAGCTTACTGCTTTTACATTAGGTGTAATTAATAAAAAAATACCAAAAAAAGTTGCCATTAAAATTTTGTTTTTCAATTTATCCATCCCCTTATTATTACTTATATACTTAATTATATATTTTGGGGCAACAATAATCTACATAGTACTCTTATATACCTAATAGGTTTTGCACGAAGGTATACTCATTAAAAAGAAATAAGTAATTTTTTATTTCCCAAGCTCTACTGAAAATATACCTGAAAATGATAAACATTATTTCCAATCTGCTGAAAATAAACCTGAATACTTAACCGGCATATATTTATCAAAAAATTCTTTTCTATCTTTTTCAGGATTTAAGTCCTCAAATTCACTTGGAAATAAGAATTTTGCCATTTCCTCAACACCAGCAAAATTATAAGGTCGAATATAAAGATTGTAATGAAGTGCGTAAAGCCTTCCATTTTTAATTGCATTTAAATCAGACCATCCCGCTCTTTGGGTGTAAAGGCTTAAATGCTCATTAGCACTTTGCCCAGTTGCAAAAAATCCAAGACGCATAATATTATCAGTTGGACTCCAGTTAGCTCCACCTATGATAATAATATCAGGATTTGAGGCAAGTACCTTTTCGGCATTTAATGGCTGGCCTGTGACACCAATACTAATATTATCTGCGCCGAGTTTGTCCCAAACATAACCCCAACTGGTTTTCACATCACCATCTGTCTGACCAATCTTATCTGGAGCCACATTGCCGCACTCCCAATATAATACAGGCTTTTTTATTCCGCTTGAAATAACTTTTTGAACTCTTTGCAGCACAGCATCAGTTTTCTGGTTAGCATAATCCACCATTTCATCAACTTTCGATTCTTTACCCAGCATTTTTCCTACCATTTTTATACTCTTTCCAGGTCCATAAAAAGGATCGGAATTATTATCCATAATAACAACAGGCAATCCTGTAGAAATCATTTTCTGTATGCAATTTTTATTGTAGAATTGTTTATCAACAATGATTATATCTGGATTTAAATTCACAACAGATTCAACACTTATTGCATCGTCATACACACTGCCAAGGGCAGTCATTTTATCAAGATTCTTGTATACTTTTGAAAACATATTATATCCATCAATATCGGTACTCTTGAAACTTTGGCCTACAGCCACTAATTTTGTATCTAGTTCTTTACCTAAAATTGAAGAGAGCATATATATATCCATTGTTCTCACAAGTACAATACGTTTAACATTAGTGGATAGTGTCACTTTCCTGCCAACCATATCTGTAAAAACCTTCGTTTTTGAAGCAGTTGAAGCCGGATTCGATGATGTTGAATTATTAGAACCACACCCTGAAAATGCGAAGATAAGTGCAGCTGTCAATAGCAAACCAATAATTCTAATTCCTAATTTTTTGTTTTTCATCTTGATTCCTCCTCAGCATATAATTAATTAAATTTGAGATACTATTTCATATTTTTCTCATATGCCAGACTTGATACTGTTTTCTTAGCTATATACTATTATTCATCTTTCCAGTCTTCAAAAAATACTCCAGAATAGTTAATAGGCATATATTTAGAAAAAAATTCTTTTAAATCTGCTTCTGGATCAACATCTTTAAATTGTTCCGGCCACAATTTCTTCCCAATATATTCAACAACTGCAAAATCAAAGGGATATTTGGCATAATTAAAATGAAATCCATATAATCTGCCATTTTTAATAGCTGAAAGCTCACTCCAGCCAGATCGTTTCGTATACTCTCCTAAATGTTTTTTAGCTTGTTCTTCAGTGACAAAATAACCAAATCTCATAATATTTGACGTTGGATTCCAATTTGCTCCACCTATCATAATCATATCAGGATTTGAACTTAAAACTATTTCAGGATTCAGTGATTCCGACCCGTGCCCTTCTCCTATATTTTCAGCACCTAATCTTTTAAGTAACGCTCCAAATCCAGTAGATGTCTCTCCTCTTGTGGTTCCAATTTCCTCAGGTGTTACATTCCCCAATTCAAAATAAACAGACGGCTTTTTCGAACTTTCTTTTACAGCTTTATTGGCAATCTTTAGTACATTGTCAATTCTGTCTCTAGCATATTTTACCATTTCGTCTGTCTTTTCTTTGTACCCTAACATATCACCTAACATAGACATACTGTCCAGCATACTATATAATGGATCCTTTTTAGGATTAGAGCCATCCGAATCAATAAAAACTACAGGCAATCCAACCTCAATCAATTTTTTAACGCTGCTCTTCTGCATAAAATAATAATCAACAATAATAATGTCCGGATCGAGCTCCAGCAGTTTCTCACTGCTTACTGAATCATCATATATGCTTCCACATTGTACAATTTTGTCCATGTCAAAAGTTTGTGAAAACTTTTGATACAAATCTATGTCATTGGTTTTTAAATCCTGCCCTAGAGATATTACTTTTTTGTCAAAATCCTTACCCAATATGGCCCCTAAAATATTCGTTTCCATATATCTCAGTGTGACAATTTTATTTATGTTAGTTGATAATTTTACTTTTCTGCCTGCCATGTCAGTATATGTTTTCGTTGCAGGTGTATTCTTTGCTGTTTCTTCTTTTCTTGCTGTGGTGCCACATCCAACCAAAGATATCAACATGACTGCAATGAATAACATACTCAGCAGTTTTCTCTTCATATAAATCTTTTTCATTTCAATTCCCTCCAGTTCGTATATAATTGATTTAAATATGAGATACTAATTTATATTTATTCTTATCAGTTTCAGTGGAAATGCCTACGAATTCAATAACTTGTTTACCTTGTTTATTTACATATATTTCACTATCAATTTTATATATTTCCCTTATCATTTTTTTTGTTAAGACTTCCTTAGGTGTTCCGTGAGAATAAATATTGCCATCTTTCATGACAACAATATTATCAGCATATCTTGATGTGAGATTTATATCGTGCATTACAATTATTACAATCATCTTTTTTTCATATGCTAAATTTGATACTGTATTCATTAGTGAAAATTGACGATGTATATCTAGATTATTTAATGGCTCATCTAATATGAGAATTTCTGGTTCTTTAATTATTGATTGAGCTAATGACACCATTTGAAGCTGACCGCCACTTAATTCATTAATTTTACTTTTTGCTAAGTGCTGCAATTCAAAAGCATCTAAAATATTATTTACCTTTTGTTCCTGCTTTTTACTAACTTTAAGATTTAGTGTATTTATTAGTCCTAAAAGCACAGCTTCAAAAACAGTAATTGAAGCATCATTTTGTGTTGTTTGGGGCAAGTAACCTACCTTTTGCTTAATAAATTCTTTTTTCTGTTTCTTAATGCTTTCACCTTGGTAATACATTTCACCATCACACTTATATATATTTAAAATACACTTAACTAATGTAGACTTTCCTGAACCATTTGGCCCAATAATTGCAGTTACATTATTATGAAAAGTCAAACTAATATTATTTAGAGAAAATTTAGAAGAATGTTTATAATTAATATTCTGTATTTTAAGACTCATACTCTTCTCACCTTCCTTGTTTTAAAATAAGTACCAATAAAAACGGAATACCTATAATTGAAGTAACTATTCCTAAAGGAATCTGTACCCCTGATATGGCAACCTTGCTTAGCACAGATGAAACTGATAACATAAATGCTCCAGTTAACATAGATGCCGGAATAAAAAACCTTTGTTCTTCTCCTACTAAAGACTTAGCTACATAGGGTGCAACTAGTCCAACAAAGCCTATGGTTCCAACAAAGCAAACTGCGATGGATGTTATTAATGAAGATAATATCAAAACCTTTGTTCTTAACTTTTCTACATTAATCCCTAAAGCTGCTGCAGTACTTTCCCCCATACATAATGATGTTAGCTTCCAGGATTCTCTAAAGAGAATTGGTGTCACTATTACAAGTACTACAAATACTATTGCATCCTGCTGCCATGTAGCTCCTAAGATACACCCTTGTGACCAGTTAGTTATACCTCTTAAAATTTCATCTGGTACAAAGTATGTAAGAATAAAATTTAACGCTGTAAACATAAAACTTATTGCAATCCCAGCTAAAATTATTGTTCCTCTATCCTTTTTTATCTTTCCAATGGTATAAATAAAAAAGGATGATATTAATGAAAAAGCAAAAGCAAATATAGGAGTGGCATAATTATTCATGTATTTGGGTAAGAATGCATATCCAAAAATCAAAGATATTGAGGCTCCAAAAGATGCTGCCGAAGATATTCCCAGTGTATACGGACTAGCAAGATTATTATTAAGTATAGTCTGCATTTCCATACCTGCAATTGCTAATCCTGCACCAGCTAATAGTGCCATAGTTGCTATTGGTAATCTAATTACCCTGACAATTATATTCACTTTTCTGCCCAGTGACTCAGGATTCATCAATGAAGTGATTACATCAAAAATATTCAACATTGCCGGTCCAGTTGAGAGATCAATTACAAAGCTTATTAATACAAGCAGTATTAAAATCATCAACGCTATTACTTTTCGCATAATAACTAACTTGTAATTTTGAGACTTTCCAATAGCAATTTTTTTAGAGCTTATATCCACGATTTCTCCCTCCTTCTAAACTGATTTTTATCAATATTTTGCAATAAGTTTATAAAAATAAGCCAAATTCAATATGTCCTCAACCAAAAATGACATTCCTTCAACCCCAGCATAACCACTTTTGCTAATACTAATCTTGTCAAGCACTGGATATGTATACTGCAGAAAAGGAATATCCAGTTCATTAGCTAATCCCCTCTCAAAAGACGATCCAAAAATCATTACTGAATTAGATTTAAAAACTTCATCTCTTATCTCCTCCCTGTCTTTTTTTTGTTCAGTATCAATTAACACATCTACAACTATTCCAAGTTCAGTTTCTAAAAATTTTTTTAGACCATATATTCTTGCCTTGTCTCCTAAAACAGCTACTGGCATACCCATAAAAGTATCTATAAATGAGTGAAGTTCATTTAATAATTCTAATGATAAAGTTTCCTTTTCATCGAAATTTTCATGGACTTTAATTGACAATGCTGCCAGTATTTTATTTACAAAAATTCTACTGCCCGTTATTCCATATGGATAACTGACAGTTATATAGGGAGTTCCAAATTTTTCTTTTAACATTTCTCCAACAAACTGGAACCCATCTAATACAACATTTACCACAGCTGATGGTACTTTCATAATATTCTCATAGCTATCATAGGGAAAAATAGAATTTATATATATGAAATCCTCCAGCATATTCTCTATATTAATTAAATCCGAATCAACTTTGTAATCATCAGAGAAAAAGCCTATTAAATTAATTGAATTTTTAATTATTTCTCTTGGCATCATTTCATCTATTAATAGTTTGAATGCACTTTTCATACCTCTTATACCTGCATCATTGAAACCTGGTTCATTTAATAAAAAAATATTTTCTAAATTGTTCTTCTGTTTAAACCTATTAATGACATTTAGAGCATCATCATTTAATATTTCAGGTATGCATCCAGTTATCACATATATAACTTCAGCCTCATAGAGTTTAACTATATTTTCTAAAGCTTCTTCTAAAATTTTTTCTCCTCCATTTACTATCTCTTCTTCATAAATAACTGTAGATGTCTGTCTTATATCACTTATTTTTGATGAAATATGAAATGCTAGTGTTCCCCAGTTACAACCAACTGTTGAATGAATCAAAATTACAGAATCTTTAATACTTATAACTACTCTGTATGCTCCAAACAATCTACACTCACTATCACAATTCATCTCATTTCCCTCCTCTCTGTAGCCAGAGAATATCCCACATTTTTTTACTTACCTTCTCATTGACATTCACACTATTATAATTATCTAAAAGCAAGCTCTTATCCTCACGAAATACAGTTCTATTAATCATATCTATATAATGAAGTATAAATTTTTCATAATTATTAAAATCTAATGGTATGAACGATGGTAGATTAATATGTTTAGAATTTTGAATATGTGTATACCCAATGCATAAATCTGCATTTTCTTCAAATGCAATGATTTTTTCTATATCAAAATTAATTTTCCAATTAACCTCATAATCTAATTCATTTAAACCTTCTACTATATTTTCTTTTGCCATCTCAAACAATGTATCTTTAGAAAATAAACTCATATACCCATTTTGTTTAACTGTAACAACTACATATTTTATTTTTAGTTTTAATACGCAGCCATAAAAATAAATTAATTTATATATATCTCTAAAATCTTCACAATATATAGCACAAGTGTATTTACTCATCTTAAGCAATTTTTTTTCTAGCCTCTCCTGAATATGAACTTTCCGCTCATTTAAGTACCTGCCTAATCTCTCATAAGCTCCAATTTTCTTAGCTATATCTATATAAAATTCTTCAATTCCATTTAGACCTCTGTAGCCATAATCTTCGTTTTTGACTATCATAAATTCCGTTCCATATAATTCTTTCATTTTTATTACCCATTTAACACGACTTGTTATTATATTAAGTGCTGCTCTAGGTGCTGTTTCTAGTTCTTCAACAGAACAATTTGGTATAAATGCATTTATTTTTATTCCCATCTTCTCCAATTCTTTTTTTATACCATTTACCATGGCATTTTCATGAATTCCCCAGTAAAAACCGCATATGTTTATAAGAGTATTCTCTACTTCTTGAGGTTTCATTACATTTTCAACGATTACCTCCATAGCTTCTGAAAACCCACAACTTTTTAAATTGCCATCATGAATCTTTTTCTTATCAGTGTTATTTTCACAAAAACTTTTTCTTGCATTACCTCTCTTATCAGCATGTGAAATCTTTTTTGATTTAACGAATAATAGCTTACAAGTAATTTGAGGCTGTAACTCTCTAATAACTCCTTCTATATCATCCCCAGTCATATCAACAGAGGATGCTGGAATAATGCCAATTAATGATGGATTATATTTTTTCGCCGTTTCAATAATTGCCTCCTTTAATTTTTCACTTCCCCCCATTATAATATCTTTTTCCTTTAAACCCGTACATTTTAGATTATATGCTGGCTTCCAGCTTCTTCTGCAAACATATCTGTAATGAAATCCACATCCGCTAGAACCATGTAAAATAGGAATGGCATTTTCAATTGTTGAAATTGCAAATATTGCTCCAGCAACCTTTCCACTTGGTGTAAACTCATGAATATATGGAACTCTATCATATAGATAACTATTTTTATAGAACTCTCTTAGACTTGTCTCCATTTTCCCATTTCCCACTCCTTTCTATAACAACTAGATATAGGCACTTTCAGAATTTTGTATTAGTTCACCTATGACAAATCAGCACAAAATTATGCTAAATTGTGTCAAAGGTATTATTTTGGTATTTGATTCATTATAATTTAATTTCATATTTATCACAATACTTTTTTAATATTTTATCATAAATTATATATATTTTTTAAATAATTAATTATTTTTCCGGGAATTATTATCTATTTATCAATATTGAAATCATTATCGATCTACTATATTTTATAAAATTATGTTGAATTTTAATGTTTTTAATACCATATTATTTAGTTTCTAGAAAACATTAATTTAACCATTTACGTCGTAGTTTTTTCATATCTTAAACAACCTTTTTTATAAAAAATCTTATACTTTGGCCTAACACCACCGAACGTGTTATAAGGGGCAAAATAGCTTTAATAAATTGGATAAAATAAACGACCATTTGCTTTACTATTTTTCTTTTTATATTACAAAATGTAAGTAAGCCATTTCTATAGTTAATAAACTCGGTAACTAAATCAAAGTGAAGATATTGACTTAGTTAACCATTTACTTTACTATATTTAGTATAAATTGCTATGGAAGGACGTTAAATAATGGTATTTGGGTATGTGATAAATCGGAATTTCAGGAGGTATTTTTATGATAGAAAGAGAAGAAATTTTTGCTTATGTAAAGGAAAAATTTGATACAGAGCCTGACTATCCTTGGTTTAAATATCCAGATTATGCGGTAATTAGACATGAGGGGGGTGGCAAATGGTACGGACTAGTTATGAATGTACCAAGAATTAAATTAGGCTTGACAGGAAAAGGAAGTGCTGAAATATTAGACTTGAAGTGTGACCCAGCATTAAATAGTTTATTAAGAAGCCAACAGGGGATTTTACCTGCATACCACATGAATAAAGAACACTGGATTACAATTATTTTGGATAGCCCTTTTCCTAAAGAGGAAATCTACAATTTAATTAATTTGAGTTATGATTTAACAAAATAGAAATTAATGAACAAAAATAAAATATAATTCACAAATTCTAATTTCAAAGTTTATGTCTTCAAAAAAATTATGAGTACAGGAGCTTTTTTGATATATAAAAAATTATATCAAAGTAACACTTATTCTAAAATTTACAATAACATAAATTTGTCTTACCTCAATCTCTTACACTAATTGATTTAATGCATTATTATCGTTTCTTAGCTTGATGGCCATGTGGTATTACCAGCAAGTGTGTCATGTACTAAAAAATAAATGGAATTAAATGGTATTAAGTAGAATTTTATAGTTATGAATCGGTGAAACATTGTATGTAAATGTAAGCATAATATCTTTTAATCGCTAAATAAAAACAGAGAATAGTATTATTACTCACCTCAATTCTGTCATATACTATCTCTGTATCTTACCTCTTAATATAATAAACATTATTAACTTATAATGTACTTGCAAAACGAACTGGTGACAATTTAATTCCGACTGCTGATTTTTTTATTTTAGACAAAAAAGAAAGAGTACAGACTCAATGTCCATACTATAAAAATTATTTTAATCTACTAATTTTATTCCTAGTTTTTCATAAAACTCAGAGTCTATATTATGGCTAATTGTAAGTTTATTATCTTTTCTAAATTTTATTACATACTGCTTCATCTCCTCCCCATATATGCCATCTAAATTTCCAGGATAATAACCTTTTTCTTTCATTTTTCTTTGCACCTCTAAAACATCTGCCCCTCTATCTCCAGGTTTTAGAGTTACTAATCCTTTCTCAAAAGGACCATATGGTCCAGCATATATGCATACTATCATTCCTAGGTCTACATACTCATATAACTCTTCGACATCTTTATTTTGCATTCTAATGCATCCATGAGAAGCCTCATCTCCAATTGAGCCCGGTCTATTTGTTCCATGAATTCCAAATATTCCCCAAGGTACATTTAATCCAATCCACCTTGTGCCAAAACCTCCACTCCATTTCCCCATACTAGTAACTTTCCATGTACCTACTGGAGAAGGTGTTTCCACCTTACCACTAGCTATAGTATATTTTTTTAAAATTATATTTTTCTCTGTATCTATCAAATAAAGTCTCTCTTCACTTATGTCTACTAATATAGAAATATTTTTATTTGAATTAATTTTTGAAACTGATTTTACATGATATTCACTTATATTAAATATAAAAATAATTACGACTACAAAAAGAATTTTCTCTATAAACCTTTTTCTTTTCAATATATTGCACCTCACTTTGTATAATATTCTTTCAGCTCTTTTATCAAAATATGTAAATATCACCAGATCTATTTAATAATACTGCTACATTAATGGCCTCTCTTTGCCAATATTCGACTCGCATTAACTGTCACTTTAGTGCAAAACAACAATATAGAAGTTATAATGAATATAATAATAATGTTATGTAATATAGTATTGAATTTTTTCATTTTTATCCTCCATATAATAATTCAACTCATATATAATTCTAAAATTTACATTAATAATAATTTTATTATATATTGTAATAAGAAAGCTTATACTAGGCATTTAATACCAAATGAAATACAAAGAAGCAGGGTGGTTGCACTAGATAAAGTTATTTCAAAACTCTATCTTCTCAACCTTGATAACCTGTTTCCCATAATCAAGCCTTTATATTCTGATTTAGGCCGCCCCGCCAAAAATCAGCAAGGTATAATACGATCTCTCGTATTGATGCTTGATCAACAGGCCTATTCTATCACAAATTGGGCCGCAAAGGTAGCCTCAAATCCTTTACTTTCTGATTTATGTGATTTTGATGATGCTATACATCTGCTGAAGAATATGAATGTCAAAGCGCAATGATGCGTATGCCTTTAGCCACTTTTGCAGTAATTAATATACATTTAGATGCTTGGATAAAACACACTGGATTTAGTTTTATCAACTTTTTATAAAATTTCCGTTTAATGATAAATGGTTGGCTAATTATACTCTTTTTCAGAACTTCCAGCTACTTTTCGAAAGTCTTCTAACTAAATGTAGGCACCTTCATAATTTTGGAGGCATTAATTCACCTATGACAAATCAGTACAAAATTATGCTAATTTATGTTATATATTGAATTTTAATGTTTTTAATTAGAAATCTAGGGTTCCAGGAGAATTGTATCTTTTGTGCTAATGGCTTTGCTCCTGTACTTGCACTTAAATAGGTGTAGGTTTTAACACCTTTTGCCTTCTCTGGCTCAGAAGTCCCATAGACTGTTAAATCCTCATTTAACTGGGGGCAAGTACCATATTTATTATTGCCCACAATTTATTATTTAGAAGATGAGCCTGAAGTGTCCGTGCAGCCATTGTAAGTTATATCCCACATTCCGCACGTAGAATTTAACATTTTTTAATGTTTATTTATCCATAGTATCATTATTATGGATAAAATCGTTTCTTAAATAACCAAATAATCATTATTAAAACAGGGGATATACCAGATATTAATGCGATTTAATACATTTTGTTATAATATTTACAACAAGTGTAATTGTCAGATTTTCACACATTGTATTTTATAGATTGATTTATGGAAATATATATTATATTAAGGCTTCTATTCCATAATACAGAGGAATTTCATGTGAAATGTAGGCTGAATGGTTACTGTAATTAATTATTTGGTAATTTTTACGTGCGGAATGTAGGTTATATACACACAAGCATCTATTTACAAGTTCCCCTTCTTTGAAATTTCGAACATGAAAAAAGCCTATACCGTTAGATATGGGCTTTTAGTCCTCTAATAAGAATAATGTGACTTAGTTAAAACTATTAATAATTTTTATTCTTTTAATAGGGTGTGTCTGAAAACAATGCAACAATAAATTACTTAGATAAAATAAAAATAGCAGCAATATAAACAAAAGCAAGGAAAGAATCAGCAAGCTTGTCATAACGAGTTGCAATTCTTTTAAAATGTTTGATTTTGTTAAAGAAACATTCAACTAAATGACGTTCCTTGTACAGCCACCAGTCACAATTCCATGGTTCTCTTACATTTGATTTTGGTGGAATAGTATATGAGGATTTCTTTGAAGTAATATATTCTCTAATTTCATTTGTGCCATATGCCTTATCTGCCAGGATATTGCTGCCTTCTATATCAACGTTGGAAAGAACATCTACGGCCTGTGTACTGTCGTGTAGATTGCCAGATGATAATTGAAAATGGATTGCCAAGTCCATCAATAACTGCATGAATTTTTGTTGTATGTCCGCCGCGACTCAATCCAATATGCTGTTTTGTTTCGCTGTTTACAGCCCCTTTTTAGCACCAGCACTGTGCTGGTGGGCTTTTATACATGTTGAATCAATGCTTAAATTTTCATAATCTGCATCTGAGGTTAACTCTTTAAAAATTGTTAATAAAGTACCATCGTTACGCCACTTACAAAAACGACTGTATACAGTTTTCCATGAACCGAAGCGTTCTGGTAAATCACGCCATGCTGCACCACTTCTTGCAATCCATAGTATGGCATTAAATATAAGTCGGTTGTCTTTTGGAGGTCGTCCTGTTTTTGCTATTGGAATTAAGTTTTTTATTTGATCCCATTGTTCATCTGATATTTCATAACGCTTCTGTGACATATTTGCACCCTCCGAGTTTTTTATCTTATTTTACCTAAAACTCGCTTCTTTCGCAATATTTAGTTTTTAGACACACCCTAATGTAATTTATATTTATAATTTTTGTAAAATATATTTAGTAAAGTCTTTTACTAAATTATTATCAATTTGGTTTAAAATTTTGTTTTTTAAGAATAATGATAAGATTAGCAACCCAATAAAAATACTAATATATACATCTTTTAGGTCAAATGTAAAAAAACCGTTTAATAATATGTAATCTAAACTACCATTCCAAAAAATCTTATCAATTAGTGAACACATAGCACCAGAAAATATAAAAGCATACATAATATTAATAATTTTATTGGTTCCAAATAGTTTATTTAGATATTGATAAAACAGATATATTAATATACTCATAATTACTACTGCTAAAATATGTATCCATTTATCAATACCCAATTGCAATATAGAATTAATCCATGAATAGCTCCTATTGAATGTAGGCTCAAAGTATAGCAAAGAAGACAATATAGGGAATGTTTTGTCAAGAAAATTGTTGTTAATTATTATTTTAATAACTTGGTCTATTATTACTAAAATAATCACTGCTATACGTGTCTTTTTGTTCTGAACTTTCATATTTATTTTGCACCACCTAATATAAATAATCTATGTATAAATCTACAAATGTATATTGTATTATATTTTAACTTTATTCCAAATGGAAATATTATTTAAAATTATATATAATAACAAGTGGATTTACGAAAAAGCTAGAAACAACGAGTTTGGATTGTCTAATTTATTGGGGAAAGGGCACATTGACTAAAGATTATATTAGTCAACCGCTCTCATACACCACCAAATACCTTCGTCCGTTTCCCTATATTTTTTCATTCCACATTTTTTTAACACTTTATGAGAAGCAATATTATCTTTTTCTGTTTCTGCAATGATAAGAGACACATCACGTTGACTACTAGCCCACTCACAAATGGCCTGTGCCGCCTCAGTCATATATCCTTTGTTTTGATAAATAGTATTAATACCATAGCCTATTTCAACTTGACCATTTTCATCCGGACATTTCATAAAACAAGCGCTACCAATAGTTTTATTTTTAGATTTTAAAATAATTTGCCAATTTGTGTACCACAAATAGCTACCTCTATTTTTTACAGCTTTTTTGTATAATCCTTCCATTGCTTGTTGAGTATGCTCATCTAAATGTTCATCGGAGGCACTTAAATTTAATTCCTTTTC
Source organism: Clostridium sp. BJN0013 (assembly GCF_040939125.1). Lineage (NCBI taxonomy): Bacteria > Bacillati > Bacillota > Clostridia > Eubacteriales > Clostridiaceae > Clostridium > Clostridium sp. BJN0013. Next base: position 2,681,244 of record NZ_CP162495.1, read on the forward strand.
CATTTTATCAATTCCATCAAGTAATAATCTAAACTGATAAAGCGTTAAAGGTATAATTCTTAACTGTTCTGTATTTAACTCCATTTAATTGTTCTCCTTTTCTAATGGACCATTATTTTCAATAGATCTAGTACGATCCTTAGATCCTTAACTACTATAGCTGATAAACCAACAGATACATCAATTTCACAATTAGTTAATATCTCCTTCAAATAGTTGAGGCAACACTAAGTCTACCTTTTAATTTAATATATATTAACTATTTTTATAAAAGTTCAATAACTACTTTATTATTCCTTTGTTCTTAAATAAAACAATATAATGAATAGTATAAAAGACATACTATACCCGACCTGAAAATAAAATATCTTGTTACCTTGAAAAAAAGGTAATTGAAAGAATAATGGGACTGATTGTAAAAATGCAAAAATAAAAACAACTAATTCTATAATAAAAGCATATTTTCTTTGAGCACTATTTTTTAAATATACGTTATATTTATGTAAATATTCTAAGGATTCTTTTGCCTTGGTAATTTGTTGCTTCAGAAGACTTGTCTGAATCATTTTATCAAATATGCCTTGATATCTTGTTGCAATTGTAGAATCTATTAGTTTATCAGTTTGTTGATAAATTCTTGTAAGATCCCACTCAAACTGATCTATATTTTTTGACTTATAATTTTCTTCTAATAAAAATTCACACCATGTATTTGTATAATGACTCATTACCCAGGCTAATTGAGTACGTACTTCTAACGGTACATAAATTTTTTCACTTAAAAAAGCATCATCACCTAATATAACAATATTTTCCCATGACATAAAGCAGCACACTGCATTATTTAGTGTAATTATTCATAAAACCATTTTGCACATCCACTACTATTAGGGCTGAATTATCCAATTTATAACTCATAAACATCACCTCATCTCTATTTTAGCATATTTTACACAAAATAATAAACTATATTTCTTTTATAGGTCATAGTAAAAATTTATATGGCGCAAATTCTTCTTTAATATTAATGTTTTTCATTTTTCATTTTGGACAGAGATACTCCATTGTATTTTATAATGCATTTTTTGAATTTATTGTAATATACTTAACATAAAATCAAAAACCTGATAGACTCTTTAATATTTGTCTAGTTCTTGTAATTTTGCCTTGTCCATATATTATGCTGCTTTGTATATTTTCATTATATTTTCTGGCCCTTTTCTGTTCTCTTATAAGTGCCTTTACTTCAGCATTTATAGCTCTTTTACATTCTTTTAACTGTTCCTTGATAATTTCATTAACATCTATAAAGTCTATAATTCTGCTGTTTCTTAATATAGTTCTTAATTTTACCTTTACTTTATTAGAATGTTTAAGGCAAAGAATTTTACTCATATGCTTTGCCCCCTCTATAGACCAGACTGTTCCACTATCTTTCATTCTTGAAGCTGTTACATTCCAATTCCCATTTATTTTGACCTAAGTATTAAAATATCATATTCACTCCCAATTTGAACATCAATGAATTAGTAATTATATTTACATTTATCACCAATATCCAGATATTTTTATCAAAAGCTGTTTTTATTTTTCAGTAAAGAAAATTATAATTCATAGTTATGCATGTGAAAATGTGCATGATGATTTCCTTTATGACAGTGATAATATTCATCTACTAAATTTACTTTTTTCAGTAAATCTATCTCTGCTAGCAGTTTCTCTGTTGGTAAATCAGCTGCAATACAATGATCCTCTCCAAACAGTACAGCTCTTTGGGATATTTCCTGTACTAATTCTAAATTATGTGTTGAAGTTATCAATGTCTTCCCTGTCTTATTCAATTTAACTAGAAACTCCGCAAGCCATCTCTGAGTTCTAGGATCAAGACCGTTCATAGGTTCATCAAGGACAAGAACTTCTGGATTTAAAGCTAGAACACAAGCAACAGCAACTTTTCGTTTTTCTCCACCACTTAAATGATATGGCTGCCTATGCTTGAAATCAGTAATATTTAACAATGATAGACAATCATTAACTCTTTCATCTACATCATTCTCACTCATTCCCATCTGTCTGGGTCCAAATGCAATTTCATCATAAACATCAGCACAGAACAATTGCGTATCTGAATTTTGAAATACAAAACCTATTTTCTGGTGAAAGAGTTTTGAGAATTTTGTATCTTGAAGTTTATCATGAGTTATTTCTTCATTATTAAACTTATAACATCCACTATCAGGGAAAACAATACCATTTATTAGCTTCAGCAATGTTGATTTACCACTGCCATTGGCTCCTAATAATGCCACAGCTTCTCCTTTATTTATATGAAGATTTATATTTTTTAAAGCAGGAATACCTGAATACGAATACGATACATTACTTATATCAATCATTTTAAATCCTTCCCATGTATATAAAAATAACTATTATTAGTACATTAACTATTATATATATATAGTCTATAAAATTTAATTTATTTTTATTATTAATAACTCGATATTCTCCTGTGAAGCCTCTGCACTCCATGGCAGTATACATATCTTCAGCGATTTCTTTTGACTTTATAAACATTGTTCCAGCAATTCCTGAAAGCGGTGTATATTTACTACTATTTTCACCAACTGATCTAAGCTTTAATGAATATAACATATTTAATGAAAATTCACCCAGCATAACTATGTATTTTATAGTAATATCCATGACAAAAATAAAAATATCGGGCACAAAAAATCTTTTTAATGCACTGATTATAAAGTTCCATCTTGTAGAATGAGAAAGTATATTTACACAAGTTACTGTTGCAAAGACTTTAGATGTAATCATAATGCTGCTAAATCCACTGTTCCAAAAGATTGCCGGCAAAAGTATAATAAACGTGAAAGCTGACATTATCAGACTAATTTTTAAAACTTTTATAATTTCTTCGCCATCCATCATACTCAATGTCGCTAGCAGATACACATTAATAATAATTGTAAATGTAAAACTTCTTGTAATAGAAACTAACAATATAAGTATAAATGTAAATGTAACTTTCAAGGTTACATTTATTTTAAATTTATTTTTTTTATATCCGCTTTGAGTTCTTATCTTCGAAAGAACTTCTAATATGGACAGAATACTTTTTGTAATAAAAGTGTCCTTATCTGATTTAGGAATATAATTTTCATCTTTTAACAACCACTCAGGCATATATATTACTTCTCCTCACTTTTACCAATTATGTCTCTAGTTTTATTTTTCTTCAAACTGCTTATAATCTTAAATAAAATTACTAAAATTACTACTCCTGCAACTGCTGATAAAATATACCCAGCAGTCTCTGGCAGTCCCTTAATTGCATAATCTGGCATAAAGGTATTAAAGCTAAATCCATTTTTCATTCCTTCAGGAACATAGCCAAGTGCCTTACCACCAACCGACACATTCTTTATTTCATCAGCTCCCCATTCACCCCATGCTGTTCCAGTTGCAATAAGCCCTATAGGTGTCAAACAAATTAAAGCGACAATTAATCCATAGATAACTTTTGTCTTTCTCCTGGCTCCTTCGTATATTGTGCCTGGAGAAACTTTCTTTATAAATGAAAAAACTGCCACTGTAAATATAACTTCAATTACGCCTGCAACTAGCAAATGAGGAACAAGCATGGCTGGAATTGATACAGACAATGGATACGGACTGTATAATGCTTGTCCAGCCGCATTTTTAAATAGTAGAGGCTGAATACCAAATTCTATTCCTGCCATAAAAGCTGCAAAATTGATTCCTATATAAGATCCTAATATTATTCCAACATATTCACCTTTTTCAGAATTAGTTCTATCCTTGATAAACTTATAAATGAAATAACCAAGAAAAGGCATTATGAATGCCATATTAAAGCAATTGGCTCCAAATGCCAGTATTCCACCATCTCCAAAAAGCAACGCCTGGATAAGAAGAGCCACAGTAATTGAAATACATGCTGCAAATGGTCCTAAAAGTATAGCCAGCAGCGTTCCTCCTACAGCATGTCCTGTTGTACCTCCTGGCAGCGGTACATTAAACATCATCACAAGAAAAGAAAATGCAGCACCTATACCAAGTAATGGCATTTTAACCTTAGATATTTCATTTTTTACCTTTTTAACTGATATCGCCCATATTGGAATCATAGCTGCCCCCATGACTGCACAAGTCGATGGACTTAAATAATTATCTGGAATATGCATACTTTAACACCCCTTTTTCACAAAATAACTTTAATTTCTTAATATAAAAATACTACTTAGAGTCAACCCCAAGTCAAGAAATTTTATAAACTTTTTAGTACTCCATTTATACCTTTTTCTTTGAATATTTTTTTGTAATAACTTAGTTCATCCTGAATTAATTCATCGATTACCCTCATTCCTAAAAGTTCCACTGGTGCCTTATCATCAGTCAGAAGATAATTTCCTTTTACATATATGTCCATATTATCTGCAATGTTATACATCAATGTCTTTAATTCATTGTTTCTTAATTCTCTAGTGTTTTGCTCAAAAGTTTTAGCTGCTTCCATATTCTGCGTTGCAAATAGTTCTCTGTTGGTTGAGCCATCTACATTCACTGTATATACCTCATTAAAAACATTTGCTATGGTGTCTGATAAATGCTGTGTAATATTTCCTTTTTTTTCGGTATGCATATTCATATTTACAACCATGATACCATCTTTTGCTAAATGATTTTTAACAATAGTAAAAAATTCTTTAGAAGACATCTGAAAAGGTATGGTTATATCCTGATACGCATCTACCATAATCACATCATATTTCTTATTTTCAGAATTCAAGTATGCTCGTCCATCATAAGTATTTACTTTTATAGTGTTCGGGAGCTTAAAATACTTACTAGCTAAATTGGTTATTTTCTGATCTATTTCTACACCTTCAATGGAGACATTGGGAAAATATTTTTGACACTGTTTTGCATAAGTACCTGTTCCCATGCCAAGCACTAAAATCTTTGCATTTTTTTTCTTATGAATTCCGGACATAACGGGTGCTGCAAGTGCGTAGTCATAATACATTCCCGTCAAACTGTTATCTTTTTTCATAATGGATTGAACTCCAAAAAGTACGTTGGTAGAAAGAATTACGCTATCATTTGTATCCTTCACCTGCAGATAATTATAAATGGATTCTCCTTCGTACAAGAGATTTTTCTCCCAAAATGCAAAACTATCCGAAGAGCCAAATACGCTGCAAAAGATGAACAAAATAGCACTTATAATACATTGTACTTTCTTTGCTTTTGTGTTTATAAAATAAATCATGCCAAGTATCAGAAGAATCCCCGAAAATATTAAAAATGTAACGGATGTTCCAACTGCCGGGATCGTAACAAAGGTAGGTAAAAATGTGCCAATGATGCTTCCAATTGTATTAATTGCGCCTAACATACCCACTATCTTTCCATTGTCACTCAAACTATTTACCGTATATTTCACCAGAGAAGGTGTAACTGTCCCCAGCAAGAAAAGCGGAAATACAAAAATTATCATACATGCTAAAAAGGTTGCTAAAATTAAAAAGTTATTACTTATTGTTAAAACAAGTGCTGCAGATACAGCTAAAATTATATACTTTCCCAGAAGCGGTATTGCTGCAATCCATATAGCAGCTATAATCATTCGCATATACAACTTATCCGGATTAGGATTTTTATCTGCACTTCTTCCCCCCCAGATATTGCCCAATGCCATTGCAATCATGATAGTTCCGATAATAATTGTCCACACAATTTGTGAAGAACTAAAATACGGTGCTAAAAGCCTGCTCGCTCCAAGTTCCACTGCCATTACTGACATTCCTGCAAAAAATTCTGTCATATACAAATAAAACTTATTCTTTAATATAGTCCTCGTTTCCATTCATACCCTCCTCTGATAAGAATTCATATGACAACTCCTCTCTATGTTATCTTATCATTTTAGGTAAACCCTAAGTCAAGAAATAATCAATTAAAACATTTCATCAAACTGTCTTTTCTTCTGCTAAAAGCACTTCATTCATACTACCAGTTCTGTATCCTAACATATCTAAAGTAATATAAGTAAACCCGATCTCTTTGAATTTTTTCCCTATCTTATCCATTACTTCAATATCAAAAAATTTAACTCTCTCCTCAGGAGAAACTTCAATTCTAGCTATTTCTCCATGATGTCTTACCCTTACTTGTCTTATACCCATATCAAGCAAAAACTGTTCTGCTTCCTCCACCATCTTAAGCTTTGGAATAGTAATTTTCTTTCCATAAGGAAATCTAGAAGATAAGCATGCAAAGGAAGGTTTATTCCAAGTTGGAAGTCCTAGCTCTTTTGAAAGTTCTCTTATATCTGCCTTAGTAAGATTCGCTTCCTTAAGTGGACTTATTACTTCTAATTCCTTTGCTGCTTGCATTCCTGGTCTATAATCACTAATATCGTCAAAATTTGAACCATCAAAAATACATTCGACGTCATTTTCTTTAGCTACTTCTTTTATCTTTGTAAAAAGTTCTTTTTTGCAATAGTAACATCTATTTTTAGGATTGCTAGCAAAGCCTTCAATATCTAACTCTTCTGAAGATATAATTAAATGTTTTACACTCATATCCTTAGCATACTTAATTGCTTCTTTTAGTTCTCTTTCGGGATAAGTCGATGAAGTAGCTGTAACTGCTATTAATTTATCACCTAATACTTCATGTGCAACCCTAACTAAGAAAGTACTATCCACTCCACCTGAAAAAGCAACTGCTGCACTACCTCTCTTTTTAATATTACTTTTTAATAATTTAAACTTCTCTTGTAATAACATATTTGCTGGCCTCCTAAATTTAATTTTTCTCCAATTATTTTAATTAAGCACCTTGAAAATTTAATTTCTATTCTTCCTAAAATTCGATATTCCATATCTAATCCTATCCTAACTAAAGATATCATTTCAAGTTAATTTACTCATTCATCAGTAATTATTTTCTTGTAGGGATAATACTGTTCTTTTCAAACTTTTCTACAACATCTTTCAAATATGTAGTAATTGGCAGATGTTGTGGACAAGCACGCTCACACTGTTTACATTCAATACATTCACTTGCTTTTCCATGGTTAATAGCAATATTGTTGTAATATACCATCTGACTTGAAAAACTACCGGTAGTACGCATAATGCTGTTGTACAGTGCAAAATATTTGGGAATAGCGATGTTCTTTGGACATCCATGTGTACAATATTCACAAGCAGTGCACTGTACGGCTGTATTTAGATCAATGATTTTAGTAACCTTTTGAATAATGGCATTCTCTTCTTCATTTAAAGATATAAAATTTGCCATAAATGAGGTATTATCCTCTACCTGTTCCATACTGTTCATTCCACTTAATACACGAAATACTCCCTTCTGACTGGCTGCAAAACGAAGTGCCCAGCTTGCAGTAGAAGCAGTGGAATTATAGTCTTTCATCAGTTTTTCAGCCTCTTTTGGTATATTTACAAGATTTCCACCTTTGCAAGGTTCCATGACAATTACTGGTTTATTGTACTTATTGGCAATTTCCAGGCAGCGACATGATTGAACATTTGGCTGTTCCCAGTCAATATAGTTAATCTGCAGTTGAATAAAATCCAATCCACCACCATGCTCTGATAAAATTTCCTCTAATAGCTCTGGTGTGTCATGGAAAGACATACCGACAACTTTAATTTTACCCTCTGTTTTCTTTTTCACAACAAAGTCAAAAGCACCATATTTGCAGCACTTTTGGTAAACATTAGAACCCATATTATGCAGCAGATAATAATCAAAGAAATCAACACCACAGTTTGTCAACTGTTCGTCAAAAATGCGTTCCATATCCTCATTATCTTTGAAGTCACGCAACGGTAATTTTGTAGCCAACTGAAATGAATCCCTGGGATGGCGTTCTATCAAAGCCTTACGCACAGCTTCTTCACCATGATAGCCATGATATGTATAAGCAGTATCAAAATAAGTAAATCCCTTTTCTAAATAGGTATCAAATAACTTGTTAATTAGGTCATAGTCAAAAGAAGTCTGGTCTTCCTTATTTAACAAAGGCAATCGCATGCATCCATAACCAAATTTTTTTTCTTTCATTAAATCCATAATAGAACCTCCTCATATTATTTCTATTTTCTCATCCCCAGGAAATTTTATTTATTATATATTTCAAAATATTATAGTTTGTTATAATATTCGTCTGTTACTGGTTCCAACCATTCTGCTGGGCCTGCTGATGCATCTGCTTCTATTGCTAAATGTACAAACCAGCTGTCTTTTGCTGCTCCATGCCAGTGTTTCACATTTGGAAGTATTTCTACTACATCTCCTGGATAAAGTTTGCGTGCCTCTTTTCCTTCTTCTTGATACCATCCTCTTCCGCCAGTAGCTAAAAGAATCTGTCCTCCTGGATGTTTATGCCAATTATTACGGCATCCTGGCTCAAAAGTTACATTCCCAATTGGGCACTTTAATGGACTATCAACTGGTACAACCATTTTGAGATAGCTATTACCAATAAAATACCTTGCAAATACCGATGGAGTTTTTTCGCCTCTTGGAAAAATTATACTATTACTTAAATCATTTAAATTTTTCATTGTTCTGTCTCCTTTATTTTTTAATTATAAATTTATAAATTACTTGTAAGAAGTTTTATATATTCATTCTTAATAATATAATAAAAAATTATACTTATCTCTGAAGCCAACATGATACCTCTTTTTCTGCTCCATGCACACTACTACCTCTAATTGGCAAACCCCTTAAAACATTAGATTTTGGACAAAGTTTCTTAATATCACGTTCACTTCGGCCCATTCCGCTTCCTTCATGTGTGCAGAATGGAATGATAGTTTTATCTGAAAAATCATATGATTCGAAAAATGTAAATACACCCATCGGAATCGTACCCCACCAATTAGGAAAACCAATATAAATTACATCATAGAAATCCATATTTTCTACTTTTCTTGCCAACTCTGGTCTGCTGTCAGCATCCTGCTCTTTTCTTGCAACATTAACTACATCATTATAATTTGATGGATATTTTTCTACTGTTTCAATTTTAAACAGATCACCACCTACATTCTCTTTTATCATACTTGCGATTACCTCCGTATTTCCCGAATGCGAAAAATATGCAATTAAACTTTTTACCATTTTATCCCTCCTGTTATTCTTTTTGAATAAATGTGCTGAACCTTCTATAATTCACTTTACTACTTGGAGTTAACTCTAAGTCAAGAGGTTTTATAAACTTTTTTAAACTTTTTTTGTAAAATGAAAAGGTAATTTGTTGTATATGGTGTAATATTAATCAAGAGAACAAAAATGTTTTTAGTTAGCCACCTTCCGGAATTTATCTCTTACAAAAGAGGTTGTTGCAGTTAATCTGACAGCAGAGGAGGTGACAAATTTGAGTAAAACTGTTATTGCATTAGGATTTATATGTGCTACAGCACTTGGCTTAACAGCTATGGTGATTGTAGGAACATATTTTAAAGATAAGATTGAAATTAAAGGAAGTAATTTTTACATTCCTCTCCAGGTAGCCCTTAATACCGGAATGAGAGCAGGTGAAGTATGTGGTCTTACTTGGGACTGTGTAAATTTAGAAGACAAATTTATAAAGGCCGAGAAAATATTAATTGGCAAGGGTAAATGTATATGGGAATTTGGCACACCCAAAACTTTTAGAAGGTATACTTGCCACCCAAAAATAAATTACGGTGGCAAATGGGTGGGAAAACCTATTTTTTATATTGCTTTATTCTGTATAATCATTGGTATTCCTTACTATCCTAGTTATACACTCCACATTATTTTGGCAATAAAATGATACAATTTGATGTCTGACCTCTCATAAGAGTGTTTCTAGCTTTTTTGAGGAAAAACAAAATGACAAGACCCCCTAAGAAATCATCTCTCCGGGTTTATAGCCGTCAGGCAATTCTTCTTCACTTAAAAATTTGAAATTGTCATCACGCAGTATTGGTAAAAATACTGCATATGGAATCCCAGAAAACTCACAGGCATAATTACTGGCTCCGAACCACTTACCCTCTTTGCTGCTCAAATTTAAACCTCTAGCAAATTTTGTATAGTTTGAGCAATCATGAACTACTAAATCCCACTTTTCTTCATCGGCTATTTTCATGAATTTCAGAGTTAATTCTCTACTCCAAATTGGAGATATATAGCCATGTCTGGAAATATACATGTTTTCCCCATAATAATTATCTATGTTATTCTCATTTAAATGTAATTCTGCACAATTGATAAAATCAAGTTTTGTCTCTAAGATAGCTTGCTTTTTCTTAAAAAAAGCTTCGAAAAACTCAGGGGTCATTGGAGTTTCAATACCTACATTTTTAATATATTTTTTCGCTATTCCAATATTTTCAATCACTTTGTCTGAACACTTAGAAGCACCCAGGTTGAAACGTATCTCGTTAAGACCGGCTTCACCTAATGCTTTCAATGTCTCTTCCGCAGCTAAAATGCCATTTGTATATAGATGTTGATGAATTTGAGCATCACTAAATTTCTTTATTACCGAATAGTATTTTTCAATTTCCATGAATGGCTCTAAATAAACGTAGGAAATGCCAGTGGGTTTCTGCTGGATCGAAAGAAGTAAATCAATATCTTTCTCATAAAATTTTGTACCTCCAATTTCCCACATACCTTCGCCAACTGGAGGAATATCTTCTAGTTCTCCATAATTATAACAGAACTTACACTCTATGTTACATTTGTTCGTTTTCCTAATTGCACTCAAACCAGTACCCAACAAACAAGAACGACATCCTTTTGGGAATTTACTTTCATTTCCCACAAAAAAAGTTCTATTCTCCAAAGTTTTCAAACTTTTAATTTTCGACATTAACATATCATTTCTATGATCGATCGCTGCCTCAATTTGTGCAAAGGTAGAGTAAATGATTTCTTGTTGTTTTGTCATAATTTCCTCTTCCTCAGGCAATATTGAAAAAAATTCAAACCATATCAACGCATCTTTCTTTGAAATTTTCATAATATATCCTCCTCGTATGTTTGTGGTATTTTAACTCTTAATTGACATGCTTTCAAGTTATATTTCTGAAGTTAAACTTATGAAATTTACTACGATACAATATATCCGGGTAGTTTAGATATTCTAAAGTTATTGGTATTATAATGATAATTCTTAAAATTTTCTATTAATCATAACCAAGAACATTATTGAATTACAAACTATAGCAATAAAATTTTTTATCCACATCCATAATCAGAAAATTAGCAGGCAATTCTTTCTTGTCAATTTCCTTAAATCCATTTTTTTCATAGAATCTATGAGCTGCTAAGAATTGAGGTGTTGTCCCTAAAAATATTCTAGTAAGATTTTTCTGTTTTGCCCAATCAAGTAATTTCAACAGAAGGTTGTTTGATACTCCCACGTCTTTTCCTCTATATTCCTGCTTAACAAACATTTTTCTAAGCATAGCATTTTTATTGTCGATATTCCTTATGGCAATAGTTCCTATAACTACCTGCTTATTAATATCTGCCCAAAAATTACCATTATTTTGTTGATAAAAAGTTTCTATATTTGCTAAATCCGGTTGGTCATTTGCTGTTATTGGTAAATTATATTCTTCCTGCTGAATCTTTAAAATCATTTGAGTAATTTCATCCTTATAATCATTTTTATATTCATATATTTCTATCATAAAAATCCCCCAATTTATATCCTGCTGAAATTATATTTCTAAATTTTCTTTTCAATTCTTCTGTGAAGAATGCCTGTTTTTGATGACGGAAATATTTCATTTGATACGGAAAATCCATATCTTTTAGCTATATTGGTAACGGGCAATCTTATTTCTCCCCAAAGCTCATGCACATTATTTTCTTTTGCCTTTTTAACTAATAATTCAAATAGATTCTTAGCAACAGTAATTTTTCCTCTCATATTTTCTTCTATAACAAATTGAGACAATTGTCCAATGTCATCATCTACAGTAAGTCGCATATATCCAACTACTTTATCATTTAAAACAGCAGCCAGGTGGTAGCTCCTTTTTTCAAGAGTATCAAAAACCGCACTTATTGGAGTGTTTGTTGGTTTATAAAACACTCTATATCTTAAATCAACAACTTCATTATAATATTTGGAATTTAAAGAAATAAAAATATATTTAATGTTGTATTGCTCCATACGATTCCTCCTTATAAGCAAAATATAACTTTGCCATAACTAATTCTAATATATCATAAAAAGTGATGTCTAGTTACATATTTATCATATCTTCTGATACCCATAAGCTTCCATCAAATAAGGAATTTCTCTCAAAATAATTTCAAATTATGGTAGATATCTCCCAATTATTAATAAATTATTTTTTACTTAAAACACCACACTATTTAGTTATCAAAGATTCTTATTTATATCTTTATTTATAATAGCTACGTCACTTATCACTATTCGTAATAAAATAAATCTTTTATATTCCCTTTTAAGTTGTATTATAGTTAACCCTTATCTCCTTTAATTTTAGAATATCTGTACTAGCTGTAATTTCCATATACCACGTAAATCTTATCTTCTTATCTAAAAGACCAAGAGATGTCCACTGCGCTTCAGTAACTCCTTGAAGTACTAAGATAGTCATCCCTTTAGTTTTCACATCTTCCATATTGGTTATATCAACTGATACCCATGAACTTCCATTCCACGATTTCCATGAAGTTCTACTATCTGTACTTACTATAAAAGCTATAATTCCACTACCTGTATTATCTAAACTCACTACTGTATTAACCAAGTTATTTCATCTCCAGACTTTCAATACTTATAAAATTACTGCTGTCTAAAAGTTCAAAACTGTACAGCTTTCCTGAATCTATTGCTTCCTCAACTGCTTTGTTATCAGCATAAAGAATCCTCATATGAAGTACCCAGGGACGCTTTCTCCAGTATCTCCAAAGCCTTCAGTAAATCTTATTCTCACACCATTAGCAGGCTGCAGTGAAACCTGCAATAACCAAGCACTATTCTATTAACAAAGCTGTCCCTGTCAACAATATAGTTACTAGAATCAAATATAAGCTCCTTGCCGCCTGTATCCCTGTATCATAGTACTTAATACTTTCCACACTTTGAACTGGCGAAGAGTTTTTAAATGAAATGCAGTTATCTCCTGGAAAAGAATCCATCACTAACCCCATCAGAATGCCTGTATTACTTTATATTTTTCAATTATTGCCATATTATAATACCCTCCTCGATTTTACATTATCGATATTTGAGCGTAAAAAAACTAGCTTAATATCCATCTAAGCTAGTTTCACTCTAGAATTATCATACTCCATTTCGGCATATTCTCACTTCTCCATTTAACATCCCCATTAACCAAATAAGCTATTTGCTCAATTTGCTTTGTATTATCATATATATTTATTTCATCACATACAGGCATTAATATCTTTAAATTTCCTAATGATTCATAATATCTTCTTTCTATATCATCTTCTGCAATTCCATGTCCGCCTTTTAAAACTCTAATTCTAACTCTTTCTTTGGCAATATCAGGACTATCTACTCCAATAAAGTTCATAACTACATAGAATCCCTTTTCTTTTGATTTATTTATATTTCTAACAATACTTTTACCTGAAAGAGTTGTTTCTTGATTAAACGATATATTATTTTTTATATAGTAATTTGTAAGTTTTACTGCTTCCCTTGCACACTTAATTTGAAGATTACTATCTTTCCATGAACCTATCCTTGCTACCATTTCATCTGTGTTTATTCTCTTCTCGTTTTTATTTTTCTTATAATAAACCGATTCATATATTGAAGTTTTTCCGGCACCATTAACACCCGCAAATATAGTGTATGTAGCCATATCTATTTACCTATCACCCTTTTCTGTTCTCTTTGTAATATCATATTAGACAAAGTTATATAAAAATCCTGTTCTTCCTTTGTTTTTGCCTTCTTAAATAGTTCTTTTAAATCCCAATATGAATATTTTAGAAATTGCTCATATAAGTTATTTTTCTCATTTATCTTTTCCATAGCATTTCCTCCGATAAATAATACTTTTATTATATTATAGCCTAATACATTATTTATATAAACAATTTTCTATCTATCACCTAAGGTCACAAATGGACTTAAAAAATTAGCTCCTTTATAAGGTGTAAAGGGGCATTCCAACTCCAGTTCCATTTATTATGGCATCGTCAATTTTAAAGGACATTTCATCTGCATAGGCCTGTTTTACTATTGCTTCAAGGGCTGTGGCATCCTGGAGCAGGTCATCTACAACATAGCAAAGTACCATTAATCTATTGGTATTTGCACCTATGGGAATCATCCTTATTCTATTTGCCACCTGACTTTCTGCCATCATTGCATCAAACAGTCCCTGTATAAAATCATTATACAGCATAAAGCCTCCTTCAGAAGTTACACTTTCATTTAAACCTGTGGCTAAATTCTGGTATACCAGCCTGTTATCCATTTTTCCACCGGGTGAAGATGCCGTTGCTACTGCCTGGAGAAATTCTCCCACACCTCCCTTCCATTTCTTTTCATTAGGATCTTTAGGCTTTGCATATATTGGCTCATTTACAGGTATTTGTGCCTGCTTTTGCCTTTGTTCCTCTAATGCATCGATTTCTTTTTGTGCTTCAATTTTAGCTTTATGTGCCTTAATTTCAGAAAGCTTCGCAGTGATTTCCTCGGCTGTTGCGTCCTGTTTATTTATGAGGTTTTTAGACTCTGTTTCTAAATTGGTAAGCTTTTCTAACAATTCTTTCATTGACATATTATATTACCTGCCTTTAAAATTTTACATAACAAAAGCCCTAAAGTTCACACTCTAAGGCAAGTTTTGCTTTCAATAATTTAATTTTTAATGACTTCTCGTCCTGTTTTAATTCCTTAAATCTTTTATTGTACTGCTCTATAAATTTTCTAGTGCTGCTATTTACACTATTTTGTACACTAAGCCTGCTGAATATAAAGGAGTTTTGTACAGGTTCTCCTTCACTTTCATAATAAAGAATCCCATCTGTAAAGCCTTCAGTAACTGCTTTTTTAGCATTCATCCAAGTTTTCTCATCCATCATCTGTGATATTTTTGCCCTTGATTTGCCTGTTTTAAGCCGGTAGACATTAATTATAGTTTCTTTTACTTCATCAAGCACATCCGCACCATGTCTTAAATCTTTAGCTTCACCTTGAAAATTCCCCTACGGATTGTAAAGCATCATAATTGTTATCTGAACAAGCTTTTAATATGACATTATTTTCTATTATATGATATAATTCTACATAAGATAGGTCACAACGATCCCAAAATAAAAATGAGCTTTTTTAGAAAATCACTCTGTTCACAAGTGTGAGATTCGTATTTTAATTTCATAACAAAGACCTCTTTATTTTGCTACCATCAAGCGGTATAGTAGCAATTATTACAAAATTCATAAGTGATTTTCTAGCATTTAATATATCTTGCTATTTTCGTGAAATAAGAAATATACGTACTAGCAAGATCTTAAAATGTTAATTCACCATTTAATACAGTGACAGCGGTACCACCTATTTTTATCTCATTTATTTCATTATATAGTTTTGAAATAGTTACATGTACACAACCAGGTCTGTTTACTTCCTGTCCCTCTTCACCAATTAAATTTACATTTTCATTACATTTTATCAACTTATTGTGAATGATATAGGATGCAACACATCCATTACCAGTACCACAAACAGGGTCCTCTGCTGCTCCAGCAAAGGGAGCAATAGCTCTCATATGATAACTATATTTTTCATTTAATGTCTCTAAACAAAATGGAGTGATTCCAACGATATTATATTTATCGCTTATTTCTTCAATAGTTTTTAAATCTGGCTTTGCATTTATAAGTTTATCTAAACTTTTCACACCAAATACTAGCCACCATAACCCAGTACTTACTTTCCTAGCAGGTATATCTATCAAATCATTTTCACTAAGCCCAATAAGTTTTGCAATACTACTTTTATCCATATAAAACTGTTCAAATTTAGGTGATGGTTGCGTCATCATAAATACCTTTTCACCATTAATATCTGCCAATTCAACAGGCAGCACACCAGCCTTAGTTTCTTGAAAAAATATATTTTTACTTAAATCTAACTTCTTTTCTTCATATAATGCAGAGAATATGGCAATAGTTGCGTGACCACATAAGTCTACTTCGAATTTAGGAGTAAAAAATTGTACTTTGAAGTCTGCAACTTCAGAGGGTGAAACAAATGCAGTTTCAGATAAATTCATTTCCCTAGCAATCTTTTGTTTTTCATTATTAGTTATAGAAAGAACATCAGTGACAACTCCAGCAGGATTACCACTAAAAGGGATTGTTGTAAAGGCATCAACCTGTTTAATATTAATATTTTTCATTTTCATCACTCCTATCAATTTTTTTAGAAATATATATTTCATGCTTAAATCATATTCTTATCTCTTACCAAGGCTATAATGAGAGAATAACTACCTGAAAATACTTTCTTTCAGAGAATAGCCTTTATTTTTGTAATTTTTGAGAGAACAACACCAAAAAAAATAAGTGCTGCTCCTATATAAGCTTTTACATTCAACACTTCATGCAGAAAAATGTAGGATAAAATCGCAGAAAATACTGGTTCTAGTGAAAATATAAGTCCAATCTTTTCAGGTGACGCATAGCGTTGTGCGATAGGCTGAACAATAAAACCGTATGCGCTGCAAATTAATCCAAGACAAATAATTGCCCCCCATTGTACTGGTGTTTCTGGAAGTGCAGGAGTCTCAATGCATATCATTAGCAAAACTCCTAACAAGGAAGCAACCCCTAATTGAATAATACTGATTAGAAGCGTATCCTCGTTCTTTGCGATCCTATCAAACACAATAATATAAACTGCATAAAACAGTGCTGCAATGAGGCAATACATTGAACCTTTGTCCAATGTAAAGGTATCTTTTACTATCAAAAGATATAAACCAATTACAGCAAGAAAAATACTCAACATGATAGACTTATTAGGGAGCCTGCGTCTTAAGATGCTTTCCAGAATTGGAACTATTATCACGGTGGTACTAGCCAAAAAACCTGCAGTGGAAGCTGTCGTATAATTGACACCACAAACCAGCCCGGAGAAAAGCAGAAAAAGTATTACTCCCATTAATACACCTTTTGCCAAAATGGAAACGGTAAGAGCACGGAAGCCAGGTAAAAATACAAGTGTCACGCAGATAAAAGCAGTCCCGAACCGCAGGGCAATCAAATTAAATGGGCCTATACCGTCCAGTCCTACTTTCATAAGCAGGTAGGAAGAACCCCATGCGAGGGATACGCTCGCCATGAGAAGCTCTGCCTTTTTACTATTCAGCTTCATTTACAAACCAGTCCTTGCACACGTCAACCCAACCTGAAGATGAGGAATGCGTTTCAAGCTCTTCTAAAGATAATTTCACTGTACTGTTTAAGTTGCCTCCGACCGTATATATAATGTCAAAGCGTTTGAGAGATACATCAAGAAATGTACGGACTCCTTCGTTGACAGCAAAAGGACAAATTGCGCCTGGTACATGCCAAATATAAGCTTCTACCAGTTCGCCAGGTATCATTTTTGCTTTTTGATGAAAGCAGGATTTATATTTTTTGTTGTCTATTTTAGCATAGCCTGCCATTACAATCAGAACAGCTTTTTCGTCGAGAAAAAATGCCATTGTTTTTGCAATATGTTCCGGTTTACAACCAATCGACTCTGCCGCCTGTTCCACCGTGGCACCAATCTGTTCCCGTTCCACAACACGCCGGCCTAAACCCGCTCCCTCAAAATATTCTTTAACTTTTCCAAAAGACATATTTCTTCACCTTCTCTTGTGTTCTTTATATTTTTAATATATACTGTTTTTTAGAATAAGTAAAACAAATATCTCTTATTCAAACATTAGAGAAGGTGATTCGTCAAATTATGAACCGATATATTGCACTTCAAAAAATTGTAGAGCTTAATAGTTTTACCAAGGCAGCGAAGGCCCTTGGATACACGCAATCCGCCATGAGCCAGATGATCTCATCGTTAGAAGATGAATTGTCTATTAAATTGTTATATCGTTCTCGAGTAGGAGTAAAATTGACATTAGAAGGTGAGGATTTATACCCATTTATCGAAAGAACCATTCTTCAATATCAATCCATGCAGGAAAAAGCAAACGAAATAAAAGGTCTGGAAACGGGAGTAATCCGCATAGGTACGATTTCAAGTATTACCTGTCACTGGATGCCACAGTTAATAAAAGAGTTTCAATCACTTTATCCCAATGTACAATTTATTCTTCATCAAGGAGACTATAGTTCCATACAAGAGTGGATAAAAGTTGGGGCCGTGGATTTCGGCTTTATCACTCCCGCTGCTGTAACTGGTTTACATACAATTACTATAAAAGAAGGAAGAATGTTAGCAGTTCTGCCAGAAAATCATAAATTGGCTTCCCACAGTACTGTTAACTTGCATGAAATAGTGAACGAACCATTTATTTTGTTAGAGGAAGGTCATTTTAGTGAACCTATGGAAGCATTTCATGCCTGCAATTTAGAACCAAACATAAAATTTTGTATCCACGACGATTATGCCATTATGACAATGGTAGAAGCGGGATTGGGTATCAGCATTTTGGCAGAGCTCGTGCTGCGTCGTACAAATTATAATATTGTCTTTCTGCCAATTGATCCTCCTATTACCAGAACGCTTGCTATAGGATTCAAAGATAAAAACAGCTTGCCTATTGCGAGTAAATATTTTATCGAATACCTAACCTCTAACATTGACAAGTTGCCATAATGATATAAATAATAAGAGCTAATAGCAGAAGGCCCAGCACCTTGTCTATTTTACTTTATGTAAATATTGGAAGAAAGGTCATAAAAGTTCCGACATGAAAGTGTAGGATCTTTTATGCCTTTTTATATATAGTTTTTTGAGAAGGTGAGGAATGTTTTTCAAATTCCTCAAAAGGATAATAAGATATAAAACATATACCTACTGCACAAAGTTACAATTCTATATCACAAAATCCAATGAAAACATGTAAATTATTTATATAAAACTATTTTAAAATGATTGACTTTTATTCTCATCTTTTTTCCATAATTGAATTGCATTTAATGATTCTTTTACTGCATCAAGATCGCCAAAAATTCCTATCATTATTATATGCTGTGGACAGTTTCCAATAACTTCAGAAACTCCTACATTGGATGCTTTTTCTGCTATATCAGCAGCCCTTATAATTTCAGCAACATTACCTTGTACTAATCCAACGGCCTTTACCTTCCCATTTTGTAACATTTCCCTAATATTATTATCATGTATTTTACGCATAAGTATGGATACCGTACCTTTTGAAGGATTACTAAGTACTTCAACTCTCATCATTTTTATCTCACCCACATTCTTTATATACACTTCATAAATATCATAATATATCAAATACCAATTTTCTTCATATTACAATATTCAAGTTCTTTTCCTGCCTGAATATTTATACTACATTCTATAGCTACCCCCTAAATAAGGTTTCTATACAGTGAAGACAAAATATATATAACCTGGATTCATAAGCTCAGTTTTCTCTTGCTTTATTAGACCAATTTGGATTGCAAAATGAAGCCTTGTAGATCCCACAAAATCTGTACGACCTTCTTCTATCATTTTATCTGCATAAGCCCCTCTCTAATTACTGCTGCCGATATTACAGGAATACTAATTGATTTTTTATTTCCTCTGCAAGATATAACTTCCATCCTTGAGGAAAAGATATAGCTTCTCAGGATACATTCATAGTTTCATAAATGCCAGCACTTACATCTAGGAGTGTCGCCAACAAAATCCACGCTAAGACATAAAATAAATAAAAAAATCAATTTATACTCACTTTAAAACAACAATAAGCAAATATAAGTACCATAAAGGTTATTACAATTTATTTTGATACTTTATCTTTGATAATAGTTTTGACACTTAAAAATACTTATAAATAAACTATTTTCAAATACTTCGAAGAGAACCCCAAAAGCCAACGTTTATGGGATTAATTTGCTTAACGTGGGATTTGTCGGTTTTGTTGGCTGCGCCCCTACCGGTATATTGATAGTATTTTAGCGATTAAAAATACAGGCTGTTTCAATACTGTTGAAGCAATTATTACATGAAATTAAAAATACAGATTGTTCCAGTACTATTGAAGCAATTATTACATGAAACGCACTTTGCTGGGGCAGTATCTTTTTCCCAGCGGTTAATTAAATCGCTTTCACAAATAAATGGTCTGCAAAGAGAAATATACTCAATATCAGTATTATTTAAAATTTCTGTCATGGCTTTGACATCCCGATTACCACCGACTAATATGATCGGTATTTTGATTTCTTGAGCAATTTCTACGGCATATTTTTTGTAGTAGGATTCTTGTTCAGGTGGAATTTTGCGAGCGAAACCCTCGTTCGGACGTGATGAAAAGTTGCGACCACTGATTTCAATCGCGTCTATCTCCGTATCTTCCAATTTATGGCATATATATTTACAATCCGAAAAAGTCATTCCCTGATCAAAAAAATCTTCACTGTTGATTTTTATAAACACTGGATAGTTCGAACCAACTCTGTTCCGTATTGCTTCAAAAGTTTCCAACACCATTCTCGATCGATTTTCTTGATTACCACCATATTGATCTGTTCTGCGGTTATAATAAGGTGTCAAAAATTTACTTAATAAATAGCCATGTGCTGCATGTATCTGGATACCATCGAACCCTGCTTTCTTAGCCCTATCAGCTGCATCAGCGAACGCTTTTTGCACAAGGATAATTTCCTCCTTTGTCATTTCCTTCGGCGTATTTTTATAAGCCAAGTCTTCCACCGAGCTTGGCCCCCACACTGCCTTACCACTATTTGCGTCAACCGAAACTTGTGAACCGACGCAGGCAAGTTGCATGATAATATTAGCATTATATTGGTGAACCATCTCGGTAAAATTTTGATACTCATTGATAAATGTATCATCATAGATCCCCGCCTGTCCTGGATAAACATTCTCTAAATCACTTACAAAAGTCATCCCCGTGATAATTGTGCCCACTCCCCCTTTTGCTAAATCTTCATAGATTTCGTACAGCCTTTTTGTCATATGTCCATTTTTATCAGCAAATCCATCATAGGTTGCTGAGCGGATAAACCTGTTCTTCAGTCTCATACCTGCTAATTCTGTTTTGTCAAACAAAGATTTCATTAATTTCACTCCTTTTAAAATATTTTTATATATGAATTTTTACATACAACTATTCCTCTGAAAAACCTTTGATGCAATCATAAGATCAAAGATGATAAGCTGTATAGATTGTTTTGCTGTCTCTGCGCGTAAAATTTCAGACTTTACTCTAGCTCTCATAAATTCCCCAAAGTAATCTAGCGTCTTCAAAATGATGTATGCTTATCACTAAAGGTATCATATAAACTTCTACGATGGATTTCCATATACTCTATCAAGTCATTTATAGATGTCTTTTCATAGCCTTGTTTCCAAAATAATTCCATGACTTTTTGGTGAACTACACTTTCTTCAAATTCCTTGCTTTGAGTATCTCCAGTTTCTTTTAGCAGTACGGATACTACGACCTTAAGCTTACTATAATTCTCAATATTTATATATTCTTCATTAGCCTTTGCCTTCCATAAGAGCTTTTACAATTTCTTTTGCTCCATCAGGAAGACCTTTCAACCACTCATCCTCCTGCCCATCAGGCGGGAAAACCTGTCCATATTTCAAAATACTATCTGGTTCAATACCGCACAAGTCAATCCAGATTGTGTTTATATCCCAGTTAATTGACTCGCTAACATCCTTAACCATTGTCAGCATCCACTGCCTACGCTGCTCAGCAGTTCTACCTACTCTGACATCTCCGCGTATCCACATATGTCTGTTAAAGCGATATCCGCTTACATAACGATTGCTGTCTAGGATTTCATTAAAAATAACCTGTACATAGAACTCTGGTGCTCCTGTAGAATTAGTGTGTGACTTAGTGATAGCCTGTACTACCTTCTGTTTTTGATCATCATTCAAGGTATTAGCTTTTACATATACATTATAAGTAGGCATTATATTTTTCCCTCCATACATAAAATATTTTATGTGATTTTACCACACAGACAAAATTTTGTTAATTTGTAATATCATACAATCACATACTTGCAAAGCCATCCCTGAATTGCCACTGCTTTCCCTTAAGAGTTTCGGTAGCGAACTTTGCTGCAACTGTTCCTTGAAATGGATCTATATCTTCGACCCGAACAAAAGGTGTCAGATTTTTTAATTTGGCAATTCTGATTAAATTCACGGCACTTTCAGTATCAATTGGGCTGTGTTCAGAATTAATTATTATATAGTTTATTTCTGAGTACCCAAGCATTCTGCAATTCAGATCTTCTTTCCAATATTAATTAAGTAATTTAACTGAAAAAATACGTTAACATCTTTCGTTATATCATTGGCTTATCCCTCTATAGCCCCGCCTATTTGACGCAAATGCTCTCTGAAGCCAAACTCAGGGTTTTGCACACGTTGCGCCAAGTAACTTTGAAAAGCAGCTTGTTCTCTAAAGCTGCGCCCTGAACGCATTTCACCAGCCTGGCGGCGTTCCGTTTCCCGAATGTTTTCCGCTGCCGGTATGATATCCACCAAACGCTTGTAAGACCAGCTAGTAAAAGTCAATAGTTAATTTAAAAAATTTATTTACTAAATTTAAGAGCAAAAAAGAGCATGGCAAACAAACCATAAAAAAATACGAACTATGGCAAATTTTTACTAAAACTAAATTGGAAATAATTTATCCAATTTGGACCATAATTAATTTGTCTAAGTGGTTAAGAAACTGATCTTGAAAAATTAGTAACATACATTTGGTTGTGCAGTTTTGGTTCACGAATTTCATAAGGCTTTTGATCTCTAAGAACTGCAAATATGTACTTTACAAGTTTGTGCATAATTGCACAAAGAGCAACTTTCTTCTTCTTACCATTTAAGTTTTTATTGCGATACTGGTAAAGAACACTGTTAATTGGTTTACCAGTTTTGGATTTTCTTATTGATGCAAGAGCAGCAGCATAAAGTGCTCTTCTACCAAAGCGTGTACCACGCTTGGACATTTTATTTTGGTCACTATTAAATTTCCCGGATTGACTAACTGAAGGGTCAATTCCAAAGAAAGCAACCATTTCTTTTGGATGCTTGAACCTTGTAGGATCGCCTATTTCACTCATTATGGTTACAGCTGTAATAAAGCCTATACCTTTGAAAGAAAGAAGCAATGCTATGTTGTTCTTAAATGAAGCAGGTGTTGAGTCATTTTTAACTGCTGATTCTATTTCATTTACTAGAGTTTCAATTTGTTCATTAATGATGTTTAAAAGCTTTATATTTATGCCTATAGTTACTTTAAAGGAATTATTGGTTATTCCTATTTGTACAGCACTTAGTGCAGCGTTTAAAAGTTTGTTATATGTGTTTGTACACCAGTCAATTGATTTACAAGAATTTTCCTTTAGTAAAGCAATTAAATCATCTTTTGGTGCATCAACAATTGCTTTAGGGGATGAAAATTTACTTAAAACTGCTAATGAAGTAACACCAGCTACGTCAGAAAAAACATTATGATATCCAGGAAAAAACGTTCTAAGATCAGAAGATAACTTTTTCTTGAACTGGGAACGGTTATCTATAAGGCTGTAGTAATCACGACAAAGTGATCTTACAGCAAATATTGGGATATCTAAATAATCAGACATTTTTATATTTTGAAATTTTGCTATGTTTGCAATAGTTAAGGCATCCATTTTATCATTTTTCACTTTTCTTATTCCTAAATTTTTGTTACTATTAGTAATAAGAGGATTTATAACGAAAGTTTCTAATTCGTTATTCTTTAGGAAGTGGAAAAGAGTTAAATGGTAAACACCAGTTGATTCCATGAAAAGTGATGGTTTCATGGAGAACTCTTTTTCCACTTTTCTCATTTCTTTGAGAAGATAAGAGAAACCATCAGAAGTGTGCATTATCTTGAAAGCCTTTCTATAAACTGCTCCATCAGGGGCTAGTATTGCAACCATAGAATAATCAGCAGAAACATCGATACCTACTACAGGTAAATTAAAAAATTTTGACATTGTAAATATCTCCTTTTCATATATTTTTGAAGATAGAACAGAGTATCCATACCTAACAGTGAGCTAACAACCTCGTTTGTGACACGAGTAATTCTTCCGCAAGGGAAGAAACTCAACCAGCTAAACATCTAATCTCACTGATGGAATGATACGCTTTTTCACGGGTATAGGAACTCCGAAGGAGTCCTCCCAGGAGGAATACATCTAACCTCTATTCAGAAGATATTATACAATGATTTAACTATTAATCAAGTTACCCTTGTGGAAGATACACTCTTATTATTTTTAGACTTACTAAAGGATATTGCAATTTCCAGAACGGAACTTGAGATGTACGAACAATAATTAATTTATATTTATAAATATCCGTTAGTAGAGATGATCTAATCTCTATTGATTGGTACAACTATATTATACGAGGAAGGAATATGACACCATCACCATCACCAACGGCAACATCTTCAAGAGTTACTATCCATTCACCAACACGCGCCCAGTGGAGAGCATCGGGCGAACGTTTGTCAAGGCTCAAAGGGCCTGTCGGTAACGAGCCTAGCGAAAAAAATGGAAGACCGATTTCCTGCAATTCCATGGTATCACGATGCAGACCCCAGATTACAATTCCTCCCAGTCCTCCTGTAGCCATCTCAAGTGTCACCAAATCGCCTACACACGCCTGATCAGTGCGCCCTCCGTTATCAACAACCAGTATATCTCCTTTTTCAGATATTTCCAAAGCCTCCAGGAATATATCCACACTACCTACATGGCGTGCCGGGAGAACTCTGCCAGCGCAGTGCATCTCAGGCGTCAAGGGGCGTAGTGTAGTTGGTGCACATCTCACTGTTACTCCCACTCTAAGGCATGCATCAGCAAGGTGTGGTGTACTTAACGTATTAAGGCGTTCAATTAATTCACATTTCATAACTTGTTCTCCTTTCTCCTTATAATTGATTTCGATAATATTGAACGGGTATTTTTGTCGTTTTATTCAAAACTCTTCATATTACCAGAACACATACTATCGGATATAAAGATAAAAACAGTTTGCCGATTGCGAGTAAATACTTTATAGAATACCTAACCTCTAATATTGACAAACTGCCATAATACTTTTACCTAGTTAGCTTCATTTCGCTAATCTTCATTACGTAGTTGGAAGGCATAACAAAAGCCGAGCGTTCTCGTCAGTGTCCAGGCTTTTGTATCATCAGACAACACTTGTCTGGATGTAAATCAAATAGAGTTATTTCCTGGTTTGCGTCGTGATCATTGTTGCCAACATTTTTGCGATTATATTTTCTCCGTTTTCATCTGTAACAACCGCTTCGGCTATGACTAGTGTTTTACCAGTTTTAACAACTTGTCCAGTTGCTACAATTTTATTTGAACTAGCAGGTCTAATTAGGTTTATCTTAAATTCCACTGTCAAAACTTCGGAATCTACGGGCATTGTAGTCAGCGCTGCATAGCCGCAAGCTACATCTGCTAATGATGTAACCACACCCCCATGTAACAATCCTTGTTGTTGAGTTAGAGTATCTTTGCGTTTACATGTTATAATTACTTTGCCATCTTCAACATGCTCAAGTTCGGCACCAATCAGTGACAAGAAATTTTGTTTTTTGAAACTGTTATTTATTCTATCGTAAAGTCTCTTGTTTGAATTCATTATATGCACTCCTTTTGAAAAGCTCAATAAGATAAAAGTTATAATGATATTATTTTTGTAATTCATTTCATCATACAAATAATTACAAATGTCACCTATTTCACAAAGATATTTTTTCCTACGCTTTTTTAAGTTTAGTATATACTGATCTTTAAAATAAGTAAAATAAATGTTTCTTATCTAAATATTATAAAAGCTAATTTATAAAACTGTAAGACGATAGAAATGACAGAAATACTTAGAATATTTGCGACAAATTAAAATTTATTTATCTAATTTTATATACCAATTTCTTGAATCCAGTTTGTAACTTGCTGTTTGTCAAAATTACTCATCGATGCAAATCCAGAAAGAATTGTTGATTTGGGACATTCTTTCGCAATATTACTCTCAAGTCCCTCCAATCCATATGCCAAGTATATCTTTACGACCTTTTATATCAAGTGCCATACAGATATAGTCAGCTTTACTAACGATTCTATGTTCTTCTCTTACTTTAAAATGTATAGCGTCCATATATACTATTGGATAGATCTCATCCATGGATCTATTCTGCCATACTACAGCTGTATCCATAACTTTATCAGTAATTTTAGATATCATTGAAGGGGATATATCTATACCGTAAGGTTCATCTATCTCTGATTTGATATCATCTACGGACATTCCCCTGGCATATAACCCTATAACCTTTTTATCAAGCTCATTGCAGACTGTCTCATGTTTTTTCACTATTTTAGGCTCAAATTTAGCTTTTCTATCCCTTGGTACATCTACTTTAATTCCATCTAAGCTGGTCTTAATATTTTTAGAACTATATCCGTTTCTATAATTTTTATCTCCTTCAGATAGTCTATCATATTTTTCTCTTCCTAGATGTTCTTCCATTTCTGCTTCTAAAAATTGCTGTATTATACCTCCAAATAATCTTTGCATCAACCTATCCTTTCCCACTAAATCTTCCATGCTGTTGCATTTTTTCAATTCTTTTTTAAGTCTATATCAGGTATTTCCTATACATTCGTAATTTCCTTTCTCCTCTCTAGTAATATTTCATACTTATTATTACCATTATTGCCAGCTACACATACATTAAAATAACTTACCTTGATTTGTTTTACACAAACCTAGGTACGTTCCCCGTACTGTGGGTAAATATTTGAATGGATATGTGAAGTCCACTACTAGAAACCGTAAATCTAAAATAGACTCTTTTGAGCGTATTATTAAAAAACTTCTTAGTAAACTGTCCACCATCAAACCTAACCAGTTCATCCAAAAAGTTATCATCTTTTAAATGTTGTAAATAATCAATTACTTCCAGATAAGGACGAATCACATCTGCAACATCCAATAGCGCCAGACCCATTTTGGCTAGTGCTGGCGGATGTGCTTGTACCACTACTATTGCTTACTTGAGCTATGTTATCCCCTTTTGTAGTTCCATTGATGTTTATCGCCCATAATCCCCTGTTATTCTCTCTGGCATCCGCACAGAATTTCTTAAAATATTCAGCATATTTTACATTAGCTGTACTGTCATCTGTTGCGCATAGCCATTATAAGCCAGTATCACATAATTTTCATACATAAAACTTAGTATATTTCTATTTTTCACAAATTTGGTTATTTATTGTGAAATTATAGGACAAATTACATAAGTTTCACACCGTATCGTAATACAGTTGTCATAATTATTAATTACAATTTTATTTGAAAAGGAATTTAAGTGAAAACCACTTAAAGGTACTATAATAATAAAAAATTTAGGAGGCAATAAAAATGTCAAGAACAAAGTACAAATTACTCTCAGCTGTAATGCTTGCAACACCATTGTTACTTAATACAGGGATCGCTACGACAGTTAGCGCACACCCTATCAATAATGGTGTACAACCTGTAGTTTATAGGTACAACTACACTTTTGCAAATTTCCAGACTAAATTAAATGCTTTAGTAACAGCCGGTGTTATAACTCAAAGCCAAGAAACAATAATACTAAATTTATATTATAGTGGTCAAATAACAACAAGATCAACTTTCAAGGCTCAACTAGATGCTTTAGTAGCAGCAGGTACTATAACCCAAGGCCAAGAATATTCAATATTAAATGTATTTACTGGTTGGGGTACCAATTGGGAATTACCAGCACCACCTAATGAGCCTGGACATAATGGTGGATCACCTAACGGATCTGAACATAATCATGGAAAATAGAACTCTTTAGGTGAATTAGTAAATGATTATATATCAAAAACATCAGATTAATAAAATAATGTGTATCAATTTTTAACATTAACTTTACTAATAGTCCAGTTTTATATATCTTTAGCATTAAAATATATAAAACTGGACCTAGATATTAGTCAAATTTAATAAACGATATTAAACACTTGATATAATCCAATCATATATTTAATTATAAATATATTCCCTTCAATAAACTTCTATAGCTAGATATTCCTACATATGTTTCTATATATATTTCTAATATATTCTTAAAAGTGATAAGAACTAATTATTTAAAACATATCATAATCTTCAATTCATGAATACTATAAATTATAATATCTTCTTTTTTATCTAATTTATAAAATATGGTATGATATTAATCAAGAGAATAAAAATGTTTTTAGTTAGCCACCTTCCGATTTATCTCGTACAAAAGAGATCTTTGCGGTTAATCTGACAGCAGAGAAGGTGACAAATTTGAGTGAAACTGTTATTGCATTAGGATTTATATGTGTTACATCACTTGGCTTAACGGCTATGGTGATTATAGGAACATATCTAAAAGATAGACTTGAAATTAAAGGTAAATCTTCAGTTCATAAGTTAACTGAAAATGAAATTTCCATAACTGTCGAAGATAAAAACTCAAAAAACTAAAAATAGTTAATCTTAAAAACCGTGACGGCTTCTTTCAAAAGCATTCCCAAATACGGAATACCAAAGGTGCATAGTGCACCAGGTAAGAAATACATTAAAATATGTATCCTATAAGGAAGTGTATTTACAAGTGACAAATCCTTACTTAAGGCACTTTATCTTTCTACCTTTGAGGCAATTAAAAAGTGTCACCTTCCTATTAGAAACTGGGGAAAAGCATATGGGAAGTTTTCCATAATGTATGAAGGACGACTTAAGTAGTAAAAAATAACATGTCATAAATATCCTTTTTCAAGGGTATTCTTGACATGCTTATAATTAATTATTATATTATACTAAAGAGATTAAGGTAGTTTCATATTCTTTAATGCTTTAAAATAATTATCATAGTTAGCTATTTACAGAAAAATTTCATACTCTCCACACTCTAATGCATCCATTAAATTATTTATTGAAAATAAACTGTATATAAATAGGATACAATAAAAATATTCCAAGAACTATAACAATCACTTCAAAAATACCGATACCATAACCTATCTTACCATAAGATTCTTCTTTTAGTTCTCTTCTGAATCCATCACCAGTAGATTCAGAATTCTCCTTATCAGAAAATCTATTATATATATTTATCATAACATTACCTCCATGTAATATACATTTATAGGTATTTACTATTGTTTTTGGTAAGGTAGGAATCAAACAGAACCAAACTTAAAAATCAATACAAAAATGAGAAAATCATTGCAGGTACTCTAAAAGAAATAATAAATATTCTTTTTACTGCTTCCAAATCAAGTTTTTATTTAAGTGTATTTCTTAATCTATTTAACTCATTTTTAAACATATCTGCATTTTTATTTAAATTATTTTTAAATACTTGTGGAGCCTGACGTATGGACATATATATGGTTATAACAAGTTAATCTTCTAAAAATTTCAATAAATACTTTCATAAAGTGCTGCTTAGTTCTAATTTTCATAGTATTTTCATCCTGATAATATACTGCATTAACCTTATATAGTTATATATTAATATAATTCAATATTATGGACATATAAAGGTATAGACTATTACCCTGGATTAACCGACACTATAAATATCCAAATTATTACTATAATGTTTGGTTATAATTACTTCTCATGTAGAATAAAATCAAAATTAAGCCTGTACTTTTTTCTATAATCATTGTAGCATCTCTTAAACCATTTCAAACCCGCCCTAAACAGACTGTATACCCTTATTGTCTTTTTATTCTTGTTAATCCTTACAGCTCCCAGCTCTTTATTTTTCTTATTCTTTGTGCAGATTTTTCCTAATATTATAAGCCAAGTATAGGCTATGGAAAGACATAAATATAAGTTCTTAAAATAAGTTATTCCTTTTGACCAGCTATCCTCCATATTAAATCCATTGCTCTTTAAATCTCTGAATGCTTCCTCAATATCAAATCTTTTTTGATATTCATTTATAGCTTTTTGGGGCTTCATGTTTGTTGCAATATACCATACATCATTATCTTCTGCTAAGGCAACTCCCAGATTGCATTCATATTTTTCCTCTGTTAACAGCACTTTCTCAAAGGATTTTCGCTTATTTGCTTTTATCTTTATGTCACTCAATTTTTTGATTCCAGGCTTGTTTGAAATTCTAACATTTGTAGTTGATATACATCTTATTGCATATTTCCATTTTAATTCTTCATCAATAAACTTAAACAATTCAACACTTCTAAAGCCTCTATCAGCTAAAAGAATTACATCAAAATTATAAGGGGATAAGAGTTCATGAACCACTTTTAATCCTTCATAGACATGCTCAAATTCTTTGTTTTTCTTATCTTGATACTCAAATATTTTATGCCACAATGGAATCACTCTGTTATCAACCCTTAGTGAAAATTGAAGAATAGTAAATACATCCTCTTTTGTGGTATGGTCAAAAATTATATGAACCTTTCCTGAATGATTCTTATATTTCTTCAGAAGAGTCCTTGCAAAATGGTATTGAACTATATCAGTATTTATTTTATCATTTGTTAAGAATCTGAAAATCCTTTTTACTTTACTTGCTTCAGTTGCCTCACTGAAGTCGCTCTTTAATTCTTGTGCAATTTTTGATAGCACAACTGATCCTGAGTCTATAATTCCTATTATAATTGCTACTAAAATTCTTAATCTAGGTGCTGTCAAAAAAATCATAGATTCTAGGCTTTTTTTCAGTTCTGTGATAATATATTCTTGAGTATTTAACATACTTGTTAACCGCCTTCCTATTTATATTGGTTGCAACTATATTTTATAGGGTTTTAAGGCGGTTTTCTATATAATTTTATCCTGCAAATGTTTTATACATTAATTTACATTAAACTGTCCATACGTCAGGATTTGCCCCTATCCTATACGTACTTGCAGGATCGTTGTATAATAATAAGAGGAAAATAAAGTAATCTGTATATTGGTTTAGATAGGAGGTGCATTGCATGAAGGAAAGGCCAATTTTGATTGTAGATGATGAATTAGAGCTTTTGACCATGCTTCGTTCCATTTTTGAACGGGCCGGATTTACACAGATCATTACCGCTCCGTCCGGCGAGTCAGCTCTTAACGTACTCAAACAGAAAATGCCCGATATGGCGATTCTGGATGTCATGTTGCCAGGCATGGATGGTTTTACATTGCTCAAAGAAATCCGGCAAGTGAGCAAAATTCCCGTTATTATGCTGACAGCCAAAGGAGAGGCCGAGGACAGGTTTTCCGGCTTTGAATTCGGCGCGGATGATTATGTTGTGAAGCCTTTTTTGCCCAAGGAACTCCTGCTCCGCGTTCAGGCCATCTTAAAGCGTACCTACCCGGAGGGCAGCCGTATTGTACCTCTCGCTGCCGCAGAAGTGGATTTGGACAAGGCCGAGGTACGGCGCGGTGAAATGGTGATTCCCTTAACGGCAAAGGAACACGGTATTTTTCTTAAACTCTCTGAAAATGCCGGACGTGTTGTAACCATTGGCTCATTGTGTCAGACTGCTTGCGGAGAAATCTGGCAGGGCTATGAAACAACGTTAATGACACATATCCGGCATCTTCGGGAGAAAATTGAAGAAACTCCTTCCGCTCCCGTTTCACTAATCACAGTCAAAGGTTTGGGGTATAAGCTCATTTTGAAGGAGGCGCAGCAATGAAAACAGTAAAGCATTTCTTTCGGAAATACTTTTTGTCCACCATTCTCATTTTGCTGCTGTTTTTATTGGTAAATGCCGTTTTAGTTGCCGGGCTGTTTTACGTTGCAGACAGCAGGGCAAGCAGCCCCGATTTATCTATTGAGAAATTAGCGGATATGGTTTCCGTGGAAAATGGTAAAATACAAGTTTCAGAAGAAATGGCGCCCCTTCTTCATACAAAAAATGCTTGGGCTATGCTTCTAAACGAGAACGGCATGGTATTATGGGAGGAAAACTTACCCGCAGGTCTTCCCCATAGTTATGACGCAACACAGATCGCCAAATTCAGCAAATGGTATTTAGGGGATTTTCCTGTGCTTGTGTGGGAGCATCCGGCAGGCTTGTTTGTAGTTGGATACCCGCCTGATTCTGTCGTAAAGTATAATTTCGTTTTGGACAGGAACTATGTTTCCATTAGCCTGATTGGAACCGCCCTTGTTTTTGTGGTCAATATATTGCTTATGCTATTGCTTTTTTGGCACAATACCCATCGAGTGGAAAAGGCAGTCGGCCCCATCCTTACAGGCATTGAAACGATGGCCGGAGGAAAAGAAATTCAGCTTGCCGAACAGGGTGAGCTTGCAGAAATAAACGCGGGGCTGAACAAAGCGGCCAGCCAGCTTGCGAAAAAAGATTCCGCCCGTGCTGAATGGATTAACGGTATATCCCATGACATCCGCACCCCTCTTTCCATTATGCTCGGTTACGCGGGAGAAATAGAGGATGATAACAAACTCCCTACTGATACAAGAGCGCAAGCGGAAATCATCTGCAAACAAGGCGAACGGCTGCGCAAATTGGTTGCCGATTTGAATCTTGCTTCAAAACTAGAATACTCCATGCAGCCTATGAACAGAACGTTGATCAGTCCCGTAGAGCTTACGCGGCAGGTGATGAGTGATTTTCTAAATAACGGGATAGATACTGTATTTGATATGGATTTTGAGGCATATGTAGGAACTGAAAAGATTGTGATTGAGGGAGATAGCATCCTCCTTACAAGAGCGTTGGAAAATCTGATTCACAACAGCATGATTCACAATCCCGCTGGATGCAACATCAAGATTATAATTTTCGAGTACGAAGGTAGCTGCACCATAAGCGTTGCAGATACGGGAAGCGGGATTGCAGCCTCGCTTTTGGAACGCCTGAATTCTAAAGATGTGCAACCTTTTACATGGGATGCTTCTGGCGAACCTACACATGGTTTAGGACTAAATTTGGTACAACGAATTGTAAAAGCCCATAGTGGGAAAATAACCTTTGAGAATGTCGAGCCTCATGGTTTGAAAGCCATTCTGGAATTACCAATCAAGGACAAAATATAAAAAGAGCTTTAAAAAAACAGAGCAAAGCATTGAATGAATTGAGCTTTTCTCTGTTTTTTCTCTTAAAGATAAAAGCTTCATAAATTTTTAATTATTTACAAATAAAAAAGACTTGAGTAAACTAAAAGTTTACTACAAATCTTTTTCATATTTTAACATTCACAAATTCATATTTGTAATATTAGAAATTCTTGCTCCATGATGCAAACTTCTACAATAAATATAGTAAATTCAACACCTCTTTTTTTACATTTAAATTATTACTAAATATTAAAATATAAAAACTACTTTATTCATGATAATATGACATTCGTTAGTATTTAGCCAATTATATATAGCAGGTACACAAAAACTTAATGTTAATAATGTGCCTGTTATTTTTTATTTAATAATCATCCAATTTCTATCTTTCTCCAGAGTTAAATCAAACTGTGAAATCTGTATCGCTTTTGTCTGTTGATCCAGATATTTCACGGATACTGATGCTTTCACTTTATTATCCACTTTCCGATATACCGGATTGATAAGCTCTGAAAATATATAATTTTTGCCAATCGGCTTAAGTACATCATCTTTGACATAGTAGGATAACTCCTTTTTACTTGTAGTAGGATAAAGTTTAAAGAATGTCTTTAAAAATTCGTTGATTTCCTCTGTAGTAGCTTCATCCACCGTACCATTATTTTCTGGTACTTTTGGCTCATAACCTGACTTTACAGGAATTCCACAAATGCTAGGGTTCTTTATGATTACCATGTTACTGGATTTATCTACGTAGACTGCCACTTCATAAGAGGAATCAACAACATTTTTCGTATTACTTTCCGTTATCAACTGATCAACAGAAAAAATAACTTCATATTTATTATTATCTACCTTTTTTACTTTCCAAATTTCCACGTCATTAGCTATTGAAGATGTTGGTATATCCCTACGAATTGTATCGGTGTTTAAATCTTGTAATTCCTTAGTCAAATACTTTTTCAGATTTTCTGTTCGTTTGTCTATAGAATCCTGGTTGTTTTGCCATGAGTAATAGACTTTGGCAAAGTTCTTTACGAAATTTTCTATCTGATTGGTATCTACTACCTGTTTTTCAATAACCTTTGTTTCATGAACAGTTTTTATATCTATGGCAGTAAAGTTCTTGTAAATTCCAAAGGCGACACTACCAATAAGCAGCACCCACAAAAAAATAACGGATTCCCTGTGGGTACCAACTTTCATAACATGTACCTTTTTGGGGCTAGGATGCTTTTCCTTTTTCAATATTTTCATATCTCAAATTTTCCTTTCTATTTATTTTTGATTCTACCCGCACTGGCTAGATGCTTCTGCCAGTATGAAGTAGTGAGGTCGGCATACCCTATAGGATTGCCTGCATTATACATACGATTGTTTCCAACATAGATGCCCACATGTGTAATGTAAGTGCCTGCGTTATAGGTACCATGAAAAAACACCAGATCACCCGGTTTTGCTTCCGATAGGGGTATGTGTTGCGTCATGTCATATTGCTCCTGGGCTGTCCTGGGAAGTCTAATTCCAGCCTTTCCAAAGCACCACTTAACAAGTCCACTGCAATCAAAGGAAGTGTTTGGATTGTCACCACCAAACACATATTTCCATCCATGATATTTAAGCGCTTCTGTCATAATTATCTGAACTGTGGCATCGTCAAAACGAGCAACGGTCAGATATTGTGATACCAGAGGTACATAAAACATATTGCCGTAGCTGTAGCGCCAACCACCGTTTTTCTTTACAGCAACAGGGTTTGTATAAGTAACTTTATTTCCACTGGATTTTTCTCTTGCAAAGTTCTCCGCAAGTTCAAAGGTGTACTTCTTGCCATGGCTAGCAACGTAGTCTATGAAACCTTCTCCATAGTTATAAGATTGGATGACAGTACTTATATCGCATCCTTTTTTCTTGGAATACTTAAGCAAGGTAGCAAAATATTTGCAGCCCTGCTTTATGGATTTCTCTACAGAAAAGGAATTCTGCGACACTCCTGCGGATTCAATGGACTGCATGACATCTACGCCGCGTCCGCCACTTTCCACCTGCATAATGGCAAGCAAATAACTTACATATTCTTCAATTCCATATTCCCTGGCATACTTTTCAACCATAGGCTTGTGTGCCAGGACTTCCTGTGACAAATTTGAAGCTGCAATATCAACATCGCTCCCATTTCCACTGTCTTCGTCAGAAATAAAGACAGCAACAAAAATAAGCAGAGAAAGTAGGGCAGCAAAGACAGTACCAAGGACAATCAAATGCTTTAGCTTCATTTCTCACGTCCTTTCTGCCTGCTGACTACTTGTTCCTTTATTTCTCGGCGTTGCTGTGTGTTATTCTTTAAGGTTGCAGACTTTACAGTCGGCTTTTGAGAAACAAGCCCCGATTCTTTCCTTTTTTCATAAGAGAGTTCTCTGCTAGGAACATGATTTTCTGGTTTTGGGCTTTCCATAGGCCTTGGTGTACTGGCTACAGGACGGTTCATAGCAGGCTTTTCAATACTGTTTGTTGTCGTTCTATTAGTAGATGAGTTTGCTTGATTCATGTTATCCCTGTCTATTGTAGAAATACCATTAGATGTTACAGGTCTAGTACGTATCGGAGCAGAAGTTGATGTTTTCTGTCTCTCTGGCTGTTCTGTTGTCTTTTGCTGGCGTGCCTTGTCAAACTCCATTCGGCGCTTGGCAATTGTCTCTCGGTGCAGATTTCTGTTTTCTGCTCGTTCCTGCTTTTTATCCTTTAGTGTCTGGGCCACACCACTTTTGAAGCCATCCACATTTTTTGCTACCTTATCGGATACTTGCTTTTTCCCATGGTACAGAGCATAACGGGCATTGACTGGCAAGTCCTTTGCCTGCTCTTTTATTTGGCCTGCTTTATCTGCAATATGGTCTTTCGTATCCACAAGCGCTCCAACTTTCCCACCGACACGCTCTCCAAAACTTGGCTTATTTTCGAGTGATATATCAGAGCTGCTGGCCGGACGTTTATGACTAGGCTGTGTCTTTCGGTATTTTCCAGATTTCTTAGAAACTGCTGCACCAGCCATGGCTCCAGTTGCCGCACCAGTTGTTCCAGCCACAAGGATGCGGCCGATCTTCCTTTTGAGTCTTCGTGTTCCACGGTTTAATAGCATATAAGGCTTCTTAAATATTCTGTGTTCCATTTGCTTGGAATCATTTGCCTGCAAGTTGAACATGCCCATTAGATCTCCAAGCTTCATATAAATGCCGGCAAATGTGACTATCTGCAAAAATGCAATCAGGAAAAATGGAAAACCTTCCGACAGGGTATAAAGTATTGTGGAAATGGAGAAGGCAGTAGTTACAATAAGTGTAATACCCGCCCGTGTCATAATTACATTAAAGAGCTTCATTATGGCACGCTTTGCCATATTATCAAAACCAGGTATCATGGACAGTAGAAAACTCATAGGTAAAAACATTGCATAGATTATAAAAAGTATCTGTGAAAATATCATGATACCCGTCAGTAAAAACACGAATATGGAAATCCCTATATTGAAGATAAACAGGAAAAACACCATACCAAGTCGTGTAATGGTCTTTGTTATAGTTAGATTCATATTGTTCTTGTCCTCAATTTCCTCTTTTACCACCGTTTCTCTATCTTTACCGTTGTTTTTATCCGGGTCCGCAGACAGCAGCTTTTCAACTCGCTTTTGCCTAATTTTATCTATATCAGAATTGCCATACTGCAGTAGAAGCCAAGGCTGCTGCACCTGTATGGAAAACAGGTTATCTCGTATCATGTCTACACTGTCTTTGCCTTTGCTTTCCGAATTTGGCATGACAATTTTTCCGCCAATAGACAGACTGGCACTGCTTACATCAGATGAAAAATCATTAATTTTACTGATATAGTCCGGAGCATAGGCAATAAAGGAAGCAGACAGTATAAAGACCATAACTAAATTAATAACTGCATGGACAGCTTTTGTAGTTTCTTTCTTGATAAGCCCTACATAGGCAACATATATTCCAACTATCAGAATAAAAATCAGCAAAAATCCCACATAAAAGCCGGAGCTTTGAAAGCCATTTGGCGAAATACCTGCCAAAGTCTGCATGTTCTTCCCAATAGCATCTGAAGTCTTAGAAATAAAATCCAGTGAATAGGCTTCCTGCACAAGATACCCTGTGGCATTGGAAAGATAGAGTGAAATTGTCCATATAAAATTGGTGATTGCATATAGTCCATACATAACCTGTTTGCCTATGCCATCTGTCCAATTCCAAGGCAGCCAGTCCCAGGAATTATCCACATAGAAATCAAGCTGATAATTGCCAAGAGGATATTTAGAGTAAGTATTCTTGGAACTTACCGTATCATCTACAAGACCTGATGCATGCACTACAATTCCAACAAAGGCTAAAAAAAGAAAGGATATTATAGTGATCAACAAGATAGCTATGAAGATTTTCCATATCCTTTTTATCTGTAACTTTTTAAAATGCATTTAGGTCACCTCTTTCTTAACCGGTGGGCGAGTGTCAAAGGCATGGAGAAGTTCTTCAAATACCGGATGAATCTGAATGACACCTACACGGCCATAAAGATCAGAGATTAGGCATTGACCATTTTCAAGATCACGCAATCGTTTCTGGTTATTCTCATCCTCCTTGTCCACTCCAAAGAACTCCAGTGTCTTTTTTATCTCATTGATATCCGTGGAGCGAAATGCAAATTTGAGGCCTATATTGTTCTTCATCTTTTCGTCAAGTAAATCGTCTGCATTCTGCGTTACAAAATAAACACCGGCATTCATGGCACGGCCAGCCCTTACAAGCTTGTTGGAAAGTGTCTTACCCTGTGACACCTGCAAAAAGCTCCATGCTTCATCCAAGTCCACAATTTTGAATACACTTCTGTCGGAGTGAATGAAATCAAGGGCAAAGGTGCTTATAACAATTAGAATGGCTACACTTAAAAGCTCCACAGTTGTATATTCCTTAAAATTCGTTTCTGCATCCGGAAGAACCAAGTCCGCCACTTGTATGATGTTCAGCTGTTTATCAAGGCTGATGGACTGAATAGTAGTACCGTCTGAAAATAACAGTTGACCAAGATTGCTGTCCTTAATACTGTCTATATGATCGGCAATACTGTTGGCAACAGTTGTATTTTCCTTATGCAGCTCGTCAATGACACGTAAAAGGCCTTGGCTGTCACTTTGTGTTACTCTGCGAATGGCTTTACGTGTTGATTTACACTTTGTTTTCTCCTACTTTTTTCAAACTATTTTATCCTGGCCCAATATAGATTTTCACAATAGAATATCCTTTAATCACAATAAATTAACCAACTTTTGCAAGCAAATTTAACCTATATAAGAAAAAGAGCAGATAACTGCTCTAATAAATTGTGTATTTCTTCAAAGTTTAATATATCTATTATGGAAACAAAGGTACTTTATTTACGAATTCCTCAATTAAATAAGATTTATCTCATTTTGCGCTAACATTACTGTTTCTGTATCAATAACTTTTAAGTTTTTTTGATAGCCTATCATTAAACAT
Source organism: Clostridium sp. BJN0013 (assembly GCF_040939125.1). Taxonomy (NCBI): domain Bacteria; kingdom Bacillati; phylum Bacillota; class Clostridia; order Eubacteriales; family Clostridiaceae; genus Clostridium; species Clostridium sp. BJN0013. Next base: position 2,720,203 of record NZ_CP162495.1, read on the forward strand.
TTTTCAATAAGAAAATTTAGTATTCTTGTAGAACCATTACAACAAGAATTTACAGCTTCTAAAGCGTTATCGTTAAATATTTCAGTGAACACTCCACAAAGCTTTAGCCTTGAAGAAATATACTCAATAACTTCTTCTTTGGATATTCCTTCATAGTTATAGTTAATTACAATTCTTTGTTTTAAGGCTTCATGGATTTGTTTTGAAAGTATGTTGTTTAAAAGAGGTTGTCCGCAAAGTATTAGCACAGCATAATTTCTAGAGTCCATATCAAAATTTAATAGTAATTTAAGGTCATTTAAAACCTCTGTTTTCAAGTATTGTGCCTCATCTACAATAATTACAGGTGTGATTTTTTTATCCCTACATAATGAAATAATTCTTTCCTGGATTGCTTTAAACAGATCTATTTTCTTTGAATAGATTTCTACACCTAAGCCGTAGGCGAGGGATTTATAAAATTCCAATACTGTAACAGTAGATAGTGTTAGATAAATAACTTTGTATAAATTTGAGTTCAATGAATTTGTAAAACATCGTAAAGTATAGGTCTTTCCTATGCCTGACTGACCTGTAAATAGTCCTATTCCTTTAATATTTTTAAGATGCTCTAATCGTGACATTGCCTGTGAAAAATCTTGAGATTGAAAAAAGTTTTTTTCGCTTAAGCCTTTCTCAAAGGGATTAAACTCCATTCCCCAATAAGCTTTATACATTTTATTCTCCTCCATTGACTTTAGAATAATCTATAACATTTCTCTTAATCTTTGAATTATCAACCTTTTTTAATGGATAAACTGTATCGCATATATTATTGTCTTTGTCAAAAATGAATGCCTTATTTAAATCTATAGGTGAGTACCTTAAATTAATTCTTTGCCCTATATACTTTGCAGGAACTTCAAATTGAAGACAATTTAATTTAATTGTAGCGTCATTACTAACCTTTCTACTTACTCGATGTAGAAAATGGTTATCTAATTCTTCATGTGGTATAAATTTCATTTTATCCATATCTTGAATATATCTTTCTCTAGGGGTTATACTTAAAGAGGAGTGAATACAATTGATATATTTCTCATTTAAGTATTTATTGAAATCTATATTTAAGGCTTCTAACGAAGTGTAATCATTCCAATTGATGCCATTCATCCAGTTATCTTTTATAGTTCTAAAGGACCTTTCTATTTTACCTTTTGACTCTGGACTGTAAGCCTTTGTATGAATTAACTCAATTCCTAAAGAAGCACAAATTAGCTGTAACTGATCATTTTTATAGGTTCCTCCATTATCTACAAATAGTCTTTTAGGAATTCCATATTTTGAAACAGCTTTTTTAAATACAGTCTGCATATTCACCGCATTGTCTTGAAAAAAAAATTCACCATGAAGTATTAGCCGGGAGGCATCATCGATAAAGCTTATCAAGAAAGTTTTCTTCTTTTGTTGTCCAGTAACCTTAATAATAGGGCCATAGGAAGTGTCTGACTGCCAACAATCGTTTGCAAACTCCATTTCATAAGCTTTTCTATCTACAGGAGCTAATTGGCTTCTTTTCAAGTTATTTTCCCTTATGTATCTTAAAACTGTTGCTAAAGAAGTTTTACTCTCTTTAACATATCCTTCTTCAATAAGCTTTTGATAAACTAAGCTTCCTGTTATATAGGGTAATCTTTCTTTTAATTCATGAATTTTTGCAATAGCATTAGCATCAATATTTCTAGGTTGTCCTACATCGGCTCTCGCCTTAGGTATAAGTGCATCAAAACCACCATGTTTATAATTTAGAAACCACTTTTTTATGGTTCCAGAGGAAATTTTAATGTTATGTCCATTTGGTAAAGTATGTTCTTTAGACGCAATATCTCTAAAAAATTGATTTTTAGAAGCAGCTTCATAAGTTTCATTTACTAAAGGAGCTATTAAAGAGAATCTAAAAAGAGCTATGGCTTGTTTTCCTTTATCTTTCACAATGAAAAACCTCCTTAAAATATATTTGATTTGATATTACCAGGACAAGCTATCAAATTCTATTCAAGAGTTATGTGGGTTGGAAAAAGTACTCAGTAGAAGCCCCCAATATAAATTGGACGAGGTAAAACATTTTGAAACTTAAGCATTAGAAATATCCACTGAGAGTTAAAGAAATATTGGTATAAAAAGTTCCCATTCAATTGATAGTTGGCAATTGCGGGTACTATCGCATCTAGAGTAGAAGCCATGGAGGAGCTTAGGCTTCTTAAAACAGATTTACAAGAATTAAGAAATGATGAAAGTTTTGATATAAACACATAAATGACTTGAAAAGAAATAGAGAAATTCGAACTTATTTCCTTAACTTTATGCTGCTTAGAATAATATGCTGTTAGAACCTTTAAAATAAATGAAAAAGAATAAATACAATAAGGTATAATATCATTGGGCAAAATAGCGTGAGTGCTCCTACATGAAGAGCATTTAACCCTTAAAATAAGCATCTTTCTATCTTGTATATTGTCAAATTCATCAATAAGGAAGACATTTCTTTCGTAGCAGCCATGTCTAGTTAAGGAATGTTTTGCGCCACACTTTGGACAAGTATAAATAATAATTGAATAATTTTTTAAAATCCTATCATCATAATTATTGAAATTTACTGTAAAATCTATTATCATAATATTATTGGTTTGAACTATCTTTATAGTTCTATTCAGATTTGGAGAAGTAACTTTGATCGGTGGCTTCTCCATTTCTTATTTTATATCAAAAACAAAGGATAAAAGAATGTTAGATATATTTCTCATATTCTTTTATCCTTTTTTCATTCTAGTGGTTAAATTAATTTGAAATAATAACTGATATTTGAGAGCGTGTAAAATACAAATCTACAGTTACGCTGAACATGCATGTCAGAAGCAATACCACGAAAAGGATAGGCAGGATTCTTTTCAGTTTCATAAGATTACCACCTTTCAAAATTAATTTTGCATAGAAAAAAACCGCAAGACTTTGTGCCTTGCGGTCCTGTTTCTTTTCTGTTGGTTATGGTCTTACAGGCGCGATATGCCAGTCATCCCAAAGGCTTCCCCCGATAGTCACCGAATCGGTGAGGTTCATGGAGAGCATGCCAACCGGAGTCCAGCAGTCGATAAGCCATGTATACGGCGTATAACTTCCGTCCGGCATCCATATGGGAGTGAAATGCGTCCGCCGCTTGTAGGTTGAGTATTTGTTGGGCGCGAACTCAAATTTGGAGCTGTATCCGGTCTGTGTGCGTTCCAACAGCCGCCAATAGGTATTGTACTGGAATTCGGGGAAATAGGTAACCGCGTTCTGTGCGTCGGTTACCGCCGAGGATTGATTCGTACTGACGTTGGCGGTAACGGCCTGATTGATCCCATACCCGCTTCTCATCGTTTTTCCTGACGCGGTGGGATCTTTTGCGTCCGGAACAACGCTCATGGAAGCCGAAAGGCTGGCGGTATACGCAAGCCAGTCCAACTCCCACCATCCCTGGTCGGACCAGAAGCCGTCCTCATCCGTCCCAATCCATACCCAATTGGAATGCCATCGCGGGCGCCATACGCCCCATGATGCCGAGGTTTTCTGCGCTTTGTTCGGCACGGATGGCGCGGTATAGGAACTATTCCGGTCATCGGCCACCGGATTCGGAGGATCGTTGCCGGAGAGATCCACAATCTTTGCGGTAATGGTTCCCTGGCTTGCGGTGCCATGTCCGGTCACCGATACGTTAATCCGCATAGTCTGAGGTGTCGACGGAGTCTTCCAACGCACCCACACCAGCTGGCTGTCGCCTTCCGGATAATACACACCGCTTACGGTATAGGTCTGACCGCCGATTGTAAACTTCACTGTGACGGGCTGATCGGGATCTGCCTGACCGCCACTCACGGTCACCGAGGTGATTACCTCGGTATTGACCCTGTATTCATAATCAGACGCGGCTATTTCAGGCGGCTCCGGTTCCGCGTCGTTGAAACGCACAATACCGAGCCCAAGGGATGAGATAATATCCGCGTCGGACGCGGCTTTGGTTGTGGAACCACCCCAGGCGGGATAACCAAGATCCGGAGTTTCCAGAAACATCGCCAGAGGCAGGTTTTTATGACTGAGAGACACCATCTTGCTCCGCAGTCCGCCGTCCAGCTGCCGGTCAAAAAGCGCGGCTTCGGTGGCGGTCATTGCATACTTGATCCCTCCGAAAGTCATGTAGGCAATGGGTTCCAGGAGCAGCCGGTACTGCCCGTTTATTAAAACATCGAAATTCATTCCCGTGAGTCCGACGATGCTCCGGATAACCTGCTCGTCGGTGAAATAGCTTTTAATGGCTTCAATATTGCCGTTTCCGCTGGAAGTGCTGATAATTTTCGGAAGCGGCTGGGTTGGATTCGTATAGTGATATGCACCCTGTACAGGTGATAAAGATCTTCCGTTCGTGTACTGCATCTTACTGACTTTCCCGAAATGGATTATCGAACTTACGGGTGTTTTGTTGGTTAAATCAATCGGTGCTGTTACTACCGCATGGTCGCTTACCCGGATAACCGTCACCCTTACGCCCTCATCGCCGGTATTCCAGTAATCGGTGCCTGTGCCGTTACCCATCCCTCCGCCGCCTCCATCCACATTCCCGTCCCCGATACTATCAGCATGAGCAGTAACAGGAGCTAATAATGTCAGCAGCAATACAAGCGATAAAAAAACACCGAGCACTCGTTTCATGGGATTCCTCCTTTCAACGCAAAAAAGCACAGCATTTCTGCTCTGCTTCTCCTGCTTATTTTATTAGCTGTCAGTCCATGTCTCCGATTTTGTTGCCGTTTTCATACATATCATCCGCTTTAGTGCCCACATTATCTCCACTATTGTCTACCCAGCCGAATCCTGGCACCCACACCTGCCCTTTATCATTTTTGTCACCTGATTTTGGCGTTGACGAAGATGTATTGCTATCCGGCTTTGTTGCCGCCGGAGTGGATTTATCCACTTTTTCACCATCTGGCTTTTGGGAGGGGTTGGTTTTTGCTTCCTGCGACGGCTCCGGAGGCTTTGTAACCTCAGACTGAATACTCTGATCAGTCCCGGTGGAATTGCCGGTGTCCGTAGACTGATCAGGCACCTCGGATGAATCGATGGGGTTAGCGTTTACCTCCTGTGTACCGGATGAATCTGTGCCGGGAGTACCGGGACTGACCACATCCGATGCAGGTGAGGAAGGCTGAAGGGCCGCATCCCTGGGTTCCTCCGTTTTAAACTGTGAGGCTATCGCTATAACAAGAACTATGCACACCACGCCGAGGCCGGCGATGGTTAGCCGTTTCTTTGCTCTGTCGGTAAGTTTCATAAAGGGTTACCTCCTTTTCAATTGTTTCTGGTGTTGTTTTTTCAACCACACCATACTACAGAAGTTTCCGGAAGTCTATGGCCAATCCGGAAACAGTTAAAATAAAGGCATATATTTGACCTGCGCCTTGAGATTTATCCTCATGGGAGGCAGGCTTTGTCCGCAAAAGGACACCGGAACCTCCAGCTTTACGGCCGCGTCGGCCAGAAACCATTTGGAATTGTCGGGATCTGCGGGGGCGAAGGGCATGTTTTCAAGGTCGACGGAGAGATCCGACAGGCGGAACTCAATCGCATTCCCGGCATATTTCACATGGCTTCCGTTTTCCGAGCGAAGCCCCAGCACCTTATCCAGCCTCTTATATATATCGCCATAATCAAGGCTTTCGTTAAAATCATCGGCAGAGGGCTGATAGGCTCCGCTGTAGCCCTCCCGGACTCCGTGGTACACCTCGCTGTAGTTGTCGTTAACTGTCGAAATCACGGCGGACTGCACCGCGTCACGAACACCCTGGGCAATGATCATCAGGCGGATGTATTCGGAGATACCGCAGAAGATAATCAAAAGGGCAAGGGTCACCGCGACGATGAGCGGGAAGGATGTACCTCCCTTATTCCTGATTATACCATATATTTTTCTCATTTCCAGTACACCTCGCTCTTGCCGCTTGCCTGCGCCTTCAGGGTGACAGGGAAGCTCCCGAACCCCCCGAACACTCCGATATCCGCCTTTGTGCTGACTGTCACGGTAAATTCCTCATTAAGCTGAAGCCTTCCGGTCTTTGACCACGAAATGTCCGGAGCAAGGCCGGTTTCTTCGGTAAGGACCTGCGCCCTGAGGGTGGTTTCACTGCCGACGCGCCCGGCGATTTCCGCTTCCCGGCACAGCTCCGAGGCATAGGTGTCCAGCTGGTTCTTGGTCACAAACACCGGCAGGACGCTGACCGCCACCGCGATGACCATCATCACGCACAGCACAAGCACCGCCGTGTCGATATAACCCTCGCCGCGACGGGAGCGGAGCAGCTTCAGCATAGGCGCACCTCCTGCTCGGGCGGACGGAAGGCTTCGTCCAGCTCGTATATTTGCTCGGCATCCCCCTTGTCAACAATGTTCCAGAGAACATGACTCATTTCCTCGTCATGGGAAACATTCTGTTCATTCAGCCACTGATCCCGCACAACCTGCAGCGGGTTTTCAAAGCGCAGCAGGTATTCCGTGTATTCCGGATCACAGCCGTCCATGAGTTCTTCGTATACGAGCTTTGCCGCGGCGATTTCCCCGACCTGCTCGATCAGGTCGGATGCCGGTTTGGTCTGAAGCTGCTGGATATAGGAACGGTAATTTGCCTCTATCTTTTCCCGCAGCTTTTTCTCCAGTTTCTTTTGATCCATATTCATGAGAGTTCCTCCTTCTAAAACATATTGCCGAGAGAATCCAGGATCTGCACGGCAATGACAGCCAGATAGGTGAGCAGGAAGCACAGAAGCATGATAAACGAATATACCCGGATCTTCGGCGGGATCTTCTGCGCCTGACCTTTCAGCCGCTGCAATTCCAATGCTTTAAAGTCATGCGCCAGCATCTGAAAATACACGGCGCCGTTATCGCCCCGCAGGACGCCGATCAGCCCTCGGACCACATCGGAAAGCATCGGGGAATTGAGCCTCGCCTCAAACCTTGTCAGCGCCGCCTCATAGGAAGATGAGCGCATGTCCGCCGTCAGCACATCCAGTTCGCGGGCGAAGGCGGGACCGGCGTTTTTCTTGTAATTTTCGATCATCGCCAGAACGTCGCGGCTGGCCTTGAGTGTCTGTTCAACGGTAGCGACAAACCGGGGCAGTTCTCCCTCGATCTGGTCCCGCTTTTTCCGGAGCCGCTCGTCGGCTTTCCGGATCTCTTTGAAATAGGTCAGCACGGAAAGGATGATCAGCACCGGCGAGAGCAGCGGAAGCAGAATCAGGCACGGGATTACCCCCAGCATGATTGCTCCCGCTTTTGTAAGGGCATAGGCGGAATACACCTCCGGCGTCATGGAAATTCCCGCCGCCTTGAGGACGTTTGCCATCCTGCTGTGCTTGTACTCATCCATCCGGATGTATTTTGACAGCTTTACCGCTTTTGACATGAGCCAGGCGTCCACGGTCTTTGCAGCTTTTTTGTCCGCTTTTCCGGCGCCCAGCATGGCTTTGGCAGTCCTCATGGTCGGGAGCTTCAGCCTGTCCGCCAAAATGAGAAACAGGCCCAGGGCGAGAAGAATTCCTGTAAAAAACAGTTGATTCATCATCCGCGTCACCTCCTGTACTCAATGGGCCGGGTCAGTCTGATAACGCGCGCGGCTGAGATAAAGATCGCGGCCGCGCAGACCGCGAGGATAATCTGTCCCACCACGGTGTGCATCAGCGTATGGTACCAGCTCTTGTTGAGGAAATACATCACGGGGATGTTCCCGGCTACCATCATCGCCATGATGATGAATTCCTTGCGCGGCTCCGACACCAGGTATTCCAGATCCGCGTTGACAATCCGCATATCGCTGAGCTTTGAAACAATCGGCGTCAGCGTTGTCTTGAGGCTGCGGTCATACTGGCAGGCGGCAATAGCGTCGCACCACTCATGGAACACCTCGTTTTCGATTTTTGGCTTCATGACATGAAGCGCCGCCTCCACATCGGGGTTAATGAGTTTTACCTGCGTCAAAAATTCCGCAAAAACGCTCCTGACAGGCGGATTAAGGTATTGGACCTAACCTACGGACAGCTAATAACCATATAAATGGGAATTAAAATTTGTATAGAAATATTCTGAAAATAATAAAAAGCACCAATTCATAGTATAAAATTGATTTGCAGCACAATTTTACTAGAAAAGGTGGCTTATTATGATCAATGATCAAGAATATATTACTACAGAATTAAAAAAAATACTAGAAAAAATGATAATTTTATCATCATACCGTTTAAATAACTTAATAGCTATAGTTGTAGGAATAATAGTTTCACAGTCAGTTATATTATCCAAAATATCTCAAGAGCTGAAGGATTCCTATTCTTCAGGTACAGAAGAAAGTAAAATTAAAAGATTGAGAAGATTTTTAACTAACAAGGCTATTAATTGTGAGAAAATATATGAATTCTTCGCATATAGGTTACTACAAAAGTATAAAAGTCATTCAAAGAAAATATATATAATTTTTGATCACACAACTATTATAGATAAATTTGTTATATTACAGTTTTCTTTAAAAGTGGGAAGAAGGGCAGTTCCCCTGTGGTATAAGATGTTCTTATATAAAGATGAGGGAAGTAAAGATTTCAAGTATATTAAACAAGGACTTAATTTTATACATAAAATAGTAGTTCCCTATAATTTTGATGTTACAATTTTAGCAGACAGGGGATTTAAAAGTGTCGATTTGTTTAAGTTTATAGATAAGACTTTAAAATTCAAGTATTGTATCAGGTGTACAAAAAATTTAAAAATATCAATATGCGGTAAACCAAATATAAAAAAGCTGGGAAATATAATACCTTTAAAGGGAAAGACAAGACACTTTTACAATGTAAAATTAACATCTAAAAAATATATATGCAATCTGGCAGTCTGCAGGGCAGAAAGTTCTGATGATACCTGGTTCATAGCAAATAATTTAGAACAGACCTTTTCAATTAGAGAATATAAAAAAAGATTTGATATAGAAGAAATGTTTAAAGATTTTAAATCTGGTGGGTTCAATTTAGAAGGTACCTGGACACATAATATCCAGTATGCAAGAACCTTATATTTATGCATTTGTATAGCTTACTGCTGGATGATAACCCTTGGAACATCTTGTACAAAAGATAAGAAAAATAAACTTATTGGGGCTACAAAAACATTGAGAGACAAACAGGTAAGAATCTACAGCTTATTTAGGGCTGGAGTTAAATGGTTCAAAAGATGTTATTATTCTTTAAGAAATACCTATTATTTAAAAATTGCTTTTACATTATATGAATATTAGTTCCTTTTATTTACATTGACATAAAACACTGTTATAAGTATAAATTTATACTTACATTTTAATCAATTTATTCAATAATAATCAATTAGGAATATGATTAAATCCTTGAGTATAAACATCAACATCAATCATTATACTTTAATGGAATTTTATATAAATTTACTGTCCGTAGGTCAGGGTATTGGACACTTTCATCCACCGCCGTAAGGATATCCTCGTTTCTGAGGTAGGCCGAGGTAACGATGGAAAGTGCCGTCTCCAGTTCCGCGGCAACGCTGTTTTTGTAGTGCGTCGCAGTCAGGCGGACATACCAGAATGGCAGGAACATCAGGCCCACAGCCATCACAGGTACAAGAAACACATTCTCCAGCAGGATGGCGATGGCGGCTCCGACCGCGAAAAGGAGAAGGGAAGCCGCGCAGATCATGGAGAAACGGGAGCTCCTTCCGGTCAGCCTGAGTATCTCCCGCACCTCCGCGATTTCCCTGCGGAAGAAGGACAGCTTTTTCCGTTGCGCGGCTTCGTTGATTTCCGCCCGGATGCTTTTGTTTTTCCGTGTCAGAAAGCCAAACAGTCCGTCCGTGAATTCCAGCGGCGAAAGCCCAAGGATAAAAAAAGCACCGGCAATCAGGCCGATACAGGCTGTTAAAAGGATTGCGGTCATTGCCTGTCACCTCCCATCTTAAGAATTTTTTTCATGGTATCCTGCGGCATCCCATTCTCTAAAAACCGCTTTTGCAGGCTTTTTGAGATACCCTGCACCACGCAGTGCTGTCCGCTTATGATGAATTTGCCATCCTCCAGGCGGTTTTCGGTGATGTCGTACCGAAAGAGCGGGCGGAAATTCCGGCTGCCGTCCGGACGGATCTCGCATTCCATGATTTCCATGACGCGGCGCTGCTTGTTTTCGAGCTGCTTGCAGAACACGACAATGGGATACGCCTCTGTTACATAGCCCATGAGCGTTTCGTCGGACATGTCAACGGCGCGCTTGCAGAGCGAGACCATCCTGCGGTAGGTCGCTTCGCAGGAGTTGGAGTGAATGGTGGTCAGCACCGCGACGCCGGTCCGGGCCGCTTCCTGCGCGGCGTTAGCCTCAGCTCCGCGCATCTCGCCTACGACGAGGATATCGGGATTGAAGCGGAGGGACATATCCAGCAGCTCGGTCTGGTCGATGCGCTGCCGTTCATTCTCACTGTCGCGGGTCAGCGTATGGATGACGCTGTTTACGACTTTGCCGTCCTTCTGGCGTACCAGCGCGAGTTCGCGGGAACCGTTTTCGATGGTGAATATTCTTTTGTTGTCGGGAATGGTGGTCAGAAGCCAACCTGCCAGTGTGGTTTTACCGGAGCTGGTGGCTCCCGCCACGCAGATGGAGATTCCATACCGCAGGCATTCCGCTAAAAAGTCCAGCATGGGTTCCGTGGCGGTTCCGCCGTGAATGAAATCCCCCTTTTTCATAGATTGAGGGTTCACGATACGGATACTTGCCGCCACGCCCACATCTTCATCCACCAGAGGGGTTTTCAGCACGGCGATACGGATGTTTTTAGAAAGATGCCCCAAGATCGCGGGGCTGGCGTTGTCCAGCACCATCCCGGACACATGAAGCATACGGCGCACTACGTTGATGGCATGCTCCGGGCTGTCAAAGCGCTCGTCCAGCTTCTTTGTGATACCGCTGCTGTACTGAACCTCCACGTCGTTCCATGCATTGATGTCGATTTCCTCGATACCATTCCCGTAAATGTATTTGGTGAGAAACGAAAACTCCGCCATTTCGGTGTACAGGGAGTCCACAAGCTGCGGCTGTGTCATACCAGCAATGGTGATACGGTAATCCTGAACATATTTGGCGATGTAACGCTTGACCTGTGCCTTGACTTCCTCTGTGCCTCCGTCGGTGATCAGTGTGGCGTATTTGCTTGAGATATACTCCTGTACTTCATGAAGCGCCGAGCTGAATTCCCTGGTGTTCCCACCGGAGGAAAAAAACAGGCTTTGGCTGCCTGTCATGTCGATGGTATGTGATTTCTCACTCGCCTGTGCCAGAGTGTTGGCGGTATCCGGCCTGCGATTTTTCCGGTTCATACACCGAACACCTCCTTTGCGATTTTGGCGATCTCCGCGCGGAAACCCCTGCTGTCCTTGAGCGCCAGCTCTCCCAGCAGGTTCCCGGCAAGAGCCAGGTTTTCCAGTTCATCCGAGTGCGGAATATTAAACGCCACGCTGCCCAGCACTTGCTCGATGTGCTCGCCGGCTTGATTGAATTTCACATTGGACGCCACCTTGTACTGCTTATCTGCGTCCCATTTCTGGTCCTTTAAGAGCGGGAGCTGGCTGGACAGATAACTGATGGATTTCAGGTCGCAGTTGACCAGCCTCAGTACCGTGTCGGCCTCCAGCAGAGAAACCGCCGACAGGATATCATGGGCGATGGCGCTTCCGCAGTCAATGACGACATACGGCGCGATGTCCCGGAGATGGTCGATCAGCTCGGACGCCAGCTCCTGGGTGTAGGGCGGGTAGGTAAACACGTTCTCACCCTTCAGCATGCCGATCATGGTCAGGTGGCCTATCTTTTTATGGGTAATGCAATTCTGTTTGACAAGGATATCTGTGATATGGGTCGCTGCGAGAATGCTGCCGAGGGAGCGTTCGCACTCCAGTTCGGCAGGCGGACAAATACAGGGCAGCATGGGTGCGGTCATATCGCACAGCAGCAGCGCGACATTGCGTTTGTGATCGGCCAGATATTTGGCGAGCCGGACGCTGACTGTCGTTTTCCCGCTGCCGGGGCTTCCCCATACCGCCAGCACCTTAACCTCCTGTTCCGGCTCCTGCGGCACAGCCTCGGATTGTTTGCGGGAGAAGATGCTCCCTTTCATAAAGTTGAGCATCTATTTCTCCCCGCTTTCAGGTGTGGTTTTTTCAGGTTCCGTTGTACCCTCCTGCGGGGTAGATTCTGTCTTTTGCTCCGCGGGTTTCGGATACATGGTTTCGATCACCTTGTCCTGAAGTTCGGTAAATTTAGCGGCGTTTTCTTTGCTTCCGCGGTACACAAGGGACAGATGAAGCTTACCGCCCGCCTCCAGTTCCGCAAGGATTTTCGCCTGCTCCGGAGAAGCCAGCAGGGTGACCGTGGCAGGTAGTTGCTTCTCATCTTCATCCTTTACGGACGAATCGGCTCCAGCTTCGCTTTGATCGGTGTCATAGCCGGTGCTTGCGGTTACGCCGATGACCTCCACATAGGTCAGCTCGGGCGGGATCACGGTGGAGCCTTGGCCTCTATAGTCAGGGGCGATAACGCTGACGATATCGCCGGAGATCAGCTTGCCGGACAAACCTTCCGCAAAGTTTTTAATGCTGACGGAAATGGCCTGCTTTTCGCCGTTCAGGTTATACAGATAAGCGTTTTCCGAAGCCGGGTTATCCGACAGCTTTGCGGTGAGAATGTAATCGCCGGATGCCAGATCCGCCTTGGCATATTTGCCGACCGCGTTTTCACTCTGTCGGATTACATTCTCCGGCAGGTTGTAGCCGCCCACCTCCACGGTCTGTACCATATCCTTGGTGATCTGATCGCCGCTCTTGATGTCCTTTACCACCCGGACAATGGAGGTTTTCTGTGCCATGCTCTGGTTGAACAGAGGTGTCAGAGCAAAGCAAATCAGCAGAGAAAGCACGATGCAGATTACACCAAGCACCGTGCGGTTTTTCAGAAAGCTCATAGGGTGTTCCTCCTTAAATCAAAAAGTATGCTGCGAAGCAGCCGAGAGATAAAAAGGGCGCGAGGGGGTATGCCTTTAGAGAATCCCTCCCACGCGACTTTTGATAAATAAAACAGAATGCGTGAAATACCAGCATAGCCGTTAGGCCCGTGATTACGGCGGCTACGCTTTTCTGAAGTCCAAGCACCAGCCCTGTTGCCGCCATGAGCTTAATATCCCCGCCGCCCATGCCGCCGAACAAAAGGGCGGCAATTAAAAAGGGAACGGCGGCGAGAATACCGAGCAGCTTCACCGGATTAAAAGTAAAAAGCCCGGTCAAGGCGATGCAAAGACAGAGAGTGTCGGGAATAACCCGCTTCCGGATATCCCATGCCGAGACCGCCGCCAGCAGGGCAGTAAAAAAGCCGCCCTGTAAAAGAAGCGGCAGATCAGTTTCCATAGTTGAACATGTCCATGATACGCTGTTTCAGGGTGGGCAGGATCGTTTCACCGAACAGCGCGTAGAGGCCGGCGAGAATCAGGGCGCCGATAACCACAGCCATTAATATCTTAATGGCCGTATCGACAAAGCCTTCCCCGTGCTGGGAACGGAGCAGATTATGTGAGGTCACGGACAGCACGGCCAATTCGTTCTTTACTCTGCACACAATGTTCTCCAACCCATGCTTTACGCTGTTCACAAGGGACGACAGTCCGCATTTCACTTTGTTAAGGATTTTCTTCATTTTGATTTACCTCCGATATTTTTAATGTTTTTAAATAACAAGGATGGCGGGGCTTAAAGTCCCGCCATCTGCATGCCGGGATTCTGCTCCGGCGCCTGGTCAAAAGGGGGCGTTTCCGCCTTTTGCTGGTTCTGGCCCTGGCTCTGTGTGAGAGCCTGATGATAGGCGTCAATGACCGCCTGATTCAGCTGCTCACGGAATTCCCTGGTGACCGGAAAGCAGATATCCTTGTACTCGCCGTTTCCGGCCTTATAGCTGGGCATGGCAACGAACAGCCCTTTGCTGCTGTCCACCACCTTCACGTTGCGGATGGCAAAGCAGTTATTCAGATTGATAGACGCGAAGGCGCGGACGTTGCCCTCCGGACGGATGGAACCGATTTTGACGTCCAATTTCATGGGAAGCGGCTGCTCCGCGGCGGTCTGTGCGGATTCCTGCGGGCTCTTGGCGGTTACC